>DASYJD010000086.1:0-171733 GCA_035996875.1 Thermoanaerobaculia bacterium
GGTCAACCTGCTGGCGAACCTCAACATCCTGCCCGACAACCAGACCACGCTGCAGAGGCTGGCGCACGACAAGCAGCTCCTGGAGCTCCTGGTGAAGATCAAGCAGGCCCTCAAGGCCTTGCCGGCCAACGCCACCGACGAGCAGGCGCGCGCGGTGTTCAAGAACCTGGCCGCCCCGCTGCTCGCGCTGAGCAAGTGCCCGGACTTCGTGGTCAACCGCGGCCACTACTTCGGCACCGACCTCTTCAAGGAGGAGCCCGGGCTCAGCGATGCCGACAAGAGGGCGCTGATCGAGTTCCTGAAGACCTTCTGAGGGCCGCCGGCCGTCGCTCAGGTTTGCAGGGAAAACGAGACGCCGGCTCCGATGTGAGCCGGCGCTCCTGAATTTGAACAACGAAAACTACAATTCATGGTAGAATCGCAAAGAATCATTAATTCGACTCGGCGCGACGTAGTTCGATTCGCCGCCTGGCTGGCATGTAAGCACAACCACTGGCCGCAGACGAGGAGTAGCCTTATGCGAAAAGTCGGATTTGTATTCATCGTCCTCCTGCTGGCGGAGCTGGGGTCCGCAAGGGGACAGGAGCTGCCTAAACCGCTGCCGGAGAAGGACCCGCATGCGAAGGCCGCGGCCGACGCGCAGTATCCGTCCGCCAAGGTCTGCGGCGAGTGCCACCCCAACCAGTACAAGCAGTGGAGCATCTCGTCCCACGCCTACGCCGCCGTCTCTCCGATGTTCAACATGTTCGAACAGCGGATCAACGACATCTCGCGCGGGACGGTCAACTACTTCTGTGTCCGTTGCCACGCCAGCGTCGGCACCGCTCTCGCCGAGCCGCGCGAAATCGCTTGGTGGGACCGTAGCGGGGCGGCCAAGGAAGGGATCACCTGCGTCACCTGCCACCGCGTCGGCGAGGGTTACGGCAAGACCAACGGCGCACGCCGGATCACCCCGGGACCAATCCACGAGCCCGTGTTCGGCCCCTTCGACAGCCTGGGTGGCCTCGCGGCGATCACCGACGCGAGGAAAAACGGGATTCTCGTCACCATCGACGAGCCCGACAAGCCCGCCGAAGGCGACAAGAAATGGATCCGGATGCACCAGACCGCCATCCAGTCGGACATCATCGTGAAGTCGGAGCTCTGCATCACCTGCCACCAGGTGGCGGTCCATCCCGGCATCAAGCTCGAGACCGTCTGGGAGGAGTACCGCGCCTCTCCCGCCGCCAAGGAGGGGATCACCTGCCAGAACTGCCACATGAGCAAGTTCCCGGGACAGAACGTGGGGTACGAAAAAGGATGGGCGGCGGAGGTCAACGGCAAGCATTTCAACGACCAGCGGCCGCTGACCGACCACACTTTCGTCGGCCCCGGCTATCCGATCAGCCATCCTGGTCTCTTCCCGCTGCGCATCGAAGAGTCCCCGTTCACTCCCCAGCAGTGGCTGACGTTCGATTATCGCGCCGGCTGGGGGAGCGACGTCTTCGAAAACAAGGTTGCCGCAGGCTCGTCGAGCACCTTCCCCCCCGAGTGGCAGAACGCCGCCGACCGCAGGAAAGCCTGGGGGATCGTGCAGGAGAACCTCGCCCGCTGGCGGGAGCGCGAGCAACTGCGCCTGAAGCTCATGGAGAGCGCCTCCCGCCTCGACGGTCCGTTCTTCAAGAGCGGCCCGCAGGTCGGCAAGGACTTCAAGTTCGACTACAAGCTCACGAACCTGAACAAGGGGCACAACCTCCCCTCCGGCTCGCTGGGAGCCCAGCCTGAGCTCTGGCTCAACGTCGTCCTCGTCGACCCCGACGGAAAGAGAGTCTGGGAATCCGGCTACGTCGACAAGGACGGCGACCTCGCCGACCTCCAGTCCAAAGAGGTCGGCGATCAAACGCTGCCGCACGACGACCAGCTCTTCAGCATGCAGAGCAAGTTCCTCACGACCAACCTGAAAGGAACGGATCGGGAGATGTATCTGCCGATCAATCTGGACTTCGACCAGGATCCTTTCATCCGGCCCGGCGGCGCACCGACCTCGATTCTCAACCATCCTCCGAACGCCCGTCTGGAGAAGCGCAGCATTCCGCCGCTGGGGAGCCGCACCGCCCACTACAAGGTCCCCGGGAAGCTGCTCAAAAAGCCCGGAACTTACAAGCTCGCCGCGCGTCTGCGCGGCAGGACGGAGCCCATTTACTTCATGGAGTTCGTCTTCGCCACGACGGAGATGAAGCGGGTCGAGAACGAATGGGTCACTGACACGCATGCCTACGCCGTCGCATTCGACGTTCACTGAGAAAGGGCGACCATGAACGGAAAAGCCTGGACTGCGAACCCTTTGCTCGCCGGCTTGCTCCTGCTGGCCCTCGGCGTGCCGTGCGCCCTTGCCGCCGATGCCGCTGTCGACAAGAAAGACGACAAGAAGAGTGACGCCCCCTGCGTCCCGAAACCTTTCGACGTCAGCAACTCCCACAAGGAGCATGAGATGTCGCCCGGGGTCACGCTCCTCCCCGAGCCGCCCGACCCGGCGTGGTTCAAAGCGGATCCCTGCTACCCGCAGACCTACGACTCCAAGGCCGAGCTGGACATCTACGGCGCCCGGCGCGCGATCGACCGCCCCCGGCCGCCCGTTGAGCTGGGCCTTCGCCTCTACGACTATGGGGCGTACGCACCCCGCCCCACCCTGCTCGGCGAGAAGAATCCGATGATGCCGGCCCTCATCGTTGCCGGCGACTTTCGTATCGCCGCCGCGCAGTACGACAAAGGCGGCCCTCCCGTCAACGGCAAGACGGATCAGTCGGAGGTCGCCGCCCGTCTCAACCTCGACATGGACTTACAGCTCACCCCCACTGAGCGTATTCATGCCTTCACGCGCCCGATCGACAAAAACAACTCGTTTACGCGCTACCTGATCAGCGGTCAGGTCGATGACAAGTTCGTCCACAATTTCGACTTCAACCTCGACACCCTCTTCTTCGAAGGCGACCTCGGCGCCATGGCGCAAGGGTTGACCGGCAGGACCAACGGCGTCGACTTGCCGATCGCCGTCGGGAGGACTCCCATCGTCACCCAGAACGGCGTCTGGATCGAGGACGCGATCGATGGTGCGGCCTTCAGCATCACGGCCAAGAGCAGTCCGTCGCTCGACATCAGCAACATGGACTTCACCTTCTTCGCCGGCCTCCACAACGTGAACACCGCCGCCGATTCCGGCACCAAGAACAAGCTCTTCGGCTTCGCCGGCTTCGCCGACCTCCTGCGCGGATATCTCGAGTACGGCTACGGCTACCTCGACTCCGACGTCAGCGGCCATAGCTACAGCAACGTGACCGTTGCGTTCAGCAAGCGCTACATGGGGCGGCTCGCCAACAGCGTCCGGCTGATCGGCAACTTCGGCCAGAAGGGGGTCGCCGGGGTGAAAACAGCCGACGGCCTGCTGGTGCTGGTGGAGAACTCGCTCGTCCCGAGGCGGCATTTCGGCTTCGACGTCTCGGCCTTCAACCCGTTGAACTTCGTCCCTTACTTCAACTTCTTCGCCGGCTTCAAAAGCCCTCAGTCGCTGGCGCGCGGGGGCGATTCCGGTGGCGTGCTGAGGAACACCGGCATCAACTTCGAGTCCGACGGCCTGACGGGCTACCCGACCCTCGACGCCACCGCGCACGACTCCTACGGCGGGGCGGTGGGAGTGGAATACCTGTTCGGCCTCGACCGTCAGATCGTCGTCGAAGGGTCGGTGGTTGAGCGCAGGAGCAACAATACGTCGGGGGATCAATACGCCCTCGGCGCGCGTTATCAGCATCCGTTCACGAAAACCTGGATCTTGCGCCTCGATGCCATGAAGGGCTGGCTGCAGGGCCAGAAGGACATCTACGGAGCGCGAGTGGAGCTCCGTCGCAAATTCTGATGCCGCCCAGGGCCGACACAACGAAGGAGGTTCAGATGTCCATTTTTCAGCTCCATGTCAACGGCAGGTTGCACACTGTCGACATCGACGGCAACATGCCTTTGCTCTGGGCCCTGCGCGACATCCTGGGGCTCAAGGGCACCAAGTTCGGCTGCGGCGTCGCGCAATGCGGCGCGTGCACCGTCCACCTCGACGGGCGGGCCGTACGTTCCTGCTCCGTCGACGTGGGCGTGGCCTGCCTTTCCAAGATCACCACGATCGAGGGGTTGTCGTCCGACGGCAGCCACCCGTGCCAGAAGGCGTGGGTCGAGCTCGGCGTGCCGCAGTGCGGTTTCTGCCAGCCGGGCCAGATCATGAGCGCCGCGGCGCTCCTGACCGCGACGAAGGGGGCCAACCCCACCGACGAGCAGATCGACAACGCGATGCGCGGCAACATCTGCCGCTGCGGCACCTATCCACGAATCCGGGAAGCGATCCACAAGGCGGCTGGGGGCTCGTCATCATGAGCGGCATCTTCAAGATCACCCGCAGAGAGTTCCTCCGTCAGACCGGTGTGGGAGCCGGAGCGCTGGTGCTGGGCTATTCCATGTTCCCCACTGAGCCGCTCTCGGCCGCGGGGCTACCGGATTTAAAGGATATCGTTACCTATGGTTTCCCGCTCGGCGCGTTTGTCGCCATCAAACCCCTGAGCGGCCACATCACCATCTTCACTCACCGCGCGGAGATGGGCCAAGGCATCAAATCGAGCCTGGCGGCCGTGCTGGCCGACGAGCTCGAGGCCGACTGGGACCGGGTCACTCTGCACCAGGCCGACGCCGACGCTGTCAATTTCGGGGTACCGTTTCCATACCCCATGCCTGGTGCCCCGGCGATCGTCAAGGGCGAGGACGCCCAGTTCACCGACAGCTCGCGAAGCATGGCCGCCTACTTCCTGGCCATGCGGCTCTTCGGCGCCGGCATACGGCTCGTGATGATCCGCGCGGCGGCCGCGAAATGGGGAGTCAAAGCCACTGAGCTCGAGGCGCGGCAGCAGAAGATCTACCACAAGCTCACCGGCCGTTCCATCGAATATCACCACCTGCTGTTGGAAGCCAAAAAGGTGGCGGAGCACCCGCCCGAGACGGACGAGATCAAGGCCGTGCTCAAGACGCCCGACCAGTGGCGCTTCATCGGCAAGAAGACGATGCCGTTCGTCGATGCCAGGGACATGGTCACCGGCAAAGCGGTGTACGGCGCCGACGTCGACGTCGGCCGGCGGGACATGCTGACGGCCATGATCGTGCGCTGCCCGGTCGCCAACGGCACCTTGAAGTCCTTCGATAAGACCGCGGCGCTCGCCGTGCCGGGCGTCAAGTTCGTCGAGCCGGTCCTTCCTCCGGGCTTCCCCATGACCGGCGGCGTGGGCGCCAACTTCATTCCGCATGCGGGCGTCGCCGTCTTGGCGGAGAACACCTGGGCCGCGTTGCAAGGGCGCAGAGTGCTCAAGGTCGAGTGGGACCTTGGACCGAACGCGACCTACGATTCGGACGCCTTCCGCGGCGAGCTCGAAGCGTCGACCTCCCAGCCGGGAAAACCGGTGCGGTGGAAGGGCGACGTCGACGGCGCCCTCGGCGGGGCCGCAAAAGTCGTGGAGGCGGGCTACCACATTCCTCACCTGGCCCAGGCACCGATGGAGCCCCCCGTGGCCATTGCACACTACGAGAACGGGCAGTGGGAGATCTGGTGCCCCACCCAGGGACCGGAGCTCGCTCAGCACTATGTCGGCCTGGCGATGCTGGAACCGGAACCCTTGAAGTGGCTGATCTGGCTGGCGACGGAGCTCTCCGAATTGAGGGAGGGAGAAAGAGAAACACAACAGGCCTTCAATGAAAGCATCGCAAAGCTGCTGAATGTGGATGAACCCACCTTGTTCAAGATGCGAGACGATCTCAAGAAACGGGTCCGGGACAAGATCAAAATCCACCCCACATTGTTAGGTGGCGGCTTCGGGCGCAAGTCCAACCCCGACTACGTCATGGAGGCGGCCTTTCTCGCCAGGCAACACCCCGGCGTGCCCATCCGGGTGCAATGGACGCGCGAAGACGACATCCAGTTCAGCTTCTACAATGCGGCGAGCAGCCAGTACTTGAAGGCGGGCCTCGGTGCCGACGGGCGCCCGGCGGCCCTCCTGCACCGCAGCGCCCTTACCTCGTTCTTCGCGACCATCTTTCCTCCGCCGTCGCCAAGCGCGTCTGCCGTCGAGAACGACATCAATGCGAAAGCGCGCGCCGCGTTTCACAACGGCGGCGAATACCTCTATGGCTCCTGCATCGAGCGAGCACAGGGTCTCGAAGACAATCCGTACGCCATCGACAACCTGCGCATCGAGAACTCCCCGGCCGCGAACCACATTCGCTGCGGCTGGATGCGCTCGGTGGCCAACATCTACCACGCCTTCGGCCTCTGTTCATTCGCCGACGAGATGGCGGTCGCCGCGGGCCGGGATTCGAAGGACTATCTGCTCGAGTTGATCGGGCAGGGACGCATGTTCACCGAGGCCGTCTTTAAGGAAGAGCATGTGCCGGCCTACGACAACAACCTGTTTCCTATAAATCGGACGTTGGTGTCGATCGGCGGACAGGAAAAGGAAATCTCTCCGGGTTATCCGCCCGACACTCGCCGGCTGCGCGCCGTGGTGGAGCGGGTGGCGAAGGATTCGGGTTGGGACGAGAAGCGGGGGAAGCTGCCGAAAGGCCGCGGCCTCGGCATCGCGGCCCACCGAAGCTTCCTGAGTTACGTGGCCATCGTCGTCGACGTTTCACTCAACGAAGCCAACGAGCTGACGATCAACGAGATCTACGCGGCGCTCGACTGCGGCTTTGTGGTCAACCCGGACCGGGTCTACGCGCAGATGGAGGGCGGCATCATCTACGGCCTGAGCTACGCTCTGCTCGGTGAGATCACGGTCAAGAATGGGGCTGTCGTCCAGAACAACTTCGACAACTACCCCGTGCTTCGTATCCACCAGACGCCGAAAAAAATCTCGACTTCCTTTGTGGTCCCAAGCCCGGAGGTGGTCAAAGATTATCCGGGCGGCGAGGTACCGCTGACCGGTGCCGGCGAGCCCCCGACCCCCGCGGTCGCCCCTGCGCTTGCCAACGCGATCGTCGCCGCGGGCGGCCCCCGTATCCGCGAGATTCCGTTCTACAGGAAAGTCGTGGTCCGCTGAGCCGGGCTTTTACCGGGCTGGTCCTTAATAGGGTCCCTCTCCCGCTTGCGGGAGGGGGGCCTTAGTTCAAACGCAAGAAGGCCCATCGTCTATGTGGTAGCGTCTGCCCCGCCATGCGCACTCATATCGTTGCTGCCGCGTCGGTCTTCATGTTCACCGCTACCGCGGGTACCGCCTTGTATGCGGAAGGCCCAAAGACACACCGCCTCGAAGCGACTCCTTCGACCATTGCGTACGGGTATTACTGGGCCGACGCAAAGCCAGTGCTGCGCGTCGCGTCGGGCGACATCGTCGACGTCGACACGCTGTTGACGAACAACCCCACCGGGCTCCAGAAGGCCGGCGTGGCCGACGACAGGATTCAGGGGTCGCTCAAGGCGATCGTCGCCGAGGTCACGGGAGACCGCAAAGGGCCGGGCGGGCACATCCTCACCGGCCCGGTGTACGTCGAGGGCGCGCAGCCGGGCGACGTGCTCGAGGTGAAGATACTATCGATCGATTTTCCGATCGATTATGGCTACAACGGCTGCAACGGCTTCCTGCCGGAGAACTGTGACCGTTCCCTCGCTTCGCGCATCCTCCCCATCAATGCGAAGACGATGACCGCGGAGTTCGCGCCGGGCATCGTGATCCCGCTGCATCCGTTCTTCGGCAGTATGGGCGTGGCACCGGCACCGGAGCTCGGCCGGGTCAGCAGCAATCCGCCGGGGAAACACGCGGGAAATCTCGACAACAAGGAGCTGGGTGTCGGCTCGACGCTGTTCATTCCCGTCTTTGCGCCCGGCGCCCTGTTCGAGGTGGGCGACGGCCACGCCGCGCAAGGCGATGGCGAGGTCGATCAGACGGCGATCGAGACGTCGCTCCGCGCGCGTATTCAGCTCACCGTCCGCAAGGACCTGAAGCTCACGTGGCCTCGCGCCGAGACGGCCACCGACTACATCAGCATGGCGACCGATCCGGACCTCACCGTCGCCACCAAGGTCGCGATTCAGGAGATGGTCGACTTCGTCGCCTCGGCGAGGAAGATGACGAAGCACGAGGCGTATCAGCTCGTGAGCATCGCCGGCAACGTCGCGGTGACGCAGCTCGTCGACAAACCGAACGTCGGGGTTCACGTGAAGCTGCCGAAGAGTATCTTCACCAGCAAAGCCCGGAATTGAAGTCTCATCCTACGCGTAAGTTGCCGAATAGACGTCGCGGCGAGCCCGTAGGGCTCAGGGTGTGAAACCCAACCGCCTTTCCAGCCCCGCCTTCACCTGCGGCCATTCCTCGGCGATGAGGCTGAAGATCATCGTGTCGCGGATGAAGCCGTTGGAGCGCATCTGGAAACGCCGCAGCACGCCTTCGCGCTGGGCGCCCAGCTTCTCGAGGGCTCTCTGGCTCTGGAGATTGTGGACGTCGGTCTTGAATTGGACTCGCGCCGCTCCCAGCTCTTCGAAGGCGTGGCGTAGCAGCAGGTACTTGCTCTCGGGATTCACTTTCGTGCCCTGATGGGACTTGGCGATCCAGGTGCGGCCGATCTCCAGGCCGCGATGCGGCGGGCGGATGTCGAGGTAGCCCGTCATCCCCACGGCCTCCAGCTCCGGCTTGACGAGGATGACGAAGTGCAGTGACGCGGGCTTGGTCAGAGAGTCGCGCACCCAGTCCGCGAAGGCCACGGCGCTATCGTCTCGTGGCCACTCCAGGGTGTGGAGAAAGAGGTCCGGGTCGGTCTTCGGCCACAGGGCGGAGGCGTGCTCCGGCGTCAGGGGATCGAGGATGAGGCTGGGACCTTCGAGACGCACCGGCTGGACGTTCATAGGCGCTTCAGTTTATCGTGCGCGACGGAGGTTCAGACCTTGATCCCAGCGTCCCTAGCACGCCGCCTCACGTCCATCGCGTTCGCGTCGATCTTCGCCACGTCCGCTGCGTGGGGCCAATCGGAGACGCCGAAGCCTACTATCGAGACGCCGGCACCTGCGACGGTCCTGCCGGAAGTCCCACCCGTTCCCGCGCCCGCTCCGCCCGTCGTCCGCATTCCCGACCGCGGCGACTTCAAGGTGGTCTACGAGAAAACCAGGAACCCCGACTATCAAGGCCTGCAGCAGATCTTCAAGGAGACCCAGCTCCTGCAGGAGACGGTGCGCGCCCTCAACGACACGCTGGCGATGCCGGCCGACGTCACGGCGGCGCTTCGCGAGTGCGGCACGGCGGACGCTCCGTACGAGGCCGACAAGCGCCGCATCTCGATCTGCTACGAGCTGATCGACTCGCTCTCCGATCTGTTCACGGCGGACGTCACCACCGAGGAGGGAATTCAGCAGGCGGGGATCGCCGTGGCCGGAGCGACGCTGTTCATCTTCTTCCACGAGGCGGGCCATGCTCTCATCCGCCTCGACGCCTTGCCGATCACCGGTCGCGAGGAGGACGCGGTGGATCAGCTCGCCACCCTCCTCCTGCTCGAAAGCGGACGGCAGGGCGAGAAGGCGGCGCTGGACGGCGCCACCACGTTTCTCGCGCGGGAGAAGGACGCCAAGAGCCAGGCCGCTCTCGCCAAGCTCGCCTTCTGGAACGCCCACGCTCTGGACCAGCAGCGCTTCGCCAACGTCATCTGCTGGGTCTACGGCAAGAATCCCGCGGAGTTCCAGTACCTGGTGGAAGATGGCACGCTGCCCGCCGACCGCGCCGCGCAGTGCACGGCCGAGTTCGAGCAGATGGCGAAGACGTGGGACGCGCTGCTGGCGCCATATCTCAAGGGGCCGGGACTGGTGCCGCCGGTCCCTTCGCCTTCTCCGACGCCACCCACTCCTTGATCTGCTTCTCCAGCAGGGCGAGCGGCAGTTGGCCGTGGTCCAGGAGGCGATCGTGGAAGGCGCGGAGGTCGAACCTGGGTCCGAGCTCCTTCTCGGCGTAGGCGCGCAGCTCTTTGATCTTCAGCTCGCCGAGCTTGTAGACCACGGCGCCGCCGGGCCAGACCATGTAGCGGTCGATCTCGACCACGATGTCGTGCTCGGGTTTCGCGGAGTTGGCCCGCATATAGTCGATCGCCTGCTGGCGGGTCCACCCGCGGGTGTGCAGGCCGGTGTCGACCACCAGGCGGATGGCCCGCAGGATCTCGGCGCTGAGCTGGCCGAACTTGGAGTAGGGGTCCTTGTAGAGACCGATCTCGCCCCCCAGGCTCTCGGCGTAGAGCGCCCATCCCTCCGACATTGAGGGATAGACATCCCACTTGCGCCAATCGGGCAGCTCGCCGAGCTCCTCGATGAGCGAGTACATGATGTGGTGGCCCGGCACCGCCTCGTGCGCGGCGAGGGACTCCATCGCCCACTTCGGCCGGGCCTTCAAGTTGTAGGTGTTGACGTTGAACCAGCCCGGCCGGCCGGAGGCGAGTGAGCCGTTGCCATAGTAGGCCGTGGTCTGCGACTTCGCGTCGTAGTCCGGTATCGCCGTGACGCCGTAGGGGAGCCGCGGCAGCTTGTGGAAGAGCTTGATCAGCTCGGGATCGATCCGCTTGGCGATGTCGCGGTAGCCGGCGATCAGATCCTCGGGCTTGTCGTAGAAGAAGCGCGGATCGGTACGCAGGAACGTGCAGAACTCCTCGAAGCTCCCCTTGAAACCCGTGGAGGCCATCACCGCGTCCATCTCCTTGCGGATGCGCGCCACCTCGGAGAGGCCTAGCTGATGGATCTGATCGGGAGTGAGATCGGTCGTCGTGCTGGTCCGCACGATATGGGCGTACCAAGCCTTGCCGTCCGGCAGATCGCTCATAGCCGTCGTCTCCCGGGCTCCCGGGATGTAGGTCTCGGCGAGATAGCTCCGCAACTTGCGCAGGGCCGGCGCCACCCCGTCCTGATAGACCCGGACCGCCTCCCGCAGGACCCGCTCGCGGTCCGCGACGGGGATCGTCTCGGGAATCTCCTGGAAGGACGCCAGGAAGGCGCTCTTCGCGGGATCGTCCGTGAGCAGGGCGTCGATCTGCGCGGGCACGTCGCGCAACGTCACTCGCGGCGGCGTGATCCCCGCGGCGAGCCCCTTCGCGAGCAGCGCGATCGTCTGATCGACCAGCAGGGGAAACGCGCGCAGGCGGGCGAGCCGGTTCTCGTAGTCCTTCACCGTCCGGGTCGGCATCGTGGCCAGGAGATCCACGACGCTTTGGTGCACGCCGTTCAACTGATTGACCGGCATGAGCTCCCCGGGAAATTTCTCTCCCTCGATCCCCTGCTCCAGACGCCAGTGCAGGAGGTCGTAGTTGAGCTGCTCGGCCGGCGCGAGGCGCGAGCGGTCGATGGAATCGAGGGCCTCCAGCTCCTGGTGGGTGATGCGGAGGAAGAGCGCGATCGTCTCAGGCGAGAGATCGCCCAGGCGGTCGTCGAGCTCCGAGTGGCCGATGTAGGTCGAGTACTCCGGACCCCCCGAGAAGCTGGGTCCGCCAATGGAGATCGAAAAACCTTTTCAATCGATCGCTCTCGCTCCTCTGCCCTTTCGTAGCGGAAAACCGCGCGATCTGCCGCGACGAATCGGCGAGGTCCGGAGGGACGGCCGCGAGGGTTGGCGCGGCCGTCAGGAGGAAAGCGATTATTGCTGTCTTCATAGAACCACTCCAAACCCCCCTCATCACCCCGGCCCTCTTCTCCCATCGCCCTCCCCCCGACCGGGAGAAGAGGGAGAACAGCCGTGAAGGGGTTCTCTTCTCCAAGATGCGCTATTTCCCCTTCTCCTCCGCCACCCACGCCCGGATGTTCTTCTCCAGCAGGTCGAGCGGCAGGGCGCCGTTGCCCAGCACGTGGTCATGGAAGGCGCGGATATCGAACTTGGGCCCCAGCTCCTTCTCGGCGTAGGCGCGCATCTCCTTGATCTTCAGCTCGCCGATCTTGTAGGCCAGAGCCTGCCCGGGCCAGACGATGTAGCGGTCCACCTCGACCTCGATATCGTGCTCGGCCTTGGCCGAGTTGGCCTTGAAATAGTCGAGCGCCTGCTGGCGGGTCCAGCCCATGGTGTGCATGCCGGTGTCCACCACGAGACGGATGGCCCGCCACATCTCGTAGGTGAGCTGGCCGAACTTCGAGTAGGAGTCCTCGTAGAGGCCGAGATCTCCCCCCAGGCTCTCGGCGTAGAGCCCCCAGCCCTCGACGAAGGCCGTGTAGTTGTCATAGCGGCGCCACTCGGGGACGTTCTCGAGCTCCTGGGCGAGCGAGATCTGAAGATGATGGCCCGGCACGGCCTCGTGCAGGGTGAGGGCCTCCATTTCCCACTTCGGGCGCGACTTGAGGTCGTAGGTGTTGGCGTAGAAGTACCCCGGCCGGCCCGCCGCCCGCGAGCCGTCCTCGTAGTAGGCCGTGGTCTGCGACTTCTCGGAATAGGAGGGCACGGGAATGACGCCGTAGGTCAGCCGCGGCAGCTTGCCGAAAAGCTTCACCAGCCCGGGATCGATGCGCTTGGCGATGTCCCGGTAGCCCGTCAGCAGATCCTCCGGCTTGTCGTAGAAGAACCGCGGATCGGTACGCAGGAAGGTGAGGAACTCCTCGAAGCTCCCCTTGAAACCGGTGGTGGCGATGAGGTCGTCCATCTGCTTGCGGATGCGCTTCACCTCGGAGAGGCCGATCTGGTGAATCTGCTCGGGCGTCAAGTTGGTGGTGGTGCTGGAACGGACGTTGAAGGCATACCAGGCCTTGCCGTCCGGCAGGTCGCTCATGGCGATCGTGTCGCGGGAGGCCGGCAGATAGGTATTCGTTAGGTAGCTCTGGAGCTTGCGGAACGCCGGCTCGGCCTGCTCCTTGAAAACCTTGACGCCCTCGCTCTTGAGCCTCTCCTGCTCCGCCGCCGGGATGCTGGAGGGGAGCTTCAGGAAAGCCTTCAGCATGGGGCTCTTCATCGGATCGTCCACCAGCAGGCTGCCGACCTGGGCCGGCACGTCGCGCAGGGTGATCCGCGGCGGCGTGATCCCCTCTTGGAGCCCCTTGTTCAAGAGAGCGATCGTCTGGTCGATGATCTTGGGGATGCCGCGCAGGCGAGCGATGATGTTCTCGTAGTCCTTGACGTCGTGGGCCGGCATGAACGACAAGAGCTGGGGGATTCCCTGGTGCACGCCACCCACCTGGGTGATCGGCAGGTATTCGCCGTGGAACCGCCGGCCCTCGACATCCTGCTCCAACCGCCGGTGCGCAAGGTCGTAGTTGACCTGCTCGGCCGGCGTGAGCTTCGAGCGGTCGATGGAGTCGATCGCCTGCAGCATCTTGGTCGTGAGGGCATGGCCGAATTCGATGGCCTCGAACGACATGTCGGACCAGCGGTCGTTGAGCCCCGGGTAGCCCACGGAGGTGGCAAACTCCGGGGACGCGTGCATCGTGGTCTCCCAGGAGAGGTCGAACAGCCTCTGCAACCGCACGCTCTCGCTATCCTTCCCCTTGGTGTCGGGGAACTGCTCGAACCTGTGGGCGTACTCGACGAGGTCCGGAGCGATAGCGGCAGAGGCGGCGGTCGCGGACGTTGCAGCCAGCAGACAGATGGAGAACAACAGGAACAAATATTTCATGATGACCTTTCTACAGGAAGAACGGCTGGATACACTTTCGGCTTGGGGATTCTACGGGAGAGTTGGGGTGGAGGTTGCAGGAGCCCCCATTCGTCGCCCTTCAGCGAAGGAGGTAGAGACGTCTCGGCGGCGGCCACAATCTCCCGAACGACGATGATCTGCGACGGGGCGATGCCCCCATAGGCGCTAACTTTGCTTCAGCGTTCCCCCACCCAAGACCCTCATCACCCCGGCCCTCTTCTCCCGACCCCCTCCGCCCCCTCACCGGGAGAAGAGGGAGCAAGGCCAGACCGCCCCAGGGGTACCCCTCTCCCGGGGAGGGGGAAGGGGTGGTCGGGAGAGGGGCAGGGGTGAGGGTCTTGGGCGGGGGAACCTCTGAGACACGTTAAGTTAGCGCCTACGGGGCGATGCCCCCTCTCGGTGCGCCCAGGTTTCCACAACGCCGGTCAACAGGGTCACAAATCGCCCCGTCATGGGTTTGGCGTTGATCGGATCGGCATCCCCGCCTCGGAGACTCTACCCCCCGCCCACAATTCCTCTCCAACCACTACGTCCCTGGTTTGGCTTTCCGCCTCCCCAAATTACCGCCGGCTGGTGCCGAACGTCACCTCGACGGTCATGCGCTTGCCGTTCCGTACTACGACGGCGTTCGACTTCTCCCCCGGCTTGGCGCTCTGGAGGATGTACATGAAGTCGTGGATGTCGCGGATCTCCTTGCCGGAGAGCTCCACGAGCAGGTCTCCTCGCTGGATGCCGGCGGCCTCCGCGGCGCCTCCGGGCCGCACACCGGCCACCAGCACGCCGGGCCGGCCATCTCCGGCGTAGTCCGGCACGGTGCCGAGGGAGGCGCCGTAGGAGCGCGAGTCGCCTCGCGGCGCGGGGGACGGTGCGCTCTTGTAGGTGAGGCGGCCAACCTGGTTGGCGACCGCCTCGGCGATGTCCGCCACCAGGCTGGCGATGCGGGCGCCGCCGATGGCGTTGATCTTGTCCGAGTCGTCCGAGGGCTTGTGATAGTCCTCGTGGGCGCCGGTGAAAAAGTGGAGCACGGGCACTCCGGCGGCGTAGAACGGGCTGTGGTCCGAGGGACCGTAGCCATCTCCCGAGAGCGTGCAGAGCACGCCGCTCTCGGTGCACAAGGGCGGCACGATCTGGTTCCACTCCGCCGCGGATTCGCCACCCAGCACGCTGACCTGGTCGCCCCGCAGCCGGCCCACCATGTCCATGTTGAGCATTGCCACGAGATCGCCGAGCTTGAGGCTCGCGGGCGGCTTGCGGGTGAAGGCGGTCGAGCCGAGGACGCCGGACTCTTCGCCGGAGAAGGCGACGAAGTAGACGTCGCGCCGCAGGTGGATTCCCGGAGCGCTGAGCTGCTTCGCCACTTCCAGCAGGGCGGCCGTGCCCGAGGCGTTGTCGTCGGCGCCGTTGTGAATCTCGTGCGAGTCGGGAGCGAGCGAGCCCGCGCCGCCGAGCCCCAGATGATCATAGTGAGCGCCCACGAGCAGGGCCCCCGGCAGGCGGTCCTCCCCCACGGCCCGCAGGAGGCCCACGATGTTGACGGCGGTCTCGTTGCGGCGCTCGAGGTCGATCTTCAGGCTCGCCCGGTGGCTGCCGGCGAATAGCGGGGCACCCGTTTCGCGCTTCACCGTCACCACCGGCAGGCCGGCATCGCCGCCGGCGGCCTCCGAGCGGTCAATGGCGAGGCTCGGCAAAGGGGCCTCGGCTGGCGGAGGCGTGGTGCTCCCTGGGCTCCCGGCGGGCGAGTCGACGATGATCAAGCCGGCGGCGCCGTGCTCGCGGGCGTTGAAGGCCTTGTAGCGAAGGTCGCCGTAGCGCTGCTCCGCGTCCTTCTGGGCGAACTTGCCCCCCTCGGGCGTGAAACGGCGGACGACGACGATCTTTCCCTTCGCCTCGATCCCCTTGTAGTCGTCGACTCCCAGGTCCGTGGCGGTGATGCCGTAGCCGGCAGCCACCACGGGACCGGCAACCGTGCCGTTGCTGGAGAACGAAGCCGGCTGGAAGCCTCCGGCGGCCACCGCGGCGCCGTCCACCGTCACCGCCGTTCCGGGCCGGGCGGCCACCGCCATCGGCACCTCGAAAGTTTGGAAATAGCCTTCCGCCCCCAGCGACTCCAGGCTCAGTTGGCGAAAGCGGCGGGCGATCCAGCGCGAGGACTCGGCGAGCCCTTCGGTGCCGATCCCCCGCCCTTCCCGGGCGTCGTCGGCCAGCCAGCGCACGTCGTCGCGGAAGCGGTCGGCCGCCGCCGTGGCGACGGCGGGCGTCAGCTCGGCCGAGGCGTGGTCCACCCAGTGGGCGACGTAGACGTCCGTCTCCCCCGGCTCGCTCTGGTTGCGGTTCGAGGAGAAGGCGAGGTGGGTGCCGTCCGGCGAGAAGAGGGGAAAGCCGTCGAAGCCGGCCGTCCAGGTGATGCGCTCGAGGCCGGTGCCGTCCGTGTTAATGGCCCAGATGTCGAACTCCCGCCCCTTGGAATCGCCGTAGTTGGAGGAAAAGAGGAGGCGGTTGCCGGAGGGGAAGAACGACGGGGCGAAGGAGGCCGCGTTCAGGTAGGTCACCTGGCGGGCGTCGCTGCCGTCGGCGTTGGCGGTCCAGAGCTCGAGCTTGTTGGGGTGGATGAGCCCCTGGGCGAGGAGACTCTTGTACTCCTCCAGCTCCGGCCCCGGCTTGGGGCGCGAGGCGCGCCAGACGATCTTCTTGCAATCCGGCGAGAAGAAGGCGCCGCCGTCGTAGCCCGGGGTGTCCGTCAGGCGCTTGACGTTCTTGCCGTCGGGGTCCATGCGGTAGAGGTCGAGGTCGCCGTCGCGGGTGGAAGTGAAGATCACCGTGCCGTCTTTCGGGCAGACGGTGGACTCGGCGTCGTAGGCGTTGTTGTCGGTCAAGCGGACGAGGTCCGAGCCGTCCGGCTTGGCGCTGTAGATCTCGTAGGTGGGATAGACGGCCCAGACATAGCCGTGCGAGTGGTCCGGAACCGGCGGGCAGTCGGGACTCGCGGCGTGGGTCGAGGAGAAGAGGACGCGCTTACCGTCGGCCGTGAAGTACGAGCAGGTGGTGCGCCCCTTGCCGGTCGAGACCAGAATGGGCGTGCCGGTGCCGTCGGCGCGCTGGCGGAAGATCTGGTCGCAGACGTAGGGCGGCCGGGTCGACTGCATCATGACCTCCACGCCGTCCGGCGACCAGTACGCCTCGGCGTTCTCGCCGCGGTGGGTGAGCTGCACGAGATCGGTCAGATGGACCTCGCGGCGATCGAGAGGCGGCACCGGCAGCGGGTGCGGAGTGGGCTCGGCGGCGGTCGCCGGTCCGGAGCCCAGGAGGCCGGCCAGCAGGGTTGGCACAAGCAATAGGCGCATCGTCTCTCTTCCTCTCAACGTACAAAGTTTGGCAGGATGCCGGGCGCCTGCTATTCTGCATCGAAAACGGAGGCTCCGCACAGGGGTTCTTCAGGCGAGGCGCCGTCTCAGCCTCGCACCGCGGCCGGCGGTGGCGCCGGCTCGCTTACTCAAAGCGAGGCAGGGTGGAACGGAACCCTGCTCCCCCGGGGAGGATTGCCCGGAAATTCCGGAAGGCCCGCCAGCGTTGCAAATCCAGGCATAGTGGGCATGAGTTTGTTCATGCGTTGTCCCGGCTCGACCGGCCGGGCCCGCTGGACCGCAACGCGTCCGGGCCGCAAGAATCCCCAAGAACAGTGGAGAAGACATGAACGATCAGGACACCCAGGAAAAGCAGGAGCTCGGCCAGGAGACCCCGGACAGCGTGGAGATCTCTGACACCCAGGACAACCCAAGCCCGCAGGAGACGCAGGCGGCCGCGGAGGCTCCGGACGCGGACGCCCCCCAAGCGGCTTCAGAGGCCCCCCCGGCGGACGCCGCCCAGGCGGCCGAGACTCCTCAGGAAGCGGCCGAGGCACCTCAGCAAGCTGCCGAGAAACCTCAAGAGGCGGCCGAGAAGCCTCAGGAAAAGACTGAGGAGAAGAAGGGCTTCGGCGAAATCCTGGCCGAGTTCGAGCACGACACTCCGAAGAAGAAGCGCGACGAGCAGGGGGCCGGCAGCAAGGTGAGCGGCAAGATCCTGTCGATCGGCGAGGAGTGGGTCTTCGTCGACGTCGGCGCGAAGTCGGAAGGCCGGATCGCCGCGGCGGAGCTGAAGGACGCCGAGGGCAACCTCACCGTCAAGGAGGGCGACACCCTCGAGGCCACCATCACCGGCACCGATCCCGAGTCGGGGGCCCTGCTGCTCAAGCGCAAGGCGGGCGGCAAGGGTAAGCGCACGGAGGTATCGGCCGAGATCAAGCAAGCCTTCGAGAGCGGCCTGCCGGTCGACGGCATGGTCACCGGCCTCAACAAGGGCGGCGCCGAGGTGCAGGTCTACGGCATGCGAGCGTTCTGCCCGCTGTCGCAGCTCGACCTGCGCTACGTCGAGGATCCGCAGCGCTTCGTGGGCCAGAAGCTGCAGTTCAAGATTTCCCGTCTCGAAGAGGGAAACCGCGGCGGCCGCGGCCCGAACATCGTGCTCTCCCGCCGTGCCCTGCTCGAGGACGAGCAGCAGACGAAGGCCTCCGAGACGCGCGAGAAGCTCCAGGTCGGCGCCACGCTCACCGGCAAGATCACGTCGCTGACCACCTACGGCGCGTTCGTCGACCTCGGCGGCATCGAGGGCATGCTCCACGTCAGCGAGATCGGCCACAGCCGCACCGCCCACCCGCAGGACGTCTTCCAGGTCGGCCAGGAGGTCGAGGTCCAGGTCATCAAAATCGAGAAGGGGAAGGACGAGAAGCGTCCCGAGCGCATCTCCCTCTCCCGCCGCTCCCTGGAGAAAGACCCGTGGCGCGACGCCGTCTCCCGCTTCCCTGAGGGCACGGAGACCACGGGCAAAGTGGCGCGCACCGAGACGTTCGGCGCCTTTGTCGAGCTGGCACCCGGCCTCGAGGGGCTGGTCCACATCAGCGAGATCGGCGGCGGCCGGCGGCTGAACCACGCCCGCGAGGCGGTTCAGCCCGGTCAGGAGGTGCAGGTGCGGGTGCTGGGCGTGGATACGGCGCGGCGCCGGATCTCGCTCTCCATGTCCGCCGTAGGCGGTGGCGGCGGCGACCGCAGTGAGCGGAGCGAAAGGAGTGACCGCGGCGGCGGGGGTGGTGACCGCGCGCCTCGCGGCGACCGGGACAACCGCCGCGAAAATCGCGGCGAGGAGTACGCCTCGGCCAACGCCTCGTCGGCGGCGGGCTCGGGCTTCGGCTCGATGGCGGACTTCTTCTCGCGCAGCAAGAAGAAGTAGGAGGGCAGTTTCAAGGGGTGGGGCCAGCGCGCCCCACCCTTCCCCCGCCCAAGACCCTCATCACCCCGGCCCTCTTCTCCCATCGCCCTCCCCCCAACCGGGAGAAGAGGGAGCAAGGCAAAAACGCCCCAGGGGTACCCCTCTCCCGGTGAGGAGGGTTGGGCGGGGGCGGGGGAGAGGGGCAGGGGTGAGGGTCTTCTTGGGCGGGGGAAGTCCCCCGGCAAGCCGAATCACCTCCCACGCGGCTTAGGCCCCACCTTCCCGCCCTTATTCCCCTTCCCCTCCTTATCCTCCGCATCCGCATGGAACCGGTGCAGCACGCGGTGGAAGATCGGCGTCACCATGATCGCGGCGACCGTGATGACGACGAGCCCGGCGTACAGGGCGTAGAGCCCGGCGAAGAGCTTGCCCGCCTCGGTCTTCGGTGGATCGACCGGCCCCATGCCGCCGAGGAGCATGGCGGTGTTGAGAAAGGCGTCGACCCAGTGAAGCTTCTCGAAAAGGTGATATCCCGCCATCCCCACGACGAGTGAGATACCCAGCAGCCCGAACGCCACGGCCCCGTGCTGCGAGAGCCGCAGCAGGAACGCGCGCAGGGGCAGCAGTGGCTCCGAGCGGTGCTCGTACACCTAGGCGTAGATCTCCGCGCCGCTCTTCCGGAACTCCTCGGCCTTCTCCTTCATCCCCGCTTCCAGCGCCGCCGTCTCCTCCACTCCCTGCTTCGCGGCGTAGTCGCGCACCTCCTCGGTGATCTTCATCGAGCAGAAGTGGGGGCCGCACATCGAGCAGAAGTGAGCGACCTTGGCGCCTTCCTGAGGCAGCGTCTCGTCGTGGTAGGCGCGGGCCGTCTCCGGGTCCAGCGCGAGGTTGAACTGGTCCTCCCAGCGGAACTCGAAGCGGGCCTTGGAGAGGGCGTTGTCGCGGACCTGAGCGCCCGGATGCCCCTTGGCTAGATCGGCGGCATGGGCGGCGATCTTGTAGGCGATCACCCCTTCTTTGACGTCCTCGCGGTTGGGCAGCCCCAGGTGCTCTTTGGGCGTGACGTAGCAAAGCATCGCCGTGCCGAACCAGCCGATCATCGCGGCGCCGATGGCCGAGGTGATGTGGTCGTAGCCGGGGGCGACGTCCGTGGTGAGGGGGCCGAGGGTGTAGAACGGCGCCTCGCCGCAGGCGGCGAGCTGGCGGTCCATGTTCTCCTTGATCATGTGCATGGGGATGTGCCCCGGCCCCTCGATCATCACCTGCACGTCGTCCTTCCAGGCGATCTGGGTCAGCTCGCCCAGGGTGTCGAGCTCGGCGAACTGGGCGGCGTCGTTGGCGTCGGCGATGGCGCCGGGGCGCAGGCCGTCGCCGAGGCTGAAGGCGACGTCGTAGGCGCGCATGATCTCGCAGATCTCCTCGAAGTGCTCGTAGGTGAAGTTCTCCCGGTGATGGGCCAGGCACCACTTGGCGTGGATCGAGCCGCCGCGGGAGACGATGCCCGTCATGCGGTTCGCCGTCAGCGGCACGTAGGCGAGGCGCACGCCGGCGTGAATGGTGAAGTAGTCCACGCCCTGCTCCGCCTGCTCGATCAGCGTGTCGCGGTAGATCTCCCAGGTGAGGTCCTCGGCCTTGCCACCCACCTTTTCGAGTGCCTGGTAGATGGGCACGGTGCCGATGGGCACAGGCGAGTTGCGGAGGATCCACTCGCGGGTCTCGTGAATGTTCTTCCCCGTCGAGAGGTCCATCACTGTGTCCGCGCCCCAGCGGATGGCCCAGACGAGCTTCTCCACCTCCTCCTCGATCGACGAGGTGACGGCCGAGTTGCCGATGTTGGCGTTGATCTTCACCAGGAAGTTGCGGCCGATGATCATCGGCTCGCTCTCCGGATGATTGATGTTGTTCGGGATGATCGCCCGGCCGCGGGCCACCTCCTCGCGCACGAATTCAGGCGTGACCGAGGGCGGCACGGCGGCGCCGAACGACTGGCCCGGATGCTGGGCCACGCCGCCGCCCCAGGCCCGTCCGCCCGCGGACTCGCGGGAGAGCTCGCGCCGCTGGTTCTCGCGGATGGCAATGAACTCCATCTCGGGCGTAATGATTCCCCGCTTCGCGTAGTGCATCTGCGAGACGTTGGCACCCGGCTTCGCGCACAGCGGCTTGCGGAGATGGGGGAAGCGCAGGCCGGCGAGCATCGGGTCGGTGGCGCGCCGGCGGCCATACTCGGAGGAGACGGAGGGCAATACCTCGACGTCGCCCCGCTCCAGAATCCACGGCCGCCGCAGTGCGCCCAGTCCCTGGCGCACGTCGATCACGGCTTCGGGGTCGGTATAGGGGCCGGACGGATCGTAGACGGTGACCGGCGGATTCTGAATGGTGAGCCCGGCACTGGTCAGCGTGGGAGAGACGCGGATCTCGCGCATCGGCACCCGCACGTCCGGCCGGCTGCCCTCGACGTAGATCTTGGCCGAGCCGGACAGCGGCCCGGTGGTGATGGCGTTCGCTTCGGGATTCCCGAAAGTGGGCTCGCCGGCTGGCGCGGAAAAGTTGGAGGTCGGCTCGATCATCGTTGTCTCCTTCTGCGGGGAAGGCCGAGCAAGAGAAAGGCCGCACCTTTTCACTGGTGCGGCCGCTGGCAGGCTCTCGTCATCGCTTCCCTACGCTGGCATTACCCAGGTCAGGTGATGAGGGTCGTCCCCTTGACGGGACTCTCAGCCTTGGCGGCCCCCCTAGCTGGCGGATTGATCCTACACGGTTGGGGGGGCGAGGTGTAGGGGGGCGGATCGGAATATACTTCCCGAGAGAGGAAGGAGCCCTATGGAATCGCGCCGGCAGCAGTCTCAGCAGGAGCGGAGCCCTGATTTCCCGGCGTATCTGCTCGACCTCTCGATCCGCAACGTCCGCTGTTTCGGACCCGAAGAGCAGACGTTGCGCCTCTCGGACTCTCAGGGCCGCCCCGCACAGTGGACGGTGATCCTCGGCGACAACGGCGTCGGCAAGACCACCCTGTTGCAGTGCCTCGTCGCCTTGGAGCCCCGGCGCCAGTTCATCAGACCCCGGGGCCATGTCATCAGCTTCGCGGAACGCCCGCAGGTTGAGCTGCCAACGAACGGCGGCGACGGATGGAGGATCTACCGCGACCTGCCGGGAGAGACTTCAATCCGGGGGCATTTGTACGTAGGACGCGGGCTGAGTCCGGCTGAGGGTCCCTATTGGACTTCGGAGGTCGTCGTGCCTACGAGCTCCAAAAGGGACTGGGCACCTCCGGATGAGCGATTTTTCGATCTCCGGTGCTGCGGCTATGGTGCCACCCGCCGGATGGGCTCGGCGGTACTCAACCGTGGACCGGAAGACCCTGCGGCGAGCCTGTTCCTGGACTATGTGACGCTGATCGATGCGGAGGAATGGCTGCTGGTCGAGGACTACGCCCGGAGTCGTGGCGACAATGGCGATGAATCGGAGCAGCGCCTGGAGAGGATCAAGAAGGTCCTGCTCGATCTACTGCCGGACACCGAGGACCTCCGGATCGGAGACAAGACCAGGACCGAGGCGCAGCGATCCACACCTTCCATTGAGCTGAAGACTCCCTATGGCTGGGTGGCCCTCTCCGACCTGAGCCTCGGCTACCGCACGATGATTGCATGGGCGGTCGATCTGGCAAGCCGGCTCTTCATGCTCTATCCTCAGAGCCCGAACCCCCTCGCCGAGCCCGCCGTAGTCCTGGTGGATGAAGTCGATCTCCACCTTCATCCCAAATGGCAGCGGGAGCTGCGCAGCCATCTCACGGAGCGGTTTCCCAACGCCCAGTTCGTGGTCACCGCTCACAGCCCGCTGGTGGCTCAGGCGTCGGAAAACGAGAACATCGTCGTGCTGCGCCGTGAGGGAGACCACGTGGTCATTGATAACGACGTCGAGACCGTACGCGGCTGGCGGGTCGATCAAGTGCTGACCTCTGATTTGTTCGGGTTGAAGACTGCGCGTCCTCCCGAGTACGACGATCTGATCGCCGACCGCAATGCCCTCCTCTCGAAGCGGACCCTCGACCCGCAGGACCGTGCAGCCCTCAAACGGCTCGAATCCCAGGTCGTCGAGCTGCCTGCGGGGGAGACTCCGGAGGATCTGGAAGCCATGCAGATCATCCGCGAGGCCGCCGCCAAGCTCCGGAATTCCTGAGTCGCATGATCCGAATTCTCAAGCCGCCGAGTCCGCCCGAGATCCTGGCGGACGAGGGCAGGAAGGCGACCGCCGACCACTGCAACGGCTATGAAGCGAATCCGGCCGCCTATCAGAATGGCACCCGGGCGTTCTCTTTCGACTCCGGGATTTACGGTCACGCCTCGGTCAAAGACAGGCTGATCGAGGCGCAGCACGGCAAGTGCTGCTTCTGCGAGGCGAAGATCACTCACATCAGCTACTGGCGCCCTGGAGGAGATCCGGGCCACACCACGGTAACGGCGGAACGTCTCCGAGGCGGCGAGACGGTTCGCGGTATCGCGAACTGCGGCGTCACCATGGGCCTGATCAATCGGATTCCTCGTGCCGCCCGCCATTCAATGGGACCGGGACCGATCTCGCCGCTTCGGAGACGTCTCTACCAGCACCGGCGCCCTCTGCTAGAGTCCGCGCCATTCGGAGGACTCTTATGTCTCATCGCGTCCGCTGCCTCGTGGTCCCGTCCGTCCTGATCCTCGCGGTCTCCCTTCTCGCCGGGACCGCCGCCGCACAGACGATTTCCAGCGCAGAGAAGGCGGCAATTGAAAAGCTCCGGACCCGCGCCGAAACCTCCCATTTCGAGGCGACCGGGAGCTACGATGAGACGCTCGACTTCCTGCGCCAGCTCCAGGCCCATTTCCCGTCGATGTACCTGGGCTTTTACGGCACCTCCGGCCAGGGCCGCCAGATGCCCTTCGTGGTGGTCTCCCAAGAGAAGGCTTTTTCGGGCGACAAGGCGCGGCGGCTGCCCAAGCCCATCGTACTCATCCAGAACGGCATCCATGCCGGCGAGATCGAAGGCAAGGACTCTTCACTGATCCTACTGCGCGACCTGGCGCTCGGCCGCTATCCCGAGATCCTGGACAAGGTCACCCTGATGATCCTCCCGATCTACAACGTGGACGGGCACGAGAGGGTCTCGCTCTACAACCGCCCCAATCAGGACGGACCGCACCAGGGAATGGGCTTCCGCGCCACCGCCAACGGGCTCGATCTCAATCGTGATTACCTGAAGATTTCCTCCGAAGAGGCCCGCTCGCTCATCTCTCTGGTCAACGCCTGGCGACCGCACCTGCACGTGGACGATCACGTGACGGACGGTGTGGACATGGAGTGGGTGCTGACCTACACCTGGGCGGAGGCGCCGCAGGCCCCGCCGCCCGTGGACGCCTGGCTGCGCGCCCACATGCCGGCCGTGCTGGCGGCGACGGCCAAGGCGGGCTACAAGAACGGCCCGTACGTGGATCTCATCGATCACAACGATCCGGCCAAGGGCTTCAACTCCTGGGTGGGCCAGCCGCGCTACTCCACCGGCTATTTCCCGCTGCGCAATCGCCCCTCGGTGCTGGTGGAGATGCACTCCTACAAGCCCTACGAGCAGCGGGTGGCGGCGAACCGCGAATTCCTCGTGGCCTTGCTCCAGGAGATCGCCCGCGATCCGGCGTCGCTGACCCAGGCGGTGGCGGACGCCGAGGCCGCGACCGTGGCCCTCGGCAAGCCGGACGCACCGCCCTCGTCCGTGGCGGTCGACATCGAGGCGAGCGACAGCGATCAGGCGGACCACATCCGCTTTCCCGTCTACGCGGGCGAGATGAAGACTTCCGTGGTTTCCGGCAAGCCTCTACTCCTCTTCCACCGCGGCGAAGTGAAGGAAATCGAGGTGCCGTGGATTCACCAGGCCAAGATCGTCAAGTCCGTCCCCCGTCCGCGCGGCTACCTGGTGCTTCCCGGCTGGCCACAGATCGAAGCACGGCTGCGGGGCCACGCCTTGAGGGTCGAAAAGCTGATGCAGCCCACGGAGATCGAGGTCGAGTCGATGCGCGTCTCGCAGCCGAAGTACGCTCCCGCCTCGTACCAGGGGCTGACGCGGGTCACGGCCCAGACGACCCGCACCGTGGAGCGCCGGAAGATTCCGGCCGGCGCGCTCTGGGTGCCCGCCGATCAGCCGGACTTCGAGGTGGCCGTGCAGCTCCTGGAGCCGGAGGCGCCGGATTCACTGCTGAGCTGGGGCCTGATCTCCAGCCTTTTCGAGGGCAAGGAGTACATGGACACCCGGGTGCTCGAGGGCCACGTCGCGGAGATGACGAAGGATCCGAAGATCGCCGCCGAATGGGAAGCCGCGCTCAAGGACGAGAAATTCGCGGCCGATTCCCAGGCCCGCTATCAGTGGTGGTTCCGCCGCACGCCTTACGTGGACGACACCATTGGCCTCCTCCCCTACTACCGCGTGATGACCGCGCCGAAGCTGGCGACGCAGCCGTGGGGATAGGACGTAACGGTCAGAGGGCCCGCCGCGAAATACCGATACCGCGGGCCACGGTATCCTTACCGGCAGCGCCGGTATCGATACTCTGTCCCGCCGATGCTTACCAGGAGCCGCGGTATCGATACCGGGAGGCTCGGTATTCTTACCGGCGGCGCCGGTATCGATACTTTGTCCCGCCGATGCTTACCGGGAGCCGCGGTATCGATACCGGAAGGCTCGGTATCCTTACCGGCAGCGTCGGTATCAATACTTTGTCCTGCCGATGCTTACCGGGAGCCGCGGTATCGATACCGGGAGACTCGGTATCCTTACCGGCAGCGCCGGTATCGATACTTTGCCCCGCCGATGCTTACCGGGAGCCGCGGTACCGATACCGGGAGACCCGGTATCCTTACCGGCAGCGCCGGTATCGATACTTTGGCCTGCCGATGCTTACCGGGAGACTCGGTATCCTTACCGGCAGCGCCGGTATCAATACTTTGGCCTCTCTTCAGTGCTCCCTATAGAGTATAGTTACCGCTGAGCGAGATTTCGGGACACCGGCGGACGAAACAACGGGGCCGGCGTCGCTCGCCGGCCCCGCCACCATCCAACGGCTAGCCGTTGGGGTCGATCTGGGCGCCGTTGTCACCCGACACGCCGACGGGGCCGTTCGTGGCAGGAGATGTCCTGCCGTCGGGATCAATCTGAGCTCCGCTCTTCTCGAAAGTCGTAGACCAGAGACGGGAGAACCAATGCAAGACGATTCCAACAGAGGATTCCAGGACAGCCGGTCTGGCGGTCACATGCCGGACTACCGCGGCCCGGGCCGGGAGGGGGAGGATCAGTACTCCCATGAGGACGGCTGCCGACAGCAACTTCCGAGGCGATCGTGGTGGAGACATGGCTCCGCTCCTTTCGGGCGGGACTCGCACCCGGCATCATCGCCAACGCAGCCCGCCCCCAAGGAGGAAGATTGCACCAGAGAGCAGCAAATGGGACAGGCCGGAGTCCTGGACGGCGCCCCGGATTGGCGGCGCGTCACCTGGCTTCGGGGCGCACCGCTGCCTCGGCCCGCGCGCTAGAAACCTTCCAGCAAGCTCGTCACCAGCGTCTCCGCGAACTGCTTGGAGGCTTTCTGGATCGCCGGAGTTTCGAGGTCGATGTAGGCCTGGGTGGCTTCGACGGGATAGTCTTCACGGAAGGTGTAGTTGTCGCTCTTCCATAGCACCTTTCCTTCCGTCCCCGTGCGCTTGAAGACGATCTGGGCGGTGATGGAGATCTCGTAGGCGGTAGCCCGGCCGGTGTTGTCGAAGGTCACCGGGGTCACGGCGAAGCCGGTCACCGCGCCGGCGATTTCGGCGGTGGCCTCGGACGGGTTGCCTACTATGGCGAAGCGCTGGCGCGTCACCAGCTCCATGGCGATCGCCTGCGTCAGCTCCTGTTCCACCTGCTGCCGTTGCGTCTTGTTCTGGAGCGGCTGGAGGTAGACCGACTTCACGTCGTCGGGGATGTTGCTGCCTTTGCCGACCAAGGCGTAACCGCAGCCGGCGAGCGCCACCAGGGCCAGAAGCAGAAGGATCAGAAAGAGTCTTTTCACCGTCTTCACTTTCATGCGGATTTCCGCGTCACCAGGTTGATCAGCCGTCCGGGGACCAGCACCGCCTTGGCCACCTCCCGGCCCGCCAGGAAGTCCTGCACCCGGGGGCTCGCAAGAACGATGGCGCGCACTTCCTTCTCATCGGCTGCGGCATCCACTTCCACCCGGTCGCGAACCTTGCCGTCCACCTGCACCACGAGCTCGATGCGCGCACGGCGCAGCTTCGCCTCATCGTACTCCGGCCAAGTCGTTTCGAGCAGACTCTCGGTGTAGCCGCGGCGCTCCCACAGCTCCTCAGTCATATGGGGAGCCAGCGGATGCAGGAGCTGGAGCAGCGTATCGAACGTCTCCTCGCAGCGCAGACGCGAGGCCGTCTTCTCCTCCAGCGCCTTGGAGAGGCTGTTAGAAAGCTCCATCAGGGATGCCACGGCGGTGTTGAAGGAGAAGCGCTCGAAGCTGTGGGTCACCCGCTGGATGGTGGCGTGGCGGTCCCGCTCCAGGTCGGGGTCGGCCGGCGCCGTGGGCGGGGCCTCGGGCAGACGCTCCAGCATGCGCCACACTCTCTGCAGAAAGCGCCAGGCGCCGGAGACGGCCTCGTCGCTCCACTCCGCCTCCTTCTCCGGCGGCCCGATGAAGAGGGTGTAGACGCGCTCGGTGTCCGCTCCCATCTCGTCGATCAGCGGGTCGGGCGAGACGGCGTTGCCCTTCGACTTCGACATCTTCTCGATACGGCCGGACTTCTCGGAGTAGCGGGTGATCATCCCCTGGTTGAAGAGGTTCTGGAATGGCTCCTCGATCCCCACCATGCCGAAGTCGTGCAACACCTTGCAGATGAAACGGGCGTAGAGCAGGTGCAGGATGGCGTGCTCGATGCCGCCGATGTATTGATCGACGGGCATCCAGCGGTTCGCCACCTCGGTGTCGAACATCTTCGTCGAATCCTTCGCCGAGAGATAGCGCAGGTAGTACCACGAGCTGTCGACGAAGGTGTCCATCGTGTCGGTCTCGCGCCTCGCGGCGCCCTTGCACTTAGGGCACTTCGCCTCCACGAACGCCTTCGAGCGCGACAGCGGGTTTCCCTCTTTGCCGGTGAGCTCGACGTCGTAGGGAAGCTCGACGGGGAGCTGATCGTCCGGTACCGGCACCATTCCGCACTTGTCGCAGTAGAGGACGGGGATGGGCGTGCCCCAGTAGCGCTGGCGGGAGATCAGCCAGTCGCGCAGGCGGTACACCACCTTCCCCTGTCCCCACCCCTTCTCCTCCAGCCAGGCGATGAAGCGGCCGATCGTCTCCGGCCCGTCCTTCAGGCCGTCGAACGGCGCCGCGTTGCGGATCACGCCTTCGTGGAGAATGGGCTCGGTCAGGCTCGCGGGATCGGTTTCTCCCCCTTCCGGGTGGTAGACCAGCCGCACGGCCAAGCCTTCCTGGCGGGCGAAGATGAGGTCGCGGGCGTCGTGGGCCGGCACGGCCATGATGGCGCCGGAGCCGTACTCGGGCAGCACGTAGTTGGCGAGCCAGACGGGAATTCTCTCGCCGGTCGCCGGATTGACCGCCACGGCGCCGGTGTCGCGCCCCTCCTTGGGGTTGCTCTCGTCCGAGCGCTGGATGCGGGGCGTATTGCGCACCGTCTCCGTCCAGGCCTCGATCTCGGCGCGCTGCGGGTGCTTGGCGATCAGCCGCGCCGCCATCGGGTGCTCGGGCGCCAGCACCAGGAAGGTGGCACCGTGAACCGTGTCGGGCCGGGTGGTGAAGACGGTCACCGTCTCGCCCAGGGCGGGGATGGCGAAGCGGATCTCGGCGCCCGCGGAACGGCCGATCCAGTTGCGCTGCATCACCTTGACCTTCTCGGGCCAGCCTTCCAGGGCGTCGAGGCCGTCGAGCAGGCGGTCGGCGTACTCGGTGATGCGGAAGAACCACTGCTCGAGGTCGCGCTGTACGACCGGTGTGCCGCAACGCTCACAGGCGCCGTCGACCACCTGCTCGTTGGCCAGCACGGTCTGGCAGCTCGGGCACCAGTTGACCGGCGCCATCTTCTTGTAGGCCAGCCCCTTCTCCAGCAGGCGCAGGAAGAGCCACTGGTTCCACCGGTAGTACTCGGGGAAGCAGGAGGCGATCTCTTTCGACCAGTCGTAGAGGATGCCCCAGCGGCGGAACTGCTCCTTCATCACCTTGATGTTGGCGAGCGTCCAGTCGCGCGGGTGGACGCCGCGCTGGATGGCGGCGTTCTCGGCCGGCAGGCCGAAGGCGTCCCAGCCCATGGGGTTGAGCGCCCGCTTGCCGTTCATCCGCAGATAGCGGAAGAGCGCGTCGCCCAGGATGTAGTTGCGCCCGTGGCCGACGTGCAGCCGGTCCCCCGACGGGTAAGGGAACATCATCAGCATGTAATACTTGCCATGGCCGTGGCGCAGGTCCACCTCGGAGGCGCGCTGCCGCTCCCAACGGTCCTGCCATTTGCCCTCGACGGCTTTGTGATCGTACGGTGTGCTCATCGCTCCTCGGCTCTCTCTCGCGCGAAATCGAAATCAGGTCAGGCTGCCCGGAAACGTGTGCTGCTTCAGCAGGCCGTCCAGCAGCCCGTTGACGAAGCGGCCCGATTGCTCGGAACCGAACTTCTTGGCCAGCTCGATCGCTTCGTCCAGCACCACGAGCTTGGGAGTCTCGCTCTCGTGGAGCATCTCGTAGACGGCGAGACGCAGGATGTTGCGGTCCACCGCCGGCATCCGCTCCAGCCGCCAGTTGTCCGCCTGACCGCGGATCATGTCGTCGATCCGCTGCTGGTTGTCGATGGTGCCTCGGACGAGCTCCTGGGCGTACTCGAACGCCTCCTCGGCCCGCTGGCGACGCTTGGTGGCGTCGGCCCGCTCCTCCGTCGACGGCTGACCTCGCCGCTCGTCCGCTTCGGGAGCCTCTCGCGCCAGGTACTCGGCCAAGTCGAAAGTGTTGAAGATGTTGGCCAGAGGGCTGCTCCCCAGGTCGCTCTGGTACAGCATCTGGACCGCCATCTCGCGCGCCGTGCGCCGCTTGCCGGCGGTCATTTGCGGAGCCGCGTGAAGAGGTCGGCCATCTCCAGCGCCGCGAGAGCCGCCTCCCAGCCCTTGTTGCCAGCCTTGCCTCCGGCCCGCTCCGCCGCCTGTTCGGAAGTGTCGCAGGTCAAGAGGCCGTAGCCCACCGGCACGCGATGCCGCTCGGCGACGCCGGCGATGCCGCGCGTCGCCTGGGCGCAGAGATGGCCGAAGTGCGGGGTTTCGCCGCGGATCACGACCCCGATCGCCACCAGGCCGTCGACCTTGCCGCCACCGTCGCCGCCCGCCGAGGCCAGCTCCTCCAGCGCCTGCGGAATCTCCCAGGCTCCGGGCACCGAGACGAGGTGGATGTCCCCCGCCGCCACCCCGTGCCGCCGCAGGCAGTCGACCGCGCCGGCCACCAGCAGGTCGCCGATGCGGGAGTTGAAGCGCGACGCCACGATACCGAAGCGCCGTCCGGCGCCGGTCATTTCTCCTCGGGTGTCTCGGATCTCGTTCAAAGTCGGAACCTGGCTTTCAGGAGGCGTGAAGTATAGGGAGCCGCTCGCCGGGGAGTCAATCAGGCTGGCCAGCGAATTGCAACTCCTTTTCTCATGGAAAGTGGGCGCGACCAAGCCGCGCTCAGGAGGCACATCATGAAACGTTACGTCATCCTGCTCTCATTCCTGGCCGTCGCCTGCGTCCTCTGTGTGGCCATCAAGGCGCCGGCGCAGGTCGCCGGACGCCAGGTGCTCTGCCCCGGCGATCCCATTCCCATAGGATGGATCAAGGTCGATGAGCGGCCGGACGCCTCGGCCTGCGACGCCGACGTGGTGTGGGTGGTCGAGACCTTCACCAACAAGGCTCCGGGCTCGGCCATGATCGTTTGCTCCGATCAAGCCACGCCCGGCGGCTGGGAGACCCTGGGCGTCGCGACCTCGACCGGCCAATGTGGCGGTGCCGGGGCGAACACCGGCAACATCAAGTCGATCCGGCGGATCGCGTAGACCGGCTTACAACGCGCCTCCGGCCGGCCCCAGGTGGATCTCTTCCACCAGCGTCGAAGGATCGGCCTCCAGAGCGTAGGCGAGGGCCCGCGCCACTTCCTGGGGCCGCACCATGGCGGTGCGGTCCCAGGTGCCGGGGAGGCGGTCCCAAATGGGTGTGTCCGTGGCGCCGGGAAACAGGGCGGTGACGCGCACGCCTGTCCCTTTAAGCTCCTCGCGCAAAACCTCGATCAGGCCGCGCAGCCCCCACTTACTGGCACAGTAGGCGCCCCAGCCCGGGAAGGCACGGCGGGCCGCCACGGAAAGCAGCGGGAAGATCCACCCGCGGCCGCGCTCCTTCATCGCCGGCAACAGGGCGCGCAAGAGAAGGAAGACGCCCGTCAGATTGGTGGTGAGGATGTCGTTGAAATCCTCGGGTGCGATCCCCTCGACCGGCGCGAGGGACGACGTCCCGGCCGCCGGCACCACCACGTCCGCCGCGCCCCAGCGTGCATTGATCTCGCCGGCGCACCGTTCCACGGCCTCAGCGTCGCGCACGTCGCAGGGGAAAACGACTCCCGACTCCCGTACGCCAGCCAGGGCCAGCGTCTCCTCCAAAGGCTGCCGCCGCCGGCCGAGGAGGGCGAGGTCATAGCCGCGGCGGGCTAGCTCGAGGGCGATCTCGCGGCCCAGGCCGGAGCCGCCACCGCTCACCACCGCCACGCGCCGGGTTTCGGTCATCCGGGGAGCATATACCTGCTACCGTCCGCGCTTCCGCTTCAGCCGCTCCCTCACGAGACGCAACTCCTGCACCCGATAGTCGCCGGCCGCAAACTGGGCCGAAAGAGTGGCGTCCGCCTCGCGGAGCAGGATGTCCGCCTCGGCGAAACGGCCGAGATCGATCAGGCAGTCCCCGAGGCTCATCTCGGCTTTGGCCACGTCGGGATTGCCGGCGGGCAGCTCCCGCCGGCGGATGCCCAGGGCGCGGCGCAGGTAGGGCTCGGCTTCAGGGCAGCGGTGGAGGCTCATGTAGTCGGTGCCGATCTCGCGCAGGGCGTAGGCGACGTGCAGATGGTCCGGCCCCTCGGTCCGCTCGAGGAGGTCGAGCGACTGCTGCGCCAGCGGGAGCGCCTTCTCCGGCTCCTGGAGCTCGCGGTGGGCCCCGGCGAGGAGCAAGTAGATCTGGGCCACCAGGGGATCGCGGTCCCCCAGGTTCTGGCGGCGGATCGCCAGCGCCTCCTCGTAATAGGGGATGCCCTCCCGGATCTTGGCGGAGACGTTCAGCCCCACCAGCGTGGAGCCCAGATTGCTCAGGATGTCCGCCACCTGCCAGTGCTTGGGACCGAACTGCCGGCGGGCGATCTGCAACGCCTCGCGATAGATGACCTCCGCCTCGACGAACCGCCCGAGGCGCTGGACCGCCAGGCCGAGGGCGTTGAGAGTGAGGACGACGTCGGGGTGCTCGCGGCCGAGAATCCGCTGCTGGGCGGTCAGGGATTGCCGTAGCAGCGCCTCCGCGGCCTGGTATTTGCCGGCGTCGGTCAGGATGTCGGCCAGCGTCGTCTGATCGCGGTAGAGCTGGGGCGCCTGGCTGCCCAGGGCGCGGCGCTCGACGTCCAGACCCTGGCGGAAGAGCCGCTCGGCCGCCTCCGGATCGCCGAGCTCCCTGGTCCTTTTTCCCAGACCGAGGATGCTGGCCGCCACCGTGGGCCCCACCTGCCCCTCCTTCTCATGAGCGATGTCCAGAGCCAGCCAGTGGAGCTGCTCGGCGTCGGCGTACCGCACCTCCCCAGCCACCACGTCCCCGAGCTCGTTCAGGATCTTCGCCACCGCCAGGTTGCGTTCGCCCAGCAGACGCCTCTCGAGGGCCAGCGCCTGGCGCAGCAGCGCCTCGGCGGCGGCCCGTTCGGAGCGCTGCTGCTTGAGCAGGCCCAGGTGCTCCAGGCTCACCGCCACCGGCAGGGACTCAGGCCCGAACGTCCTGCGCCGCAGCTCCAGAGAGCGCTCCAGCAGCGGCTGCGCCCGATCATAGTGCCCCAGCCCAAGGGCGACCTCGCCGATCGAATCCATCAACTCGGCCTGGACGTCCGGCTGACCGGTCAGCTCCCGCGCCACGCGGCTGGCCCCCTCGTCCAGGATCTCCTCCCGGGTCAGCCGCGCACCTCGCGCATACGGATCGGCCTGCTTGAAGGTGTCCACCAGGAATGCCAGGGTGTAGCGGGCCTTGTCCCGCTCCCGGGCCACCTGCCGCTCCTGGACGACGAAGCTCACCAGCAGGCCGATACCGAGGAGCACCACCAGCGCCGCCGCCGCCGTCGTCGTCCGGTTGCGGCGCACCATCTTCCCCGCCAGGTAGAGGGGAGTGTGAGGCCGTGCCGCCACCGGCCGGTGGGCGAGATGGCGCTCGAGATCCTCAGCGAGCAGGGCTGCCGAGGCGTAACGTCGCTGCGGGTCCTTGTGCAGGGCGAGGAGGACGATGGGGTCCAGGTCCCCGCGCAACTTGCGGGCGAGGGCCCGGGGAGTCGTGCAGCGGGCAGCGGCGACGGCTTCCGGCGGGGGCTCTTCCAGCGCTTCCGGCGGCTGCGGCTCGCGCAGGGCCCGGCTCGGCGGCTGCGGCTCCTGTTCGGCGATCGCGGCGGCCACGGCGCGGTCGAGCCCGCTCTCCAGCCGGTACGGAAGGCGGCCGGTCAGGAGCTCGTAGAGGAGCACCCCCAGCGAGTAGACATCGCTCGCCGTGGTGATCGTGTTCCCCTGTACCTGCTCGGGGCTGGCGTAGAGGGGAGTCATGATGCGCAGGCCGGCGAGGGTGAGGATTCCATCGCACTCCGCTCCGGCTCCCCCGGGACCGCCACACTCGCCGCCGTCGCGGTCCTCTTTCTCCAGCCGCTTGGCGATGCCGAAGTCGAGGAGCTTCGGCTCCCCCTCCGCCGTCACCAGGATGTTGGCCGGCTTCAGGTCGCGGTGGACCAGCAGGTTCTGGTGGGCGTACTGGACCGCGGCGCAGATGCGACGGAAGAGCTGCAGACGCCGGTCGACTGTGAGCCGTTGCAGGTCGCAGAAGCGGTCGACATGCAACCCCTCCACCAGCTCCATGACGAGGTACGGCTGGCCCTCTTCCGTCGTGCCGCCGTCGTAGAGGCGGGCGATGTTGGGGTGCTCCAGGCGGGCGAGGATCTGCCGCTCGGCCAGGAACTGAAGGCGGGCTTCCGGCGTGTCGAGGCCCCAGCGCAACACCTTGACCGCCACCAGCCGCTCGTATTGCTCGTCGTCGCGGCGAGCCAGGTAGACGGTGCCCATGCCGCCGCTGCCGAGACGGCGCAGCAGCCGGTAAGGGCCGACCCGCCCGCCGTCGCCTCCCGGCGGCACCAGCCCCAGAAGCTCGCCGGCGGGAAGCTCGAGGAAGGAACCGATGCGCTCGTCGGCGGCGAGGAGCTGCTCCACCTCCCGCTGAAGCTCGGGATCGCCGGCGCAGGCGGCGTCGAGCACCTCCGGCCGCTCGGCCGGGGGCCGTTCCAGAACCGCGGCGAAGACCCTGTCCACCTCGTGCCAGCGGACGGCATCCATCACATCCGCCCCTCCGCCGGCTGGAGCTGATCGTAGAGCCAGGCCTTGGCCCGGCGCCACTCCCGTCCGACCGTCTCGGATGACACGCCAAGTTGCACGGCGGTCTCGTCCAGCGACAGGCCGGCAAAGAACCGCAGCTCCACCACCGCCGCCTTGCGCGGATCGAGCGACTCCAGGTTGGTGAGCGCCTCGTCGAGGGCCACCAGGTCCGGCGCCCGTTCGAGGGCCAGGTCCGCCGCCTCGGCGAGGGTCACCCTCTCCAGCCCGCCGCCCCGTTTGGCGCGGTTGCGATGGCGGGCGTGGTCCACCAGGATGCGGCGGATGAGATGCGCGGCGAAGGCGAAGAAGTGGCTCCGGCTGGGCCATTCGAAACCCGCCTGACCGCGCAGGCGAAGGTAGGCCTCGTGCACCACCGCCGTGGCCTGGAGCGTGTGGCCTCCACGCTCCTGGCGAAGCTGGCGCGAAGCGATCTGGCGCAGCTCGTCGTAGACCATCGGGAGGACTCTCACCGCCGCCTCCTGGTCGCCTTCACTCCAAGTTTGAAGCAGCTTCGTGATGGTTCCGTCGGTCATGAGCTGTAGACCTTCCTCCCATCAAAGTGCTTTGCTTATAAGGAAGGAGGGCAGAACGAGTATGCGCAATCCCTCCCGGAACAGGACTCCTTTCGAATTCCGTACCAGGTCGCCGCCGCTCCGGAAGAGCGTAGCCGGCGTCTCAAAGAGATGACGGAGTGGGGCTTTACATGTCTAGGTATACGGACGCGTGGGTGCGTTCATCGGCGTTTTGGCCCCCGCGGGGCGCGCTACTATGTAGCGGGTGCGTCTCCGGTCCGGGACCAGCATGTCACCTAAGGCACTTCTTGAGACACTAGAGCTTACAAGGTGGCTTGAGGCTCCTCTGCAATGCCTTGAATGGAGATGGTGACAACATGGAATCAGATCAGGGAACGCCATCGACCTTGGTAGAGCTGCTTCGCCGGCGGGCCAGCCTCCAGCCGGAACGCGTCGGCTACAGCTTTCTGCGCGACGGCGACGGGGCTGAAACCAACGCGACCTACGCCGAGCTCGACCGCCGGGCTCGGGGGCTCGGCGCGGCCCTGCAACGCATGGGCGCCCGGGATGAGCGGGCGCTGCTGCTCTACCCACCCGGAATCGACTACGTCGCCGCGTTCTTCGGCTGCCTGTACGGCGGCACGGCGGCGGTGCCGGCCTATCCGCCGCGCCCCAACCGGCCGTCGCCACGCATCCGCTCGATCATCGAGAACGCCGCGCCGCGCGTCATCCTCACCACGGCGGCCCTACGCCCCAAGCTCGAAAGCATCCTGCAGGTGCCGGGCGGCACCGAGTGGCTGGTGACCGACGATCCGCTGCAACCGGTGGCCGGCGCCGCTGATCTCGCCGCCCTCGCGGACGACTGGAGCGATCCCGGCGTCGAGCCGTCCGCGCTCGCCTTCCTGCAATACACTTCGGGCTCGACCGCCGCGCCCAAAGGCGTCAGGCTCTCCCACGCCAACCTCCTGCACAACCTGGAGCTGATCCGCACCTGCTTCGCCCAGACCGAGCGCGAGCGGACGGTCATCTGGCTGCCGCCCTACCATGACATGGGGCTCATCGGCGGCATCCTGGAGCCGCTCTACGCCGGCTATCCGGTGACGCTGCTGTCGCCCGTGGCGTTCCTCCAGCAACCGGTACGCTGGCTGCGGGCCATCTCCAGCACCCGCGCCACCACCAGCGGCGGCCCCAACTTCGCCTACGACCTCTGCGTACGCAAGATCTCCGAGGAGCAGAAGCAGGACCTCGACCTGTCGAGCTGGACCCTGGCCTTCAACGGCGCCGAGCCCATCCGCCCCGACACCCTGGACCGCTTCACCGCCGCCTTCGGTCCCTGCGGTTTCCGCCGCGAGGCGTTCTACCCCTGCTATGGACTGGCCGAGGCCACCCTGCTGGTCGCCGCGGGACGGCGCTTCAGCGGCCCGGTCGTCCGTTCCTTCGCCGCCGGCGATCTGGAGACTCATCAGGCCCGCCTCGTGACCGATGCAACGGATGCTCGGACGCTTGTCGGCTGCGGCCTCGCGGCGGATCCTCAGGCCGCCTACCCGGCGATCGTCATCGTGCGTCCCGACTCCTCGGAGCCCTGCGCACCGGGCGAAGTCGGCGAGATCTGGGTGCACGGGCCGAGCGTCGCCCAGGGCTACTGGCGCCAACCGGAGGAGAGCGAACGGGTCTTCAACGCGCGATTGACCGACGGCAGCGGACCCTTCCTGCGGACCGGCGATCTCGGATTCGTCACCAGCGGCGAGCTGTTCGTCACCGGCCGGCTGAAAGACCTGATCATCCTCCGCGGACGCAATCATTACCCGCAGGATGTCGAGATCACGGTCGAACGCAGCCATCCGGCACTGCGCCCGGGGTGCAGCGCCGCCTTCGCCGTCGAGCGGGACGGTGAGGAGCGGCTGGCAGTGGTGGCGGAGGTGCATCGCGAGCACCGCCAGGACGACGCGGCGGAGATCGCCGGGATCGTCGCAGCGATCCGGCGCGCCGTCGCCGACGAGCACGAGGTGGCACCGGATGCCGTCGTCCTCCTCCGGCCCGCCACCCTGCCCAAGACCTCCAGCGGCAAGATCCAGCGCCACGCCTGCCGGGCGGGCTTTCTCGCCGGCACCCTCGCGGCGGTCGCCACCTGGAAAGCCAGCGACGAGGCCGCAGCGGTCGGCGAAGCGGCCGCCGAGGTCGATCTCGCCGAGGAGATTGAACCCGACGATCTCGTCCGCTGGCTGGCGGGCGAGGTGGCGCGCCGCTCCGGGGCGGCCCCCGCCGGCGTCGATCCGCGCCAGTCGATCGCGAGCTTCGCGCTCGACTCGCTGGCGACGATCGAGCTGATGCACGCCATCGAGCAGCGCGTCGGCGCCTCGGTCGACATGGAGACGCTGTTCTCCGAGGTGAGCCTGGCCGATCTCGCGGCCTCGCTCCGGCAACAGCGGACAGAGCCGGCGGCGACCGTCCCCGCGACCGTCGAAGTGGGGGACTTCCCGCTCTCCCGCGCCCAACTGTCGCTCTGGTTCCTGCACGCCCTGGCGCCGGAGAGCCCGGCCTACAACGTGCCCAACGCCGTGCGGGTGCGGGGCGACCTCGACGCGCCGGCCCTGCTCGGCGCCCTCCAGACCCTGGTGGACCGGCACCCCGTGCTGCGCACCACGTTCGTCGCGGTGGCCGGCGAGCCGTTGCAACGCGTCGCCGCGGTCGGTGAGCTGGAGATTGGCACGCACGACGCCTCGACGTGGGGCGAGGACCAGCTCGCCGCCCATCTCGACGCCGAGAGCCAGCGGCCCTTCGACCTGGAGCGCGGTCCGCTGGCGCGCGTCGTCTTCTACTCGCGGTCTCCGATCGATCACGTTCTGCTGCTGACGATGCACCACATCGTCACCGACTTCTGGTCGCTCGGCGTGCTGCTCGACGAGCTCGCGGAGCTTTACGGCGCGCACTGCGCCGGCCGCGCCGCGCAGCTCCCGCCGGTGCCGCCCACCTACGCCGATTGGACGCTGTGGCAGGAGCGCGAGCTGGCCGGTCCGGCCGGCTCGGCTCATTGGGCCTACTGGCACGAGCATCTGGCCGGCGAGCTGCCGGTCCTGGAGCTGCACACCGACCGGCCGCGGCCGCTCGTCCAGGGCACCGCCGGCCGCGCCCACAAGAAACACCTCGCGGAGCCGCTCACCGCCGAGGTCCGCCGGCTGGCGCGGAACGCCGGGACGACGCCGTTCGTCATCCTGCTCGCCGCCTTCGAGGCGCTTCTCCACCGCTACTCGGGCCAGGCCGAGATGCTGCTCGGCACGGTCAGCGCGGCTCGCACCCGCGCCGCCTTCGCCCACACTGCCGGCTACTTCGTCAACCCCCTGGTGCTGCGCGCCGACCTGCGCGGCGATCCCGGCTTCGGGCTGCTCGTGGCGCTCGCCCGCCGGGACGCCCAGGGCGCTTTCACCCACCAGGACTACCCGTTCCCACTGCTGGTCGAGAAGCTCCAGCCGCAACGCGATGCCGGCCGCTCGCCCCTCTTCCAGGTGATGTTCGTGATGCAGAAGGCCATGCTCGCGGACGGCCAGGATTTGACCGGCTTCGCGCTCGGCGAGCCCGGCTCGCGCGTCGAGCTGGGCGGCCTGGCGATGGAGACGATCCCGCTGCCGCAGCGCATCGCCCAGTTCGATCTCACCCTCACCGTCGGCGAGGTGAACGGCCGTCTCGTCGCCTCCTTCGACTCCAACGTCGACCTCTTCGACGCCGCCACCATCCAGCGGCTGGCCGGTCACTTCGAGCATCTGCTGAACCAAGCGCTCGCCGATCCGAACCGCGCCGTCTCCGAGCTGCCGCTGCTCGACGCCGGCGAGCGCCGGCAGCTCATCGAGGTGTGGAACGACACCACGGCTCAATATTCCGACAAAGCGCGCGACCAGGCGACGCTCGCCGATCTCTTCGCGCGCCAGGCTGCCGCGACTCCCGCGGCCACGGCGGCGATCTTCGCCGGCCACGAGCTCACCTACGCCGAGCTCGCCCGCCGCGCCGGCCAGTTGGCGGGCGTGCTGCGCCGCCTCGGCATCGGCCCCGAGGAGCGGGTCGGCATCTGCGTCGAGCGCTCGTTCGACGTCCTCGTCGCCGCCCTCGGCGTGCTCGGGGCCGGCGGCGCCTACCTGCCGATCGATCCCGAGTACCCGCGTGAGCGTATCGCGCACCTCGTGGCGACCGCCGGAGCGGGGCTGATCCTCACCCAACGGCCGCTCCTGCCGCTCGTCGAGCCCAGGGACCAAAGTGCGGACGGACCGCTCATCCTCTGCCTCGACGACGACCTCCAAGAGCAATTTCCCCCTCTCCCGGCCGGCGGGAGGGCGATGCCCGTCCCCGCCAACCTGGCGTGCACCATCTTCACCTCGGGCTCGACCGGCCTGCCCAAGGGCGTGCTGCTCGATCACGCCAACCTCGTCAACCTCGTCGACTCCTTCGCGCACAGCTACCGGCCGACGGCGGACGACCGCATCCTGCCCCTGACCTCGATTGCCTATGCGAGCTTCGTCGGCGAGGTGTTCCCGCTGCTCTGCACCGGCGGCACCGTCGTGCTGCCGCAGAAGCACGAGTTGCTCGACGTCGCCGCCCTGGTGTCCCTGATCGCCCGCCACAAGGTGACGATGGTCTCGACGGTGCCGTCGATGCTCGCCAGCCTCGACGCCCTGGGCGACCGCCTGCCCCGCCTGCGCCTGCTGTTGATCGGCGGCGAGGCGCTGACCACCTCGGACGTCGCCGGCCTGCTGGCGCGCTCCGGCGAGCTGCGCATCGTCAACGGCTACGGCCTGACCGAGACGGCCATCTGCTCGACCATCTACGACGTCGAGCCGGCCGACCTCGCCGCCGGCCGCCAGCCGCCGATCGGCAAGCCCCTGCCCAACCAGCGCACCTACGTGCTCGACCGCCACCTGGAGCCGCGGCCCATCGGCTGCGCGGGCGAGCTGTACGTCGCCGGCACTGGCGTCGCCCGGGGCTACGCCGGCCGGCCGGACTTGACCGCCGCGCGCTTCCTCCCCGATCCATTCGCCACGGGCGGGCGCATGTACCGCACCGGCGATCTCGCCGCCGTGCGCGCCGACGGCAACCTGGTCTATCTCGGCCGCGGCGACCAGCAGGTGAAGCTGCGCGGCTTCCGCATCGAGCTGGCCGAGATCGAGTCGGTGCTCGCCCACCTGCCGGGGGTGAAAACGGCCGCGGTCCTCGTGCGTCAGGATGACGGCGAGCCGCGCCTGGTCGGCTACGTGGTGCCCTGGGAAGGCGCCACTGCCGTGCCGAGCGTCGCCGAGCTGCTCCGCGGCCTGCGCGAGCGGTTGCCCGACTACATGGTGCCGGCCGCTCTCGTCTTCCTCGACGAGCTGCCGCGCACCGTCAACGGCAAGCTGGACACCGCCCGCCTGCCGGCCCCGGCGCACACCCGGCCGGAGCTGGCGGCGGCCTACTCCGCGCCTCGCTCGGAGCTGGAGCGATCCATCGCCGCCGTCTGGAGCGCGGCGCTCAAGCTGGAAAGCGTCGGGCTCGACGACAACTTCTTCGACCTCGGCGGCCACTCGCTGTTGATGGCTAAGGTGCACGCCCGACTGGGCGAGGCCCTCGGCCGCGAAGTGTCGCTGATCGAGCTGTTCCAGTACCCGACCGTCGGTTCCCTCGCCCGCCATCTGGCCCGCGCGGCCGAGACCACAGAGAACGAGGCCGGCGGATCGGCTCCTCCGGCCCGCCGGCCGCGCCGGCAGGACACGGGGATCGAGACCGACATCGCGGTCATCGGCCTCTCCGGCCGCTTCCCCGGCGCCGCGGACGTTCCGCGGCTGTGGCTGAACCTTGTCGCCGGACGCGAAGGAATCCGCTTCTTCAGCGCCGAGGAGCTGATCAATGCGGGCGTCGATCCCGAGCTCGTGGCGCGGCCCGACTACGTCAAGGCCAAGGGCATCCTGGGCAACGTGGATCAGTTCGACGCCGCCTTCTTCGGCCTCAACCCGCGCGAGGTCGAGCTGATGGATCCGCAGCACCGAATCTTCCTCGAATGCGCCTGGGAGGCGCTGGAGGATGCCGGCTGGGAGGCCGACCGCTACCCCGGCCTGATCGGCGTCTACGCGGGCCTCAGCATGAACACCTACCTGCTGATGAACCTGGTCTCCCACATGGCGCTGGTGGCCTCGGCGGACACTCTCCAGGCATCGCTCGGCAACGACAAGGACCCGCTCACCGCCCGCGTTTCCTACAAGCTCAACCTCAAGGGGCCGAGCATCACCATCCAGAGCGCTTCGTCGACCTCGCTGGTCGCCGTCCACACCGCCTGCCAGGCATTGATCAACCGCGACTGCGACATGGCGCTCACCGGCGGCGTCTCGATCCACCTGCCGGAGGCCTCGGGCTACCTCTACCAGGAGGGCGGCACCGTCTCGCGGGACGGCCACTGCCGTGCCTTCGACGCCGCCTCCACCGGCTTCGTCAGCGGCCACGGCTGCGGCGTCGTGGTGTTGAAGCGGCTCTCCGAGGCGCTCGCCGACAAGGACCACGTCTACGCCGTGATCAAGGGCTCGGCCTGCAACAACGACGGCTCCCACAAGGTGAGCTTCATGGCCCCCAGCGTCGACGGCCAGATCCAGCTCTACAACCTCGCCTACGAAAACGCCGGGATCGATCCCGCGACCGTCTCCTACGTCGAGTGCCACGGCACCGGCACCCTCATCGGCGACCCGATCGAGATCGGCGCCCTCTCCCAGGCCTTCGCCGCCCGCACCGAGCGCAAGGGCTTCTGCGCCATCGGCTCGCTCAAGACCAACATCGGCCATCTCGACACCGCCGCCGGCGTATGCGGCCTCATCAAGGCCGTGCTCTGCCTGCACCACCGCACCCTGCCGCCGACGCTGCACTTCTCCACTCCCAACCCCCGGATCGACTTCGCCAACAGCCCGTTCTTCGTCAACACCGAGCTGCGCCCCTGGGAGACGGCGGACGGCGGACCCCGCCGCGCCGGCGTCACCTCGCTCGGCATGGGCGGCACCAACGCTCACGTTGTGCTCGAAGAGGCGCCCCGCGCCGCGACGCCGCCGACGCGGTCCGAGAGGCCGCAGCTCCTGGTCCTGTCGGCGAAGAGCGCCAACGCCCTCGACAGCGCCACCTTCCGCCTCGCCGAGCACCTGCGCGACGAGCCGGACCTTCCGCTGGCGGACGTCGCCTTCACCCTGCAGGTGGGCCGCAAGGCCTTCCAGCACCGCCGGGCGCTGCTCTGCCGCGATTTGCAGGAGGCCGCGCTTGCCCTGGAGACCCTCGACGCCGAGCGGGTCCTCACCTTCACCGCGACGCCGGGCGAGCACCCCGTGGCCTTCCTCTTCCCGGGCCAGGGAGCGCAGTACCCCGGCATGGGCCGCGGCCTCTATGAGAGCGAGCCCGCGTTCCGCGACGCCGTCGACCGGTGCTGCGAGCTGCTGCCGTTCGATCTGCGCGCCGCGATGTGGAGTCCAATGCCGGACGGCGCGGAGGCCGCCGCCGAGCGCCTGCAACAGACGGAGGTCGCCCAGCCCGCCCTCTTCGTCCTCTCCTGGGCGACGGCGCAGCTCTGGCTCTCCTGGGGCGTCCGCCCATCCGCCCTCCTCGGCCATTCGATCGGCGAGTACGTGGCTGGGTGTCTGGCCGGCGTCTTCAGCCTGGAGGACGCTCTGGCGCTGGTCATGGAGCGTGGCCGCCTGATGCAGCGGATGGCGCCCGGAGCGATGCTCGCCGTGCCGCTGCCCGAAGCCGAGGTGGCGAAGCTCCTCGAACATTTTGCGAGCGAGATCTCGCTGGCGGCGGTCAACCGGCCCGACCTCTGCGTCGTCTCGGGCGACCCGGCCGCCCTCGACGCCTTGACGGCGGCCCTGGCGGCGGAAGGCGTCGCCACGCGCCGCCTGCACACCTCGCACGCTTTCCATTCGCACACCGCCGATCCAATTCTTGAGCCGTTCACCGCGGCCGTGCGCCGGATGCGCCTGTCGCCACCGGCCATTCCCCTGGTCTCGAACGTCACCGGTACCTGGATGCGGCCGGAGGACGCCACCGATCCGGCGTATTGGGCGCGCCAGCTTCGCGGCACGGTGCGGTTCGCCGACGGCCTCGCGCAGCTCCTGGCCGAGCCGCAGCGCATCCTCCTCGAAGTCGGACCCGGCGACACGCTGTCGAGCTTCGCCCGCCAGCACCCGGCGCATCTGCCGGAGCAAGCGGTAATCCCCTCGCTGCGTCACCCGAAGTCGGCGGTGGACGACGCCGCGGTCCTGCAGCGCGCGGTGGCGCGCTTGTGGCTTTCCGGCGGCGACTTCGATTGGGAGGCCTTCGGTGCCGCCGAGGAGCGCCACCGGGTCTCGTTGCCCACCTATCCTTTCGAGCGCCGCCGCTTCTGGGTCGACCCGCTTCCGGAAAGGGAGCGCGCCGGCCGCCGCCAGCCCGATCCCAGGGACTGGACGTACGCGCCGGTCTGGAAACCCCAACCGCTGCCCGAGCCGATGTCCGAGCGCGCCGGGACCGGCGCCGCCGAGCTCTGGTTGCTGCTGCTCGATCCCGCGAGCGGAGAAGCCGATCTCGGAACGCTGCTCGCCAGCCGCCTGGCCGCCGACGGCCACTGGGTCGTCAGCGCCTTCGCAGGCGAGCACTTCGCCCGCATCGACGGCGCCACCTTCACCGTGGCTCCCGGCTCCGCCGCCGACTTCCAGGAACTGCTCGCCTTCCTGCCGGAGGCGCCGGCCCATATCGTCCATCTCTGGGCCTTGCCCGAACCCACCGATCCTCGAGCGGCTTTCGACCGCGGGTTCTATAGTCTGCTGTTCCTAGCCCAGGCGCTGGGCCAGCGCGACCTGGCCGAGCCGGCATCGCTGCTGATGGTGACCCCCGGCCTGCACGCCGTGACCGGCGACGAGCCTACGGCGGCACCTCACGCCATGCCGGCCTACGGGCCTTCGGGCGTCCTGCCGCGCGAGCTTCCCAACGTCTTCTGCAAGGCCCTCGACGTGCTGCCGACCACTGCCGAGACGGAAATCGTCGAGCAGATCCTCGCCGAGTCGGCCCGCAACGACGAGCCCTGGGTCGCCCTGCGTCACGGGCAACGGTTCGTACGGGGCTTCGAGCTAGTCCCCGCCACCGTCCCCGTTCCAGCACCTGGAGACGAGGGACAGTCCGTGGAAGGCCCCGAGCGCACCGCGGCACCGAGCGCGGACCACCCCCGCCCCGCCCTCGCCAATCCCTACGTCGCGCCCGAGAACGAGCTCCAGCAGCAGATCGCCGCCGTCTGGCAGGAGGTTCTGGGCGTCGACCGGGTGGGGCTGCACGACAACTTCTTCGAGCTGGGCGGCAACTCCCTGGCCGGCCTGAGAGTCGTCGGCCGTCTCAAAGAGCGGCTGGAAGTGGGAGTCTCCGAAGTCAGCCTCTACGAGGCACCGACCGTCGCGGCCATGGCCCGCCTCGTCGGCGCCGAGCGCCAGAGCGATCCGGAGAATCCGACCGCCGCCGCTCCCACGTTCGAGGGAAGCCGCAGCCGCGGCGAGCGGCGCAAGGCCAAGCTGCTCCAGAAGGCCCGTAGCGACGACTAGGCCGGTATCGCAGCGCCAACGAGGGGCTTCTGCCCTCTGTCAGGCTATGTCAGGAATGGCATATAGTTCTGCTATGGTGCATAGGAGCGATAAGAAGGACCAAGAGAAGAAGGCACGCCTGGAAGCGAAGGGATGGAAAGTTGGATCGGCTGCAGAGTTCCTGGGCATGACCCCTCCGACCCCGCCCAACCCCCTTCACCGGGAGAAGAGGGAGCAAGGCGGGGAAGCCCCAGGGGTACCCCTCTCCCGGGGCGAGAACATCCGCGATGCCTACGAGCTGGTGCTCGAAGACACCGGGAAACCGCAGCTTCGCTGATCCGCTTTAGCCCCCGCGAAACCCTCCGAGACGGGAGAACCGTGACCCACATCGAGTATGACGGTACCGAGATCGCCGTAGTCGGCATGGCCGGCCGATTCCCTGGCGCTCGTGACCTTGCCGAGTTTTGGTGCAACCTGCGGGACGGCGTCGACGCCGTGCGCCGGCTGGACGAGCAGGAGCTTGCGGCCCTGGGCGTGCCGGCCGCGCTCGCCGCCGATCCCCGCTATGTGCCGATGACCGCCCAGATGCCCGGCATCGACCGCTTCGACGCCCGGTTCTTCGGCTTCGAGGACCACGAGGCCGAGATCCTCGATCCGCAGCAGCGCATCTGGCTCGAGCTCGCCTGGGAGGCGCTGGAGAGCGGCGGCTATGACCCGGAGGCCGAGGCCGGCCGGCGGGCCATCGGCGTCTTTGCCGGCGCGAGCCTCAGCACCTACCTGCTCTACAACCTGATGTCTAACATCACGCCCGGCGACGGGAGCGACCCGCTGCCGGTGCTGACCGGCAACTCCGGCGATTCGCTCGCCACCCGCATCTCGTACAAGCTGAACCTCAAGGGTCCGAGCTTCACCGTGCAGAGCGCCTGCTCCACCTCGCTGCTCGCCGTGCATCTCGCAGCCGCCAGCCTGCTCAACGACGAGTGCGACCTGGCGCTCGCCGGCGGCGTGTCGGTGAAGGTCAACCTGCTCGCCGGCTACCTGTTCCAGGAGGGCGGAGTCCTGTCGCCCGGGGGGCATTGCCGGGCCTTCGACGCCGGGGCCGATGGCATGTTCTTCGGCCACGGCGGCGGCGTGGTGCTGCTCAAGCGCCTCGCCGACGCGCTCGACGACGGCGACACGGTGCGAGCGGTGATCCGCGGCTCGGCCGTCAACAACGACGGTCAGCTCAAGGTCGGCTACTCCGCGCCCAGTGTCGAGGGGCAGGCCGAGGTGCTCACCGAGGCGTGGGGCGCGGCCGGCATCGATCCCTCCACGCTCTCCTACATCGAGGCGCACGGTACCGGCACCCGCATGGGCGATCCTATCGAGGTGCAGGCGCTGACCCGCGCCTTCCGGGCCCACACCGTCCGCCGCGGCTTCTGCGCCTTGGGCTCGGTGAAGTCCAACATCGGCCACCTCGACGTCGCCTCCGGCATCGCCAGCCTGATCAAGACGGTGCTCGCCCTGGAGCACCGGCAGATCCCTCCCACCCTGCACCTCGCCCGCCCCAACCCGGAGATCGACTTCGCCGCCAGCCCGGTGCGCCTGGCGACCGAGCTCGCCGACTGGCCGGCCACCGGGGACGGGCCGCGCCGCGCCGGCGTGAGCTCCTTCGGTTTCGGCGGCACCAACGTCCACCTCGTCGTCGAGGAGGCCCAGGCTGTCGTCCCCTCGCCCTCCCGCGCGTCGGACGTTCTGGTGATCTCGGCGCGGAGCGAAGAAGCACTGGAAAGGGCCACGGATGCGCTCGCCGACCACTTGGCGAGCCATCCGGAGCCATCGATCTCGGACATCGCCTTCACCCTCCAGACGGGACGCCGGCACTTCGCCAACCGCCGGGTACTGGTCTGCCGGCCGGGAGAGGACGTAGCCGGCCTGCTGCGGCGGCGCGATCCGGAACGGGTGCTCACCCATCTCGAGGAAGCGACGGGACGGACGGAGCAGAACGCCGGAGCGCAGGCGACGATGGACTCCCACAGCCTCGCCAAGCTCTGGCTGCACGGCGGCCGGCCGGACTGGCGGGCCTTCCACGCCGGCGAGCGGCGGCGCCGCGTGCCGCTGCCGACCTACCCGTTCGAATCCCGGCGCTACTGGATCGACGCTCCGGGCGTGCCGCGACCCTTGGGTGTGCTGGAGGATTCAGGGAGCGAGCGATGACCGCGGAGCCCGATGCCGCGAGCCCCGGGAAACCGGAGATCCGCGGCATGACGACCTTCGCGGTGATCTGGGGAGGCCAGGTCATCTCCGCCCTGGGGTCGTACCTCACCGGCTTCGCCCTGGGTGTGTGGATCTACCAGCAGACGGGCTCGGCGACTCTCTTCGCCCTCATCTCGCTGGCGACCACGGTGCCGGCCATCCTGCTGTCGCCTTTCGCCGGCGCTCTGGTCGACCGCTGGGACCGGCGATGGGCCATGATCGTCAGCGACGGCGGCGCGGCGGCCGCGACCCTGGCGCTGGCGCTGCTGATCTGGCGGGGGCGCCTGGAGATGTGGCACATCTACGTCCTGATGACGGTCATCTCCAGCTTCAGCGCCCTGAGCTGGCCGGCTTTCACCGCCGCCATCACGATGCTGGTGCCCAAACGCCATCTCGGCCGCGCCAGCGGCATGACGCAGATGGGAGACGCGGGCGCCCAGATCCTGTCGCCGCTGATCGCGGGCGCCCTGGTGGTGAGCATCGGCCGCCAGGGAGTGGTGCTCATCGACTTCGTCTCGTATCTCTTTGCCATTGCCGCCCTGCTGGTGGTGCGCATCCCGCGGCCGGTGGCGAAGGAGACGACCGCGGCCGGCACCTCGCTCTTGCAGGACGCCCGGCAGGGCTGGTCGTTCATCCGCCAGCGCCCGGGGCTGTTGTCGCTGCTCCTGCTGCTCGCCATCACCAATATCGGCGCGGGATTGATCCAGGTGCTGCTGGCGCCGATGGTCCTCTCCTTCGCCTCTGCCGACTTGCTGGGCAGAGTCCTCACCACGGCAGGTTTCGGCGTGCTGGCCGGCGGGTTGCTGATGAGTGTCTGGGGAGGCCCCCGCCGACGGGTGGCCGGCATCCTGGGGTTCCTGCTGCTGGAGGGACTGATCCTGCCGATCGGCGGCCTGCGGCAGAGCATCCTGCTCATCGCCGCGGGAGCTTTCGTCTACATGTTCACGCTGCCGATCATCAACGGCGCCAGCCAGGCGCTCTGGCAGACCAAGGTCGAGCCCGACCTGCAGGGGCGCGTCTTCGCAGTGCGGCGCATGGTCGCCCTCTCGACCCTGCCGATCGCCTACCTCGTCGCCGGACCGCTGGCGGACCACGTCTTCGAGCCGCTGCTGGCGGCCGGCGGTCCGCTCGCGGGCAGCGTCGGCCGGATCATCGGGGTGGGCAAGGGGCGCGGCATCGCCCTGATGCTCATCGTCATCGGGCTGCTCACAGTGGTCGCCGTGGCCATCGCCAGCCGCTTCCCCCGCTTGACGCGCCTGGAGTCGGAGTTGCCCGACGCCTTGCCGGACGGCGCCTAGCCCTTCGGCACCAGCTTCAGGACGTCCACCGCCGGCCCGGGCAGCAGCGGCGTCGGCAGCCCTTCCCGCCAGGCGGTGTGGCCGTCACGGTAGTGGGGCGAGAGGGGATGGCCGCTCTCGCCGACCGGCATGTGGAAGATCCCGGACTCCTCGTGGCCCGGCGACACCACCATCCGCTCCGAAGCGGCGAAGTCCTCGCCAATCACCCGCGGCATGTCGAGGTCGCCTGGAATCGGGACCGCCGGCACGTCGAGCCAGCGGGCGAGCGGCGGTACCGCCAGGCTCAGGGGGTGATGGATCTTCAGCGTGTTGCGCTCTCCCCAGGTGCGGTCCGCGAGGTTCGGGCCGATGGCCTTCAACTGCCGGAGCTCTTCGTCGGCCACGGCCAGGAGCTGCGCGTCCCAGCTCGCGTAGCGCGGATCGAGCAGGTGGGCCGGACGCTCGGTGACCAGGCGCCAGAGCGGCCCCTCGAAGCGCCGCCGAGCCCGGAAGAAGGGCAGGCTGGGCCCTTCCTTGAGGCCTGTCAGGCTGGCGAACACCTGCTTTTCGAGGGCGTCCCGAAACTCCCGCACCACCCGGTAGGCGACGGAGTCCACCGAGGCCCGGCCGGTCCAGGTGGTCTCCAGCAGCCGCCTCAGCTCGCCGCGCTGCGGATTGGCCTTGACCGCCTCCGGCGTCAGCGTCTTGAGCAGCAGGTCGTGCCAATGCGCCAGGAAGAGCGCCCGGTCGTCGAGCTGGAGGGCGAGCATGTCCTTCGGCGTCGCCTTCTCGAGCCCGAGCAGGCGGTCGCGGATCTGCATCGCGCGCGGCCCGAGGTCGTAGCAACCGTCCCCCAGGCGGGCCAGCATCTCGCCGTCGACCGCCCGGTTGTTGGCCGACCAGATGCGGCCGGAGGGCGGATCGACCACCTTCGGCACCTCGTCCGAGCGCAGCCAGCCGTCCCAGCGGTGCGTGCCGTCGGCCCAGGAGCTGGGCACCTGGCCATACCAGCCGACACGGCGCGGGAGCTTGCCGACGATCGTCCAGCCCACCCGGCCCGAGGAGTCGGCGACGACGAAGTTCTGCGGCGGGATGCCGGACGCGTGCGCGACCTCGATCGCCTCGTCGATGTTCTTCGCCGCTTCGAGGCCGAAGAGCCCGATGTTCGTCGCCTCCGGGAAATCGGCGGTCCAGGCGAGGGCGCGCCGTGCATGGCCCTTCTCGTCCCGCTCGACGACCGGACCCCAGATCGTCTTCGCCACGTCGAACATCTCGTCGGGCTTGCCCTTGACCTTGATGCGCTCGACGGAATGCTCGAAGCGGCGCGGTCCGGCCGGCGTGCGGTAGACCTCCGGATCGCGCGGGTCCACCTCGAGATCGATCAGATCGATCACGTCCGCGAAGCTGTTGGTGAAGCCCCAGGCCACGGAGCCGGTGCTGCCCGTGGCGAGGACCGGCATGCCCGGCAGCGTCGTGCCGGTCACCCGGCGCTCGGTGCCGTCGGGCTCGCGCCAGCTCCACGAGGCCCGGTACCAGATGTTGGGAATCGTGATCCCGAGGTGCATGTCGTTGGCGAGCAGGGCATGGCCGTCGGCGGTGTGAGCGCCGGAGACCGCCCAGCTGTTGCTGCCGGTCTTGCCGAAGAGGTCGCCGCCGCCCGTCCACCCTTCCCAGCCGGGCAGAGTCTCCTCCGGGGAGGCCATGGCGACGTTCGCCGGCTTCGCCGCGGGCGCCGCGTGGGGCTTGCGCAGGTCGAGGACGCCGGGACCGGGGACCGGCGGCGTCGGGAAGGCGGAGCCGACGAGCGGCGCGTCCCATTCGGTGCCGGCCGGCTCCACGAAATCGAAGATCTGCTGCGGCACGTTGTCGTGCACCTGCCCGAGGTCCGTTTCGACGCGCGTCCGCCAGTCCTCGAGGTCGAAGTACATGGCATAGATGGCCAGGATGCTGTCCTCCGGCCGCCAGGGCCGCGGCTCGGCGCGCATCGCGATGTACTCGAAAGGCTTGTCGCCCAGCGCCTTCAAGCCCGCGTTGACCCCTTCCGCATAGGCCTCCATGAGCGCGCGCTCGGGCGGCGACATCGCCGCCAGGACGCGGCCCGCCAAGGCACGGCAGCCGTGCCGGCGGCGATTCTGGTCGTGCAGCAGCATGAAGGGCCCGAACATCTCCGCGAACTCTCCCGATGCCTCTCGCCGCAGCAGGTCCATCTGGAAGAAGCGGTCCTGAGCGTGGACGAAGCCCAGGGCACGCGCCGCGTCCAGCCGGGTCGCGGCCTTGATGGCCGGGGTTCCCAGGGCGTCGCGCTCGACCGTCACCGGCGCGCTCAAACCCGGAATCGCCATCTCGCCGCGCAGCTCCGGCAGGCTCGCCTTCACCCGATGATGCAGCCAGAGGCCCGCCACCAGCAGCACCAGGAGGAGCACTCCCACCAGCAGCAGGAGCCAGCGGGCGATCCGGCGGCCCAGGCTTCGGCGGGGAGGGGTCGAAGATGAAGGCGTCGCCATGGTTTTTCCCCTCGTCTCTGTCTTTTCGATTACTCGGCGTCCTGCCTGCCGCCCGCCAGGCGCTGGAGCTTGCGCCGCCGCCGCTCGCCGCGCTCGCGGACGGCATCGTAGCCCTTGGGCGGGCCGCTGTGGAGCAGGACCTTGGCCAGCGCGCTCACCGTGGGTCCCTCGTACAGACTGACGGTGGGGATGTCCTGGTGCAGCCAGTCCTTGAGCAGGGCGATGATTTGGACCCCGGCGATCGACGTCCCGCCGAGCTCGAAGAAGTTGTCGTCGACGCCGACCCGGTCGATGCCCAATTCCTCCTGCCAGAGGCCGGCGATCGCCGCCTCGAGGCGGTTGGTGGGCGCCGCGTAGGCGTTGGCGAGCGCCGGGCGCTCGCGGACCGCCTTGGGCTCGGCCGGCGGCTCGGACTTCCCGGCCGCCCGGGGCACCGCCGGCGGCGCCGGCGCGAGCGTCTGCACCGCACCGCCGCGGACCACCGCCAGGATGCGGTCGCCGTCCGCCAGGGCGTCGGGCAGCCGCTTGAGCACGACGACGCCCACGCCCTCGCCGCGGACCGCCTTCTCGCCCGCCAGCGCCAGATCGCACTCGCCGAAGCCCAGGCTCTGGCAGGCGCGGTCGACGGCCGCGAACGCCGGGGAGGTCACCGGAGGCTCGACGAGGACCGCCGGCCCTTCCAGGCCGAGCTCGGCGGCGACGTCGGCAGCCAGGCTGTCGCCCTCGGCGCCGCCGGCGAAGAAGCCGGTGCGGCCGGAGTCGAGGCGCGTGGCGTAGGCCGCGTTCTCGATCGCCTCCGTCGCGCAACCGGCGAAGAGACGGGTGCGGCTCATCCAGGGCTCGGGCGGAGAGCCTTCGACATCCGCCTCGCCGCGGATGTTGCGCCAGAGATTCTCGATCGTGGGCTCGCCGGGAAACCTCCCGGCCAAGCCGATGACGGCAGCGACGTTCGCCACGTTGTATACCCCCCTGAAAAGACCTTTGAAAGGTTTTTATTCGCCCTTCTTGAACTGCCAGATGCGATAGCTGAGGCGGCCTTCCTGAAGGTCGCGGTAGGGCTTCGAGCCGGGGGTGGCCAGGAAGAACTCCATGACCTCCTGGCCTGCGGCCGGCGCGCCATGGACCTCGAGGTTCCGCTTGGCGTAGGAATCGAGCGAGAGCAGGACATTGGGGGTGATGTCCTGATCGCGTTCGAGCGTCAGGCCGAGCCCCTGAAGGCACGACATGTAGCTCTCCATGTGCTCGACCGGCAATAGATCGGTATAAAGAAAACGCCCGCCGGGACCGAGCACACGCGCGACTTCGCGATAGAACGCGTAGATGTCCGGATACAGGCAGGAGGACTCGACGTTCACCACCACGTCGAAAAACCCGTCGATGAACGGCAGGCGCTCGGACTCGCCGTTGACGAAATGACGGTCGGGCTCGCTGATCCGCCGGTGACAGAAGAGCACGGCGCTCGGCGACAGGTCCAATCCCCAGATCTCGCCGGGCGTAAAAAAGCGATCGATGGTCAGGATCGTGCCGCCACGGCCGCAACCGACGTCGAGAATGTCGCGATCGTTGAGGTCGCAGTCGCCGATCAGCTCGAGGACGAGGTCGATGCGGTTGCGGTTGGGCCAGTGCGGCGGCAGCTCGATACGCGCCGAGCGCGGGCGTTCGTCGGGCAGGTACCCGAAGTTGAAAAAAGTCGCGTCGTCCGCGTAGATCGACTCGCTGAGCGAGTCGTTGATCTTGTCGTAGAATTCCTTAATTTTCAGCTTTTTTTGCCGAGCGAAAGGCGCCGGCAGCGCGGCATCCGGCTCGCGTCCGGAAAACAGCTCCTCAAGGTTCTCGGGATGGCCGTCGGCTTCAGGTTCCATGGCGAAGGATTGTACACTCAGCAACGGTCAGACGGACGGCAAACGCGAGAACCGGCCAGGAATGAGAACGATTCGAGGACGATCATGATCACGTACGACCTGCGGCATGCCCTGAGAGCCCTGGTGAGGAGGCCCGGCCTCTCCCTGGCCGTCATCCTGATCCTGGCCCTGGGCATCGGCTCGACGACGACGATCGCGAGCATCGCGAGCTCCGTGCTGTTGCGCAAGATCCCCTATAAAGACGGGGAACGTCTCGTCGTCGTGCAGAACCTCGCGGAGCAGGACCGCAGCACGGTTTTCCCGGCCTCCTACCTGGACGTCGATGCCTGGCGCCAGCAGTGCCGGACCCTGGACCTGATCTCGGCCGCGTCGAGCTTCCAGCAGCTCAACCTGACCGCGGGCGACCGCGCCGAGCGCATCGGGGTCGCGTTCGTCTCCACCACTTACTTCGACCTGCTGGGGCTGCGGCCCGTCCTCGGCCGCACCTTCGAGCCCGCGGAGGAGAACCGGACGAGCCCGGTGGCCGTGGCCGTGCTGAGCCACGGCCTGTGGCAGCGCCGCTTCGGCGGCGACCCCGCGATCCTCGGCCGCAGCATCCAGGTCCAGGGCCTCTCGTTCCAGGTCGTCGGCATCCTGCCGGCAGGCTTCCGCGACATCTACCCGGACGTCGACCTCTACGTGCCGGTGACCATCTCCCGGCTGACGCACCGCGAGGGGTACGTCGAGGAGCGGTCCGTGCGCTGGCTGGACGTCTTCGCGCGCCTGCACCCCGGGGTCTCCATCCAGCAGGCGCAGCAGGAGATGACCGCGGTCGGCCGCCGGCTGGCCGTCACCTATCCGGCGGCCAACGAGGGCTACACGATCAACATCAAGCCGCTGCGGGCCTTCCAGTTCGACTACGAGGGCACGCGCCGGGCCATCTTCACCCTCCTGATCGGGGCGCTCTTCGTCCTCCTCATCGGCTGCGCCAACGTCACCAACCTGCTGCTGATCCGGTCGGTCGAGCGGCGCAAGGAGGTGGCGCTGCGGCTGGCCATGGGCATCACCCGCTTCCGCCTCGTCCGCCACTTCATCCTCGAAGGCGCGGTCCTCTGCGTGGCCGGCGCCGCGGTCGGCGTCGGTTTCGCGGTCTTCGCGGTCCGGCTCCTCGGCACGGTCGGCAATACCGCCTACGGCCTGCCCGCCTTCATCGAGTTCTCGGTGGACCTGCGCGCCATGGCGGTTGCGGTGGCGCTGTCCGTCTCGATCAGCTTCGTTCTCGGGCTGATCCCGGCCCGCGAGAGCATGAAGGTCAGCCTCCAGGAGTCGCTGCAGTCCGAGGGCAAGGGGCACAGCCACTCGGCGGGCACGGCGTTCACCCGCAGCTTCCTCGTCGTCTCCGCCGTGTTCTTCTCGGTCGTCCTGCTCATCGGGGCCGGGCTGATGATCAAGAGCCTGCGGACGATGATGGGGACCGATCCCGGCTACAAGGTGGAGCGCATCGTGACCGCCCGCTTCGAGCTGCCCACGACCCAGTACAAGACCGACGAGCCGGTGTACCTGCTGTACAAACGGCTGCTCGACAAGGCGCGGGCGCTGCCCGACGTCCAGGAAGCGGGCTTCTGGGCGCCCGGCATGATCGGCTCCAGCCTGTACATCAAGTTCCTCGTGGCGGAAGGGCATTCGCTCGAAGCGCCGGCGGACAAGGTCAAGGTCTACGAGCACCGGATCTCGCCCCATCTCCTCCGCGAGCTGGGGATCTCCCTGCTCCAGGGGCGCGACTTCACCGAGCAGGACGACGCACAGCACCCGCTGGTCGCGATCCTCAGCCGCTCCGCGGCTGAGGCGATCTGGCCGTCCCAGGACGCGATCGGCAAGCGGTTCTGGGTGGGGCCGCCGCAGAACGTCTGGGCGGAGGTGGTGGGCGTCGCCGTCGACGTCGACCAGCGCGGGCGCGTCTTCCCGGACCACGACTTCCGGCACGACGCCTACTTCCCGCTGTTCCAGATGCGTTCGCGGACCGCGGCGCTGCTCCTCCACCTGCGGCGGGACAACCCCCAGACGGGCATCCAGCTGAGCGGCATCATGCAGTCGATCGCCCCGGACGTCCCGGTCTACGACGTCAAGAGCCTGGCCCAGCGCCGGCACGACGAGGAGGCCAGCGTGCGGCTCAACACCTACATGCTGATCTTCTTCGCCTCCTCGGCCCTGGTGCTCGCCATCGTCGGGATCTACTCGATCCTGGTCTACACCGTGCGCCAGCAGAGCTTCGAGATCGGCATCCGCATGGCCCTCGGCGCCGACCGGCGGGAGATCCTGCGGCACTTCACCTGGAAGGGCGTCACGCTGCTCGCCATCGGCCTGCTGGCCGGGCTCGCCTTCGCCCTCGGCCTCGCGAGGACGATGTCGAGCATCCTCTTCAAGGTGAGCCCCTACGACCCCATCGTCTTCATCGCCGTCCCCTGCGTCATCGCGCTCTTCTCGCTGCCGGCCATCCTCCGGCCGGCCTCCAAGGCGACGCGGGGAGACCCCTCGTCCCTGTTCCGCGTCAATTGACCGGGCGCGCCACCGCGAGGCGCGCCGCCAGCTCCGCCGCCAGCCGCTCGACCACGGGCCGGCGCAGCAGGCCGTAGTGGCCGCCCGGCAGCGTGCTCGCCTCGACGCCGCCGAGCGCCGTCCGGCGCCAGCCGTCGAGAAGCTCCGGGCCGTGGACGGCGAAGGTCTCCGCCGAGAGGAAGAGCGCCACGTTCCCGGAGTAGGCCCGGGGGGCGTAGGCCCGGCCGGCCTGGAGGTTCGCCGCGAAGGCCGCGAACAGCGGCCGCATCTGGGCGGGGCCGAAATCCGCGGCCAGCAGGCCCGCCGCCTGGGCGAGCCGGGTCGCCCGGTCGAGCTTCTCCGCCGCCGGCAACCCGCGCAGCTCCTCGGGGACGACCCCCAGGTCCTGCCCCAGCAGATGCGCGAGGTCCTGGAGGAACCAGGCCACCAGCTCGTCGTCCGTGGCCGGCACCGCGGGGAGCTCGGCCTCGGCCGCCGGCGGCAGGGTGTCGATCAACGCCACGAGCTCGACCTCCTGCCTCTCGGCTTCGAGCTGGCGCGCCATCTCGAAGGCGACCAGCCCTCCCATCGACCAGCCGGCGAGCCGATACGGACCCTCCGGCTGCACCCGGCGCAGCTCCCGCAGATAGCGGGCCGCCATCTCCTCGACGCTCGCCGGCAGCCCGGCGGCGGGATCCGGGCTCTGCAGGGCATAGAGCGGCTGGTCCGGCGCGAGATGGCCGGCGAGGTCCAGGTAGCACTGGACGTTGCCGCCCACCGGATGGACGCAGAACAGGGGCGTTTCGTCCCCCTGGGGCTTGATGGCGACCAGGGGCGAGCGGTGCGTCTCGCCGCCGGGCTGGCTCAAGGCGGCCGCCAGGGCTTCCGGAGTGGGCGCTGCGAACAGGGCCGCGACGGAGAGGGTCTTCCCCAGCCGCTTCTCGATCCTGGCCATCAGCAGCACGGCGAGCAGCGAGTGGCCGCCGAGCTCGAAGAAGTTGTCCCGCACCCCGGCGCGCTCGCGGCCCAGCACGTCCGCCCAGATCTCGGCCAGGATCGCCTCGACGGGCGTCCGCGGCGCCACGAAGCCCGGCGCGGGACCCTGATCGGGCGCCGGCAGGGCCCTCCGGTCCACCTTGCCGTTGGGAGAGAGCGGCAGAGCCGCGAGGCGCACGAAGGCCGCGGGGACCATGAACTCCGGCAGCCGCTCGCGCAGTTGACGGCGCAGCTCCTCGTCCGCCGCCGGCTCGCCCGTCAGGTAGGCCACCAGCCGCGCGTCGCCGGGCGCGTCCTCCCGCGCGATCACCACGGCCTCGGCCACCCCGGCCAGGGAGCCGAGCGCCGACTCGACCTCCCCCAGCTCGATGCGGAAGCCGCGCACCTTCACCTGGTGGTCCAGGCGGCCCAGGTAGACGATCTCGCCGCCGGGCAGGCGGCGGACCTGGTCGCCCGTCCGGTAGAGGCGCGCGCCCGCGTTCCCGGCGGCGGCGAACGGATCGGGGACGAACCTCTCCGCCGTCAGGTCCGGGCGGTCGAGGTAGCCGCGGGCGAGCTGCACGCCGCCGAGGTATAGCTCTCCGGGAATGCCGATCGGCACCGCCGCCCGATGGGCGTCGAGGACGAGCGCCGAGGTGTTGGCGATCGGCCGCCCGATGGGCACGGCGGCGAGCGGGCTGCCCGGCTCGCACCGCCAGGCGGTGACGTCGACCGCCGCCTCGGTGGGGCCGTAGAGGTTGTGGAGCTCCGGCGCCGCCCCCGCCGGGAACCGCGTGAAGAAGCGGCCGGCGAGCGGCGCCGCCAGCGCCTCGCCGCTGCAGATCACCCGGCGCAGCGAGGTGCAGGACTCGACGTCCCGGGCCTCCAGGAAGACCTGGAGCATCGAGGGCACGAAGTGCACCGTCGTGATCGCCGCCTCGCGGATGAGCCGCACCAGGTACTCGGGGTCCTGATGGCCGCCCGGGCGGGCGAGCACCAGGCGGGCGCCGGCCGCGAGCGGCCAGAAGAACTCCCAGACCGAGACGTCGAAGCTGAACGGGGTCTTCTGGAGCACGCGGTCGTCGCCGGCCAGACCGTAGGCCTCCTGCATCCAGAGCAGCCGGTTGTAGATGGCGCGGTGGCTGTTCATCGCCCCCTTCGGGCGCCCGGTGGAGCCGGAGGTGTAGATCACGTAGGCCAGCTCGCCGTCGCCGCCTAGGACGGCGGGATCGGCGTCGCTCTCCCCTTCGATCTCCCCCCACTGTGAATCCAGACAGAGGATGCTCTGCGCCGGCGCGCCCGCCGCTTCCGGCAGGACGGTCGAGAGCAGGCGCTCCTGGGTGAGCAGCACCGGCACCCGCGCGTCGGCGAGCATGAAGGCCAGGCGGTCCGCCGGATACGCGGGGTCCAGCGGGACGTAGGCGCCGCCGGCCTTGAGGACGCCGAGGAGGCCCACGACCATCTCCGGCGACCTTTCGAGGCATAGCCCTACGCGAACGTCCGGCCCCACTCCCCAGCGCCGCAGGCGATGGGCGAGCCGGTTGGCCCGCGCGTTGAGCTCGCGGTAGGAGAGCTCCGCCGCCTCGAACTGCAGCGCGACCGCGTCGGGCGTGCGCCGCGCCTGGGCCTCGAACATCTCCTGCAGGCGCAGCGTCGCGGGGTAGGAGGCCGCCGTGTCGTTCCACTCCGCCACCACCTGACCGTGCTCGGCGGGGGCGAGGAGCGGCAGCTCGGAGAGGCGCCGCCCGGGGCTCTCCACGGCGCCGGTGAGCAGCCGGCCGAAGTGCGCCAGCAGGCGCTCCATGGTGGCGGCGTCGAAGAGGTCGGCGTCGTAGTCGAGCAGGCCGCTCAGCTCCTCGCCGCCGTCGGCCAGCGCGAGCTCGACGTCGAACTTCGCCGAGCGCCCCGCGGAACTCAGGGGCCGCAGCGCGAGGCCGTCCATCTCCAGCGCGGCGCCGGGCACGTTGAGCAACTGGAAGCTGACCTGGAACAGCGGGGTGCGCCGCAGGTCGCGGTCGGGCCGCAGCTCCTCGACCAGCTTCTCGAAGGGCAGGTCCTGGTGGGCGTAGGCGCCGAGCGCGGTCTGGCGCACCCGGTCCACCAGCTCGCCGAAGCTCGGATCGCCGGCGAGGTCGGTGCGCAGCACCAGCATGTTGACGAAGAAGCCGATCAGGCTCTCCACCTCGCCGCGGTTGCGGTTGGCGATCGGCGAGCCGACGGCGACGTCGTCCTGCTCGGTGTAGCGGTGGAGCAGCGCCTGGAAGGCCGCCAGGAGCGTCATGAAGAGGGTGGCGCCCCGGCCGCGGCTGAGCTCCCGCAGCTTCTGGGTCAGAGCGGGCGGAACGACCACCGGACGGTGGCCGCTGGGCGCCTTGGGCAGCACCGGCCGGGGCCGGTCGGTCGCCAGGCCGAGGGGCGCAACCCCCGCCAGCCGCTGCCGCCACCAGGCGAGCTGGCGCTCCAGGACCTCGCCCCGCAACCACCGCCGCTGCCAGGCGGCGAAGTCGGCATACTGGACGGCGAGGGGCGGCAGCGGCGACGGCGCGCCCGCGAGCCGGGCGTTGTAGAGGGCCGACAGCTCGCGCCCGAAGACGCCCGTCGACCAGCCGTCGAAGACGATGTGATGGGAGGTGAAGAGCAGCGCGTGCTCCCTCTCGCCCAAGCGCACCAGCAGGCCGCGCACCAGCGGCCCGCGCGCCAGGTCGAAGGGGCGCAGCGCCTGCCCGAGCGCCAGCCTTTCGGCCTCCGCCTCCCGCGCATCCTGGGGGAGCCCCCGCAGATCGACCAGCGGAATCTCGAAGGAGGCGGCGGGCTGAATGCTCTGCACCGCCTGGCCCTCGATCTCCGGGAAGGTGGTGCGCAGGCTCTCGTGGCGCCGCAGCACCTCGTCCAGGCTCCAGCGCAGGGCGGCCACGTCGAGCCGGCCGTCCAGGCGGAAGGGGGTCGACTCGTTGTAGGCCAGCGTCCGGGTGTCGAGCCGGTGGAGGAACCAGAGCCGCTCCTGGGCGAAGGAGAGCGGCAGCGGGGCGTCGCGCGGCACGGGAACGATCGGAGGGAGCGGCGGCACGTCCGCCTCGCCGCTCCCCAGGCGCAGGGCCGCCACCTCCGCCGCCACGGCGGCGACGCTCGGCGCGTCGAAGAAGGTGCGCAGCGGCAGCTCCACGGCGAACGCCTCGCGCACCCGCGACAGGGCCTGGGTGGCGAGGAGGGAGTGGCCGCCGAGCTCGAAGAAGTCGTCGTCGACGCCGATGCGCTCGATCCCCAGCAGCTCCGACCAGATCTGCGCCAGCCTCTCTTCGACCGCGTTGCGCGGCGCCACCAGCGCCTCCCCCGTCTGCGGTCGCGCCACGTCGGGCGCCGGCAGGAGGCGCCGGTCGACCTTGCCGTTGGCGGTGAGCGGCAGGGCGTCGAGCAGCACGAAGGCGGCAGGCACCATGTAGTCCGGCAGCCGGTCCTTCAGGAAGGCGCGCAGCTCGGGCGCGATGCGGCGGGCGAACCGCCCCTGGAGCGGGTTGTTGGTGAAGCGGCCGAGGGAGCCGGCCGCGGCCAGTGGGGCTGGGAGCAGGCCCGCGATCGCGCCGGCCGCGCCGCTGCGCCGCAGCACCGCGTCGAAACAGCCCTCATAGCCGGGCGAGGCCCAGCTCAGCTCAATCTCGTACGGCAGGCTCGAGGCCAGATCCCAGACGTCCTGGGGATCGACGGCACCGGCCGCGGCTTCGGTGGCCTGCCGGCGCAGGTCCCCCGCGGTGTCGATCTCGGTTTCGAGCAGCCGGACGGCGGCGACGTCCGCGGCCACGCGCGCGTTCGGCACGTTGCGCAGGCCCAGGGCCGCGGGCCGGCTCTCCGCCAGGAGCTTCCGAACGCCGGCGAGGGTGAGGTCCTGCCGCTGCCAGTCCAGCCAGGAGATCTCGGGACCTTTCTCGACCTCTCCCAAACGCAGCACGACCTGGTAGCGGTATCCGGTCAGCTCGTTGTGGGCCTGGCCGTGCTTCGGGTAGACCTCGACGCGGCCGATCTTCGGCAGGCGCTCCCTCAGGGCGGCGAAGAAGCCGGGGTCGATGGCCAGCTCGTTCTCCTGCTGGCGGCGGGTCTGCACCTTCTGGCGCAGCAGCGCCAGAGGCATCTCCGGGGCGGCCTGGAACAGCTCCAGCGAGGTGTGGAACGCCGCCAGCAGCGGCAGGCTGCGCAGGTCCCCCAGGAAGACCGCGCCGCCGGGCCGCACCAGCTCCACGGCCCGCTCGACGACCTCGGCGAGGTAGTCGGCGCTGGGGAAATACTGGGCCACGGAGTTCACGATCACCGTGTCGTAGGAATCGGCCTCCACGCCCGCCAGCTCCTCCGCCGAGCCGCGCAGCAGTTGGACGCGGGAAGGATCCAGGTTGGCCACGCGGCCGAGCTGGCTCTCGACGTAGCCAAGGGCCTGGGGCGAGACGTCCGTGCCGGTGTAGAGCTCGCAGCGCGGCGCGATACGGAACAGGATCATGCCGGTGCCGCAGCCGATCTCCAGCACGCGCCGGGGGGCGAGCGTCAGGATGCGCCCGATCGTGTCCTCCAGCCAGTCCTCCATCTCGTGGCGGGGCAGCGGCAGCTCGGTGTAGGTGCTGTTCCAGCCGATGATGTTGAAGGTCGGATCGGAGTCGGCGGCCTCCTGCCGGTAGATGTCGTCGAACAGCTCGCCCCACTGCGAGACCTGCTCGGTCTGCACGCCGCTCTCGGGCAGCTCGTAGGAGGGGCTCTGCACCACGTAGGCGACCAGGCGCCGGTCGCCGGGGACGTCCTCGCGGGCGAGCACGGCGGTCTCCGCCACCGCCGGGTGCTCGGCGAGGCGGGCCTCGACCTCTCCCGGCTCGATGCGGAAGCCGCGGATCTTCACCTGCTGGTCGATGCGGCCCAGGAACTCGATCCGGCCGTCGGGGAGCCGGCGGGCCAGGTCCCCGGTCCGGTAGAGGCGGCTGCCGGCCGGCTCGCCGAAGGCCCCGCCCCGGGGATTCGGCACGAACCGCTCCGCCGTCAGCTCGGGAGCGCCGAGGTAGCCGCGCGCCAGGCCGTCGCCGCCCGCGCACAGCTCGCCGGCCACGCCGATGGGAACCGGCTGCCCCGCGGCGTCGAGAAGATGGACCCAGGTGTTGGCGATCGGCCGCCCGAGCGGCACGGAGGCCTCGAAACGCTCCGGCCCCTGCATCGGGTAGCAGCAGGTGAAGGTGGTGTTCTCCGTCGGGCCGTAGCCGTTGATCAGGCGGGTGCCCGGCAGCTCGGCGAGCACCCGGCGCACGTGCGGCGCCGAGAGCGCGTCGCCGCCGGCGAGGAGCTGCCGCACCGGCCGCAGCAGCTCCAGCCGGTGCTCGACGAGCTGGTGGAACAGCCCTGCGGTCAGCCAGAGGGTGGTGACCCGGTGCCGCGCGAGCGCCTGCCCGATCTCCTCCAACGACACCTGGTGCGCGGGCATGAGCGCCAGCCGCGAGCCGTTGAGCAGCGCGCCCCAGATCTCCAGCGTCGAGGCGTCGAACCCGACGGGTGCGAACTGCATGAAGGTCTGATCGGGTCCGAAGGCGGCAAAGTCCGCCTCGCGCACCAGCCGCGACACGGCGCGGTGCGGCACGGCGACACCCTTCGGCCGGCCGGTGGAGCCCGAGGTGTAGATGACGTAGGCCAGGCTGTCGCCGCCGGCCGTCACCGGCGGGTTGGTCGCGGGAAAATCGCCGGTGGATTCGTCGACCAGGACGAGCGCCGTCCCGGCGACCAGGTGGCCGGGGAGCTGCGCCACGGCGGCCTCCTTCCCCACCAGCACCCGCAGCCCCGAGTCCGCCATCATGAACGCCAGCCGCTCGCCCGGGTAGTCCGGATCTAGAGGAACGTAGGCGCCGCCCGCCTTGAGGATCGCCAGCAGCCCCACGATCATCTCCGGCGACCGCTCGACGCAGAGGCCGACGCCGCTCTCCGGCCCGACGCCGAGGCCGATCAGGCGGTGCGCCAGCCGGTTGGCGCGGCGGTTCAGCTCGCCATAGGAGAGCTCGCCAAGGCCATGATCCACATCGAAAACCAGGGCCGGAGCGTCCGGCGTGCAATGCGCCTGGGCCTCGAACAGCTCCTGGAGGCTCGCAGCGGCCGGGTAGGCCGAGCCGGTGTCGTTCCACTCCAGCGCGAGCTGATGCCGCTGCGCCGCATCGAGCAGCGGCAGCAGCGCGACGGGCGTCTCGGGCGAGGCCGCGGCCGCCGCCAGCAGGGTCTCGAGCTGGCCCGCCAGGCGGTGGATGGTCGCCGCCTCGAACAGCTCGCTGTTGTACTCCAGCAGCCCAGTGAGGCGGCCGCCGTCCTCGAAGAGGAAGAGGGTGAGGTCGAACTTCGCGGTGCGGCCGGCCACGCCGAGGTCCTCGGGCGGGGAGAGGACGAGCCCCTGGACCTCCACCTCGGTGCGCGGGAAGTTCTGGTACCCGAACATCACCTGGAACAGCGGGTTGCGGCTCAGGTCGCGCTCGGGCTGCAGCTCCTCGACCAGGCGCTCGAACGGCAGGTCCTGATGGGCGTAGGCGCCGAGGGACGTCTCCCGCACCCGGGCCAGGAGCTGCGCGAAGCCGGGGGCGCCCGAGAGGTCGCCGCGCACCACCAGCGTGTTGACGAAGAAGCCGATCAGGCCCTCGACCTCGCGCCGGGTGCGGTTGGCGATGGCGAGGCCGACGGCGACGTCCTGCCGCCCCGAGATGCGGCCGAGCAGCGCCTGGAAGCCGGCCAGCAGCGTCATCGACTGCGTCGCGCCGCTGCGGCGGGTCAGCGCCGCCAGCTCGCGCACCAGCTCCGCCGGCAGCGCGAACGGCTGCGTGGCGCCGCGGAAGGACCCGGCCGCCGGCCGCGGGTGGTCGTACGGCAGCTCCAGGGTCTCCGGGATGCCGGCGAGCTGCCGCCGCCAGTAGCCGAGCTCGGCTTCGAGCCGCTCGCCCTGCAGCCACTGCCGCTGCCAGACGGCGAAGTCGGCATACTGGATGGGCAGCTCGGGCAGCGGCGACGGCTCGCCCCGCAGGAACGCGCCGTAGAGCGCCGCGATCTCGGAGAAGAGGATGCCCATCGACCAGCCGTCCGAGATGACATGGTGGAGGTTCACCAGCAGCGTGTGCTCGCCGGCTCCGAGGCGGACCAGGGAGGCGCGGAACAGCGGGCTCCGGCCGAGGTCGAACGGGCGCTGAGACTCCTCTGCCGCCAGCCGTGCGAGCTCGGGCTTCCGGCGCGCCTCGGGAATACCGGCCGCCAGGTCGACCAGGGGGACGAGGAAATCCGGCTGCGGATCGATCGCCTGGACGGGCCCTGCGCCGGCGGCGCGGAAGGCCGTGCGCAGGGTCTCGTGGCGGCGGACGATCTCGCGGAAAGCCCGGCGCAGAGCCGCGACGTCGAGCGCCCCCGCCAGACGCACCGCGGCGAAGACGTTGTAGAACGGGTTGTCCGGCGCCAGGCGGTCGAGGAACCAGAGGCGTTGCTGGGCGAAGGAGAGCGGCAGGTCGCCCGTGCGCGGCACCGGCACGAGCGGCGGCGCGGCGAGCGTCTCGGCACCGCTTTCGCCGGCGCGGGCCGCCTCGATCCGCCGGGCGAAGGCCTCGACGGTGGGCTCCTCGAAGAGCGCGCGCAGCGGCAGCTCGACGCCGAACAGCTCGCGCACCCGCGAGATGACCCGGGTGGCGAGCAGCGAGTGGCCGCCGAGATCGAAGAAGCCGTCCTGCCGGCTCGCCCGCTCCACCCCGAGCAGGTCGCCCCAGAGTCCGGCGACCAGCTCCTCCACCGGCGTCCGCGGCGCCTCGCCCCCGGCCTCCCTCTCCCAGCGCGGTGCGGGCAGGGCGCGGCGGTCGAGCTTGCCGTTCGGGGTCAGCGGCAGCTCCGGGAGGAACACCCAGGCGGCCGGCACCATGGCCTCGGGCAGGCGCGCCGCGAGGAACTGCCGCAGCTCCCCGGCTCCGGTCCCCGCCGCGGCCACCACCCAGGCAGCCAGCCGGAATTCGCCGCGGCCGTCGGCCCACGGCATCGCCACGGCGGCGGCGACCTGGGGGTGCGCGAGCAGGGCCGCCTCGATCTCCGCGGGCTCGACGCGCACGCCGCGCAGCTTGACCTGCTGGTCGATGCGGCCGCGGAACTCCAGCTCCCCCTCGGCCGCCCGCCAGCGCACCAAGTCGCCGGTGCGGTAGAGGCGGTCGCCGGGAGGCCCGAAGGGGTCGGGACGGAAGGCGTCCGCCGTCAGGTCGGGGCGGCCCAGGTAGCCGCGGGCCAGGCTCGCGCCGGCCATGCACAGCTCGCCCGGGACGCCGGCCGGCACCGGCTCGCCGCGGCGGTCGAGCACGTAGGCCCGCAGGTTGTCGATCGGCCGGCCGATCGCCGGCGGCAGCGCCCCGCCTCCGGCCACCGGCGTCCAGGTGGAGACGACCGCCGCCTCGGTGGGACCGTAGTGGTTGCCCACCGCGTAGGGGAGCCCCGCCGGCACCCGCCGCAGCCTGTCGCCGCCGGTCAGCAGCGTCCGCAGCACCAGGCCCGCGGGGGGCTCCAGCTCCAGCACCTTCTCCGCCAGGGGGGTCGGCAGGAAGGCGGTGGTGATGCCGTCCGCCGCCAGCAGCTCCAGCAGCCGCTCGGGCGCCAGCCGCGTCTCCTCGTCCACGATGCGCAGCGCCGCGCCCGCGCAGAGGGCCGGCCACAGCTCCCAGACCGAGGCGTCGAAGGCGGGCGAGGCCACCATCGTGCAGCGGTCCGCCGCGGTGAGCCGGTGCGCCTTCAGGTGCCAGCTCACGAGGTTGAGCAGCGCCCCGTGGGAGACCATCACCCCCTTGGGCTCGCCCGTCGATCCCGAGGTGTAGATGACGTACGCCAGCTGCGCCGGCTCGATCCGCCGGCGGGGGGCCGCCGCGGTCTCCGATTCCCAGGCCTCGCCGCCGATCGCCAGGACAGGCAGGGGCAGATCCGAGGCGTCGACCTCGGGTGCGGCCAGGGCGAGCCGGGCACCGCTGCCGAGCAGCAGGCTCCGCAGGCGGGCGGGCGGATGGGCGGGGTCGAGCGGCAGGAAGGCCGCGCCGGCCCGCGCCACGCCCACCATGGCCACCGCCAGCGCGGCGCCGCGGGGAGCCACCAGGGCGACGACGCTCTCCGCGCCCACGCCCTGCCGCGCCAGCCAAGCGGCCAGCCGCCCCGACGCCGCCGCCAGCTCGCCGTAGGTCAGGAGGCGCGAGCCGTCCGCCACCGCCGGCCGGTCCGGCCCCTCGGCCGCCCGGCGGAGGAACAACTCGACCGCCGTCGCTGCTACGGACTCGGCCGCGGTCTCGTTCCAGGCCACGAGAACCTGATGGCGCTCGCCGGGCGACAGCAGGGGCAGCTCCGCCAGCGGCCTCTGCGGCGCGGCCACGGCGGCGGCCAGGAGCCGCGTGAAGTGCCGGGCCAGCCGCTCGATCGTCGCCGGCTCGAAAAGGTCCCGGCTGTATTCGAGAGCCCCCTCGAGGCCGTGCTCCGTCTCCGTCAGCGTGCACGTCAGCTCGAATTTCGCCGTCTCCGTCGAGCCGGCGACGGCCGCTAGCGCCAGCCCAGGCAACTCCAGGGGACCCGCCGGTGCGTTCTGGAGCGCGAGCATCACCTGCACCAGCGGCGTGCGGCCGAGGTCCCGCTCGGGCGCCAGCTCCTCCACCAAGCGCTCGAACGGCACCTCCTGGTGGGCGTAGGCCAAGAGCGTCGTCTCCCGAACACGGCCCAGGAGCTTCACGATCCCCGGGTCTCCCGCGAGGTCCACGCGCAGCACGAGCGTATTGACGAACAGGCCGATCAGAGGCTCGGTCTCCACCCGGGTGCGCCCCGCGACCGGCGTTCCCACCACCAGGTCGTCCTCGCCGGTGTAGCGCTGCAGGAGCGCCGTGAAGCCGGCGAGGAGCGTCATGAAGAGCGTCGCCCCGTGCCGGCGGGAGAGCGCCGCGAGCCCGGCGGTACCCTCCCCGTCGATGACGAAGCCGCGGACGGCTCCGCGCAGGCTCTGGACGGGAGGCCGGGGGAAATCCACTGGCAGCTCCAGGGCCGCCGGCATGCCGGCGAGCTGGCCGCGCCACCAGGCGAGCTCCGACTCCAGGAGCTCGCCCGAGAGGCGCCGGCGCTGCCAGGCGGCGAAGTCCGCGTACTGCACCGCGAGCTCCGGCAGGGGGCTCGGGGCGCCCGCCAGGAAAGCCGCGTACAGCGATCCGAGCTCGCGCACCAGCACGCCCGTCGACCAGCCGTCGCTCACGATGTGATGCATCGTCAGCAGGGCCACGTGCCGCTCGTCCCCCAGCCGCAGCAGCGCCGCCCGCAGCAGCGGGCCGTTCTCCAGGTCGAAGGGCCGCTGCGCCTCGGCGGCCGCCAGGCGGCCCGCCTCCCGCTCGCGCTCGACCGCCGGCAGGTCCCGCAGGTCGATCAGGGGCAGGCCCGCCGCGGTGCTCCCGGCGATCACCTGCACGGGCTCGCCGGCCACCGTCCGGAACGTCGTCCGCAGCGCCTCGTGCCGCCGCACCACCTCGCCGAGCGCGCCGGCGAGCACCGCGGTGTCGAGGCGGCCCGCCAGCTCGACCGCCGCCGGGATGTTGTAGACCGGGCTGCCCGGCTCCAACTGGTCCAGGAACCAGAGGCGCTGCTGGGCGAAGGAGAGCGGCAGGCCGCCGCCGCGCGGCAGGCGCACGATGGGCGGCGCCTGCGGTCCGCGGCCCTCCTGGCCGATGCGCGCCGCGAGCGCCGCCACCGTCGGAGCCTCGAACAGCGCGCGCAGGGGCAGCTCCACGCCGAAGGCCTCCCGCACCCGCGAGATCACCTGCGTCGCGAGGAGAGAGTGGCCGCCGAGGGCGAAGAAGTCGTCGCGCGCCCCCACCCGCTCCACCCGGCCGGCGCCGAGGACCTCGGCCCAGATCTGCGCCAACACCTCCTCGGCGGGACCCTGGGGCGCGATGAAGCGCGCCGGCTCGCGCCCGGCGGCGGGAGCGAGCCGGGAGAGAGCGCGGCGGTCGGCCTTGCCGTTGGGAGTCAGCGGCAGGCTCTCCAGGGTCACCACGGCGGAGGGCACCATGTACTCGGGCAGCACCCGGCGCAGGGCGTCCTGCAACTCGGCAGGCGAAGGCGCTTGGTCTGCCGGCGGCACGACATAGGCCACCAGGCGCTTGTCGCCGGGGGCGTCCTCGCGCACCAGCACCACCGCCTCGCGCACTCCGGGCTGACGGGCGAGCGCCGCCTCGATCTCCCCCAGCTCGATGCGGAAGCCGCGCACCTTCACCTGGTGGTCGAGGCGGCCCAGGAACTGCACGTCGCCGTCGGCGAGCCGGCGCACGAGGTCGCCGGTGCGGTAGAGGCGGCCTCCCGGCTCGGCCGTGAACGGATCGGGGACGAACACCGCCGCGGTGAGGTCCGGCCGCCCGAGGTACCCCCGCGCCAGGCCGGGGCCGCCGAGCAGCAGCTCGCCGGCCACCCCGACGGGCTGCGCTCCCAGGGACCGGTCCACCACGTGGAGGCGGTGGTTGGCGATCGGCCGGCCGATCGGCACCACCGAGCCGGGCGGCTCGGGCACGCAGGGCCAGAAGCTCACGTCCACCGAGGCCTCGGTCGGCCCGTAGAGGTTGTGCAGCTCGGCACCGCCGGCTCCGAGCCGCGCGAAGAAGCGCCGCACGAGCTGGGCGGTGAGGGCCTCGCCGCTGGCCATCACCCGGCGCAGGGAGGTGAGCGCCTCCAGCCCCGGCGCCTCCAGGAAGGCTTCGAGCATCGAGGGCACGAAGTGCAGCGTGGTGATCCCCTCGCGGGCGATCAGCTCGGCCAGATAGAGCGGGTCCTTGTGCCCCTCGGGCCGCGCGAAGACCAGCCGCGCCCCGGTGATCAGCGGCCAGAAGAATTCCCACAGCGAGACGTCGAAGCCGAACGGCGTCTTCTGCAGCACCCGGTCCGCCGCCGTGAGGCCGTAGGCCTCCTGCATCCACAGCAGCCGGTTGACGATGCCCCGGTGGGGGATCATCACTCCCTTGGGCGCGCCCGTCGAGCCGGAGGTGAAGAGAACGTAGGCGAGGCTCTGCTCATCCACCTCTCCCGGCAGCTCTCCGGACGGCTCCGTGGGCAGGGCCGCCAGGCTCTCCCGGGTCAGGCTCTCCGGGGTCAGAATCACGGACAGGCCGGCGCTCTCCACGAGGCTGTCGAGACGCTCGGCGGGGAGGGTGGGGTCGAGCGGGACGTAGGCCGCGCCCGCCTCCAGCACGCCCAGCAGCGCGACGATCATCTCCAGCGAGCGCTCCAGGCGCATGCCCACCCGGCCGTCCGGCTCGACGCCCAGGGCAATCAGATGCCGCGCGAGCCGGCGGGCGCGGTCCACCAGCTCGCGGTAGCTCAACGTCTCGCCCTCGAACGAGGCGGCCACCGCCTCGGGGGTCCTCGCCGCCTGCGCCGCCACCAGCTCGTGCAGGCAGAGGCCGGCCGGGTAGGGCGTCGCCGTGTCGTTCCACTCGCCCAGGATCTGGTGGCGCTCGCCGGCCGACAGCAGGGCCAGCTCCGCCAACCGCCGCCCGGGATCGGCGACGGCCGCGGCGAGGAGCCGCGGGAAGTGCCGGGCCAGCCGCTCGACCGTGGTGGCCTCGAACAGGTCCCGGCTGTACTCGAGCGCTCCCGCCAGGCCCCGCTCCGTCTCTGTCAGCGTGCACGTCAGCTCGAACTTCGCCGTCCCAGTCGGCGGGGAGGCGGCCTTGAGCGACAGTCCGGGGAGCTGCAGGGTGCCCGCCGGAGCGTTCTGGACGATGAGCATCACCTGCACCAGCGGCGTCCGGCTCAGGTCCCGCTCCCGCGCCAGATCCTCCACCAGGCGCTCGAACGGCACCTCCTGGTGGGCGAAGGCCGAGAGCGTCGCCTCCCGCACCCGGCCCAGGAGCGCCGCGACCTCGGGGTCCCCCGAGAGGTCCAGCCGCAGCACCAGCGTATTGATGAAGAGGCCGATCAGAGGCTCGGTTTCCATCCGGGTACGGCCTGCGATCGGCGTTCCCACCGCCAAGTCGTCCTCGCCGGTATAACGCTGCAACAGCGCCGCGAAGCCGGCGAGGAGGGTCATGAAGAGCGTCGCCCCGTGGCGGCGGGAGAGCCCGGCAATACTGGCGAGGAGCACCGCGTCGCAGACGAACTCCTGGACGCCCCCCTGGCCGCTGAGGACCGCCGGCCGCGGGTAATCCGCCGGCAGCTCCAGCGCCGGCGCCAGGCCGGCGAGCTGGCCGCGCCACCAGGCGAGCTCCGTCTCCAGGCGCTCGCCCGACAGGTGCCGGCGCTGCCAGGCGGCGAACTCGGCATATTGCATCGCGAGCTCCGGCAGCGGGCTGGGCGCACCCGCCAGGAACGACGCGTACAGCGTGCCGATCTCCCGTACCAGCACCCCCATCGACCAGCCGTCGCTCACGATGTGATGCATCGTCACCAGGGCCAGGTGCCGCGACGCTCCCAGGCTCAACAGCGACGTCCGCAGCAACGGGCCGCTCCCGAGGTCGAAGGACCGCCGCGCCTCGGCGGCCGCCAAGCGGGCCGCCTCCCGCTCGCGCTCGCCCTCCGGCAGGGCCCGGAGGTCGATCACCGGCAGGCCAGGCCAGGCGCACCCGGCGATCACCGGCACCGGCTCGCCGGCCACCGTCCGAAACGTCGTCCGCAGCGCCTGGTGCCGCCGCACCACCTCGCTGAACGCGCGGGAAAGCACCGCCTCGTCCAGCCGGCCCGTCAGCTCGACGGCGATCGGGATGTTGTAGACCGGGCTGCCGGGCTCCAGTTGATCCAGGAACCAGAGCCGCCGCTGGGCGAACGACAGCTCCAGCCGGCCGTCCCCCGGCGCTCCCGGCGCCTCCGGCACTACCGGCAGGACCGTGGCCGCCTCAAGCTCCGCGGCAGGCTCCGCCGCCGGCGGTACGGGCTGCTGTACAAGCGGGGCGGGGAGCAGCTTCTCGATCCGGCCCGCGAGCGCTTCGACCGTGGGCGCCTCGAAGACCGTCCGTACCGCCACCTCCACTCCGAAGGCGGCGCGCAGCCGCGAGGCGACCTGGGTCGCCAGCAGCGAATGGCCGCCGAGCGCGAAGAAGTCCGCTGCCGGCCCCACCCGTTCCAGCCTCAGAACCTCGGCGAAGATCCCGGCCACCAGCTCCTCGGCCCGCGTCCGCGGCTCGCCGGCGGTGTCCGCGGCCTCGGCGCTCCCGGCCGGCTCCAGCGGCAGGCCGGCGAGGGCCTTGCGATCCAGCTTGCCGTTGACCGTCAGCGGCATCGATGCCAGGAGCACGAAGGCGGCCGGCACCATGTACTCGGGCAGGCGGCCCCGGAGCAGCTCGCGCAGCTCTCCGGCCGAGACCTCGGAGGTCTCCACGTACGCCACCAGCGATGCGCTTCCGGAGGAATCCTGCCGCGGCAGCACGACCGCCGAGCGCACCGCGCCGTGCGCCAGCAGTGCCGCCTCGATCTCCCCCAGCTCGATCCGGAAGCCCCGCACCTTGACCTGGTGATCGCGCCGCCCCAGGTAGTCCAGCTCGCCGCGCTCGCCGGTCATCCGGTACCTTGCGAGGTCGCCCGAGCGGTACAGACGCTCGCCGGGAACCGGGCTGTACGGGTCGGGCACGAAGCGCTCCGCGGTCAGCTCCGGCCGGTCCAGGTAGCCGCGCGCGAGGCCCGCTCCGCCGACGCAGATCTCCCCCGTCACTCCCACCGGCACCAGCTCCAGGCGGGAGCCCAGGAGCCGCAGGCCGAGATCGGGAATGGCCTCGCCGATCGGGCTGCGGTGCGGCTGCGCCAGGTCGGCAGGGTCCAGCGGCCGATAGCTGACGTGGACCGTCGTCTCGGTGATGCCGTACATGTTCACCAGGCGCGGGGCCTCCGGAGCGTGGCGCTCGTACCAGGGAGCCAGACTCGCGAGGTCCAGCGCCTCGCCGCCGAAGATCACCAGCCGCAGCGCCAGCCGCGCCCGCTCCGCCGCCGTCACCTCGCCGTCGGCCACGATGAGCTGCCGGAACGCCGAGGGGGTCTGGTTGAGCACCGTCACCCTCTCCTCGGCCAGCAGCCACCAGAAAGCCTCCGGCGAGCGGCTCACCCATTGCGGCACCACGACCAGGCGCCCGCCGTAGGCCAGGGCGCCCCACAGCTCCCAGACCGAGAAGTCGAAGCTGTAGGAGTGGAAGAGCGTCCACACGTCGGCGGGGCCGAAGCCGAACCACCGCTCGGTCGCCGACAGCAGCCGCGCCACGCTGCCGTGGCGCACCAACACCCCCTTCGGCATACCGGTAGAGCCCGAGGTGTAGATCACGTAGCAGAGGTTCTCGGGCCCCACGACCACGGGCAGGTCGCGGTCCTCCTCCTCCAGCTCCTCGTCCAGGTCGTCCTCGATCCGGTCGAGGCGGACAATATTGGCGGCCTTGGCGATCGGCGGCAGCTCCTCCCGGTCGTCCGTGACCAGCGCCTGGAGGCCTGCATCGGCGCAGAGGAACGCCAGGCGCTCCGGCGGAGCCGACGGATCGAACGGCACGTAGGCGCCACCCGCCTTCAGGATTCCCAGCAGGGCTACCACCTGCTCCAGCGAACGGTCGAGGAGGACTCCGACCCGCGACTCGGGCCCTACGCCCAGGCGCCGCAGATGCCAAGCCAGGCGGTTGGCCCGCCGGTTGAGATCGCCATAGCTGAGCGTATCGTCCTCGAAGCTCACCGCCGGCGCCGCCGGCGAGCGCCTGACCGCCGCCTCCCACAGCGCCGTCAGCGTCGTCTCCCCGCCGGCCTCCGGCTGCGCCCGGTTCCAGCCGAGGAGCTGGAGCCGCTCGGTTTCGCTCAGCAGGGAAAGCTGCGAGAGCCGCTGCCGCGGATTCGCGACGGCCGCCTCCAGCAGGCGCAGGAAATGGCCTGCCAGGCGCTCGGCGGTGGTGCGGTCGAAGAGATCCCGGCTGAACTCGACGATCCCCTCCAAGCCCCGCTTCGCCTCCATCAGCGCAAAGGTCAGGTCGAGCTTCGTCGTCGCCGTCGGCACGTGGGTGACCTCGAGCTCCAGCCCCGGCAGCGCCAACGGATCTGACGGAGTGTTCTGTACGACGAAGAGCACCTGCACCAGCGGCGAACGGCTCAGGTCGCGCTCCGGCGCCAGGTCTTCCACCAGGCGCTCGAACGGCACCTCCTGGTGGGCGTAGGCCGAGAGCGTCGTCTCCCGCACCCGGTCCAGGAGCACCGAGACCTCCGGATCTCCCGTGAGGTCCACGCGCAACACCAACGTATTGACGAACAGGCCGATCAGAGGCTCGAGGTCGATCCGGGTGCGCCCCGCGATCGGCGAGCCCACCGCCAGATCGTCCTCCCCCGTGGTGCGCTGCAGAAGCCCCATGAACCCGGCGAGGAGCGTCATGAAAAGCGTCGCGCCGTGCTCGCGGGAGAACGCCGTGAGGCCGGCGAGGCTCTCCGCCCTGATGACGAAGGCGTGCTCCCCACCCCGCCCGCTGGGGGCGGCCGGCCGCGGGCGGTCCGCCGGCAGCTCCAGCGCCGGCGGCATTCCGGCGAGCTGCCCGCGCCACCAGGCGAGCTCCGACTCCAGAAGCTCGCCCGACAGGTGGCGGCGCTGCCAGGCGGCGAAGTCCGCATACTGCATAGAAAGCTCGGGCAGCGGGCTTGGGGTCCCTGCCAGGATGGCGGCGTACAAACTCCCGACCTCCCGCACCAGCAGCCCCATCGACCAGCCGTCGGTCACGATGTGGTGCATGGTCACCAGCATCTTGTGCTGCATGGCTCCCAGGCGCAGCAGCGAGATCCGCAGCAGCGGGCCGCGCCCCAGATCGAAGGGGCGCCGCGCCTCGGCGGACTTCAGGAGGCTCACCTCCTGCTTGCGCTCCCGGCCCGGCAAACCGCGCAGGTCGATCACCGGCAGGCCGAGCCCGGCGGGCGCGGCGGCCCTCTGCACGGCCTCGCCGGCCACCGTCTCGAACGTCGTCCGCAGCGCCTCGTGCCGCCGCACCACCTCGCCGAACGCGCCGGTGAGCGCCGCCACGTCGAGCCGCCCTCTCAGCTCGACCTCCAGCGACATGTTGTACGTAGCGCTGCCCGGCTCCAACTGGTCCAGGAACCAGAGCCGCTGCTGGGCGAACGACAGGGGCAGACGATCGGGCCGCAGCGCCGCAGGGAGCTCCGGATGCTCGTCGGACGCCTCGACCGCCGTGTGGCCTGTAAGCACGGCCTCCACACGGCCCGCCAGAGACGCCACCGTCGGGCTCTCGAACAGAGTCCGCAACGGCAGATCGATCCCGTACGCCTTGTGCACCCGGACCACCATCTGTGTCGCCAGCAGCGAATGGCCGCCCAGCACGAAAAAATTGTCGTCGGCGTTCACCCGCTCCAGCTTCAGGACCTCGGCGAAAATTTTCGCCAGCATCGTCTCGACGGGCGTCGACGGGGCCCTCCCGTGCCCCGGCTCGGCGCGCTGCGGCCCGAGGACGGCGAGCGCCTTGCGGTCCACCTTGCCGCTCGGCGTCAAGGGCAGCGCCGCCAGCGGCGTGAAGGACGAGGGCAGCATGTAGGACGGCAGGCGTCCTTGCAGCAGCCGCCTCAGCTCCGCCGCCGCGGGCGGGTCGCCGCCCCTGCCCACCACGTAGGCTTCCAATCGCCGGTCCTCGAGGCCGCCCCCGCCCTCCGCCAGCACCACCGCGGCCTCGCGCAGCCCCGGGTGCTCCCGGAGCACCGCTTCCACCTCCCCGAGCTCGATGCGGAAGCCCCGCAGCTTCACCTGGCGATCGATGCGGCCCAGGTACTCCAGGGCGCCATCGTTCAAGGATCGGGCGAGGTCTCCCGTGCGATAGAGCCGCGCTCCGGGCTCCGCCGCCGTCGGGTCCGGCACGAAGCGCTCGGCCGTCAGCTCCGGCCGGTGCAGGTAGCCGCGGGCGAGGCCTGTGCCGCCGATGTGCAGGTGGCCGGCGGCGCCCAGCGGCACCGGCTGCATGGCGCGGTCGAACAGGACGATGCGCGTGTTGGCGATGGGCCGGCCGATCGGCACCGGCCCCAGGCCGGCGTCGAGGCGATGGACCGTCGAATACACCGTCGTCTCGGTCGGACCGTAGAGGTTCCAGAACGACCGCGTCCGCGCCACCAGCTCCGCGGCCAGCCCGGGGGCCAGCGCCTCGCCGCCGCACAATCCCTGCAAAGGCGCGAGCTCCGCCGCCGGCTGGGCCAGCAACATCTGCCAGGTGGCCGGCGTCGCCTGCAACACCGTCGCGCCGCAACGCGAGATCAGCCGCGCCAGCGCGGCGCCGTCGGCCGCCTCCTCGCGGCGGGCGAGGACCAGCCGGGCACCCACGGCGAGCGGCAGGAAGATCTCCAGAGCGGCGATGTCGAAGGAGATGGTGGTGACGGCCAGCAGGGTATCGCTCGCCGCCAGCCCCGGCCGGTGCCGCATCGCAGCCAGGAAATTGACCAGCGCCCGATGCGGCACCGCCACCCCTTTGGGCCGGCCCGTCGACCCCGAGGTGTAGAGCACGTAGGCCGGATGATCCGGCAGGGCCCGGGGTGCCGGCTCGGCTTCGCTCTCCGCCGCCAGCGCCTGCCGTTCTGCGTCCAACTTCAGCACCGGATAGGCCGGGGCGGCCGGGAGAGCGCTCTCCAGCCCTTCGGTGGTCACCAGCGCGGCGAGCCCGGCGTCCCCGGCCATCCAGGCCAGGCGCTCGGCGGGAAAGGCGGGATCGAGCGGCACATAGGCGCCCCCCGCCTTGAGAACCCCCAGGAGAGCCACGACCATCTCGGCCGAGCGCTCCAGCAGGACTCCGACCCGGGCCTCCGGACCCACCCCCATGCGCAGCAGCCGGTGCGCCAGCCGGTTGGCTCGCCGGTGCAGCTCGGCATAGCCGAGCGACTCCTCGCCGCAGACGACGGCCGTGGCCTGCGGGCTCCGCGCGGCCTGGGCCGCACAGAGCGGGCCGACGCAGAGGCCGTCCGTGGCCCAGCCCTCCCACACGATGCCGCTGTCACTCCACTCGCAGGTCGTCTGGTGCAGCTCCGCCGCACTGAGCAGGGACAGCTCCGCCAGCCTCTGCCCCGGGCTCGCGGCCATCCCCGCCATCGCGGCCAGCAGGCGCGTGAAGTGGTCCGCCAGACGCTCGATCGTGGTGCGGTCGAAAAGGTCCCGGCTGTACTCCAGCGCCCCCTCCAGGCCCCGCTCCGTCTCCACCAGCGTGCACGTCAGATCGAGCTTCGTCGTCTCCGCCGGCACGGCGGTGGGCTTGAGCTCCAGCCCGGGCAGCTCCAGGGCGCCCCCTGGAGAGCTCTGGACGTCGAAGAGCACCTGCACCAGCGGCGACCGGCCGAGATCGCGCTCCGGCGCCAGGTCCTCCACCAGACGCTCGAACGGCACCTCCTGATGCGCATAGGCCGCCAGCGTCGTCTCCCGCACCTGCTCCAGGAGCGCCGAAACCTCCCGGTCTCCCGATAGATCCACCCGCAGCACCAGCGTGTTGACGAAGAGGCCGATGAGAGGCTCGATGTCGACCCGGTTGCGCCCTGCCACCGGGGTTCCCACCGCCAGGTCATCCTCCCCCGTGGAGCGCTGCAACAGCCCCAGGAACCCGGTGAGGAGCGTCATGAACAGCGTCGCCCCGTGCCGGCGGGACAACGCCGTCAGCCCGCGGAGCGTCTCCGGGCCGGCCACGAACCTCTGCTCGGCGCCCCGGCCGCTGAGGACCGGCGGCCGCGGACGGTCCGCCGGCAGCTCCAGTGCCGACGGCATCCCGGCGAGATGCCCCCGCCACCAGGCGAGCTCCGACTCCAGGAGCTCGCCAGACAGGCGCTGGCGCTGCCAGGCGGCGAAGGCCGCATATTGGATGGGGAGCTCCGGCAACGGGCTTGGAGAGCCCGTCCGGAGGGCCGGGTACAACGCCGCGACCTCCCGCACCAGCACTCCCGTCGACCAGCCGTCGGTCACGATGTGGTGCACGGTCACCAGGAGCTTGTCGACCAGGGCTCCCAGGCGCAGCAGCGTGGTGCGCAGCAAGGGGCCCCGCGCGAGGTCGAAGGGACGGCGAGCCTCGGCGGCCCGCAGCCGGCTCACCTCCTGTTTGCGCTCCCGGCCGGGAAGAGCCCGCAGGTCGATCACCGGCAGATCCCAGCCCGCAGGCGCGGCCACCACCTGTACAGGCTCGCCGCCCACGGTCTCGAAGGTCGTCCGCAGCACCTCGTGCCGGCGTACCACCTCGCCGAAGGCGCCGGTGAGCACCGCCACGTCGAGCCGCCCGCGCAGCTCGACTTCCATCCGGATGTTGTAGGCCGGGCTCCCGGGCTCCAACCGGTCGAGGAACCAGAGCCGCTGCTGGGCGAACGACAGCGGCCAGGCTGCCGGGACCGGGATCGGCGTTGGCGCGGGGCGCGGCGACTCCGCGGCCGCCAGGGACCTCTGTTGCTCCACGAGCATCGCCAAGCCCCGCAACGTCGGGTTCTCGAACAACTTGCGCATCGGAAGCTCGACGCCGAAGCTCGCTTGCAGGCGGGAGATCAACTGGATGGCCGTCAGCGAGGTCCCGCCCAGCTCGAAGAAGTTGTCGCCGGCGCCCACCGGGTCGACCTCGAGCACCTCGCGGAAGAAGTCGGCCAGCCGCTCCTCGACCGCGCCGCTGAGAGCTAGCCGGGGACCCTCCGCCGGCGCGCCGTCGTCCTGCAAGCCCGGCAGGGCCTGGCGGTCGACCTTGCCGTTGGCGGTGAGCGGGAACGCTTCGAGGACGGCGAAGCCGGCCGGCACCATGTAGGCCGGCAACTGCTCCCCCAGGAACGCGCGCAGCTCCTCCACGGATGGAGGGCCGCCGGGAGCGGCGACGAGATAGGCGGCCAGCCGCCGGCTGCCCCGCTCGCCGGCGGACGCCACGACCAGCGCCTCGCGGACCGCCGGATGGCGGGTCAGCGCCGCCTCGATCTCGCCCAGCTCGATGCGGAAGCCGCCCACCTTGACCTGGAAGTCCTCGCGGCCCAGGAACTCGATCGTGCCATCGGGCAGGTAGCGCCCGAGGTCACCGGTGCGGTAGAGCCGCGAGCCGGTGTGCGGATCGACGAGGAAGGAGGCGGCCGTCTTCTCCTCGTCGGCCCAGTAGCCCTGGGCGAGGCCGATGCCGCCGATGTAGAGCTGGCCCGCCACTCCCACCGGACGCGGCAGCAGATCCTTGTCCAGCACGTGGAAGGTCTGGTTCCGCATCGGCCGACCATAGGGGACGCTGCGCCAGGAGGGATCGACCGCTTCAACGGGGAAGAGGATCGACCAGATCGACGCCTCCGTCGCCCCGCCCAGGCTCACCACCGCAGCCTGCGCAGACACCTTCCGGATGCGCTCCGGCAGGCGCAGCGAGATCCAGTCGCCGGAGAGCAGGATGAGGCGCAGCGACGGCGCCCGGTAGCCCGTGAGCTCGGCGAAGTCCGCCAGCAGCTCCAGCAGCGCCGGAACCGTGTTCCACACCGTCACCCCGTGGCGCTCGATCAGCTCGGCCCAGTGCTGAGGATCGCGGCTGCGCTCCGCCTCCGGCAGCACCACCGTGCCCCCGGACGCCAGCAGGCCGAACACGTCGTAGACCGAGAGGTCGAACGACAGCGACGACAGCGCCAGGACGCGGTCCTGCGCACCGACGCCGAAGCGCTCGTCGACGTCGACGACCGTGTTCAAGGCTCCCCGGTGGTCGGTCATCACACCCTTGGGATTGCCGGTCGAGCCCGAGGTGTAGATCACGTAGGCGAGGTCGTGCGGACCCTGGACGGCCGGCAGCGGCGAGCCGTCCTCCCCCGGCTCCAGGGGGCCGCGGGATACGGCGAGCCGCCGCACCTCGGGCGGCCACTCCAGCTTCTCCCCGAGATGGGCTTGTGTGAGCGCGATCTCGACGCCGCCGTTGGCGAACAGGAAGAAGCGCCGCGCCCGCGGCAGCTCCGGGTCGACCGGCAGGTAGGCCGCGCCGGCGATGAGCACCGCCAGCACACCCACCACCTGCTCCCAGCCCTTCTCCATCACCACCGCCACCAATCCGTTCGGCTTCGCCCCCATCCCGCGCAACCGGCGGGCGAGCGCGTTGGCCCGCCGGGCGAGCTCGCCGTAGGTCAGGGTCAGGCCGCCGGCGATCACCGCCACCCGCTCCGGAGCGCTCTTCGCCTGTGCCGTGAATGGCGCGTGCAGCAGCCCCTCCGGCACCGGACCCGCCGTCGCGTTCGCCGCGGCGAAGAGCGCGAGCTGGCGCTCGGGCGCCAGCACCGGCCGGGACTCCTGCCAGACCGCCTCCTCTCCGGCCGCCCCGGCCAGCCTCAGGAGCAGCGCCTGGTAGGCCTGCTGCATCTCCACGATCATTCCGGCAGGGAACAGCTCCTCGACGACGTCCCAACTGTAGGAGAGGCCCAACAGGTCCTCGACCACCTGGTGATCGAGCCAGACCTGCGGCGTCTGGCTGATCGCGTAGCCCCACTCCGTCCCCGCTCCCAGGCCGTCCAGGACCTCGCCCTGCGCCACCTGGTTGAGGGTGCTGGTGAAGACGACGGGCATCAGGGCCGGCACGCCGCCGCCCTGCCGCCGGGCCAGCTCGCGCAGCACCCGCACGCCGCTCACGTAGCGGTGATCGAGGTCCTCGAAAAGCTGCCGCTGGATCTCTCCCGCCCGCTCCGCGAAGGGCGCCGGGCGGGAGTTGTCGACGGCGAGCAGGGTGAGCGAGGTGAAGTCCCCCACCAGCTCGTTCACTTCGGGGTGGAGCGGCAGGCGGTTGAACAGGGTCAGGTTGAGGGCGAAGCGCGGGCTCTTCGACCACACGGTCAGCACCTCGGCGAAAGCCGCCAGGAGCACGCCCGAAGGGGTGAGGCCACGGCGGGCCGCCTGCTTCTTGAGCCGCTGCCAGGGCTCCGCGTCCAGACGCTCGGAGTGGCGCACGAAGGTGGGGCGGCTCAGCGCCGCCGGGTTCGTGGCCAGGGGCAGGTCCGGCGCCGGCGGGAAGCCGTCGAGGCGATCCAGCCAGTAGGCCAGCGCGCGGCCATGGGGCGGCCACTCCTCCAGGGCGACCGTGGCGAGCACGTAGTCGCGGAAGGAGAGCGACAGCGGCCGCAGCTCCGCCTCCCGGTGGCGATAGGCGAGGCCCAGCTCGGAGAGCAGGAGCTGCAGGCTCCAGGCGTCGCCGATCAGGAAGTCGAAGCTGAAGTGCAGGCGGACCCGGTCGCCGGCGAGCAGCGAGGCACGCATCTCGAACAGGGGCCATCGATCGCTCGGCAGCACCTGGTGGGACATCCGCCCGCGGACCGCCTCCAGGGCCGCGGCGGCCGCCTCGTCCGGGCTGCCGCGCAGGTCGAGCGCCTCGATCTCGTAGGGCGGCACCGCCGCCAGGATGGCCTGCCGCCCGTCGGCATGCACCACGGCCCGCAGCATGTCGTGGCGCGCGACGAGGAGGCGGAAGGCCGCGGTCAGCCGCTCGAGGTCGAGGCCGGGGACGTCGATCTCGGTATAGGCGTGGGTCGACACCTCGCCGAGCGCGAAGGCGTCGCCGCGGCCGATGAAGTACGCCTGCTGGACGTCGGTCAGGGGGAACGGCAGGTGGCGGCTGCCGGGATCGGGGGTGATCTGCGGCAGCGGCACGGTGGGGATCACGGCGTCCTGCTGGCGCAGCAACCGCTCGACCTCGACGGCCAGAGCCGCGACCGTGGGACGCTCGAAGATCACCCGCAGGGGCAGCTCCACCCCCAGCGTCCCCCGCATCCACGAGGTCACCTGCGTCGCCAGCAGCGAGTGCCCGCCGAGGGCGAAGAAGTCGTCCTCCGCGCCCACCCGCTCGACGCCCAGCACCGTGCTCCAGATCCCCGCCAGCGCCACCTCCATCGGACCCTGGGGGAGGCGCCCCACGCCCCGCCCCGCCGCCGGGTCCGGAGCCGGCAGCGCCCGCCGGTCGACCTTGCGGTTCGGCGTCAGCGGCAGCTCCGGCAGCGCGACGAAGACCGAGGGCACCATGTACTCCGGCAGCCGCTCGGTGAGATAGCCCCGCAGCTCCTCGATTCCGAGGGGTCCCGGCGCCGGCGGCTCCAGCGGCACCACGTAGGCCACCAGCCGGCGGTCTCCGCCCTCGCCCGCCGCCGTGACCACCGCCTGCGCCACCGCCGGATGCCCCGCCAGCGCCGACTCGATCTCGCCCAGCTCGATGCGGTGGCCGCGCACCTTCACCTGCTGGTCGCCGCGGCCCAGATGCTCGAGACGGCCGTCCGCCAGGCGCCGCACCAGGTCGCCCGTCCGGTACAGCCTCTCTCCCGGCTCGCCGAATGGCGACGGCATGAAACGCTCCGCCGTCAGCGCCGGCCGGCCCACGTAGCCCCGCGCCAGCCCCGTGCCGCCGAGCCACAGCTCCCCCACCACCCCGACCGGCGCGACCTCCAGCGCCGCCGACAGCACGTACGCCGTCGTGCCGGCGACCGCGCGGCCGACCGTGACCCTCTCCCCCGCCTCCACCTTCTCCACGGTCGACCAGACGGTGGTCTCCGTCGGTCCGTAGAGGTTCCACACTTCGCGGCCGTACCGGGTCAGCTCGCGGGCCAGGCTCTCCCCGAGGGCCTCGCCGCCGCACAGCACACGCAACGCCGGCTCTCCGGCCCAGCCCGCCTCCAGCAGCATCCGCCAGGTCACCGGGGTCGCCTGCAACACCGTCGCCGCGCTCCCCTTGAGCAGGCGCAGCAGGCGCCAGCCCTCCGCCGACTCCTCCTCGCTCGCCAGCACCGCCGCGGCTCCCACCGTCAGCGGCAGGTACAGCTCCAGGCCGGCGATGTCGAACGACAGCGCGGTCACCGCCGCCACCACGTCCCCGGGCTCCAGACCCGGCTGCTCCCTCATCGCCGCCAGGAAGCTCGCCAACGACCCGTGGGTGATCTCCACCCCCTTCGGACGCCCCGTCGAGCCCGAGGTGTAGATCACGTAGGCGGCCTCCCGCGGATCGACCTCCACCTCCAGGTCCCCCGTCCGGTACCGCCCGAGGGCGGCGGGATCGCCGACGCGCAGCGTCCGCAGGCCCGCCAGCCAGCCCGCCGCCGCGAGAGCCTCGTCGCACAGCACCAGGCGGACCCCGGAGTCCTCCAGCATGTACGCCAGCCGCTCCGCCGGATACGACGGATCGAGCGGCACGTAGCAGCCGCCGGCTTTCAGCACGCCCAGCAGGCTCGCCACCAGCCACGGCGAGCGCGGGAGGGCAATCCCCACCCGCTGCCCGCGCCGCAGCCCGCGCGACCGCAGGTGGCGTGCCAAGCGGTTCGCCCGGCCGTTGAGCTCGCCGTAGGTCCAGACCTCCTCCCCCCAGACCAACGCCCGCGCATCCGGCGAGCGGCGCGCCTGCTCCTCGACCTGCCGGTGCACCGGCGGCTGCCGCCGGTCCCCGCCCGCCGTGTCGTTCCACTCCCGGACCAGTTGGTGCCGCTCGCCCGCAGCGAGCAGCGGCAGTTGCGACAGCGGCCGGCCCGGCTGGGCGATCGCCTCGGCGAGCAGCACCTCCAGGTGACCGCACAGGCGCTGGGCCGTCGTCCCGTCGAAGAGGTCGGTGTTGTGCTCCAGCTCGCCGCTCAGAGCGGCTCCCGCCTCGGTCAGCAGCAGGCTGAGCTCGAACTTCGCCGTCCTCGCCGGCAGCGCCAGCGGCGAGGCCTGGAGCTCCGGCAGGCCGAACCCTCCCAGCTGCGCGTTCTGCAACGCGAACATCGCCTGGAACAACGGCGAGCGCGACAGGCTGCGCTCCGGATGCAGTTGCTCGACCACCTTCTCGAACGGCACCTCCTGGTGGGCGAAGGCCCCCAGCGACGTCTCCCGCGCCTGCGCCAGCAGATCCGTGAAGCTCGGCTCCCCTGAGAGGTCGAAGCGCAGCACCAGGGTGTTGACGAAGAAACCGATCAGGTTTTCGTACTCCGCCCGCGTCCGCCCCGCGACCGGCGTCCCCACCGCCAGGTCCCGCTGCCCGGAGTGGCGGGCCAGGAGGGCCACGAACCCCGACAGGCCCGCCATGAACAGCGTCGCCTGATGCTGGCGGGCCAGTGCCGCGAGCCCCCGCCGCAGCCCCGCGTCCAGGTTCAGTGGACGGCTCGCACCCCGCGAGGTCTGCACCGCTGGCCGCGGATGGTCCGTCGCCAGCTCCAGGGACGGCACCCCGGCCAACCGCTGCCGCCAGTATTCGACCTCGCGCGCCAGGAGGTTCCCCGAGAGCCGCTGCCGCTGCTGGACCGCGTAGTCCGCGTACTGCATGGGCAGCTCGGGCAGGGGCGAGGGCGCCCCGGCCAGGAATGCCGCGTAGAGGGCCCCGACCTCCCGCACCAGCACCCCGGCCGACCAGCCGTCGGAAACGATGTGGTGCAGCGAGAACAGCAGCGTGTGCTCGCGCGCCGCGAGGCGCACCAGCAGCGCCCGCACCAGCGGCCCGCGGCGCAGGTCGAACGGCCGCCGCTCCTCCGCCGCCGCCAGCGCCAGGAGCAGCGGCTCGCACCGCGCCGCCGGCAGACCGCCGAGGTCGACCAGCGGCAGGGGCAGCGGCACCGGCGGCGAGACCACCTGCACGGCCTGGCCCGCCCTTTCGATGAAGCGCGTGCGCAGCGCTTGGTGGCGGCGCACCACCTCGCTCAGGGCGCGGGCGAAGGCGTCCGGATCGAGCGGACCCTGCAGGCGGACGCCGTTGAAGATGTTGTAGGCCGTGTTGCCCGGCTCCAACCGGTCGAGGAACCACATGCGCTCCTGCGCGAAAGACAGCAGCAGCTCGCTCGGTGACGCCGTCCAGGGAACCGCGGCCGCCGTCCCCGCAAGGACCGTCGCCTGCTCGACGACGAGCGCCAGCCTGCCGAGCGTCGGGTTCTCGAACAGGGTGCGCAACGGCAGCTCGACGCCGAGCTCGGCGCGCAGGCGCGAGATCACCTGGGTGGCGAGCAACGAGTTGCCTCCCAGCTCGAAGAAGTCGTCGGCGGCGCTCACCTGCTCGACCTTGAGCAGCTCGCGGAAGAAGCCGGCCAGCTGCTCCTCGACCCGGCCCCGGGGGGCGACGTGGATCTTCCCCGCACCCGCCGGCTGAGGGGCGGGCAGGGCCTTGCGGTCGATCTTGCCGTTGGCGGTGAGCGGGAACGCTTCGAGGACGACGAAGTCGGCCGGCACCATGTAGGCCGGCAACTGCTCCCCCAGGAACGCGCGCAGCTCCTCCGGCGACGGAGAGCCGCCGGCAGCGGCGACGAGATAGGCGGCCAGGCGCCGGCCGCCCAGCTCCCCGGCAGGCGCCACGACCAGCGCCTCGCGGACCGCCGGATGGCGGGTCAGCGCCGCCTCGATCTCTCCAAGCTCGATGCGGAAGCCGCCCACCTTGACCTGGAAGTCCTCGCGGCCCAGGAACTCGATCGTGCCGTCGGGGAGGTACCGCCCGAGGTCGCCGGTGCGGTAGAGCCGCTCTCCGGTTCGAGGATCGACGAGGAAGGAGGAGGCCGTCTTCTCCTCGTCGGCCCAGTAGCCCTGGGCGAGGCCGATGCCGCCGATGTAGAGCTGGCCCGCCACTCCCACTGGACGCGGCAGAAGATCCTTGTCCAGCACGTGGAAGGTCTGGTTCCGCATCGGCCGCCCATAGGGGACGCTGCGCCAGCCGGGATCGACTTCTTCAAGGGGAAAGAGGATCGACCAGATCGACGCCTCCGTGGCCCCGCCCAGGCTCACCACCGCGGCCTGCGGCGCGAGCCGCGAGATGCGCTCCGGCAGGCGCAGCGAGATCCAGTCGCCCGAGAGCAGGACCAGGCGCAGCGAAGGCGCCCTGTAGCGATTCACCTCGCCGAAGTCCGCCAGCAGCTCCATCAGCGCCGGAACCGTGTTCCACACCGTCACCCCGTGGCGGTCGAGCAGCTCGGCCCAGTGCTGCGGATCGCGGCTGCGCTCCGCCTCCGGCATCACCACCGTACCCCCCGCTGCCAGCACCCCGAAAACGTCGTAGACCGAGAGGTCGAACGACAGTGACGACAGCGCCAGGACGCGGTCCTGCGGCCCGACGCCGAAGCGCTCGTCGACGTCGACGACCGTGTTGAGTGCTCCCCGGTGGTCGGTCATCACCCCCTTGGGGTTGCCGGTCGAGCCCGAGGTGTAGATCACATAGGCGAGGTCGTGCGGACCCTGGACCGCCGGCAGCGGCGAGCCGTCCTCTTCCGGCTCCAGGGGACCGTGGGATACGGCGAGATGCCGCACCTCCGGCGGCCACTCCAGCTTCGCCGCCAGATGGGCTTGAGTCAGCGCGATCTCGACGCCGCCGTTGGCCAACAGGAAGAAGCGCCGCGCCCGCGGCAGGTCCGGATCGACCGGCAGGTAGGCCGCGCCGGAGGTGAGCACCGCGAGGACGCCCACCACCTGCTCCCAACCTTTCTCCATCACCACCGCCACCAGGGAGTTCGGCTCTGCCCCCATCCCGCGCAACTGGCGGGCGAGCGCGTTGGCCCGCCGGGCGAGCTCGCCGTAGGTCAGGGACAGGTCGCCGGAGACCACCGCCACCCGCTCCGGAGCGCTCTTCGCCTGAGCCGCGAACGGCGCGTGCAGCAGCCCCTCCGGCACCGTGCCCGCCGTCGCGTTCGCTGCCGCGTAGAGCGCGAGCTGGCGTGCCGGCGGCAGCACCGGTGTGGGCTCCTGCCACGCGGCCTCCTCTCCGGCCAGCCGCTCGAGCAGCGCCTGGTAGGCCGCCATCATGTCCGCGATAATCTCGGGCGGGAACAGCCCTTCGACGACGTCCCAGGTGTAGGAGAGGCCCTGCGGATTTTCGTAGACTTGGTGGTCGAGCCAGACTTGGGGCGTCTGGCTGATCGCGTAGCCCCATTCCGCTCCCGCCCCCAGGCCGGCCAGGGCCTCGCCCTGGGACACCAGGTTGAGGGTGCTGGTGAAGACGACGGGCATGAGGGCCGGCGCCAGCCCGCCCCGGCGGCGCGCGAGATCGCGCAGCACCCGGATGCCGGAGAGGGCGCTGTGGTCGAGATCCTCGAAGAGCTGTTTCTGGATGCGCTGCGCCCGCTGGCCGAAGGGAGCCGGCTCCGAGTTGTCGACGGCGAGCAGGGTGAGCGAGGTGAAGTCCCCCACCAGCTCGTTGACCTCCGGGTGGAGCGGCAGGCGGTTGAACAGGGTCAGGTTGATGGTGAAGCGCGGGCTCTTCGACCAGACGGTCAAAACCTCGGCGAACACCGCCAGGAGCACGCCCGAGGGGGTGAGGCCGCCGCGGGCCGCACGCTCCTTGAGCCGCTGCCACGACTCCGCATCGAGACGCCCGGAGTGGCGCGCGAAGACCGGAGTGCCCATCGCCTCCGGGTTCATGGCCAGCGGCAGGTCCGGCGCCGCCGGGAGGTCGTCGAGGCGATCGGTCCAGTAGGCGAGCGCCTGGCGGTAGACCGGCCAATCCTCCATCGCGGACGTGGCGAGCACGTAGTCGCGGAACGAGAGCGACAACGGCCGCAGCTCCGACTCCCGGCCGAGATAGACGAGGCTCAGCTCGGAGAGCAGGAGCTGCAGGCTCCAGGCGTCGCCGATCAGGAAATCGAAGCTGAGGTGGAGACGGACCCGGTCGTCGCCGAGGAGCGAGGCCCGCAGCTCGTAGAGCGGCCAGACGTCGCTCGGCAGCACCTGGTGCGACATCCGCCGGCGGATCGCCGCCAGGGCCTCGGCCATCTCGGATTCGGGCTTGCCGCGCAGGTCGAGCGTCGCGATCTCATAGGGCGGCACCGAGGCGAGGATCTCCTGCCGCCCGTCCGGGTGCACGATGGCCCGCAGCATGTCGTGCCGGTCGATGAGGTGGCGGTAGGCCGCGGCCAGCCGCCCGAGATCGACGCCGCGCAGGTTGATCTCGGAGTAGCCGTGGGTCGATACCTGGCCGAGGGCGAAGACGTCGCTGCGGCCGATCAGGTACGCCTGCTGGACATCGGTCAGGGGGAACGGCAGGTGCCGGTTTTCGGGATCGGGGACGATCTGTTTCAGCGCCACGCCGGCGCTCGCGGCGTCCTGCGGGCGCAGCGACCGCTGGATCTCGGCCGCCAGGGAGGCGATCGTCGGGCGCTCGAAAAGGAGCCGCAGTGGCACCTCGACCGCCAGGGTGCGCCGCACCCGCGAGATCACCTGCGTCGCCAGCAGCGATTGGCCGCCGAGGGCGAAGAAGTCGTCCCTCACCCCCACCCGCTCGATGCCCAGCACTTCGCTCCAGATCCCCGCCAACAGCTCTTCGACGGGACCGCCGGGGGCGACATAGGAGTCCCCGGCCGGTGCGCCGTCGCCCAACGGGCTGGGCAGGGCCTTGCGGTCGACCTTGCCATTGGCGGTGAGCGGGAACGCTTCGAGGACGACGAAGTCGGCCGGCACCATGTAGGCCGGCAACTGCTCCCCCAGGAACGAGCGCAGCTCCTCCGCGGATGGAGGCCCGCCGGCGGCGACGAGATAGGCGGCCAGCCGCCGGCTGCCCCGCTCGCTCGCCGAAGCCACGACCAGCGCCTCGCGGATCGCCGGATGGCGCGTCAGCGCCGCTTCGATCTCGCCCAGCTCGATGCGGAAGCCGCCTACTTTGACCTGGAAGTCCTCGCGGCCCAGGAACTCGATCGTGCCGTCGGGGAGATAGCGCCCGAGGTCGCCCGTACGGTAGAGGCGCTCTCCGGTGCGCGGATCGACGATGAAAGAGCGGGCCGTCTTCTCCTCGTCGGCCCAGTAGCCCTGGGCCAGGCCGATGCCGCCGATGTGGAGCTGGCCCGCCACTCCCACCGGACGCGGCAGCAGGTCCTTGTCCAGCACGTGGAAAGTCTGGTTCCGCATCGGCCGACCGTAGGGGACGCTGCGCCACCCGGGATCGACCTCTTCAATAGGAAAGAGGATCGACCAGATCGACGCCTCCGTGGCCCCGCCCAGGCTCACCACCGCGGCCTGCGCAGAGACCTTCCCGATGCGCTCCGGCAGGCGCAGCGAGATCCAGTCCCCCGAGAGCAGGATCAGGCGCAGCGACGGCGCACGGAAGCCCGTCACCTCGGCGAAGTCCGCCAGCAGCTCCAGCAGCGCCGGAACCGTGTTCCACACCGTCACCCCGTGGCGCTCGATCAGCTCGGCCCAATGCTGCGGATCGCGGCTGCGCTCCGCCTCCGGCAGCACCACTGTGCCCCCCACCGCCAGCAGACCGAAGACGTCGTAGACCGACAGGTCGAACGACAGCGACGACAGCGCCAGGACGCGGTCCTGCGGACCGACGTGGAAGCGCTCGTCGACGTCGACGACCGTGTTCAAGGCTCCCCGGTGGTCGGTCATCACACCCTTGGGATTGCCGGTAGAGCCCGAGGTGTAGATCACGTAGGCGAGGTCGTGCGGACCCTGGACGGCCGGCAGCGGCGAGCCGTCCTCTCCCGGCTCCAGGAGGCCGTTGGATACGGCAAGATGCCGGATCTCCGGCGGCCACTCCAGCTTCGCCTCCAGGTGGGCTTGAGTGAGCGCGATCTCGACGCCGCCGTTGGCGAACAGGAAGAAGCGCCGCGCCCGCGGCAGGTCCGGGTCGATCGGCAGGTAGGCCGCGCCGGAGGTGAGCACCGCCAGCACACCCACCACCTGCTCCCAACCCTTCTCCATCACCACCGCCACCAATCCGTTCGGCTGTGCCCCCATCCCGCGCAGCTGGCGGGCCAGCGCGTTAGCACGCCGGGCGAGCTCGCCGTAGGTCAGAGTCAGGTCGCCGGCGATCAGCGCCACCCGCTCCGGAGCGCTCGCGGCCTGCACGGCGAACGGCGCGTGCAGCAGCCCTTCCGGCACCGCGCCCGCCGTCGCGTTCGCGGCGGCGAAGAGCGCGAGCTGGCGCTCGGGCGGCAGCACCGGCGTGAGCTCCTGCCAGACCTCCTCCTCCCCGGCCAGCCGCTCGAGCAGCGCCTGGTAGGTCGCCAGCATCTCCTCGATCATGCCGGACGGGAACAGCTCCTGGACCACGTCCCAGCTATAGGAGAGGCCCAGCGGATCTTCGAGCACCTGGTGGTCGAGCCAGACCTGCGGCGTCTGGCTGACCACGAAGCCCAGCTCGGCGTCCCCCAGGGCCCCCAGCGCCTCCCGCGGCGACACCTGGGTGAGGGTGCTGGTGAAGATGACGGGCATCATCACCGCCGAATGACCGCCCTGCCGGCGCGCCAGCTCGCGCAGCACCCGGATGCCGGAGAGGGCGCTGTGGTCGAGGTCCTCGAAGAGCTGCTTCTGCACCTGTTGCGCCCGCTCCCCGAATGGCGCCGGGCGGGTGTTGTTGATGGCGAGCAGGGTGAGCGAGGTGAAGTCCCCCACCAGCTCGGCGACCTCGGGGTGGAGCGGCAGGCGGTTGAACAGGGTGACGTTGATGGTGAACCGCGGGTTCTTCGACCAGAGGGTCAGCACCTCGGCGAAGGCCGCCAGCAGCAGGCCCGAAGGGGTGAGGCCGCCGCGGGCCGCCCGCTCCTTGAGCCGCTGCCACTTCGCCGTTTCCAGGCGCCCGGGATGGCGCACGAAGGTGGGCTTCCTCACCGCCTCCGGGTTCATCGCCAGGGGCAGCTCCGGCGCCAGCGGGAAGTCGTCGAGCCGCGCCGTCCAGTGGTCGAGAGCCCGGCGGTAGGCCGGGTACTCCTCCAGGGCGGAGATGGCGACGACGTAGTCGCGGAACGAGAGCGTGAGCGGTTTCAGCTCCGCCTGCCGCTGGTGGTAGGCGAGGCTCAGCTCGGGCAGCAGCACCTGGAGGCTCCAGGCGTCGCCGACCAAGAAGTCGAAGCTGAAGTGCAGGCGCACCCGGTCACCGTCGAGGAGCGAGGCGCGCAGCTCGTAGAGCGGCCAGCGGTCGCTCTGCAGTACCTGATGCGACATCTTCTGGCGGATCGCCGCGAGAGCCGCGTCGACCTCGCCTTCGGGCAGTCCGCGCAGGTCGAGCCGCGCGATCTCGTAGGGCGGCACCTCCCGCAGGATCTCCTGTCGCCCGTCGGGGTGCACGATGGCCCGCAGCATGTCGTGCCGCGCGATGAGGTAGCGGTAGGCCTCGGTCAGCCGGTCGAGGTCGATACCGCGGCCGTCGACCTCGGCGTAGGCGTGGGTCGATACCTGGCCGAGGGCAAAGGCGTCGCCGCGCCCCACCAGGTACGCCTGCTGGACGTCGGTCAGCGGGAACGGCAGGTGCCGGCTCTCGGGGTCGGGGACGATCTGCGGCAGCGCGGTGGCCGCCGTTTCAAAGTCCTCATCGCTGGTCTGCCCGGCCTCGATCGCCGCCGAGAAACCGGCCACCGTCGGCCTCTCGAACAGCTCGCGGATGCCGACGTCGACGCCGAACGACTGCCGCAGCTCCGTCACCAGCACCGTGGTGAGGAAGGAGTGGCCGCCCAGCTCGAAGAAGTCGTCGTTGACGCCGACCTCGTCGACGCCGAGCAGCGTCTGCCAGATCCCGGCCACCGTGCGCTCGGTCTCGTCGCGCGGCGCCACGTAGGCGTTGCGCAGCGCGGGCCGCGGGTGCGCGGCGAGCGGCGCCGGGCTCGCCGCCGCGCCCGTCCCCGGCACCTCGTCGGCCAGCGGCTCGGCGCCGGCCGCGACGCCTGTGACACGCGCAACCGGGCCCGCCTCGATCCAGTAGCGCTGATGCTCGAAGGGATAGGTGGGCAGCGCGACGCGATGCCGCTTCTCGTGGCGGAAGAAGCGCGCGCCGTCCACCTCGACGCCGGCGAGCCAGAGCCCGCCCACCGCCCGCATGAGGGTGGCCTGGTCCGCTGCCCCACCGCGCTCGCCCAGGCAGTGGATCACGGTCGCTCCGCGCTCCACCGGTTGCTGGCGGACGAAGGTGGAGAGCGTCTGCCCCGGCCCCACCTCCAGCAGGAAGCGGTTCGGCTCCGCGAGCAGGCCGCTCAGGCCGGCGGCGAACCGCACGGGCTGGCACAGGTGGCGGCCCCAGTACTCCGGGTCGGTCGCTTCTTGACTGGTGATCCAGGTGCCGGTGACGTTGGAGAGGTAGGGGATGCGCGGGGCCTTGAGCGAGAGGCGGCGTACGCTCTCGACCAGCTTCGCGGCGACCGGCTCCATCATCCGCGAGTGGAAGGCGTGCGAGGTGCGCAGCCGGCGCGAGACGACGCCCTGCGCCGCCAGCTCCCCTTCGAGCAGGGCCACGGCGGCTTCGGTGCCCGCCACCACGCACATCTGCGGCGCGTTGACCGCGGCGAGCGAGAGATCGGGGCCAAGCCGGGGGAGCATCTCGCTCTCGGGCAGCGGCACGGCGAGCATCGCCCCGGCAGGCAGCTCCTCGATCAGCCGCGCCCGCTCCGCCACCAGCCAGAGCGCCTCCTCCTGGCCGAGCACGCCCGCGATGCAGGCGGCCGTGTACTCGCCCAGGCTGTAGCCGATCATCGCCTTCGGCTTCACCCCCCAATCCATCCAGAGGCGGGCGAGGGCGTGCTCGACGACGAACATCGCCGGCTGGGCATAGACGGTGCGGTCCAGGCGCCGGGAGGCCTCATCGGCGACCTCCGTGCGCCGCCCGAGAAGCCGACGCAGATCCAGCCCGGTGGCGGCGTCCGGCGCCGCCACCGGCGCGGACCTCTCCGGATACAGCACCTCCCGCAGATCCACCCCGAGAGTGCGGGTCAGCAGCTCGCACGACCGGTCGACGTCGGCCCGGAAGACCGGCTCCGCCGCGTAGAGCCCCGAGGCCATGTGGAGGTGCTGATCGCCGAGGCCGGGGAAGAGGAACGCGACGCTCCGGTTGTCGTGCTCCTTGAAGCCCGTGAAGACGCCTTCGGACGAGGGCTCCGCCAGCAGCGCCGCCGCCTCGTCGCGGTCGCGGCAGACGACCGAGCGGCGATGGCTGAAGAACTTGCGGCCCCGCTGCAAGGTATAGGCGACGTCGGCGAGGTCGAGCTCGGGGTGGTCCCGCAGGTGGCTGGCGAGCTTGGCGGTCGCGGCGTCGAGCGCGGCGGGGCTCTTGGCCGAGAGCAGCAACAGTTGATAAGGGCGCGCGGAGACCGTCGCCGGAGCGGGCGGGGGCGCCTCTTCGAGGACGACGTGGGCGTTGGTGCCGCCGAACCCGAAGGCGCTCACCCCGGCCCGGCGCGGCGCGCCGTTCTTCGGCCAGGCTTTGAGCTCGGTGTTGACGTAGAACGGGCTCTCCGCGAAGTTGATCTCGGGGTTCGGCTGGTCGTAGTGGAGGCTCGGCGGGATCATGCCGTGCTGGAGCGCCAGTGCGGTCTTGATGAGGCCGGTCGTCCCGGCCGCCGTGGCGAGGTGGCCGAGGTTGGTCTTCACCGAGCCCAGGGCGCAGAACTGCCGCTCGCCGTTGCTGTTGAACGCCCGGGTCAACGCCTCGACCTCGATCGGATCGCCGATGGCGGTGCCGGAGCCGTGCGCCTCGACGTACGAGATGTCGGTCGCCTCCACGCCGCTGCGCGCCAGCGCCTCGGCGATCACCTTGGCCTGCCCCTCGACCGACGGCGCCGTGTAGCCCACCTTGAGCGCGCCGTCGTTGTTGATCGCCGATCCCTTGATCACCGCCCGGATCGAGTCGCCGTCGGCCACCGCGTCGGCCAACCGTTTGAGCACCACCATGCCCACGCCGCTGCCGACGAGAGAGCCCTGCGCTCGGGCGTCGAAGGTCCGGCAACGGCCGTCGGGAGAGAGGATCCCTCCCTCCTGGTACAGATAGCCCCGGAGCTGCAGCACGTTGATCGAGGCGGTGCCGGCGAGCGCCATGTCGCACTCTTCCGACAGCAGGCTCTGGCAGGCCGCGTGCAGCGCGACAAGGCCGGTCGAGCAGGCGCTCTGGATGTGGAAGCTCGGTCCGGTGAGGTTCAGCTTGTGAGAGATCCGGGTGGCCACGTAATCGCCGGAATTGCCGAGCTCGAGGCGGAGCGGATCGAACGTCGCCATGGCTGCCGGATTGGCGAGGAGCTGATAGAGCAGGTAGGTGCTGCTCGATACGCCGGCATAGACGCCGATCGGCCCCGGGTAGGTTTCGCCGACGTAGCCCGCGTCCTCGAGAGCCTCCCAGGTGCATTCGAGCAGCAGCCGCTGCTGCGGGTCCATCACCTCGGCCTCGCGGTGGTTGAAGCCGAAGAAGGCGGCGTCGAAGCCGTCGATGCCCCGCGGCATCGCGATCGACTTGACGAGATTGGGATTAGAGAGCAGGGCGGGGTCGACGCCGGCCGCCACCAGCTCGTCGTCCGTCAGCGCTCGAACTGAATTTACGCCGTCGCGCAGATTCTGCCAGAGCTCGCCGACGTTGTCGGCCCCTGGAAAGCGCCCTGCCATGCCAATGATCGCGACATCGGTTTCATCAAAGTCAGAAGCCATCTCGGGTCAACCTCTCCGCGGCATACCTTCCGGCTCTGCTGCCGGGACGATTAGGAATCGGCGTCAGTAGGCAGCCCGCGAAGGCTACCATGAGGAAAACAGCCCTACTAGAAACAGCAGACAATCCGTTGTTGCATAATTTCAATATTGCGCATGCCTATGTCCGCGCGTATCCGCGCGGCCTCTCTCAGAACCTAAGTGTCGCGGCGAGGTCAAAACAGGGCGTGACAAAACGAGAGGGGCCGGACGGCCCCCCTCTCTTGCTGCATGGGTCCTGCGTTCGAACCTTTACCTGACGGCGGGGGACGGGGGCTCAACCGGCGGCTTCTTGTTCGGACCGCGGGGTCCCGTCTTGCGGGGCTGGATTCCGAACTTCACGAGGTCGTCGCTCGTGAAGCCGAGGCTGCCCCGCAGGTGGGCCTCCGCCCGCCGGCGCAGCACCTCACCCTGCTTCTCGAGATCCTAACGGCGGTGGACGGCATCCTGAAACGCCGAGCGCGCCACCTCCTGCACGGTGTCTAGCGACCTCGCCTGAACGACCAGCCCGTCCAAAGCCGTGATGAGTTCCTGGAGGAACGGCATCTCCGCCAAGTGAGGCTTGAGGTTGGTGCTGAGCAGCTCCCACCGGTTGGACCTTTTCGCGAACTGAATTGCCTTTCTCATTTTCAAGTTGAGGTTGGGTGCAACTTTTCATAATGACGTCTTCTCGAATGCCTGCTTTCAGCTTTTCGGCCCCTCGCCGCTCAGGGGCGGCCCGCCAAAAGGCCGTTACGAGAAAACCGGGGCTGGGAAGCTGCTGGCAAGCTGATTGACGGCTTCTCAGAGTGGATTGGGCGGCGCGCCGACCCAGGAGGCCGTCTGCGCGTTCGCCAATCGTCTCCGGGCACCTTCGGGTCCGGGCCTGCCTTGTGCTGGCCCTTCTTTGGTTCTGTTCACTCATCGTTCATTCAAGATTTTGATATCTCGGGCAGCAATCAGCAGCGGATCGACGATGCGCCCACCAAGGATCTTGCCGAGACTATGGGCGAGAGGCCGATGGAGCAGATGAAGCTCCGTGCAACCGAAGATGATTCCTTCGACGGCGTGGTTGGCTGCCAGACCTTCCAGCCAAGATAGAGAGTCTTCGCTTGGCTTCTCTTCTTCAGGAGATAGATCCGCTCGTGCAATTCGCGCTGCTCTTCGCTGTCGGGTCGGTGGATCCACCGCTCGATCTTCCCCCAGCGCTCGGACCGGCGACGGAGACGGAAGATTGCTCCCCGCGAGCCTCTCCGCTATGATTTGCCGCTCGCTCAAGAGCAGCGATGAAGCAGCGAACCCGTGCTTCTAGGGAGTCTAAAAATGGGGACGATCTGGCGTGACTTGTTTTACACCTTCCGGACCCTCCGGAAGAGCCCGGGGTTTACTGCGATCGTAGTGCTTATCCTGGGTCTCGGTATCGGCGCGAACACCGCAATTTTCAGTGTCGTCAACGCGGTGATCCTGCGGCCTCTCCCCTACCGGGCCCCGGAGCGCCTGGTCATGCTGCCCGCGGCTCACCGGCCGACCGACATGGGGGCTGAGGTCTCCGTGGCCAATTTCCTCGATTGGCGACGAGAGAGCCACTCCTTCGAGCAGCTCGGTGCCTTCGGCCCTTTGTCGATTAACCTCACCGGCGGGGATTCGCCGGAGCGCATCGAGGCGGCGCAGATCACGCCCGCCGCGCTGACAACCCTCGGCACCCAGCCATTGCTGGGACGGCTCTTTCTTCCCGACGAGGAAAAATCCAACTCGCGGGTGACGATTCTGAGCTACGGTCTCTGGAAAAGCCATTTCGGCGGTGACCGCAACGCGGTTGGTAAGGTGGTGCGGCTGAGCGGCATCGAGTATCCGATCGTCGGCGTGATGCCGCAGCAGTTCCACTTCCCGAACAACGGGACCCAGCTCTGGGTGCCCATCCGTATGACCGAGTCGCGGATCAAAGATCGCCAGGAGCGATGGATGTACGTCATCGGCCGCTTGAAGAACGGCGTCTCGCTGCAGTCGGCCCAACGGGAGATGGACAATCTGACCGGGGCGCTCGCCCAGCAGTTCCCCAGCAACAACAAGGATTGGGGAACACGGCTCGTGCCGTTGCAGGAGCACCTCGTGGGCAAGGTCCGTCCCGCGCTGTTGATCCTGCTGACGACGGTGCTCCTCGTGCTGCTTCTGGCCTGCGCGAACATCGCCAATCTTCAACTGGCGCGTGCCGCCACGCGGCAGACGGAGATGGCGATCCGCTCCGCCATGGGCGCTCCCACTTCGGCCGTCCTGCGGCAACTGCTCTTCGAAGGGTTGACCCTGGCGGCCCTGGGCGGTCTCTTCGGCCTCGTCCTGGCGCACTGGGGCCTGCGCCTGCTGATCGCCCTGAGCCCCAGCTACATTCCCCGCCTCGAGGAGGTCAGCATCGACGGGAGAGTGCTCGTCTTCACGCTGGGCATCGCCATCCTGACCGGCGTGATCTTCGGGTTGGTACCGGTTTTCTCAGCGCTCAAACCGGACCTCGTCGGTGACCTTCGCCAAGGGGGACGGGGCGCGTCCTCCGGCGTCCGCCACATCCGGTTCCGGCGGCTGCTGACGGTCACCGAGGTGGCGAGTGCCCTCGTGCTGCTGATCGGCGCCGGGCTGCTGCTGTCGAGCCTGACACATCTGCAGAGGGTCGATCCAGGCTTCACCACCTCCAACGTGCTCACCATGGAGGTGGTGCTGGGCCGAGCCCGCTACTCCACGGACGCCCAGCGGGCCACCTTCTACCGCCAATTCACCGAACGGGCGGCCGCCATACCCGGCGTGCAGTCTGTCGGCGGCATCTCCAACCTGCCCCTCAGCGGCAGCAACTCGTCGGAGAGCTACGTCGTCGACGGCCAGCCCCCCTCCGATCCCAACGCCCTCCCCGAGGCCGGTTATTCGGGGGTGACGGCGGGATACTTCAAAACCTTGCAGATCCCCCTGCTTCAGGGGCGCGAGTTCTCGGCTCAGGACACGGTGAATTCTCCCAAGGCCATCATCGTGAACAAGACCTTCACCGACCGCTACTGGTCCCACGAAAGCGCGGTCGGCAAGCGAGTCACCCTGATGGGAGGCTCCGGAGGGAAAGAGACCCACGAGGTGATCGGCGTCATTGGCGACGTTCACCACACGCGGCTCGACGTGCCGACGGTCCCCGAGATCTACGTCTCGACCGAGCAGCACGCCCCCTGGGACAACATGGTCCTGGTGGTTCGGTCGAAATCCAACCTCGCGGACCTCAGCTCGCGATTGCGGGCCGTGGTGGCAAGCCTCGATCCCGAGCAACCGGTCTCGAACGTGAAAACCATGGAGGTCGTCCTCGCGGAGTCGACGTCCGAGCCCAAGTTCTACGCCGTTCTATTGAGCGCTTTCGCCGGCCTGGCGTTCATCCTGTCCGCCATGGGTATCTACAGCATCATCTCCTACTCCGTCGCCCAGCGCCGGCACGAGATCGGGATCCGCGTCGCCCTCGGCGCGCAGCGCAGCAGCGTCCTGACCCTGGTGGTCGGAGAAGGGATGGTACTCGCGGCGATCGGCATCGCCGCCGGGCTCATCCTGGCGTGGCTCGCCACGCACGGGTTGTCCAGCCTGCTCTTCGGAGTCCAGGCCAACGATCCTCTGGTCTTCGCAGCGGCGGTGCTGCTGTTGAGCTGCGTCGCCATGGCAGCAAGCCTGATCCCGGCGTATCGGGCCTCGCGGGTCAGCCCGATGACCGCCTTCCGGACGCAATGACCCGTTGACTCACTGGGGAGTCGGCCCCACCGGGGTCCCCCAACCCTCGCCCGCCCCGCTCAGGCCCGGCTCAGCGCTGGCTGTCTCGGGGCCGGCACGACCTCGGACTCGATCCTCCCGGAGTCCAGCTTGATCACCCGGTCGGCCACGTCGTAGTAGTGATCGTCGTGGCTGATGACGATGCATGTCTTGCCACGGGCCTTCAACTCGGGAAGGATCTGGCGGTAGAACAGCTCCTTGAAGACGACGTCCTGGTCGGCGGCCCACTCATCGAACAGATAGATGGGGCGGTCCTCCAGATATGCGGTGAGCAGCGCCAGGCGCTTGCGCTGCCCCTGCGAGACCGCGATCCGGGACAGGATTCCGTCGCGCACCGAGACCACCTGATCGAGCCGGAGCTTGCGGAGATACTCCGCGGCCAGGGCGTCGACCTCGCCGTCGCTGATCCCGAGCAACGACTCGAAAACGAAAAAGTCGGCAAAGACCGCGGAGAAATGTTGCCGGAAGGCTTCTCGGCTCTCCTGGGTCACCGGCGCGCCGGCGAAGCGAATCTCGCCGCTCTCGGGCAGGTAGAGGCCGCACAACAGCTTCGCCAGAGTGGTCTTGCCGCTGCCGTTGCCGCCCGTCAGGAACAAGAGCTCGCCCGGCCGCAGCACCAAGTCGATGGGGCCGAGACGGAATCTCTCCTCCGCGTTCTCGACCCGGTACTCGTGACTCACCGCCGTCAGCTCGAGCCCTCCCCACTTCGCCACGGCGGGTTGGAGCTCGAACAGCTTCGAGTCGGCGAGCTCGGGCTCCAGCGACAAGCCGAGGCCGTCGATCTTCCGCACGCTCACCGCCGCTGCGGAGAGCTCCGGAATCGCGCTCAGGATGCTCTCGATCGGCGTCATGAGGTAGAGGATGAGGAGGATGAAGCCGGTTAGCACGCTGCGGTCGACGTTCTGAAACGACGGCAGCACGAACAGCACGAGGCCGATGACGATGAAAAAGAGAAGCTGGCCCCAGCAGGATGCGGCGTGCAGGATGGTACGTCCGAGAACTCCCTTGTGTTGCGACGCATTGGCCGCCGGCTCGAAGCTGACGGAGAAGAACTGCCGGCGCCTACCCTGATGGAGCTTGAGCTCCTTGGTGCCTGCGGTCAAAGCCTCGAGGCCCTTGGCAACCTGGTCCCAGTCATCGCGCGAGGACGACATCAAGCGGTTCGCCGCGACCACTGGCAACTGATACATGAGAATGCCCAGGACCATGAAACCCAGCACGCCGAGCAACGCGGGCCACGACAGCCAGCCGAGATAGCAGAGACAACCCACGACGATGAAAAGTTGCATGAGGAGGTTCGGATAGGAGGTCACGGCGCCGGTGATTGCCGTGACGTCCTGGGTCAGCGTCGCCAGCAAACGGGGGGCTCCGAGCTCCTCGAGTTTGCGTAGCGGGGCCGCCAGGATCTTGCGCGCCAGTTGGGTCCGCATCTCGAACCCGGCGCGCCCGGCGAGCTTGAGCAGCAGCGCTCCCGAGACGAACCGGCTGACGGGCAGCAGCACGCACAGGCCGACGAAGCTCCAGACGATGGTGACCGTCCGGTGAGATGGGTTCTTCAAGGCGGAATTGATGATCACCAGGAACCCGGCGTTGCAGAGGCCGCTGAGGGCACCGGCAATCATCACAACAACCATGATCAACCGCGCCCCGCGCATGCTGCGGCTCCAGCGCGTCAGAAACGCAAGCAAACCCAAGATGTCGGAAATCCAGCTCACAGACCTTCCTCCTCGGCTGCACGAAGGCATTCAGTGAGCCGGCGAGCTACGGTTTGAACCTCGGGCTCTCGAACGACGGCGAAATGGTCCCCGGGAACATCGTAGATCTCAATTCCCCCCAGCGCCAGAGAGCTCCAGCCCAGGGTCGCGTCCGGTGCGGCAGCCGAAGAGCCTGCCGTCCGCCAGAGCCGGACCGGGGTGTGTCCGGGCGCCGGTACATAGTGGCGGTTCGCCGCGACGTTCGCGGAGAACACGCTGAACAGGGCCCGGATCCGCACCGGACCGAGATCCGGGGCGACCACGCCGGCGAGCTTCGCTCTCGCCAGCAGGAAGTCGAGCCTCTCGTCCGGACCGAGGCCGGCGATCTCCCCGGCCGTGACGCCGAGACCGGCCGCCTCGACGCCGAGATGGCGGGCAAAATCGGCCAGGAAGCGCAGCTCGTCCAGGTCTTCCGCGTCGCCCTGCGGAAGGGCCCAGGTGTCGAGCAGGGCGACGAGCGCCACCCGCTCTCCCCGCTGCTCCAGTTGCCGGGCCATGTCCCAGGCGATCATGCCGCCGATGGACCAGCCGCCCAGCAGGTACGGCCCGGCGGGCTGGAGTGCCTGGAGCTGCTCGACGTACGAGGACGCCATCCGCTCGACGCTCGCCAGAGGCTCGCGGTCACCGTCCACGCCCTGGCACCGGAAGGCGAGAAGGGCTCTGCCGGGCTCCAGGTGGCGCGCCAGCACGCCGTAGCAGAAGACGTCGCCGCCCACCGGATGAACGAGGACTAGCGGGGCGGCGCTCTCGCCGCCGCGCAGCTCGATCAAGGCCGGGGAGTGGACGCCGCCCCCCTGCTCGCGCAACACCCGGGCCAGTCGCTCGACCGAAGGATTCTCGAACAGGGTGGCGAGCGGCAACCGGCGGCCGTAGGCGGACTCGATCCTCGACATCAGTCTCACGGCCAGCAACGAGTGCCCTCCCACGGCGAAGAAACTCTCGCGTACGTCGATGGGCCCGTGGCTCTCCAACAGCTCTTCCCAGATCCGGACCAGGCCCAGCTCCAGCACGTCCCGCGGCGCGAGGTGGTCCACCGTCATCTCGTGCAGCGGCGCCGGCAGCGCTCGCCGGTCCACCTTGCCGTTCGGCGTCTGTGGCATCGCAGCGAGCACCACCAGCGCCGACGGCACCATGGAGTCCGGCAGCGACCGTGCCAGGCCAACCCGCAGCTCGCTCCAGACGAGAGGGAACTCTGGCCGCGCCACCACGTAGGCGACCAGGCGCCGCTCTCCGGATGGGTCCTCCCGAGCGAGCACGACCGCCGCGGCGACCCCGGGAAGTCGCTCCAAGGCGGCCTCGATCTCTCCCAGTTCGATGCGAAAGCCCCGGATCTTGACCTGATCGTCACGCCGCCCCTGGAACTCCAGATCCCCTTCCGGCAGATGGCGGACGACATCTCCCGTCCGGTAGAGACGAGTCCCCGGCTGCCCGCTCCAGGCGTCGGGAACGAAGCTCGCCGCCGTCAGATCCGGTCGCCCGAGATACCCGCGAGCCAGCCCGGAGCCGGCGATGCAGAGCTCTCCCCAGGATCCCAGGGGTACCGGCGAGAGCGCTGCGTCCAGCACGTAGGCAGCGGCGTTGGCGATGGGACGCCCGATCGGCGGCGTCTCCTGCACGCCCTGCGCCGGCACCGGGCCCGCGGTGGTGACGACACAGCTCTCCGTGGGCCCGTAGTGGTTGATCAGGGTGAACGCCCGGCCCTCGGGAGGACGCCGCCGCAGGCGGTCGCCGCCGGTCAGCAGGCCGCGCAAGGCAGCTCCCTCGGGCCAGTCGAGCCCGAGCACGGCCTCGGCCAGCGGGGTCGGCAGGAAGCTCCAGGTGATCTCCTCGGCAACCAGCCAGTCCCGCAACGCCGCGGGATCGCTCCGCGCCGCATCGTCCGGGATGGCAATGAGCGCCCCGGCCGCCAGGTACGGCCAGAGCTCCCAGACGGCAGCGTCGAATCCGAGCCCGGCCAGGTGGGTGGCGCGGTCGCCAGGGCCGATCCCATAGGCCCCCTGGTGCCAGAGCACGAGATTCTCCAGGGCGCGATGGGAGACGACCACCCCCTTGGGCCGGCCGGTCGAGCCGGAAGTGTAGACGACGTAGGCCGGATGATCCGGCAGGAGAGGGACAGACGCTGAAAGCCGCGGACCGCCGGTCTCCTCCATCCGCTTCAGCTGTTCGATGCAGACGACCTCGACTCCATCGCTCGCGCAGCGCCGGCTCAGCTCCGCGCGCGTCACCAGCACGCTCGCCCCGCAATCCCGCAAGAGATAGGCGAGACGATCATCCGGCAGAGCAGGGTCGAGCGGCACGTAGGCGCCGCCGGCGATGAGGACGGCCAGGAGCGCAGCGATCATTTCGGGGGAGCGTTCGAGGCAGACGGCGACGCGCGCCTCCGGATCCACCCCGAGCTCGACCAGGCGGCGAGCCAGCCGGCGGCTACGCGCGGCGAGCTCGCCGTAGCTCTGAGCGCCATCCGGGCAGGTCAGCGCCGGAGAGTGTGGAGCGCTTGCGGCGCGGGCCAGAACCCGCTCGTGCACGGCGACCGGGGCGCTCGCGATGCGCCGGGTATCGTTCCACTCGCTCAGGATCTGGTGGCGCTCGGGCGCCGCCAGCAAAGGCAGCTCGGAAAGGCGCAGGTCGGGATTCGCGGCGGCCCCGTGCAGCGCCTCCTCGTAGTGGGCGAGCAGGCGCACGATGGTCGTCGCGTCGAACAGATCGGTGCTGTAGGCGAGGATGCAATCGCCGGCGGCGTCCACCCCGAGAGTGAGATCGAACTTCGCCCCGGTCTCGGGAGAACCGAACGGCACCACCGACAGCGCCCCCAGCTCAACCTCCGGCATCACCCGCTGCTGGAGGGTGAACATCACCTGGAACAGCGGCGACCGGCTGCGGTCGCGCTCGGGGCTCAGCTCTTCCACCAGCCGTTCGAACGGCAGCGCCTGGTGGGTGAAGGCTTCGAGGATCCCCTCCCGAGCGCGGCCGATCATCTCCCGCAGCGACGGGTCGTCCCCGAGCTCGGCGCGCAGCACGAGCGGGTTGACGAAGAATCCGATCATCTCCTCCAGCTCGTGCCGGGTGCGGCCCGCGGTGGGCGAGCCCACGGCGAAATCGTGCTGGCCGCTCCACCGGCTCAACACGGCCTGATAACCCGCCAACAGTGTCATGAACATCGTCGCTCCCTCGCGCCGGCTCTGGCGCTGGAGCGCGCCGGCGAGTTGGGTTCCGAGCGCCAGGTCGCGGCTCGAGCCCCGGAAGCTCGGCCGTGGTGGACGCGGCCGGTCGGCCGGCAGCTCCAGCGAGGCCGGCAGGCCGGCGAGGCGCCCGCGCCAGAACGCCAGGGCATCCTCCAACGCCGCACCGGCCAGCCACTTGCGCTGCCAGACGGCAAAGTCGGCGTATTGGACCGGCAGCTCAGGCAGCGGCGAGACCTCTCCCGCGATCGCCGCGCCATACAGAGTCGACACCTCCCGCAACAAGACCTCCATCGACCAGCCGTCCGAGGCGATGTGGTGCATGGTGACAGCGGCCACGTGATCCGCCGCCGCCAAGCGCATCACCAGGCTCCGCATCATCGGCCGCGACGACAGGTCGAACGGCCGGTCGCTCTCCAGGGCGGCCTGCCGGCGTGCTTCGCGCTCCCGGTCCTCGGAAGAAAGCCCGCTGAGGTCCACAAGCGGCAGGAGGAAGGCGGCGGGCGCCTCGATGACCTGGAACGCCTCACCCTCGATCTCCACGAAGCGGGTGCGCAGCACCTCGTGCCGGCGCACCACCTCGGAGAGGGCCGCCGCAAGCGCAGCCAGCCGCAGGTCGCCTTGCAGGCGCAACGACGCCGGAAGGTTATAGGCCGAGCCGTCCGGCTCCAGCCGATCGATGAACCACAGCCGCTGCTGGGCGAAGGACAGCGGCAACGGGGAAGTCCGCGGCGCAGGTACGATGGGATCCAACTGCGCGGCGCCGCCGCGTAGCGCGGCTTCGGCCAGGGAGGCGAGCCCGGCCACGGTCGGCTTCTCGAACAGACTGCGCAAGGGCAGCTCGACGCTCAAGGCCGTGCGCAGCCGCGAGATGACCTGCGTGGCCAGCAGGGAGTGCCCGCCGAGCTCGAAGAAGCTATCCTCCACCCCGACCCGCTCGGCGCCGAGAACCTCTTCCCAGATGGCGCAGAGGACCTCCTCGACCGGCGTACGCGGCGCCAGATAACTCTCATCAGAGCCGCGCCGCTCCGGCTCCGGCAGGGCTCGCCGGTCCACCTTGCCGCTGGGGGTGAGCGGCAAAGTCTCCAGCACCACGAAGACCGTCGGCACCATGTACTCCGGCAACCGTTCCCGCAGAGACCGGCGCAGCACCTCCACCGAGATCGCGCCGGCCACGTAAGCCACCAGCCGTCGATCTCCGGCCACATCCTCGCGGGCCAGCACCGCCGCCTCGCTCACCCCTGCCAGACCGCTCAGCACCGCCTCGATCTCCCCCAGCTCGATGCGGAAGCCGCGCACCTTGACCTGAAGGTCGATGCGCCCCCGGTAGTCCAGAGAACCGTCCGGCAACCAGCGCACCAGGTCGCCGGTGCGGTACAGGCGCGCTCCCGCGCTGCCACTGAACGGATCGGGTACGAACCGCTCGGCGGTCAAGCCAGGCCGGCGCAGATAACCGCGCGTGACGCCCGCTCCGCCCACCAGCAGCTCGCCGGCAACACCGACCGGCACTGGACGAAGCTCCGGGTCCACGACGAACAGCTGGCTGTTGGCGATCGGGCGGCCGATCGGAATCCGGTGGGCGTCCTGCCCCGGGGCGCAGACCCAGCGCGTCGTGTCGATCGAGATCTCCGTGGGACCGTACTGGTTATCCAGGGGAGCGGCAAGCTGCGTCAGCGCCCGCTCACACAGCTCGGGAGTGAGCGCTTCGCCGCCCGAGAAGACCTGCCGTAGCGAGACGCACTCCTTGGGAGTGTCGTCGGCCAGGAAAGCGGCCAGCATCGAGGGAACGAAATGGACGAAGGTGACGCGACGGTCGCGGATGACGCTCGCCAGGTACGGGCCGTCGCCCTGCCGGCCGGGTTCGGCCAGCACGAGGCGGGCGCCCGACCACAGGGGCGCGAAGCACTCCCAAACCGAGAAGTCGAAGCCGAACGACGCTTTCTGGAGCACTGCGTCCTCCGCGCCGAGCCCGTAGACGCCCTGCGCCCAGAGCAGACGGTTGCAGACTCCGCGATGCGGCACCATCACACCTTTCGGCTGGCCGGTCGAGCCCGAGGTGTAAATGACATAGGCGAGGTTGTCCGGGCTCACCGGCACTCCGAGGGGCTCTCCTGCATCGTTCCCTGCGTCCCATTGCGCGTCCAGGCAGACCACCTGGTGATCCGCTTCCGGAACCCGGCCGAGAAGGTGCTCCTGCACCAGCACCACCCGGGCCCCCGAGTCCGCCAGCAGAAAGCTCAGGCGTTCCGCCGGATAGCCCGGATCGAGGGGCAGATAGGCCCCGCCCGCCTCCAGCACGGCCAGCGCTCCCACCACCATGGCTGGCGAGCGATCGGCGCAGAGCCCTACAATTTCGTCCGGGCCGACGCCCAACTCGCGCAGATGCAACGCCAAGCGACGCGAGCTTCCCACCAGGCGCCGATAGCTCCAACGCTCCGCGCCCAGCTCGACGGCCACGGCATCCGGTGTCCGCGCGGCCTGTGCGGCGACCCCGTGATGCAGGCAGGCTACGGCGAGCCTCTCGGTCTGGGTGTCGTTCCACTCTCCCTGGAGCTGCCGCAGCTCCGCCGGCCGCAGCAGCGGCAGGCCGAGGACGGAGTGCTCGGGCAGCGACGCCGCCGCTGCGAGCAAGGTCTCGAAGTGGCCGCTCAGCCGCTCGATGGTTGCCGCATCGAACAGATCGGCGGCATATTCCACGACGCCCTCCACCTCGCCGTTCTGCTCCGCGAGCGTCAGTGTCAGGTCGAACTTGGCCGTCGCATCGGCGCCGCCGAAGGGGCGCAGGCGCAGACCCTCCGTCTCCAGGCTCGCGGCCGGAGCGTTCTGCAAGACGAGCATCACCTGGAACAAGGGTGCATGGGCCAGGTTGCGCTCCGGCGCCAGCTCCTCGACCAGCTTCTCGAACGGCACGTCCTGGTGCGTGTGGGCCGCGAGCGATGTCTCGCGGACCCGCCCGGCCAGCTCACGAAACGACGGCTCGCCCGCGAGATCGCTCCGCAGCACCAGTGTGTTGACGAAAAACCCGATCAGATCCTCGACCTCGACGCGGCTGCGCCCGGCGTTGGCCGTGCCCACCGCTAAGTCCCGCTGGCCGCTGTAGCGCGACAGAAGGGCCTGGAACCCGGCCAGCAGCAGCATGAACAAAGTCGCCCCCTCCTGCCGGCCCAGGACCCGCAACTGCCGGGTCAGCTCCGCCGGCAAGCGCACCTCTCGCGCCGCGCCGCGGAAGCTCTGGACCGCCGGCCGCGGCCGGTCCGCCGGCAGCTCCAGCACCGGCGGCAGACCCGCGAGCCGGCGCCGCCAGTAGGCGATCTCGCTCTCCAGCCTTTCGCCGTGCAGGTTCGAGCGCTGCCAAGCCGCGAAGTCCGCATACTGCAACGGCAGGTCGGGCAGCGGCGATGGCCGGCCGCCGGCGTACGCCTCGTAGAGCGCCGTCACCTCCTGCAGGAGGATGCCTATCGACCAGCCGTCGCTGACGATGTGGTGCAGGGTCATCAGCATCACGTGGTCGCCCTCCCCCATCCGCAGCAGGGAAGAGCGTAGCAACGGCCCGCGGGCGAGATCGAACGGCCTGCCGGCCTCCTCCCGAACCAGACCGAGCGCTAGGGACTCCCGAGCGCTTTCCGGCAGGCCCGAGAGGTCCACCACCGGCAGCGCCGAGCGGCCCGCCGGATGGATCACCTGACGGGGCTCGCCGCCCGTCGAGGAGAAGAAGGTCCGCAACGCTTCATGCCGTCGCACGACCTCGCCGAGGCTCCGCGCCAGCACCGAGACGGCCAGCGGCCCTTCGACCCGCAGCGCCAGCGGTACGTTGTAGAGCGAGCTGGCCGGCGCGAGTTGATCGATGAACCACAGGCGCTGCTGGGCAAACGACAGCGGGATGGGGCCGGTCCGCGGCGTGCGTGCGATGGGCGCCGCCGCCGTGGCGCCGCAGCGCAGCGCCCCTTCGACCCGCAACGAGAGGCGGGCGACCGTCGGCTCCTCGAACAGACTGCGCAGCCCGAGGTCGACGCCGAACGTCGCGCGCAGCCGCGAAATCACCCGCATGGCCAGCAGCGAGTGCCCGCCGAGCGCGAAGAAGCTCTCCTCCACCCCGACCCATTCAACGCCCAGCACCTCCGCCCATATCTCCGCCATCAGCTCCTCGACGGGCGTCCGGGGCGCCAAACCGGCGGTCGCCGCTCCTTCCGGTGCCGGCAACGCCGGGCGATCCACCTTGCCATTGGGCGTCAGCGGCAGCGCCTCCAGGACCACCAGGGCCGAAGGCAGCATGTACTCCGGCAGAGCGCGGGCCAGCTCCGCGCGCACTTCGCTCCAGACCAGCCGGGCCTCCGGCTGCGTCACCGCGTAGGCGACGAGGCGCCGGTCTCCGGGACGATCCTCCCGCACTGCCACCGCCGCACGGCTCACGCCGGGCACCCGGCTCAGACGGTCCTCGATCTCCCCCAGCTCGATGCGGAATCCCCGCACCTTGATCTGGTGGTCGGTACGCCCGAGGTACTCCAGCGTGCCGTCGGGCCGGTAGCGGACCAAGTCGCCCGTACGGTAGAGCCGGTCCCCCGGTACCTCCGCCCAGGGATTGGGGACGAACCGCTCCGCAGTCAGATCCGGTCCTCCCAGGTAGCCGCGCGCCAGCCCGCGGCCTCCGAGGAAGAGCTCGCCATAGACGGCGGCCGGCGCCGGACCTCCGGCGCGGTCCACGACATGGACTCGGGTCCCCGCCACCGGACGGCCGATCGGAACCGGGCCGGCCGCCGTCTCGTCGGCCGTCGCGTCGTGGACGCAGCAGCCGACCACCGTCTCGGTGGGGCCGTACTCGTTGACCCACCGAACGCGCGGGGCCGAGCGACGCCAGCGGGACAGGGACTCGTACCGCAACGCCTCCCCGCCGATCACCCAGACCCCGGCTTTCTCCACCAGCGAGGGGGACGGCAGGAGCTCTTCCAGCGCATCCAGGTGTGCTGGGGTGATCTTGACGAGGCTGAACGTGAAGCCTCCCTTCTCCGCCGCCGCCAGGGCTGCCGCTGGCGAGCTGTCAGGCAGCAGGAACACGGTACGCCCGGCCAGCAAGGGAGCCCAGAGGCTCGTCACGGTGAGATCGAAACCGATCGAGGAATGGACGGGCGCGCCCTGACCCGATCCGACGTGGTAGGCCTCCAGGCACCACCGGAGATAGTTGACGACTCCGCGGTGCGGGACCATCACCCCCTTGGGCCGCCCCGTGGAGCCCGAGGTATAGATGACGTATGCCAGGTTCTCGGGCTGCGCGGCGGATCGCCCCGCCCTCGGCTCCGGCGGGTCGTCGCCGGGCTCATCGAGACAGAGGGTCGTACCCGGGAAACCCTGAAGACGCTCGGCCAGCCGGCTCTCCGTCACCAGCACGCGGGCACCGCTGTCGGCCAGCATGAGCTGCAGCCGCTCGGCAGGAAGGTCCGGATCGAGCGGCACATAGGCGCCCCCGGCCTTCAGAACCGCGAGGAGGGCCGCGATCAGACCCGTCGAGCGCTCCAGGCAGACTCCCACCCGGGCCTCGAGCCCGACGCCGAGAGCGTCCAGGCGGCACGCCAGACGCTCCGCCCGCCGGTCGAGCTCCCGGTAGCTCAGCCGCTCATCCTGAAAGCCGACGGCGGGCGCACCGGGCGTCAGCGCGGCCTGCGCCTCAAACAGCTCGTGCAGGCACGCGCTGGTGGGCGCCGCCGCCGGCCCGGTCTCCTCCCGGCTCCACTCGCAGAGGACTTGGTGGAGCTCGGTTTCCTCCAGCAGGGGGAGACGGGAGAGGTGCAGGTCGGGACCGGCCGCCGCCGCCCGCAGGAGCGCACCGAGCTGAGCGAGCAGGCGCTGTGCCGTGGTGGCGTCGAAGAGGTCGGTGCTGAACTCGAGGATACAGGCCGTCGCTTCGCCGGACCCGTCGGCCACGAAGGTCAGATCGAACTTGGTCACCGTGGACGGTGTGTCGAACGGGAGCATCGCAAGCTCCCCCAACTGCGCCGTCGGCAGGATCTGCTCGCGCAGAGTGAACATCACCTGGAACAGCGGTGTGTGACTGAGGCTGCGCTCGGGCCGCAGCTCTTCGACCAGCTTGTCGAACGGCAGGTCCTGATGGGCGTGGGCCTCGAGCAGACACTCCCGGACGCGGCCGATCAGCTCGCGCAGCGGAGGATCACCGTCGAGCTCGGCGCGCAGGGCCAGAGTGCTGATGAAGAATCCGATCAGGCCTTCGAGCTCCTCCCGGGTGCGCCCCGCGATGGGGGTCCCCACGGCGAAGTCGCTCTGGCCGCTCCACCGGCTCAGCAGCACCTGGAAACCCGCCAGCAGGGTCATGAACAGCGTCGCCCCCTCGCGGCGGCTCAGGAGGTGCAACCCGGACGTGAGCTCCGGGCTGAGCGCCAGATTGCGCGTCGAGCCGTGGAAGCTGGGCCGCGGGGGACGGGGACGGTCGGTCGGCAGCTCCAGGAGAGCGGGCAGACCTGCGAGGCGCTCGCGCCAGTACGACATTTCGCGCTCGAGCACCTCGCCCGCCATCCAGCTCCGCTGCCACACCGCGAAGTCGGCATATTGGATCGGCGGCTGCCGCAGCTCCGAGACCTCGCCCGTCAGCGCCGCGCGGTACAGGAGCGAGATCTCCTGGATCAGCAGCTCCATCGACCAGCCGTCGGAGACGACGTGATGCAGGGCCACCAGGCAAACATGCTCGGCGTCCGCCAGGCGCAACAACCGGGCTCTCGCCACCGGCCCGGCCGCGAGGTCGAAGGGCGTCACCGCTTCCGCCGCCGCGAGCCGGTACGCCTCGCGCTCGCGCTCCTGCGCGGACAGCCCGCCGAGGTCGATCAAAGGCAGAGGAAACGCGGCAGGCCCGTCGATCACCTGGAAGGCTCCGCCGGCGATCTCGACAAAGCGGGTACGCAGCGTTTCGTGCCGCCGCACCACCTCCGACGCCGCCGCTTCCAGCGCCGGCCAGACCAGGGGTCCCCGCAGGCGGGCGGCGACCGCGATGTTGTAGGCGGCGCTCTGGGGATCCAGGCGATCGATGAACCAGAGCCGCTGCTGGGCGAACGACAGCGGCAGGGGTCCGGTCCGCGCCGCCCGCACGATGGGTGGCGCCGCCACGGTCCCGCCGCGCACCGCCTCCTCCACCCGCGACGACAGACTGGCGACCGTCGGGGCCTCGAACACGCTGCGCAGCGGCAGCTCCACCCCAAACGCCGTGCGCAGCCGCGAGACCACGCGAGCTCCGAGCAGCGAATGGCCGCCCAGGGAGAAGAAGTCCTCGGCCCGGCCGACCCGTTCGAGCCCGAGGACCTCAGCCCAGATCTTCGCCACCATCTCCTCGACGAGGGTCCGCGGAGCCACGAAGGCCCTGGCCTCGCCCCGCGCTTCCGGCGCAGGCAGCACCCGCCGGTCCACCTTGCCGTTCGGCGTCAGCGGCAACGCATCGAGAGTCACCAGGGCCGATGGCAGCATGTACTCCGGAAGATCGCGTGCCAGCGCTCCCCGAAGCTCCTTCCAGCGCAGCTCGGAGCCCGGCTGCGGCACCGCATAGGCGACCAGGCGCCGGTCTCCCGGGCGATCCTCCCGCACCATCACCACGGCGCGGGCGACTCCGGGGAACCGATGCAGGCGGTCCTCGATCTCGCCCAGCTCGATCCGGAAGCCGCGCACCTTCACCTGGTGGTCGATCCTGCCGAGATAGTCGAGAACTCCATCCGGCCGGTACCGCACCAGATCGCCCGTCCGGTACAGCCTCTCGCCGGGAGCCTCCGACCAGGGGTCGGGAACGAACCGCTCCGCCGTCAGCTCAGGCCGGCCCAGGTAGCCCCGGGCGAGGCCGGCGCCGCCGAGAAACAGCTCGCCCGGCACTCCCACCGGCACGGTACCCCCCCAGCGGTCGGCGACGTGGGCGCGGGTTCCCGTAAGGGGCCGGCCGATCGCGGGCGGACGCGCGCTCTCCGGCTCCATCCGTGCCCAGGTGGAGTACGTGGTATCCTCTGTGGGGCCATAGAGGTTGAAGATCCGCTCGACGCTCCCCGTGGCGTAGGTCTGTCGCACCAGGCTCGCCGTCAGCGGCTCGCCGGCTACGTTGACCGTGCGTACCGAGGCAGGAAGCCCGCCGAGAGACACCAGCTCGGCGAGCGCCGAAGGTACGGTGTTGAGGAGAACCACCCCGGCCTCCGCGGCGAGCGAGGGCAGCTCCAGCACGTCGCGAACCAGGATCACCGTACCGCCGTGGCAGAGAGGGGCGAAGAGCTCGAAGACCGAGAGATCGAAGCAGATCGAGGTCGACGCCAGCACGCCCCCCAGCTCGCGCGGCGAGAACCGCTGCGCCGACCAGTCGACGAAGGTCACGGCGCTGCGATGCTCGATCGCTACCGCCTTCGGCCGTCCCGTCGAGCCCGAGGTGTAGATCGCATAGGCGAGGTTTCCGGCCGTCACGGCAGGCCGCCGGCGCGAGGCCGAAGGCCGGGCCCGGAGCTCCTCCAGAAGGACGATGGGGACCTCGGTCCGGAGCGGCCGCACGGCGAGGCTCCCCTCGGTCAGCAGGAGGAGGGCGCCGGAGTCGGCCAGCATGTACTCCAGGCGATCGAGGGGATAGGCGGGGTCCAGCGGAACGTAGGCCCCGCCGCTCTTCAGGACGCCGAGGACCGCCTCCACCAGGGCCGGCGACCGCTCCAGCCACACGGCCACCCGCGTCTCCGGTCCGGCGCCGCGGCCGGCCAGATATGCCGCGATCCGCTCGGCCCGTCTGTCGAGCTCGGCGTAGCTCAGCCGTTTGTCTCGGAAGACGAGAGCCAGGGCGTCGGGCGTCCTGGCGGCCTGCGCCTCAAACAGCTCATGCAGACAAGGCTTCGAACGGCCGGCGGCCGGGGCTTCGATCGCTGCGTCATTCCATTCCCACAGCACTTGGTGGCGCTCGGCCGGCGCGAGCAGCGCCAACTGGGAGACGCGAAGGTCGGGCTCAGCGACGATCGAGCCCAACACGGCCGGCCAGAGGGCGAGCAGGCGTGCGGCCGTGGTGGCGTCGAACAGGTCGGAGCTGAATTCCAAGTCACAGGCGGCCTCTTCGCCGGAGACGTCGATCGCGAGGGTCAGATCGAACTTCGCCGCCGACGACGACGTGCTGAACGGGACCATCTCCAGATCGCCCAGCCCAGGGGCTGGCGGCGTCCGTTCACGAAGGATGAACATGACCTGGAACAGCGGTGCGTGGCTCAGGCTGCGTTCAGGCTTCAGCTCCTCGACCAGCTTCTCGAACGGCAGATCCTGGTGAGCATAGGCTTCGAGCAGCCCCTCGCGGGCGCGGCCGATCACCTGCCTCAGCGGTGGATCGCCCGAAAGATCCGAGCGCAGGACCAGGGTGTTGACGAAAAACCCGACCAAGCCCTCCAACTCTTGCCGGGTGCGGCCGGCGACCGGCGAGCCCACTGCAAAGTCCTGCTGGCCGGTCCACCGGCTCAACAGCGCCTGGAAGCCGGCCAGCAGGGTCATATACTGGGTCGCTCCCTCGCTGCGGCCCAGGCGGCGCAAACCGTCCGTCAGCACCGCCGCGAGCGCCAGGCTTCGGGTCGCGCCCCGCAGGCTCGGCCGCGGCGGGCGCGGACGGTCCGCCGGCAGCTCCAGCACGGTGGGCAGGCCGGCGAGCCGCTCGCGCCAGTAGGAAACCTCAGCGGCCAGCGCCTCGCCGGTCATCCAGCCCCGCTGCCAGACCGCGAAGTCGGCATACTGGATGGGCAGCTCCGGAAGCGACGAGCTCTCGCCGGCTACCCCCGCGCGGTACAGGGCGGCAGCCTCCCGCACCAGCACCTCCATCGACCAGCCGTCGCTGACGATGTGGTGCAGGGTCACGAGCAACACATGATGACCGCCCCCCAACCGCAGCAGCGAGCACCGCAGCAGCGGACCCGATGACAGGTCGAACGGGCGCTCCGCCTCAGCCGCCGCCTGCAGGCGCGCCTCGGCCTCTCGCTGCTCGCGGGGCAGCCCGCTGAGATCCACCAGCGGCAGGAGAGGAATGAATGGCTCGTCGATGACCTGGACCGCTTCGCCTCGAGCTTCGACGAACCGGGTGCGGAGCGCCTCGTGCCGGCGCACCAGTACCGCGAACGCCACCGCGAGGGCGGCAGGGCGCAGATTTCCTGCCAGCCCCAAGGCCACGGGGATGTTATAGGTTGCCCGGCCCGGCTCCAGACGGTCGATGAACCAGAGCCGCTGCTGCGAGAACGAGGGGGGTAGCGGTCCGGTCCGGGGCGCCGGCAGGATCGGTGGCGCCGCCGGGGCGCCGCCGCGCATCGCCGCCTCGACCCGCACCGCGAGCCCCGCCACGGTCGGCGCCTCGAACAGGGCTCGCAGGGGCAGCTCCACGCCGAGCACCGTGCGCAACCGCGAGATCAACCGTGTGGCCAGCAGCGAGTGCCCTCCGAGGGCGAAGAAGCTATCGTCCACTCCGACCTGCGCGACGCCGAGGACCTCGGCCCAGATTTCCGCCAGCAGCTCCTCGACGGGAGTGTGGGGGGCCACGAAAGATGCCGTCTCCCCCCCTCCTTCCGGTATGGGCAGCGCTCGCCGGTCAACTTTGCCGTTGGGCGTCAGAGGCAGCGTCTCCAGGACCACCCACGCCGAGGGCAGCATGTAGTCCGGAAGGCTGCGCGCCAGGGTTCCCCGCATCTCCTGCCAGGAGAGCCGAGCGCCGGGCTGCGGCACCGCGTAGGCGGCCAGCCGCCGGTCTCCCGGACGATCCTCCCGCACCACCACCAGCGCCTGGCTCACCCCGGGCACCCGGCCCAGATGCTCCTCGATCTCCCCCAACTCGATGCGGAAACCCCGCACCTTCACTTGGTGATCGGCGCGCCCGGCGAGCTCGATCGTGCCGTCAGTCCGCCAGAATGCCAGATCCCCCGTGCGGTAGAGCCGGGCTCCCGGAACCCTGCTGAACGGGTCCGGAGAGAGCTTTTCCGCCGTCGCGCCCGGCCGGCCCAGGTAGCCGCGGGCGAGCAACGGCCCGGCGAGGCAGAGCTCGCCCATCACGCCCGGAGGCGCCGGCTCCCCGCCGCGGTCGAGAACGTACAGCCGCCGGTCCGGCAAGGCTCGCCCGACCGGCACCGAGGTGCCCGGATCGCGCCGCGGCACCTCCCAGACGCTGGCAGTGATCACCCCCTCGGTAGGACCATAGGCGTTGAGCAACCGCGCCTCCCCGCGCAGTTCCTGCCACCGGCGCGCGGCCCCCACCTGCATCGCGTCCCCGCCGGCGATCATCAGGCGGAGCGAGCCGGCCGCGCGACCGTCCGTCTCCGTCAACCATTGCTGCCAGAAGCCCGTCGGCAGGTTGACCACGGTCAGGCCGTTTTTCGCAATCTCCTCGTCGAGCTCCCGCGCGCTCCACATCTCCTCGCCCCGCATCACCAGGGTCGCACCGGCCCCCAGGGCGGCCAGAACCTGCTCCATGGCAACGTCGAAGCTCAACGAGGCGAACTGCAAAACGCGGTCGCAGGCGGTCAGTCCGAAGGAGCCGGCCACTCCCGCCAAGTGCCCGGCAAGCGCACCGCGCGGAACACCCACCGCCTTCGGCCTGCCGGTCGAGCCCGATGTGAAAATCAGGTACGCCAGGCTCTCCTCCGGAAAGCTCCCGGCCAGCGGCTCCGGGCTCTCCGCCGCCAGCCGGCGGGCCTCGGTGTCGAAGCAGACGAGATCGCAGGCCGCCGCCGCCGCGGGAAGGCCGGAGAGGAGCACCCGCCGGGTCAGCAGACAGCGGATTCCGGACTCCTCCAGCATCAGCGCCAGGCGCTCGACTGGATACCTCCAGTCGAGCGGCACGCAGGCGCCTCCCGCCTTGAGGATCGCCAGCAGGCCGATGATCATCTCCGGCGAGCGCTCGACGCAGAGCCCGACGGGGACCTCCGGGCCGACGCCCCGGGAGCGCAGCAGACGGGCCAATCGGTTGCTCCGCGACTCCAGCTCTCCGTAGGTCAGCTCTTCGGCGCCGCAACGCAGGGCGGCTTTTGTGGGATCGGCGGCCGCCAGCAGGCGGTCGAGGTCGCAGAGTGATGGCATGGCGCTCGCCGAGCTCCACTCGCCTAGTAGCTGATGGCGCTCGCGCGCGCTGAGGAGCGGCAGATCGGAAAGGCTCTGCGCGCGCTCGGCGCACAGGCCGGCGCAGAGCGTCCTGAGCTGTCGCGCGATCCTTTGCGCCGTCGCGGCCTCGAACAGGTCTGCGTTGTATTCGAGCGAGGAATCGAGGCGGGAGCCGAAGTCGACGATGTCGAGCGTGAGCTCGAACTTCGCTGCCCGCCCGCCACCGTCGAAGGCGCCGAGCGTGAGCTCGGGCAACGAAGCGAGTTGGGCTTGCGCCGAGCCCTGGAACGAGAATGCCGCCTGGAAGAAAGGCGAGCGGTTCAGGCTCCGCTCCGGCTGAAGCTCCTCGACCAGCTTCTCAAAAGGGATGTCCTCGTGGGCGAAGGCGCCGATGGCTGTCTCCCGCACCCTGGCCAGGAAGTCAATCCAGGAGGGGGCGCCCGACAAATCTCCACGGAGGACGAGCGTGTTGACGAAGACGCCGATCAGACCTTCCAGCTCGACCCGATTCCGCCCGGCGATGACCGAGCCGACCAGGACGTCGTCCTGGCCGCTGAGCCGGCTGAGGAGCACCTGGTAGGCCGCCAGGAGGACCATGAACAGGGTGGCCCCGTGGCGGAGGGCGAGAGCCCGCAGAGAGTCGACGAGATCCGCCGTCAGCTCGACGGCGACGGCTCCCCCGCGATAGGTCTGGACTGCGGGATGAGGGTGGTCGGGCCGGAGGTCCAGCCCCGGCGGCGGACTGGCCAACCGTTCCCGCCAAAAGGCGAGTTGCTGAGCGAGGACGTCGTCGGTCATCCGGCGCCGCTGCCAGACAGCGTAGTCGGCATACTGCAAAGCCGGCTCCGCCAGCGAACATCTGCGGCCGGTCGAGAAGGCGCCGTACAGCTCGACCAGCTCGCGAGAGAAGATCGTCGCCGACCAGCCGTCCCAGGCGATGTGGTGCACCGTCAGCAGCAGGACGTGCTCCTGCCTGTCGAGCCGGAGGAGGCGCGTGCGCAACAGCGGACCCAAGGAGAGCTCGAAGGGAAGACCCGCCTCTTCGGCGGACAGCCGCCGGGCCTCTCGCAGTCTTGCACCGACGTCGAGCGTCGACAGGTCGATCACCGGCACCGGCGCGGGCGCGGCGGGCGGCACCCGCTGGACCGGCTCGCCGCCGGCCATGGTTATCACGCTCCGCAGGACCTGGTGGCGGCGCACGATCTCGCCGAGGCTGGCGCTGAACGCGGCGATGCCGAAGCGACCGCTCAGGCTCAGGGCCGTGCAGCAGTTGTAGACCGTCGAACCCGGGACCAACTGATCCAGGAACCAGAGGCGCCGCTGGGCGAAAGAGAGAGACGCCGGACCGGTTTCCTCGCGCGGGCGGATGGTGTCCGCCGGTGAGGCGGGAGCCGTGAGGCTGGCGCGGATGCGCTGGGCAAGCAACGCCCGCTTGACCTCCGAGAGCCGTGCCTTCTTCGCCTGGAGGGCTTCCAGCTCGTTCATTCGGGGCGCCCGCTCGAGCGTCCGGTCGCGGCGGTCCCGGCTTGGGACATGGGACGAGCCTGGTCGCTCGCGATCCCGCGCTCGATTTCCTTCAGTAGCGGCAGCCAATGCTCTTCGGTTACCCGGTCCACGTCGTACGGTAGGGCGCCAGTGCGCGCCTGATGGCGCAAGGCAAGCCACTGCTCAGGGTCCCGGCTGGCGAGGTACGCAGCCTCCAGACGGTCGGCGATGGCGTCGGAGCTGCCGAGCCGCCAATCGTTCTCCACCACCGTGCTCTCCTCCCGGCGGACCTTCCAGCCGGCGAAGCAGAGCTCGGACATGGCGGACCAGTCGCCGATGATGACGGGGACTCCACACGCCTGAGCTTCGACGATCGGGAGCCCGAAACCCTCTCCCTTGGTGACCATGAGCAGCACGTCCATCCCGTTATAGACAGTGGCCATCTGCAAGCCCTGGACACCGAGGAAATATCGGTAAGGGTCGCAGAAAACGACGTCTCTGCCGATCTTCAATCCCGCCTTCAAGCAGACGGAAGCCAGATCGAGCCCCCTGGACGCCGCTTCCAGCGTATGGAGATAGAGCATGGAGTCGGGATACCGGCGATGGAAGCTCGCAAATCCCTCGATGTGCTGGGGAAACGCCTTTCGCGTAGCGACGTTGGCGGCGACCATCCCCGCGACGAAGACGTCGGCCGGCCAGCCGAGCCGGGAGCGCGCCTCGGCACGCTCCCGCGGCCGCAAGACCGTGGTGTCCACACCGTGCGGCACGTAGCGCAGGGGCAACCCGTGATCGCGGGCGATACGCTCGCCGAAACGCGCCATGGCGATGGGCACGGAAACCGCCCGTAATTGGGCTTGTTCCTTGCCGGAGAGCAGAGAGCTGTGAATGGGCGCCCACAGAGCCCAGAGCAGCCGTGGAAACCTCTTGACAAGCACGGATCCGTCGACGACCTGATCGACGTCGTGGAGACTGATCATCAGATCCGCCTGCCAATCCTTGTAATGCAGGCCGATGATGGTGTCGTTGCGAAGATCGTTGACCAGCATCGGGTAAACCGGTATGCCGCGCCACTCGGTCATGCCGCTGGCGATCCCCTGGATCCCCACGATCGCCACCTCGTGGCCCATCGCGACCAGGCGTGGCGTAAACAGAGCCGTCTGATTGCTATAGCCACCAGTTTCCCAGGGAGCGCGTGACAGCCAGAGAATTCTCATGCCTCGGTCTCCTGGTCCTTGCGGATCCCTCGTTCGCCGGGCGCGGATTCAACGTTGAGACGGAGAGATTCCGTATCCAGCAGGCTCGCCGCCTCCTCCTCGGTGAGCTCGCCGATGTCGCCGATCAGCGCGCTCTCGACGACCGCGGCCAGCTCTGCGATCGTGGGGCTGTCGAAGAGCACGCGTAGCGGCAGGTCGATCTCGAACGTGCGGCGCAGGCGGGCGTTGAGCTGGATGCCGAGCAGCGAGTGTCCGCCGAGATCGAAGAAGTTGTCGTGGACACCTACCTGCTCGATACCGAGCAGCTCCTGCCAGAAGCCCGCCAGCGCCTCCTCCAGCTCGGTGGCCGGCGCGGCGTAGGGAGTCGTCAGTCCGGGCCGGGCGTGGCGCGCCTCGGCCGTGAGCTTGCTCGTCTGCCGCAGTGTCACGAGCTTCACCCACCGGTCAATCCTCCCCTCGAGGTCGCTCACCGAGACGGCAAGCTGCGGCAGGCCGGCGCCGAGCGCCAGCGCGCGCTCGAGGACGGCGACCCCCTCCTCCGGCGAGATGGCAAGGTCGGAGAGCTGCGCCCCAAGGCCCCTCTCACCCCCTGCGCCGAAACGCCAAGCGTCCCAGTCGATCGAGAGGCAGGGAATCCGGCTGGTCCGGCTCAGCTCGTGAGCGAGGACGTCCATGCAGGCGTTCGCCGCCGCGTAGGCGGCATAGCCCAGGCCGCCGAGCACCGTCGACAGTGACGAGAAGGCGACGAGGAAGTCGACCGGCTCGGCGACGAAGATCCCGGCCAGGGCGGCGAGGCCGCCGAGCTTGGCTCTGAAGAGCCCGGCGCAGCTTCTGGGCTCCAGATCCTGGATCGGGCTGAGCGACCCCGGATCGAGACTCCCGGCGGCGTGAAAGACGCCATGGATGGTGCCGAAACGCGCCCGCGCCGCCGCCACCGCGGCGCCTAGGGCTTCGCGGTCGGCGACATCGGCGGCGAGCGCCAGGACCTCCGAGCCCTGCTGCTCCAGCGCCTTCAAGGCCAGCAGCTTGTGGGCGACGGGGTCCGCCTCGCCGTGCGCGCCGAGCCACTCCTCCCACTCCTCCCGGGGGGGCAGCGGCGAACGGCCGATCAGCACCAGCTTCGCCTGGACGTTGCTCGCCAGGGCGGCGGCCAGCGCCAAGCCGATCTGGCCCATGCCGCCGGTGATCAGGTAGACCCCTCCTTGCCGCCATCCGCCATCCGCTGCGGTGCCGCCGCCCTCCAGCCGCCGGAACGTCTGGAGCCAGCGGGCGCCGCCGCGCAACGCCACGAGGGGAGCCAGGCCTCCTTCCAGAAGCTCCTGGAGCAGGCGGTCGGCGGCCGGCGGCATCGTGACGTCGAGCAGGCGGCAGCGGATGTCCGGATACTCCTGGGGAATTACTTTGCAGGGACCCAGCATCGCGGCTCTGGCGGGATCGAGGGGCTCCTCGCCGCTCACCGACTGGGTGCAGTGGGTGACCACGGCGAAGTCGATCGGATGCGACGCGCTCTGCCGGCCCAATGCCTCGGCCAGGAACACCAGGCTCGCGAACTCCCGCGGCACGTCGCCCGGGACGGCAGGGGCACCGCCGGACCCGCCGAGGCTCCAGAGGTGGACCAGGCGATCGGGGAACCAGCCGCCCGCCGCCAGCTCCCGCACCAGGGCGGCGTAGTGGTCCCGTTCATCGGGGTCGAGCGTGAAGCTCTCCCGCCCCTCGCGGCTCCAGGCCGCCCCCTGTCGCACCCGCACGACCTCGTGCCCGGCCGCCGTGAGACTCCGGGCGAGCTCCTCGCCGCACCCCGACTCGTCGAGGAGCAGCAGCCAGCGGTGCCTCGCACCGGCGGCGCCGGGGGCGGGCGCCGCGAGAGGGGAACGGGTCCATTCCGGCGCGTACAACCAGTCGAGGTTCGGCCGGCGGGCGATCCCTTCGGCAACCTCGGTCGCGGGCGCGGCGGCAGGGAAAGGCGAGTCGCCACGCTCCACCCAGTAGCGCTGGCGCTCGAACGGGTAGGTGGGCAGCGTCAGGCGGTGCCGGCGGTGATGGCGGTGGAAGCCCGTCCAGTCCACGGCCACGCCGGCGAGCCAGAGGTTGCCGAGCGCGCCGAGAGTCACGTCGAGGTCGGCGGCCTGGTTGCGAGGGTGGCGCATCGAGGCCAGCACCCTCTGCTCCGGCCTTCGGCCCGGATGGCGCCGGGCCAGTTGGGCCAGAGCGTCACCCGGACCGACCTCCAGCAGCACCGCCTCGGGCTCCTTGAGGAGCGCCTCGAGCCCCGGCCCGAAAAGGACCGTCCCGCGCGCATGGCGCGCCCAGGCGGCGGCATCCGTCGCTCCTTCCGGAGATTGCCAGGTGCCGGTGAGGTTCGAGACGTAGGGGATGCTCCCGGGCTGCGGGCCCGCCCGCGCAACCTCCTGCTGGAGATCGCCGAGGATCGGCTCCATCGCGCTGGAGTGGAACGCATGCGAGGTGCGCAACAGGCGACCTTCGATACCACGCAGGGTGAGATCCTGCCGCAGGGCTTCAATCGCCACTTGCGGACCCGCGACGACGCTCAGCGACGGGCCATTGACGGCCGCCAGCGCCATCTCGCCGCGCAGCAGGCCCCCGATCTCCCCGGCGGGCAGCGGTACCGACAGCATGGCGCCGCCGGGCAGGCCCTGCATGAGCCGGCCCCGCGCCGCCACCAGAAGCAGCGCGCTTTCGAGGGAGAAGACCCCCGCCAGGCAGGCGGCCACGTACTCGCCCACGCTGTGCCCCAGCATCGCTCGCGGCGTCACCCCCCATTCCATCCACAGCCGCGTCAGGGCGTACTCGATCGTGAATAGCGCCGGCTGGGCGAGCGCCGTCGAGTCGAGGGCACGCGGGTCGCCGCCGTACCCGTCCGCCCCCGCAAAGAGCACCCGTCGCAGGTCGAGGCCAAGCGGCTCCGCGAGGATCTCCGCGCAAAGATCCACCTGCCCGCGGAAGGTGGGCTCGCTCCGGTAGAGGCCGTACCCCATACCGGCGTACTGCGCGCCCTGGCCGCTGAACAGGAAGCAGACGGGGCGCTCCCGGGACTCGCAGACCAGGGAGGCGATGAGGGGGGAGCGGCCCTCGAGCGCCGAGGCGGCCTCCCGCGGATCGTGCGCGACCAGCGTCCGCCGGTGAGCCCAGAGCCGCCGGCCGACCTGCCCGGTGTAGGCCACGTCCGCCAGGTTGACGTCCGGATGCTCGAGCAGGTACCGCGCGGCGCCGTCGGTGACCGCCTCGAGGGCCGCGGGAGAGTTGGCCGAGAAGACCAGGAGCTGCGCCGCGCGCGCGGGGCCGGAATCGGCGCACACCTCCCCCTCTTCCAGCACCACGTGGACGTTCGTGCCGCCGATCCCAAGCGAGGTCACGCCGGCTCGCCGGGGACGGCCGGGCAGGGGCCATGCGCTCAGCTTTGGATTGACGAAAAACGGGCTGTTGGCGAAATCGATCTGGGGATTGGGCGACTCGAAGTGGAGCGTGGGCGGGATCTCGCCGTGGCGTAGCGACTGGATCGCCTTGATCAGGCCGGCGACACCCGCCGCCGAGTCGAGGTGCCCGATGTTGCTCTTCACCGAGCCGAGAGCGCAGAAGCCCCGTTCGGAGGTCCGCGCCTGGAAGGCCCTGGTGAGCGCCGCGACCTCGATAGGGTCCCCGAGCGAGGTACCGGTGCCGTGGGCCTCCACGAAGCCGATGGTGCCGGGCTCGACCCGCGCCACCGCCAGGGCTTCCGCCACCACCTGCGCCTGCGCCTTCAGGCTCGGGGCCGTGTAGCTGATCTTCAGCGAGCCGTCGTTGTTCACCGCCGTGCCGCGGATCACCGCGAGGACCGGATCGCCGTCCCCGCGGGCCGCTGCCAGGCGCTTGAGGACCACGATGCCAACTCCGCTGCCGCTGACGGTGCCCTGCGCCCGGGCGTCGAAGGGCCGGCAGTGGCCATCGGGCGAGCCGATTCCGTGCTGTTCGTAGGTGTAGCCCGAGCGTTCCGGCAGGTTGATTCCGATCCCGCCCGCCAGCGCGAGGTCGCACTCCCCATGGAGCAGGCTCTGGCAGGCGAGATGCACCGCCACCAGCGACGTCGAGCAGGCGGTCTGCACGGTGATGGCGGGTCCCCGCAGGTTCAGCTTGTAGGCGACGCGGGTGGTCAGGTAGTCCTTGTCGTTGGCGAGCAGGGTGTTATAGACGCCGAAGGAGCCGATGCGCACGGGGTTCGAATAGAGAATGCCGAGATAGGTGCTGATGTTGGCCCCGCCGAAGATGCCGACCGCTCCTTCGTAGCGCTGCGCGTCGTATCCCGCGCTCTCAAGGGCCGTGAAGGCGCATTCGAGGAACAGGCGCTGCTGCGGGTCCAGCATCTCGGCCTCGCGCGGGCTGATGCCGAATAAAGGCGCGTCGAAGAGCTCGACGCCGTCGAGGGGAGCGCGCGCCCGGACGTAGCCCGGCTGGCGCAGGGTCTCACGGCCCACTCCCCCTGCCGCCAGCTCCTCCTCGGTGAAGAAGACGATGGACTCCACGCCGTCGCGCAGGTTACGCCAGAGCTCGTCGACGTCGGCGGCGCCCGGGAAGCGGCCGGCCATGCCGACGACAGCGATCGAGCTGCGCTCATTCACGGTCCAGGGCTCAGCCATCCCTCAGGCTCCTCCGGGAATCCAGCCGGGCCGCCGCCGGATCCTCCTCGGGGGGTTGGAGGAGTGTCTCGAGGCGGGCTTCGGCCCGGCCGGAGCTCAAGGCGGGGGGAGCCACCTGCTCGCGCTCCTGGACCAGCCGCTTCGCCATCGAGCTGACGGTCGGGAACTCGAAGATCTCGACCATCAGCAGCTCGGTGTCGACCTGGGCCTTGATCCGGCTGAAGACCTGCACCATCAGGAGCGAGTGCCCGCCGAGGTCGAAGAAGTTGTCGTAGAGGCCCACCCGCTCGACCCGCAGCACGTCCTTCCAGACCGCCGCCAGGATCCGCTCCATTTCAGTCTCAGGAGCGACGTACTCCGCCACCACGACGGGGCGGCCACCGCCTTCGGCCCGCAGCGCCCCGGCGTCGACCTTGCCATTGGCGGTGAGGGGAAAGACGGCCACCGGCAGGAAGGCGGCCGGGATCATGTACTCCGGGACCTCTCGCAGCAGGAAGTCGCGCAGGTCGCCGCCGGATGGCGGCGGGCTACCGGCGGCGATGAAGTAGGCGATCAGGCGCCCGCCCGCTTCCTCGCTCTCGGCGAGCACGACTGCGCCGCCGACTCCGGGGTGACGCTCGAGGGCGAGCTCGACCTCGGCGGGCTCCACCCGGTAGCCGCGCACCTTGACCTGGGCGTCGCTGCGGCCCACGAACTCCAGCTCGCCGTCGAGGCGCCAGCGGACGAGATCCCCTGTCCGGTACAGCCGTTCTCCGGCCGTGCCGGAAAACGGATCGGGAATGAATCGGGCAGCCGTCAGATCCGGCGCTCCGAGGTAGCCGCGAGCGAGCCCTTCGCCGGCGACGTACAGCTCCCCCTTGACTCCCGCTGGGACCGGGCGCAGGAGAGCGTCGAGCACGTACAGACGGGCGTTGGCGATCGGCCTGCCGATCGGCGTCGCACCTCCCTCGGCCGCCTCCGGTCCCAGGGCGGCGGCACAGCAGCCGACGACCGTTTCAGTCGGACCGTACTCGTTGACGATCCGCGCTCGCGGATCGATCTCCCACCAGGCGGCGAGCGAGCGCGCCGACAGGGGCTCGCCGCCGACGACCAGGAGGCGCGGGCGATCGGCGAGCTTCGTCTCGCGCAGTAGCTCTACGGCGGCATCGAGATGGGAGGGGGTCAGCTTGAAGAGCGCCACCTCGGCGGCGGCGAGGGCCGAGGCGAACGCTTCGATGCCGGCGCTCTCGGACAGGAGCACCGCACGGCCGCCGCACAGCAGCGGCGCGAGAAGGGACGTGACGGTCAGGTCGAAGACGATGGGCGAATGCACCACGGCACCCCCGCCGCGCCCGGCTTCATAGGCTCCGGCACACCAGCCGAGATAGTTGGCGAGCCCGCGGTGCGGAATCATCACCCCCTTGGGCAGCCCGGTGGAGCCGGAGGTGTAGAGCACGTAGGCGAGGCTGTCGAGAGGAACGTGGATCTCCGGAGCGAGCCGGCTCTCGGCGTCGAGCGACGCGGCCTCGGCGTCGAAGCAAAGGAAAGGGCCGTCGCCGGTGGCCAGCGAGCTGTGGGTGATGACCAGGGGCGGCGCGATCGCCTCCAGGATCCGGGCGAGGCGCTCGCTGGGCTGAACCGGGTCGAGGGGCACGTAGGCGGCTCCAGCTTTGAGCACCCCCAGGAGGGCCACCACCAGCTCCGGCGAGCGCAGCAGCCGGATGGGCACCAGAGATCCCGCTCCAACGCCGCGGCGCCGAAGGTGATGGGCGAGCTGGTTGGCCCGGGCGTCGAGCTCGCCATAGGAGAGCGAGCGGTCGCCGCAGACCACGGCGGCAGCGGCGGGCGTGCGGGAGGCCTGGCGGGCGAAGATCTGGTGGAAGGGCTCCGCCGGCGGTACTCCCGTCTCCCCACGCGACCATTCCGCCAGGAGGAATTTCCCGGAGCCCAGGAGATCGAGATCCTCGATCGTGGTCTCCGGATGTGCCAGCGCGCCGGCGAGCAGCGCCTCGAGGCGGGCGGCGAGATAGGACGCCGCTTCCGGCGTGAACGCCCTGGCATCGTAGAGCAGCGCCAGTTCGAGTCTCCCCTCCCGCTCCCGGCAAGAGAGCGTCAGCCGGATCAGCTCGTCCTCGACCCACAGATCCTCGGCGGAGAAGGTGATCCCCCCGGCCGCGATCGCCTCCGGCCACTGTCTGAATTCGAAGCCGGCGCGGGCGATCTCCCCCTCCGGTGCCAGAAAATACTCTTGCCAGCTCTCCGCCTCCTCCAGAACCCCCTGCACGCGGGCCGGCAACGCCTCGAAACGCATCTTCGGATCGAGCTCGCAGCGGATGGGCAGCCACTTGCCGAACAGCCCGAAGGAGTCGTGAAGCTCGCTGTACTTCCGGCCGTCGAACGGCACCGCGACGACGCAGTCGCCGGCGCCGGCGAGGCGCGCCAGCAAGGCTTGCCAGCCGGCGAGCAGCACGGCCTGGAGGGTGGCGCCCTGGGCTCGTGCCAGCCGCTCGGCTGCCGCCGCCAGGTCCGGCGCGAGCGCCACCGGACACGCTCTCCATTCGCGCACCCCCACCATCGCCCCGCGCTCACGCTCGAACGGCAGGAGCGCGGAGGGGGCAAGCCTCTGCTGCCAGACTGCCCGGCCGCTCGCCGCCTCGTCGTCCTCGAGAAGTTGGATCTGCCATTCCGAGAACTGGAGGTATTGGGTCAGCTCGGGGTCGTCGCCCAGCTCCAGGCCGCTCGCCAGCCGGCCGTAGACCTCGGGGAGCTGCCGGAACAGGTTGCGCAGGGTCCGGGAGTCCGCGCCGAGGCTGGGCAAGCTCACCAGCAGGACGTGGCTTCCGTCCGCCAGGTGGCAGAGGGATGAGCGCAGAACCGGGACCGCCTCGAGGCCGGCCTCCAGAGGCCGATGCCCCGCGAGGAGCGCGTTTCTGCGCTCGTGCTGCTCCGCTTCCCCAAGGACCCGCAGATCCGCCTCCTCCCAAACCACCGTCGTAGCGTCAAGGATCACCTGAACGGGAACGGTGACTCCCGCCGTTCGACGGTAGACGGTGCGCAGGCTCTCGTGCCGGGCGATGATTTCCTCCCATGCCCCGGCCAGGAGGTCGCTGCGCAGCTCGCCGTCGATCCGGACGGCGAGCTGGGCCAGGAGGACTCCCCTCCCCTGCTGCACGTGCCACAGCCGCCGCTGCTGGGGCGACAACCGGTAACCCTGGATGACTGGTGCTTCCATAGCATCTCCATTCGGATTCAACTGCGGGCTCTCCCTCTCTCCACCTTCGCTCCGTCGGGCCGCAGGCTTCTCAGCTTGGCGAGATTGTCCGCATGACGACGCTCGGCGACGCGGGTGCGGGCGAGCCGGCGCTCGGCATCCACCGACTGCAGCAGTTCGCCCAGACTGTCCGCCGGCCGCGCCGCCATCCTCGCCAGCAGTCCCGCGAGCTCCCGCAGCCGCTCGTCCACCGTGGCCTCATCGAACCAGCGGCGGCCGGTGGCGATCTCGAGCACGATCTCCTGCTGCGGATAGACCGTGATCGTCAGCGGGTAGCTGTTCTGGTCGATCGCACCCACTTCCAGGATTTCTAGATCCAATTCCGCCACCTTGCCGCCGCCCGCGACCGACGGGAAGTTCTCGAATACCAGCAGGGTGTCGAACAGCGGCTGGCCGCGGGGGACCTGCGTACAGCCGTGGACCTCGACCAGCGAGCTGTATTCGAACTCCCGCATCTCGGCCTGCTGATCCTGGAGCTGGCGCAGCCAGGGGAGCAGCTCCACCTCGGGCTCGGCCCTCAGGCGCAAAGGCAGAGTGTTGATGAACAGGCCGACCATGGTCTCCACCCCCTCCAGCGACTCTGGGCGTCCCGAGGTCACGGCGCCGAACACCACGTCCCGCTGACCGTTGGCATGGCTGGCGAGCAGGAGTGCCCAGGCCCCCTGGACGATGGTGTTAAGGGTGAGCTGCTGCCTGCGTCCGAGAGCCAGGAGAGCCGCGCTCGTCTCCGCCGGCAGGACGAGGGTGCGCCGGAAGCGCGCCGCCTCGACAGGCGCCCCTCCGGGGGATCGCTCCAGCGCTCCCGGCAGCGGCACCGGCCGGCTGAAGCCTCCCAGGGTCCGCCGCCAGAACGCCTCCGCGCGGCCGGGGTCCTGTCGTCGCAGCCAGGCAACGTAATCGCGGTAGGACCGTGCCGCGGCCAGCGACGGCTCGCCGCCGCGGCAGAAGGCGACATAGGAGGCGAGGACCTCGCCGAAGATGAGGTGCACCGACCAGCCGTCGATGAGCAGGTGGTGGAAGGTCCAGACGAGCCGGTGAACGTCGTCTTCCAGGCGCAGGAGGTGGAGCCGCATCAGCGGCGGGTGCTCGACCTGGAAGCCCCGGACGCGGTCGGCTCGCAGCAGATCCTCGAAGCGGTCCTCCCAAGCCTCGAGGCCCCGCCAGTCGTGCTCCTCCCAGGGGAGATCGAGCGCCCGGAGCACGACCTGCAGGGGCCCGGGGAGACGTTCCCAGGCGAAAGCCGTGCGCAGGGCCGTGTGCCGCTCGACCACGCCGTGCCAGGCCCGTTGCAGCGCGGCGGTGTCGAGGGCCCCCCGGAAGGTCCAGTGGATATGGGTGACGTACACCCCGGATCCCGGCTCATTGAGCGTGTGGAACAGCAGGCCTTCCTGCACCGGCGACAGTGGATAGACATCCGCGATGCCGGTGAAGCGCGCCCTCAGCTCCTCCAGCTCCGTTTCCTCCAACCCTGCCAGTAGGAAGTCACCGGCGGCGAGCTCCGTGGCTCCAGCGCCCAGGCAATGCCCGATCAGTGCGCGCAAGGCGCTCTCGTAACTCGCGATCAAGCCGCAGATCGCACCGGCCGTCCAGATGTTGCGGCTGTACGCCCACTCGACCCGCAGCCGCTCTCCCTGGACGCTGACGGTAATCTCCAGCAGGTGCTGGCGCACCGACTGCGGGCTCTGGTTGGGACCGAGGGCTTCCGGCGCCGGGGTATAGAGGGAGGGCGAGGCCGCACCTTCGGAGCGCCCGGTATAGAGGAAGACGACCTCCGCCTTCGGCAGCCGGGCGAGGCGCTCCGCCGCGGCGTTATCGCTCAGGAAGCGCAGGAGGCCGTAGCCGAAGCCATGGTCCGGGATGCGGCGGAGCTGCTCCCGGGCCGCCTTGAGATCTTCGCCGGCCGACCCGGCGGTCCCCCCGAGGTCGAGCAGGACCGGATAGATGCTGGTGAACCACCCCACGGTTCGCGAGAGGTCGACGTCGTCGAACGCCGCCCCCCGTCCATGCCCTTCGACATCGACTACCAGCCGCGGCTCGCCCGTCCAGTCCCTGAACGCTTGGACGAGAGCCACGAGCAGGAGGTCGTTGACCTGCGCGTGGGCGGTTCCCGGGACGTCGTGCAGGAGAGCTCGGGTCGCCTCCGGATCCAGCGCCAGCGTCTCGGTGCGGAAGGACTCCGAGGTGTTGCGGCCTTCGGGGTAGGCCACCGGCAGCGGCCGGACCCAATGCCAGGGGTGCCCGAGCCAGTAGCCGGCCTCCCGCAGCAGCTCATCGCTGCGCGCGTGGCCGCGCAGCCGCTCCGCCCACTCCTGGTACGAAGTCGTCTTCGCCGGGAGGATCGCACCGGGACTGACGTACAGCGTCTGAAGATCCTGGAGCAGGATCCGCCAGGACACCACGTCCACCCCCAGATGATGGATCGTCCACACCAGGCGTTGCGGCTGCCCTGGCCCCAGCTCCAGGAGGGCCACCCGGCAGAGTGGCCCGCCGGCGAGATCCAGCGAAGCCTGGAGCCAGGAGGTGACGATGGTGATCGCCGCCGGCTGCTCGCCGGGCGCCAGCACCGTCAGGTCGATCCGGCTGAACACGGCCGGCCCGCCGGGGAGGGTGCAGGTCTGCCGCCATCCCGCGGCGGTGCGCTCGAACCGCAGCCGGAGCGCGTCGTGATGCTCACAGATCCGCGAGACCGCTCTCTCCAGGCGCCCGGCTTCGAGGTATTCGCCACACCGCAGCAGCACAGCCTGGTTGTAGTGATGGGGAGCCTGGGGAAGGCTCTCGAAGAACCAATGCTGAATCGGCGTCAGCGGCACATCTCCCACGACCAGGCCCTGCAGGGCGCGGACCGTGCCACCGGTGCTGGCGGCGGCCAGGCCGGCGATCGTCTGGTGCTGGAATACCTGCCGCGGCGTCAGCCGCAATCCTCGCTGGCGGGCCTTGCTGACGATCTGCAGGCTGGCCACCGAGTCACCGCCCAGCTCGAAGAAATTGTCCTCGACGCCGATCGGCTCGATCCCGAGGAGCTGGCTCCAGATCTCGGCGAGAGTCTGCTCGACCGGGTTGCGCGGGCCAACGAACGGCGTGGCGAGCTGCGGGCGTCCATGCGCGCTGGCGCGCGGGGAGCTGGACATCGCCGCCTCCAGGAGTTCCCCGGCACGGCTCTGCCGTACCTGCCGCAGACGGTCCGGAAGGTCCTCGACCGAGACGGCGATCTGCGGCAGCTCCCGCACGCCGAGGAGGCGGACGAGGGCGCTCCAGCCTTCCGCGTTCGATAGGGTCTCGATGACGTAATCCTCACCGCCCCCGGAGTGCACGAGGTCGTCCTGCCCCATTCCCACATCGCGCCATCCCTCCCAGCCAATCGCCAGCGTCGGCTGGCCGCGCCGCGACCGCGCAAGGGCAAAGGCGTCGAGGAAGCAGTTGGCGGCGCAGTAATCCACCTGTCCGGCGCCCCCAAGCAAGGAGCGCAACGAAGAGAAGAGGACGAGGAAGTCCAGATCCGTGCCGGCAAGCAGCCGATCCAGCACCAGGGTGCCCTCGACCTTGGCGGCGAGAACGGCGGCGGCGATCTCCGGAGCCTGGCGCTGGATCAGCGTCCCGCCGGGAAGGCCGGCGGAGTGGAAGACCCCGTGGAGGCGTCCGAAGCGCGCAGTGGCCTCGTCCAGGGCACGGCGCATCGCCCCCTCGTCGGCGACGTCGGCACTCACGACCATCAGACCGCCGCCCAGATCCTCGATCTCGCGCAGCGTGCGCAGCCTCGTATCGCCGTCCGCGATCCGGCCCTCCCACTCTTCACGCGCCGGCAGCGCCGAACGCCCGACAAGGACGAGGTTCGCGCGCACCGTCCTCGCCAGGCCGCGGGCAACCTCGATACCGATGCCGCCCAGGCCGCCGGTGATGAGGTAGCACCCTTCAAGCCGCAATCCCGCCGGCAGCGGGGCGGCGGGCTCCTCCAGAGGCAGCGGATCGAAGACGGGAATCCATCGCTCGGCTCCCCGGTAGCAGACCCTGAGGTCCGGGGCGGGAAAGGCGAGGTCGCCGGCGAGGCGCTCCACCAGTCTCTGCCACGCGGCGCTCTCCCGCGCGGGTACCAGGACGTCCAGGCTGTTGCACCGGACGTTGGGATACTCCTGGGGAATGACCTGTATGGGCCCGAGCAGAGTCGCCTTCTCGGGGCGCATCTCTTCCTCCCCCGTGACCTCGTGGAGGTGATCGGAGATGGCCGTGAGGGTGAGCGCCGCGCCACCGATCGCCCCGCCGAAGCCGCCGGCCAGCATCTGCTCTCCAATCGCCTGGGCCAGCAGGATCAGGCTGATGAAACCACGCTCCCTCAGCACTGGCTCCGGATTGCGGACGGTGCCCTCGACCGTCCAGAGATGGACGATCCGGGAGGGCGCCCTGCCGCTGCCACACAGATCCTGCAAAAGCGCTTCGTAGTCCTCGCGCTGGCGCGGATCGATCGTGTAGGCGCCTTCCCCTTGCACGGCGAAGCGCTCGCCGGGCGTGACCGTCGCCACGGCTTCCCCGCGTCTCGCCAGCCGGTCCGCGAGCGCTCGACCGAGACCGAGCTCGTCGAGGAACAGGAGGCAGAGCCCCTCTTGACGCTCCTCGTTCGGCCTCCTCGGTAGGGCCCGCTTCCAGCCCGGCACCCAGAAGAAGTCCGCCGGATCGGCGCGGCGCCCCTCGCGGGCGCCGCGCGCCGGCGCGGGGTCGATCCAGTAGCGCCGCCTCTCGAAGGGATAGGTGGGCACGACAGCCCGGCGCCGGCGCTCGTGGCGATAGAACCCTTGCCAGTCCGGCCTAGCGCCGGCGAGCCAGAGGCGGCCGAGGGCTCCCAGGAGGTGGGCCTCGCCCGGCGTGCTCTCCTTGGGCGAAGGGGAAGAGGTGATCACCAGCGTTCGCGCGTCCCGCCGCGGATTGCGGCGAGCCAGGGGGGCGAGCCCTCCCCAGGGCCCGACCTCGAGCAGGATCCGCTCCGGCGAGGCGAGCATCTGCTCGAGGCCGGCGGCGAACCGTACCGTGCGCCGCAGGTGCTCCCCCCAGTACTCGGGATCGGTCGCCTGCCGCGACTCGATCCAGGTCCCGGTGACGTTCGACAGGAAAGGGATCTGGGGCGCCCGCAGCTCGAGCTTCGCCATCTCACCGGCGAAGCGCTCACGGACGGCGTCCATCGACGCCGAATGAAAGGCATGGGAAGTCTCCAGGAGCTTCGCGTCCACTCCCTCGCCCTGGAACTCGGCGCGGAACGACTCGACCGCCGCGAGGGGGCCGGCGACCACACACGAGGCGGGTCCGTTCACCGCCGCCAGGTCCAGGTCCTCCCCCAAGCGGCCGGCGACCTCGAACTCCGGCAGTGGCACGGAGAGCATGGCTCCCGGCGGCAGGCTCTGCATGAGGATGCCACGCCGCGCCACCACCCGCAGAGCATCCTCCAGCCGCAGGACACCCGCGAGGCAGGCCGCCACGAGCTCCCCCAGGCTGTGGCCAAGGAGCGCCTGGGGCTGGATCCCCCACTCTCCCCACAGCCGGGCCATGGCGTACTCCACGGCGAACAGCACCGGCTGGGCCAGTGTGGTCTGGCGCAACCGCGCGGCCGCCTCCTGAGCCCGGCCCTGAGACGGATAGAGGATCTGGCGGATGTCGAGCCCCAAAGCGGGGCGCAGCAGGTCCGCGCACTGGTCCAGGATCTGGCGGAAGGCCGGCTCGTTGCGGTAGAGGCCGGCCGCCATCCCCACCTGCTGCGCGCCCTGGCCCGGCAGGAGGAAGACGATGGGGCGCGCCGCCGCCTCGGGATCGCAGACGCCGGCGTCTTCCGGTTCGCGCCGACCCAGGGCGGCGACCGCCTCACCCGCCTGCCGGCAGACCAGCATACGCCGGTGGGCGAAGGCCCTGCGTCCCACCTGCAGCGTATAGGCGGCGTCGGCCAGCCCGCTCTGCGCCTCCGCAAAGTGGGTAGCGAGGCGCCCCTCCGCCCTCTCCAGGGCCGGCCCGGTGCGGGCGGACAGGAGAAGCAGCTGCCAACCCCGCGACGGCTCGGCCGCCGGTGGCGGCGGCGCCTCCTCAAGGATCGCATGGGCGTTCGTCCCACCGATGCCGAAGGAGCTCACTCCGGCCCGGCGCGGGTCGTCCCCGGCCGGCCAGGGCCGCAGCTCGGCATTGACATAGAAAGGAGTCTCGGCGAAGTCGATCTGCGGGTTCGGCTGGCGAAAGTGCAGGCTGGGCGGGATCTCCGCGTGCTCCAGGGCCAGCGTCGCCTTGATCAGTCCGGTGATGCCCGCCGCGGCGTCGAGGTGCCCGAGGTTGCTCTTGACCGAGCCGATGGCGCAGAAGGCTCGCTTTTCCGTGCCCCGGGAGAAGGCCTGGGCGAGAGCGGAGATCTCCGCCGGGTCGCCCAGTTCCGTCGCCGTGCCATGCGCCTCCACGTAGGTAATGCTCTCGACCGGCACGTCCGCCATGATGTGGGCGGCGCGGATAACCTTGGCCTGACCGTCGATGCGAGGCGCCGTGTAGCCGATCTTCAGGGCGCCGTCGTTGTTGAGGGCCGACCCCTTGATGACGGCGTGAATGACGTCGCCGTCGGCCAGCGCCTCGTCGAGCTTCTTGAGCAGCACGAGTCCGACGCCGTTGCCTCCCACGCACCCCGCGGCTGCGGCGTCGAAGGTGCGGGTGTGACCGTCGGGCGACAGGATCCCCCCCTCCTGGTACAGATATCCGGTGTTGAGAGGCACCCCGATCGACACCCCGCCGGCGAGCGCCATGTCGCACTCGCCGCGCAACAGCGCCTGGCACGCCAGATGAACGGCCACCAGGGAGGTCGAGCAGGCCGTCTGGACGTTCAGGCTGGGACCCTCGAGGCCCAGCTTGTAGGAGGTGCGGGTGGCCAGGTAGTCCTTGTCGTTGCTCAGGCCCACCTGCAGGTGCCCCACCGTCTTCAGGAGCTCAGGGTTCGAGAGCAGGTTGGCAAGGAAGTAGGTGCTCATGCCGCTGCCCGCGTATACGCCGATCCAGCCCGCATAGCGTTCGAGGTCGTAGCCTCCGCTCTCAATCGCCTCCCAGGCGCACTCCAGGAACAGCCGCTGCTGCGGGTCGAGGATCTCGGCCTCGCGCGGACCGATGCCGAAGAACTCGGCGTCGAAACGATCGACATCGGCCAGGCACCCCTTGGCCGGGACGTAGGAGGGATTCCGCCGGAGGGCCGCGTCGACCCCCGCCGCCGCCAGCTCCGCGTCGGTGAAGAACGTGATCGATTCCACGCCTGCCCGGAGGTTCCGCCAGAGCTCGTCGACGCTACGCGCTCCGGGGAACCTGCCGGCCATGCCAATCACCGCAACCTCCAGGCCGCTGCGGTGCTGGAATCGATTCATCTTCGCCATGCGCTCCGCACCTCGATCAGCGCGGCGCGCGCCGCATCCTCTCGAACTGATCGTTCATCTGCTCGCGCCCCCTCTGGAGCTTGGCGGTCCGATCGTCCATCCCGGCCACGGCCTGGAGACCTTCCCGGGACGCCAGGTGCTCGCTCAGCGAGGCGATGGTCGGATACTTCATCAGCTCGATCAGCTCGATCCGCCGGTCCTTGCAGGCTTCGCGCAGCCGTGTACACACCTCGAACAGGCGGAGGGAATTGCCGCCGAGGTCGAAGAAGGAGTCGTAGATCCCCACCTCGTCGACCTTGAGAACCTCCTGCCAAACCTTCGCGATGGTCTTCTGCAGCTCGCTCTGGGGCGCCGAGATCTCGGCCCTGAGGTTCCCCCGCGACTCGCCCGGCGCGGGCAGGGCGCGGCGGTCGACCTTGCCGTTGGGAGTCAGCGGCAGGGCCGGCAGCGGCACGAACGCGGCCGGCACCATGTAGTCGGGGAGGAGCTCGAGCAGACGGGCTCGCAGATCGGCCGTCGGCGGCAGCGTGGCGCCGCTCTCCGGCACGAGGTAGGCCACGAGGAACGCGTCGCCCGTCTCCTCCTTGCGCGTCAGGGCGACCGCCTCGCGGACCTCGGGGAGGCGATGAAGGGCGGCCTCGATCTCGCCTAGCTCGATGCGGAAGCCACGCACCTTGACCTGCCGGTCCACCCGGCCCAGGTACTCCAGGTTGCCGTCGGCGCGGAAGCTGACCAGGTCGCCGGAGCGGTAGAGGCGGGCACCGGGCTCACCGCTCAGCGCGTCGGGGACGAACCGTTCGGCCGTCAGCGCCGGCCGGCCGAGATAGCCGCGTGCCAGGCCGGGGCCGCCCACGTAAAGCTCGCCGGCCGCGCCCACCGGTATGGGCAGGAGGGCGGAGTCCAGCACATAGAGGCGGGTGTCGGCGAGGGGACCGCCGATGGGGCTGCGCCCCGGGTCCTCGAAGTCGTCTTCGCTCAGCTCGTAGACTGTGGTGTGGACCGTCGTCTCGGTGATGCCATACATGTTGACCAGCCGTGGCGCCGCCAAGCCGTGGCGTTCGACCCAGGGGCCGAGAGAGCCCACGTTGAGCGCCTCGCCGCCGAAGATCACTAGGCGCAGCGCGAGCCCCTCAGCCGCGGCGCCCGCCTGCTCGGCGGCGATGAGCTGCCCGAAGGCGGCGGGGGTCTGGTTGATCACCGTCACCCTCTCGCGAACCAGCAACTCGTGGAAGGCCTCGGGCGAGCGGCTCACCTCGTACGGCACCACCACCAGCCGGCCTCCGTAGAGGAGGGCTCCCCACAGCTCCCAGACCGAGAAGTCGAAGGAGTAGGAGTGGAAAAGGGTCCAGACGTCGTCCGGACCGGGGTTGAAGCGGTCGGCCGTGGCGGAGAACAACCGCACGACGTTGGCATGGGTGATCCCCACTCCCTTGGCCTGTCCCGTCGAGCCGGAGGTGTAGATCACGTAGGCCAAGGACTCGACGTCGATCCACACCGCCGGCGCGGTGGGCGCCTCGGCGGCCAGGGCGGCCGCGTCTCGATCCACGCAGAGGACCGCTGCCCGCGGAAAGCGCTCCGCCAGACGCTCCTCGGTGATCACCTGGGGCCTCTCGCCCAGGGCGTCGGCGCAGAGGTACTCCAAGCGCTCCGCCGGCAGGGCGGGGTCGAGGGGAACGTAGGCGCAGCCCGCCTTTACGACAGCGAGCAGCGAGACCACCAGCGAGAGCGAGCGCTCCAGCGCCACTCCGACGGGCTGCTCCGGACGCAGGCCGCGCCGGAGCAGGGCGCGCGCGAGCTGGTTGGCGCGTGCCTCGAGCTCGCCGTACGTGAGACTCTCTCCGCCGCAGACCACGGCCGTGGCGTGAGGTGTGCACCCGGCCTGAGCCGCGAACAAGGCGGGCAGCGTGCCCGCGATCTCCGGCGCCCGGGCGGCCCCCCCCCACTCCTGAAGGATCTGCCGCAGCTCGCCCTCCGTCATGAGCGGATCGCTGCGGTGCCGGGCCAGGGGGTTGGCCGCCATGCCGGCGACGATGTGCTCGAAGCAGCGGCCGACGGCCTCGATCTGCTCGCGACAGAACTCGGCGGCGGCGTACTCCAGGGTGATCCGGACCTGATCCTTGGTCGGGCTCAGGAAGAACGCCACGCTGAGCAGGAAGCTGTTGTAGGAGAAGTCCCGCTCGTCGTCCGCCAGGATCTCGACCAACTGCTTGCTCAGCAGCCGCGCCACCGAATGGAAGTGCACGTAGGTGAAGGCGGCATCGAACAGACGCTGCCGTCCCCACTGCTGCTGCAAGGCGGCGAGGGGGTAGCGGCGGAAGGGAAGCATCTTCCGCTCGGCCTCGAAGGTGTCGCGGATGAGGTCGGCCCACGAGCCGTCCGCGACCGCGAAGCGGAAGGGCACGGAATTGAGGAACAACCCGCGCACCTGCTCGCCGTCGAGCTGCTCCGGCCGGCCGTTGGTCACCAGACCGCTCAGCACCTCGTCGCGTCCGGTGGCCCAGCTCAGCATCTTGAGGTGGATGGCCAACAGCACGCTTTTGAGCGGCACAGCGATGGACCTGGCGAGGTTGCGCAGGGCTCCGAGCTGCTCCGCCGGGATGTCGACGTAGACCTTGCCCTTCAGGCTGTCGAACTCCGGACGGAAGCGCCGGGGCCAGCGCGGCAGCGGTGAGGGCTGGGCGTCAGCGAGCTGCCGGCGCCAGTACTCCCGGACCTCCCGCGACTCGAGGGCCGCGTGCTCCAACTGCACGTAGTCCCGGAACAAGGTCGCGAGGGGGGGCTCGACGCGCGGCTCGACGCTGCCCATTAGGCTGAGGTAAATCTCGAAGACCTCGGTGATCGTCGACGTCAGGCTCCAGCCGTCGAGGATGGCATGGTGCTCGGTGATGGTGAGCTGGAAGGTGTCGTCCGTCCGCTGGTGGACGGCGAAGCGGAGGTACGGCGGTTCGGCCAGGTCGAAGACCTCGTGATGCTCCCGCACCCAGAAGGCTTCGAGCGTCTCCTTCTGCTCTTCCGGCGTCTGGTCACGCAGGTCGTGCAGGGCTACGGGGAGCTGCAGGTGACTGTGGACGAGTTGCAGGGGGCGCTCGTAGCTAACGACGTCGAACGAGGTGCGCAGCACCGGATGGCGGGCCACTACGCGTTCCACGGCCTTGAGGAAGACCTCGCGGCCGAACGGAGCCCGCACCTTCCAGGTGGCGACGTTGTGGTATGCCGGCGTCTCGTGGCTCAGCTCCATGTGGTAGAGCATGCCGGCCTGGAGGGTGGTCAGGGGGTAGGCGTCGTCGAGCCCCTCCGGCAGCCGCGCACGGTCCCGCTCCGAGATCAGGCCGAACGGCCGGGTGCGCACGGCCGGGATGGCGGTCCCCTCGCTGGTGCGCACCACGAACCCCAGGTTGCGGATCGTCTGGTGCTCGAACAGCTCCTCGACCGTGGCGTGGAAGCCCCGTTCCTTGGCCAGAGCCACGGCGCGGACGCTGCGGATCGAGTCGCCGCCCATGGAGAAGAAGTTGTCGTCGATCCCCACCTGATCGACCCCCAGCACCTGGGCCCAGATCGCGGCGAGCACCTCCTCCGCCGGGGTGCGCGGCGAGACATAGGCGGCCTCGAGCTCGGGCCGGCTGGTGCCGGGAGCTGGAAGCGCCCTGGCGTCGAGCTTGCCGTTGGGAGTCAGCGGCAGGGCGTCCAGAACCACGGCGGCGGAGGGGATCATCGGCTCAGGGAGGTGCTGCTGCAGAAAGGCGCGCAGCTCCGCGAACGTCGTTCCCGCCCGCCGTTCCACGACATAGGCCACCAGCCGCTTCTCTCCCCGCTCGTCCTCGCGGGCCACGACGACGGCCTCGCGCACGGCCGGGTGGCGCCGCAGGACGGCCTCGATCTCCCCCAGTTCGATCCGGTAGCCGCGCACCTTGACCTGATGATCGATACGCCCCAGGTACTCGAGATCGCCGCCCGGGAGCCACCGCGCCAAATCGCCCGAGCGGTAGAGCCGGGCGCCGGGCCGGGCGCTGAACGGGTCGGGCACGAAACGCTCCGCCGTCAAGTCCGGCCTTCCCAGGTACCCCACGGCCACGCCGCCGCCGACCAGGATCTCGCCGTCGACGCCCGCCGGCACCGGCTCCAGGGAGCGGTCGAGCAAGTAGATTCCCCATCCAGGGATGGCTTGGCCGATGACGCTGGGCGCCGCGAGGTCCGTCCGCCGCATCAGGCGCCAAGTGACGTGCACCGTGGTCTCCGTGATGCCGTACATGTTGTACAGCCTCGGTCGCTCGTCGCCGTGGCGCTCGAACCAGGGAGCCAGCACCGCGGGATGCAGCGCCTCCCCGGCGAAGATCACCAAGCGCAGGCTGAGTGCCGGCTGCGGCTCGGTCCGGCCATGCACCACCTCGTCAGCCCAAATGAACTGCCGGAACGCCGAGGGGGTCTGGCAGAGCACCGTCACTCCCTCTCGGGCGAGCAGCTCGTAGAAGGCTTCCGGCGAGCGGCTCACCCAATAAGGCACCACGACCAGACGGCCGCCGTAGAGCAGGGCGCCCCAGATCTCCCAGACCGAGACGTCGAAGGCGTAGGAGTGGAAGAGGGTCCAGACGTCCTCTGGACCGAAGCCATACTCGCCGGCCGTAGCCGCGAGGAGCCGCGCCACGTTGCCATGGGTCACTCCCACCCCCTTCGGCCGCCCCGTCGAGCCAGAGGTATAGATCACGTAGGCGAGGTCGGCCTCGGTGGGCCGGGCCGCCAGCGCGTCGCCGTTCTCTTCGCCGATCCGCTCGCGCTCGGCGTCCAGGCAGACGACCGGCGCCAATCCCGCAGGGAAGGCCTCGAGGAGCGCCGTCTGGGTCAGCACCAGAGCGACCCCGCTGTCCTCCAGGGTGAAGGCAAGGCGCTCCCGAGGATAGGCCGGATCGAGCGGCACGTAGGCGGCGCCCGACTTGAGCACCCCTAGGATAGCCACCAAAATGTCGATCGACCGCTCCAGGCAGAGGCCCACGAACGCCCCCCGCCCAGCCCCTCGGGAGACCAGGTGGCGGGCGAGCTGGTTCGAGCGGCGGTCGAGTTCTCCGTAGCTCAGCCGCTCCCCCTCCAGCTCCACGGCCACCGCCTTCGGATCGCGCCGAGCGGCGTCCACGAACAGCTCGGCGAGGGAGGCCGACGGCAGTTCTATGGCGATCTGCTCCGTGGTCCGCCGCAGCTCCCCGGCCAACTCGGTCCGCTCCTCGCCGGTCATCAGGTCCGCCCCGGCGGGAGCCGACTGCGGGTCCCGGATCAGGGCGTCGAGCAGCCTGGCGAGCTTGGCCGCGAGCCGGGCGGCCGAGCGGGCTAGCAGCACGCGCGGATCGTAGCGAAGCTCGACGCTCAGCTCATCGCCGCAACGCACGCCGGCGAGCTTCAGCTTGCAGGGCTCGGAGTCGAGGCCCTGGCGTTCGACGGCGAAGGTCACGCCGCCGGCGGCGAACGCCGCCGGGCGCTCCTCCCAGTCGAAGAGGATGGCGAAGCGGCCCCTCTCGTCCTCGCCATCCTGGCTCCACGCGAAATGGTCGAGGTGTGAGGCCGCTTCGCCGTAAGCGACGTCCATGCGCCGAAGGACCTCTCCGAAGCTCGCCGCCCCCTCGACCGAGCAGCGGACCGGCAGGTACTTGGCGAACGGGCCGATCGCCGGCTTCAGCTCATCATAGCCGCGCCCCTCGAAGAGGGTGCCGAGGACCGCCTGCGGCTGATTGGTGAGCCTCCAGAGCAGCACCTGCCAGGTCGCCAGCAGCACGGCGGGTATGGACGTGCCGTAGCGTTCCGCCACCGTCTCGAGACCGGCGAGAGTGCCGGCGGAAAGGCTCACCGGCTCGACGGCTGCGGCGCCGCCTTCTTCACTCTCCTCCTCGCTCTCGTAGGGAATCGCGACGGCGTCTCCCTCCATCGTGCTTTCGCCCCACTGGCGGGCCTGCTCGGCCTCGGCCTCTTCCAGAATCTGGTTCTGCCACTCGGCGAACTGGAGATACTGGACCCGCTCCTCCTCTGCCGCCGGCATCACTGCCTCCCCCGTCGCGGCCTCGGCGTAGAGAACGCCCAGATCGGCGACGAGGTTGGCCAGCGACCTCAGGTCGGCGCAGAGGGCGGGCAGCGTGACGAGCAGGCGGAACTCGACGGATCCCAGGATGACCATGCAACCACGGAGCACCGTGCCCCGCTCGAGGTCGAAGGGCTGCCGCAACTCTTCCGCCGCAAGGTCCGCCAGCGCGGCGGCCTGCGCCTCCGCTTCCAGATGCGAGAGGTCGGCGGTACGCCAAGCCACCGCCATCCGATCTTCGATCACCTGGAACGGGACCTTGAGCCCAGGTGCCCGGCGGAAGGCCGTGCGCAGGATCTCGTGCCGACCGGCCAGGCGGAGGAAAGCCTCCTCCAATAGCCCGATCCGCAGGCTCCCGGCGAGGGAGACGAGGGACTGGATGGCGGCGGACCGGCCGTCGTTCTGGAGCAGCCAGAGGTGGCGCTGCTGGGGCGAAAGACGAAAACCTTGAATCGAAGCTTCCATCGGGATCGGCTCCAAAATCCAAAAGATGACTACTGCAAGTCCTGGTCGGAGATCTGCTCCGCCATTGCGGCGTAGATCTTGCGCGGCCCGGCAAATGGGTTCCTGGCGTGGGCGGTCAGCATGTTGTCGAGCAACAGGGCGTCGCCCTTCTGCCAGGGGAACACCGTCTCGGAACGGCGGTAGACATCGTAGACGTGGCGGATGACCTCATCGGAAATCGGCGAGCCGTCGCCGTAGGCGCAGTGGCGCGGCAGATCATCGATCCGGAAAAAGGTCCGCAGATCCGCTTTTGCCTGGTAGGAGTTGACGTGCCAGAGCATGGGCTGGGCGAAAAAGACCTCCTCTCCGGTCTTCGGGTGCCGGAGCACGGCCGGGCGCACCGAGCGGGTGTGCAGGACGTCGTTGGCTTTCCACTCGAACTCGATGCCGGCCTCGCGGCAGCGGCGCTCGACCTCCATGCGGTCGTCGGTCTGGAAGGCCACCTGCCAGGGGAAATCCAGCCCTCGGCCCAGGTTGCGCAGGTAGACGATCCCCTTGCTGCGAAAGCTCTCCCGCACCTCCGGGTCCAGGCGTTCCAGGACCAGGCGGTTGTCCACGATGGGGGTCTCCCCCCCCTCCTGGGCCGGCAGTAAGCAGTAGAACCAGAGTTTCATTGGCCACTGGGGGCAGAAGCTGTTCTCGTTGTGCCAAAGGATCGCCTGCTCCGGCGGCGCGTAGCTGACGGAGTAGATCCGGCCGCTGATGTTCGACCGCGGCAGCTCGCCGTTGTCGTCCGCCAGGTGGGGGGTGATCCACTCGGCGAAGCGCTCGAAGGCCGCCGTGGAAGGGACGTCGAAGCCCCGGAACAGCAGGCCGCCATGCTCCAGCAGCTTCCGCTCGACCAAGGCGCTGTTCCTCTTCGCCCACTCCGCCGCATCGAGGTCGGGCACCGCGGGCTCGATGACCAGGGGCAGGCGCTGGTCCGCGAAGAGCGGCTTCATGGTGACCAGATCGCCCTGCGGGGCGCTCATTGCCTTGGGCGCGACGCGGAAGAACTTCGAGGGTGCCGGCTTGTTCGGTTCCATTGTCTTCTCCTGATCTGTGCTCAGACTTTGAGCGCGGCTCGGTCGAGGTCGGCGTAGGAGGTCATCTCTCCCAGGGCGACGAGGAGCTTGCGCTCGCCGGTGAAAGCGTTCCTGCCATGGGCGGCCAGGATGTTGTCGAGCAGCATTACGTCCCCCTTCTCCCAGGGAAAGCTGACCTCCAACTCGCGGTAGGTGTCGAGGATTTGTTCGATGTCCTCGTCGGCAATCGGGCTGCCGTCGCCGAGATAGCAGTGGCGCGGATAGTCCTCCTCGCGGAAGACCGTCTGGATTGACTCCCGGGTCGCGGCATCGAGACAGGACATGTGCCAGTGCTGAGCCTGGTTGAACCAGGTCATCTCCCCCGTGACCGGGTGCCGGACCGCGGCCGGGCGCACGCCCCGGGTGCGCAGGCGGTCGCCATCCCGCCAATCCCAACGGAGCTCGCCAAGGCGGCAGACCGCCTCCGCCTCCGCGCGGCTGTCCGTGCGGAAGACGGTCTGCCAGCCGAGGCCGAGCCCGTCGCCGTAATTCCGCATGTACATCACGCCATGGCGTACGAACCGCTCCCGCAGGTCGGGAGCGAGCCGCTGGAACACTTGGCGGCTGTCGACGACAGGCGTCTCGCCGCCCACGTCGGCAGGCTTGGCGCAACAGAACAGGATCTTGCGCGGCCAGCTCAGGTTGAAGGAGTTCTCGTTGTGCCAGAGCAGCTTCTGTTCCGGCGGATAGAAGACCGGGGTGTAGACATTGCCCGTCACCGACTCCCTGGGGTGCTCGCCGTTCTCGTTGAACAGCCTGTCGGCCACGCTGCCGGCAAAGCGTTCGAAGACTCCCGCGGAATCGACACCGAAGCCGCGGAAAAGCAGGGCGCCGTGGCGCTGCAGCTTCTCCTCGACGAAGGCGCGGGCGCCAGCGGCCCAGGCAGCGACATCGAGGTCGCCGACCCGGGGACGAATGACCATGGGCAGGGTCTGCCCCTCGCGCAGGAACCCGGTCTCGACCATGTCCCTGGCGGGCGGCAGGCCGACAACCTTCGGCTTGACCTCCTTAAAACGGCTGAAATCGGGCTTCTTCATTCCCTTCTCCTTCTGATCCTTCGATTTCCTGGCGAGCACCCCGTCGAGGGCGCTCAGGCGCACCTCCGGCTGCGGGGTGGCGGCCTCCAAAACGGTCTGGAGCCGATCGAACAGAGCCTTCACAGTGGCCGGCTCGTAGAGATCGGTGCTGTAGTTGATCCATCCCCGCAACTCCGCGGCCTCGTCGTGCAGCGCCAGCAACAAGTCGAACTGGGCCGTGCCGCCGTCCAGGAACATTGGGGTCGCGGTGAGGCCCGGGGCCTCCAGCACGCTCTGGGGAAAGTTCTGGACGATGAGCTTGGTCTGGAACAGGGGCGAGACCTTGAGCGTCCGGTCGAGCCGGAGCGAATCGACGATCAGGCCGAACGGCACCTGCTGGTGGTCGTAGGCGCCCAACGCGGCCTCCCGGACGCGCGCCAGCAGGTCCGCGAACGCCGGATCCCGCGACAGGTCGAGGCGGAGAGGGAGTTGGTGGACGAAGAACCCGATCAGGTCCTCGGTCTCGAGCCGGGCGCGGTTGGCGAGGTCGGTCCCGATCACCAGGTCGTCCTGGCCCGAGGCATGGCGGAGGACGACGGCGAAGGCCGCGAGCAGGACCATGAAGACCGTCGCCCCCTGCCGCCGCCCCAGGGCGCGGACGGCGGCCGACAGCTCCGCCGGCAGCTCGACGTGAAGCAGTGCGCCGGGCCGGCCGGGCTGGCCGCCGCGCGAGCGGTCGGGGGGGACGGTGGAGAGCGGCGGCGCCCCCGCGAGCCGCGAACGCCAGTACGCCAGGTGCCCCTCCAGCTCCCCGGTCGCCAGGCGCCGCCGCTGCCAGCGCGCCACGTCGACGAACCGCACGGCCAGCTCCGGCCAGCTCGGAGCGCCCCCCCCGGCGAGCGCCCGGTAGGCCGCCGTGAGGTCGCGGGTCAGGATGGCCATGGACCAGCCGTCGCCCACGATGTGGTGCAGGACCACGGTCAGCAGGTGCTCCCGGGGCGCCAGCGCCAGCAGCAGGGTGCGCAGCAGCGGACCGCGCCCGAGGTCGAACGGGCGTGCCGCCTCGCTCAGGGATACGCGTTGCGCCTCCCGCTCGCGTAGCGGCTCCGGCAACCCGCTCAGGTCCACCCGGGGTAGGGACACCGAGCCGGGCGGGTTGAGGATCCAGGCCGGGAGCCCGCCCTGGGCCGGGAATGCAGAGTGGAGGACCTCGTGGCGCTGGACGACCGCGGCCAAACCGCGGTCCAGGGCGGTCGCGTCCAGGTCGCCGGAGAGGCGCAGGGCCGAGGAGATGTTGAAGGCCGCCGCGCCCGTTTCGAGCTGATGGAAGAACCAGAGGTGCTCCTGACTGGGCGACAGCTCCCGCGGCTCTCCGGACCGTTCCAGGGGCACCGCTTCGGCCGCGGCCGAAGCGCTCCGGCCGTCGCGCAACGCCTCGACGGCGGCAGCGAAGGGGCCGAGCGCCGGTGCCTCGAAGAAGGTGCGCACCGGCAGCTCGATCCCCAGCGTGCGGCGAAGCCGGGCAACCACCTGGGCGGCCAGCAGTGAGTGACCGCCCAGGGCGAAAAAGTCATCACTGCGCCCGACCCGGTCAACGCCGAGGACGTCCGCCCAGATTCCGCCGAGGATCTCCTCCAGCGGCCGGAGAGGCTCCCCACCCGCTCCGCCCTCCCCGGCCGCCGCCGGGGCGGGCAGGGCGCTGCGGTCGACCTTGCCGTTCGGTGTCAGCGGCAGCGCCGGCAGCACGACGAAAACGCCGGGCACCATCGGCTCCGGCAGGAACTCACCGGCGTGCAGGCGCAGGTCTGCCGGCGCCGGATGGGCCTCGCCGGCGGGGACGACGTAGGCCACCAGGCGCTTCTGCCCGGGGGTATCCTCCCGCACCACCACCACGGCCGTGCGGACCGCAGGGTGGCGGGCGAGGACCGACTCGATCTCGGCGGGCTCGATCCGGTGGCCCCGGATCTTGACCTGCTCGTCTTGCCGGCCGAGATAGACCAGCGCGCCATCAGGTCGGTAGACGGCCAGGTCTCCCGTGCGATAGAGCCGGGCGCCTGGTGATCCGCTCAGGGCGTCCGGCACAAACCGCTCCGCGGTCAGCGCCGGCTGGCCCCAGTAGCCCCGCGCCACTCCGGCGCCCCCCACGTAGAGCTCGCCGACCGCCCCCACCGGCACGAGGGAGAGGTCCGGCGCCAGGAGACGCAGGACCGCACCCGCGATCGGTCGTCCGATGGGGAGCGCGCCTTGGGGGGAATCGCCAGCGCCCACCTCGTGAACGCAGCAGCCGACGACGGTCTCGGTCGGTCCGTACTCGTTGATCCAACGCGTGCCGGGAGCCGCCTCGCGGAAGGGCGCCACCTGCTCGGCCCGCAACGCCTCGCCACCCAGCACCCAGCAGCGCGCGCCGGCCACGAGCCCGGCGTCCGGCAGGGTCGCCAGCAGAAGCTCGAGATGGGCGGGGGTGATCTTGGCGAGGCTCAGCTCGTAGCCGCCCTCCCGGGCCGCGGCCAGCGCTGCCACCGGGGAGTCGCCTGCGAGCATGTGGACCGGACGGCCGGAGACCAGAGGGGACCAGAGGCTGGTGACTGTCAGGTCGAAGCCGATCGAGGTATGGACGGGCGCGCCCTCGCCCGCTGCCAGCTCGTAGGCTCCGGCGCACCAGAGGAGGTAGCTCACCAGCCCGCCGTGGGGGATCATGACGCCCTTGGGGCGGCCGGTGGAGCCCGAGGTGTAGATCACGTAGGCGAGGTTGCCAGGCGCGACCTCCACGGCCGGATCATCCGCGGTCTCGTGGCCGATCTCCGCCCGAGTGAGCACCAGGGAGGCACGGCTGTCCTCGACCAGGAAGCGCAGGCGCTCCTGGGGCAACGACGGGTCCAGGGGGACGTAGGCCGCGCCCGCCTTGAGCACGCCGAGCAGGGCCACGGCCAGCTCGCAGGAGCGTTCGAGAAGGACGCCGACCCGCGACTCCGGCCCGATTCCCAGGGAGATCAGCCGGCGGGCGAGACCGTCGGCGCGCCGGTTGAGCTCGCCGTAGGTCATCCGCCCCGCGGTATCGATCACCGCCAAGTTACCGGGGAGCTGGGCCGCGACGAGATGGTGCAGACACTGCGTGGGCGCGGCTGCCGGAGCCCCCTCGGCCCACTCGCAGCGAAGCTGGTGCCGCTCGGGCCCGCTCAGCCATCCGAGGTCCCAGAGCGGCCGCTCGACGTCCGCCAGCGCCGCCGAGAGCCCGGCCGCGAAGTGGGAGAGGAATCTTTGCAGGGTGTGGCGAAGGTAGAGCCCGCCGCGGTCCGTCGCCACGACCTCCCCCTGGGTGAAGGCCAGCGCCAGATCGCAGTCGAGCCCCGAGGGCAGAGGACCATGCAGGCCGGCGAGAGAGGCGACCAGACGGAAACCAGGCGCGCCGGTCTCCCGCGCCAGACGGGACCACGGATAACGCTGGTGGGCGTAGGCTTCGCGCAGGACGCCCCGGGTGCCGAGCAGCAATTGGCGGAACGCCGTCTCTGGCGCCACCTCGACGATCAGGGGCAGGGCGTTGGCCGGCGCCGGCGCCAGGGCCGGGCTGCCCAGGAGCACGTGCCGCCCCGCCACGCGATCGGTCAGGCAGGCGGCCAGGCCCGCCGTCAGGACGGCGAACCGCAGCAGGGGCGAGCCGCCGCTGACGCGGTCCAGCCGCCGCACCAGCTCGGCCGGCAGCTCCAGGCGCCAATCCCCGCCGCTCGGCCCCATAGCGCGGTCCGGCGGCAGCCCCACCGGTTCGGCACCGGCGGCCTCGGAAAGACGCGCAGCCCAGTATCCGCGCTCGGCGTGGAGACCCGCGTCGAGCACGAACAGATCGGGCAACTGGGAAGAGGACGGCGAGATCATGGTTCTGGGGTCAATCTCCGCTCTCGAAGACGAACTCTTCGTCGGAGGGCGCTGCTCCCGGTACCGCGACCGGCTCGCCCAAGGGCAAATCGAGAATGGGCAGGTCCGGGGCGATCGCCACCTGCCGCAGCAGGGCCAGGAAGCGATCGATGAAGATCTCGATGACGGCGGCATCGAAGAGCTCGGTGCTGTACTCGACGGCCCCGGACACCCCGTCCCCGTCCTCCTGCAGCTCGAGAGTCAGATCGAAATGGCTGGTGCCGGTATCCAACCGCAAGGGGGTTAGCTCGAGGTCTCCCACCCGCAACGGGGGCATCGGCGTGTTCTGGAACAGGAACATCACCTGAAAGAGCGGCGAGCGGGCGAGCTCGCGACCCGGACGCAGCTCCTCGACCAGCCGCTCGAACGGCAGGTCCTGGTGGGCGTAGGCGCCGAGAGCGGCCGTACGCACCCGCTCGGCGAGATCCCGGAAGGACGGATTACCCGAGAGGTCGGCGCGCAGCACGAGGGTGTTGACGAAGAAGCCGATCAGGTCCTCCGTCCGGGGATGATTGCGGTTGGCGATGCCGGTGCCGACGTTGAGCTGCTCCTGCCCCGAGAACCGGTACAGAAGGACCTGGAAGGCCGCCATCAGCGTCATGAACAGCGTCACCCCCTCGCGCTGGCTCAGCTCGCGCAGATCCGTGGCCAGCTCCGGGCCGATCTCAAACTTCCGGAAGGTCCCGCGGTGAGTGGGCCGCTCCGGCCGCGGCCGGGCGAAGGGGAGGTCCAGCGCCTTCGGGTCGCCTTCGAGCTGCCGGCGCCAGTACCCGAGCTGCCGCGCCAGCTCCTCTCCCTGCAGCCACTGCCGTTGCCAGACCGCGAAATCCGCATACTGAACGGCGAGCGGCGGCAGCGCGGGGCTTTCGCCGCGCGCCAGGGCGGGATAGAGCTGCGCCACCTCGCGCAGCAGAAGGCCGAGCGACCAGCCGTCCGCCACGATGTGGTGCAGGGTCAGCAGCAGCAAGTGCTCCTCCGCGCCGAGACGCAGCAGCAGAAGGCGCAGGAGCGGCCCCCGCTCCAGGTCGAAGGGCTGCCGGGCCTCCGACGTGGCCCAGCCGAGGAGCTTCTCCTCGCGCTCGGCCGGAGGCAGGGCGGAAAGGTCGGCGCGCGACATCGGCACCGTGAGCTCGGGCGCGACGACCTGCACCGGGAGGTCGTTCGCCAGGGAGAAGGTGGTGCGCAGCACCTCGTGGCGGCGCACCACCTCGTTGACCGCCTGCTCCAGCACCTCGGCGTCGAGAGGACCGGAGAGGCGGACCGCGGCCGGAATGAGGTAGACGGGGGTCCCCGGATCCACCTGCTCCATGAACCACAGGCGCTGCTGGGCGAAAGAGAGCGGCAGATCGCCGTCCCGGGGAGCCGGCTCGATCGGCGCGGCGGTGATCTTCTCCTCCGCCAGGGCCGCTTCCACCCGCGCCGTGAAGCTCGCCACCGTGGGGTTGGCGAACAGGCTCTGCAGCGGCAGCTCGACGCCGAAGGTCTCGATGACGCGCGAGATCACCAGCGTGCCGAGCAACGAGTGACCGCCGAGGTCGAAGAAGTCGTCGTGGATGCCCGCCGGCGACAGCCCCACCTCTTCCCAGATCCCGGCCATGGCCTCTTCCAGCGAGGTGCGCGGCGCCACCTGGCCGCCCTCCCGGCCGCCCTGATCCGCATCCGGATCGGGCAGGGCGCGCCGGTCGAGCTTGCCGTTGGCGGTCAGCGGCAGCTCCGCCAGCGGGACGAACACGGCAGGCACCATGTACGCCGGCAGGCGCTCCGCGAGCCACCCGCGCAGCTCGTCGCCGGCGGGAGGCGAGCTGGGGTCAGCCGGCACGACATAGGCCACGATCCGTTTCTCCTCCGCACCGCCGCCGTGGATGACGGCGACGGCATCGCGCAGGTCCGGATGGCGGCGGAGGGCCTCTTCGACCTCCCCCAGCTCGATCCGGAAGCCCCGCACCTTGACTTGGCGGTCGACGCGGCCGAGGAACTCCAGGTTGCCGTCCGGCAGGCGGCGCACGAGGTCCCCCGTGCGGTACATGCGCGCCCCCACTGCACCGCCGAAGGGATCGGGAACGAAGCTCGCGGCGGTCAGCTCCGGGCGTCCCAAGTAACCGCGGGCGAGCAGCGGCCCGGCGAGGTGCAGCTCGCCCGCCACGCCGACCGGCACCGGCCGGCCGGAGCGGTCGAGCCCATAGAGCCGGCGCCCCGGCAGAGCCGTCCCGATGGGGATGGCGGCACCCGGCTCCTGCTGCGGCACGTCGAAGACGGCGGCGGTGACCACGCCTTCCGTGGGGCCGTAGGCATTGAGCAGGCGCGGCGGCACGGGCAGCTCCAGCCAGCGCCGGACGGCGCCCGGAGCCATGGCGTCGCCGCCCGCGATCATCAGCCGCAGCGAGGAGGCGGCCACGCCATCCGTCTCGTGCAGCCATTGCTGCCAGTAGCCCGTGGGCAGGTTGACCACGGTGAGATCGTTGTCCAGGATCTGGCGGTCGAGCTCTTGGGCGCTCCAGACCTCCTCGCCGCGCAGGAACAGCGTGGCCCCGGCCCGCAACGCCGTGAGGACCTGCTCCAGAGCGACGTCGAAGCTCAGGGAGGCGAACTGCAGGACGCGGTCGCCGGAAGTGAGACCGAAGGCCTCCGTCATGACCGCCAAGTGAACGGCCAGGGCTCCCCGGGAGACGCCCACGGCCTTCGGCCTGCCGGTGGAGCCGGAGGTGAAGATCAGGTAGGCCAGGCTCTCCTCCGGGAAGTCCTCGCCGAGAGGCTCCCGGCTCTCCTCCTCCAGGCTGTAACCGTCCGTATCGAAGCAGAACAGATCGAGGGCCATGAAGGCGGCGGGGAGGTCAAAGAGCAGGCCCTGCTGGGTGAGCAGCAGGCCGGCCCCGGAGTCCTCCAGCATCATCTCCAGGCGCTCGGCCGGATACTTGGGATCGAGCGGGACGGCGACACCCCCCGCTTCGAGGATGGCCAGCAGGCCCACGATCATGTCGATGGAGCGCTCCACGCACAGCCCCACAGCCACCTCGGGACCGACTCCCCGGGCGCGCAGGACCCAGGCCAGTTGGCGGCTCCTCCCCTCCAGCTCCTCATGGGCCAGCTCCTCCCAACCCAGGCGGACGGCGGTGCCGGACGAGCCCTGCCGCGCCGCGAAGAGCCCGGCGGCGGGCTGGAGCGCGGCATTCCCGCTACGCCAGTCGGCGAGAAGCTGATGGACCTCCCCCTCGCTCAGCAGGGGCAGGTCGGAGACCGGGACCTCGCTGTCCACGGTGGCGCCGTGGAGCAGGATGGCGAGGTGCCGCGCCCACCGCTCCACGCTGACGCTGTCGAAAAGATCCAGGCTGTGCTCGAAAAAGCCGCGCACCTCCCCCTCCGACTCCGCCACCTCCAGGGTGAGGTCGAACTTCGCCGTGCCGCCGTGGGCGGCGATGGGGGTCAGGGTGATCCCCGACAGCTCCAGGACGGGCATGGGAACGTTGTGCAGCACCAGCCAGGTCTGAAAGATGGGCGTGTGGCTGGGGCTCCTCTCGGGCGCCAGGGCCTCCACCAGCTTGTCGAACGGCAGGCCGGCGTGGGGATCGGCGGCCAGCACGTCCGCCCGCACCGCGGCCAGCAGGCGGCTGAAGGAGGGATCGCCGTCGAAGCGGGCGCGGCGCACGACGGTGTTGACGAAAGGGCCGATGACCCCCTCGGTCTCCATAAGATCCCGGCCTGCCGTGGGCGAGCCCACGAGCACGTCGTCCTGCCCGCTCAAGCGCGCCAGAAGTGCCTGGAAGCCGGCCAGCAGGACCATGTAGAGGGTGGACGCGCCGGACGCGGCGAGCCGGTGCAGCCTCTCGCTCAACTCAGGCGTCAGCAGGACGTCGACCGCGGCCCCCCGGGGTGAACGGATCGCCGGACGCGGCCGGTCCGCCGGCAGCTCGAGGAGCTCGGGAGCGCTGGCGAGCGCCTCTTTCCAGTAGGCGATCTGGGCCGCCAGGACCTCGTCCGTCAAGGCGGTCTGCTGCCAGGCGGCGAAGTCCGCATACTGGATGAGCGGAGCGGGCAGAGGGGACGGCCGGCCCTGCACGAACGCCTCATAGAGGGCGGCGACCTCCCGCATGAAGACGCCGATCGACCAGCCGTCGGAAACGATGTGGTGGAACGCCACCGAGATCAGGTGCTCGCTGTCGCCCAAGCGCACCAGGAGGACCCGCAGCAACGGCGCCCGGGCGAGATCGAAAGGCAGGCCGGCCTCGGCGCGCACCCGCCGTTCTCCCTCTTCCGGCTGGCCGGCCAGGTCCACGAACTGAACGGGGACCGTGGCGGCAGGCTCGACGTGCTGCACCGGCTCGCCGCCTACGGTCTCGAAACGCGTCCGCAACGTCTCGTGGCGCCGGGCCATCTCATCGAAGCTCGCCGCGAGTGCGCCGCGGTCCAGGCTACCGCTGACCCGGAAGGCCGCGTGCATGCTGTAGAGCGGGCTGCCGCTCTCCAGCCGGTCGAGGAACCACAGCCGGCGCTGGAGAAAGGAGAGCGGAGCCTGCGTAGCACCGGCACGGGGCGCGATCGTCTGTGCTCCAAGCGCCGCGCCTTCCCCCTGGCTGCGTTGCAGGAGGAGGGCGAGGCGCTCCGGGCTGAGCTGGGCAATCCGTTGGCTGAGATCGGTCATGGCTGCGTTCTCCTCGCTGCAGATCAGGGCTTCAGCGCACGGCCAGGTTGGTCTCGAACTTGCCGTAGAGACGGGCGGCGTCCAGGAGGTGGGGACGCACGTCGGCGATGAAGCGATCCGACTCCCTCACCTGCGGCGACACCTCCGTGTTGCCGAGCCCCATGCTGTACTCCAGCCACGGCTCGCAACCCATGGCGTAGTTGTAGACCCGCTCGGCGCCCAGGGCTTTCATCATGTCTTTGCCGCGCGGCGCGTTGCAGGCCTGCGTGCGCCGCGTCTGGTCGTGGTTGCGGTCGAGCTTCACCGGCATCAGGGCGCCATACAGCCAGGAGAGCGGGGCACCCACGCACTCCATGCCCATGAACACGGTGTCGACGGTGCCGATGGCCGCGCGGACGTTCTCGTAGACCCTCGCGTCGAGGCAGTTGGAGTCGGCGGCGAGCAGGATCTTGCGGTCGCCGGCGCACACCACGTAGCCGCTCTTGCCGTGGCCCAGATCGGCATGCTCGCCGAAGAACGGAATGGGGATGATCTCGCCGTCGACTCCCCCCGGGAAAGGGACGGCGTCGAGCGCGTCGACCTCGATGACGCTCTTGAACCCGCACGCCCGGGCGGCCTGCCGCAGCGAGTTGTCGGCGTAGAACATGCCGTACGAGCGCGGCACCACCAGGGTGCCCAGCCGGCCGCGCAGCCGCAGCAGGGTCTCCAGCACGAAGTGGTCGTGGTGGCCGTGCGAGATCATGGCGTAGTCGATCCGCTCCGGCAGGTCGCGGAAGGAGAAGCGCTCCACCGTGCGCTCGTCCGAGAGGGGGGCGAGCCAGGGGTCGATCATCACCGATATGCCTTTGAACTCGATCAGCACGCAGGCGTGCCCGAAGTAGCGGATCTGCACGCCGGGACCGTCCCAAACCGGGCGCATCGGCATGGGCTCATCCGTGAGCAACGGCAGGAGCCGCGCGTCATCCCCGGCCCCGAGCCCGAGGATCTCGCGGATGCGCTCCAGGGGCTGCGGCTGCCGGTCGAGGGCGAACAGCTCGTCGACACGGGGATCGTCGAACGGCACCTGCCAATCGATCTGGTCTTGATCAACCAGACGCGGCGTGCTGAGGAAGAACCGGCGGTGATGGTCGTTCGGCTGTCGGAACAGGCGCATCGACTGCAGGCTCTTCTTGTAGTAGGGGCTACGGTAGAGCAGGGGCTCCATGAACCGCACGATCGGGTGGTTGAAGTAGTCGTAGAGCAGCTCCACGTAACCCTTCAGGGGCTCCGGAGTCCGGGCATAGAACGGCTCGATGCACTGTCCCCTGGCCTCCTTCGACAGCATCACCTGGAACTCGGTGGCTGCCCTGGCGAGCTCGATGTTGTCCTTCTCGTCGCGCAGGGTCGAGTCGAGCAGGGCCTGCACCTCGGAAGCGCGGGCCTCGGGCACGTCCACCCAGGGCCCGCCCACCAGCTTCGGGTTCTGCGACGCCTTGATGTGGATCTCCGGCTTCTGCAGGTACGACTGCAAGGTTTTCACCTGGTAGTTGGCCACGTGGTAGCTGTGCGTCACCGGCGCAATCAGGTCGGACCATACCGACCACTGGTTGATCAGCGGCTCGACAGCGGCGGCGTCGGCCAGCCGGAAAAGATTGCCATCAGACATCGGGGCCTCCTCTTGAACCCTCGGCCAACAGGCCGCGGATCTCTTCATCAGAAAGGTTTTCTAGATTGGCGATCAGTTTCGCCATCGCCTCGGGATCGGCCTGCAACACGCGGCCTTGAGCCAGCGCCACCGCCATGCCGGCGACATTGGGCGCCTGGAAGAAGGTGTGCAGCGAGACCTCGGCGCCGAACTCGCGCCGCGTGCGGGCGAGCAGCTGCGCGACCAGAAGGGAGTGTCCCCCCATGGCGAAGAAGTCATCGAAGATCCCGACTTCGGGAGTGCTCAGGACCTCGCGAAAGAGCTGGCACAGCCGCTCCTCGACCGGGGTCCGCGGCGCGACCAGCTCGCGCCCCAGGCGGCCGTCCAGACGGCCGGGCTCGGGCAGGGCGCGGCGATCGAGCTTGCCGTTCAAGGTGCGCGACAGCGAGTCGAGGACCACCCAGGCGGAGGGCACCATCGCCTCCGGCAGGCGACTGCGCAGGAGCTCGCCGAAGCCCGCCGCGTCCACCTCTCCCTTCAGCACCAGGTAGGCACAGAGAAAAGTGTTCCCTTGAGCGTCGGCGCGGTCGACGACCGCCGCGTCCGCGACTCCGGCCTGCGAGCGCAGCAGATCCTCGATGGGAGCGATCTCCACCCGCACTCCCCGCACCTTCACCTGCTGATCCCGGCGGCCGATGATCTCGAAGCTGCCGTCCTCCCGCACCCGCCCCAGATCGCCGGTCCTGTAGACGATGTCGCCGACGTCGCCGCTCAGAGGGTTGGGGACGAAGACCTCGTCGGTGAGCTCGGGCCGGTTCAGATAGCCCAGCGTCCGGTAGGGCGTACGGATGTAGATCTCCCCCATCTTCCCCGGCGGGCAGGGGCGCTGCTTCTCGTCGAGCACGACCGCCCGCGCCCCCGCCATCGGCCGGCCGATGGGAACGATGGCGGCCGCGGCGTCCTCCGGCTGCACCCGGTGGAACAGCTTGATCATCGTCGTCTCGCTGGGGCCGTAGAGGTTGACCAGCTCGATCCGGTCGCCGAACGCGGCCCGCCAGCGGCGCACGTCCGCCGGCAGCAGCGGCTCGCCAGCCAGTAGCACCCGGCGCAGAGCGGGGAAACGCTCCGGGCCAGGCTCCTCGGCAAGGATCAGACGGAACAGCGAGGGGGTGCAGTGCAACAGGCTGAGGCGGCTGGCCTCGATCCAATCGGCCAGCCGGCCGCCGTCGAAGAGGATGTCGCGCGAGGGCGGCGGGCAGACCGTGCCACCGGCGGCCAGGGGTACGAAGGCATCGCGCAGGAAGGCGTCGAAAGCCGGCGAGGTGAGCTGGCTGACGCGCTCGCCGGGACCCAGGCCGAAGGTCTCGATCTCCCAGCGGACGAAATGATCGATCGCCTTGAGGCGGCCGGCGATCGGCTTGGGCCGGCCGGTCGAGCCGGAGGTGAAGTAGACGTAACACAGAGCGTCGGGAGCGAGGTCGATCCCGGGCTCCGGCCCGGCGACAATTCCGGCCGCAAGCCCGCCGGCCGGGCCGTCGAGGCTCACGGCCTGCGCCGTGAACCCCACCTCGCGCTCGAGGTCGCGCAGCGTCCCGGCGCATTCCGGGGCCACCAGCCAGAAGCGCGGGCGCACCTCGGCCACGGCGGCTTCCAGGCGGGTACCGGGGGAGTGGAGGTCGAGCGGCACGAAGGCGCCACCCGCCCGCAGCACGGCCAGCATGCCGGCGATGACGTCGGCGCTCGCGGGGGAGAGGATGGCTACCAGGTCGCCGCACTCGACCCCCGCCGCGGTGAGGGTAGCCGCCAGGCCGCGGACGCGATCCTCCAACTCGCCGTGCGTGATCCGGAGCTCTCCGCATTCGATCGCCGGCAGGCCGGCGAAGCGTGCAGCCGCCTTCTGCACCAGCCGGTGAACCGGCTCGTGGGCGAGGGCGGCGGCAGCCAGAGATATCTCGGGCTCGGACGGCATCAGGCGATTCCTCGCAGCGCGAACAGCTCGCAGAGCAGGTGAGTGGTGAGGACGACCATCACGAGATCGGTATCGAGGTGGGGGTGAATCTCGTATCCCTCGCGGCAATACTGGAGCGCCAGGCGCGACACCGACTCCGGATCGAACACTTCGTAATGCCGCACCGCCTCCGGCGACAGCAGGTCCTCCAGCCAGCCGTAGCCGCGACGCAGCAGCATGGGGCTGCCAGGAGCCCGGAATCCGAACTTCTCCCGTTCCACGATGGCCGGCGGGATCACTCCCTCGGCCATGCGCTTCACGAGGTACTTTTCGACCATTCCGTTGAGCTTGAGCGAAGGCGGAACGCGGCGGGCAAAATCGACCATCTCGACATCAAGGAACGGATAACGAACCTCCACAGACCGGGCCATCGCCATTCGATCACCATGATCCGACAGCAAGTGATCCGCCAGCCGGAGCTTGAAATCGAGGTACGACCTCTTGTGTAGTGCGTGCCGGTTCGACAACCGGGACTTGTCGATGAGGGGATAGGCCATGCAGTCGATGTCGTCGAGCCGCCGCGCCACCTCCCGCGAGTAGAGACCCGCCTTGATCTCGCGAAAAGGGACCTGGTCCCCCTCGTACGCGAGGTGCCGGTCTCCCCACATGCGCTCCCTCAGCTCCTCCTCGAGGACCTCCTCGACGCTCGGCGCGCCGCGGCGGCGCCGCTCCCCCGCCGCGTCGAAGCGGTACCCCGGGTAGCCGCCGAACAGCTCGTCCGCGCCCTCGCCGGCCAGCACGACCTTGACGCCGGCCGCGCGCGCCGCTCCGGCGAGCGCCAGAGTGCAGGTGTTGTAGCTCTCCTTGACCGGGCACTCGCAGTGCAGCACCATCTCGCGCAGCCGCCCGGCGATCGCCTCGGAGTCGAAGCGGATCTCGTGGTGGTGGCTGCCGAGCAGGCGGGCCATCAGTTGCTGGTAGGGAGTCTCGTCGATCTCGGCTTCGCTGTCACCGAAGGCAATCGAGAATGTGTGCCGCGGCACGCCGGGGGTGTGGCGGGCGGCGAAAGCTGCCACCAGCGACGAGTCGAGCCCGCCGCTGACGAAGATTCCCACCGGCACGTCGGCCTGCAGTCGGCGGGCGACACTGCGGCCGAAGACCTCCCGCAGCTCCTCGACCCACTCCCCCTCCGGCCGCGCCGGCCCGCTCTCCTCCCCCTCCTGGGGGTAGTCCAGGTCCCAGTACCGGCGCAGCCGCAGATCGCCGTCGCCAGCGGTCAGCGCGTATCCGGCCGGCAGGCTCGAAATGCCGGCGAACATCGTCCGCGGGCTGACCAGCCCCGGCAGCGAGAGAACCTGGTCGAGACCGGCGAGATCGAGCCGGCGCTCGACTGCGGGATGCTCGAAGATCGCCTTGACCTCCGAGCCGAAGACGAAAAGTCCGTCGGCGACCGTGTAGTAGAGGGGGATGACCCCGAACGGATCGCGGGCGAGGAACAGCCGCCGCCGCGGGACGTCCCAGAGGGCGAAGCCGAACTGGCCGTTGAGGTGATCGACCAGGTCCTCGCCGTGCTCCTCGTAGAGATGGACCAGCACTTCGACGTCGGTGCGGGTGCGGAAGACGTGCCCGCGGTCGATCAGGGAGCGGCGCAGCTCCGGGTAGTTGAAGATCTCGCCGTTGCAGACCAGGACGAGCGAGCGGTCCTCGTTGTAGATCGGCTGGTCGCCGGATTCGAGGTCGATGATCTTGAGGCGGCGCGCGCCGAGCCCGGCGTCGGGGCTGAGGTACTGCCCCGAGGAGTCCGGCCCGCGGTGGACCAGCGACGCGGTCATCGCCGCGAGCACGGGCGGCTCGACCCGCCCCGCGCCGCGAAGATCGATCATCCCGGTGATGCCGCACATCGGCGTCAGCTCCCCCTCACAGCGACGGGCCCTCGTTGAACTGATTGGCCAGCATGGCGGCCGCCGGATCCTCCCTCACCTCGAGGTCGCTCAGCCTCTGGTCCGCGTCCGCCGCGACGCTGGCGAGAAGCGCCTCGTAGTGCTCCGCCATGCGCGCCACCACCGCGGCCCCAAAGACGTCGGTGTCGAACAGGAACGCGCCGAGCAGGCCGTCGGGCCCTTCCGCCATCAGCACCATGAGGTCGAAGTTGGCGGTGTGATGGCCCAGCTCGAAGAGCGCCGTCTCCAGGCCGGGCAGCCCCCAGACCGACGGCAAGATGGTCTGCATGACGAACATCAAGTTGAACAGGGGCGCGTGGCTGCCGTGACGCTGCGGCTGCAAGTCGGCGAGGATCGTCTCGAAGGGCACCTCCTGGTGCGCGTACGCGGCCAGGGTCATCTCCCGCACGCCGGCGAGCAACTGGCGGAAGGTTGGGTCTCCCGAGAGGTCGGCGCGCAGTGCGAGTGTATTGACGAAGTAGCCGATCAGCCCCTCGACCTCCCCCAGGTTCCGGTTCGCCACATTCGTCCCGACGAGCAGGTCCTCCAGCCCGGTGGACTGGTGGATCAGCGACGAGAAGGCGGCGAGCAGGGTCATGAACACGCTGGCGGACTCGGCGCGCGCCAGCCTGCGTAGCGCCTCCGAGAGATCGGGCGACAGCTCGAACCGGTGCACGGCCCCACGGAAGCGGGGGATCGCGGCGCGCTCCTGCTGACCCGGCAGGACCGGCAGGGCCGGGAGAGCCGCGAGCTGACGCCGCCAGAAGGCGAGATCGGGCTCGACCCACGGGCCGGCCGCCCACTGCCGCTGCCAGATCGCGTAGTCGGCATACTGGACGGGCAGCGCCGCCAGCCGCGGCGAGCGCCCCGCGATGCAAGACTGGTAGAGCTCCGCCAACTCGCGGAAAAGGATCTCCAGGGACCAGGCGTCGACGGCGATGTGGTGCACGGTCAGCACCAGGACATGCTCCGCTTCGCCGAGCCGCAGCAACAGCGCGCGCAGAAGCTGGCCGGCCGGCAGATCGAAAGGGCGCGCCGCCTCGGCATCGGCCAGGCGCTGGACCTCGCGCCGGGGCCGCGGGAGACCACTGAGATCGACCCTGGGCAGCGGCAGAGGGCTCGGTTCGAGAGCCTCCTGCCAGGTCGTGCCGTCGGTCTCGTCGATCCGCGTCCGCAGGATCTCGTGGCGGCGGCAGATCTCCGAGAGGCTCGCCGCCAGCGCCGCGGCATCGAGCTTCCCGCCAAGCCGGAAGGCGTTGGAGACGTTGAGCACCGAGCTTGCCGGGGCGAGCCGCTGGAGAAACCAGAGCCGCTCCTGGGCGAAGGAGAGGGGGGCCGGGCGGTCCCTCGCCTCCCGGCGGAGCGGCATGGCGGCCTCGGCCGGCCCTGCTTCGCGCCACAGCGCGTCGAGCTGGCTCGCCAGGGCCTCGATCGTCTGCGCCCGCAGGAGCGCGCGCAAGGGGATCTCCCGTCCCAGGGCCCGGCGCAACCTGCCGTGCACCTCGACCATCAGGAGGGAGTTGCCCCCCAACTCGAAGAAGTTGTCACGGATGCCGAACCCGTCCGCGGGCAGCAGTTCGCGCCAGACCCCGGCGATGGCCTGCTGCAAAGCGGTCTCCGGCGCCACATAGGCTGCGAGGCCGGAGCGCATCCCCTCCGGCGCGGGAAGCGCCCGGCGGTCCACCTTGCCGTTGGGGGTCAGCGGCAACGCCGCGAGCACGACGTAGGCCGACGGCCAGAGGGAGGCCGGCAGCGTCCGCTGCACGTAGTCCCGCAGCTCGGGCACCTCCAGCGGCGGCACTTCCGGAGGCGGCGGCGCCTGGGACACGGGCGCGGCCATCGACCAGCCGGGACGGATGGCGTAGAGCATCCACACGAACTCCCCGGCCTCACCCGTGGGGATGAACTCGTCCACCCGGACCTCGTAGCCCCGGCGGCCGAGCAGCGGCGAGATCGCGTCGAGCAGCTCGCGGGTGTGCACCTCGATGACGATCTGCCCGATCTTCGGCCAGTCCTCGTCGTCCACTCCCTGGAGCACCCGCAGCTCGCTCTTCTCGACGTCGATCTTGAGCAGGTCGATCCGTTCCACCCCGAGCTCGCGGATCAACGCCGACAGCGGCCTGAGCTGGCAGGAGTGCCTTTCCGCCTGCAGCAGGTCGGCGACGACCCGGGTCACCTCCTCGCTCGTCAGACTCGCGGTGCCGGTGCCGGGCGTGCTCGCGAGCCAGGTGCGGACGATCGAGCGCGTGACCTCCTCGTCGTCGCTCGCGAAGCGCCCGGACAAGCCGGCCATGCGCGGGTAGAACGTCAGCTCGGCCTGCTCGTCGCGATCGGAGAGCCCCAGCGGGAAGACCCTGGCGCCGTGGCCGTAGAGGGCGGCGTTGGCGCGCAGCACCTCGAACGTCGGCGGGATGGGCTCGAACGAATAGATGGCGGCCCCCGGGCACCGGCGGCGCGCGAAGAGGGTGAACAGGCCGATGTTGGCCCCCACGTCGAAGATGCAGGCCGCCTCCGGCAGCGTGACGCCGTGCTTCAGGTAGATCTCCTGCTCGAAGATCTCGTGGTAGATGGCGCTCGTCTGCTCGGCGCTCAGGTGGGCGACGAGGAGACCGCCGGGAAGGCGGTGGCGCTCGTGGCCCGCGAGCGCCTCCTCCAGCCGCTCCGGATCAGGGAGGAGCTCTGCCTGGACCGCGTTCGCAGGCGCCGCGGCGGGAACGACGTAGGCGATCAGGCGCAGGCCCGCCAGATCGCCCGGCGTCTCCTCGGGCGCCACCACCACGGCTTCCCGCACGGCCGGATGCCGCGCGAGCGTCACCTCGATCTCCCCCAGCTCGATGCGGTGGCCCCTGATCTTCACCTGCTGATCGAAACGGCCGAGGAAGACGATGCGGCCGTCGGGCTGCCGCCGCACCCGGTCGCCGGTACGATAAAGGCGCGCCCCGGCACGCCGGGAGAAGGGGTCCGGGACGAACCGTTCGGCGGTCAGCTCCGGCCGCCGCCAGTAGCCGCGCACCACCCCCTCGCCACCGATCATCAGCTCTCCGGGCTGACCGGCCGGCAGCGGCTCCCACCTGCCGTCCACGACGTAGAGCTCGGTGTTGGCGATGGGTCGGCCGATGGTCACGGCGCCTCGTCCGTCGACCCGGTCGACGGACGACCACACGGTCGTCTCCGTGGGGCCGTACATGTTGAGCAGCTCCCCGGAGAGCCAGCCGGTGGCGCTCTCGGCGAGGGTCTGCGGCAGCGCCTCGCCACCGACCAGGAGCCGGCGCAGGCGGGCGAGCGCCGCCGGCGCCTCGGGGTCCAGGGCGAGGGCGGTCAGCGCCGAGGGAGTGCATTGGAAATGGGTGACGCGGTGGCGCACGATCTGGGCGGGGATCGTCTCCTCGGCGTCGGCGGCGCCGGTGGCAAAAGCTCGCGGCCGGCTCGCCTCGCGCAGCGACGCCAGGCGCTCCAGGCTGTCCAGGACGGCGTCGGTCGCGATGCCGAAGTCGATCAGGCAGGCGACCTCGTCGACGCCGATCGCCTGCAGCTCGCGGATCCTGCCAAGGCAGCTCGCGGCCGTCCCGAACAGGCCGCTGGTCTCGAAGTAGCGGTCGAACGCGCGATCGAGCAGCGCGAGCTGGTCCTCGCCGCTCAGGCCCGCGAAATCCTCCTCCGGAGCCAGGACCTTCATCAGGTCGAGGGACGTGGCGAGGTAGCGGGTCAGGGGGCCGCGCACCGTCTCGCGCACCGCGGCGACGCTCTCGCCGACGAAAGTGTGCAGCATCAGGGAGACCGTGCCCTCGCCGGGATGCCCCGCTTCGCGCCTCGCCCGGCGGTAGACCCCGACCTTCTCCTCCACGTCGTGCAGGCTCTGGCCGAGCAGGTGAGTGAGGAGGTTCGCTCCCAGCTCCCCGGCCAGCCGGAAGGTCTCCGCGCTGCCGGCCGCGGTGATCCAGACGGGCAGCTCAGCCTGCACCGGCTGGGGAAGGATGCGCACCTCGACCTCGCCCGCGCCGCCGGGCATGCGCACCGCCTCGCCTCGCCAGAGCCGGCGCACCACCCCGATCTGCTCCAGCATCGCCTCCTTGCGGGCCGCGAACCTCTCGGGCGCGAAGACGAAGTCCGCGGCGTTCCAGCCCGACGCGAAGGCGATGCCCACCCGGCCGTCGGAGAGGTTGTCGACCACCGACCACTCCTCCGCCACGCGGACCGGGTTGTGCAGAGGGAGGACCACGCTGCCGGCGCGAATCGCCACCCGCTCGGTGATGGTGGCGAGGGCGGCCCCGGTGACCGACGGATTGGGATAGAGGCCGCCGAAGGCGTGGAAGTGCCGCTCGGGAGTCCAAACGGCGGAAAAACCCAGCCGGTCGGCGCGCCGGGCCGCTTCCAGCAGCAGCCGGTAGCGGTCCCTCCCCCGCTCCCCGGAACCGGCGTCGCCGGCGAAGAAGAAGAGGCCGAAATCGATGGGCCGCCCGGCGTACGGAGCGGCGGCGGTGAGCCGCGAATCGCTCGCCCGCACCAGCACCCGGTAGCCGCGGGAGAGGGTCCAGAGGAGCTCCAGCACCGAGATGTCGAAGGAGATGCTGGTCGCCGCCAGCCAGCAGCCCGGCTCGCCGCCGAGGCGGCAGTCCATCGCCGTGAAAAAATTCGCCACGTTCCGGTGGCTGACCATCACCCCCTTCGGCCTGCCCGTGGAGCCGGAGGTATAGATCAGATAGGCGAGGGAGCCGGGCAGGTCGCCGGCGCGCGGCAAGTCGCCGGCGCGCCGCCGTCCGGCGTCCGGACGGACCACCCGCACCCCTGGGCCGAAGGTGGCGGCGCGGCTCTCCTCCGCGACCAGCAGGCCGATGCCGGCGTCCTCGAGGATCCATTCGAGCCGCTCCTGCGGATACGCCGGGTCGAGGGGCACGTACGCGCCGCCCGCCTTGAGGACGCCGAGCAGGGTGGCGACCATGCCGGCCGAGCGATCGAGGCAGACGCCGACGCGCCCCTCGGGCTCCAATCCCAGGGCCAGAAGGTGGCGCGCCATCTGGTTGGCGCGGGCGTTGAGCTCGCGATAGGTCAGGCTCTCGTCCAGGCAGCTCACAGCCACGCGGTCCGGGGTACGCCGTACCTGCTCCTCCACCAGACGGTGGACGAGCTCCTCGGCGGACGGCGGCGTCGCGGTGTCGTTCCACTCCGCGAGGACCTGCGCCCGCTCCCCTTCGCTGAGCCAGGGCAGCGAGCTCACCCGCCGCTGCGGCGCCGCGGCGGCGGCGCGCGCCAGGACCGTGAAGCGTTCCAACAACCGCCGGGCCGTCGTGGCGTCGAACAGATCCATGCTGAACTGGAGAGAGCAGCGTAGGGCGCCGCCGGTCTCGGCCAACGCCAGGGTCAGGTCGAAAGGGGCCGGGCGCCAGCCGAGGCGGATCGATTCGAGCTCGAGGCCCGCCCAGCCCATGCGCTCCCCGCCCTCGCCGAGAGCGAAACCGGCCAGCCGCTCGAGCTCCCCCTGCTGTGCCTTTTGCAGCGTGAGCATCGCCTGGAAGACTGGCGGCCGGCCCGGATCGCGCTCGGGTTGCAGGCGCTCGGCGAGACGAGCGAACGGGTAGTCCTGATGCGCGTAGGCGGCGAGCACCCGCGGCCGGGACGCGGCCAGGTGCCCGGCGAAGGAGGGATCGCCTGCGAAACCGGCGCGCAGCACAATCGGGTTGACGAAGTAGCCGGCCACGCCGGCGAACGCCGCGGTGCGGCCACGAGTCGGCGTCCCCACCAGGATGTCCTCCTGGCTCGCGGCGCGATGCAGGAGCACCTGGAACAGGCCGAGCAGCACCATGAACGGCGTCGCGTCGTGGGCTCGCGCCAAGCGGTAGAGATCCGTCACGACGTCCGGCGGGACGGCGACCGTCTCCGACCCGCCGCGAAAGCTCGGCACGGCAGGCCGCGGGCGGTCTCCCGGCAGCTCGAGCAGCGGCAGGGGGAGGGCGAGCTCCGACTGCCAGAACTTCCATAGGCGCTCCCCCGCCTCGCCGGCGAGCCGCCGCTCCTGCCGGCGGGCATAGGCGGCGTACGTGGCAGTCGCGGTGGAGAGCGCCGCCGTGGGGCGGCCCAGGTAGAGGGCTTCGAGGTCCCGGAGCAACACGACGATCGACCAGAAGTCGGAGACCAGGTGGTGGATCGCCAGCAGCAGGATGCTCTCCCGCGGCGACCGGACGAACAGCCGCCAGCGAGCCGGCGGCCCCGACTCCAGATCGAGCTGCCGGCGAGCCTCTTCGTCGAGCCGATCGCCGAGCTCCCGCCGGTTCCAGGCTGCGGCGTCCACGACGGCGAAGTCGGGCGCGAGGGCGGGCTCGACCCGCTGCCGCGGCGGCCCGCCGGCGGCGGTGAAGGTGGTTCGCAGGGCCGGATGCCGTTCGGCCAGCCTTGCGACGGCGAGGCCGAGGGCCGCCGGATCGAGCTCCCCGTGGATGCGCGCCGCCGCGGCCAGGTTGTAGACCGCGCTTTCCGGCGCCAGCCGGTCCAGGAACCAGAGCGCCTGTTGCCCGGGAGTCAGCGCGAAACCGCCCGGTAGATCCTGGTCCTCAGGGTCCGGAACGAGCGTTTCGCTCAGGGCGGCCGGTCCCTCCAGAATGTGGTCGGCGAGCGCCGTGACGGAGGCTCCGCCGAGCAGCTCGGCGACCGGCAGCTCGAGGCCGAAGGCGGTCTCCACCTGCTGCTGCAAGGCCGCCGAGCCGAGAGAATCGAGCCCCAGGGACGTCAGCGGGGCCGCAGCGGAGACACTCCCCGGCCCCACCCCGCAGGCCACGGCCGCCGCCTGCCGTAGCCAGGAGATCAGAGCCGGCCGCCGCTGGCCGGCGGGGAGGGAGATGATCGCCGCCGGCGTCCACCCGGCGTCTCCGGTCTCGTCCGGTTCGGCTCCCTTGTCCGTGCCGCGGCTGCGGCCGGTGACGGCGAGCCCGCCATCCAGATAAGCCGCCCGGCAGGCGTGGCGACGGACCTTGCCGCTGGAGGTCCTGGGCAGGCTACCCGCCCGGAGGAGCACCACCTCGTGGACCCGCGCCTCGTGCTCCTCGGCGATCGCCCGCTGCACGGCGGCGGCGATCTCCTCCGCGTCGGCCGCCGCCTCACGCCGGCGGTGGACCTCGGCGACGATCACCAGGCGCTCCTCGCCTTCCGCTTCGATGGCGAAGGCCCCGGCGCCGCCGGCCAGCAGGTCCGGGTGGCTCGCCTCGGCCGTGACCTCGAAGTCCTGCGGATAGTGGTTGCGGCCGCGCAGGATGATGAGGTCCTTGAGGCGGCCGGTGACGAACAGCTCGCCGCCGCTGAGAAACCCGAGATCGCCGGTGCGCAGGAACCCACCCCCGGCGGCGCCCTCCGCCAAGTGGGCCCCGAAATCCCGCGCCGTCGCGTCCGGCTGGTTCCAGTAGCCGGCGGCGACGCTCTCGCCCGCCACCCAGATCTCCCCCACCTGCCCCGGCGGCAGCTCGACGTGCGACTCCGGCTCGACGATCGCGAGCCGCTGCTCCAGCCAGGCGCGCCCGCAGCCGACCAGCCGGCGCTCCTCCTCGCCGCCGCAGGCCTCCTCGCCCCGGCCCTCCTCCAGCTTCGCCGCGGCGAAACGGCCCACCGCCGGCCCCTCGCCCACCTCCCCGCCGGCCACGAACAGCGTCGCCTCGGCGAGGCCGTAGCAGGGGAAGAACGCCTGCCGCCGGAAGCCGCAGGGGGCGAAGGCCGCGGCGAAGCTCTCCAGCGACTCGGACCGCACCGGCTCGGCACCGTTGAAGGCGACCTGCCAGGAAGAGAGGTCGAGCCCCGCCCGCTGCTCCGGGGCGATCTTCTGGGAGCAGAGATCGTAGGCGAAGTTGGGGCCGCCGCTGGTCGTCGCCCGGTAGCGGTCGATCGCCTGCAGCCAGCGCAGCGGCTTCTGCAGGAACGCCGTGGGCGACATCAGCACGCAGGGCGCACCGGCGTAAAGCGGCTGCAACACGTTGCCGATCAGCCCCATGTCATGGAAGAGGGGGAGCCAGCCGACGATCACCGAGCTCTCGCTCTGGCCGAAGGCACTCCGGATCGATTCCTGGTTGTGCAGGAGGTTCCGGTGGCTCACCATGACCCCCTTCGGGGCCGAGGTCGAGCCCGAGGTGTACTGGAGGAAGGCGAGCCGGTCCGGGTCCGTGCCCGGATCGCGCCAGCGCCCGGCGAGACTGGCACTGGGCACCGCCTCCGGATCGTCCAGCGCCAGCCAGCGCAACTCGCGCAACACCCCGGCCTCGGAAGTCCACGACCGGCTGCGGGAAAGGATTGAGGAGGTCGTCAGCGCCACGGCGGGAGCCGCGTCGGCGGCGATCGTCAGCAGCCTGGGCAGGCTGCGTTGCGAGCGCGGCGGATACGCCGGCACGGCGATCACTCCGGCATACAGACAACCGAAGAACGCGGCGACGAAGTCGAGGTCCGAGGGCAGCAGGAGCAGGACCCGGTCGCCGGGCCGCGCAATGTCCTGGAGGCGCGCGGCAATCGCCCGCGCACGGCGGTCGAGCTCGGCATAGCCAAGCCTGACCTCCTCATACTCCCCATCCGTCAGGAAGCTGTAGGCCCATCGGTCCGGCTGCTCTTCGGCACGCCATCGCAGCAAATCGACCAGCGTCGTCAATCCGGCCGCCCCCCGAACGGGAGGGCGCCATGTTGCTGTAATACTTTCATCGCGCAATACAAAGTATTTAATTATTTCTATTTTGATTGGAAAATAGGAGCTGCGAGAGGTTTCCAACCCACCCACACTCTTGAGTGCATCTCAGCCATTAATACGAGACAAGGGGGATCGGGGAGCGGAGCCGGATATTTCTTCCAGGCGGCTGCTTTAGATCTTCACCTTCCGGCTTACCACCACCAGATCGCCATCCTGAATGGTCGTGGCGTCCTTCGGCCGCGCCGCGAGCAACGCGGCGGCGCCGAGCGGCAGACCGTTGGAGCGATCGATCACATACCAGTCCGCCGGCTGTGCCGAGCCGAGCACGACATCCACCTCGGCGCCTTCGGGCGGCAAGGTGAGGTAAGAAAAAATGCGCCAGCCCTGAAGAGAGCCAGAGCCGCGATCGCCCTCGGCCGCCGCGGGGAAGGCGTGGCCGTCGATCTTGATCGATTCGATGCGTGCGCCGGCAGGAACCGCGAGCCTGGCCACCGGAGCTCCACGCGGCGACGTCAGCCGCAGGCGTAGATGGCGCTTGCCGCCGGTGGTCGCATCCTCCAGCACGGCGAGCTCCGGTCCGGGAGCCTCCAGCCGGGAGGCCGGAGCCACGTACCCCGCGGCCCCCGGCAGCCAAGGGAACGGCGCCGAGGGCTCCTGGCCGAAGGGCGCCGCCTGCCGCAGAGCCGGCGGCAGCGGCGGATCGCTGAACACCACCCAGCGGGTGTCGCCAGTGCCGGCCTCCTCATAGAGATTCACCAGGATGTCGCGCGGCACCTGCGGCGAGTTGGGCGGCGAAACCAAGGCGAGCAACGCGCCGAGCGCGGCGGCAGCCGCCGCGGCCAGGGGCAGCCAGCGCCGACCGAGAGCGCCCGCCGGGCCCGCCAGCGGGATCAGCGTGCTGTAGACGAAGGCGAGCAGGATCGAGGTCGCCAGTAGACCCAGCAGCCCGAGCCCCGTGTAGAGGGAGCCCAGCACGGGAAACCAGAGCAGCCCCACCACCAGCGCCGGGATCACTGTAACCGCCAGCCGTCCGGCAGCCGAGCCGCCGGCGGCGAAGACCGCCACGCCGAGAATCCCCACCACCAGCGCCGGCGCCAGGAAGAGGTAGGTCAAACCCGGCAGCGTGAGGCTGAGGGCGATGCCGAACATCGACCAGCCCGTCCACACTCCCGCCCACAGCCCCACCGATCCGGACCGGCGGCCCAGAAAGCCCCCGAGGGCCAGCGTGACCGCCAGCGGCAGCAGCCAGAAGGCAATCATGGCGGGCAGCGGCCGGGCGGCCCACCGTGAGGCGAAGGCGCCTTCCAGAGCCATCCGCAGGCCGTAGGCGAGGAGCAGGGAGAGAACCAGGGAGAGCAGCGGCGACACCGCGCCGAGGACGACGGCGCGCCAAGTGGCGAGGCCGCGCCGGCAGGCGAGCCACGCCGCCACCAGCATCAGGATCAGGGCGGCGAGCCCCAGCACCGGGCTCAGGGCCGACGGCCAGCGCACCACCGCGAGGTGGAGCAGGTCGAAGTACACCGCGCCGCCGCGGGGCGGATGGGCGAGATCCGCCTCGGCCAGGCCGCGCACCGCGACCAGGGCGTTGTCGCCGTGATGCTGGAGGCTCGCCGGTGAAGCGTCCGCCAGGTTGTCCAGCGGCGTGTGGTAGTGGCTCGGATGCTCGATGAAGGCGAAGTTCATCCCCGGCACGCCACGGTTCAGGAACACCGTCAGATCCGTGTCGTTGGGCATGAAGCGGTAGATGGTGGAGAACAGCGAGCTCGTGAAGGGCCGCGACGCCCGCGGAGCCCAGGCGTCGAGCAGCCAGGCGTCGTCGGGGCTCGCCTGGAACATCAGGCTGGGGCCGCCGGTGCCGCGGGCCTCCAGGTTCACCACGACCCCCACCTCGCTCGCGGTGGGGCTGGTCTCGGCGAACGCCTTGGCCCCTAGCAGGCCTGCCTCCTCGCCGTCGGCGAGCAGGAAGAGGACGGTATTGCGCGGCTGCGGACCCGCCTTGAGCACGCGGGCCACTTCGATCACGGCAGCCGTCCCCGTCATGTCGTCGCTGGCCCCGGGGCCGGCGCCCACCGAATCATAGTGGGCGACGAGCAGCACCGCCTTGCCCGCCTGCCGTCCCGGGAGCCGAGCCAGCACGTTCCACACCTTGGCGCAGCCCCAGCCGGGCTTGCAGGTGAATCCCTCCTGCACCTCCGGCGAATAGCCCAATGTACGGAGCTGCGCCAGCACCCGCTCGCGCACCCGGGCGTTGGCCGGCGAGCCCACCGGATGGGGCGCACCATCGCCCAGGAGATCGCGCAACACCTCGCCGGCCCGACCGGCCGAGAAGTCCGCCACCGGTGCGTCCTTCGCCTTCGGCGGCGGCGGCCCGCTCAGGGAGATCGCCAGCAGTAGCGCCAGACCGAGCAGCACCAAGGCGGCGATCAGCCCTCCAGCGCCCCGCGGCTCCCCCGGCCCGAAGGCACCCTTCGTTGCAGACTGCTGAGCCATCGGCGCTCTCCGCGGCATTGCGCCGCATCTTCAAGGCAGTTTCTTTGCGGGCGGAGTCTGGACCGATGAATGAACGGCAGTTCCTCAGACCAGCCCTCTTCCACCACAACCCACGGCCTGGCGGAGGAGACCCAAACCTGACCACAGAAGGCACGCCAGCATTTCCCATCCCCTAAGGTAAGTCAACCGCTGCCACCTCGCTCGGGGTCCCGGGGCGAATCGTCCTCCCGGCCGTCGGAGTAGAGGCCGACGAGCTTGGTGACGCGGCCATCCCCATCCGTCACGAAGCGCAACCGAAAGATCCCCAATCCCTCCAGCCAGAAGTTGTCTGCGGACAGGGGCCGGAGCCTGTACTTTCCGGGGCGGCCCTGGCGCTGGTAGAAGAGGGAGCCCGCTTCGAACACGATCTGGCGGGCACCGTAATTGCCGGCGAAACGGCGGACGGCCTCGGCGGGAAGGGAGATCGGGTTACGTTGCGCCGCGAGCCCCTCCCGCGCCCAGCGGATCTCCCGTTCCCGAGTGGGCGCCTTGGGATCCAGCACGGCGGCCTTCTCGAAGCTTGCGATGGCGAGCTCGAAGTCCCCGGCCCTCAGGGCGGCGCCGCCGAGGCTTGCCTGGGCCTCGGGTAAGCGGGGATGGGCTTCGGCGTAGAGCTTCGCGACCGAGAAGGCCTCCGCCGGTTTTCCCGTGTTGAGAAGGAAATTGTTGAGGCTGTCGAGGAGCTTCGCGTCGAAGGCATCCGGGGATTTGGCCTGGAGCTCTCGGTAACGCCGGACGCCGGCCTCGCCGCCCTGCTTGGAAAAGGTCTTCTCGAGGTCCAGGCGGGGCACTCTCTGGGGAGAATCGTAACGCTCGTACTCAAGGCGACCGAACGCCGACTGGCGGACGCCGACTGCCAGGAGCGCCACCGGCTCGGCGATGGAGAGACCCTCGAAGCCGTTCGTGAAGTAAACGACCCCTTCCCGCTTCTCCCGGGACCCGGTCATCCAGGCTCGGAAGCGATCGTTGTTGTCGCCCCAGTGCCAGACCCAGAACGGCTCCGCAGGGCCGCTTCGCTCGAGCCCCACTCCCAGGCCCCAGGCCACCTCGCCCTCTCCCGGAAGGGATTTCGGGTTGAAGAGCTTGCCGGGGATGCGCACCTGCGGGGAGAGCATCGACGTCGCGGTCTCCTTCTTCAGGCCGCGTCCGTCCAGGACGGCGAGCAGGAAACGGGCGTAGTCCTCCGCGGTCGTGAGCAGGCTGGACGCGGCGTTGGCCGGCCGGTCCGTGGGGACGGCCTCAGGCTTTCCCTCTTCGTCAACGCCGACAGCGGACCCTCCCCCCTGCGCGAAGGAGGCTTCCCAGACGAAGCTGCTTCGGGTCATCCCCAGCGGCACGAAAACCTCTTTGCGTGCCAGGTCCTGGAGCGGCATTCCGGTGAGCTTCTCGATCACCTTCTGCAGATAGACGAACCCCTCCCCGGAATAGCCGAAGCGTTCGCCGGGAGTGAACTCCAGGGATAACTCTTCGTCCCCCCAGTTGGGCAGGCCCGAGGAATGGGACAGGATCCTGCGGGCCGTGATGAGGCGCGCGCGCTCCTCGTGCTGAAGGCGGTCGTAGGAAAGATACTGGGAGAGAGGGGTGTCCAGATCGAGAACCCCACGGTCGACCAGACGCAACGCGATGTAGGCGACGATCGGCTTGGAAAGCGAGGCCGCCTCGAAGAGGGTGTCCTTCCGGACCGGCGCGCCGGTCGCCAGGTCCCGCACGCCGAAGGCGCCGCTCCAGAAGAGCTTGCCGTCCCGAATGACGGCGATCGATAAGCCGGGGATATCGCCCCCCTGCATCAGTTTGGGGATCTCTGTCTCGAGTCGGGAGGAAAGGTCTTCGCTGCCACCAGCCGCCGCCACTGAGCCGGCGAGCGCGGACGCGAGGAAAAGGACGAGAAGCCGTTTCTTCATACAGTATATCTCCAAAGGGGAAGCGTAGCAGCCTTGTAATTAGCATATCACCAATTAGAATTGACGATGCTGCATGCAAATGGTCCTTGCTTATGGTCGAAAAGCCGACTACTCGAGGCTCTCGAACAGCGACCGCCGAGAGCCGGCGGCTCGGGTCAAGAGGACGTCGGGACCCAGACATTCCCCTCCCGGTCTTCGAACACGTCGTTCACAATGTCGCCCGACAGCCGGCCCTCGTATAGTCTCACCCCGCATCCGACGACGCGACAAGCGCGCCGCCGGTCCTCCACGAAGGAGCTCCGCCAATGACCGATCGAACTAGTCGCAGTCCACACGACCCGTGGCCGCCGCGACGGCCTCGGCCTTGTGCGTCGCGCGACGTGTAGGCCCGGCGGCACTCGCATCGCCCACTGATCAGAAAGGAGAAGGAGCCATGAAGCACGGTTGGACACTTGTCGCACTTCTCATAGGAGGAACAATCGCCATGACTCAAACACCGATGGACGCACAAACACAAGCACAAGCGAAGACAGAGGGCGGCGCCGACGCCATCCGCCCATTCCACGTTCATTTTCCGGACGAGGCTCTCGCCGACCTGAAACGCCGAGTTGCGGCGACACGGTGGCCCGACCGGGAGATCGTCACGGACCAGTCGCAAGGCGTGCAGCTTGCGACGGTTCAGAAACTCGCGCGCTATTGGGGGACGGATTACGACTGGAAGAAGTGCGAGGCGAAGCTCAACGCCCTGCCGCAATTCATCACCCAGATCGATGGGGTCGACATTCACTTCATTCACGTGCGCTCGAAAGAAAAGAACGCGTTGCCGATGATCGTCACGCACGGCTGGCCGGGCTCGATCATCGAGCAGTTGAAGATCATCGATCCGCTGACGAATCCCACGGCACATGGCGGGAGCGCAGCGGACGCTTTCGACGTCGTGATTCCGTCGCTGCCGGGCTACGGGTTTTCCGGGAAGCCCACGACGCTCGGCTGGGATCCCATCCGCATCGCCCGTGCATGGGTCTTGCTGATGAAGCGCCTCGGATACAAGCGATTCGTGGCGCAGGGCGGCGATTGGGGGAACGCGGTCACGGAACAGATGTCTCTGCTGGGAGCTCCGGAGTTGATCGGCATTCACACCAACATGCCTGCCACCGTGCCGCCCGACATCGACAAGGCGGCTCTTGTCGGTGCACCGGCGCCGTCGGGTCTCTCGGCCGACGAGAAGCACGCGTACGATCAGCTCGCCTTCTTCTACCAGCACGGCCTGGGCTATGCCCAGGAGATGGCGGGCCGCCCGCAGACGCTCTACGGAATCGGGGATTCGCCGGTCGGCATGGCCGCCTGGATGCTCGATCACGACGCGCAAAGTTTGGCGCTCATCACTCGCGTCTTCGACGGGCAGCCCGAGGGGCTGACGCGGGACGACGTGCTCGACAACGTCACGCTCTACTGGCTGACGAACACCACGGTCTCTTCGGCCCGTCTGTATTGGGAAAGCAAGCTCCCGTTTTTCGCCCCGAAGAACGTCCCCATCCCGGCCGCCGTGAGCGCCTTCCCGGAGGAGCTCTATCAGGCCCCGCGGAGCTGGACGGAGAAGGCGTATCCCAAGCTCATCTATTACAACAAGCTCGACAAAGGCGGACACTTCGCGGCATGGGAACAGCCGCAGCTGTTGGTGGCGGACCTTCGCGCGGCGTTTAAGTCGCTACGGTGATGTGGCATCCGAGATCGGAGGAGCTCATGAAGAGAGTCCTGCGGATCTCAGCTGCCGCGATCCTGGCTGGCGCCATCATCGCGCCGGCCGGGGTCCCGGCCCCGATCCCCAAGGAGGTGTCGCCGATGACGTCCGCTCCCGCTCGACTACCGGTCGAAGGCGAATTCCCATCCCTCGGCGGCGCGTCGGCGTGGCTCAACTCGCCGCCGCTGACGCCCGAAGGTCTCCGCGGCAAGGTCGTCCTCGTCGACATCTGGACCTACACCTGCATCAACTGGCTGCGCACGCTTCCCTACGTCCGGGCCTGGGCCGCGAAATACAAGGACCAGGGGCTCGTCGTGATCGGCGTGCACTCGCCCGAGTTCCCGTTCGAGAAGGACCTCGAGAACGTCCGCCGGTCCGCGAAGGCGATGAGGGTCGACTATCCGATCGCGGTCGACAGCGACATGGCCATCTGGCGCGCCTTCAACAACGAGTACTGGCCAGCCCTCTACCTCGTCGACGCGAAGGGAAAGATTCGATATCACCAGTTCGGCGAGGGCGAGTACGAGCGGACGGAGAAGGTCATCCAGCAACTGCTCGCCGAAGCGGGGGCCGGCGGCCCCGGTCGCGGGTTGACGCCGGTCGATCCCCATGGCCTGGAGGTTGCCGCCGACTGGCGCGATCTGAAGTCCGGGGAGAACTACGTCGGATTCGAGCGCACGGAGAGATTTGCGTCGCCCGGCGGGGCGCCGTCGGGCGGCCGCCGCGTGTATGCCGCCCCCGCCGCGCTGAGGCTCAATCAGTGGGCTCTCGCCGGCGATTGGACGGTGGAGAGGGGGGCCGTCGCGCTCGACAAGGCGCCCGGCCGGATCGCGTACCGGTTTCACGCGCGAGACCTTCACCTCGTCATGGGACCTTCGGCCCGTGGGAAGTCCGTCCGCTTTCGCGTCCTTATCGACGGCAAGCCGCCGGGCGCCGCTCACGGAACTGACGTTGACGACCAGGGCCACGGCACGGTTACCGAACAGCGGCTTTATCAGCTGATCCGGCAACCAAAGCCCATCTCTGACCGACTGTTCGAGATCGAGTTTCTCGACCCAGGCGTCGAGGCGTTTGCGTTCACGTTCGGCTGATTTGCCAATTGGAGCGAAACATGAATACAAATTCGAAGGCGTTGGTGGTCGCTGTCATGCTCGCATCCTTGCAATGGCCGGCCCAAGCCCAAGGAAAGGAACGGCCCATGGAGCACCCGACTTTTTATCGCACGATACAGATCGATGGACTCTCCATCTTTTACCGGGAGGCTGGTCCGAAAGACGCGCCGACGCTTCTCCTGCTGCACGGCCTTCCCTCCTCATCGCGGATGTTCGAGCCTCTCTTCGCCCGGCTTTCCGATCGCTATCACCTTGTGGCACCCGATTACCCGGGCTTCGAACACAGCGACTGGCCGGACCCGAAGAAGTTCGCATACACTTTCGATCGCTATGCCGAGATCATGAATCACTTCACCGAAGCGCTCAGGCTCTCGCGCTACACGCTGTACATGCAGGATTACGGCGGCCCCGTTGGTTTTCGCATGGCCCTGGCCCATCCGGACCGGATTGCGGCCCTCATCGTCCAGGACGCTGTGGCGCACAACGAAAGCCTGGGAGCGAATTGGAAGCCGCGGCGGGCCTTCTGGGCCGATCGCGCCGCCAACGAAAGCACGCTGCGCACAAATCTCCTGTCGCTGCCGACGACGCGGACGCGCCATGTCGGGAACGATTCCAACCTGGAACGCTATGACCCGGATCTCTGGACCGATGAATTTGCCTTTCTCAGCCAGCCCGGCCAGGCCGACATTCAAAGCGACCTCTTCTACGACTACCGCACGAACGTGGACGCCTACCCCAAGTGGCAGGCTTGGATGCGCGAGAAGCAGCCTCGGCTTCTCGTCCTCTGGGGCAAATACGACCTGTCCTTCGAGCTTTCGGAACCGGAGGCCTATCGCCGCGACGTGCCGAAGGCCGAAGTCCACGTCCTCGAGGCGGGCCATTTCGCGCTCGATACCGCAGCGGATCAGATTGCGCAGCTCGTCCGGGGCTTCATGAAGTAGGGGGAACAAAATGTCTGAAATCAACCTTGATCGCCGCCGTTTTTTCGGCACTGCGGCCATGACCTTTGCTGCCGCCAAGCTCGGCCTGATCGGCTCTGCGCTGGCACAACCGGAGAAGAAAATGTCGGCAGATAACCCCTCAACCCGGCCGGGGACGAACACGTCCTTCGGCGCACTGAAGCAGATCGATGCGGGCGTCCTGAATGTCGGATACGCTGAAGCCGGCCCCGCCGATGGTCCTGCGGTCCTCCTTCTGCATGGCTGGCCCTACGACATCCACAGCTTCGTCGATGTCGCTCCGCTGCTTGCCTCGGCCGGCTACCGGGTGATCGTGCCGCACCTGCGCGGCCATGGCACGACGCGCTTCCTGTCGAATGACGCGGTCCGGAACGGTCAGCCGTCGGCCCTTGCTCTCGACGTCGTTTCGCTCATGGACGCTCTCAAGATCCAGAAGGCGATCCTTGCGGGCTTCGACTGGGGAGCGCGCACGGCCGACATCGTGGCCGCGCTGTGGCCCGAGCGCTGCAAGGGACTCGTTGCGGTCAGCGGCTACCTGATCGGCAACCAGGAAGCCGGGAAGACTCCCCTGCCGCCCCAGGCCGAGCTCCAGTGGTGGTACCAGTTCTACTTCGCCACCGAGCGCGGCCGAGCGGGCTACGAGAAGTACCGCGACGACTTCGCGAAGCTCATCTGGCAGCTCGCCTCACCGAAGTGGGACTTCGACGCTGCCACGTTCGCGCGCAGCGCTGCGTCCCTCGCCAATCCGGATCATGTCAGCATCGTGATCCACAACTACCGCTGGCGGCTCGGGCTCGCCGAAGGCGAGTCGAAGTACGGCGATCTCGAAAGGCGCCTCGCGACGAGTCCTGTCATCACGGTGCCCACCATTACCCTTGAGGGTGATGCCAACGGCGCGCCGCATCTGGATCCCAGCTCCTATGCCAAGAAATTCTCGGGGAAGTATTCGCACCGGGCCATCACAGGAGGCATCGGGCACAACCTGCCCCAGGAGGCGCCGAAGGCCTTCGCCGACGCCGTCCTCGAGGTCGCGGGCTATTAACAGACAGAGGAAAGGAGGTCGTTCCGATGAAAACCATCAGGAATGGGCAGCAGTGCTGGCGCTATGTAGTGGGGTCTTCACGGTTTTGTGTGGGTAGTCAGTGGCGTAACGGTGGGCTGAAGTTGTTGCCCGCTTGGCGAGTTCTCGCACCTTGCGGGGCGCTGAAGCTGGGCGGGCAGTTCGGGCGTTGGCAGCACGCTCCCAGGGTGTGC
>DASYJD010000087.1:0-4605 GCA_035996875.1 Thermoanaerobaculia bacterium
CCCTTCGGGCTTCCCTGCGGAGCCGCCGCCCCCCTTTCCGCGGCCGGGACTATTAACGACTCCCTCGTGGAGTGTTACCTATGTCTCCGGTCTGAAGTGTTACCCATGTCTCCGGCCGTCCAGGGGCCTGGCTGTTCTCCCTCTTCTCCCGTCAGGCGGGGGAGAGGCTGGGAGAAGAGGGCCGGGGTGATGAGGGCCGCGGCGCCGCGGCCACCGCTCCAACTCCCGTCGCCTTAACGCAGTAGCGTCGAACGCTTCTCTTGGACTCCGAGACACCCTCTCAATCCTGCGAGAGCGATTCGAGCAGGAACTGCAGTTCGGCAGCGTTCATATAGTCCAACTCAGGATTTCCGGCAAGCTCGAGATTGCGGTCGCCATCGAGAACCGCCTGAAGCCGTGCAATCAGAGTCTTAAACTGTAGCGGCGCATCGGGCCGGTCAGCAAGTTGATCGAGAACCTGGCGAGCTTCAGCTTGATTGTTCTCCTGGATCGCCTGGGCCACCAGAGCGAAGAGTTGTGCCTGATTGCTCTGGCTGTAGCCTCTAGCCCGCAGATAGGCCAAATACGCCTCGATTGACTGCTGCCATGCCGCCTGCGCCGCCTCCGCGTGGCCGGTGGCGCGTTCGAGGTCTTCCAGGATCGACAAGGGTTTCCAAAGCTCAGCCGCATGGCCCAAGGGTCGCCTGCACTCAATCGCCCGCAGGATCTCCTGGCGGACCTCGTCGTATCGGCGGAGCTTGATCAGTGTGTCAGCTAGGTTGCTTCGTCTCATCCCTTCTTTGGCGTGGTCCTTGAGCCTCACGGCGATATCGGCAGCTTGCCTATAGAAGGTCGCAGCCTCCTCCAAGTGGCCTATAGAATCGAAGACGTTACCCAGTTGGTTCAAAGTGTCGGCCTGGCCCGCGAGGTCGTTCTCCCGCACACTGATCGCAAGCGATTGGCGATAGGCCTGCTCGGCGGCTTCGGGTCGACCGGCGTCTTGATGAACCCAGCCGATCTGGTGCCAGGACCCGGCCACCATGCCTGGCTCGCCCAACGTATTGAAGGCATCCCGTGCCTTCTCGTAGATTTCCAGCGCCTCTTCAAATCGCTTTTGAAGCAGCCGCACGGTGCCGAGTTGGAATTTGCCTCCGGCCACTTGTCGGCGACCATTCAAGGCCTCTGAGCGCTTTATGCCCTCTTCATAGGCCTCCGCCGCCTCCTCCAACCGGCCCAAGCTGCGTAGGCAATCCCCGGTCTCCGTGATGGCGACCGACGCCATGCGCTGGGCGGCCGCATTCCCTGCATCGGCCAGCTCCTGAAACCGGTGCTGCGCTTGCACCAGAGGAGCCAATGCTTCCTCAGCAGCACCGCCCTGTCTCAGCACACGACCAACTCTGAAATATGCCGCCGCGATGTTGTAAGGCGCTTCAGGGTAGGCCGCCTCGCCAGCCGCCTGGCTCTTGGCGAGGAGTTGCTGGGCCGCGGTAAGCGCGGTTTGGAGGTCGTCACGCTCCAGCAGGCGGTCGATATTCGAGCTTTCAGAGAGGAACCGGGCGTGGCTCCAGTCGCCCAGCTTCTGTGCGGCCTGTTCGCGCACTCGCGTGGCTCGTGCCAGAGCCCGTGCCCGACCTAAATTGGCCACTAGCTGCTCTACGTTGCTCGCCAAGCTCACCATGCGCTCCGGTGGCCGGCGGGGCTGGAGCCAGTCCAGCATGGCGAGAAGGTTGGGGAGCTCCAGCAACGTCAGTTGTGCGGCGAGACGGGTATCCTTGGACTGCTCCCCATAGAGATAGTCCGTCAGTTGAGCCATCGCCTCGGCCCAGCGGGTGCGGAGGGTGTCCGCTTCGTCATCGGCCAACTCGCCCAGGAGATAAGGAGACAGGCCGGGGTCGAGACGCAGGTGGGCGTAGCCCATGTCTTCCCCGAGACCGACTCCGATCAACTCGGCGGCCAATTCGCGGACGGCGTCCAACTCCAGCCCGGTGAGCACTTGAAGAACCCAGAGATGCACGCCGCCCTGGCAGCCGGCCAGGACCCGGATGTGCTCGCGCGATTCCGCGGAGAGCCGGCGCAGGGAGAGCTCGACGCTGGCGTAGAGGGAGTTCTCGCGGTCTCCCGGGTGTGCTCGCTCCAGGCGGGCCATGAGGGAGCGCAGATCTCCGGTGGTCCCGATGACTCCGCGACGGGCCACCTCTGGGGCCAGCAGCACCAGCGCGCGGGCATGGCGGCTCACCGCCTCCACCAGATCGGCGATCTGTTGGGGCGTGGTACTCACGTCATCAGGCGGAATCCAGCCGTGCTGCTTCATCACTTCGCTGACGAGCTCGATGGCGTCCTGCCGATCCAGTGCGCCAAGCTCCCGCTCGCGCCGGGCGACGTTGAACGGCGGCGGCAACGGCTCGCGGGTGGTGAAGACCAGGCGGGTGCGCGGATCGGCTTCGAGAAAGCGCTTGCAAAGGGCGAAGATCGCCGTGGTGTCCTCGGTGGCCGGTTCCCCTCGCTCGGGCAGCACGCTCTCGCAGTTGTCGAACACGAAGATCGCGGGCTCGTCGGCCAGGGCGCGCTCCACGGGCTGGAGAGCCTCGTCGAGATCGCGGTATTGGGCTACGGAGTACTTGGTCCCCTCCGGCAGGATCTGGTGGCCTAGGGTGTCGAGCACGGCGCGGGCGTCCCGATAGTGCTCCAGGCTCACGAAAGCCGCCTGGGCGAAGCGGCCGGTACGGGTGAGCCAGCGGGCGAGCTCGACGGCCAGCGTGGTCTTCCCCTGGCCGCCGGTGCCGCGGACTACCGCCCAGGACTCGCGGTGCAGCAGCCGTTCCAGCGCCAACAGCTCCCGGCTGCGCCCTTGGAAAGCGTGCTGTGGCGGCTCAGGCAGGTCACCCAGGCGCAAGAGCCGCTTTTTCGCTTCGAGCTGCTGGACGGCCTTGGGCAAGATATGGGTGATGAGCTGCGGGTCCTCCTCTTCCTGGTAGAGCACCGGCACGAACCAGTCCTGAAGCCGGAGCTCGCCGATGCCCAGCATCTTTCCCCGCCGGGTGTCGGCGAACAGCGCCCGCTGGCCGGCGAGCATCGCCCGGCCGACCCGCGCGCCCTGGGCCAGGTCGGCGTAAAAGGCCTGCACGAAACGCCGAGCCGTCTCCACCAGCACGCTGTGGCTCATGGCCACCACGGAGGTCACTCCCTCCTCGAGCAGCCGCCCGGCCACCGAGGCCGTGGGGTCCACCGTGGCCACAGCCGTCTCGCAGGCTTCGAGGAAGACGAGCGGAATGCGGTGCTCGCGGACCAAGCCGGCGAGGCGGACGGCGTCCACGAAGTCCATCCGCCGCTCCTCCAGCCGGTCCTCGTCGCCGGGATCTTCGAAGCACAGCCCGCCCAAGCCCAGCGGCCGGTCATAGACGCCGTGGCCATCGAAGTGGACGACGTCAAAAGGCTGGCCATCGTCGCCGTCGAGAAGGGCCTGTTCGAGCGCGCCGTAAGTGGGCGGCTGGAGGATGGTGAGGCGGGCGAGGGCGCCGAGGTTCTCCACGGCTTCGACCAAGGGCCGGGCGCTGACCCGGTGGTCGATGTAGCCGATGCGATTTCCCTTGTCATCCTTTTCCGGCCGCGGACTGACGAGCAGGATGCGGATGGGCAGAGCCGTGGCTCTGGCGGGCTGAGAGTGATGATTCGGCAGGCGTCTGCGCACGCGGACGGGATTCCGCCCCTGGAAGAACCAGGAACGGCCATCGTGGAGAAGCTCCCAGGGCAGCGCCAGCAGCTCCGTGGCGGCCTCACCGGCGACGGTCTGAGCTTTTTTCTTTGAGCCTTTCGGTGGCTCGCGCCGGACTTGGACCGAAAAGCGGCGCTCGGTGGCGTCTGAGATCTGGGAAGCTGCTTGCCACGCGGTCAAGACGTCACGGCCGGCCGCTTTGCCCAGTGCGGCCTTATACAGCTCCTGCCCCCACTGCGGCAGCTTGAGTGCGAAGTCCTCAGCGCGTTGCTGCGCCATTTTGTCCGGCCAGATGAAATAGGTCTCCAGATACCAGCGCAGCTCGTCAGCCTCGATCTTCCCAAACGGCGCGGTGAACGTGAACCGATGGCTCTCGACCTTGCGCGCTCCGGTTTGGGCCGGCGCGTAGACGAGCGAAGCCGTGGCCTTGACGCGCCGCTTGCCCTTACGATTTTCGATCTTGGGATCGGTGAGCACGAGCACGATGTCGTCAAAGGATTGGGCAACACGCTGCTTCGATGTCCTTCGATCGCTGGGCAGCCGCTTGCCCAGCGCTGCGAGGATATCGGGCAGCGCGGCGTTCAACCCGTCAGGGTCTATCGTTACCGCGACCGGTTCTTCCTCGAACCAGGCCTCCAGCGCTTCGGGCTTGATCCCGGAGAGCAGCAGCGGGACGACGCGGTAGCCTTTCGCCTTCCGGCCCCGTTCCACCTCCAGGGCCTGCGCGATCTCCCGGCGCACCCACGGCGAATTGACGGTGGCGGGGCTAAGGACAATACCGTTCGCTTAAGACGATATTTGGTATCCTTCTTCCGATAGGAAGGAGGCGTCATGGCACGGAAAGCAGCGACACTGCCGAAAGGTACTCGACTGACAGACTTGATCGGCTTGGGTGTGTTGACCCAGTACATTCC
>DASYJD010000088.1:0-73753 GCA_035996875.1 Thermoanaerobaculia bacterium
GGCGCTAACTTTGCTTCAGCGTTCCCCCACCCAAGACCCTCATCACCCCGGCCCTCTTCTCCCGACCCCCTCCGCCCCCTCACCGGGAGAAGAGGGAGCAAGGCAAGAACGCCCCAGGGGTACCCCTCTCCCGGGGAGGGGAATGGGGTGGTCGGGAGAGGGGCAGGGGTGAGGGTCTTGGGCGGGGGAACCTCCCAGACCACGTTAGGTTAGCGCCTATGCCAGGAGCCGGGAGAGGCCTGGGTCGCCTATCTGTGCGGGTGAGTGTTCTGCAGCCGCTGCAATCTGGCCTGGGCGGCCGCCAGCGAGTCGAAGATCGTGATCCTCACCCGCTTCACGGAGCCGTCGGCGTTGTGCTTGACCTTGACGAGGGCCGGCTGATCGGCATGCACCGTCGCGAGGGGCACTCGGGCTCCCCGGCCGCTTTGGCGCTGGTCGCTGACCTGGACCTCGCCCAGAGGCACGGCGATCGTGGTGCCGTCCGAGAGCTGCAAGGTCGCCATCACTCCAGCCACCCGGACCTGGGAGACCAGGGCGGCTTCGATCTCGCGGGTTCCGTGGGGCCTGGCAGCCGCGTCCACTCCGCCAGCCGTAGCGAGGCTCAGGGTGATGGCCACCACCGGGGCGGCGAGCTTGCGGCGGCGGCGCAGGAAGAGGAGCCCCGACGCTCCCATCAGGCCGGCGAGGAGGAGCTTGCCGGCGTCGCCGAGGGTCGGCACCTCGGTGACCGGCAGCACGTCGTCGTCGATGATGGTCACCGTTTCGGTGGCAGGGGATCCCAGGACCGCTCCGCCCTGGGGGTTCGAGAGCGTCACAAGGAAGGTCTCGTTGCTCTCCGGCACGGCGTCGTTGACGATCGTCACCTGGAAGGTCTTGTTCGCCGTGTCCTGGTCCGCCCAGTTGAGGGTGCCGGAGGCGGAGAGGTAGTCGCCCGGCGCCATTGCAGTGCCGTTGGCCGTGGCGTAGGAGACCGAGACGGCGTTGTCGCTCCCGCCGGTGCGGGTGGCGGTGATGGTGATCGTGGCGGTGCTCTCGTTCACCGAGGCGGTGCTCATCGCGAGCTGTACGGTGCCCGGATTGACCTCCACGGCGCCGATGTCGTAGCCGGCGCCCACCGGCCGGGCGACTCCGCGCTGATCGACGGGCGGGGCGGCGGCAGAGCCGTTGTCGGTGGCCGGGCTGGTGCCGACGGGCAGCATCGTCTGCGTCGGGCCGCCGTGATTGCCGAGGGCGCTGAGCTGCGGGCTCTGGTTGAAGATGTTGCCGCCGTTGTCGGTGAAGCCGGCGCCGCCGGGGTCCTGGATCAGGTCGTGATCGAGAATGAAGTTGCTGTCGCCCGAGATGTCGTTGTCCGTGGCCGCGGTGTTGCCGGCGACGATCGTGTTCTCCATCGGCAGCGAGCCGCGTTCCAGATAGACGCCGCCACCGCTGCCGCCGGCCGAGTTGTTGGCGATGGTGGCGCTGCGGATGTCGGAGCCCGTGTACAGGCTGCCGTAGAAAAAGATGCCGCCGCCGTCGCCGGTCACCTGATTGCCCGAGATGGTGCTGTTCTCGACGACGACGGGATTGTTCGGCGTGTAGAAGTAGGCGCCGCCGCCGCTGCTCGCGCTGTTGCCCGAGAGAGTCGATTGGCGCAGGGTCACCGTCGCGCCGTGAGTGTGGTAGACGAACAGGCCGCCGCCGTCACCCGAGGCCTGGTTTCCGGAGAGGGTCGACCGTTCGATCGTCACACTGTAGCCGGGGTTGTAGAGATAGATGCCGCCGCCCGCGCCGGTCGACTGGTTGCCCGAGATCACGGTGTCCTGGATGAGGACCGGCTGGCCCGAGTCGTAGAGGAAGATGCCGCCGCCCTCCGCGGCGGTGTTGCCCGAGAAGACCGAATTCGTGATCGTCAGGCTGTTGGAGTCACCGTTCAACCACAGGCCGCCGCCCTGGCCGGTCGACGTGTTGGTGTCGACCGTCACGTGATCGAGAGTCAGGTTCTCGCCGAGGTCGAGGATGCCGCCGCCCTGAGAGTCCGTGCCGCCGGTGAGGGTCAGGCCGGAGATGGTGACGTCGATCAGGCCGTCGGAATAATAGACATAGAAGACCCGCGAGGCGTGGTTGGCGTTCACCGTCACCACGGCCTGCCCGGGACCCTGGATGTTCACCGAGTCGGAGACGTAGAGCTCGCCGGTGGTGAGGGTGATGGTGCCGGTCACTCCGGCTTGGAAGACGACGGCATCCAGTCCACCCGCGTTGTTGGCGTCGGAGATCGCCTGGCGCAGGCTGCCGGCGCCCGAGTCGTTGAGGTTAGTGACGGTGAAGGTGGCGGCCTCGGCGGGCGCTCCAAGCCCGAAGCCCATGCCCAGCGTCAGCGCCGCTCCCGAAGCCAGGATCTTCCCGGTCTGCGAAGCGCCCCCTCCCTCCGCCTTCTTGCGCGCGCGGGCCAGTGCCCGCCTCTGTTGCCGAGAAAGCTGCACCGATCCCCCATTCCCGTTGTCGCTCATCTCGCAGATCTCCTCCCTTCCGCCTTCGGCGGGGTCCACAGAATGCCTCGAATCCGGGGGAGTATATACCCGCCGGCATCCCCCCTCTCTGCCCCCGGCGGCTGGGAGAAGGGAGGGGATTTCACGGAGCCACGAGCTTGCGCTTGCGCAGGAGGAGCAGGCCCACCGCTCCCAACAGACCGGCCAGCAGGAGCTTGCCGGCGTCGCCGAGGGCCGGCACCTGGGTGACCGGCAGCCCGTCGATGAGGGTCACCGTCTCGGTGGCTGGGGAGCCCAGAGCCGCGCCGCCCTGAGGATTCGAGAGTGTCACGAGGAAGGTCTCGCTGCCCTCGAGCACGGCATCGTTGACGATCGTCACCTGGAAGGTCTTGGGCGCCGTGTCATGGTCCGCCCAGTTGAGGGTGCCGGCGGCAGGGAGATAGTCGCCCGGTGCCATCGCCGTACCATTGGCCGTGGCGTAGGAGACCGAGACGGCACTGTCGCCGCCGTCGGTGCGGGTGACGCTGATGGTGATCGTACCGGCGTTCTCGTTGATGGAGGCGGCGCTCACCGCGAGCTGCACGGTACCGTGATTGATCTCCACCGCGCCAATGTCGAAACCGGCGCCCCCCGGCCGGGCGGTACCGCGCTGGTCGACGGCCGGGCTGGCGGCGGAGGCCGTGTCGATGGCCGGGCTGGTGGCGGCGGGCAACAGGGTTTGTGTCGGGCCGCCGTGATTGCCGAGGACGCTGAGCTGCGGGCTCTGGTTGAAGATGTTGCCGCCGTTGTCGGCGAAGGAGGCGCTGCCGGTGTCCTGCACCAGATCGTGGTCCAGAACGAAGTTTCCTCCCTTGCCGTTGCTGATGTCGTTGTCCGAGCTGCCGGCGTTGCCGGCGACGATCGTGTTCACCAGGGACAGGGAGCCGTCATACAGGTAGATGCCGCCGCCATGGTCACCCGCCGTGTTGTTGGCGATCGTGGAGCTCCGAATGCCGGAGCCCGCGGCAGGGCTGTGGTAGAAAAAGAGGCCGCCGCCTTCGGAGGTCGCCTGGTTGCCCGAGAGGGTGCTGTTCTCGATGACGATGGGAGCGGTCGGATTGTAGAGATAGGCGCCGCCGCCCTTGCTCGCGCTATTGCCCGAGAGGGTGGATTGGCGGAGGGTCACCGTCGCGTCGTTGGTGTTGTAGACGAACAGGCCGCCGCCTGCGCCCGAGGCTGTATTGCCGGAAAGAGTCGAACGCTCGATCGTCACGCCGGCGGCGAGGCTGTACAAGCTGAGGCCGCCGCCTGCTCCGTTCGAATGGTTGCCGGAGATCACGCTGTCCTGAATGAGGATGGGCTGGCCCGAAGTGTAAAGCAACATGGCGCCGCCGCTCTTCACAGCGGTGTTGCCCGAGAAGGTCGAATTCATGATCGTCAGGCTGTCGGCATGGCCTTCCAGAAACAGGCCGCCGCCCTTGCTGGTCGCCGTGTTGGCGTCGACCGTCACATGATCGAGGACGAGGTTGTGGATGGAATCAAAGATACAGCCTCCCAGGAGCGCAGAGCCTCCCGTGAGGGTCAACCCGGAGATGGTGATGTTGGAGGGCGTGGCGAGGGCGCCGGAGTAGAGGTAGAAGACCCGCGAGGTGCGGTTGGCGTTCACTGTCACCACGGCCTGCCCGGGACCCTGGATGATCACCGAGTCGGAAACGCGGAGATGGCCGCTGGTGAGGATGAGGGTGCCGGTCAATCCGGCCTGGAAAGTGACGACGTCCGGTCCCGCGGCATGGTTGGCGTCCAAGAGGGTCTGGCGCAGGCTGCCCGCACCCGAGTCGTTGAGATTGGTGACGGTGAAGGTGGCGGCCTCGGCGGGCGCTCCGAGCCCGAAGCTCATACCCAGCGTCAGCGCCGCTCCCGAAGCCAGGATCTTGCCGGCTTGCGAGGTGCCCCCGGCTGCCACTTTTTTGCGTGTGCGCTCCAGGGCCCGCCGCTGTCGACGAGAAAGCTGCACCGGTCTCTCATCCCCATCGCTCATTTCGCAGACCTCCTTCCTCGCACGAATCCAAGGATTATAAGTGTTCTTTCAAGATTTGTGGGCCGCCGCCACCTCCGCCAGCGCCGCATCGGGGACGACGTAAGTCGAAGCGATCAGATCGTCGTCGGGCTCGGTCAGCTCCGGGAAGCGAAGGCCCGGCAGAAGAGCGACGTCGAAGATCTCCTGAACAGCGTCCTCGAAGCGCAGGAAGCCGGCGGTGGCGCCGCTGCGCAGGTCGATCACCCAGACGCCGCTGACCCGCTCCTTCAGGCGCGCGCCGAGCGGAATGCCGGTGAAGACGCTCTCGCGCACCTGCGACAGCCCCACGAAAGCGTAGGGGCCGGCGAAGGCGAGGCCGCGAGTGAAGCCGGGAAGTTGCGCCACGGTCTCGACCCTGCCGGTCGTGAGGTCCACGGCGCCGATCTCCCCCTTTCCCGATTCGAGCACCCAGAGGCGCCCGTCGTGCCAGCGCGGCGAGTGCGGCATCGAGAGGCCGCCGGCCACCACCTCGCCGCTCGCGACATCGAGCAGGACGCCGCCGTGTGCCTTGCCCTCCCGCCAACCGGCGGGAGCGTCGCTCCGGCCCAGCGCCGTGGCGAAGGCCGGCCGGCCGCCGGCGACGGCGAGGCCGTTGAGGTGGCAGCGGTCCTCGGGCGCCAGGGCGGAGATGAACGGCGGACGCCAGCGCGGCACGAAGCTGTGGTCGCGGTCGAGCTCGCAGAGGCAGGAGAAGCGGGTGTTCACCACCCACAGTGCGTCGCCCGCGAAAGCCATGTCATGGACGCGGATGTCCCCCGTGACGTGGCAGGCGCGCGGCAGGAAGCAAGCGTCGTGCTTGCCCGCGGGCTTCAGTTGCCGGGCCGCAGCCCCCACGTTGCGGTACTCCCAGACGTGGCGGGCGGTGCCGATGGCGAGATATTTCGGCCCGAGGGCCAAGCCCATGGGGCTCTGGAACGAACGGAAATGGGTGTTGAGCGCTTCGCCGTCGGCCCGCAGCAGGATGACGCGCCCGCTCTGGTAAGTTGAGACCAGGAGAGAGCTGCCGAGCTGGCGCAGCAGCGCCGGCAGGCTGCTGGTGACGACGCTGCGCAGCGGTGAGGCGCCCGGCGGTGCCGGAGCCGGAACGTTCATCGCCGGCGGGGGCAGTACCGCCTTCCGTTCTTTCTTTTCGTCGCTGGTGTCCCTGCCGTCCTTTGCTTTTTCTTCTTCCAGCGCCGGGTGCCCCGGCCGTCGCGCGAACATCTCGAGCGCCTGCTCGGCGGTCGCCGCCACGAGGGGGAACACCGGATCGAGGAGGGCGGCGTTGCGCCGCCACTTGCCCGGCTCGGGTGGCGTCAGGGTATGCGCCGAGAGGGGGAGCGGCGCCTTCAGCTCGCGGTCCCAGCCGAGGCCGAGGAAGTCGCAGAGGCGTTCGATCTCCGCCTGCGGATCGGTGACCAGCCGGCCGTAGTTGGCGATGCACCAGCGCTCGGCGGGGAGCGCTTCGAGATCGGCGAGAAGGTGGTGGGTGGCGATCTCCCACTGCCGCGCCGCGATCTCCGGCAGCTCGCGGGCCGCCAGCTCCCGCCAGCCGGGGACGAGCAGCAGCGACCAGGGGAGACGCTCGGGAAGCGGCCAGCCGGGGAGCTGCGGATAGGTGACGAAGCGGCCGGAGAGCCAGGCCTCGTAGATGCTGTTGATGGACTCGCGCGGATTGCGGTAGAGGTAGACGAAGAGGGCGTCGGGAAACGCCGCGGCGAGGAAGGGGACGCGCAGCGAGTTCTTCGGCGTCTTTTCGAGCAGCCGCAGGTCCTCGGCGCCGGCGGCCGGCCGCCGGCCCTCGCGGTCCCGCAGGCCGAGGAAGAAGGCGTCGGTCAGGCGCTCGCGGACTTCCGGGTGCGCGTCCCCGGCCGTCAACCGGTTCGACTCCCAGTCCCGGTGGCGGGGCTGGAGGGCCTGAATGCCCTCGATCAGGCTGTGGCTCTCTCCTCCCACCGTCCACACCGAGGGCGATTGCGCCAGCGTCTCGAAGAGGAGGCTCGACCCCGAGCGTGGCGGCGAGACGATGAAGACCGGGCGCTCGAAGCGGCGGCCGGAGCTGGGCGCCGCGGGCCGCTTCGCGGCAGTCGTTTCTGGAATATTGAGCGAAGTATTGAGCGCCGGCCGCACCAGCGAGTGGCGGATCAGATTGACGGCGTCGAGCCGGTTGGTGAGCGCGAGCTGCCGTTCGAAGCCTCCGAGCCGCCGTTCGAGGGCGGCCAGCTCGGCGCGATAGGCGGCCCAACCCGTTTCAGCCTCGCCATGGGCGGCCCACAGGGCGCGCCAGCGGCGCTGGAACGTCAGCAGCACGTGCCGCAACTCGGCGATTCGTCCTTCCCGCTCGGCGGTGGGCTCGCCGCGGCCCTGAGCGAGATCCGCGAACACGGCCTCCACGAGCTGCGCCTGCTCCCAGGGCGACATTACCAGCGGATGATTGGTCCGTTCGGTGACGAGGTCGGCGGCCAGCTCCGGTCCCTGCGGCAGGGGCCGCCAGGGGATGAAACGGGCCGGCGCGCCGGGCCGGGGCGGGTCGGCGAAAGGCCATTCGCCGTTCTCGATCAGGTCCCAGAGCTCGGATGAGCCCACGGTGTCGGCCACCAGGTGGATGCGCCGCGTCGGGTTCGGATTGAGGACGTTGTGGATGCGCCAGGTGTCGAAGACCCAGACCTCGCCCGCCGCCATGTGGACCGCCCGCTCGCCGCAGAGGAACTCCACCTCGGGCGCGGTGACGACCGGCAGGTGCACCCGCAGCCGCTCCATCCAGTAGTAGTTGATGTCGGCGTGCGCAGTCGCCTCGGCGTTGCCGTCCAGGCGCATGAGGCGGGTGCGGCCGATGGGCGCGCGAAGCTCGGCGAGCAATTGGCGGACGTAGGGCAGTTGCGCGAGGATGGGCGTCGCCATCATCGCCCCGCGGGTGTCGTCGTTGGCCGGATCTCCTCCCGCCGCGATCAGGGGGAGGGCGGAGTTGCCGGGATGCCCCTGAGGGTGCGGCCGCCATGCGGACTCCGGCACCAGCGCCACCGACGCCGCCAGCCGTTCCGCGTCGAAGCTCAAGGGAAGCTTGATGAATTCGGTGTCGAGGTGCATCGGGGAAGATCTCCTGCGGGAGGGCGCACTATACCAGGGGAGGAGCCGGGGAGCCGGCGCCTGATGTACGGGATGGTAGGGACGCGCCGTTTCGACTACTCTTCCCCCGCTGACTTCGACGGGGAGATCGCCATGAAGATCGTCGTTCTGGGGGGCGGACGTGTGGGAAGCGCCATGGCCAGGGACCTGGCCCGCGACCCGCAATTCGAGGTCACGGTGGTGGACGCCTCCGCGGCGGCGCTGAGCCGCCTGGAAGAATCGGGCCTGCGGACGGAGCGGGCCGACCTCGCCGATCCGGCGGCGGTGGGCCGCGCCGTCCGCGAGCACGACCTGGTGGTGGGGGCGGTTCCCGGCTTCATGGGCTTCGCCACCCTGAAAGCCGTGCTCGAAGCGGACAAGGACATCGTCGACATCTCCTTCTTCGACGAGGACCCGTTCCTCCTCGACGGGCTGGCCCGCGAGCGTGGGCGCATCGCCATCGTCGACTGCGGCGTGGCGCCGGGGTGCAGCAACCTCGTCCTCGGACGTATGGTGGCGGAGCTCGACCGGGTCGACCGCTTCGTCTGCTTCGTGGGCGGCCTGCCGGCGGTGCGCACGTGGCCGTTCGAGTTCAAGGCCGTGTTCTCGCCCATCGACGTCATCGCGGAGTACACCCGCCCAGCGCGGTTCAAGCGCTTCGGCGAGATGGTGACCCTCCCCGCCCTTTCCGAGGTGGAGCCGGTGGACCTCCCCGGCGCCGGCACGCTCGAAGCCTTCAACACCGACGGCCTGCGGACGCTGTTGCGGATGGACGTCCCCTCGATGGTGGAGAAGACTCTGCGCTACCCCGGTCACGCGGACAAGATGCGCATGCTGCGCGAGACCGGCTTCTTCGGTACCGAGCCGCTGGAGGCCGGTGGCGCCCAGGTGCGGCCGCTGGACGTGACGGCCAAGCTCCTCTTCTCCTCCTGGCAGCTCGGGCCGGAGGAGGAGGACTTCACCGTGATGCGGATCGAGGTCGAAGGGGAGAAGGATGGCCGGCGGTCGCGCCACACCTGGGACCTGCTCGACCGCTTCGACCGCCAGACGGGAACCACATCCATGGCCCGCACGACCGGTTACACCTGCACCTCCGCCGTCCGTCTGGTCGCCGCCGGTCTCTACAAGAACCGGGGGATCTCACCGCCCGAGCACGTGGGCCGCGACGCCGGGGCCTACGGCTTCATGATGCGCGAGCTGGCGGCGCGCGGAGTCGAGTTCAGGGAGACGGTGACGGCGCTTTAGCTGTTCGAGGCCGCGGGCAGGGCGGAGGGAGAGGGCTCGGGGCCCAAGTCGTCGAAACGGTTCCGGCGCCGGTACTTGCGCTCGTAGAGCGCGAGCGCGCGGTGGAGGGCGGAGAAGATGGCCCTCCCCTTCGGCTCGGCGACGTCGTTCAACCGGTTTCCGAGGCTCTGGATCGCCGCCGCGCCGCGCCGGTGTTCGCCGCGCAGCCACTCCTGCACGGCGGGCGTGTCCAGGGCAGTCTCGAGGATCGCCGGATCGCCGTTCCAGCCCGCCCGCGCCAGCACCTCGGCGGGAATGTTGATCAATCCCTTTTCCAGATCCTGATCGAGGTCTCGCACCGGCGAGCACCAGGCGAGGGCGGCGACGACGTCGGCAGCGTCGCTCGCCCGCAGGCTGGAGCCGGTCAGGATCAGAGTGAGGTTCAGCGAATAGAAGAAGGTGAGCCGGTGCTGCTCGGCGAGAGCCTCGGCGGAGAGTGTCCGCCGCGCGTCCATCCGCCGCCGGTCCTCCAGCAGCACCTCGAACAGCTTCACCAAGTCGCTGCGCGGATGATCGTTGGGATCGTCGCGCTCGCTCTCGTAGCGGCCGAGCTCGGCGCCGACGAACTCGGCGAGCTGATCCGCCGTCGTCTTGCCGAACGGCACCTCGCCCCGGAGACCGCGCACGACGGCAAGAACGTAGTCCTCGGGATTGCCCTTGATCCGCCGGTCACCGTCCAGAACGTCGTCGACGTGCTGGGCCAGGCAGTAGGAGGCGCGCAGCACGCGGGTCTTGCGCCAGCGGGGAAACGAGGCCTTGAAGAGAGCGAAAAACATCACCAGGTAGCGAGGATGGCGGCGGACGAACCAGGCGAATTCCTTCAGGCAGAGCGCCTCGATGCGGAGGGATTCGAGCACCTCCTCCCGCGACGTGCGGCGCCACACGACGGCGACTCCCAGCAGGCCGAGCACGGCCCCCGAGGCGAGGTCCAGGGTGTGATGCTCGTGCAGGAAGAGCGTCGAGACGGCCACGCCCACGGTCCACAGGGCGAAGAGGACCTTCCCCAGCGGCCCGCAACGCCGGCCGAAGACGATCGCCGCCGTGACCGCGAAGGCGATGTGGAGCGACGGGAACTCGTTGTATTGAAGGTTCAGCCGGTCCGCGAGATGGAAGATGGCGCCGCCGATGCCTGAAGCCGCTCGCGGCGGATAGACCTGCACCATGGGAGCGATCAGGTAGATAACCCCGGCGACCAGCGTCTCGGCGGTCAAGGCCAGGAAGAACGGGGTGAACGACCGCCACGTTCGCAGTATGAAAGGCGTCAGCAGGAGGAGCAGCGGAACGGAAAGGTAGACCACCGAGAGCCAGGGGATAAAGGGCAGGCGCAGCTCCCAGGCGAAGTGGAAGTCCGGCCGGATGCGGCGCAATCCGGCAAGCAGGCTGGTGCCGCCGTAGACCGAGAAAAAGATCTTCGAGAACAGGTAGGAAAGAGGGAGCGTCAGCTTGAGGCTGTCCACTCCCGGCCAAGCCAGCAGGGGCTCTCTAGGCGCGACATTGAGCGAGACGTGCTGCACGATCCGGTTCACCTCAGACCTGAAAGACATTGGCCTGTTTGAAGAGCGACAACACGATCTTCAGACCGATCCTTCCCGAAAAAGTTCCAGGGAGCCAGGAAAAACGTCACGCCACCCCAAGGCGGCGGACAACGCCAGGGGCTTGACGTCTCCCAACCGCTGCCCGCGCTCGCGGCAGTGCTGAAGATAGAGGGGAAAGGCCGCGCCTGCGACGAGAAAAACCGCCGCCGGCGCGAGTTGCCCGAGGGCCGCGCAGGCCCGGTAGTGGGGGTTGGCCGCCAGCTCTTCCTCGACGACAGTCGCCAGCGCCGGAGGCGCGGGGTTTGAGGTCTCGAGAAACAGGACGTACCGCGGCGGTCCGGCATGGTCCTCGTCCGGCGCCAGCATCGCGAAACGGGGGGTGACGCCGAGCCGGCGAAAGGCGCGGGCAAGGGCGCCGGCCACGAAGCTTTCATGCAGCTTTTCGCCACGCAGGTCCGAGACGTGCCCCTCCCGGCCCAGGAACCGGACCGAAGGCGTGCGCCCGACGAAGCCGGTCACCTCCACCCGGTCCTCCAGGCGGTAGCGGTAGAGGCCGCCGCCCGTGGTCGCCACCACCGAGTAGAGACCTCCAGGCTCCAACTCGTGGGCCAACCGGGGGCGCTCGCCGCCTTCGGATAGGAATTCGAAAAAGTGGGAGCGGATTGCGAGCGGCGTCCTGCCGGCGAACGGAATCGTCACGAACGCTTCGGTGGCCAGCAGTCCTTTGGGCTGAATCTCCACGCCAGGGAAAGCGCGCCGCAGCTCGTCGAGATGGAGCGCCGCGTGGGCGTCTCCCCAGCAACTGATCAATCCCAGGCGAGGCCAGATGCGAGTCAGCGCGTCCGGAGCGAGGCGCCGCAGCTCCGCCGCCCGCCGGGGCAGGGGCCGCAGACGCCGGCCCACGATCTCCGTCCCGTGTTCCACGTCCCGCACCAAGTCGTTCCAAAACGCCGGCAGCGCTCCCATCAACAAAGTCAGAAAGCTCGGGTGCCACACGGAGATCAACGCCAGGTCCGCGCGCCGTAGCAGGAAGAGGAGCGTGGCGTAGCGGAACGATTCCACGTCCCGCAGGAAACGTACGACGCCCGGCACGGCGAGCGTCGAGTCCACCAATCGCTTCCAGAATCCTCCCAGGTATTCCGCGTCCTCCTCGAAGCCGACTCTCACGGTCCCGTCCGTTGTCTCCTCATCCATTTGCAGTGGGCTGATCGACCAGTAGGCGCAACCGAGAGCCAACCGGGGACGGTGCTGGTACAGGTCGAAAATCCACGGGGCGATCGCGCGGCGGATCTCGGCCTGCATCGCCGCCGTGTAGGGGATGCGCTTCGCCGCCGCGGAAGAGCCGCTCGTCACCTCCAGCGTGCGCACGGGAGACCGCGTCAGCACCGCTGTTTCTCCCGTCGCGATGCGCGCGATCCACGGCTCCATCTCGGCGTATCCCGCCAGGGGAACGCGATCCTGAAACTCCCGGGCGCTACGGATTGTCGAGAAGTGATGGGCCTTCCCGAAGGCCGTTTCCGCGTTCGCCGCCAGGTAACGCCACAGGATTGCCGCCTGGGTCGTCTCGGGTCGAGCGAGGGCGCCGCGGAACCGCCACCACCCGCCCGCGTTGGCAGCGATCCAGGGGAGGGTTTTCACGCTGACTTTGCCGCGAGGGTGACGCGCCCCTGCCGCCACATCCGCCGGCCTGCGGGGGTGAGGTTGTCTTCGGCCAGCTCGGTGAGGCAGACGAGCTCGTCCCCCTGCGCCCAGCCGGGATTCTGCTTCAGGAAGAACGCGACGTGGGGATCGGCGAGGCGGCCCTCGGGAATCGTGTCGAGCCCTTCGCGGAGGATCTGGGGCTCGGGGAAGCGGACGATGCCGGCCGCCGCGTCGAAAGCTGAGCCGAAGCGCTCCCGGGCGAGATGATCGAGAAGAGCGCGCACCTCAGGCGGCGTCGCGCTGTCCGGCCGGGGCCAGAAATCCCGCCAGAAGACGGGCAGAAAGCGATAGGTGCGGAAGCCCGAGGTGAGGAGGAGCCAGAGAAGACGGCCCCGCGGGTGCCGCTCGCGCAGGGCGCGCACGGCAGCGATCCAGGACTTGGGCAGGGCCGCCGTGGCCCAGGCGTCCTGCTCGACGATGGTGTCGCCCGAATAGACGACCGTCAGCGGCTCGCCGCCGGGTCCCGCCGTTTCGTAGATCCGTAGGGTGGAGAAGCCGCGCAGCCGGCCATCCTCCTCCAGCAGCAAAATCCAGTTCTTCTCGCCGAGGTCCGCGGCGAAGCGCTCGCGGGTCACTCCCTGGAAATGGGCGGCGAGGAGCGCGAAGAGAGTCTCTCGTTCTCCCGCCGTAAGCTCCTCGCAAGCTACCAGCCGGCCGGTCACAGCAGGGCCACCTCGACGTGGGGCATCCGCCCGTCCAAGGACGCCGCTTCATCTTCCCAAAGCACGGCGTAGAGGACGCTCGCGTAGGCGCGCGGCTTGAAGCGTTTTTCCAGCCAGGGTCGCCACGGATGGCGCGCCGCGAGGCCGGTCACCACGTAGACGTATCGCCGCGTCCGGGCCTCGGCGTAGGCCGCTTCCACCAGGGCGCGGAAGATCTCGGGATCGTCGCCGTCTACCGCGAGGTGGGAGAGGTAGGCGTGGGGGAGGGCCTTGCCGGGGTCCGGCAAAAGGGGCGTACCGAGCAGGGGAGCCAGACGGTTCATCCACGGACGCCAGCGGGCGAGGCGGGGCGAGTAGCCCCGGACCACCACCTGCTTGAAGCCGCTCTGATCCCATAGCGCGAGGCAGCCCACGACTTCGGTGTTGACCACGGCGAGAAAGAAGTCGCTGGGTACGAGCCCCCGGCTGCGTTTGGGCGACAGCAGATCCTCGGCCGAAAAGCGGGGAGCGAATTGGTAGCGCCTGCGGTTGCGCTCCAGGCAGGCGGCGACCTCTCCAATCCTCTCCCGAGTCCCCCTCTCGATCCGCACGGCGGTCATCCGCCGCGGCCGGGATGTCGTAGGAACGATCAACGTCGTCCACTCTTCGATTTCTCGATAGGTGGGGAGACCCGGCAGGCCGGCGACCAGCAGGCGGCGCGCGACGTCATTGTCGGCGATGATGCTGGTGAGATCGAACGGCATCTCTTCCGGGCTGCGAAACGAGCGGATCAGGTCATAGCCGGCCGTCAGCAATCGCTTACGCCCCCGGTGGGCGCGGTCCACCCGGAGCTGGGAAAGATAGCCGAGCCGGCGGGGCTCGCCGTTCACGAAGGCATTCCACACGGACCGGCTTCCCATTCCCACGATTCCGCCTTCCGGGTTCCGGGCGACGATCGTCCTATGGGGCTCGCCCTCCACCGCCGCGGCAAGGAACACGTTCGGCTCGCGCTCCAGGGAGACACGGATCTCGCCCTCCATGGGATTGTCCCGCAATAGCCGCCGCAGCTCCGGGTCGTCCTCCGGAGCCGCCTCCTCGACGGTCGTTCCGCCGGCGCGGATCAACCGGCGCGCAGCAGAGGCCCGGACCAGTCCTGCGCTCCCAGCGGAAAGTGATTGCGCCCGTCCACGTCGGCGCGGTGGAGGTGATTGATGAGGAAGAAGTTGCGGAACATGAAGAAGTCCGAGCGGTTCACCGGATCGACGGAGCGGCGCAGGATGCTCGGCCATGAGTAGAAGGTCCGCCGCGCCTCGACGCAGCCGCGCTCCACGTCCTCGGCCGACATTCCCGCCGGCCGGAAGGGAACCTTGTTGTAGCTGTACCGCTCGTCGAGCCACCAGGCGTCATAGAGGAGCTTCCCCTCCGCTTCCAGCCGGCGGTAGAGCTCGGTGCCGGGGAACGGCGTCAGGTGATTGAACGCCGCGATGTAGAAGCCGTGCTCGCGGGCGAACTCGACAGTGCGCCGGAAATCCTCCGGCGTGTCGTGATCGTAGCCAAAGATGAACGTGCCATAGAGGCGGATGTCGTGCCGCCGCAGGTTCTCCAAAGCCTTGACGTAGCCGCCGCGCATGGTGTTGAAACCTTTGTTCATCGTCCGCAGGTTCTCCGGATTCAAGGTTTCGAAGCCGATGAGCACGCCCATGCAGCCGCTGCGCCGCAGCAGGTCGAGGAACTCCTCGTCGTGAGCGGCGTTGATGCTGGCTTGGCTCACCCAGCGCACCTTGAGGGGGATCAGGGCGCGGAAGAATTCCTTGGCCTGCTCCATGTTCGACGTGATGTTGTCGTCGACGAAGAAGATCAGCCCCTTCGAGCCCCGCAGCGCAGCGATCTCGGCGAGGATCTCGTCCGCCGGTCGCCGGGTCTGGGTGGCGCCGAAAACCGTCTGCACGGCGCAGAAGTCACATTTGAAATGGCAGCCGCGGCCGGCCTCCACCAGTCCGACGCGGAGGTAGCGCTTGCCCTCGAAGATCCGGCGGTCCGGCCGCGCTCCGGCGAGGGAGGTGCGGCCGGTCTGGCGGTACATCTTCTTCGGCGTACCATGGCGATAATCGTCGACGACCTCCGGCCAGAGGATCTCGGCCTCGCCCACCACCACCGAGTCGGCGTAGAGGGCCACTTCGTCCGGGCAGAGGCTGGCGTGAAAGCCGCCCATGACGACCGGAACGCCGCGGCGCCGGTACTCCGAGGCGATCTGGTAGGCCCGCCGGGCCGTGTAGGTCTCGACAGAGAGCGCCACCAGGTCCGTGGGCTCGTCGAAGGGCACCGCCTCCATGCGGTCGTCGTAGAAGCGCACCTCCACGTCCGGCGGCGTCAACCCCGCGATGAGCGCCGGCGGCAGCGGCTCCATCTGCCAGGTGCGGATGTACGAGCTGTCGCCCGCGCGCCGGCCGATGCAGGGATGGACGAGAGTGATTCTCATGCGGCGGTCTGTTCGCGGCCGAGCCCGAGAATCCAGTCGCAGTTATAAAAGCGGTGGAGATTGTGGGCATAGAAGCGGTAGCCGAGATTGGTGCCGATGCGCACCGGCAGCGGGCTCGGGCTCGCCCGCAGCCGCTTCCAGATCGACGGCGCGCTGTAGGCGTGCTTCCACGCCGTCTCGATCCCCTGCTGAAGCTGCTCGACGCTCATCCGCGCCGGCTGGAAGACGACATGCTGGCCGTCGTAAAGCTCCCAGTTGCGGGTGAGGATGCGGCCCTCGCTCTCCAGGCGGTGGAACAGGGCCGTGCCGGGGAAGGGCGTCACCACGGCGAAGCGGGGGAGGTCGATCCGTGCCTCGACGGCGAAGCGGGCCGTCTCCAGGAAGATCTCCGGCGTGTCATGGTCCAGGCCGAAGACGAAGCAACCCTGGAGGGCGATGCCGTGGCGGTGGAGAGTCGCCACCAGCTCCTTGTAGCGCTCCGGCGAGTTGAAACCTTTCTTCGAGTCCCGGAGGTTTTCCCGCGAGATGGATTCGAGGCCCATCAGGATCCCCTTGCAGCCGCTTTTCTGAGCCAGCGAGAGGAGGCGGGCGTCGTCGCCCAGCAGCACGGTCGAGAGGCCGTACCAGTGGACCTTCAAGGGGATCAGGGCCGCGAAGAGATCCGCCGCGTAGTCGCGGTCCGAGATCAGGTTGAGATCGACGAAGATGAGCTTGCGCGCCTTCATCTGGCGGATGTCGGCGATCACGTCCTCGACCGGCTTTTGATAGGGCTTCTGCCCCCAGGCCGCGGGGACGACGCAGAAGTCGCACTTGTGGATGCAACCGCGGGTGGCCTCGAAGACGTTGTCGGTGATGAACCGCTTGCGCGGCAGAAGGTCGCGGCGGGGGAAGGGGAGGCCGGCGAGCGAAAGCCCCGGGCGCTGGTCGTACCGCGGGCGCAGGCGGCCGGCCGCGAAGTCGCGGAGCAGCTCGGGCCAGCTCTCCTCGGCGTAGCCCACCACGACAGCGTCGGCGTGGGGCTGGGCGTCCAATGGCACGAGGGTCACATGGGGTCCGCCGAGCACGACGGGGATGCCGCGCTCCCGGAACCGCGAGGCGAGCTCGTAGGACCGCGGGGCCGTGCCGGTAATGACCGTCAGTCCCACCAGGTCCGCCTCGATGGCCGCCGGATCGACCTCCTCGATCCCCTCGTCGATCAGCCGCACCTCCGCCTCGAGCTCCTCCGGCACCAGCGACGCCAGAGTGGTGAGCGTCAGCGGCATGTAGCGCAGCGATTTCTTGAAGATACCGCCGCGGTGCCGGTACAGCGGGCCTTTGGGGGAGATGAGGACGATGCGCACGAGGACGGACCTCTGCAAGTTGTTGACCAGGCTCACAGGCATCCTGGCTCCGTGGGCTCGGGGTTGTCAAGGCAGGAAGGGACCGATCTCGCCCGACTTGCGCTATACTTACGCCATGGAAACGGCAGTCAAGGGCCGGGGCGCGGCCCTCAACCCCACCAATCGCTTCGAGACGATTTCGATCGAGCGGGACCCGGAGATCCCCGGCCCAGAGCGTATCGATACCGAGCTGCTGCGGGACACCTCCCGCTCGGTGATCAGCCGCAACGACAGCCCGGACGTGGGCTTCGAGGCTTCTGTAAATCCCTATCGCGGCTGCGAGCACGGGTGCATCTATTGCTATGCCCGGCCCACCCACGAGTACCTGGGCTTCTCGGCGGGGCTCGACTTCGAGACCCGCATCCTGGTGAAGGAGGACGCCGCCGAGCTGCTGCGCAAGGAGCTGGCCTCGCCCAAGTGGGCTCCCCAGGTCCTCGTCATGAGCGGCGTGACGGACCCCTATCAGCCGGTCGAGCGCAAGCTGGAGATCACCCGCCGGTGCCTCGCCGTGCTGTCGGAGTTCCGCCAGCCGGTCGGCGTCATCACCAAGAATGAGCTCGTCACCCGGGACATCGACTACCTCCGGGAGCTCAACGAGCACGGCGCGGTGTGCGTTCACCTCTCCATCACCACTTTGGACGGCGAGCTGGCGAGGAAGATGGAGCCCCGCGCCTCCCATCCCCGCGAGCGTCTGAAGGCCATCGAGCGCCTGGCGGCGGCCGGCATCCCCGTCGGAGTCATGGTGGCGCCCATCGTGCCGGCGATCACGGACCATGAGACGGCGAAGATCCTGGAAGCCGCCGCCAACGCCGGGGCCCAAAGCGCCGGCTACACGGTGATGCGCCTGCCCGGCGCCGTCGCCGGCCTGTTCGAGGAGTGGGTGGAACGCCACTTTCCGGACCGCAAGGAGAAGGTCCTCAACCGGGTTCGCGATCTGCGGGGCGGCAAGCTGAACGATCCCCGCTTCGGCAGCCGCATGCGCGGCGAGGGCATCTACGCCGAGCAGATCCGCGCCACCTTCGAGACCTTCAAGCGGCGCTACGGCCTCGATCGGCCGAGGCGCGAGCTGTCCTCTGCCGCTTTCCGGCGACCGGGCCAGGTGGAACAGCTCGGGCTCTTCGGTTGATCGGCTGGCCTCCGCTTACTTCCGTGCGTGCGACAGGATCTTCCCCTCGCAGCCGCTGGGCTGGAGGATGCCGAGGATGTCCGAGAGCGTGGGTGCCGTGTCGAGCGTCGAGACCCGCTGAGTGTAGCGGCCCGGTTTGATCCCGAAGCCGGCGAACAGCATCGGCACCGAGGTGTCATAGGCGTAGGGCGAGCCGTGCGTCGTGCCGGTGGGCGGCGTCGAGTAACCGGGCATCCAGTAAGGCTCGGGCACGATCACCACGTCGCCGGAGACCTTCGGATGAAAGCTGCGGGAGATCCGCTGCGCGACGTCGTTGTCGAGCATCCGGCCCTCCAGGATCTGGGTGCGGGTGTAGGCGGCGTAGATCCCGGGCTGGGCGCGGAAGGCCGCGGCGGCGATCTCTTCCGCGCGGGCCACGGGCACGTTCTTGGCCTTGAGCGCGTCGAGGTCGAGATAGTAGTTGTCCTCCACGAGCTTCTTCGTCCATTGGCCCGCGCCGAGCTCTTTCTCGAGCGCCGCCTCGACGGCGGTCTCCAGGCTCTTGTCGGTGTAGGTTCCCGCCGAAATCCCGGCCTCCTTGATTTCCGCGGCGATGGGGGAGACGCCATGATCGGCCGTCACCACGATCGTCACGTTCGCGAGGCCGCCGGGGACCGTCCGCGCCAGGAAGCGGAAGAACTCGCTGAGCTGCCGGTCGGTCTGCACGGTGACGTCCATCACCTCGGCGCTGTCCGGGCCGTAGGCGTGGCCGATGTAGTCGTTGGATGTCAGATTGATGGCCAGGATGTCGGGAATCGCGTCCTGGCCCAGACCCTCGCGGCGGATCAGCTCCCGCGCCGTTTGCAGCACGTAGTCGTTGCCGTAGGGCGTGGTGGTGAACGCCTTGTAGAACGCCGGCCCGGGCGCCTTGAGGCCGCCGTCGACCGGATGTCCTTCGGTGCCGAACGTCTTGCCGAGCCCCGAGGGATTACTGACGTTCTTATTGGCCGGTGCCCACAGCCGTTTCAGGGCGTCGGCCGGCACGGAGAGCTGCCAGCGCTTGCCGAAAAAGGCGTCGATTTTCTTTTGCGCGTTCCAGTCCGTGACCCAGCCCGGTAGGGTTCCGTCCTTGCGGTAGTAACGGCTGGAGATCCAGCCCCCCGTCTGATCGTCGAACCATAGGACGCCGTCCGCGAGATGCCCGGCCATGAGCACGGCGGCGCGGTCTTTGAAGGCCAATCCCCAGACCTTGGCCTTGCCGCCCGTGGCCATTTTCAGCTCGTCGCCGACTGTCGTCACGCGCAGGGTCGCGGGCGAAACTCCCGGCTTGGAGGACGGCGGCACCAGGGGGCTTTCGGAATCTTCCACGCAGTAGCGCTCGTGGTCCAGTCCGCGGTCGAACCAGTCGTTGCCCACGATGCCGGATTTGTAGGGCGGCGCGCCGGTGAAGTGCACGGAGTGGCCGACGGCTGTGTAGAGGGGGAAATGATCGTGATGCGCGTCGGTGTGATACGCCCCCCGCTCCATGAGATAGCGGAAGCCGCCAGGGCCGCCTTTGGTGACCGGCGGCAGGAAAAGATCCACGAATCGAGTCTGATAGTCGGCGCGAAATTGATCAATGGAGATGAGCACGACCAGGCGCGGTTTCGCCGGGACGGCGGCGCCGGCGAGCGAGGCGAGGACGAACAGCAGAGCGATCAGAATCGCGACGGAACGCTGAGCACGGATCATGCGGAGTATCCCTCCCGGAGTAACGGTTCGATGGCCGGGGAAGGCTAGCACGGGTCATGCGGAGATCTTCCTCACCCCCGCCGCCGCACCCGGAATCCCGCCACGGCCTGCGGTTTGGCGCCCTTGGGCAGGAGGTCGGCCATGCGGCGGATGGCCTTGCTCCAGCTCGCCTGGTTGACCCACTTCTTGACCTCGATGGGCTCAGGTGAGATGGGCTCGCGAGTGAGGCGGCCGGCGAGGTCGGGGCGAAGCGCTCCCTTGGCGTCCACTACCACGGCTCGCCAGTCCGTGCCCTCGCTGTAGACGGCCATCAGGGCGAAGACCTCTTCGTCGCCCTCCTCGCCCGAGATCTGGAACAGTGCCACGCGGCCTCGCGGCCCCTCCTCGAGCTCGATCAGGATGCCTTCGACCAGCGGATGACCCGAGGAGAAGAAGTCGAGCGTCTCCTCGTCGACTGCCCGCTCCCGGCTGAAGGTGCCGAGGAAGGCCGTGCCGAGCGGCACTCCGGGAAAGTGGTCCACCAGCGCCTCGCCGCCGAACTCGATCAGCCAGGTCCGCTCGCCGCTCTGGGCGTCGACCTCGAAGCCGAAGCGCGAGGCGGCCCGTACGACGACGCTCTCGTTGAGCGCGTCGAGCTCCGGCGGTACGCGCGAGAGGATCTCCGCCGCCATCTCCGGCCGGTATGGATCGCGGTGAAGCTCATGGAAGGCGGCGTTCTGCACCCGGTCGTGGGCCGCCTGCGCTTCCTGCAGCACGCCGCGGAAGACCGCAGGATCGATCTCAGCCGGCCCTTCGACCGCCGCCTTTTCCACCGCCTGGGCGACGTGGCGCAGCTCCCTCTCCAGGCCGCCGAGCGGCTCACGGAAGAGGCCGATCGCCTCGTAAAGATCCGCCACGGCGCGGCCAAAGCCGGTCTCCGGCCGGAAGTAGACGATCTCCGTGGGGATCGTGCGGCCGATGCGGTCCAGCCGGCCGATGCGCTGCTCCACGACCCCCGGGTTCCAGGGCAGATCGAACAGCACCAGCCGGCGGCAGAACTGGAAGTTCCGGCCCTCGCCTCCGGCCTCGGTGGAGAGCAGGAGCGACGGTCCCTCGGGAAGGCGGAACTGGGCCACCTCGATGTCCCGCCGCTCGGGGGAGAGGTCTTCATGGAAGATGCCGGCCCGCCGGCCCGTGCGCTCGACGACGGTCTTGAGCACGTCCAAAGTCTCGCGATGGGCGACGAAGACGAGCGTCTTCTCGTCCGGCCCCACCCAGCGGGCCGCCTGCTCGGCCAGCCAGCGCACGCGCGGGTCCTGGTCGCGGGCCTCCGTGGCAAGGGGCGCGGTCTCCGTCTCCTCCCGGCTCAAACCCGCGAGCAGGGCCGCGGGCGAGGCGAGGCCGCGGAACACCCGGTCCAGCTTGCGCCGCCGCGCCACGGCGTTCTCCGCCGGCTGGGCGCGCAGATGCCGCACCAGGCGGTCCATCGGCTCCCAGTCCGCCGCCGTCAGCCCGACCGGTGCCGGCACTCGCGGCGGCAGGCCGCCGATGTCCACGCGCCGCGTCGAGCTGGTGCAGGGCGGCAGCGGCTCGCGCCGGGCCAGCCGCTCGTCGAAGGTCTCCTCCTCGGGAAACTCCTCGGGACGCAGGAGCTGGAGCAGGCGGAAGAAGCCGTGGGCGTCGTCCTCCAGCGGGGTGGCGGTGAGCAGCAGCACGTGCCGGCCGAGCGCGGCGATGGGGGCCACGGCGCGGTAGGCCTCGGTGCCGGGGTGCCCCTTGGGCCGCCGCAGGTGGTGGGCCTCGTCCACCACCAGAAGGTCGATTCCCGCCGCCACGGCCTGCTCGGTGAGCCGGCGGCGGCGCGTCAGGGTATCGAGGCCGACGATCGCCTGGCGGTGGACGTCGAAGGGATTGAAGTCCTCTCCATAGTCCTTGGCGACGTCGCTCAGGCGCTTGTCGTCGAGCATGACGAAGACCTGGTGATACTTGCGCCACAGCTCGCCCAGCCATTGCAGCACGAGCGTCTCGGGAGCCACGATCAGGGTGCGCCCGGCGCGGCCGGTGTGGAGGAGGCGGTTGAGGATGAGGCACGCCTCCACCGTCTTGCCCAGCCCCACCTCGTCGGCCAGCAGCCAGCGCACGGGATCGCTGTGGCAGGCGCGTTCGGCGACGTAGAGCTGGTGGGGAAAGATCTGGATGCGCCCGCCGAGGAACGAGCCGAGGCCGCCGGCTTGGCGGATGCGCTGGAGGCGCAGGCCGTCCAGCCGGTTGGCGAAGTCCTCGAAACCGTCGACGTTGCCGCGCGCCAAGCGCTCCACGGGAGAGACTTCCGCCGGCAACGGCCACAGCGACTCGAAAGGCACCTCGCGACCGTCCGCGAGAAGGCAGAGCCCTTCCTCGCAGGACTCGACGACGACGATCTCGTTCGTCCCCTCCAGGCGGGCCTTGCCGCCCGGCTGGACGTTCAGCGGCAGGAGGGCGTCCGTCTCCGCCGCGAAGCTCAGAGTCTGGTTGGCGTCCGGAAACTCGACACGCAGGCTCCGGCCCTGGATCGCCGTGATCCGGCCGGGGCCGAGCTCTGCGTGGAATCGATGAGTGACGCGGTCGCCGGGTTTCCACATGGGAGGGGGATTGTACGCTCCCCACCCCGTCTGCCATGGCAGAAGCGAAATCTGGCGCGGCAGATGCTCCGTCTGTCATGTCCGGCGTGTCACCTGCCATGCCCGATTTGAAACCTGCCATGCTATGTGGAAGACCTGCCATGCCCGATCTGAAATCTGCCATGCCCTGTGGAAGACCTGCCATGCCCGATTTGAAACCTGCCATGCCACGTGGAAGACCTGCCATGCCCGATCTGAGACCTGCCATGCCATGTGGAAGACTTGCCACGCCCGATCTGAAACCTGCCATGCCATCTGGAAGACTTGCCATGCCCGATCTGAAACCTGCCATGCCATGTGGAAGACTTGCCATGCCCGATTTGAAACCTGCCATGCCACGTGGAAGACTTGCCATGCCCGATCTGAAACCTGCCATGCCATGTGGAAGGCCTGCCATGCCCGATTTGAAATCTGCCATGCCATGTGGAAGACCTGCCACGCCCGGTGAGAGACTTGCCATGTCCGGTGAGCCGCCTGCCACGGCCGATCTGAGATCTGCCACGCCCGATTCTCTCCCCAGCAGGGAAAGGGAGTGTATGTGGACGTATAAGTGGTGTTAGAATGAGGAGGCTATGGGGCAGGTAACTCTCTATCTCGATCCTGACACCGAAGAGCGGATGAAAGTGGCTGCGAAGTCCGCGGGCGTCTCGCAAAGCCGGTGGGTGGCGGAGCTGATCCGGACAAAGACTGCCACTCAGTGGCCGGAGTCCATCGCGAAGCTGGCGGGCGCCTGGGCCGATTTGCCGTCCTTGGAGGAGCTGCGGCAGAGCGGCGAGGACGTGCCGCGCGAACCACTTTGATGTTCGCCCTGGATTCCAACAGCGTCATTTACTTCTTCAAGGGACTGGGGAAGGTGGCCGAGAATCTTCTGCGGACTCCTCCTCGCGACATCGCTCTTCCTTCGATCGTCCTCTATGAGTTGAAGAGCGGCATCGCCCGCTCCACCTCGCCGGAGCATCGTCGCGCCCAACTCGACGATCTGCTGTCTTTGCTGACGATCCTTCCCTTCGGACCTGCCGAGGCCCGTGCCGCGGCTCGCGTACGGGCCGGTCTTGAACTTCGCGGTCTCCCCATCGGCCCTTTGGACACCCTGATCGCCGGCACGGCTGTGGCTCACGGTGTCACGCTGGTCACTCATAATGTGGCGGAATTCGGGCGCGTTGAGGGTCTGGAGGTGGTGGATTGGTACTGAATCACCGATCGGATGCGCTGGCCTCTAACTCGGCTTGCTAGAATTTCATCATCGTGGCTCACCTCGACGACGACTTCCAAGCTGTGCGGGACGCCTTGTGGCGGCGGATGGGGGTGGGTTTCGGGGGTGCCAAGGATCACGATCACGAAGACATCGCGCCGCCGTGGAGTTCGTGGTGCCACGATTGTCATTCCCGATTCTGAGACGCCCCACGGGGTAGCTCGCGCTACCCTTTGGGCGTCTCTACAGTGGGGAGGTGACGGCGTGGATTAGGGAACGACGATGCCCTTCCGAAACGTCGATCGCGTTGGATCACACCTTGTCTGGCTCCCTCTTCTCCCGGTTGGGGGGAGGGCGATGGGAGAAGAGGGCCGGGATGATGAGGGGGCTTCGGGAGGAGGGTCCGCATGCCCTCCATCCCACAAAGTACGAAACTCATCGTTGACAGTACGATGACCTTCGTATATCGTCTCTCCATGGCTGACCTTCCCCGTCCCACCGACGCTGAGCTGTCCATCCTCCGGGTGCTGTGGCGCCGCGGCCCGAGCACCGTCAAAGAGGTTCATGAGGAGCTTGCGCGCCGCGCTCCCACCGGCTACACCACGACCCTGAAGCAGCTTCAGATCATGACGGAGAAGGGGCTAGTGACTCGCGACGAGTCGCAACGCGCCCATCTCTACGTGGTGCGGTTGCCGGAGGAGCAAACTCAGACTCAGCTCGTCGGGGACCTTCTCGACCGGGCGTTCGAAGGCTCGGCCAGCCGTCTTGTCCTGCGTGCCCTCTCCTCCCGGCCCTCGACGGCGGAGGAATTGGCAGAAATCCGTGAACTGTTGGATCGGCTCGAAGGAGATACGAAATGAGCGGCACCGAGACGTTGTGGGCGACCCCCGCAGCCCAGGCGATCGCCTGGGCCCTGGTTCACTTCCTCTGGCAGGGCGCCCTCGTGGGGCTCGCGGCGGCGGCGGCCCTGAGCCTTCTGAAGAAGAGCTCGGCCGCCGTGCGCTACGCCGTGGCCGCCGGGGCCCTCCTTCTCATGGTGGCGCTGCCGGTCGCGACCGCCGTGCACCTAGCGGGCTCGCCGGCAACGCCCTTTGCCGGATCCTCTCTTGGACAAACCTCTCCCTCTTCTCCCGGTGTGGGGGGTGTGGAGGGGGCGGGAGAAGAGGGCCGGGGTGATGAGGGTTTCTCAGCCGCGATTCCTTCTCCTTTCCTGCCTTCGATCTTCGGCCTCTGGCTGGCGGGCGTCGCCTTCCTCTCGATCTATCACCTGGGCGGCTTTCTTCAGACGCGGAGGCTGACGCGTACCGGCAATCTCCTGGATGGCGATCTGGGGACGACGGTGCGTTCTCTGTCGCGACGGCTGGGCATCGCCCGCGCCGTCCGGCTCCTGGAATCGGCGACCGTGCCGGTGCCGGCGGTGATCGGTTGGCTGCGGCCGGTGATTCTGATTCCCGCGAGCGCCCTGGCCGGCCTCTCTCCGCAACAGCTCGAAGCCGTTCTCGCTCACGAGCTGGCCCACGTGCGGCGGCATGACTACCTGATCAATCTTCTGCAGGCGGCGGTGGAGACGCTGCTTTTCTATCACCCGGCGGTCTGGTGGGTTTCCTCCCAGATGCGGCGCGAGCGGGAGAACTGCTGCGACGACTTGGCGGTGGCGATCTGCGGAGACCGGCTGGGCTATGCCCGCGCCTTGGCGGACCTCGAAGGATTGCGCATGCCGTCGCCGCGCTTGGCCATGGCCGCGGATGGCGGCTCACTGCTGGACCGCATCCGCCGGCTGGTGGGCGCTCCGGCTCCGCGGCCCCGCCGCTCCTGGCTGGCCGGCGTCGTCGCCCTGTCGCTCCTTCCCGCCGGGATGACCTTCAACTTCGCTCACGGCGCCGCGAGCCCGGACGACATGGCGGTGAGCGCCTCGGCCGGCGAGGAGAAACAGGCTCCCGCCGACTCGCGCCAGGGAACCTGGTCGGCGGAACGAAAGGGAGACAAGGTCGATCTTGAGATGTCGATGAGCTGGGGCGGCGGCCATCACCGCTGGTCGATGGGGGAGACCTACGCCGCGAAAGACCTTCCCGGCCTCGCCGCCGGTCCCAACGTGCATTTCGAGCTGCGGCGCGACGCCGGGACCTTCCGCTTCGAAGGAAAATTCAAGGGCGATCAGGGCTCCGGGTTCTTCACGTTCGCCGGCAACCCCGGTTATATCCGCGACATGGCGGCGCTGGGTTATAAAATGACGGAAGACCGTCTCCTGGAAATGGCAACTCACGACGTCTTCCTCAGCTTCGTCCGCGAGATCCACGACCTCGGCTATCGCGACGCCTCGCTCGACAAGCTGGTGGAGTTCCGCATTCACGGCGTAAGCCCGCAATTCATCCGCGAGCTGACGGCGCTCGGCTACGCAAACCTGCCGGCGGACAAGCTCGTGGAGTTCCGCATTCACGGCGTGTCGGCCGACTTCGTCCGCGGCATGGCGGCGGATGGCTACAAGAACGTGCCGGCCGACCGGCTCGTGGAGTTCCGAATCCACGGCGTCTCGCCGGAGTTTATCCATGGGCTGGCGGCGGACGGCTACCGGGATCTGCCGGCGGACAAGCTCGTGGAGTTTCGCATCCACGGCGTGTCGCCCGAGTTCGTCAAAGAGCTGGCGGCTGCCGGCTACTCGAACATGCCGGCGGATCGGCTCGTGGAGTTCCGCATTCACGGCGTGAATGGCGCCTTCATCAAGCAGGCGGTGGGCCGCTACGGCAAGCTCTCCGCCGACGAATTGGTGCAGCTGAAGATTCGCGGCCGGCTCGACCGCTGAGGAAAGGAAACCTGAGATGAACGGGATGATCACTGCGTCCGTGGCCTGGGCCCTCGTCCATTTCCTCTGGCAAGGCGCTCTCGTGGGATTGGCTGCCGCCGGTTCCCTGAGTCTTTTGAAGAAAAGCCGGGCCGGCGTCCGTTACACCGTGGCGGTGGGCTTCCTCTTCCTGATGGCAGCGTTGCCTGTTGCGACTGCCGTCCGCCTCGCCAGCTCGCCAGCAACGACCTTCGCCGGGCCTTCTCTTCTTGGACCAACCTCTCCCTCTTCTCCCGGTGTGGGGGGTGTGGAGGGGGCGGGAGAAGAGGGTCGGGGTGATGAGGGTCTATCAGCCGCGATTCCCCCTCCGATCCTGCTCTGGGTCCTCGGCCTCTGGCTGGCCGGCGTGGCCATTCTCTCCGTCTACCACCTGGGCGGCTTGCGTGTGGCCCGTCGCCTCTCCCGCCAGGGCCGGGCGCCCGGCGAGCGGCTGGAGGCGATGGTGAGCGACCTCTGCCGGCGGTTGCAGATCGAGCGCGCGGTGATTCTCCTCGAATCGGTCGCCGTCTCCGTGCCGTCGGTGGTGGGCGCTCTGCGGCCTATCCTCCTGGTGCCGGCGAGCACCCTGGCGGGCCTGTCGCCACGGCAGCTCGAAGCCATCCTGGCCCACGAGCTGGCCCACGTGCGGCGCCACGACTATCTGGTAAACCTTTTTCAGGCGGCGATCGAAACCCTTCTCTTCTATCACCCGGCCGTCTGGTGGGTTTCGGCCCAGGTGCGCCGCGAGCGTGAGGTCTGTTGCGACGATCTGGCGGTGGCGATCTGTGGCGACCGTTTGGGCTACGCGCGTGCCCTGGCGGACCTCGAAGGTCTGCGCTCCGCCGGGTCCGGGCTGGCTCTGGCCGCGGACGGCGGCTCCCTCGCCGATCGCATCCGGCGGCTGGTAGGCGCTCCGGCTCGCCGCTCCCGCCGCTCCTGGGCAGCCGGCCTCTTCGCTTTGGCGCTGCTGCCGGCCTTCCTGGGAATCCAGCTCGCCTGTTCCCGCACCACCGTGATGCGGGAAAGCCGGGATGTCCCGACCACGGAAATCGCGGGCGGTTGGTCGGGAGAGCTTCAGGGAGATCAGGTCCGGCTCGAGGTGAAGGTCCGCAAAGGTCCGTTGAGCCACTTTACGGCGGTGGACAGCTATGCCGTGAGCCAACTCGTCGGCTTCACCCAGGGTCCCTCCACCCATTTCGAGCTGCGCCTCGATTCGGGCACCTTCAGCTTTCAGGGAAGCTTCGAGGGCGGGCGGGGACGGGGCGCCGTGACCTTCCGTCCCAATCCGCAGTTCGCGCGCAACGTTGGAGTGCCGTTCACGAGCTCCGACCTTCTGGAGCTCGCGGTCTACGACGTGCCTTCGGGCTACGCGCGCGAAATGAAGGATCTGGGCCTTGTGGCCTATCCGCGGGAGAATCTCAACGGTTGGGAAGGGTTCACTCGGGACCTGATGGGACGCAGGGAGCCGCCCGTCGAGCGCCTGATCGAGCTCAGAAGCCACGGAGTCACTCCCGGGTTCGTCCGCGGCATGCAGGCCGCCGGCTATGCCGACTTGGGGCCCGGGGAGCTGATCGAGCTTTACCGGCATGACGTCGACCCGGTCTGGGCCAAAGGCATTCACGAGACTCTGTACGGTCCTCTTCCAGCTTTTCGCCTTGTGGAGCTGCACGACCGCGACGTCACCCCCGAATGGCTGCATGGGGTCGTTCAGGTGTATCCCCGTGTCGGCGCGGATGACGTCATCGCACTGCGCGTCCATGGAGTGGATGGCGACTTCATTCGCGCGGCCCAGAGCCGTAACCGCCAGATGCTGACGGTGCCGGAGATCCTGGCCCTCCACGCCCGCGGCGGTATCAGGTCGTAGAGGCCGCGAATCGCCTACTGAATCCCCAGCGTGAGCAGCGGCTCCTTGATCTGGTGGCTGCCGGCCTTGAGGGCGAAGAGATAGGTCAGAAGATTGAAGGTGGTCTTCGAGTTCAGGTCGTCGTCCGCGATATAGAACCAGGAGCCGCGGTAGCGCACTTTGACCGCGGCGCTGGCCGGCTGCGCGGCGGCGCTTCGAATGCGCATGAGGCTGCCCGTGGCCTCCAGCCAGTCGAAGCGCTGGCCGTCCTCTTTGAGGGTCACCGTCACGCGGCCGGCCTTCTCATCCTCGGCCGGCACCTCCACAGCCTGAGAAAAATAGAAGAGCACGGAGAGGAGGGAGCGGCCGGCGACGGCAACCTCGTCCTTCCCCTTGCGGATCGTCGCCGGAGTGACCCGCAGCGTCGTGATATCGCCGTCGATCCCCAGAAGCTTGCGCGCCTCGTCGCTCTGATCGGCCAGCGGACCCGGAGGAGCGAGGTTGAAGAGCAGCGAAACGGTTTTGCCGTCGTCGGCCACGGTGGCCTCGATGAGCCCCGCGACTTGCAGCCTGCGCAGCAGCTTGGCGAGGCGGTGGAACTCGGCGAACGGCGGCGCGTAGTCCGGCGTCGGGCCTGCGGCGCCGGTGGCGTTGCGCAGGCCGTTGACCTTCTGCACGCAGCACAGCAGCAACCGCTCGATGCTCCAGCCCGACTGCGAGAGGAGCACCAGGTTGGCCGGCGAGATCGGGGAGAGCAGCCGCGACACGAAGTCGTCCCCCTGGAGGGGTGCGTAGGTGATCGTGGGCTCTTCGATATAGGAAAGGTTGGCGCCCAGCGTCGACGCCAACGTGTCGCTCCCCTGGGCCGTCACCTGGGCGGAGGCGCTGGCCCCGGCCGCCACGGAATAATGGGTGACCACCGAGCCCACTTCCAGAAATAACGGATTGTCCCGGTAGCGCAAGCGCACCAGATTCAGGAGGAGCTGCTCGTCCCACGAATGCACGAGGGCGGCACCGTAATCGGCGCGCGCATGGGGAATCGTCCGCGGACCGAGTTGTGCGGAGCAGCCGGTCCAGAGGAGGGCGGTGAGAGCCAGGGCGAGGGTGGCTTTGCGGATCATGGGCAAGGTATATCATCGGCCGTCCCGTGACCTCCCCTCTGCGCTGCCTCTGGCCGATCCTCCGCCCCGTCGCCTCGGGGCTCCTGGGCGCGGCCCTGCTCGCCGCGGCGCCCGCCCCATCTCCGTCCTCGCTTTTCCCCGGCCGGCCGGTCGAGCGCGAGATGGCCGCCGGAGAGTCCCAGGTCTACCAGGTCGCCCTACCCGCAGGCGGCGCCTGGCGGATCGCCGTCGAGCAGCGGGGAATCGACGTGGTGCTGGAGGTCTCCGGGCCCGACGGCAAGCGCCTCGCCGCCGTCGACAGCCCGCTCGACCGCCAGGGACCGGAGACGTTGCTGTTGGAGCCGGCGGCGGCGGGCATGTACCGCGTCGAGGTTCGCGCTCGCGAGCCGGGAGCGCCGGCTGGCCGCTATGAGATCCGGGTCGACGAGCTGCCATCGGCGACCGAGGCGGACCGCCATCGCCTCGAAGCCGAGCGGGCCGTGACGCGAGCGGGGATCCGCTATCTGGAGGGGACGCCCGAGGCTCGGCGGCAGGCCATCGCGGAGCAGCGGCAGGCGCTGGAGGAGTGGCGGGCGATCGGCGACCACCCGCAGGAGGCGCGGTCGCTCTACGCCCTGGCCGTTCTCGCCCGGCTGGTCAACGACACGCGCCAAGCCCTCGCCTGGGGCCTGGAGGTGCTCCCCCTCTGGCAATCGCAGAGCGACCGGGTCTGGGAGGGCGCGACGTGGAACGAGGTCGGCCTCGACCATTGGCTGCTGGGCGAGAGCGCCGAGGGCAAGGACGCGTTCGAGAAGGCCCTCGCCCTTCAGCGGCAGAGCGGCGACCGCTACGGCGAAGGCGTTGCGCTGAGCAATCTCTGCCTGATGGACCTCTCGCGCGGCGAGCTGCGGGCCGGCCTGGCCTGCTATGACCGGGCGCTGCCGGTGCTGCACGAGGTGATGGCCCAAGGCCTGGAGGGCTCGGCGCTGCTCAGCGTTGGCCGCGTCTACGACGTCCTCGGCGAGCCCGATCAAGCCCGGGACCGCTATCAGCAGGCCCTCGAACGCATGCGGGCCACCGCCGACCGGGGCGGAGAAGCGCGCACCCTGAATCATCTGGGCCTGCTCCGCTACGCGCTGGGCGACTACCAGGAGGCCACCGCCCACTTCGGCCAGGCCCTGGAGGCGTTCCGCACCCTGGACGACCGGCGCTGGCAGGCGAACGTCCTCCACAATCTTGGCCTCGTCTACCAGAGCCTGGGGGAGCCGGCGCGGGCGCTCTCCTACTTCGAGCAGGCCCTGCGGCTGCGCCGCGAGGTGGGCGATGCCAAGGGCGAGGCTGTGACGCTGACCCTACTGGGACAGGTCAACCGGATTCTTGGCCGTCCTCAGGAATCGCGAGCTTTCGAGCAGCAGGCGCTGGCCATCTACAAATCCAGCACGGACCGCTGGGGGGAAGGCGTGACGTTGACCGAGCTCGGCCGCACCGACTTGGCCCTGGGGGACGCTGCCGCAGCTCTCGCGTCCTTCGATCGGGCTGTCGAGCTGCTCGGAGTCGCGGGCTCGGTGGCCGTTGAAGTCGACGCTCTCACCAGCCGCGGCGACGCGTACCGTGGCCTTGGCGATCCCGGCAAGGGGCTGGCGAGCCTCCGGCAGGCTCTGGAGCTGGCGCGCGCCAGTGGCTACCGGGCGGGCGAGGTGATGGCTGAGCTCGCGCTGGCCCGAGCGCAACGCCGGCTTGGGGCGGCCGGCGAAGCTCGCGCCCACGCCGAAGCGGCGCTTGCACTGGTCGAGACGCTACGCACCCGGATCGGCGGTCCGGACCTGCGTGCCTCCTACTCGGCTCTCACCCACGACGCCTACGAGCTCGAGATCGACCTGTTGATGGAGGCCCACCGGGCCGCGCCGGGCGCCGGCTTCGACCGCCAGGCGCTGGCGGTCACGGAGCGGGCAAGAGCACGCACTCTCCTCGAGCTGCTCGCCGAAGCCGGCGTGGACATCCACCAGGGAGCGGAGCCCAAGCTGCTGGAGCGCCGGGCCGCGCTGCTGAGGCGGTTGAGCGCCAAGGCCGAGCGCTCCCTGCGCCAGCGTCCGGCCACTCAGGACGAGAAGGCGGCTCTGGAGGAGGACCGCGACGCCATCCTCCGCGATCTCGACGTCCTCGAAGCCGAGATCCGCGAGCACGGCACAGCGTACGCCGCCCTGGTGCAGCCCCAGCCGCTGGCCGTGCCGCAGATGCAGGCCCTGCTCGACGCGGACAGCGTTCTGCTGAGCTACTCCCTGGGCGAGGCTCGCTCGACCCTCTGGGCCGTGACCGCGAAGTCCGTCGAGAGCTTCGAGCTACCGGGCCGCGCCGTTCTGGAGGCGGCGGCGCGCCGGTACCACGAGGAGCTGAGCGTGCACGATCCCACCGCCCGCGCTCGCCAGGCCGGCGACGGCGAGGCGCTCGGACGCATGCTCCTGGGGCCCATTGCCGAACGGCTGGAACATCAACGACTGATCGTCGTGCCCGACGGCGCGCTGGAATACGTTCCCTTCGGCGCCCTGCCGGAGCCCGCCCGCCCTGGCTCGGCGGACGCCGCTCCGATGGCCCTCCTCCAGCGTCACGAGATCGTCTACCTGCCTTCCGTCTCGGCCCTGGCGATTCAGCGCCAGGTGCTGGAGAGGCGGCCCCCGGCCCCCAAGCGGCTCATCGTGCTCGCGGATCCCGTGTTCGATCCCGGCGACCCGCGTCTCACCCGCCTGGCGACGGCCGGCGCCAAGGCTCCCGTGGCCCGGGGCACATCGAGAGGCGGCGACGGCCCCGTCTTCGAACGTCTCCCCGGCTCCCGGGAGGAGGCGGAGGCGATCGCCGCCCTGGTGCCGGCGGCCGACACCCGCGTCGACTTGGACTTCGACGCCAGCCGCGCCGAGGCCCTGAGCGACCGGCTGAGCGCCTATCGCATCGTTCATTTCGCCACCCATGGCGTCATCGATACCGAGCACCCGGCGCTCTCGGGGCTGGCGCTCTCCATGGTGGACCGCGCGGGAAAGCCGCAAGCGGGTTTCCTCCACCTGCACGACATCTACAACCTCCGGCTCAACGCCGACCTCGTGGTGCTCTCCGGTTGCCGTACGGCGCTGGGCAAGGAGGTTCGGGGCGAGGGCCTGCTCGGCCTCACCCGCGGCTTCCTCTATGCCGGGGCGCCGCGGGTGGTGGCGAGCCTGTGGCGGGTAGAGGACCAGGCGACCGCGGCGCTGATGACCCGCTTCTACCGCACCCTCTGGCAGGAGCACCTGCGGCCGGCCGCGGCCCTGCGCGCCGCCCAGCTTTCCCTGAGCCGGGAGCGGCGCTGGCGCGATCCCTACTTCTGGGCCGGCTTCGTTCTTCAGGGAGACTGGCAATGAAAGGGATGCGATTTTCAAGTCCGCCGTTCCACTAACCTGATGGTACTGAACGCTGCAAGGAGATAAATCATGAACATCAGCTCATTCATGGGCACCTGGCCGATCAACTTCACCACCGGCCCTCTCTCGCAACCGGGGAAAGCGCTGGAAAACCTCGGCTCGATCGAGATCGGAACCGGCGACAACGGTGCTACGGCGCCTTTCCTCTGCGACACGGACTACGAGCTCAAGATTGGCTTTGCCCTGCTCGATACGTCGGGTACCGTGATCTTCTCCAGCGACTCGGGTCCTCTGCTGTCGCTCGTCGGCGAGCAGCTCCGGTGGCACGGGCCTTATGAGGGCAGAGAGCTCAACATCAACATCGCGCTGGCGGAGGTCTTCCGCGATCACGATATAGATCGCGGGTTCTATTCTTACCTCTTCGGCTGCACCGTCTACGGCGATCCTGATCAGGTCGGAGTCTGGGGCGGCAGCGGCATGGGCGGCAGCGGCGTTGGGGGTGGTGGCACACCGAAGGTCCCAGGCGGCTCCTGAGCCGCATGCTAGAATCCGCCTGATCTCAAATCAGGAACCGGCTTCTGGCCATTGACGGCACAGCTCTCGACCCGACAAGCGACCAACCGGAAGCCCTGGCCGCCCGAATTCAGGCCGGGGACCGGCGCGCTGAAGAGCGGGTGGTCGAAATCTATGGCCGCGGTGTGGCGATTCTCCTCGACCGCCACACCAACGGCCGCCCCGAGGCCGAGGATCTCTTTCAGGACACCTTCCGCCTCGTCCTCGAAAAGCTGCGGCGCGGCGAGCTGCGGGAGCCGGCCAAGCTCCCGGGTTTCCTCGCCCAGATCGCCCGCAGCCTGGCCATCGAGCACTACCGCAAGGCCACCCGCCGCAAGACCGAGGCGGACAGCGAGGCCGTGGACCTTGCCGTAGCCCCCATCGCCAGCCCCCTGAGCGGGCTGCTGGAGAGCGAGAACGCCGCCCTCGTCCGGCGAGTCATCCGCGAGCTGGGCAACGAGCGCGACCGCGAGATCCTCCTGCGTTTCTACATCGCCGAGGAGGAAAGGGACCGCATCGCCGCCGATTACGGCCTCACCAGCCTGCAGTTCAACCGCGTCCTGCACCGCGCCCGCCAGCGCTACAAGGAGCTCTTTCTGGAGCGGACCGGGGGGAAAGGTTTCTCGGCGATGGAGGGTGCGATAATTTTTTGCCTGATCACACTCTGGAGAGGGATGCTCAGAGGGGCCGGGGGGTGACAGGATGGACCACGACTACATCACAGCCAACGGCCTTGTCGAGCGCTATCACCAGGGCTCGCTGCCGCCCGACGAGGAGGCGCGCTTCGAGGAGCACTTCCTCGGCTGCCCCGAATGCACCGAGCAAGTTGAGCTGGCGCGAGGTTTCCAGCGTGGCCTCAAGGTCATGGTGGCCGAGGACATCGCTAAAGTCGCGGTCGTGCAGGCCGGCCTTTTTGCATGGCTCGCCCGGCGCGGCCGGCTGGCCCAGTGGGGCTTGGCCCTTGTCGCTCTGCTGATCGTTTTCGGCCTTGGAGCCCTTCCCAGCCTTTGGTCCCGCGGAGAAGCGGCGAGGTTGGAGCAGACCTTGGCCGCCTTGGGGGATCGCGAGAGTACCCTGGAGCGGGATGCCGGGAACCTCCAGAAGCGCCTCGCCGACAGTGAGGCGCATCGCCGCGAGCTGGAATCGAAGCTCGCCCAAGCCAAGCCTGCCGAAGCGCCACACGGCCTCGCTTCCTCCGTAGCCAATCTCTCCGTCGCTCTCCTGACCGCCGTCCGCGGCCCGGGAGAGCCCGCGACGACGATCGATCTCGCCAAGACCGGCGACCTCGTGGCCCTGGCCGTCGATCCCGGAGCCGACGCGCGCTTCGAGACCTACCGCGTGACGCTCAGCCGGGCAGGCGCGAGAGTCTTCCAGAAGTCCGGCCTGAAACCGAACGCCCTGGAGGCAGTGATGGTCGCCTTTCCCGCGTCATTCTTCACCCCGGGGGAGTACCGGCTACGGCTGGAAGGAGTGAAGACGGACGGCACGGCGGCGGAGATCGGCGGCTATCCATTCCGGGTGGTGGGGAAGCGGTAGCGCCTCCAGATGCGTAAGATTTTCCGTTTCTAACCCCTGCGATAACTCCTGCTCACGTCCCACTATCAGCTCAGCGGAGCTGAATTGACTCCCCTGCAACTTACTTTTTTGGAGGAGGAACCTTCCATGATCAAGATTCGCGTCCTGACGCTTCTGTTGCTGGCGCTCGCGGTACCTCTCGCAGCCGCGGACAAGCCGGCCGACAAGCCGCCGCTCATTCCGGCCAACGAGCTGCTACTCGGCCATTCCAATTTCTTTCCGGTTCACGTCTACGATCTCCAGGAGACGGAAACCTGCCAGCAGCGGCTCGCGCCGCTGGCGTACAAGGCCTATAGCGCCGTCGGCTTCAACCTCGCCAACACCATCGTGCTCGTGGGCCCCGACAACGGCTGGATCGTGGTGGACACCCTGGGCTCGGACGCCAGCGTCAAGCTGGCTCTGGAAGCGGTGCGGGTGAAGGCCGGAATCAAGGCGGACGCTAACGGCAAGCTGCCCATCAAGGCGATCGTCTACACGCACAACCACATCGATCACACGGCCGGCGTGCAGGGCGTGCTGGCCCTCGCGGACCGGCCGGTCTGCAAGGCGGAAAACCCGCAGGACGCAGGGAAAGACGGCACCTACATCGGTCGCCAGGACTGCGTCGAGGTCATCTCGCAGAAGGGCGTGGTCGACAGCGTGATCAATACCGGCACGGTGGTCGGTACGATGATCAATCCGCGCTCCTCCTACATGTATGGCAACTGGATCGGCGTCAACCGCATCAACGACGGCATCGGCCCCGAGGTGCTGGAGGGATCGGCAGGCTTCCAGATGCCGTCCCGCACCTTTACCGACGAGCTCCTGGTCTCCGCGGCCGGCGTCAACATGAAACTGATCTACGTGCCCAGCGAGACGGACGACGAGATCGCCGCCTTCCTGCCGGACGGAATGAATCAGATTTATCCGAGCCGTGGCGCCGCGCCGCGTTCCGCGCCGGCCGCCGACGGCTGGGGCGGTCCCGGCATGTTACTTTCGGCGGAGGTGATCCAGGGTCCGTCCTACCCCAACCTCTACAGCCTGCGCGGCACCAGCTACCGCAACCCGGCGCAGTGGTTCCGCAGCGTCGACACCCTGCGCGAGCTGGACTCCTGGAGCATGGTGCCGGCCCACGGTGTGCCGCTCTGCGGCGCGGAGGACATCCGCGTTCTGCTGCGCAACTTCCGCGACGCCATTCAGTTCACCCACGACCAGTCGGTGCGTCTGCTCAACCAGGGCCACACCATCGAGGAGCTGGCGGCGCTGATCCACATGCCCGACTATCTCGTCAACGATCTCGGGCGGATGAAGAAGCCGCTGCCGGACGTGCGCATGGAGGATTATTTGACGCCGTTTTACGGCTCCGTGCCCCAGACCGTGCGGGAGATTTATTTTGGATATCTCGGCTGGTTCCAGGCGGATCCGGTGGCCCTTCAGCCCACGCCGCCGCGCGCGCTTTCGGTGAAGACGGTGAAGATCATGGGCGGCGCCAAGAACGTCGTCGCCGTGGCCGCGGCCTCACTGGCCGACGGCAAGAAGCTTCTCGCCTCCGGACAACTCGACAAGGCCCACGAGCAACTCCAGTGGGCGGCCGAGCTGACCACCGATGTGATCCGTGCCGAGGGCGCCGAAGGCCAGCCACGCACGGGGCCAGCGCAACCCATTTGCAAGGACCTGGTGCCGAAATTCGAGGTCCACACCTCGTGGGCTCAGTGCCCCAAGAGCGTCGGCACGCCGCCGCCCAATCCGACGGCTTCCTGCACGGGCACTGCCTCCTACTGTCACGCCCGCGAGGTGAAGGCCGCGGCCTTCGTGGCCCTTTCGCAGACGGTGACCAATCCCAACTGGCGCAACTGGTACATCTCGTCGGCGCAGGAGCTTTGCGGCCTCTTCCAGGGCATGCCCCCGGTGGTCGGCGGCCTCACCTCACCGCAGATCGTCACCTCTCTGCCGCCCGCAGCCTGGGTCAACTCCTGGACGATGCGTCTCAAGGCGGAGAAGACCGCGCCCCTCGGCAAGGACGCCACCTGCGGCGAAAGCAGCGGCGTCCACAAATCGCTGGGCCTTCTGTTCACCGGCGATCCGCAGGTCGCGCAGCCCGATCAGGCCTTCGCCCTTCACATCCGCTGCGCCATCGCGGAGTTCGACACGCTCCAAGCGCCCGTCACCGCCAACAAGCTGGACGCCTTCGAGCACGTGGACCTTGCCATCTCCATCACCTATCCGGCCTGGACGAGCCTCCTGAGCTCCACGGCGGCCAGCGTAGCCTGTGGCACTCCAGAGCCGTTCCAGAACGCCCTCAAGCAGGCTTTGGCGAATGGTGGAGTCAAGGTTCTCAAGGGAACGGATCAGGATGTCGAGGCTTTCTTTGGAAACTTCGATCCGCCGCAGACGACGTTCCAGGCGTTGACGTTGCGGTAGGCGCGACTGCTCGCACCCGCGATACCGCTGCCAAGACGAATCCGCTCGAACCCGCGATACTGCCGCCAGCCAATGTAGAGACGCCCCGTGGGGAACCCCGCGGGGCGTCTCATTCGAAGGGTCGTCCTCCACGTTTCGGGAACGGTCTGGGAGGCGAGGTCGGCGGTCTTCAGACATTTCACGTGGCTTGAGGATCCTGGCTCCGAGGAGACGCCCCGCGGGGTTCCCCACGGGGCGTCTCTACATTGGCTGCCAACGGCTCGCTTGATCTCAGCTTCTTTTCGCGCCCTCCAATTCCACCACCTCGAGCTCGCCCCCTGCATACCGCGCCCGCAAAACCTTTTTATCGAACTTGCCCACCGACGTCCGGGGAACCTCCGGGATGAACGTCCACCGCTCGGGCAGCCACCATGCGGCGACCTTGCCGCAGAGGAAACCGCGCAGGGCCTCGGCGTCTTTTCCGGCCCCTTCTTTCAGCACGACGCAGGCGAGCGGGCGTTCGTCCCAATTGGGATCGGGAACGCCGATCACCGCGGCTTCGACGACATCGGGATGTCCCATCAGCTTGTTTTCGAGATCCACGGACGAAATCCACTCGCCGCCGGATTTGATGACGTCCTTCGCGCGATCGGTGATCTGGGCGAAACCTCTGTCGTCCATCGTGCCAACGTCGCCGGTGCGCAGCCAGCCGTCGTGGAAGCGCTCGGGCGCGGGATTTTTATAATAGGAGGCGGTGACCCAGGGGCCACGCACCTCGATCTCGCCGACGGATTCGCCGTCCCACGGCAGCTCGTTGCCTTGATCATCTGCAAGGCGCATCTCGACTCCGGCGAAGGCGCGTCCCGTCTTCGCGCGCCATGAGGCCTGTTCGTCCTCACGGGCGCCGCGCGGCGGCCAGGAGAGGGCGGCGACGGGAGAGGTTTCGGTCATGCCCCAGCCTTGCGTGATCCAGATCCCGGTCTTTTCGTGGAACCGCTCGATGAGCGAACGAGGCACCGCGGCACCGCCAGCCTTGACGATCCTCAGGGACGACAGATCGGTTTCGTTCCGCTCCACGAAGCGCAGCAGATCGTTCCAGATCGCCGGCACGGCCGCGGCATACGTTACCCGCTCGGTCGCGATCATTCGGGCCAGCGGTTCCGCCTGGAGAAACGGGCCGGGCATCACGAAATCCGCGCCGCACGACCAGCCGAGGTAGGGCAGCCCCCACGACAGCGCGTGGAACATCGGCACGATCGCCAGAATGCGGTCGTGCTCCGTGATCGGGATCGCCGAGGCCTGACCCACGCCGAACGTATGCAGGTAAATCGAGCGATGGGAGTAGACCACGCCTTTCGGATCGCCCGTCGTGCCGGTGGTGTAGCACATCGCCGCTGCGGCGCGTTCGTCCAGATCCGGCCATGCGAACCCTGGGGACTCGGCGGCGACCAACTCCTCATAGCGGAGCACTCCATCGCCAAGCGCCGAGGCATCGCCGGCGCCCGCGACTAGGATGTGTTGGACGGTCTTCAACTGATCTTTCACTTTGGCGAGCACCGGGATCAGAGAATCGTCGACGATCACGACCTTGTCCTCAGCGTGGTTCATGATGAAGGCGAGCTGATCGGGAAACAGGCGCAGATTCAAGGTGTGCAATACCGCGCCCATGCACGGCACCGCCATGTACGCCTCGAGATGCTCCTGATCGTTCCATTGCAGAGTGCCGACGCGGTCGCCATCGCCAACGCCGAGCCGCTTCAGGGCGGCGGCCAGACGTTCGGCGCGATCGGCGACGAGGGAGAAGCTCGCGCGGCGCGGCTCCGTCCCCGTCCAGGTGACGACCTCGCTGTTGCCATAAATTTTGCGCCCATGGCGGAAGATGTGCTGAATCGTCAGCGGGAAGTCCATCATGGTGCTCTGCACGGGCATTCCCTCCTTGAGCCTCGGAACCGGGTATTCTGGCATAATCCCAGCCTGACAGCTTTCCAGCGAGGATCTCTCATGAACCAGCGAATCCGGTGTGGTCTCTTGCTCTCCGCCCTTTCGATCCTGTGGCCGTTCGCCGCGGCGGCTCAGGACCGGCCCTTCGCCTTCGTGTCGTCGCCCGCCTCCTGGGAGCGGAACGGCGCGCTGGTGTTCTTTGAGCCGGCGTTCGCCGACGCGACTCCGGAGAACGTGGCCCGCGATGGCTTCGGCAGCCGGATGGGATTCGAGGCCCGGGTGGCGCGCCGGGTCTTCCTGGTCGGCGACGTCAGCTTCGCGGACTCGGCGACCGGCACCTCCCGCACCACCTTTACGACCGAGGCCCTGGTCGATTTGCTGCCGGGAGCCCCTTCCGGCTTTCACCTGGCCGCAGGGACGGGCTATCGCCGCGAGGAAACCGGCACCTCGGTATGGATCGGCAGGCTGGTCGGCGAGCGTCTCGTGAGCTCGACCCGGCTGCTCGGAGACCTCCGGTTCGAGAAAGCCTTCGCCACTGGCCGAGATGATCTGGATACCATCGTGACTTTGGCTGCATCGAGGCTTCTCGGGAAAGGCTTCTCCTTCGGCGCCGAGGTGGTGGGGCAGGATCTCGAGGCCCTCTGGGAGTCGGACGAGGCCGAAGGCGGAGCGAGAGTCCTGGCGGGGCCATCCCTTCACTGGGCGCGGCCCGATCACCGGCTGTTGGCGACGCTGGCCGGAGGGCCGGTCTTCCGGATTCACTCGAACAATCAGACGAGCCCGGCGCCCCGCAGTCTCGGAAATGGCTACGCCGTACGCGCCTCCGTGGCCTATGTCTTTTAGGCTTTAGGGCGTTCACCCGGGATTCGTCTGGGAAAGCGGCATCGGCGGCATGGTAACGCAGAACCGCCCCTCTTCTTCCCGTCGTGAGACGAGAGGAGAGGGGCGGAAACCCTTTGCTTCAGGCGGTTTCAGCAAGCCCTAAAGCCTAGGCAGCGGCTTTGGGCGTCGTGGGGGCGACCGGCTCGCTCTTCTTCGCGGTCCGGACACGGGGACGGATGGGAGCGGCGCCGAACTGCACGAGCAACTCGTTGTCGGTCCCGAGCTGGGACTTGGCGTAGCCCCGCAGGCGCCGTGCCGCTTCGTCGCCTCGCTTGATGAGGCTCGCGAGCTCCTGGGTATGCCCCTGGCGTTGCGCGTGGCTGCCTTCCTGCAGACTCTTCATCAGGCGAGCGTGAGTGAGGATATCCTGCAGGGCGTCCCGGAGCGGGTCGACGTTGTTCCCCAGCAGAGCCGCCTGCGCCAGGCAGGCGCTGATCAGGGCTTCCCAGATGCGGAAGATCTTGCATTGTGCGTTGATGATACTGGCCATTTTGTTTCTCCTTTCATATCTCAAACGGTTTTGGTTGTTGGCTTTTCGATCCGGCACACGATGCGCCGGCTCGCGAACCTGCACTTCCATTCCTGTTCTTACTTCACCTTCGGCTCATGGTGCTCTCCTTTCTCGTCGGCGCGTTGGCGCCTCAGTCCTCCGTTCTTGGCCTTGTTGCCTTGAAGCGTCGTAACGCTAGCCCAAGAAGTTTTGGCTGTCAAGTCATTTTTGGCCAGAAATGGATGAATTTGGCAAATTAGGCAGCCTAACCATCCAGAGGAAGGCTGAAGCGTCGAGAGCCGGCCTAAACGATCCTCTGGATCTCGCCAGGGATCATCCGGATCTCCGCGCAGACAGTCTGGATCTCGCCGCGGACCGTCCCGAGCTCTCTACAGAGTCCGGACCTCGGTACGGATGGTTCGGATGGCGGCCCAGGTTCCTCGGAGCTTGATGCGAGGAGTCCGGAGCTCGGTCCAGATGATCTGGAGATCGGCCAGGATGGCTTGGACCTACTGCAATGATTCGGATCTCGATCCGGACATCTCCGTTCTCGGCCCAGATGAGGTTGACCTCGGCACGGACGGTCCGGAGACTGGCGCGGAGGGTCCGGAGATTGGCATGGGCCGTCCAGATCTCGGCACGGACGGTCCGGAGATCGGCGCGGATGATCTGGAGATCGGGCAATCTGACAAACTAAGCCGGGCAGCACATCCAACAGGAGACTCCTCATGCAAGAAACCATCGCCGAGCGCATGGCTCGGCTCGCGATCGAGCTTCCGGAGCCGAGCAAGCCGGGTGCGACCTACGTGCCGTTCATTCGGACGGGGAACCTGGTGTTCGTCACCGGCCAGCTCAGCCAGTGGAACGGCGAGCGGCGGTTCATCGGCAAGCTGGGCGCCGAGTTCGACGTTGCGGATGGCCAGCAGGCGGCTCGCCTGTGCGCTCTCAACGTCCTCGCCCAGCTTCGGGTGGCGGTGAATGGCGATCTCGGGCGGGTCACTCAGTGCGTCCGCATCGCGGGCTACGTGAATTCGACGCCGGAGTTCTTCGGCCAGTCCCAGGTCGTCAATGGCGCCTCGGATCTCTTCATGGAGGTATTCGGCGACGTGGGACGCCATACGCGGATGGCCATCGGCGTGGCGGCGCTGCCCTACGATGTCGCGGTGGAGGTTGAGGGCGTCTTCGAGGTCCGATAGGCTGGGTGCGCCATGAAGACGGAATCCCCGCAGGTCACGGTTCGAGAGGCCTGCCCTGAAGACCTGCCGTTCGTCGAGGAGACCGCCGTGCGCCTTGCCGGCTTTCCACTTCCTGCCTGGCGTACCCCGGAGGAGGTCGTGGTGGGCGAAGCGCGCACTCTTCGCCGCTTCGTGGAGTCCGGCGACACCGACTCCAGGTTGCTCGTCGCCGAGGATGCGCACGGCACTCTCCTAGGCTTCATCTTTCTCGAGACCGAGGAGGACTACTTCACGCTGACACGGCACGGACACGTCGGCATCCTGGCCGTCGCGGAGGCGGCGGAGAGCCAGGGCATCGGCCGCGTCCTGATGCAGGCCGCGGAGGCGTGGGGCCGGGAGCAGGGATTCCCGAAGCTCACCTTGAACGTCTTCGAGAACAATCACCACGCCCGAAAGGTCTACGAGCACATCGGTTATTCGCCCGAGACCCTCAAGTACGTCAAACCGCTCTGACGCGGGGGTCCGGCCGGGCTCCTCGAAGGCCCTACGAAGCAAGGGCGCCGGTGCGAGGTGATCGGTCTTGCAAGTTTGAACATTGCCACGAATCGATGTCAAGAAAGTCATTGACTCTTAAACAGGATCAGGCGTAGGCTTTTTATCAGCAATAGAACCCAGTCAGGGGACAGCCGCTCCGAGCGCTTGACTTCGACATGGCTCTTCTCGCAAAGCTGACGCTCTTCGCCGGCAGCGCCCTGATCCTGGGTTTTGCAGCCATCGTCCTGTTGCAGATCGTGATGGGCCGCATTCGTCTCGACGGTCTCCTCGACACGAAGGACGCCCGCGGCCGCCGGTCGTTTTCTCCCGCGCGTCTGCAACTCCTCATCTTCACTGTCGTCGTGGCCGCGCAGTATCTGCACGCCGTCTACGTCAATCCCAGCCAGGATTCGCTCCCTCCGCTGCCGCCCGGCGTGATCGCCGCGCTCGGCGGGAGTCAGGCCGCCTACCTTGGCGGCAAGGCGTTCACCACATTCGTTCAACCCTGGTTCAAGAATTTCGAGTGAGGAGGTCATCGATGAGCGATCCGAAACGGCAGAGCTGGTTGGACTGGGTCCCCTTGGCATGCTTCTTCCTGGCCCTCGCCGCCGTCGTCATCGTCCTCGTCCGGGATGCGAGCAGCAGCCCGCTCGACCGCCTGACGATCGTCGTCGGGTACGTAATCCTGATCCTCCTCTTCTTTTTCGGCTTCATGGTGCTCTTCGCCATCGCCAGGGGGAACATCGATCTCTCGATGCTGCTCAGCGAAGCGGGAGGGGGCGCGAGCATGTCGCGCTTCCAGCTCCTGCTGTTCACCATCGTGATCGCCTTCAGCCTTTTCCTAATCATTCTCACCTCCAAGAAGCTGCCCGACATTCCGGCCGGAATCCTGACCCTGCTCGGCATCAGCGCGAGCACCTACGCGGTGAGCAAGGGCATTCAGGCCAGCAATCCCGACATGAGCAAGCCCGGAACTAAAAAGACGGTGACCGTGGAGGAGAAGCGGGCTCCGGGAGAGGCCAAGTCCGAGGTCAATGTAACGGACGCGCCTGCGAGCAAAGACGAAGGCTCCAAGGAGTGACCGATGGCCAAAACCTCTTCGGACCGCGGAGCGACCATGACCTCGCCGAAAGTCGTCAGCCGCCGGGTTGCGCCCTTCGCTCCCTTGGCGATCGCGCTCCTGGCGCAGACCGCTCTGCTCGGCGGCGGACCCACGGCGACGACCGACCACGACGCGGATACGGCGGCAGTCTGTGGGGATGAGATCCCGACTTATCAGGAATGCCACAGCGAGTACCCCAACGGTTGTTCGAAGGCCGCGAATTATGACGCCTTCCTCAACCTGCTCAAGAACCAGCTCGTCGCGCCGACCCTGGCGCCTCAGCGCTACCTCACCCGCGACGATTTCGGCAAGCTGGAGCAGGGTCTGCCGCCCGCTCTCTCCAAGAGCAACCATGAGGTGTTCAAGGACGAGCTGGCGTCGCTCGGCGACGGCCGCGTCGCCGGCGTGGTCGGCTATCTGTACTATGCCAAGAAGGGCGGCAAGGAGAGCTCCAATTGCCAGCTCTCGGACCCGGACGACATCGACTTTCACATCGGCATCGGTTTCGATCCCCAGTTTGCCGCGAAGCTGGCGAGCAAGCAGAAGCTCACCTCCGACGAGCACACCACGATGAACCAGACGAGCTTCATCGTCGAGATGACCCCTCACTGGCGGGCGCAGTTCAAACCCGAGTGGAGCGTCCCCATGTTGACCCACGCGATCGGCCATCAAGTGAGAGCCGCGGGCCAACTCGTGGTGGACAACGAGCATTTCGAGGCCAAGGACGATTGCGCGTTCCCTGGAGCCGGCGCCGCCTGCTGGCGGGCGAGCGTCTGGGAGCTTCACCCGGTGACCCGATTCGAAGTCTGCAACAACGGCAGCTCCTGCACCGAGACGAGCGGCGGCTGGGTCGACCTCGAAGATTTCGGTGCACCGGCGGCGGCTCCCGAGGCTGCGTCCGGACCTCCACCCGGATAGTAAAGGCCTGGGGCTCGCCATGAAGTTCATGCGTGGCGCGCTGGGGTAGACTCCCTGCGGATGCTCTTCCGCCCATCGGGGCGGCAGGGCGAGGTCGATTGCCAAGTCGTTCAGGGAGGGCCGACATGCTCCAGCTAGAATCCGCGAACACCCAGGTAGGAGCCCAGGCCGAGTCGAAGGAACAAGCCATTCGGATGGTCGCCGACCTTCTCGTGCGCTCCGGCTTCATCGAGCCGGACTATGCCGAGAGCATGCTGGCGCGGGAGCAGGTGGCCAACACGTACCTCGGCAAGGGCGTCGCCATTCCGCATGGTCTGCCCAAGGACCGGGGGATGATCCGGCGCACCGGCATCGCCGTGCTGCAGGTGCCCGGCGGCGTGGCGTGGCAGCCGGGCGAGATGGCGACGATCATCGTCGGCATCGCGGCCCGGTCCGACGAGCACCTCGACATCCTCAGCAATCTCACCGGCCTGCTGTACGACGACGAGATGGTCGCCCGGCTGGCCGTCACCTGCGACTCGGGGGAGATCGTCACCGCCCTCAGCAGACCGCGCGCCGAGGCTCCCATGCGATCCGGCGAAGCGGGCGATTTCGGGCGCTCGGTCACGGCCACGGTGATGGGAGCGCACGGCCTGCACGCGCGGCCGGCGACGGCTTTCGTCGAGATCGCCAAGGGCTTTGCGGCCGACGTCAGCGTGCGCCACGGCGCCAAGAGGGCCAATGGCAAGAGCCTGGCCGCGCTGCTGAGCCTCGGCGTCAAATGCAACGGCGAGGTGATGATCTCAGCCCAGGGGCCGGACGCCGAGGCCGCGCTGGCGGCGCTCAAGCTTGCCATCGAAGAGGTTGAAGACGAGGAGATCGTCGTCGCTGGCCCTACGCACGGCTGGTCGCCGCGTTCCGTGGCCACGACCGTGCCCGGGCTGGCCGCGTCCCCGGGTCTTGCGATCGGGCCGGTGCGCCTGCTGCGGCACAGCCGGATGATCGTCGAGCGGTCGGCCAAGGATCCGGCCCGGGAGCACGAGCGGCTGCGCGAGGCGATCGCCGCGGCGCGGGCCGAGCTGCACGAGCTGTATCAGGACGTCAAGGAGAAGTCCGGGAAGGCGGGCGCCGCCATTTTCCTCGCTCACGCCGAGTTCCTGGCCGATCCCGACTTGATCGCGCCGGCCGAGGCACATATCGCCCAGGGCGAGAGCGCCGGCTGGGCGTGGCAGCAGACGATCGAGGCGGCAGTCGAGTCGCTGCAAAAAGTGGACGACCCCTTGCTGGCCGGCCGCGCTACGGACCTGCGGGACGTCGGCACGCGGGTGCTGCGCCGGCTGGCGGGTACCGTCGAAGTCAGCGAGGAGGACTCGCACCTGTCCAGGGAGCCCTGCATCCTGTTGGCGGAGGACCTGACGCCTTCCGACGCCGCGAGCCTGGACCCGGCCCAAGTCCTGGGTTTCTGCACGGCCGGCGGCGGTCCGACCTCGCACGCGGCGATCATCGCGCGCTCGCTGGGGATTCCCGCCGTGGTCGGCGTCGGCCCCGCGGCGACGCATCAACCCGAAGGCGCCACGGCGGTGCTCGACGGCGACAACGGCGTGCTCTATATCGCACCCAGCGAAGAGGACGTCCGCGCGGCGCGCGCGGCGCAAAGCTCGCTCGCCAGCCTGCGCGATGCCGAGCACCAGACGCGCTACGAGCCGGCGATCACCACCGACGGCGTGCGCATCGAGGTGGTGGCCAACACCGGCCTCGCGAAGGAGGCCGCCCACGCCGTGGAGGCCGGCGGCGAGGGCATCGGCCTGATGCGCAGCGAGTTCCTGTTTCTCGAACGGGAGACGCCGCCTTCGGAAGACGAGCAATACGAGGCCTACAAGCTGGCGGTCGACGCCCTCCACGGCCTGCCTTTGATCGTGCGCACGCTGGACATCGGCGGCGACAAGGCCGTGCCATACCTCGACATGCCGGCAGAGGAAAACCCTTTCCTGGGCGTGCGCGGCATCCGGCTCTGCCTCGCGCATCCCGAGCTGTTCCGCACGCAGTTGCGGGCGATCTTCCGCGCTGCGGCGCACGGGCCGGTGAAGATCATGTACCCGATGATCGCCACCGTGGCGGACCTGCGCGACGCGCAGGCGATTACCGAGGAGGTGCGGCAGGAGCTCGGCGCCGGACGGCTGGAAACGGGCATCATGATCGAAGTTCCCTCGGCGGTGATCATGGCGCCCGAGCTCGCGGCGCACGCCGATTTCTTTTCGATCGGCACCAACGACTTGACGCAATACGTGCTGGCCATGGACCGCGGCCATCCGCAACTGGCCCGGCAGGCGGATGGCCTGCACCCGGCGGTGTTGCGGATGATCGATCAAACGGTGCGCGCCGCGGCCGGCAGGGACACCTGGGTCGGCGTCTGCGGTGGAGTGGCGGGCGATCCGCTGGGCGCGGTGATCCTCATCGGGCTCGGCGTGACCGAGCTGAGCGTCAGCATTCCCAGCATCGCGGCGATCAAGGCCCGGGTGCGCGGCATTTCTATGAAGGATGCCCAGAGCCTGGCCCGCCGGGCCTTGGCGTGCGATAGCGCCGACGCCGTGCGCGACCTGGTGAAAGGCAGGGCGAGGGCGGCCTCGTGAGCTCACTCGCGATGTCCGTGGTGACGGTGACCCTCAACCCGGCGATCGATCAGACGCTGAGCATCCCCGGCTTTGCCGCGGGCCGGGTGAACCGGGTGGTAGCGAGCCGCTCCGACGCAGGGGGTAAAGGCGTAAACGTCGCCTGCGTTCTCGCTGATCTTGGCGTGGAGACCCTCGCGACCGGCTTCCTGGGCTCCGAGAACGCCGCCGTGTTCGAAACCTTTTTCGCCCGTAAGAAGATCGCGGACCGTTTCATCCGTATCGCCGGCTCGACGCGCGTCGGCGTCAAAGTGGTGGACGACCAGACGCAGGAAACGACGGACATCAACTTTTCGGGCCTCACGCCGGCCAAGGAGGACGTCGCCGAGCTTTTCGCGCGCGTCGCCGCGTTGGCCGAAGCGGGCCGCTGGTTCGTGCTCAGCGGCAGCGTGCCGCCCGGCCTGCCGGATGACATCTATGCCGGCCTGATCGAGGCGATTCACGGCAAGGGCGGGCGGGTCGTGCTGGACACCAGCGGTCCGCCGCTCGAGGCGGCGCTCGCGAGCCGGCCGGACGTGGTCAAGCCCAATGCCGAGGAGCTTGGCGCCTTAATCGGCCGGCCTCTCGATACGCCGAGCTCCGTGCGCGCCGCCGCCTTGGCCCAGTTGAAGCGCGGAATCCGGCTGGTGGTGGTGTCGATGGGCGGCGATGGCGCGGTGTTCGTGGACCGCGAGCATGCGCTGCTGGCCCGGCCTCCCAAGGTGGAGGTGATCAGCACGGTCGGAGCTGGCGACGCGATGGTGGGCGGTATCGTCTACGGGATGATCCACGATCTGCCGCTGGAGGAGGTGGCACGGATGGCAACCGGCAGCGGCGCCTACGCGGTCACGCGGATCGGTTCGGGGATCGAGGCTCCGATCGAATTCCGAGCGCTGACGCGAAGAGTCGAGATCGAAACGTTCAGGTAACTTGGAGAGCGGGATCATCATGGCGAAAATCGTTGCAATCACCGGCTGCCCGACGGGAGTGGCGCACACCTTCATGGCCGCCGAGGCGTTGAAGAAGATCGCCGCTGGAATGGGGCATGGCATCAAGGTGGAGACTCAAGGCGCCGAAGGCGTGAAGACCCCGCTCTCGGCCCGGGACGTCGCCGAAGCGGACGTGGTGATCGTGGCCTCGGACATCGCCGTCGACATGGAACGTTTCGCCGGCAAGCCGATCGTCGCCGTGCCGGTGAGCGACGCCATCCGCAAGACCCGTGCGGTGATCGAAAACGCTCTCGCGGAGCTGAAGGAGGCCGCCGAGTCTTACACTTCCGTCGCGCCGACGATGGTGATCCCGGTCCCCGTGCAAGGGTCTGCATCGGAGCCGGCCGGCCGCTTTCTCGTCGGCGTAACCTCGTGTCCGACGGGGATCGCGCACACCTTCATGGCCGCCGAGGCGTTGAAGAAATCGGCGGCGGCGCTGGGGCACACCATCCGGGTCGAAACGCAGGGCTCGGTGGGGGCGAAAAGCCTGCTGACCCCGGAAGAGATCGAGCGAGCCGACGCCGTGATCGTCGCCGCCGACGCCTACGTGGACACGGCGCGCTTCGCCGGCAAGCGCCTCGTCCAGACCTCGACCAAGGCGGCGCTTCACGACGGGCAGGGACTGATCAAAGAAGCGTTGTCGCTGCCGGAGCCTGCCGCGTCAGTTAAATCCCTCCAGCCGGCGCGATCCTCCGCCCGGACCGGCCCCTACAAGCATCTGATGACCGGCGTCTCCTACATGTTGCCGCTGGTCGTCGCGGGCGGTTTGCTGATCGCGCTGGCCTTCGCGATCGGCGGTCTCAACGCCGCCGACAAAGAGGGCACGCTCGCCTGGGCGCTGATGCAGATCGGCGGCGGCACGGCCTTTCATCTGTACGTGCCGGTGCTCGCCGCCTTCATCGCCTATTCCATTGCGGACCGTCCCGGCCTCACGCCGGGATTGATCGGCGGCATGCTGGCGACAAGCCTGGGCGCCGGTTTCCTCGGCGGCATCGTGGCAGGATTCCTGGCGGGCTATGTGACCAAGATCATGAACGATCGCATCAACCTGCCGCAGAACCTTCAAGGGTTGAAGCCCGTGCTGATCCTGCCGTTGCTCTCGACGCTGGTGGTGGGCTTGGTGATGATTTTCGTGGTCGGCCCACCGGTCAAGACGGCCCTGCTGGCGTTGACCGCCTGGCTCAACGGCATGCAGGAGACGAGCGCCGTGGTGCTGGGCATCTTGCTGGGAGCGATGATGGCCTTCGACATGGGCGGCCCGTTGAACAAAGCGGCCTACACCTTCGCCGTCGGCCTCCTCGCCTCCAAAGTCTACGGACCCATGGCGGCGGTGATGGCCGCCGGCATGACGCCGCCGCTGGCCTTGGGGCTCGCGGCAACGCTGTTCAAAAACCGTTTCAATCAGGAAGAGCGCGATGCCAGCAAAGCGGCCATCGTGCTCGGAATCTCCTTCGTCACCGAAGGAGCGATTCCCTTCGCCGCCAAGGATCCATTGCGAGTCATTCCCTGTCTGATGGCAGGCTCGGCGGTGACGGGAGCCCTCTCGCTCGCCGCCGGAGTGCGTCTCATGGTGCCCCACGGCGGAATCTTCGTCCTGCTGATCCCGCACGCCGTAACGCCGCTGGGCATGTATCTCGTGGCCCTCGCCGCGGGGACACTGGTGAGCACGGCGGCGCTGTATTTGGTGAAGCGGCCGATTGAAGGGATGTCGCTGGCGCAGGCGTAATTCCAGCCCGTAGGGCGGCGTTCTGGTAGCCCCGGGTGGGAACCGGCGGAGCCGGTGTGAACCCGGGGGATGATGGCCTGGCGAGCCGTCAAAAATCCAACCGGGGCAATCATGAAAATCCATTTTATGAACCCTGCCAAGGTGACGCCCTGATCGGACGCTAATGAAATCGTCGGCCCGTTCCCACCCCGGGTTCACACCGGCTCCGCCGGTTCCCACCCGGGGCTACGGGAATGCCGCCCTACGGGCTCGCGGTGTGGTTACGGGGGCGGCGACGAGCATGAGCGGCAGTGACGTACGTTTCAACGATGGCCCTCCGCGTCAAGCGCATCAGCCCATTCGGCGAGTCCTTGTCCAGCGAGCAGCAGATCTTCATCCTCGGGTGGAGTATGCGTGCGCTGGTCCCCTACACGGTCCAGCCGATGGGGACGTGGGCCATGGCCATGGGCGCCAGCATCCCGGTCGGCCGAGTTGGTCATTTTGGAGGGAGTGCGGTATCTTCTGGACATGTCGAGAGCCCAAGCCTATGTCGAGACGACGATACCGAGCTTCTACCATACAACTCGTTCGGGAGCTGAAGCTCTGGCTCGTCGCTCTTGGACCCGGCGATGGTGGGCGGTCGGGCACGAGCGGTACATGCTGGTGACAAGCGATGCAGTGCTTCTTGAGCTGCGGAAGGGTATATATCCAAGCCGAGAGGCTGCCCTAACGCTGGCTCAGGAGCTTCCGCTGCTCGAGATTACCCCGGCAATCGCGGAGATCGTCGAAGCCTACGTCCGGCACCGGCTCATGCCCGCCGATCCTTCTTTCGATGCGCTTCACCTAGCTGTGGCGTCGTACCACAAGTGCGAGTTTCTGGTAACATGGAACTGTCAGCACTTGGCGAATGCCAACAAGTATGGCCACATTCGCCGAGTCAACAACCTGCTCGGTCTCTATGTGCCGGTGCTGGCAACTCCTTTGGAGCTACTAGGAGAAAACGATGAGTCAGGAATTTGATATTTCAGTGGACCAAGGCGATGAGGAAATTGCCGCGATTCGTGAGGTGCGCCATCGTATCTCGGAAGAATTTGGGCACGATCCCTATCGTTTGGTGGCCTACCTCATGGAGCTGCAGAAGGAGCATCCGGAAAAGTTGGTGTCGGCTCCGGATTCAGAGATCGTAGTCAAGTCCTGAGGGCACTTCCTCTCTCCTACCGCACTCGCCGCAACGGCGATGCCAACAGCCACAGCGTCGACAGCACAACCCCTGCCGCCGCCAGCGCCAGGGTGGTGCGGACTCCTATCGCGGCAGCAAGGATTCCTCCGATCAGCGAGCCGATGGGCCAGATTCCACGGGCCAGGAGCTGCATGCCGGCATTGACGCGGCCCAGGACGTGCTCCGGCGCCACCGTCTGGCGCAGGGTGACCTCGTTGATGTTGTAGACCATGAAGGCCATGTCGCCGAAGAGTTGGGGCACCATCAGGCAGGCGACTGCGAAAAAGGCCAAGGTTCCAGGCGTCCCGATCAATCCGGCCAGCGGGATGAGCAGATTGGTGATTCCCTGGACGAGCGAGGCGACGACGAAGGTGCGGCCGAGGCCGAAGCGCTGCACGATGCGGGGCGCCACCACGGACCCCACCATGGCGCCGACGCCCCCCATCGCGATCACGACGCCGAGAAGCGCGGGGCGCAGGTGCAGGATCTGGATCGCGTACAGCACGTAGAGGGGACCGAGAAATCCCATGAAAAAGAAGGTGGTCGCCGAACGCAGGCCGAGCGCCCGCAACAGCGGCTCGCGGAAAATGAAGCGAACGCCGGCCAGCGTCTCCGCCACCAGATGCTCCGGCTCGCGGCGCACCGCCGGCGGCTCCGGCTTGCGGATCAGCACCACCATCAACGCCGAAAATAGAAAGGACACCGCGTCGAAGAGAATGGCGACCGGCGCCGTGATGAGCTGCACCAGAACGCCCGTCACACCCGGCCCGGCGATCTCCGCGATCGAGCTGCTGAGCGCCAGCTTGCTGTTGCCTTCGAGGATCTGCTCGCGGGCAACGAGCGCGGGCAGGTACGACTGATACGCGACGTCGAAGAAAACCGTCAGGATTCCCGCCAGCGCGGCGACGGCGTAAAGCTGACCCATCGACAGCACACCGGCCACAGCGGCGGCGGGAACGGAGACGAGGATCGCGGCGCGTCCGAGATCGGCGGCGATGAGGATCGGCCGGCGGCGCAGGCGGTCCACCCAGACCCCTGCCACCAGCCCGAAAACCAGCACCGCCGCGCCGCCGAGAGCGGAGAGAAACCCCATCTGTACGGTACCCGCATGCAGCACCAGCACGGCGGCCAACGGGATTCCCTCGCGGGTGATGCGCGAGCCGAGCTCCGAGATGGTCTGCCCGCTCCACAGCTTGACGAAATCGGAGTTGGTCCACAGGCTGCGCAGGCGCGCGGCCGGAGCCGCCTCGGTGACGAGGGGGAGGGCAGGGTCACTCATGCGGGATCATCCGGCGGCAGTGTAGAGCAGATTGGGGCCGGCGCGGCCCCCAATCTTCAGACTCTCCACAAGGTCGGAGTGAGCTTTGCGCGGATGCGCGGATCGTTGATCCACGAGCAGCCGTTGACCGGCTTGGTCAGCTCGCCGACGTTGGTGCGCGTCCCGGCGTAGACGCCTCCCTGATCCGTGAAATGTTCGACGACGCACTCGAAGAACACGGTGGGTTTGGATATCGTTGGGAGGGGAAGCAGGCTCATCGCGAAAGATCTCCTGGGAAGGCGGGCGACGACTTGTCGACCGGCTTAACCGTTGATCCAACGATTCGCAGTTCGGGTTACTCGGCCAGGCGTTTCAAGGAGGAGCACGCAGGGCACGCGGTCCGGCCAGGCGGCGCGGAGCAGCCCGTAGCCGATTCCCGCAAGGCCGGTCATGAGGCCGGGAACCTCGGTCCTGACGCTGGCGCCGCAGCGTGGGCCATCGTCTTCGATGCGGGTGAGGATGCGAGCGGCCAAGCGGCCAGCTTCGGCCGTCAAGTCTCCGTCCTCCAGGATCCGGCCGGCCTCCCGCACGAGCTCGAGGTTCCCCAGGTCGCCGTGGCAGAGCGACTGGTTGAAGCCGAAGCCTACCGCCAGGGTGCTGCGCACCGCGGCCCGGATCTCTTCGATCATCTCCGGGTCGTCCAGATACGGCAGGGTACCGATGCGCCCCAGACCGATCCCCGGGGCGCCGTGACACCAGGCGTGGAGATAGGACCGGCCCTCGACCGTCTCCCGGCTCTCGCGCAGATCGGGCCAGTTGTCGTGCTGGGGAGAGAACCAGCTCCTCTCGTAGCGCAGGGCGCCTTGCGCCGCGTCGCGGAACCGCTCGTCGCCGCTGACGTGGGCCAGCCGGGCGAGAGCCCAGGCGATGCCGGCCGTACCGTGGCTGAAGCCGGTGAGCGGCAGGTGGCCCAGCTCCGCGGGAGGCGGCCAGCCATGGCCCCGCTCATCCACGGCTGCGCGGGCGAGAAGGCGCTCGCCGCAGCGGACCGCGATCTCCAGGAGGCCTGGGGAGGGACGGTGCTGATGGAGGATGAGGAGGGCGGCCACGGCTCCGGCGGACCCGCCGAGGAGGTCGAAGACCTCGTCGCTCTCGATGCCGGGCACGATTCGCGGCGCCAGGCTGGCCGCTTCGTCGAGCCATTCGGGCTCGCCCCACAGCAGGCCCAGGTGCGTGAGGGTGTAGAGGAGTCCTCCCCAGCCGCTATAGGCGCCAAGATGGACCAGCGCCGCCGGGTCGGCCGCGAGCCGCTGCCGGACGGTGTGCAGGGCGAGCCGGGCGAGGCGTTCGTAGCGTTCCTCCCCCGACAGGCGTCCGAGGTGGGCGAGGAAGAGGGCGACGCCGCAGAGACCCTTGTAGAGGTCGATGGGCATCGGCTCCAGGAGCCAGCCGTCGGACCTCAGGTCGAGGTGGAACCAGGTCACGAGATCCCCCTGCTCGACGGCCTGCCGGGCCAGGCGATCGCCGATCTGGCGCGCCATCCGCAGGAAATGGTCCGGCTCGGCGTGGCCGGCCTCGGGCAGGCCGGCCGGCGTCCTGACCCAGGGCTCGTCGAGAGAGCGGGTGGCCTCGATAGCGGCCTGCACGAGCCAGCTCTGCCGTTCCAGGTCGTCCTCGTCCATCGTCCGCAGCCGGGAATGGACGCACTCCAGACCCGGGGTGGCGAAGAAATTCTCGGCTGGCCCTCCGGCATGGAGAAGATCGGCCGACGTGGTCAGGGTTTCGAAACGGGGCACGTCGCCGGTAGTCAGATCCTCGTGCTCGGCCCCCACCGCCCGCCGCAGTGGCGGATAGGTCACCGCATCCAGCCAGAGCCGGTCGAAGAGGCGGTCGCGATCGAGCGCGCTCTGGAGATAGTCGGGATGGTTGCCCACGTGCAGCAGATGGGCGTAAACATTGGTGCCGCGCAGCAGGGCACGGATCGGTAGGCCGGCGAAGGGGGAGAGCGATCCTCCGGGCGCGAGGAGCTCATCCCGATGCTGCCAGAGCCGCCGGTACATCGAGCGGAAACCGCGCAGCACGGCCTCGCCATGCTCCCACAGCGCCAAGGGCTCGCCGCGCAGGGTCGGGAGGTTGGGTCCGGCGGGCAGCTGTGTCTCGTGCCCGGCCCAGCGCATCTGATCGGTGCCGTCTCCGGTGATCTTCTTCGTCGCGATCTTCTGGCCTCCCGTCGCTCCCATGCCGCTCAGGTCGAGCCCGGCCTGCTCGGCGGTCGCCCAGAACCGCCGCGGCAGCAGGCCGCTGTTGAGGACGGTGTGGGCGGTTGGAACGTGTCCCGCGCCGCCGGCCGGCGGCGCGGGGAGGGCCGGCTGGAACAGCGTCTCGAGGTCGATGGGCACCGGATGCTCGCCCTCGGCGATCAGGTTCTCGTGGTGGAAGTCGGTGGCCTCCAGCGCATAGAACAGGGCGAGCCAGGCGCCCTGCCGCTCGTGGAAGCGCTCCACCTCCTCCGGCGTCTCACACGGGCAGGCCGCGACGTGCTCCATCCAGCCGTAGCCGCCGCGGTCCACGACGGCCGGGCAACGCAGGGGCGGACCATCTCCCCAGGCGTTGATCCTGGCGATCAGGATCTGGAGGTGGCGGTCGACGGCCAGGGACTTTGGCTTGTAGACGATGCGCAGCCCCGAGGCGAAGACGAGGATCGCCACTGATCGGCCCCCATCGTGGCGGTCGCTGAGGCCGGTCCGCACGCCGGTCACGGGCCCCGGCTCCGCTCCGGCCTCGGTGGCAAGGCAGCGGCGGATCTCTTCGTGGTCCGCCGCGAAACGCGCCATCATCTCCAGGCTCGTCTCGGCCCATTGCCCGGCTTGGCGGCAGGCGTCGCGGGCGAGGACCGGGTAGCGCCGGAGGATCTCCAGGCCGGGGCCAGACTGGCGCAACGTTTCGACGAAGCTGTGGAAGCGTTCCTCCGGAGTCTCCCCTTGCAGCCTGCCTTCGAGGCGGCTGATCTGGAGCTCCAGGGCGAGGGCTCTCTCGCTCGCCCAGCGGAGCCGCCGCAGGAGCGTCTCCAGCAGTGCGGCGGCGACGGCCTCGGGATCGAGGAGGCCTGTGGTCTTGGCCGCGATTCGTCCCAGCTCCGTCAAAACCTGGCCATAGGCGTCGGCGATCAGGGGCCGCAGCAGCTCGAGCACTCCGAGTCCTCCCCCGTCCTTGGCGTCCGAGGGGAGGGGAGGTGGGGCTTGAGAGAAGGCTCGCGCCAAGTGTTGGAGCCAGACGGGCCGGCCACCCGCACGCTGCCGCAGGCTGCTCGCAGGCTCGGCCAGGAGGCGCAGGAAGCGCTCCGGCGTCAGGCCGTCGAGGGCGAGGCGCCCGACGAAGAGACCGTCGTCGAGCAGCTCCGTTTCGCGCCGCCAGCGGCTCGCCTTGCGCGCCGCGCGTTCGAGCGCCTCCGGGCAAGGCGCCTCGTCGAGCCCGGCGTCCCCGAGGGCCGCGCGCTCCGCGAGCGTCAGAGCCTCGAACCAGTCCGGGGCGTCGAAGATCTCGTCCATTGCCGGGGTCATTCGTGTGGGTGGTCTTCTTGTGGGTCGTGAAGGTAGCGGGCGGACAGACCCGGAGGCCCGCCCGCCCGGAACGCTCAAGGGAGGTTTACGGGCACTGCTGGCCGGGCTTGACGCACGAGTCCACGAAGGTCGTGCCGCCGCAATGCAGGGTCACAGCGCCGGTGGCGCTGCGCAGAGCGGTGTCGTCTACCATCGCGAGTCCGGCCGGGTTCTCGGGCAGGCTGGCCTGCTCCTGCTCGGTGAGGCCGTTGCGATACTCTTCGTCGCGCCAGGCGCGAACTACGTCGATGTTCTTGTGCATTTCGTTCTCCTTCTAACCAAGTTGTGGGACCACAGGGGTAAAGCCTCCGGGCGGCAGGTCCCATCTCCGCCCCAGAGATCGGAAGACTATTTCGCAGGAAGGCAGGCCCAGCTCGGTCTTCCCACTCATACAGGTGCTGAAAGGACGATAAGGTGAGCTGGGCATTCCTTGGACAACGAAAGATCTAAGGGAATCCCCTCACTTCTCCATCCCCCTTCGCAGCGGCCCGCGGAATGCTATCGTCCGGGGCGCCCGGCGAGCTCGTCGCCGCGCATTTCGACCCGAGGAGGGGACCGCGGCACATGGCGTCCGACATCGAAATCGCACAGCAGGCCAAGCTAGACCGCATCACCAACATCGCTGCCAAGCTCGAAATCCCCGAAGAGAGCCTCGAACCCTATGGCCACACCAAGGCCAAGTTGTCGCTCGACTACGTCGACAGCCTCGGCGACCGGACGGACGGCAAGCTGATCCTGGTGACGGCGATGACGCCGACGCCGGCCGGCGAAGGCAAGACCACCACCACCGTCGGCCTCGGCGATGCCCTGAATCACCTCGGCAAGAAGGCGGCGATCTGCCTGCGCGAGCCGTCGCTCGGGCCCGTGTTTGGCATGAAGGGAGGCGCGGCCGGCGGCGGCTACGCGCAGGTCGTCCCCATGGAGGACATCAACCTCCATTTCACCGGCGACTTCGGCGCCATCGCGCTCGCCAACAACCTGCTGGCAGCGATGCTGGACAATCATCTCCACTGGGGCCAGGAGCCGGCCATCGACGTGCGGCGGATTTCCTGGCGGCGGGTGGCGGACATGAACGACCGCGCCCTGCGCGACATCGTCATCAGCCTCGGCGGCGTCGGCAACGGTTTCCCGCGCGAGGACGGCTTCGACATCGTGGCCGCCTCCGAGGTGATGGCGATCCTTTGCCTCGCCACCTCGCTCACCGATCTCAAGCAGCGCCTGGGCAACATCGTCGTTGGCCACACCCGCGACCGCAAGCCGGTGCGGGCCCGCGATCTCGGCGCCCAGGGGGCGATGACCGTGCTGCTCAAGGACGCCATCAAGCCCAACCTGGTGCAGACGCTGGAGAACAATCCCGCCTTCATCCACGGCGGACCGTTCGCCAATATCGCGCACGGCTGCAACTCGGTGATCGCCACGCGCACGGCGCTGAAGCTCGCCGACTACGTGGTCACCGAGGCCGGTTTCGGCGCCGACCTCGGCGGCGAGAAGTTCGTCGACATCAAGTGCCGCAAGGCGGGCCTGAATCCGGCCGCGGCCGTGGTCGTCGCCACCATTCGCGCCCTCAAATACCACGGTGGCGCGGAGCTGAAGACTCTCACGGAGGAGAACCTGGAGGCTTTGGAGAAAGGGATCGCGAACCTCGAGCGCCACGTCGAGAACGTGGGGCAGCATTACGGCATCCCGTGCGTGGTGGCGATCAACCGCTTCTCCTCCGACACCGCCGCGGAGCTGGCGCTCGTCGAGTCGCGGATGGCGGGGATGAAGGTGCCGGTGGCCGTCGCCAACCACTGGGCCGAGGGCGGCAAGGGCGCCACGGACCTGGCGAAGATCGTGGTCGAGCTTTGCGAGCGGACCCCGAGCGTCAAGTTCGTCTACGAGGACGCCGATCCACTCTGGGAGAAGATCGAGAAGATCGCCACCAAGGTTTATCGCGCCTCGTCCGTCAACGCGGAGGCCAAGGTGCGCGAGCAGATCGCCCGGTTGCAGGAGGAGGGCTATGGACACTATCCCGTGTGCGTGGCCAAGACCCAGTACTCGTTCTCGACCGACCCGCACCGCCGCGGCGCGCCCGAGGACCACTCGATCCACGTGCGCGAAGTGCGCCTGTCCGCCGGCGCCGAGTTCGTGGTGATGATCTGCGGCGACATGATGACCATGCCGGGCCTGCCCAAGGTGCCTTCGGCCTGCCGCATCGACATCGACGAGAGCGGCAAGGTGATCGGGCTGTTCTGATCGGAGTTTCTTGCGTCAGTGATACCCCGCTCCCGGGTAGAGCAGGTTGAGCGCCAGCGTCTGCAGCGGATCCGAGATGTAGGGGAAGACCTTCCAGGCGGCGAGCAGCCCGAGCAGGGAGAACATGGGCTGATGCAGGAAAGCATGGAAACGGGCGGCCATCTCGTCGCTCATGAAGCCGGGGAGGATGGCGCTGCCGTCGAGCGGGGGCAGGGGGAGCAGGTTGAAGGCGAAGAGGACCAGGTTGAGGGAAAAGAGGATGGAGAGAGGCGCCGCGGCAGCCTGCCAGGTCGGGCCGATCCCCGCGGTGACGGCGGTGAAATTGGCGACGTCGGGCGCTTCGAAGACGCCGGCCGCCATGCCGATGCGGATGGCGAGGCCGGAGATCAACACCAGAATGAGGTTGGCGGCCGGCCCCGCGGCGGCCATGAGGGCGGCGCGCTTCGGGTAGCGATGGGCCCACTCCGGGTTGTAGGGAGCGCTGGCCCAGCCCATCATCCAGTGATTGAGCGCGAAGGAGAGGATGGGGACGATCACCATTCCCATCGGCTCGCGGCGGATGTGCGGCCAGGGATTCAGGGAGACCTGCCCGCCTTCGTAAGCGGTCGAGTCTCCCAGCTTCAAAGCGGCCAGGGCGTGCCCCGCTTCGTGGAGCGTGGTCGAGAAGATGAAGACCACGAACCATGTGACGCCGAGGACTAAGGTATTGGGATCCATGGCGGTATTGTATGCGCCGCCATGACGACGTACCTGTCCACTTTCGTCTCCGGGCTCGGCGGCCCCGTCCGGAGCGCTCTCGAGGAGCGGCTCCCGGGCGTCCGCGTCGAGCTGGACCTCGACGGCTTGCTCACTTATGAGAGCAGTAGGGATGCCGCGGCGGCGGTCCGCAGCCTGCCGTTCTTCAACAACTCCTTCCTCGTGCTCAAGACCTTTCCCGGCCTGGGGGCGGAGCGGGGAGACGAGGTCCTGAACGAGATGCTCGCGGGCGCGTTGCGGGACGGCGATCTCGCCGGTCGCCTGCCGCGTCATCTCAAAGGCACCTTCCGGCTCGTCACCTCCCGGAGTAACGTGCTGACCGCCGTCGACCGCGAGCTGCTGGAGAAGGTCGAGGGCCGGATCGCGGCCTCCGGCCGGCTGCGGCCCCACCGCGGCCGGCCGGATCACGAGCTCTGGCTCTCCTACCGCAGCGAGGGCCACGGCTTTCTGCTGCTGCGGCTCACCCGGCACACGGCGTACGAAAAGGTGCTCGACAAGGGGAGCTTAAGGCCCGAGCTCGCCTGGATGCTCTGCTGGCTCTCCGAGCCGCGGGAGGGCGAGCTGATGCTGGACCCCTTCTGCGGCTCGGGTGCAATTCCCCTGATGCGGGCTACACAGTTCCCCCGCGGGCTCGTGCTGGCGAGCGATCTCGACGCGGCGTTGGTGGAGAAGCTCAAGGCGAAGGTGAAGGAGGGCGATTTGAAACGGCGGCTGGTGGTGCGCCAAGGCGACGCCCGCCAGCTCTCCCGCTACGAGGACGGCTCGATCCACAAGATCGTCACCGATCCACCCTGGGGCAGCTTCCAGGATCTGGCGGACGCACCGGAGGTGTTCTACCGCGAGGTGCTGGCAGAGCTGGGCCGGGTGCTGGCGCCGGGAGGAATCCTGGTGATCCTCCTGGCGCGGGCGGATTTCCTGCCGCCGCTGCTGGAAACGCTGCCCGCGCTGGAGCTGGTGGAGAGCTGGCCGATCCTGGTTTCGGGGAAGAAGGCGGTGGTGTACAAGCTGCGGAAAATCCCAGGGAAAAGCAGGAGAGCCGGGGAATTGACCCCATAGGCGCTAACTTACGTGGTCTGGGGAGGTTCCCCCGCCCAAGACCCTCACCCCTGCCCCTCTCCCGACCACCCCATCCCCCTCCCCGGGAGAGGGGTACCCCTGGGGCGTTCTTGCCTTTGCTCCCTCTTCTCCCGGTGAGGGGGCGGAGGGGGTCGGGAGAAGAGGGTTGGGGTGATGAGGGTTTTGGGTGGGGGAACGCTGAAGCAAAGTTAGCGCCTATGGGTATTGGCCCTCACCCCCGGCTCAGGTACTTGTTCTCGCGCGTGTCGATCAGGATCTTGGTGCCCACCTCGATGAAGGGCGGCACCATGACGACCAGCCCGGTCTCCATCTTCGCCGGCTTGTAGGAGGCGCTGGCGGTGGCGCCTTTCATGCTCGGCTCGGTTTCCTTCACTTCCAGGCTGACGGTGTTGGGCAGCTCGATGCCCACCGGTTTGTCGTCGTAGAAATCGACCTGGATGACGGTGTTGGGCAACAGGTACTGCATGGTGTCGCCCAGCGTCTCGTTGTCCATCGAGATCTGCTCGTAGGTCTCCTGGTTCATGAAGTAGTGAGCCGAGGGCTCGGAGTACAGGTACTCCATCTGGTGGGTCTCGAGGATGGCGCGGTCGACCTTCTCGGTCGAGCCGAAGCGGTGCTCGAAGCTGTTGCCGCTCTTCAGGCTGCGCATGCGCACCTGGACGAAGCCGCGCCAGTTCCCCGGCGTGACGTGATGAACGTTCATGACCCGGCAGACGTCATTCTCGAAGAGAATGCACATGCCGGCTCGCACTTGGCTGACTTGAATCAAGGGTCGGTCTCCTTTACTCCTGCTCTGGCTATTCCTGCTCTTCTTTGCGGTGCTTCTGGTACTCGGCGATCAGCTTGTCCTGCACGAGCTTGGGGACTTCCTCGTAGTGCGAGAACTCCATGTGGAAGCTCGAGCGGCCCTGCGTCATCGCGGTCAGGTGGCGGTCGTAGTCCAACATCTCGGACATCGGCACCACGGCCTTGATCACCTGGTGGCCGTTGACCGCGTCCATGCCCTGCGGCCGGCCGCGGCGGTGCGAGAGGTCGCCCATGATGTCGCCCATGAACTCCTCGGTGGTGTTGATCTCCACCTTCATCACCGGCTCCAGGATGGTGGGCTTGGCATTGGCCATGGCGTCCTTGTAGGCCAGCGAGCCGGCGATCTTGAACGCCATTTCCGAGGAGTCCACGTCGTGGTACTGGCCGTCGAGCAGCCGCACCTTGAAGTCGACCATCGGGTAGCCGGCGAGGAAGCCGCGGCGCCGGGCGTCCTGAATCCCCTTTTCCACCGCCGGGCGGTAGTTGTTGGGGATGGCGCCGCCGAAGATCTCGTCGGCGAAGGCGAAGTCCTCGCCACGCGGCAGCGGCTCGATCTTGATGCGGCAGTCGGCGAACTGGCCGCGGCCGCCGGTCTGCTTCTTGTGCCGGCCGTGGCCGTCCGCGGGCTTGAGGATCGTCTCGCGGTAGGGCACTTTGGGCGGGTGCAGGAAGAGGTCGACGTGGTAGCGGTGCTTCAGCTTGGCGACGGCGATCTCGATGTGGAGCTGGCCGGTGCCCGAGAGCAGGTGCTCGTGCGTCTCGGCGTCGCGGCCGGCGTGCAGGCTGGGGTCTTCGTCGATCAGCCGGTGGAGGGCGTCGCCGATCTTCTCCTCGTCGCCCTTGGACTTGGGCTCGACGGCGAAGGTCATGGCGGCCTCGGGGATGTCGATCCAGGCGATGCGCACCGGGCGCTCCTTGGAGCACAGGGTGTCGCCGGTGACGGTGTTCTTGAGCTTGGCGACGCCGACGATGTCGCCGGCCACCACCTTCTGCACGTTGGTCCCCTGCTTGCCCTGGAGCAGCATGAGGTGGCCGATGCGCTCCGACTCCTCGTTGCGCGGGTTGTAGAGCGAGGTGTCCGACGTCAGGGTGCCGGAGACGACGCGCAGGATCGAGATCTTGCCGGTGAACGGGTCGGAGAGCGTCTTGAACACCAGGGCGGCCGGCGTGCCGGCGGCATCGGCCGCGAGGGTCACGTCCTCGCCGCCCACGTTCTTCGCCGGGAAGTGCTGCCGCCCGGCCGGCGAGGGCGCGAGCGCGAGCAGGGTGTCGAGCAGCGTCGACATGCCGACGCCATGGCCGCCGGCCGTGAGGGTGACGGGGAAGATCTGGCGGTGCGCCACCGCCTGGCGCAGGCCGCTCTCCAGGCTCTCCTGCGACAGGGTGCCGCTCTCGAAGAACCCTTCCATGAGCTGGTCGTCGGTCTCGGCCACCGCCTCGACGAGCCGGGAGCGGTGGGTCTCCACCTCGTCGGCGAGCTCGGGCGGGATCTCCGCCGGCGTCCCCTTGCCGTTGCCGTCGCGGGTGAAGCGCCAGGCCTTGAGGCTCACCAGGTCGACGACGCCGGTGAAGCCGGCCTCCAGGCCGATGGGGACCTGAATGGGCAGGATCTGGCGGCCGAAGCGCTTTTGCAGCGAGTCGAGGGTGCGCCCGAAGTCGGCGCGCTCGCGGTCCATCTTGGTCAGGTTGACCAGCAGCGGCAGCTCGATCTCGGCGGCGTAGTTCCACACCCGCTCGGTGTTGACCTCGACGCCCGAGACGCCGTTGATGCAGAGCACGACGGCGTCGGCGGCCCGCAGGCCGGCCCGGGTCTCGGTGAAGAAGATGCCGTACCCGGGGCAGTCGAGCAGGTTGACCTTGTGCTGTTGCCAGGGAACGAAACAGGGAGCCAGACCGATCGAGATCTTGCGTTCGGTCTCCTCGTGATCGAAGTCGGTGAACGTGTTACCGTCCTCGACCCGGTGCATGCGGGTCGTCACGCCGCCGGCATAGAGCAGAGAGCTGACCAGCGTGGTCTTGCCGGTGTCGTTGTGGCCTGCAACAGCTACATTGCGGAGCTTTTCCGGGCTATCCACCTGCATCCTGAACCTCCTTCAGAGGGCAAAGAGCGATCAAGGGGCGGCAAATATACCACAAGCAAAAACCCCGGGGCCGCTCCCGAGTCCCGCCCTAAACCCTAAAAGTACCAGGGCTTTCCAGGCCTTTCCAGTTTGACCTGGGACCTCGGTCCAGCCTAGAATTCCCCTCGCGAAAGCTCTCTGCCATGCTGCCACTGACCCCGACCAAACTAGGCCGCTACGAAATCACCGACGAGATCGGCAAGGGAGCCATGGGCGTCGTCTACCTCGCCCGCGACCCCCTGATCGGCCGCCTGGTGGCGCTCAAGACCTTCCGCATCGGCTACTCCGTCCGCGACTCGGAGATGGAGCAGTTCCGCATCCGCTTCCTGCGCGAGGCGCAGAGCGCCGGCATCCTCACCCATCCCAATATTGTCACCATCCACGACGTGGTGGAGGGTGGCGAGGAGGGCTTGGCCTTCATCGCCATGGAGTACGTGCGGGGCACCAACCTCAAGCTGCTGCTGCAGGGCGATCAGCCGCTGTCGCTCAGCTTCGTGCTGGACGCCATCGCGCAGGTCGGCGACGCCCTCGACTACGCGCACTCGAACCGGGTGGTGCACCGCGACGTCAAGCCGGCCAACATCCTCATCACCACCGACAACAAGGTGAAGATCACCGACTTCGGCATCGCGCGGCTCGACAGCTCGAACCTCACCCAGGAAGGGCAGCTCCTGGGGACGCCCAACTACATGGCGCCCGAGCAGATCCAGGGCAAGGAGGTGGACCACCGGGCCGACCTCTTCTCTCTCGGCGTCGTGCTCTACGAGATGCTCACCCGCCACAAGCCGTTCTCGGGCGAGAACCTGACGGTGGTGAGCCACCGCATCGTCTACGACCACTTCACGCCGCCCCAGGAGTTCGTGAAGAACCTGGCGCCGGGCCTGGAGCCGATCCTCAACCGGGCGTTGGAGAAGGACCCGGCCCGCCGCTACCAGCGGGCGCGCGACATGGTCGACGACCTGCGCCGTCTGGTCGAGGCGGACCATCAGCGTAGCGACCTCAACGAGACGCAGAGCCTCGCCTCCACCATGGTGCTGCCGCCCCCGCCGCCGAAGCCGCAATCAGCGGCTGCCGGGGCGAAGCCGGCGCCGGTGCCGCCTCCGGGCGCTGCCAAGCCGTCGCTGTTCAGCCGCTGGCGCAAGGAGCCCACCGCGCCCCCGCCGGTCCAGCTCCGGCCGCCCGTTCCCACGCCAATGCCTCCCGCTCCTCCTGTGGCTGTACTGCCGGCGCCAGCTCTCGACGCGACCGGTACGGGCGACGCGAGCGGCTCGACCGGGGGAACGGTGCCGCCTCCGGCTCCGGACCTGTCGGACACCAACGCCACCACCGAAGTCCCGGTGCTGGCGCCGCCGCCGCTGCCCAAGGCACCGGCGCGGAAAGGCCCGATGTCGCAGGCCCTTCTGGCGGCCGGGCTCGTCGTCGTCTTCGGCGTGCTGGCCGGGGGCGGGTTCCTGCTCTGGAGGCAGGGTGCGGCCCGGCAGCCGGAGCGCACCGTCGCGGCCGCGCCGGTCCAGCCTGCGCCGGTGGTGCCCGCACCCTCGCCGCCGCCAGCCCTCACGCCGGCCGTGTCGCCTCCGGCCGTGCCCAATCTCGACGCGCAGTTGGACTTCGCCAGCCGGGGCCTCGCCGCCAAGCACTACGACGCCGCGATCGCGGGGGCGCAGACGGTGTTGATGATCGATCCTGCCAACCTGGAAGCCAAAAAGATCCTGACCAGGGCCCAATATCTCCAGAACCGCGCCAAGCAGAAGCTGGCGGAGACCCCGCGCGAGCCGCAGCCGAACGAGACGGTGGCCGCGACGGCGACGCCGGTGATCCCCGTGACCGCCGTGACGAGGAACCCCAGCGATTCGTCCCAGGCCGCGGCCACCACGGCCACGCTCCGCATCCATTTCGTTTCCGACTTTCCGGACGGTGGCGTGCTGATCGTGTATGTGAACGACAAGGAGAAAGCGCGGCTCCCCGTAGAGGCAAGCCGCGGCGGTTTCCTCGGCTTGCGCAAGTCCGTGCAGCCGCACGACGCCAGCCAGTCGATCGAGGTGCCCGCGGGGACGGTCCAGCTCCGCGTCTCCGTCGCGGCCACCGGCCGGGCCGCCAGCGTCAGGCCCATGACTGGCAACTTCCAGGGCGGCGTCCCCCGCAACCTGGAGGTCCAACTCTCCGCCGACGGCAAAGTCGACACCAGCCTGCGTTAAATCCGGTTTGGTTTTGAATCAGACGAGCTGCGGCTCGCCCTGGGGGGACCACACCGTCACCGGTCCCAGCCCCTGAAGCTGCGGCTCCAGGGCGTCCGCGGGACCCACCGCCACGATGGCCACGCGCTCCGGATCGACGTGCCGGCGCGCCACGTCGAGGATGTCCTCCCGGGTGACGCTGGCGATGCGCTCCAAGTGGCGGGTGTAGTAGTCGTCCGGCAGGCCGAAGACGGCGAGGGTCTCCAGCCGCTTGGCGAGGTCGCCGATGGTCTGCATCGTGTAGGGGAAGACGCCCACCAGGTAGCTCTGCGTCTCCGTCAGCTCCTCCGGCTCGACCAGGGCCTCGCGGATGCGGCGCAGCTCGAAGAGGACCTCGCGCGCCGCCGCCCCTGTCGATTCGGTCGCCACCGCGGCGTTCACCGTGAACGGGCCCGGCCCCATCCGCCCGGAGAAGCGGCTGGAGGCGCCGTACGTATAGCCGTGCCGCTCGCGCAGGTTGAGGTTGATGCGGCTGGTGAACTTGCCGCCCAGCAGGCCGTTGAAGACGACGAGGGACGGGTAGTCCGGGTGGCTGCGGGAGACGCCCGGATGGCCCATCCGCAGCTCGGTTTGAGCGGCACCGGCGCGGTCGACGATGTGGACCGAGATCCCCTGCCGCGCGGGCGGATTGATCTCCGGCGGGGGAGCCGGCGGCGTCACCGGGCCACCGGTCGCGAAGGCCCTCTCGGCCTCGCGCAGCAGCTCTTCCGGGTCGAAGTCCCCCACCGCGATCAGCACCGCGCCGTCGAGCCCGTAGTGGCGCTGGTAGAAGCCCACCAGCGCCTCGCGGTCGAGCATCGTCAGGCTCGCCTCCTCGCCGATCAGCGGGTGGGCATAGACCGTGCCTTGGTAGAGGGTGCGGTCGTAGCGGTCGTCGGCGAGGGCCGAGGGATCCTGGGTGCGGCGCAGGATCTCCGCCAGGCGCTGGCGCTGGAGCCGCTCCACCTCGGCGGTGGGAAACGTGGGATGGAAGGCGACCTCGGCCAGCAGCTCGAGGGCGTCGGCGCGGTTCTGCGCCAGCAGGCCCGTGGCGAGGAAACCCACGTCCCAGTCGGCGCCGGTGGCGAAGTAGCCGCCCAGCCGCTCGGCGGCGGTGGCGATGTCCATGGAGGAGCGCTGGCGCGTCCCCTCGTCGAGGACGGCGGCGGTGAGCGAGGCGAGCCCCGACTGCCCTTCCGGATCGTATTGGCCGCCGGCCGGCATCAGCATCTCAAGGCTGACCAGCGGCAGCTCCGAGTGGCGGGCCGCCAGCACGGCGAGGCCGTTGGGCAGCCGCGTGCGCAGGAAGTGGGGGAACCGGAACGGCTTGAGGTCCCCCGCCCGGGGAGGGGCCGAGCGGTCGATGCCTGGAGGGATTGGAGGCAGGGCGGCCATTCAGTCCGCCCCTCGCGGCACCACCTGCACCACCACGCGCTCGTTTTCCGTCAAGTGCGCCGCCGCGACCTCCATCAGCTCTTCCGGCTGGATCTGAAGATAGCGGCCGGCCTCCCCGGCGACGCCGGCGGGATCGTCGAAGTAGGTGGCGAACTGCGAGAAGAGGTCGGCCACGCCGTCCAGCTTCTGCAGGCTGCTGTAGGTGTCGGTGAGCATGCGGTTGCGGGCTCGTTCGAGCTCGTCCGGATCGGGCAGCGCGGTGGCCGCGGTGGCGATGTGGTCGAGGAGCGCCTTCTCCAGCGTTTCGATCTCAACGCCTGGGCGGGCGGTAGCGACCATCAGGAACGTCCCGCCTTTTTCGTAAGGGGAGACGGAGGCGCCGACGTCCTGGGCGATCTGGCGGTCGTAGACGAGGTCGCGGTAGAGCGGGCTCGACTTTCCCCCGGTGAGCACGGCCGAGAGCATGTCCGCGGCGTACCACGCGCGCTCGCCGTAGGCCGGGGCGCGGAAACCGATATAGACCCGCGGGAGATGGACGGCGTCCGGCATCACCTCGCGGCGCTCGCCGAGCGGGCTCGCGGCGGGCACGGTCACGGGCGGTATCGGCGGCCCGGCGGGGATGTTCCCGAACCAGGCCTCCACCCTCTCCAGCGCGGCCTCGGGGTCGAAGTCGCCCGCCAGCGTCAGCACCGCGTTGCTCGGCGTGTAGTAGGTGCGGAAGAAGGCGCGCACGTCCTCCAGGGTGGCGGCGGCGATGTCGTCCATATAGCCGATCACCGGCCAGTGATAGGGATGGTCCGCCGGGTAGAGCAGCTCGTGGAGGCGCTCGCCGGCCCGGCCGTACGGCTGGTTCTCGATGCGCTGCCGGCGCTCGTTCATCACCACCTCGCGCTGGGTGTCGAGGTTCTCCTGGGTCAGGGCGGGGAGGAAGAACCCCATGCGGTCCGACTCCAGCCACAGCCCGAGGTCGAGCTGATGGGAGGGCAGCGTCTCGTAGTAGTTGGTGCGGTCGTACCAGGTGGAGCCGTTGGCCACCCCGCCCACCTGCTGCAGGAGGCGGAAGTGATCGTGGGTGCCGACGTGCTCGCTGCCCTGGAAGAGCATGTGCTCGAAGAGGTGGGCGAAGCCGGTGCGTCCCGGCCGCTCGTTCTTCGAGCCGACGTGATACCAAAGGTTGACGGCGACCAAGGGGAGCGCGGCGTTACGGTGAAGAACGACGCGGAGCCCATTGGCGAGCCGGTGATATTGGAAGGGGAGATCGAGGTCGGGTGGTGCTGAGCTCATCGGGTAAGCGGTACACGGAAGAAGGCGGGCGGTAGGCCGGCGCTCCGGCAGTGTATGGAGGGGTGCCGAGGGTGTCAAGGTGAGGCAAACACTCCCCACCGCTTGCATTACGCTACGTTACCGCTATACTTCCACCATGTCCTATCTCACCGAGCGGCAGAAACAGATTCTGGAGTTCATTCAGGAGTACCGCAAGGAACGCGGTATCGCCCCAACCCACCGGGAGATCTGCGAGCGTTTCGGGTTCTCCTCCTACGGCACGGCCTACAAGCACCTGAAGCTCTTGCAGCAGAAGGGCTTCCTGCGCCGCGACTGGAATCAGAAACGGGGCATCGAGCTGATCCGCGCCATCCCGGGAGCGGAGACGTCGGAGCGCGACCTGCCGTACTTCGGCCGGATCGCCGCCGGCCGTCCCATCGAGGCCCTCTCCGGCAACGACCGGGTGACGGTGCCCGGCCACCTGCTGAGCGCGCGCGGCGGCGATCATTACGTCCTGCGTGTGGTCGGCGAGTCGATGATCGAGGAGGGGATCCACGACGGCGACTACGTGATCGTCCTGCGCCGGGACGTGGCCGAGCCCGGGGAGATGGTGGTGGCGTTGGTGATCGACGAGGCCACTCTCAAGCGCTACTACCCCGAAGGCCCCATCGTCCGCCTGCAGCCCGCCAACCCCAACATGCAGCCCATCCGCGTCCCCGCGAAGGACGTGCGGGTGCAGGGCATCGTGGTCGGGCTGATGCGGAAGTTCTAGGAAGAACACGGACTTACACGGACCTTCACGGACGGCAAGAACGTCCTGATCGTCCGTGTCAGTCCGTGAGGGTCCCTGTCCGTCCGTGTTCTTCCCTGTTCTTCCTGCTGTACAATGCGCGCCACATCATGGATCTTGATCGTCTCCTGAAGTTCATGACCGACAAGGGCGCGTCGGACCTTCATTTGAAGCCGACGCGGCCGCCGTTGCTGCGCATCAACGGCCGGTTGCTGCCCATTGAGGCGCCGCCGCTCAAGCCGGAAGACCTCACCGAGATGCTCATGGGCATCCTCTCCCCGCGGCAGAAGACCAAGCTGGAAGAGAAGATGTCCGTGGACACCGGCTACGGCGTCCGCGGCCTCGCCCGCTTCCGCTGCAACATCTATATGCAGCGCGGCAACATCGCCGCCTGCTTCCGGCGCATCCCGTATCAGATCAAGAGCCTCGACGATCTGGAGCTGCCGCCGGTGCTGCTCGAGTTCTGCGACATGCCCATGGGGCTGGTGCTGATCACCGGCCCCACCGGCAGCGGCAAGTCCACCTCGCTCGCGGCGCTCATCCGCTACATCACCACCCACCGGCCAGTGCACGTGATCACCATCGAGGACCCGATGGAGTTCCTGTTCACCGACGACGTGGCGTCGATCTCCCAGCGCGAGGTCGGCACCGACACCGGTGCATTCTCCGAGGCCCTACGCAACGCCATGCGGCAGGACCCGGACGTCATCATGGTCGGCGAGATGCGCGACCCGGAGACCGTATCGACGGTGATCACCGCCGCCGAGACCGGCCACCTCGTCTTCTCGACCCTCCACACCAACAGCGCCACGCAGACCATCGACCGCATCCTCGACACCTTTCCCTCCGACCAGCAGGGACAGGTGCGGGCGCAGCTCGCGCAGATCCTCAAGGGCGTCGTCTCGATGAAGCTGGTGGAGCGTGCGGATGGGCAGGGCCGGGTGGCGGCGCTGGAGATCATGCGGGCGTCCCCGAAGATCAACCGCATGGTCGAGGACGGCGAGACCAGCGGCCTGCTTGAAGAAGTCGAGTCCTCCGTGGGCTACTACCGGATGCAGTCGATGAACCAGTCGCTGCTCGCCCTGCTGGTCCACGGCACCATCACCTATGCCGAGGCGATGCGGCAGTCGTCCGATCCGGAGGACCTGTCCCTCAAGCTGCGCAAGATGTTCCCCCTGATCGAGGAGAAGGGAGGCGAATTGAGCCCCACCACGTCCGATTTTTCGCAGATCACCGAGCTCCAGCAGTTCAAGCGCCTCTACGAGGAGCAGGAAGAGAAGGTCAAGCTCAAGCTCGCCGAGAAAGACGAGCAGATGAACGAGCTCCACAAGTCGATCCACCAGCGCGACGAGCAGATCGAGGAGCTGAAGACCCGCCAGGCGGAGCTGGGTACCGAGCGCGAGCGCCTGAAAGGCGACTACGCCCGTCTGCGCCAGGAGGCCCAGGAGAAGATCGACAAGCTGATGGAGCGCATCAAGGACCTCAACCAGAGGCTGGTGGGCGGCGGCGAGGCCGGCGGCACGGCGAAGTCGGGGATTTTCCGGTAGGGAACAGGACGAAGAACGCCCCTCCGGGGCGAACCCCATAGGCGCTAACTTAACGTGGTCTGGGAGTTTCCCCCGCCCAAGACCCTCACCCCTGCCCCTCTCCCGACCACGCCATCCCCCTCCCCGGGAGAGGGGGTCCCCTGGGGCGTTCTTGCCTTGCTCCCTCTTCTCCCGGTGAGGGGGCGGAGGGGGTCGGGAGAAGAGGGCCGGGGTGATGAGGGTCTTGGGCGGGGGAAACTCTCAAGACAAGTTAAGCTTTAGCTTGGTTGGAGTTTCTCCACTATCTCCACAGCCTCCTCCCGCGTCCGCACCGCCCCGTCGACCTGCGCCTGCCGCACCGCCGCGAGGGCGCGGCCGACCTCCGGTCCGGGGGCGATCCCCAAGATCGTCTGCACCTCTTGGCCGCTCAGCAGGCGGGGCGGATCGAAGAGCGTGGCGCCTTCTCTCCTCGCGAGATCGACCAGTGGGCGCAGCCGGGCTCGCCAGCCGGCGGCGTCGGAGGTCCGCGCGCCCAGCGAGACGGCGACCGTCGCCCAGAGCCGGCCGGTGCGGTGCAGGAAGCGGCGCCGGCCGAGATCGTCATTCGGAATCTCCTCCTCCCCCAGCAGCAGCGCCACCTCGGCGGCGGACTGTCTCGTCACATAGCCGGCGTCGCGGAACAGCTCCAGGAAATCCTGCGGGCCGCGATTGCCGCGAGTGGGCAGGTGTGCGAAGGTGGCGGCGAGCCGGGCGGGCCGGAGGACCACCTGGGTCGCAGCCTCGGAATCGAGCTGCCGCAGCTCCTGGCAGCGGTCCACGAGGGCTTCGAGCTCCGTCACCGCACCGCCGGGCCGGCCGGGCTCGCCGGGAGCCCCAAGCCAGAGACCGGGATAGAGGTCCAGGGCGACCAGCAGGGCGAGCCCGCGGTGTGCTTCGGGGTGATCGAAGAGGATGGCGAGCTCGTCGCGCACCCGCTCGGCCGCCACATTCACTAAGTGAGCCGACGAGGCGCGGGCGAGCAGGAAGGTCTGGGGATCGGCGGCGAAGCCGGGGAGGCGCAGCAGCATGCGGGGCAGGCGCAGCACGCGCAACGGATCGCCCGTGAAGCTCGCCGGAGTGGTGGCCCGCAGGATGCGGTGCGCGAGATCGCCGAGGCCGTCGAAGGGATCGGCGAGGAGCCCGTCGCGCAGGTCGAGCGCGAAGGAGTTGACGGTGAAGTCGCGGCGGGCGAGGTCTTCGTGAAGGATGGTGCCGGCGCGGTCCCAGAGGTCGAGCGTCAAGTCCTGGCCCACCAGCCGGTAGGCCGCGAAGTCCTTGCCGCCGAGCAGGACGAAGCGGGCTGGCAGCTCCGCCGCCAGGCGCTCCGCGATCTCCAGACCCCGCCCCGCCACCACAGCGTCGATATCGTGGCTCATCAGTCCCAGAGCGCGGTCGCGCAGGCAGCCGCCCACGAGGTGGCACTCCGTCTCGCCGCCGGCTGCGGCGAGGGCGCGCACGGCCCGGTGCTGCAACAGGACGCGGAAGATGCGGGCGGTTTGAGAGCTCACCGCCGGATGCTACACTGAGGTTTATGATTCGCGGTGCGGCGGTGCTTCTTGTCGGAAGTCTGCTGGCCTTGAGCCTGCCGGCGGCAGCACAGGACAGGCAGGACCCCGCAGATACTGACAAGAAGGACGCGGCCTCCTTCTCCTCCGAGATCAAGGTCTCCATCGTGACCGTCGTGGTGCGGGCGGTGGACACCTGGGGGCGCCCCATCCTGGGGCTCAAGCCCGAGGATTTCCGGGTGCGGGTGGGGAAGCGGGAGATCCCCGTGGCCGGCCTCGACTGGATCGGCGAGGGCGCGGTGGAGGCTCCTTCCCAGACCCCCGCGCCGGCCCTCCCCCAGGAGAAACCAGCCGAAGCCGAAGAGCTGGCGGCTCCGGTTCAACCCTCCCAAGGCAAGCTCGTCGTCTTCTTCGTCCAGGCTGACCTGACGCCGAGCCGGATCAGCGGCCAGCTCCGCATGTGGCCCTTCACCCGCCAGCTTCTGGGGACGCTCCAGCCTGGCGATCGTGTCGCCGTCGTCTCCTACGACTCGCATCTCAAGCTCTGGCAGGACTTCACGGCCGACCGCGACGCCACCCACGCGGCCCTCGACCAGGCCATGCTCTACGGCGACGAGCCCGGCAGCGCCGACATCGCACCGGGCGATCCGGTCTCCCTCGCGGAGCACTTCGACCGTGCGAACGCCCTGGCCGCGGCCTCTCCCGAGCGGGCGCTGGAAGTCGTGGGCAATGCCATGCAGCCGCTGCACGGCGAGAAGACCATGATCTTCCTGGGCTGGGGCCTCGGCCGCTTCGTCGCCAGCGGCATCGGCGGCGTGCAAATGACGCCCGCCTACAAGCCCGCCGTGAAAGCCCTGCGGGCGGCCCACGCCTCGGTCTTCGTGCTCGACGTCACCAGCGCCGACGAGCACTCGCTGGAGACCGGCCTCGAAGGGATCGCAGAGGCGACCGGCGGCATGTACCTCAAGACCTTCCGCCTGCCGGGCCTGGCCACGGAAGTGCTGGCGAAGACGATCTCCGGCCACTACGTGCTGACCCTCGATCGCGCCCTGCTGGGCGGCGGCGAGGCCGATCTGGAGATCGAGCTGCGGAACAAGAACGGCACCGTGCTGGCGCGGCCGGTGGCGTTGCGGTAGTCGAACGACCCCGGTTCTTAAATCAGCCCGCGCAGCAGGTGCAGCACGCGGTCGATGACGAAGCGGGAGGCCACGGAGTCCATGGGGAAGCTCTCCTGGTCGAAGCGGGCCTCCTTCACGACCCAGCCGTAATTCACCTTGATGATGCCGGGCTCGGTCTTGTCCATCGAAAACTCGATGGCGCCGCGCTTGGGGACTTGAGTCTGCACCTGCACGTCCATGCGCACCTTCTCGGGCGTCGGCTCCTGCAGCTTCGTGAGGTGACCCTTGTGATCGAGATCGATCATGAGCTCCCGCAGCGTGGGGAGAAGGATCGTCTTCTTGATCTCCTGAAAGCGATAGATCTGCCGGTTCTTCTCCAGCACGACCTCGCGCTCGCGAAAACGGTCCTGCTCCTTCTCCGCTTCGAGTGCTACCAGAATCTTGCGAACTTCTTTGCGTTTGACTTCGTCCAATTCGTCTCCCCGAGTCTCTACGGATTTTACCATCCCGAGGCTCCCGGCCGGACGAGCGGCGAAAAGATATAGGATTCGCCATAGGAGAGATATCGATCATGATCCAATGTATCGACCACGGTGACGTTCGCGAATTGCGCCTCGACCGGCCGCCGGCCAACGCCCTTTCGCCGGAGCTCATCGCCGCCTTGCGCACGGCAGTGGAGGAGGCACCCGCGGCCGGCGCCAGGGCGCTCGTCCTCTCCGGCGCGCCCGGCTTTTTCTCGGGCGGCCTCGACGTGCCCTTGCTCATCCATCTCGACCGGCCGGCGATCACCGCCGCGTGGAAGGATTTCTACGCCATGATGCGGAGCCTCGCCGCCTCGCCCATCCCGATCGCGGCCGCCATTACGGGCCACAGCCCGGCCGGCGGCGCCGTGATCTCCCTCTACTGCGACGCCCGCATCATGGCGGAGGGGGCCGAGGGTGGGTACCGCATCGGCCTCAACGAGGTGCAGGTGGGCATTCCCATGCCGCCCGTCATCTTTCAGGCCCTGCGGCGTCAGGTGGGGAGCCGGCAGGCCGAGCGCCTGTGCGTGACGGCCCAGCTCGTGCCGGCTGCCGAGGCCCGGCGCATCGGCCTCGTCGACGAGCTGGCGGCTCCCGAGGCCGTGGTGGCGCGGGCCGTCGAGTGGTGCAACGCCCTCCTCGCCTTGCCGCCGCAGGCGCTGGCGATCACCCGCCGCCTCGCCCGCGCCGATCTTGTCTCTCTGTTCGAAGCGAACGATGCCGAGCTCGCCACCCTGGTGGATCAGTGGTTCAGCGCCGAGACGCAGGGTGCGATGCGGGCGCTGGTGGAGCGGCTGACGAAGAAGCGGAGCTAGATCCTCAAAGCCCTGGGCGCTAACTTAACGTGTCTGAGAGTATCCGCCACCCGAAGACCCTCACCCCTGCCCCTCTCCCGCCCCCTCCGCACCCCCCTCACCGGGAGAGGGGTACCCCTGGGGCGTTTTTGCCTTGCTCCCTCTTCTCCCGGTGAGGGGGGTGCGGAGGGGGCGGGAGAAGAGGGCC
>DASYJD010000089.1:0-58585 GCA_035996875.1 Thermoanaerobaculia bacterium
CCGCGGACGGCGCTGCCTACGTCCTCAACGGCACCAAGCTCTGGTGCACCAACGGCACGATCGCGAAGCTGCTGGTGGTAATGGCGGTCGATCCCAAGACCCGGAAGATCTCGGCCTTCGTGGTGGAGACGGCCTGGACGGGAGTGAAGGTCGAGCACCGCTCGCACTTCATGGGCCTGCGCGCGCTGGCCAACGGCGTCATCAGCTTCAAGGACGTCGTGGTGCCGGCGGAGAACCTGATCGGCCAGGAAGGGCGCGGCCTCAAGATCGCGCTCACCACCCTCAACGACGGGCGCCTCTCCATCCCCAACGGCTCCGTGGGCACGGCCAAGCTCTGCCTGGAGATCTGCCGCACGTGGGCGAAGGAGCGCGTGCAGTGGGGCAAGCCCGTCGGCAAACACGAGGCCATCGCCCACAAGATCTCGTCCATGGCCGCCCACACCTTCGCCATGGAAGCGATCGCCGCCCTGGCCACGGAGATGGCGGACCGCGGCGGCTACGACATCCGCCTGGAAGCGGCGGCGGCCAAGGAATGGAACACGGACCGCACGTGGGAGATCGTGGACGACACGATGCAGATCCGCGGCGGGCGCGGCTACGAGACGGAGAAGAGCCTCAAGGAGCGCGGCGAGCAGCCCATCGGCGTCGAGCGCATGATGCGCGACTACCGCATCAACAAGATCTTCGAAGGCTCTTCCGAGATCATGCATCTCTTCATGGCCCGGGAGGCGGTGGACAAGCACCTCCAGGTGGCCGGCGCAATGATCGATCCCGAGAAGAGCGTGGCGGAGAAGCTCGCCGAGCTGCCGAAGATGACGTCTTTCTACGGCTCGTGGTACCCCACCCGCTGGCTGGGCTGGGGGCAGTGGCCGCGGTACCAGGAGTTCGGGGAGCTTGCCACGCACCTGCGGTTCGTGGAGCGCAACACCCGGCGGTTGTCGCGGCAGATCTTCCACGGCATGCTGGTCCATCAGGCCAAGCTCCAGAACAAGCAGGCATTCCTCTTCCGGCTGGTGGACATCGCCAACGAGCTGTTCTGCATCGCGGCGTCCGTCTCCCGAGCACAGGCGATGACCGAGGCTGGCCATCCGGAGGCGGCCAACGCCACGGAGCTTGCGGACCTCTTCAGCCGCGGCTCGCGGCGCAAGATCGTTCGTCTGTTCCACGAGCTGTGGGCCAACGACGACGTGCGCAAGTACAAGGTGGCCTTGAGAGTGCTCGACGGCAAACATGCCTGGCTGGAGGAGGGCGCCCTCGGCCTCGATGCCCGCAAGGAGGCCCACAAGCCGATGGTGGCGGAGACCAGCACCACCCTCGAGCCCGCACCGGTGCCCAAGGCCAAGCCTGTCGGCACGCACTGACCTTTTCCTGGGGGTGGGGTAGGATCGCTGCAATGCGAGCCATCCTCCCCACCTCCGATTCCAACCATCCCATCCCTCGCGTAGGCGATCTTCCCGACCCGGTTCCGGGCCAGGGGGAAATCCTCATCGCCATTGAAGCCGCGGGGATCAATCATGCCGATCTCCATCAACTCCGCGGGCAGTACCCGCCCCCGCCAGGCGAGAGCGATGTTCCCGGTCTGGAGTGTGCCGGTGTCGTGCTGGAGGGTGAGATGGGCTCGCCCTGGCAGCCCGGCATGCGGGTCATGGCGCTCCTCGGAGGCGGCGGCCACGCCACCCGCGTCGCCATTCCCACGGGGCAGGTCATATCCCTGCCGGACAATCTTTCTTTCGTCGAAGGTGCAGCCATTCCGGAAGCCGCCTTGACGGCGTGGACCAACCTCGTCGTCGAAGGCGGCCTTCAGGCCGGGGAGACCGTGCTGGTGACCGGGGCCACAGGCGGCATGGGGAGCTTCGCCGTGCAGCTTGCGCGGGAGCTCGGCGCCCGGGTGCTGGCTGCAGGCCGCAGCCGCGAGCGCCTGGAGCTGCTGCGGGGCTTGGGGATCGACGAGGTCTGCCTGGAGGGAGCGAACCTGGCAGGCCAGGTCCGCGAGGCCACGGGCGGCCGGGGAGTGGACTTGGTGCTCGAGCTTGCCGGCGGTACGGATACTGCCAGCCATCTCGCGGCGCTGGCCCCTCGCGGTCGGCTGGTGGTGGTGGGGCTGATGGGAGGGCGCAAGGCCGAGCTCGACTTCGGGCTCATCCTGGGCAAGCGACTGCACATCATCGGCTCGGTGCTGAGGGCCCGCCCGCGAGAGGAAAAGGCACGGCTGGTTGCCGGCTTCGCCTCCTTTGCCCTGCCCCGCCTGCGCGACGGCCGCCTCCGCCCGGTGGTCGACCGCGTCCTCCCCCTGGAGCGCGCCGCCGAGGCCTATCAGGCGCTGGAGCGCGGCGGAGCGTTCGGGAAGGTCGTTCTCTCCATGGTGTAATTAGACCTCGTGCAACCAAACCAGTTGGAGGCAGAGCGGAGGATCGAGGAGGCTCGTAGAACCCAGGCTGAAAGCCTGGACCTCGGCGATCTGGCTCTGAGCGAGCTTCCCGCCAACCTGGGAGACCTATCACACCTCAAGGCGCTCCACTTGGGGAGAAACGGACTTACTGGAACAAGAAAATCTAAATGGGACTCCAGTCGAGAATTACCTGACTTCGAGGATCTGTCGCCATTGGCCGGCCTTCAAGGACTTCAGAGCCTCGATCTAGATTCCTGCAAGTGCGTGACGGACCTGGCGCCACTTGCCGGCCTCCGAGGACTTCAGAACCTCAACCTGTGGAGCACAGGGGTGTTGGACCTGTCGGCACTGGCCGAACTCCAAGAACTTCAGAGGCTCGACCTATCGGAAACGAAGGTGACAGATCTATCGCCTCTGGCTGGGCTCCGAAAGCTTCAGAGCCTCAGCCTGTCTGGCACTAGCGACGAACTCCAAAAACTTCAAGGCCTCGATCTGTTGGAAACGAAGGTGACGGATCTATTGCCTCTGGCTGGGCTCCAAGAACTTCAGAGCCTCAACCTGGCGGGTACCGCGGTATCGAATTTGTCACAGCTAGCCAACCTCCAAGAACTTCAGAGCCTCGATCTGTCGGAAACGAAGGTGACGGATCTATTGCCTCTGGCTGGGCTCCAAAAGCTTCAGAGCCTCAACCTGTCGGGTACCGCCGTGTCGGATCTGTCGCCGCTGGCTGGGCTCCAAGGACTTCAGAGGCTTGACCTTATAATGTGTCACAGCGTGGAGGACCTTTTGCCGCTGGCCGGACTCGAAGAACTTCAGAGCCTCGACTTGTCATACATAGGTCTGTCGGATCTGTCACCGCTAGCCGGACTCAAAGAACTTCAAAACCTCGTCCTTGCGTTCACAGGTGTGACGGATCTGTCACCGCTGACCCAACTCGAAGAACTACAGAGCCTCGACCTGACGGACACGGCAGTGACGAATCTGTCGCCGCTGGCTGGACTCGAAAAACTCCAGAGCCTCGATCTGTCTTCTTGCACAGGTCTGACGGACTTGTCGTCACTGGCCGGACTCCAAAGACTGCACAGGCTTAACCTCTATCGCTCTCGGCCTGGGGTCCCTAGTACGTTGCTACGGATCTTCGCCGATCACCCACACCTGATTGAGTTCTTTGCCGACGAGGCGATCGGCATACCACGGGAAGTGTTGTCACACGGCTACGACAACTGCCTCCCACGGCTGCGCACCTACTTTTCCGAATTGGATCTTGGAGCTGAGACCGAGAACGAGGTGAAAGTGATCCTTCTCGGCAACGGCCGCGTTGGGAAGACCCAACTCTGTCGGCGCTTCCGGGGCCAGTCTTTTGATGAATCCGTCGGATCCACTCATGGCATTCAGATATGGCGGGAGGAGCTGAGAATCGACTCCGAAGGCAAGGAGCAGGTCTTCCAGGTCAACTGGTGGGACTTCGGCGGTCAGGACATCTATCACGGCACCCACGCGCTCTTTCTGCGCAGCCGATCTGTCTTTCTCATCCTCTGGACACCTCAGCTCGAAAACCGGAACGAATACGCCGAGGGCAGTATCACCCTGCGCAACCAACCGCTTACCTACTGGCTCGATTACGTGCGTTCTCTTGCGGGCGAGGGTAGCCCGGTGATTGTCGTCCAAAGTCAGTGTGACCGGTTCGCTGACCGGCTGCCGGCTCCTGTCAGGCCGGGGGAATTCGTGTTCTTTGAGTCCTGTTGCTTCAGTGCCAAGGAAGATCTGGGGCGAGAGACTCTAGAAGCCCAGTTCCGCGACGCAATCCGCTATCTGCTGGAACGGAACGGCGCGCTAGTGATTGGCCACAGTCGCGCCGAAGTACGCCGCCGGCTCTACGAATGGCGAAGCGAGGACCAGAAACGCAAGCCCGAAAAGCGACAGCATCGGACCCTCACTCTCGAAGAGTTCCGCGGGGCCTGCGATAGAGTTGGAGGCCTTGTCTCCTGGGAGTACGCCCTCGACTACTTTCACCACACCGGCGTGGTGTTCTACCGACCGGACCTCTTCTCCAATCGCATCGTCCTCGACCAAGACTGGGCGCTCGATGCCATCTACACCGTTTTCCACCGCGGCCGGACGCTACCCTGGCTGAGAGACTCGGGTCGTTTCACCCAAGAGGATCTTGCCGCGACGGTCTGGCAGGAGCACTCGCTCGAGGAGCAGAAGCTCTTTCTGGGCCTAATGACGAGTTGCGGCGTTTGCTTCCGCTGTGGAGCAACTACTCTGGGAGAGGTGCGGTACGTTGCTCCGGACCTGCTGCCAAGGTTCGAGGCCATCGCGGGCCGCCTTCATGCCTGGAAGGACGAGGCCGGCACGCCCACACTGCGGCTGGAGTTCCATTTCTTCCACTATGCCGTCATCCGGGCCCTGATGAGCGAGATCGGCCGACGGGCCGGGGAACTTGCCGAGTATTGGAAGTACGGACTTTGGCTCAAAGACGGTCAGCGGGACACTCAGCTCCTCCTCCAGTTCGTGGACACCAGCACGGATAACGTATCGGGCGCCGGAGCGCTGGAGGTGATGGCCCAGGGCCGCGCCCCCCTGGGTCTCCTGCGCGAGATCCGCAAGGCGGTTCTTCAGCGGCAAATTGGGGAGAAGCCCGAGGAGTTTCTGACCCTGGAGAGCGTCACGGTGGCCCGGAGCGCGCTGACCACCTTGAGCGAAGGCCGCGTGCTTGACAGCCGGAAGACGTGGGTGCCTGCCGTGTCCTTCTCAGCTTTTTTCGAGGGCCGAGAGCACGAACCCGACGCCGGCGCCGAGGGCGGGAAAACCTCGGGATCGACATCCATCCTCTGCCCCTCACCTCTGGCGACAAGCCTCGGCGCGAGGTGTTCATCTCCTATGCCTGGGGAGACGACACTCCGGAAGGAGAGATCCGCACGAAGGCCGTCGACGGTCTCTACAGAGCTCTCGAGAAGGACGGCTTTCTTCCCGTCCGCGACCGCGTTCACATGCGGACCGGGGAGCGGATCTCCGCCTTCATCCGCCAACTCACCCGCGCCGATCTCGTAGTGGCCGTGATCAGCGACAAGTACCTGCGTTCCTCCTACTGCATGTATGAGATCTACAAGCTCTGGCAGAGGAGCCAGGGTGACCCGGAGGTCATGGGCCAATGCCTGGTGCCGGTCGTACTGCCGGAGGTGAAGATCGGGGATGTCGCGGAGAGGGCGCCATATCTCAAATACTGGTCCGATCGCAAGGCGCGCCTCGAAGTCTTGAGGCGCGATTTGGACAACCTCAGCACCGCATCCTTCGAGGAGATTCGCCTGGTCCAGGAGTTCTCCCATCACGTGGACGAGATCCTCGTCTTCCTGCAGGATGTTCTGATGCCCCGCAAGCTCGACGTTCACCTCGACGACGGCTTTCAGGCCGTGCGGCCCTGCGGCGGCGGATGGGGCTTGGATGAGGGCTCGTTCACAGAAGAATAAATGTGCCAGTTCTGATCGAGTCAACCTCAGTCCGGCCCAACGGGTCGGGAGACCCTAGCCCAGGGCTTCGGCCCGAAGGCCGATGCCCTGGGAAAGACAAGGCGCCCCATCGTTGCGGCCTGAAGGGTCGCGAGAAACCCGACTCGGCAAGAAGGCTCTCGCGGCCCTTCAGGCCGCAACGCGTTGTCCTACCTTCCACCCAGGGCATCGGCCTTCGGGCCGAAGCCCTGGGCTCCGTTCTCCCGGCCCGTTGGGCCGGACGGGACCAGATGAGTTACGGAGCTACGGGGAACTGGTGCGGCCGGAAAGCGCCAGGCTCTTCTTCGGCGGGCCTGAAGTGCCCTGCTCCCGCACAACGTCCCGATGGACGGGGGCGATGGAGCGATGTCCCGGTACGACGGACTGGTGTACCGGGGCAACGTGACGATGACCCGGTGCAACGGACCGATGGACCGGGACGACAGAGCGATGTCCCGGTGCGAATGGACCGGGTACGAGGTCAACGTCACGATGTCCCGGTGCAACGGGTTGGTGAACAGGGGCAATGTCACGATGACCCGGTACAACGGATGGTGAACGGGGACGACGTCACGATGTCCCGGTACAACGGACCGGTATACCGGGGGGACGTCGTGATGTCCTGGTACAACGGACCGGTTTAGAGGGGCAACGTCACGATGTCCCTGTACGAGGGACCGGTGATCAGGGGCAACGTGACGATGTCCCGGTACGATGGAGCCTTGTACGGGGGCGATAGAAGCGTGACCGCGTACGGCGGAACGACATTCAGGGACGACGTACCGACGATCCGGGACGACAGCTCAATTGGAGGGGGAAGCAAGGAAAAGACAGGGCGGACGCGATGGGCGCGCCCTCCGCAAGGACGAGCTACTGATCCGACGTGACGGGTGCCGCGGAGTCGACGGCCGCCGACGGGGTGGTGGGAGCGGGATTCTCGGTCGCCTTCTTCACCTTCCGGCCGCGGAAGACGTCGACTCCGCGAGAGCGGGTATGGGCCGGCTGGGAGAAGAGGGAAAGGGCGAGGGGGCCTCAGTGTCCCGTGGCAGCCTTGGTGACTGCCACAGTGACGGCCTGCCTCAGGTAGGAGGTGGTCGCGCCGATCTCGTCACGTACTCCCACCGCCACTTGGTGCGTGCCGGGCGGCAGTTGCAGCGTCAAAGTGTAGAGATAGGACTGGCCCAGGGCGCCGAGCACCTGTTTGCGTGGGATCTTGATCGGCACGGCCACCTGCCTCACGGGTGCGGAGCGGCCGTCTTCGCTACGCGTCGCCACCAGCAGCCGCAGGCTCCCCTCGTAGGTCTCTTCGTGGTTGAGAATCGCCAGCTTGTGCAGGGGAATCCGGAGGTGGATGGGGACGGCGATGGTACCCGACGGACCTGCCACCTGCTCTCCCACCTCGACGGCGATCTCCAGCGGGTTGTCCTCGAGCCCATAGAGGAGGGCCGCGAGGGTGCGGTCCACGGCCTTCTCCAGCACCGGCTTGTCCCGGTAGCTCTCCCGATAGCGCAGGCGGATGCCAGGGCGCTTCACCCGAACTTCGATTTTGTGCTCCTTGCCGTCGCCGTTGTGGGCCGGCGTGTAGCCGAGGGAGTAGAAGGTGGAGAAGTCCTCGCGCAGGCCCGCCAGGTCCGGACGCCAGTCATTGGCGTTGAGGATCGCCCGGCCCCCCGTGCCCTCGGCGAGGGTCTGAAGGGATTCCTGGAGGCTCGCGCGCAGGGCGCTGCCGATCGAGGGAAACTGGAACAGCCGCTCTCCGGGCCCGAGACTGGCGTCGGAGGCTTCGGTGCCGGACACACCCGAGGCCTGGAGCGTGTAGAGCGTCACCTGGTGCGCATTGGCGTGCGCTACAAGGGCCGCCAGATCCTTGGTGACGCTGTAGGCCTGAGAGTCGCTGGGGGCCTGTGATCCGGCCTGATAAGAGCGGGGGCCGTATTGGCGGGCATCGTAGACGGCCTGCGGGTCTGGTGTTTTGCCGCCGCCACTGAGCTGGCCGAATCCCGAAGTACCGCTGCCGCCGCAGAGCTCGACCAGGAACTGGAACAATTCCTCGCCCGGCACCGCCGGAAGGCCGTCGCTGACGTGGAGCACGGCCTTGCGGCCCGGAACCCCGGAGAGCGAGTTGACCAGGATGGTGAGGGCGCCGAGCGATCGCCGGACCTCACTCCGCCGGCTGCTGGCGAAGTCGTGGGCCGGCCGCGCGATGTCCAGGGGACAGGGGAGCGGATCGAGAGGATCCGCCAGCGAGACCTGCTGAATGGTCATCATCGACTCGAAGGCGGTCTTCCGCTCGATATCGATCTCCGGTCCGTGCGCCGAGACCTTTCCGATTCCCTGTAACGCCGCATCGAGGGCCGCAGGATCGGAGGTGAAGGGTTGCCAGACCTTGAGCACCAGGTCGGAGGTCACCAGCATCACCCGGTCGCCCGGGCTCAAGTTATGGGCGAGGAATTCCCGCACCTGCTCCAGGACTCGAGCGCGGTGGGAGGAGCGGATGTTCGAGTTGTCGACGTAGACGACGAGGTTCCAGGCATCGCCGGGCGTTCGCGGTTCGACCGCGGCCCCCGGCGGCGAATCCGCCGGGCTCCCTTGGACTGACTGGGCCCCCAGGCGGACGGGCGTGAAGTTGGTGACCGCGACGGGCTTGCCGTCCTCCAGCAATATGAAGTCCCCTTGCCGCAAGTCGTTCACCCGCTTGCCGCTCTTGTCGCTGGCGTAGACGTCGACGTTGACGACGTTGACTTCCATCACAGCACCGAAGCTGGTGAGCGAAGAGGGTTGAGCCTTCTCGGCGCCGAACAGAGGACAGGCGCAGGCGGCGGCCAGGAGCGACAGGAGACAGGCTTTTTGGACCATGGCTCTCCTTGATTTACTTGGCCGCGGCGGTGGTGCCCACAGAGACGGCCTGGCTCAGGTAGGAAGTGGTCGCGCCGATCTCGTCGCGCACTCCCACCGCCACACGGTGTGCGCCGGGAGGAAGCTGCAGCGTCAACGTGTAGAGATAGGACTGGCCCAGAGCGTCGAGCACCTGTTTACGCGGGATCTTGATCGGTACGGCCACCTGCCGCACGGGAGCGGAGCGGCCGTCCTCGCTGCGCGTCGCCACCATCAGCCGCAGGCTCCCCTCGTAAGTCTCGTCACGATTCAGGATTGCCAGTTTGTGCAGGGGAATCCGGAGCCGAATGGGGACGGCGACGGTCCCCGACGGACCCGGCACCTGCTCTCCCACCTCGATGGCGATCTCCAGCGGGTTGTCGTCGATGCCGTAGAGCAGGGCCGCTAGGGTGCGGTCCACGGCCTTCTCGAGCACCGGCTTGTCGCGGTAGCTCAAGCGATAGCGCAGGCGGATGCCGGGGCGCTTCACGCGAACTTCGATCCTGTGCTCCTTGCCGTCGCCATTATGGACCGGGGAGTAGCCGAGGGAGTAGAAGGTGGAGAAGTCCTCGCGCAGTCCCGCCAGGTCCGGACGCCAGTCGTTGGCGTTGAGGATCGCCCGTCCCCCCGTGCCGTCGGCGAGGGTTTGAAGAGATTCCTGGAGGCTCGCGCGCAGGGTGCTGCCGATCGATGGGAATTGGAACAGCCGGTCTCCGGGCCCGAACCCGGCATCGGAGGCTTCGGTGCCCGACGCACCCGAGGCCTGAAGCGTGTAGAGCGTTACCTGGTGGGCATTGGCGTGGCCTACCAGGGCCGCGAGCTCCTTGGCGACGCTGTAGGCCTGGGAGTCGCTGGGGGCCTGCGAGGCGGCCTGATAGGAGCGGGGGCCATATTCGCGGGCATCGTAGACGGTCAGCGAGTCCATGGTACCGCCACCTACGTCGCCATCGGCCCTGCCGCCTTTCGATTGGGTCGGGACCGCGTTGCGTCCGATTCCCGCCGTTCCACTGCCGCCGCAGAGCTCGACCAGGAACTGGAACAATTCCTCACCCGGCACCGCCGGAATGCCGTCGCTGACGTGGAGCACGGCCTTGCGTCCCGGAACGCCGGACAGCGAGTTGACGAGGATGGTGAGAGCGCCGAGAGACCGCAGGACCTCGGACCGCCGGGAGCTCGCGAAGCCGCGGACCGGCTCCAGGATGTTCAGCGGACAGGGGATTGGATCGGTGGGATCCGCCAGCGAGATATCTTGAATGGTCATCATCGAGTCGAAAGCGGTTTTCCGGTCGAGATCGATGGCGGGTCCGTGCGCCGAGACCTTTTCCATCCCTTGCAGAGCCTTATCGAGAGCCGCGGGATCAGAGGTGAAGGGCTGCCAGACCTTGAGCACCAGGTCGGAGGTCACCAGCATCACCCGGTCGCCGGGGCTCAAGTTATGGGCGAGGAACTCCCGGAGCTGCTGCAGGGCTCGTGTGCGGTGGGAGGGGCGGATGTTCGAGTTGTCGACGTAGACGACGAGGTTCCACGCGTCGGCGGGAGCCCGCACCGCCGAAGGCGCCGCCGGACCGCTGGAAACCGCCGGGCTGGCTGCTGGCGCCTGTGGGCTCCCTGCGGACGGCAGGCGAACGGGAACGAAGTTGGTGATCGCCACCCCCTTGCCGTCCTCTTTCACCTCGAAGTCGCCCTGCCGCAGATCGTTCACGCGCTTGCCGTTCTTGTCGGTGGCGTAGACGTCGACGTTGACGACGTTGACCTCCACGGCCTCACCGAAAGTCGTGAGCGACGCGGGTTTCGCCTTCTCGGCGCCGGCCACGGGAGAGGAGCAGAGCAGGGACACTGAAAACAGCGGATACAGAACGTGGGTTCTCAGGTTCATGGCAAATCCTCAGTTTCGGGCCTCGGCCGCCGCGGACGCGGTGGCACCCACGGTGACGGCGTGGCTCAGGTATGACGAAGTGGCGGCGACGTCGTCCCGTATTCCCACGGCCACCCTCTGCTCGCCGGGCGCGAGCTGAAGAGTCAGCGTGTAAACGTAATACTGGCCGAGAGCCGTGAGAACTTCCTTGCGCGGAATGTGGATCGGCACCGGGATCTGGCGCACGGGCGTCATGCGGCCGTCGGCGCTCCGTGTGGCCACCAGCACCCGCAGGTTCCCCTCGTAGGTCTCGTCCCCATTGAGGACGGCCACCTTGAACAGGGGAATCTTGAGGCGAACGGGCACGGAGACGTTGCCGCCCGCGCCGGGGATCTGGTCGCCGATCTCCAGGTCGATCTTCAACGGATTGTCCTCGATGCCGTAGAAGAGGGCCGCCAGGGTGCGGTCTACGGCTTTTTCCATCACCGGCTTGTCGCGGTAGCTCTCGCGGTAGCGCAGGCGAGTTCCGGAACGCTTCACCTTCACCGTGATCCGGTGCTCCTTGCCGTCGCCGCTGTGCGATGGGGTGTAGCCCAGCGAGTAATAGGTCGTCAGATCCTCCCGCATCCGCGCGAGGCCGAGCCCGAAGTCGTTGGCGTCGAGGATCGCCCGTCCACCGGTGCCGGAAGAGAGGGCCGTCAGCGAGCCCTGGTTGCTGGTGCGGGCCGCGGTCTCGATGGAGGCGAACTGAGTCAGGCGTTCGCCCGGCACGGAATCGGCGTCGGAGCCGCCGGAGGTTGCCAGGCCGGAGGCCTGCAGCGCGTAGAGAGTGACCCGCTGAGCGTTGGCATGCGCCACCAGGGCGTCCAACTGCTTGGTGACGTTGTAGCTCTGCGTGTCGAGAGGAGCCTGCGAGGCGGCCTGATAGGCGCCGGGGCCGAGCATTCGCGCATCGTAGACGGTCGCCGCATCGAGTTTGGTGCGGTCCTCGGCAGGCTTGGGCCGGCCGTGTCCGGAGTCATCGGTCGGGTCCTCGATGGTGTTGGTGGGGCCGTTCACGATCGCCGCCCGCCCGAGGCCGCCGGTGCCGCTGCCGCCGCCGCAGATCTCGGCCAGGAACTGGAACACCTCTTCGCCGGGGGTGACGGGAAGGCCGTCGCTGACGTAGAGCAACGCCTTGCGGCCCGGCACTCCGGAGAGGGAGTTGACCAGCACGGTGAGCCCTCCCAAAGTGCGGAAGACCTCGTCGCGCCGGGCCGAGGCGAAGTCGTGCGCCGGCCGCGCGATGTCCTGGGGGCAGGCATGGGGATTCGGTGCGGAGAGGGCGGCCTCCTGGACCGTCATGATGTTCTGGTAGGCCTGCCGCCGGGCGCGGTCGATCGACAGCCCCTGGGCCGCAAGCCCCTCCACCTCTTTCAGCGCGGCGTCGACGGCGGCCCGGTCGGTGGAGAAGGGGAGCCGCACCCTCATCCCCGTGTCGAGGCTCACCACCATCACCCGGTCTTCCGGCGCGAGCTTGTGGGCGAGGAAATCCCTCACCTGTTGCAGTGCCCGCGTCCGGCTGGCCGGATGGATCTCGGCGTTGTCGACGAAGACGATGAGGTTCCAGGGCTCCGCCGGCTCTGCCGGCGTGGCTCCGGGGGTCTCCGGCCGGTCCGCCGGCGTCGCCGAATTCCGCGCCGCGGCACCGCTGCCCGCCAGGGCCGCGAAGTTCGAGACCGACACCCGCCGCCCGTCCTCGCGTACGTCGAAGTCGCGCTCGCGCAGGCCCGTCACCGGTTTGCCGCTCGCGTCGGTGACGTAGACCTCGACGTTGACGACGTTGACGTCGATCCCCGCCAGCGTTCCAGGATTATTGACCGAAGAATCGATTGGCGCTTTGGCTGGAGCCTTGGCCGGGGGCGCCGCCGTGGCGATTCCCGGAGCGAGCATGGCGCAGGAGAAGACCAGAGAGAACAAAGACCGGGCCGTCTTCACGTTGGGTATCCCTCCCGGGGAAATCAGACGTTTTGGAGAGTGTACTGCAAGAAGCAGGCCGCTCCCCTCTAGAGGAGGGCGCCGGAGCGCCGTCCTCTGGAGTTGACGGGGGAGTGTCCTCCAACGGCCGGGCTCGGTTCCGCGCGATCCGCCACCACAGCCCGCCGGCCATCGGCAGGCCCAGGGCGGTGAGCACCAGACTGCCTTCAGGCCCGAAGCCGCCGCCGGTGACCTGGGGGTTTCCCGTTACCGAGACGTTCAGCAGATGAAAGACGGAGAAGCCGCTCACCGGCAGCGACACCAGGCAGGAGAGGGCGAAGTTCCAGACTCCATGGGCGACGGTCGCCCCCCAGAGGCTGCCAGTGCGCTCTACCAGGGCGGCGAGGATGAGGCCCGCGAGGACGATGTTGACCAGGGCGGCGGCGCTGACGTCGGGGTTCGCGGCGTGCAGCAGCGAGAACAGAACGGAGGAGGCGAGGGCGGCGGTGCCCGCGCGCCAGCGCTCCCGCAGGGCACGATAGATGTATCCCCGCACCACCAGCTCCTCGATTCCCGCCTGAATCAGGAACAAGACGAGAAGCCAGGGAAAGAGAGCGGCCCGGGGCAGCGGCCACCAGGGACGCCCCGTCGCCAGATCTCCGCTCAGGCCTCCGAGGTGGAAAGCCGCGAGACGGGACGGCAAGGCGAGAAGCACCAGGACCCAGCCTGCCACCAATGCCGCGACTCCCAGCGGCAGCGTGACGAGCTCGCGGCCTGCCCTCCGCCTTCCGCCCACGGGCCAGCAGAGGCCGAGGCTCGCGAGGCTCCGGCGGTCCAGGAAGCGGACGAAGACCTGCGTCACTGCCAGCACCGGCACGACGGCGAGGACGAAGATCAGGAGGATCGCTTCCTGAGATTGCAGGAAGCTGTTCGGGCCGAGCCGCTCCTTGCCCAGCAGGAAAGCGATCCCGGCAATCCCGGTGCTCACGCCGGTCTGGATCACCAAGAAAGTCACGAGATACAGCACCGCGCGCAGCAGCGGGTGGAGGCGGCGAGGAGCCGCCTGCGGAGACTCTGGCGGCAGCGGCGGGCCGGGCTCGCTCATCAAAGTGGCACGGTGGTTGCTATAGGTGAAAGTCGGGGAGAAGGACAACGCCAACGAGCGTTTCAACCACTAGAACCTTAAGGAGGATCGTCATGGTAAACCTAATACTCATCCTGATCGTCGGTGGCCTCATCGGGTGGATCGCCAGCATCGTCATGCGGACGAACGCTCAGCAGGGCATCTTCCTCAACGTCATCGTCGGCATCGTCGGCGCTCTTCTCGCGGGCTTCCTGCTGTCGCCGCTCTTCGGCACCGGCAACATCACGCAGGGCAACTTCAGCCTGCCGGCGCTGCTGGTCTCGCTGCTCGGCGCCGTCATTCTACTCGCCGTCGTCAATCTCTTCCGTCGCGGCGCAGTGCGCTAAAAGCCGCTTCGTCCGTTGCCGATTCAAAATCATCCGGATCGGCCACCCGCGGGGGTTCGGGACTTCGGTCCGGAGCCCCCGTTCGGCGTTCAGGGAAGATCCCTTTTTTACATTCGGCCCATCAGCGGTCGAGCTTCGGCGCCTTGGTCGACGCCAGCGCCTTGCGCACCCCCTCGGGAGTGGTGAGGCCCTGCTCGACGAGAACGTCGCGAATCCACTTCGCCACCAGCTCGTTGCCGGCCTTGGGATAGTGGATGAAGTTGTTCGACGCCAGCTCCGCGTTGGGATCGTATTTCTGGAAACCGTCGGCGAGATCGATCACGCGGTAGCCGCGGCGGCGCAGCTCTTCGAGCAGGGGTTGATAAGTCACCGGCTCGCCCCGATGGCGCAGCCGCACTTCCCGGCGCTGGGGGAAGAGGACGATGACCGGCACAGACCCGTGATCGAGCGCCTCGCGGTAGAACTGATCGAGCACGCGGAAGGTGACCTCGTAGGCCTCGGAGCGCTTGTTGTACTGATCGTGAACGAGGATCGGTTGATAGAAATACTGATCGGAGATGACGCGGGCGAAGCGCACCGAGGGCAGAAAATCGAACCGGCTGCGCCGGTTGTTGCGATGGTAGAAATAGTCATGCTCGCCGAGCCGGGGGAGCACGGCCTTGGGGTCGCGCAGCAGCTCGCGGTAGCCTTCCGTGCTCTGGATCGGATTGTCGATCAACACCAGCTTGCCGCCCTCGACGGCGAAGCGGGGCTTGCTGAACGGAATGCCGCTCATGGCGAAATAGAACGGCCGGAAGGTGTTCACCATGCGGCTGATGTTCTCGGACATGTGGCCGATGAGCACCACTGCCGGGTGATACTGGACGCCCTCGCGGCGATAGCGCATCAGGCCTTGGCCGGGATCCGAGCCGGGGATGCCGAAGTTCATCACCTCAAGCCCGGGATCGAGCCCTTCGAGCTTTTCCTCGAACGTGGCGCCCATGGGCACGCCGTCGCCATGCGTGAACGAGTCGCCGAACGCGGCGATGCGCAGTTTGTCCGACGGCGGCTTCACGTCGTACTCCCGGCTGGCCCGCAGCCCCTTGCTGTTGGACGTGTACAGCGGCTTGTGGCTGTTGGGCCGGATGCTCCATCCCAGCTCGGGATCGAACATCACGTAGGAGACGTCGCTGTCGAGATGGATCCCCAGCACCGACCGGTGCTTGTAGCTCAGATCCTCCACCAGGGTGGGTTGATACACCACGTTCTTGTAGCGCTTGAGGTACCAGAGGCCGCCAAAACAGATGAGCTCCACCACCAACCACAGGACGGCGAGGAGGACGAGAGAGAAGACGATTTTCTTGGTCGGGGAGAGTGTGGCCATGGGGAGGGGGATTGTACCCGATCCCTTCTCGTAGGACGAAGCTCCCCGAGGTTGCTCCGCAGCTCCTGTTTGTATAGACTAATGCCACTAGAAGTGAGGAGCACTCATGGAACACCGTCCCAAGATCCGGCGTTTTCCCCGCGTACAAGCCGAACATGCGGTCATGGTGCGGCTTCTGGGGACGAAGGCCTTTGAAGAGTTTGCCCGAACCCGCGTCATCGGTCCGGGCGGCTGCATGTTCGTCAGCGAGGAGTCGCTCGGCTTCGGCTCCCTGATGGAGCTGTCCATCGCCCTGCGGGGCCGCGTGGTGAAGACGGACTGCCGCGTGGTCTATGAGATCCGCAAGAACGACGTCGAGCACCAGGTCGGAGTCGAGTTCCTGCGTATCAGCTCCACAGACCGCGCCTTCCTCGAGACCTTCGTCGCCCAGCGCAAGGGCGCCCAGGCGCCGCCCTTCAGCCGTCCGTTCTGAGACGGTCGAGGCGGTCGAGATCCAGCTCCAGGAACGCCGTGCCGGGGATGGGATTGAACCGGTACGGCCACGGGAACCCCGTGGGGCGCCTCCGAGGCGGCACTGACGGTCCAAATCGCCACAATACACCCCGCGGGGCGGCGTCCATTCTCCTACGAGGGGCAGTGCTTGTCCCCAGTGGGGAAACGCCTCCCCCCAGTGGGGGAGAGCCTGGGCGAGCAGGTACAGGCTTTCCCCCACTCGGGAGAGCCCTCGCCCCAGTTGGGGAAGTCCACCCCCTACTCGGGGAACTCTCCCCCCCAGTAGGGGCAAGCCCAAGGCGAGAAGGTCCAGGTCTTTCCCTATTCGGAGAAGCTTTCGCCCGACTGGGGGAAGTCTTCGCCCCACTTGGGGCGGTCTCCGCCCCATTCACCCAGGCTTTGTTCCGCGGCGTGATTGCCGTCGTGCCGCCCGCCATTGATGGTGGCACGGAAGGTTGTCGCCGCGCCGGAGACGCCCCACGGGGTTCCCCGTGGGCGTCTCTACGATGGGGGGTGGTACGCGTGATGGCGGCGACCGCGTGGTCTCGCCCTTTATGGCTTCTTCGGCAGCCCCCGCCCGGTCACCAGGTAGGTTGCGAAGCTTCCTAGCCAGTGGCCGCCTTCGTAGTGCTTGCCGGTGACGGCTTCCAGGCCGGAGGTGCGGTGATCGGCGGCGGCGAGATGCAGGGGGGCGATTCGGGCGTCGCCTTCCGGCAGGCTGGCGGCGATTCCTTCCAGCATCCAGGCCCGCGAAAGATTGAGACCGTCGAGGTGGACGAGCTTGCCGTCTGTGCGGTCGGTGGAGACGGCGGGGACGAGCCAGTTGGCGTTTCCAATCTGCGGCAGGAACGTGGAGAGCCAGCCGGCAAAATCCTTCGGCGGCAGGAGACGGCGCATCAGGTCGGCCTCGGCCAGGCAGGGAGAGAGGAAGTCCTCGCCGGAGGGCTCGTAGTCGAGCGGACAGGAGCGGTCCTTGAGGAACAGGTCGCGGGCCTTCTTCTCGAAGAGATCGGCCGCGGCGGTGTCCCCGGCGGTCCGTGCCCAGTCGATCATCAGGCCGAGGCCGAAGGCCGTCTGGTTATGCTCGCCGATGCGGACGGGGTGGGAGAGCTTGGGCAGCCAGGTGGTGAGATGCCCCACGGCACCCTTGACCAGCGGCTGAAGCGTCTCCGACCAGCCTTTCGCTTGCGGGGTATCCCACTCCTTGAGCTCGGCGGCGAGTTGCAGCAGCCAAGCTAGACCGTACGGACGCTCGAAGGAGGCCCGGCCTTCGCCTTCCAGGTAGGCCACCTCGGCCGCGATGTGCGCCGGCGTCAGGCTGAGGTCCAAGGCGGCCCGGGCCTCGGCTGCAAAGGGTTCGTTGGGGAAGCGGCGGGCCAGGCGCGCCAGCAGCCAGTGGCCGTGCACCGCGGAATGCCAGTCGTAACAGCCGTAGAAGGCCGGCGTCAGCTCTCGCGGCGGTTTGACGTCTTTGTCGCCGTTCAGGGTGTGAGCGATCTTGTTCGGATACTCCTTGTGGACGCAGGCGAGCGCGAGATTCGCGAATCGTCCGGCGGTTTCCGCGTCGAGCTCGTAGGGACGGCTCGCGGCAGGAGCGGCCCAGGCCGGGACGATGAGGGCCAGGAGGGCGCCGAGGCTGAGCAGGGTGCGGAGGATCATGGCGGAGGATCGTAGCACCACGAATGTCACACTGCCGCCGGAGGTTTCCCAGTTACAATCGCCTACGGCCCTCTTCGGCTGGAGAGGCCCAGGCCCAGGGAACCGAGATGCCCATGAACGTCGCAGTTGAGCACCCACAGTATTCATTACGGGAAGAGATCGCCCACAGCGCGACCCACGGTCTGGGGATCGTGCTTAGCATCGTGGGACTGATTGCGATGGTGGTGGTGTCGGAGCGGTCGGGAGACGTCCGGCACGTCGTGGCATCCATCGTCTACGGGGTCACGCTGATCCTGCTCTACCTCGCTTCGACGCTCTACCACGGCATCCCCTCGCCGAACGCCAAGCGCGTGCTGAAAGTGCTCGACCACTCGGCCATCTACCTGCTGATCGCGGGCACCTATACGCCGTTCACCCTCATCAGCCTGCGCGGCGGTTGGGGCTGGACGCTGTTCGGGCTCGTCTGGGGCATGGCGCTCCTCGGCATCACCCTCAAGATCGCCGCGATCGGACGCTTCCAATGGTTGTCGATCGCCCTCTACCTGGGCATGGGCTGGCTGGTGGTGGTGGCGCTCAAGCCGCTGATCGAGGCGGTCTCGCCCGCCGGCGTCCGGTTGCTGTTCCTTGGCGGCGTCTCCTATACCTTGGGAGTCCTCTTCTACAAATGGCGCCGGTTGCCGTACCACCACGCCGTATGGCATCTGTTCGTCCTCGCCGGCAGCGTGTTCCACTACTTCGCGGTCCTGCTCTACGTCTTGCCGACGAAAGGGTGACATGAGGGGTCTGTAACTCCTGGCCCCCTCCTGCGTATTGAGGGTGCCATGAAAGGAGAACCCTCTATGCGATTGAAGTTTCTGCTGGCCGCACTCTTGCTGGCGGCTTTCACTGTCCCCATCCGGGCCGCTTCCGTGTCGTCTCCCAACCTCCAGGCCCGGCGCGACACCCTCAACAAGCTCCTCGCCGAGCAGTGGGAGTACAACCTTTCTCATTCGCCGGAGTTCGCTTCCATCCTGGGCGACAAGCGGTGGAACGACAAGATGTCCGATTTCTCCCAGGCGGCCATCGACGCCGACCTGGCGAAGGCGAAGGATTTTCTGCAGCGCTTCGAGGCGGTCGACACGACCGGTTTCCCCGAGCAGGAGGCGCTCAACAAGGCGCTGATGGTGCGCAACCTCAAGGAGCAGCTCGACGGCGCGAAGTTCAAGGACTGGCTGATGCCGGTCAACCAGATCTCCGGCGTCCACCTGCTGGCCGCGCAGTTCCCGTCCCTGCTGACTTTCACCACGGTCAAGGACTATGACGACCTGATCACCCGCTACAAACAGTTCCCAGTGACTTTCGACCAGACCACCGATCACATGCGGGCTGGAATGGCCGCCGGATTGATACCTCCCAAGTTCTTGCTCGAGAAGGTGGCGGTGCAGGTGGACGGCCTCGCCGGTATGACAGCCGAGAAGTCGCCGTTCGCCGCGCCGCTGGAGAAGTTTCCCAAGGAGATCCCCGAGGCGGAGCAGCAGCGTATCCGCAAGGACATGATCGCCGCCATCCATGACTCGATCCTGCCGGCTTACGTAAAGTTCGGCAAGTTCGTAAAGGAGGAGTACATCCCCAAGGGCCGCATCGAGCCGGGGATGTGGTCGCTACCCGACGGCGAAGCGCGCTATGCCTGGGCCGTCAAGGGTTCCACGACGACCGACCTGACACCGGAGCAGATCCACCAGACCGGCCTGAGCGAGGTGACGCGAATCGAGGGGCAGATGGCGGTGCTCGCCAAGAAGCTCGGCTTCGCGGACGTCAAGGCCCTCAACGCCGCCATCGAGGCCGACCCCAAGCGCCACTTCCACTCGCGCCAGGAGATCGTCGACCTCTACAAGCACTACATCGACCAGATGTGGGGAAAGCTCCCCGAGCTCTTCGGGCGGCTGCCGAAGGCCAAGGTCGAGGTGGTGCCGGTGGAGGAGTTCCGCGAGAAAGAGGCATCGGGAGCGCAATATGACACCGGCGCGCCGGACGGCTCCCGCCCCGGCCGAGTGCAGGTGAACACCGGCGACGCGGAGCACCGCAAGACGATCACCACCGAATCCACGGCCTACCACGAGGGCGTGCCCGGGCATCACATGCAGCTCTCGATCGCCCAGGAGCTGCCGACGTTGCCGCCGTTCCGCCAGCAGGGGGGCTACACCGCCTTCGTCGAGGGCTGGGCCCTCTATACCGAGAGCCTCGGCAAGGAGGTTGGTTTCTATCAGGATCCCTACAGTGACTACGGCCGGTTGCAGGATGAGATGCTGCGCGCCATTCGCCTCGTGGTGGACACCGGCTTCCACTACAAGCACTGGACCCGCGATCAGGTGGTGAAGTTCTTCCACGACCATTCGGGAATCGACGAGGTCGAGGTGCAGAGCGAGACCGACCGCTACATCGTCTGGCCCGGCCAAGCCCTGGCCTACAAGGTCGGCCAGCTCAAGATCACCGAGCTGCGCGAGCGGGCGAAGAAGGCGCTCGGCCCCAAGTTCGACATCCGCAAGTTCCACGACGAGGTCCTGGGCGCCGGCGCTCTGCCGCTCGACGTCCTGGAAAAGCGTATCGACAACTGGATCGCGGCGGAGAAGAAGTAAGGCTGCGGCTGCCTGACAGACGTGGTCTCGTTTTTTTCTGGGAGCGCCGGCGCTCCCAGGGAAAAACGGATCCTGCTACCATGGTCCCGAGAGGGGACCTGCCATGTTGGATGATTTGTTGGATTTCGTTGCGATCCGCCGGCGCGCGGTCGCTCTTCCCGTGACGTTCTTGATCCTGACAGTTGCTCTGGCCTGCCTCGGAGTTGGACCGGCCGCCGGGCAGACCACCGCGCAAGGTGTAGACGAGGAGCTGCTGAGCCTCACCGGCAGCCAGCCGGCGCTCGCCGCAGACATCCGGGGCGGTTTCGTCGCCATCTGGACGGATACCGAGGCCGAGAACGAGGGCCTTGGAATCCGCGGCTGCCTGCTGGCGCCGAAGAACGGCGGCTGCGGCCCGCACTTCGCGGTGAATACGACGGCGCTGGGCGATCAGATCCGCCCCGCGGTGGCGGCGGACGATCCCGGCCGCTTCGTCGTGGCCTGGCAGGGAGCCGTGGAGTCCGGCACGGGAGTGTTCGGCCAAAGGTTCGGTGCCGGCGGCATCAAGCTGGGACCGGAGATTCTCCTCTCCAGTGCGGATCCGGGCAGTCAGCAGTCGCCACGAGTGGCGATGGAGGAGGGCGGCTCCTTCGTCGCGGTCTGGCTGGACCATCACGACTCCCAGCCGAGCTTCGCTCTGGCTCGTTTCTCCGCCAAGGGCAAGCCCCTGGACGCCGAGCTTCCAATGAAGGCTGAGCATGGGATCGACGATGGCACTCTGGTGGCGAGCTCGCGGGGTGGCTTCACCGTGGGAAGGAACGAGGCTTCCGCCTGTTCTGGCGGCAACGACTCCTCCGCTTCCATCTCCCGTTTCGATGCCAAGGGCGGGCCGGTAGGGAAGGTCTACGAGCTCGCCAGCTCCCAATGTGGCGATGACGGCTTCACCCTCGCGTCGCTGGTGGGGAGCCGGGCGGGTACTTTGGCCGTCTTCACGGGTCCCGGAGGCTTCTCCGCGCAGCGTTTCGCGCCTTCGGGCGAGCCGGCCGGGGGACGCTTCGCCCTCACCAGTCAGCCCGCCTGCGTCGAGAATCGTTGCGAACGCGCCGCCGCCGTGGCCATGGACGACCGCGGTCGCTTCGCAGTGATCTGGGAGGTGAGCGAGAACGGGACGGTCTCCAACCTCTTCGCCCAGCTCTTCACGCTCGCCGGCAAGCCCCGCACCGAGCGCCTCCCCGTAAACGCCACGCCCTCCATGGGCCTCGAGTCTCCCGCCGCCGCCTTGGCGAACGATGGCGACTTGCTGGTGGCTTGGACGCGGTCGGACACGCAGCATTCCGAGCGGATGGGGTTGTTCTTGCGGCGGTTGCGGCTGGAGTGAGCCGGAGGGTATGCAGATGATTCCGGTGTATAATCTGCATCAGGAGGTCTGACGATGAGGACTACTCTCAATCTCGACGAGGATGCGCTGACCAGCGCCATGAAGACCGCCCCGGGGAAGACGAAGACCGACGTGATCAACGATGCCTTGCGGGAGTTCGCGCGGCGACGGAAGGTCCAGGATTTGTTGAAGTTCCGTGGCAAGATGGTGTGGGAAGGCGATTTGGATGAGCTTCGTCTGCGGGAACGGACTTGAGGATCCTGGTCGACACCTCAATCTGGGTCGACTTTCTGAACGGCTATCCCTCCCTCGAACAGGCAACGCTCGCCGCTCTGCTCAAGAGCGACCACGACATCTGTACCTGTGGAGTCGTCATCGCCGAGGTCTTCCAAGGACTGCGCCGCGACAAGGGTCGTGAGGGATTCACCCAGTCGTTCCGAGAGCTGATTTACCTCGATCCTTCCGGAGTCGATCTCTATTTCAGAGCGGCCGAGATCTACCGGCTTCTGCGAGCACGAGGCTTGACGGTGCGCTCCACGATTGACTGCTTGATCGCCGCCCTGGCGGAGGAGAGCGGGGCTGCACTACTGGCTCGCGACCGCGATATGAAGATCATCCTAGAAAGTGGTCTTGTCCGTGCTTTACGATGGCCCGTAGCTGGATGATTCGTCTGCCCTGCTAAAAGTCAGCACGGTCCGAAAGAAAGGCACCACGATGCGCAAGCCACTCGAAGGCATCCATCACGTCACCGCCATGGCGAGCGATCCCCAGGCGAACGTCGATTTCTATACCGGCGTCCTGGGATTGCGGCTGGTCAAGCGGACGGTGAACTTCGACGATTCGGGGACCTACCATCTCTATTACGGCGACGAGGTCGGGCATCCGGGCACGATCCTGACGTTCTTTCCCTGGCCCGGGGCGCGGAGGGGCGTCCAGGGCGCGGGGCAGGCGACGGTGACGTCGTTCTCCGTTCCCCCAGAATCGCTCGGCTACTGGACCCAACGTCTGTCGAGCCTCGACGTGGCCCACGAGGACCCGCATCCGCGTTTCGACGAGGAGGTTCTGACGCTGCTCGATCCCGATGGCCTCCGGCTGGAGCTCGTCGCGCAGGCCGGGGACCCGCGTTCACCGTGGGAGGGCGGACCGGTGCCGGCGGAGCACGCCGTACGCGGCTTCGACGGCGTGACTCTCACCGAGTGGAACTCGCACGTCACCGAGGAGCTGCTGGCCGGTACCCTGGGGTTCCGGCGCGTGGCCGAGCACGGCGACCGCATCCGCTTCGAGGTGGGGGAGGGAGGACCCGGAGCGCGGGTGGACGTACTGGGCGCGCCATCGGCGGTGCGGGGCCACGTCTCGGCGGGCACGGTGCACCACGTGGCTTGGCGTTCGGTGGACGAGCCGGACCAACTCGCCTGGCGCGAGACCGTGCTCGAGGCCGGCGTGTACGTGACGGCGGTGCTGGACCGCCAATATTTCCGCTCGATCTACTTCCGCGAGCCGGGCGGCGTGCTCTTCGAAATCGCCACGGACCCGCCGGGCTTCACCCGCGACGAATCAGTGGAGAGCCTGGGTACGTCCCTCAAGCTGCCGCCGTGGCTCGAGCCGACGCGCAAGCAGATCGAGGAGATCCTGCCGCCCATCACCGTGCGGCCGGTGGCCCTGAAAGCAGAGACGGCGGAAGGCGGGAGCTGAGCGTGGCGGGTCCCCACCAGGGGCAGCCGCTCATCCGCGCCGGCCGGCCTGTGGCCGAAGCCGCGGCGGCCATGGTGATGGTGCACGGCCGCGGAGCCACGGCGGAGAGCATCCTCAGCTTGGCCGATGAGTTTGGACGGGACGATTTCGCCTACCTGGCGCCCCAGGCCGCGGGCTACTCCTGGTATCCGTATGGTTTTATGGCACCGATGCCACAGAACGAGCCGGGCCTCTCCTCGGGCCTCGCCCGCATCGGCGAGATCGTGGCGCAACTGGAAACGGAGGGAATTCCACCAGAGCGCATCGTCTTCCTCGGTTTCTCCCAGGGCGCCTGCCTGTCGCTGGAATTTGCCGCCCGCAATGCGCGGCGCTACGGCGCGATCCTGGGGCTTTCCGGCGGCCTCATCGGTCCCGCAGGAACACCGAGAGACTATCCGGGTTCCTTCGCCGGCACCCCCGTCTTCCTCGGTTGCAGCGACCGCGACCCTCACATCCCCCGAGAGCGGGTGGACGAGTCAGCCGCGGTGCTGAAGGCGATAGGCGCCGAAGTGACGGAGCGAATCTACCCCGCCATGGGGCATACCGTGAACGAGGACGAGATGAGCTTCGTCCGCCAGTTGCTGAGCGCCATCGTGGATTAGACAAAAAGAGGGACGGGCTCTGTCCGTAACCCGTCCCCTGAGGAGGCGCCGCCGCAGGGGCGGTCGTCGTGACGAATCTCTTCAAGGGCAAGACGGATGCCAACCCGCCATTCATCTTGGATTCTCTCTCCAAGTCTCTTTAGTAAAACGATTTAGGCGCTTTTCAGGATTGCGCGGAAGCCCTGATCTGAGGTGGTATATTTAGGGTGTAGATGCCACAGGTCTGGTGAGGAAACCATAACCGTGCTCGAACGCCTGCTGGAGTTGGGTAAGAGGGTGCTCGCTGAGAGCGACCTCGACCGCGTGCTCACCGCGGCGCTCGACGGCGTCATCGAGCTGTGCGGCGCCGAACGGGGAATGATCCTGCTCTTCGATCCTGCAGGGCCGGAGGGCGAGGTGGTGGTGGAGACGGCCCGCAACCTTGCCCGGGAGGACATCGAGCGGCCCGAGTTCGAGGTCAGCCGCGGCATCCTGCGCCAGGTGCGGTCGTCCGGGGAGCGTTTCTGGCATCCGAATGTGCTGGACGATCCCGCCCTGGGAAACCGGGCGAGCGTACTGCGGCTGCTGATTCTCTCCGTGATCTGCCACCCGATCCGGCACGGCGGCCAGCTCCTGGGCGTCGTCTACCTGGACAACCGCAGTGTCGAGGGCCTGTTCTCCGAGGAGACGGCCGGGCTCGTGGCCAGTTTCTCGGAATTCATCTCCCTTGCGGCGCGCAACGCCCTGGAGCGGCGCCGGCTTCAGCAGGACATCGGCGCCCTGGCGGAGGAGCTGCGGGGGCGCTACGACTTCGGCGCCATCGTCGGGCAGGACCCCGCCTTGCTGGCGGTGCTCAAGCTGGTCTCGCAAGTGGCGGACTCGGACGCCACCATCCTCATTCAAGGTGAGAGCGGCACGGGCAAGGAGCTGGTGGCGCGTGCCCTCCACTTCAACAGCCGCCGGCGGGCCAAGCCCTTCGTCCCCGTCAATTGCGGCGCCCTGCCCGAGAACCTCCTGGAGTCGGAGCTCTTCGGCCACGTGCGCGGCGCGTTCACGGGGGCGGTGGCGGACAAGACCGGTTGGTTCGAGCGGGCCGAGGGCGGCACGCTCCTGCTCGACGAGGTCGGAGAGCTCACCCCGCCCCTCCAGGTGAAGCTGCTGCGGGTGCTGGAGAATGGCGAGTACTCACGGGTCGGGGGAACGCAGATCCGCCGCGCCGACGTGCGGGTGGTGGCTGCCACCAACCGCGAGCTCGCGGACCTGGTGCGCGAGGGCAAGGTGCGGCGCGACTTCCTCTATCGGCTGAACGTGGTGGAGGTCAGGCTGCCGGCCCTGCGCGAGCGGCGCTCGGACCTGCCGTTGTTGTTGCGCCACTTCCTCACGAAGCTGGCCGCCGGCCGAGGGGACGGCAAGGTCAAGCGTCTCTCGCCGGACGCCGAGGCCCTGCTCCTCGCCTACGACTATCCGGGCAACATCCGCGAGCTGCAAAACCTGTTGCAGCGGGCCGTGCTGCTGGCCGAGGGACCCCTCGTCGAGCCGCGCCATCTCCCGGAACCCCTGCGCGAGCTGCGGCCCCTCCTGCCGCGCGAGGACGAGCCCGAGCCCTCCGGCTTCCGCGACGCCAAGCAGCGGGTGGTGGAGCGCTTCGAGCGGGACTACGTGGCCCGCTGCCTGGCCGAGGCCCGCGGGAACATCAGCCAGGCCGCGAAGGCCGCGGGCATCGACTACAAGAACTTCTACACCAAGATGCAGCAGTACGGCATCGACGCCGGGGCGTTCAAGTAGGTTCTCTCCTCACACCATCTCCTTCACCTTGTCCGCCAGCACGGTGAGGGCGATCTTGCCGCGGTTCGGCGTTCCCTTCGCCATGGCTTCGGCGAAATGGGCGGCTTGGCGGGCGGTAACCTTGGGCGGCGACGGCGGCTCGTTGGCATCGACCACGGCTTCGATGATCGTGGGTCCCGGAGTGGCCAGCGCTTGGTCCAGGACGTCGCCGCAGAGGGCCGGGTCGTCGATCGTGAAGCCATTGGCGCCGCAGGCCCTGGCGAAGGCCGCGAAGTCGATGGGATGGAGGTCGCAGGCGTACTCCGGATTGCCCAGGAAGACCATCTGCTCCCACTTGATCTGGCCGAGCGAATTGTTCTTCACGATTACGATCTTGATCGGCAGCTCGTACTTGACGGCCGTAGCCAGCTCTCCCATCAGCATCGTGAAGCCGCCGTCGCCCACGAAGCCTACGCACTGCCGTTTGGGATGGGCGATCTGGGCGGCGATGGTGTAGGGAAGGCCGTTGGCCATGCTGGCGAGAGTGCCCGAGAGGGAGTGCATCTGCCCCCGTTTGACGGGGATCTGCCGGGCGAACCAGGTGGCGATGGTCCCCGAGTCGCAGGAAACGATGGCGTCGCTGCGCAGACGCTTGCCGAGCTCCCAGGCCACCACTTGGGGCTTCATCGGTTTGTCCTGCCGGGTGCCGCGCTCCTCCATGAGCTTCCACCAGTCCTTCATCCCTTTCTGAGCCGTTTCGAGGAAGCCGCGGTTCTCGTTGGGTTTGAGCAACGGGATGAGCTCCTGAAGTGTCGCCCGGCTGTCGCCGATCAATCCCACCTCGACGGGGTAGCGCAGACCGATGCGCACGGGATCGAGATCGATCTGGACGCCGCGGGCCTGTCCCGGCTTGGGCAGGAACTCCATGTAGGGGAAGGAGCTGCCAATCATCAGGAAGGTGTCGCACTCCTCCAGAGCCTCCTGCGACGGCTTGGTGCCCAGCAGGCCGACACCGCCCGTGGTGTAAGGGCTGTCGTCCGGCACGGCGGCCTTTCCCAGCAGGGCCTTGATGATCGGCGCGCCGAGGATCTCCGCGATGCGGATGAGCTCGTCCGTGGCGTGGAGGGCACCGCGGCCGGCGAGGATGGCGATCTTCTTGCCGGCGTTGAGCACCTCGGCGGCGCGGCGCAGGTCGTCCACCGCGGGGAGGACGTTGCGCCGGGCGGAGACATCCGACTCATGGTGCGGGACATTGCGCTGCGAGCGCTCGCCCCCCTTCTGCTCCTGGATGTCGACGGGGAAGTTGATGTGGGCCACGCCACGCCGGCTCAGGGCCGCCCGGCAGGCGAGATGGGTGACGTTCTCCATGTGGGCGGCGCTCATCACCCGGGTGTTGTAGACGGCCACGTCCTGAAAGATCTTGTCGAGATCGACGTCCTGCTGCGAGAAGGTGTCGATGAGGTCGTGAAAGGCATGGCCGGTGATGGCGAGCACAGGCTGGCCGTCCATCTTGGCGTCATACAAACCATTCAGAAGATGAATCCCGCCGGGACCCGAGGTGGCGAGGCAGACGCCCAGCTTACCCGTGTACTTCGCATAGCCGCAAGCCATGAACGCCGCGGCCTCCTCGTGGCGCACCTGGACGAACCGGATCAGCTCCTGGCGCGTCCGCAGCGCCTCCATGACGCCGTTGATACCGTCCCCGGGAAGGCCGAACACGACCTCCACCCCCCAATCGATCAGGCTTTCCACCAGGACATCCGCCGCAGTCTTCGACATGGTGTGTGCTCCTTCCAAAGCTGGAATCACAGGTTGTAGGAGTGCCCACGCAACCCCGGGAACGGCCGGATGGCCGTCCCCGGGTCGGAAAACTTGCAAGAGGGGTGCCCTGAAGGAAGGAATGTCAGGGCTTCGTCGCCGTCGTCTCCTTCGTCTCCGCCGGCCGGTTCTTCACGTAAGTGTCCAGCCAGTTCGAGCTTTCCCACAGCAGATGGAGGGCCGACTCTCGCGCCCTGTAGCCGTGGCTCTCGAAGGGGAGAATCACGAGGCGGACCGTGGCGCCGTTACCTTTGAGGGCGCTGTAGAAGCGGTCGCTCTGGATCGGGTCGGTCCCCGGGTTGTTGTCCGCCTGGCCGTGGACGAGGAGCAGGGGCCGGTGGACCTGGTTCGCATAGAGGAAGGGCGACATCTTCATGTAGATGTCCGAGGCGTGCCAGAAGTCCCGTTCCTCGGCCTGAAAGCCGAAAGGCGTCAGCGTGCGGTTGTAGGCGCCGCTCTCGGCGATGCCGGCGGCGAAGAGGTCCGAGTGGGCGAGCAGGTTGGCGGTGGTGAAGGCGCCATAGGAGTGGCCGCCGATCGCGATCCGGCGCCGGTCGGCCACACCGCGCTTCACCACCTCGTCCACGGCCGCTTTGGCCGAAGCCACGAGCTGATCCACGTAGGTGTCGTTCGGCTCCTTGTCGCCCTCACCGACGATCGGCATGCTGGGATCGTCGAGCACGGCATACCCCTGAGTCAGCCACACCAGCGGCGAGAACCAAGGGGCGCGGGCGAACTGGTAGGGCGATCCGGCGACCTGGCCGGCGGCGCTGGCGCTCTTGAACTCCTGAGGATAGGCCCACATCACCAGCGGCAGAGGCCCGTCCGCGCTCTTCCAGCCGGCCGGCGTGTAAAGGGTGCCGGTGAGCTGGACGCCGTCCGGCCGGCTGTAGTGCAGCAGCTCCTTGTGAAGGCCCAGAAGCTGCGGCGTCGGATGGGGGAAGCGGGTGAGCTGGCGCAGCTTGTTGGTTTTCAGGTCGCGCACGAACCAGTTGGGCGGCTCGTCGACCGCCTCCCGGCGCACCAGCACGTAGCGACCGGCGGCATCCAGGATCTCCGCCGGGTCCTCGAAATGGGGCGCTTCGGAGCGGAAGAGGCGTCGGGCCTTCTTGGTGCCCAGATCCAGAGCGTCGAGGAACGGGCGGTCGCCCTCCGCGGAGGCGCCGAGGCCGCTGAGGAAGATCGTCCTGCCGCCGTCCGCCGTCTGCACGACCTCGCGACCCCAGGCGTTGGCGATCGTCAGCGGCTCGCCCGGATCGGTGTAGCGGTCCTCGGAGGAGCGGTCGAAGAGCAGCTCCGGAGGGCTCTTCTCCCCGGTGCCGGGATGGACTAGCCAGGTGCGGACCCGGCGGGTCTTCCACCACGTTTCGTAGACCAGGGCGAGATCGTCGTTCCCCCAGACGACGCCCTCGAAGCGGAACGCCAGGGTCGCGAGGGTCGCGGGATCGCCCTGGAACGGCGCGGCGAGAGTCAGCACGCGATCGCGCTGCGCAGCCTCGCGGCCGGCGTCGCCGCCGTCCAGCGCTTCCACCCAGGAGACGGTCGCCGGGGCGTCGCCGCGCCAGCCGACATCCCGCGGACCGGTGCCGACGCTGGCGAACGTGATGGGGATCTCCTCTTGGAGGGGGAGGTCGGAAATCGTACGGACGGCGTGACCTTCCAGGTCCCACACCTCGCTGCGGTGAGGGAACCGTTGGTAGGGCACGAGGTAGGAGAAAGGCCGGTGGACGCTCGACACCAGGAGGTAGCGGCCGTCGGGCGAGGGCGAAACGCCCGTGATCAGGGCCGGCTTGCCCAGCGGTGTGACCTGGCCGTCCGGAGCGATGCGGGCCACCTGAGAGGTGAGGTAGTACTCGAACAGGGCCTCGTCGTAGGCGCTCTTGAGAAGATCCTGATAGGTGCGCGCGGGCGCCGTCTTCCCCCGGTTCTCCTGCAGGATGGGGCCAGAGGGAACGGTGGGCGCAGCGGGCTCGGGATCCTGGCCCGGCACCACCAGGGTGGCGACGAGCGAGCCGTCGCTCAGCCATTGCGGCGAGGTGCCGGCCGCCAGGTTGAGCTGGGCCGGCCCAAGCCGCCGCGCCTGGCCGGTCGCCACCTCGGCGACCCAGAGCTCGATACCGTCCGCTCCGGTGTGGGTGAAGGCCACGCGTGCGCCGTCCGGCGCGAAACGGAGGTTCTCGATGCGGGCCCCGGCCGGCAGGCCGGTGATGGGACGTTCGGCGAGGTCGGAGATGCGCAGCAGCTTCAGGCCCGTGGCATAGCCCGAGCGGCTCGGCCCATGGCTGCGCGGCCGGATGCGCAGGCCGCCGAGGCGCAGCTCCCGTTCGGCGAGCTCGGCGATCGGCGGCAGGCTCTGCTGCTGGACCAGCAGCATCCACTCCCGCTTGGGATCGATGCGCATGCCCGGGGTTGGCGGCGTGTCCACGAGGTCGACCAAGGCCTGCGGCGGCGTCCTGTAGACGTTGGCGGTGCTGTCTGCGGGTGCCGCCGGTGCCGCCGAGACGGCAGGCACCTGTGCGCGGACGGCGAGAGGGGAAGCCAAGGTGAGCAGTAGAAGTAGCCCGGACAGGCCTTGCCAGGCCTTGGCGGGACGGAAAGAGAGCATCTCCGGATCCTCCTGTTTTGCGTTTCGGTAGACCTCTCCGATTTTACCCGATGTCGCGCGAACAGCTCAGGATCGCCGGGATTTTTCCTTTAGGGTATGCTTTTCAGGGCGGCCGGATCGACCGTCCCCCGTTGCCTTGTCGAAGGTGCCGTTGGCCATCAAAGATTCAGAGATCGCCGGTCGAGAGCCCGCCGGGCCCGGCCGAATTGCCGGAGAAGCGCCGGGGTCCGAGCCACGCCTCCAGGTGGCGCTTGCCGAGGGCGGGTTCGGCGCGGTCTTCGAATCTTCCGAGGACGCCATCAGCATCAAGAATCTGGACGGCACGACGGCGGCGTGGAACGCCGCCGCGGAGAGGATGTTCGGCTTCACCGCAGCGGAGGTGGTGGGGAGGCGCTTCTCCGTGCCCGCCCCGCCGGATCACTTCGATGAAGTGCCCTCCGCGGTGGAGGCCGTCCTGCGCGGCGAGCGGGTGCGCCCCTTCGAGACCGAGCGCCTCCACAAGCACGGTCGGCGGATTCACGTTTCGGTGTCGATCTCCGCCTTCCGTGACCCGGCCGGCCGGATCTCGGGTGCCGCGCTCATCGCCCGCGACATCACCGAGCGGCGCCGGGCGGAAGAGGCGCTACGCATTAGCGAAGAGCGCTTCCGCCTCGCGACCGAGGCCATCAATGGGCTGATCTACGACTGGGATCCCGTCAGCGGTCGAGTCCAGCGCTCCAAAGGACTCTTCACCCTCCTGGGCTACTGGCCGAAGGAGGTGGAGGGAGATGTCGGCTGGTGGCGCCGGCAGGTTCATCCCGACGACGTCGAGCCGGTCGATCAGGCGATCTTCGCCGCTGTGCAGGGCGACAGCTCCTCCTTCAGCGCCGAGTTCCGGCTGCGTCACCGCGACGGGAGCTGGGTGCACGTCTGGGACAAGGGATTGATCGTCCGCGACGGCGAGGGGAAAGCCGTGCGGGTGGTGGGCAGCACCCTCGACGTCAGCGAGCGGCGGCGGTCGCAGGAGGCCCTGGAGAAGGCGCATCGCGAGCTTCAGGAGGCCGTGGAGACGAAGGACCGCTTCCTGGCGACGCTCAGCCACGAGCTGCGCACGCCGCTGACTCCGGTCCTGGCGGTCATTTCGCGGCTGACCGCCGACCCGCGCCTGGCGCCCTTCGCCGGGGAGTTCGCCATGATCCAGAGAAACGTCGAGCTCGAGGCGCGGCTGATCGACGACCTTCTGGATCTGACCCGCATCGCCCGCGGCAAGCTCGAATTGCACCGGCAGGCCATCGATGCCCGGCGGGTGATCGAGCACGCCCTGGCTACGGCGGAGCGGGACCTCGCGGCCGGCGGCCTGCGGCTGGACGTGCGCCTCACCGGCGAGGAGCATCGCATCTGGGCCGACGCTCCGCGGCTCACGCAAGTCTTCTGGAACCTGCTGTCCAACGCCGTCAAGTTCACCCCGGAGGGAGGTACCATCACCGTTGAATCATGGCTCACCGGCAGCCTCGCCGGTTCCCGGGAGCTGGCCGTCGCGGTGCGCGACACCGGCATCGGCATCGAGCCCGAGATGCTGCCGCGCATCTTCGACGCCTTCGAGCAGACCGACCGGCGCATCACCCGGCGATTTGGCGGCCTGGGGCTGGGGTTGGCCGTGAGCCGCGCCATCGTGGACCTTCATGGCGGCCGGCTCCTGGCGGATAGCGAAGGGAGAGGGAAGGGCGCGTGCTTCACGGTTCGCCTGCCCATCGCAACCGTGCAGGGCGACCTGGACGAGACCGGCGTCTGGTTCTCCCGCCCCCGGCCGGTAGCGCCGCCGCCCACACCGGCTGCCGAAGTGGACCGCCCTCTGCACATCCTGCTGGTGGAAGATCATGAGGACACCGCCGAGGCCATGTCGGACCTGCTGCGCTTGATGGGCCACGAGGTGACCGTCGCGACCTCGGTCGCCGCGGCGCTGACCACCGCCGGCGCCACCCAGGACGGAGCCGGCCGCCGGCTGGACCTCGTGGTGAGCGACCTCGGCCTGCCGGACGGCTCCGGGCAGGACGTGATGCGCGAGCTCGGCCGGCGCTACGGCCTGCGGGGCATCGCCCTCTCCGGCTACGGCATGGAGGAGGACGTGCGCCGAAGCCACGAAGCCGGCTTCCTGCGCCATCTCACCAAACCCGTGGACCTACAGATGCTGAAGGCCGCCATCCGGCAGGTGGCGGGAGGGGTGTAATCCATGGTTGAAGGGCACGATAGGGCTGGTTCAGACCTCACAGATTCAGCATCATTCGCAGGATTCATCGACCGACCGCAACCTGTCATCGCCGATGACTGTCGCGAGATGGCGTAGCGCCCTGTGCTGTAGATCCACTGTGACAATCTGGTCGGTTTCCACCCCAGTGGAGTTTGGGCTTCTAGTTCTGATCAGCCCGACGCAGGCTCGCAGGAGCGATCGCGACGCGCCATTTGAAGTTCGGACGCTCCGTTGTAGTGATCGGGCAAATGATCACAGCCGAATTCCGATCGATTCAGCGCATCCGTGGAAACAATCAAACAGGGCCGCACGCCCTTCTGCTCTCAGCCTCTGACAGCTTTTCCTCCCGAAAGGCGCATTAGAAGATGGAGCACTGGCTGCGACACGACCGGATACCGCGAGGAGGACGAGCGATCCGCCTGCGGCCAACGGGCACGTGCACGGCGATTTCCCCCGAAGGAGCGATCCATGAAGAAGAAGCTACAGAGGACCACGGCGAAGAAAGCTGCCGTACTGACCCTGCACAAAGAGACCCTCCGCCATTGGGTGACCGGCGGCAGTAGGATCCATATCCCCATCGGCGTCGCTGACGACACGAGTCCCATCTACTCCTATGTGGATGACACGATGGCCGGCTAGAACAAAGATTTCGGGTGCTTGAGCTGCATCGGACCTGGTTGGCGTCCCTCTCCTAAGGGGAGGGGCGTCGCCCAGAGCGGAGGGCTCGGTCAGGAGTGACCGCATACAACGGGCCGATTCTCAGGACAGCCGTGCCGGCGCCCGGACTCCCCGCTCCGCGATGAGGTGCGTGACCGCCGGCCGCCCCTCGCCGATGTGAAAGGCGTAGGCCCCGGTCTCGATGTCGCGGTCCGCATGGGTGGCGCGCTCGTGCTGGCGCAGGTGCTCGATCCAGGATTTGACGAGAAAGACCTCGATGTACAGAGCGTGGTCGGAGGAGTCCACGAACAGGCCCCACTGCATGGCGCCGTCGCGCAGGCGGATGCGCCGCAGGCCGCTCATGGCCTCCGCGAACTCGGCGGCGCGGGCGGGATCGATCGTGTAGCGGACCTCCACCAGCACGGGACCACGCTCGAGCTCGAGATCGTGCATCACGATGGGCGCCGGCCACTGGCGGGAGGGCGCGAGGTTGAGCCCCTCGCCGGACCGAAGGTTAATGCGGAAGGTGGCCGCAAGGCCTATGATCATGCCTCCGGCCGAGAGGAGCAGAGCTTTCGAGAGGCCGAAGTGCTCGGCCACGGCGCCCCAGAGGGCGCTGCCTCCCGCGAGACCGGCATAGAAAACCAGCATGTAGACCGAGAGAGCACGGCCCGTCACCCACGAGGGCACCACCGTCTGCACGGCGACGTTGAGGCTGGAGAGGAGCGAGAGCCAGGCGCCGCCGGCAAGGAGCATGGCAATCATCAGCAGCCAGAAGCTCCGCACCGTGCCGAGGGTCACCGTGGCTCCGGCGAAGACCAGCGTCGCCACCATCACGACACCATCCATGGAGTTGTTCCGCTTGAGGCGGGGCAGGATGAGGGCACCGGCCACGGCTCCCACTCCCAGAGCTCCCAGAAGGAGGCCGTAGCCTTCGGCTCCTGTGTGGAGCTCCTGATTGACGACCAGGGGAAGGAGCGCCCAGAGCGACGCGCCGCAGAGGACGAACGTGGTGCCGCGCACCATGGGCGCGATCACCTCCGGGGCGTGGCGGACGTAGCGCAGCCCCGTCGTCATGGCGCCCAGAATGCGCTCGACCGGCAGCATCGGCTCCTCCGTGGGCCGTTTCCAGACGAAGAGGACGGCGAGCACGCCGAGGAAGGAGATGGCGTTGATCAGGAAGGTGAGAGCCGGCCCCGAGGCCGCCACCACCAAGCCCGCGAGAGCCGGGCCCGCCGCCCGGGCGATGTTGAAGCCGATGCTTCCCAGGGTGACGGCGGCGGGGAGATCCTCCCGCGACACCATCTCCGGGATGCTCGCCTGCCACGCCGGTCCGTTCAAGGCGGAGCCGAGACCGAGGAAAAACGTGAAGCCGAGAAGGATCCAAGGCGTCGTCGCCCCCGCCGCGGTGAAGGCCCAGAGCCCAAAGGCGGCGACCGTCATCCAGATCTGGGTGACGAGAAGAAGCCGGCGCTTGTCGAGCACGTCGGCCACGGCCCCGGCCGGCAGCGACAGCAGGAACATCGGCAGGCTGGTGGCGGCTTGAACCAAGGCGACCAAGGCCGGCGAAGGCGTGAGCGTCGTCATCATCCACGACGCACCGACGTTCTGGAACCAAGTGCCGATGTTGGAGGCCACGCTGGCGATCCACAGCCAGCGGAACACGGTATGGCGAAGGGGGCTCCAAGTGGAGCGGGCGGGAACCGAGACCTCAGCCGTCGTCACGCCCGGCGCTCTCTGCAGTCATCGGACGCCCATCGGGGCGGGTGGCAGTGCTCTCATAGCGCCCTATGATACCGGAGAGCTCGCCGCTGTTCCGTACTTCCGCGCCTGTTGCTCGCGCGCCAGGTCATAGGAGCGGCGCAGGAGAGCGACAGCGGCCTCGACGTCCTCTTCCTTCCTTATGTAGAAGCTCACCCAGCCGCTGTCCGGCAGGATGTGGTGCGGCTCGGCGAGACCGGCGGTCACCACCTCGTTGCGCACCGGCTTGGGGAAGGCGACGTCGAGGAGACGGTCGCCATGAACGTGGCCCACCTCCCGCTTGCCGAGCATGAACTCGGTTCCGCCGAAGCGGTGAGGCTGGGACACCACACCCGGCCAGGTCAGGACCTCGGCTTCGATTCTCTGTCTTGCACCATGGACGGACATCGGTTCCTCCCGTCTGAAGGACTCGAAGAGAACAACAAGGGGAAGCGGACGGGAGATTTCTCGAATCGGATATCCCTAGCAACAACAGGGAGTTAGGCCTAAGCTGCGGTACCTGACGATGATCCTCCGTCTCTTCCAATGGAGCGTTGGAACTTTCCGACGTGACACTGGATCGGGGGAAAGACTCTTTCCCTCCTTCCCACGTGACGTTGGAATCTCCCAACGAAGCGTCGGAGTTTCCGATGGAGCGTTGGAACTATCCGGCGTAGCGTCGGATCGGGGGAAAGACTCTTTCCCTCCTTCCGATATAACGTTGGATCGATTTAGTTTACGTCCGGCAACACCACCTCAAATCCCGCTCCACCCCCCGCCCGATTCTCCGCCCCTATCGCTCCACCGTAGCCCTCGACGATCGCCTTCGCGATCGCCAATCCCAAACCCGTGTGGCCGTTGCGAGCGTCCGGCTCTCCGGGACGGTAGGTGAAGAAGCGGTCGAAGATCCGGTCCAGGTGAGTCTCGGGGATGCCTGGGCCCTCGTCGTCGATGCGCACGGCGACGGTGCCGTTTCGCCTTTCGAGGGTGACGGTGACCATTCCGCCGGTGGGGGAGAAGCCGCGGGCGTTGTCGAGAAGGTTCTCGAAGACCTGAAAGAGACGCTCGGGGGAGGCGCGGACGGGGAGAGGACCGCCGGGTGCGGAGAGCCTGACTTTCACGCCATTGTCGGCGCGCCGACGAAAGCCCTCCGCCACGTCTTTCAAGAGCGCGTCGAGGTCCACGAGGCCCGGAGCTTCCGTCTCCAGGCGAGCGTCGATCTCGCCGATCTCGCGCACGGCGGTGAGCAAACGCTCCATGCGGGCCACTTCGCGCTGCACCAGGGCGAGGAAGCGCTCGCGGTCCGCCGGTTCCTCGATCTCGCCCAGGAGCTCCGTGCCCGAGCGGATGGAGGCGAGGGGATTCTTGAGCTCGTGGGAAATGTCCGAGGCGAAGGACTCCAGGGCGTCCTGGTGAGCGGCGAGACGCGCGGTGAGCTGTTCCAGGGCACGCGTCAGGTCGCCGATCTCATCCGCCCGGTGGGGGCCGCCGAACCGTCCGCGCAGCCGGCCGCGACGGTCGAGGAGGGCGTTCGCTTCATCGCGCAGACGGCGAATCGGGTGGGTGATGGTGCCCGCGAGGAGTAGAGAAAGGATGGCCGCCACGATCACGGAGACGAGAAAGATCTTGAGGACGGCGAGGCGCACCTGGTCGAGCGCCCGCAGGATGCGCAGCGTGGATTGAGAGACGAGGACGACCCCGGCCACCTGACCACCCCTTCGGATCGGGATGGCGCTGTTCAGGGTGAGCGACGGCCGCCAGATCGTGTCTTCCGTGCGCTTCACGGCGGCCCCATATTTCCCGGTGAGAGCGGCGGCGACGGCGCGAGTCGGGAAGGGATCGGGGGGTAGCCTGCTCCGGCTCGGCACCGGAGCCCGCATCTGGCGGTAGAGCCGATAGAAGCCGACCGCGACCTCATACAATAGGCTGCCCTGCGCCTCCGGAGGCCGGGAGAAGCGCGGATCCACTTTCGTACGGTGGGGACCCGGCCGGCTGGAGTCTGCTAGGAGGGCGCCGTCTTGGCCCAGGATTCGCGCGCGGGAGTCGGTCCGCTGGTCGAGACGACGCAGCAAGGCCTCGGCTCCCCGGGGATCCAACGGGCCCAGCTCGGCTCCGCCGCCGAGGGCCGCGGCCAGGAGGCGTCCCTGCTGCACCATGGAGCGCTCCTGATCGTCGAGGAGCTGCTTCTCGTAGACGCCCAGGTACAGGAAGCCCGCCACCGGCAGGAAGACCAACAGGACGTTGAAGAGGAGGAGCCGGATCGAGATCCGGGAAGGTAGGCGGAGACGCACGCCTCACTCCGGCCGGAAGCGGTAGCCGAGCCCGTAGACGGTCTCGATGCCGTCGAAAGCCGGATCGACCTCGGCGAGCTTCTTGCGCAGCCGTTTCACATGGCTGTCGATGGTCCGGTCGCTGGCGTAGGCGTCGTGGGGGTAACCCTCCTGCAGGAGCTGCGCGCGGGTCTTCACGTGCCCGGGACGGCGGGCGAGCGCCTGGAGGAGGAGGAACTCGGTGACGGTCAGCGAGACCGGGACACCCGCCCATTGCGCCTGGTAGCGTTTGAGGTCCAGCACCAGGCGGCCAGTCTCCAGGAGGCGCTCGTCGTCTCCTCCCGCCGGCTCCTGGCGGTGCGCGGCGCGGCGCAGCAGGACCTTCACGCGGGCGGCGAGCTCGCGCATCGAAAACGGCTTGCAAAGGTAGTCGTCCGCCCCCAGCTCCAGGCCCAGCACGCGGTCGAACTCCTCATCGCGCGAGGTGAGAAAGAGGATGGGCAGCCGCTCGGAGAGGGCGCGCAGGCGCCGGCATAGCTCGCGGCCGTCCATGCGCGGCATGAGGATGTCGAGGATCGCGAGGTCGGGCAGGTCGCGTTCGAAGCTCTGCCAGGCGGCGAGGCCGTCGGGATATTCCTCGACGCGGTAGCCCTCTCGGCGCAAGGCGAAGCCCACGGTTTCGCGCAGGCTCTCTTCGTCGTCCACCAGGGCGATGCGTCCGCCGCTTCCCGCGGGGGCCGGGGTCGTCATGCCCACAATCTAACGCAGATCTCCGGCTCCCGGCCGATCTCCACAGTTTCGCCACAATCCTGCGGGTTCTCTCCCGGATTCGGCCCTCTTGGCTCCCCGGCGGGGCGTTTCAATGTCCCATCAAGGAGGAACGTTCCATGGTCCTCAAGAAGGTGATCCTCACGGGGCTCCTCCTCCTGCCGCTCTCCCTTCTTGGGATGGCAGGAGTGCAGACCTTCGAGGGCGATGGGAAAAGAGGGCCGGGGTGATGAGGGTCTTGGGAGGGGGCAAGACCGGCTCGGGTCGCAATCTAACCAAGCAGCATTCTTCAGGAGGGGAGATCCGTGTTCACAGTTGAAACCGAAAAACGCAGGTTCCGCGATTCCCTGGCGGTCAAGATCGCCATCATCGGCGGGCTCATCCTCATCCTGCTCATTCCTCTGGGCATGGTCTCCTCGCTGGTGTCCGAGCGCCAGTCGCGCCAGAAGGAGGCGGCCAAGGAGGTTGCGGACTCGTGGGGCCGGCCGCAAGTTCTCGCCGGGCCGGTGTTGACCGTTCCCTATCTCGTGCACATCAAGAACGAGAAGGGGCTCAATATCGGCACCCAGACGTATTGGGTTCGCTTCCTGCCGGAGACGCTCAAGATCGAGGGAAACGTGGAGTCGGAGAAGCGCAACCGGGGGATCTTCGAGGTCGCCGTCTATCGCACGGGTCTGCACTGGACGGGGACGTTTCAGCGGCCGAGCTTCGACGACTGGCACGTCGAGCCGGAGGACATCCTCTGGCGGGACGCCTATCTCGCAATCGGAGTGCCGGACATGCGGGGCACCACCTCGGGCGTCGGTCTGACGTGGGGCAACCGTACTCTCCAACTCGCTCCCGGAGGCGCGGAGGGCGGGCTTTGGCACTCGGGCCTCAAGGTGGGGGTCCCGGACCTTGAGGCCGGCAAGACGGGAGACTCCTATGCCTTCGCGTTCGATCTCGCGGTGAACGGCAGCGAAGAGCTGAGCTTCCTCCCCTTGGCCAAGGAGACGACGGTGGCCCTGAAGTCGAACTGGCCTTCGCCCAGCTTCTGCGGCGAGTTCCTGCCGGCGAAGCGGACGGTCCGCGGGACGGGATTCGAAGCCCTGTGGAACGTCTCCTGGTTTGGCCGTAGCTACCCGCAGCAGTGGCGGACGAGCGAGACCAAAGAGCAGGTGCCGGCCACCCAGTTGAACGCCTCGACCGGCCGCGACTATCCGCAGGAGTTGCGGACGAGCGAGGCCAAGGAGCAGGCGCCGGCCGACGCCCTCAACGCCTCGGCATTCGGAGTGCAGCTCTTCCAGCCGGTGGACGCCTACCAGAAGACGGAGAGGTCGACGAAGTACGCGGCTCTCTTCCTCGTCCTCACCTTCCTGACCTTCTTCCTCTACGAGCAGTTCAACCCGTTCTCCCTCCACCCGGTGCAGTACCTTTTGGTCGGCTTCGCCCTCTGCCTGTTCTACCTGCTGCTGCTCTCGATCTCTGAGCACACTCCCTTCGGCCTTGCCTATCTCACAGCCGCGGCGGCGACGGTGCTGCTCATCGGCGGTTACTCGGCGGCCATCCTGCACGGGGCGTTGCGGGCCTTGTTGATGACCTTCGTGCTCGGCAGCCTCTACGGCTATCTCTACGTGCTGCTCCAACTCGAGGACTATGCCCTGCTTCTGGGGTCGCTCGGCCTGTTCCTCATCCTCGCCCTGGTGATGTACCTCACCCGGCGGATTGACTGGGCGAGCCCGCGGCGGAACCCGCTGCCGGTGACAGACGCGGTTCCAAATAGGTAACAGGGGGGCTAGACAGATGAGATAAACAATACTATCCTACTTACAAATGAACCCGAGGCGCCACAGTCCCCCCCTCGCTCTTCCCGCACAGGTGCTTTGTACCTGTAGCTGGCGGGTGTGACCGGCACGCGCCTGCCGTTCGCATCCGCCTCTCCTGACCCGACAGTCCGCGTTGTCTGAGCGCTGCGCCTTCCAAGGTGCGGCAAGCGACAGGTCTATCCCGCTTTTCGGAGCGGGTCTGGGAGTCCGTGCATGCTGGAGAAGAGTCCAATGGCCCCCGCGGCCGAGATCACCTGGGATCTGGTGCGCAAGCGCAACGTCGTCGAGCGCTTGAAGCACGAGAAGGGCGGTCTCGACGTGATCCGCGATCTGCCGGCGATGATCGAGGCCGGTTACGAAGCGGTGGCCGAGGAGGACTTCGTCCGCATGCAGTGGTACGGGCTGTACCACGACAAGCCGAAGCTCGGGCATTTCATGATGCGGGTGAAGACCCCGGGCGGCATCCTCACGCCCGCGGGGCTGCGCGTCCTCGGCGACATCTCGCAGCGCTTCGGCCGCGGGCATGGCGAGCTCACGACCCGGCAGACGATCCAGCTCCACTGGCTGGAGCTTTCCCAACTGCCCGAAGTGCTGCGTATCCTGGAAGCCGGAGGCCTTTCCACCACGGGCGCCTGCGGCGACAACGTGCGCAACATCACCGGCTGCCCCCTGACCGGCCTGGACCGCGAGGAGCTGTTCGAGGTGAGGGGGCTGATCGCCGAAACGTCGGACTTCTTCGTTCAGAACCGCGAGTACTCCGATCTGCCCCGCAAGCACAAGATCACCATCTCGGCTTGCCCGCACCAGTGCAACGCCCCGGAGATCCACTGCATCGCGCTGATCGGCGCGCCACGAGACGGCGAGTTGGGGTTCGCCGTGCGCGTGGGCGGCGGCCTCGCCACTTGGCCGCGGCTGGCGGATGACCTCGGGGTCTGGGTGCCGGCGGGGGAGGCGTTGAGTGTGTTGCGGGCGATCGTGGACGTCTGGCGGTTGAATCTCAAATCCCGGATGTCACGGGCCAAGGCGCGGCTCAAGTTCATGGTCCACGATCTTGGGCCGGAGGCCTTTCGGGCAAGAGTGGAGGAGAAGCTGGGCCGCCGCCTGCTGGATGGCTTCGTGCCTCCCGCGCCCGCCGAGGAGCACGACCACGAAGGCGTCCATCCCCAGAAGCAGGACGGATTGTTCTACGCCGGCTTCCCCGTCCATCTCGGACTCATGGACGGCGCCACCATGCTGCGGCTCGCGGACCTCACGGAAAGCTGGGGCGGCGAGATCCGGCTCACCCGGCGGCAGAACTTCATCCTCAGCCACATCCCCGAGGCGCGGGTCGACGAGGTGGTGCGGGAGGTCGGCGATCTGGGTTTCCCTCTCCGAAGCAGCCGCTTGCGCGGGGCCGCCATCGCCTGCACGGGCGATCCCTTCTGCAACTTCACGGTGGCCGAGACCAAGGGGAAGCTCAACGAGATCGTCGAGCACCTGGAGCAAGTGTTCGGCGACGAGGCGGCGGGCCTGCGCCTCAACCTGGACGGCTGCCCGCACGCCTGCGCCCATCACTGGATCGGGGACATCGGATTGCAGGGCACGACCTTGCGAGAGCGCGGCCCCAACGGCGAGCGGCTCGAAGGCTACGACCTTTTCCTGCGCGGCGGTCTGGGACGCGACGCGGCCATCGGACGGCCCGTGCTCCAGCGGGTGCCGGGAGAAGAAGTTCACCTCGTGATCGAAAGACTCTTCCGCGCCTTTCTGGATGGGCGCGAGGAGGGCGAGCGCATTCAATCGTTTTTCACCCGTCACGCCGACGAGGAGCTTGTCGCCCTCGGGTCGGGCGAGGTGGTTTCCATAGAAGCTTGAAAGGAAGACGACGATGTTCGACAGAGCGACCGCGATCAAGATCGACAGCCGGGATCTATTGGACGAATTCGAGGCCGGGCAGCTTGCGGTGGAGATGGACGACGCCACGCCGCAGGAGCTGATCGGCTGGGCTCTCGAACGGTGGGGATCTCAGGTCGCCCTTTGTACCAGCTTCCAGGCCGAGGGCATGGCCATTCTCGACATGGCGTGGCGGATCGACCCAACAGTCCGGTTGTTCACCGTCGACACCGGCCGACTCCATCAGGAGACCTACGACGTGATGGAGACGGTGCGGCAGCGCTACGGCATCGAGGTCGAGGTCTACTTCCCCGACGCCCGGCAGGTGGAGGGCATGGTCCGGCGTTTCGGCCCCAACCTCTTCCAGAAGAGCGTCGAAGCCCGCCTGCACTGCTGCAGCGTGCGCAAGGTGGAGCCCATACGCGGCGTGCTCGAGGGCCTTGACGCCTGGATCACCGGCCTGCGCCGCGACCAGTGGGCCAGCCGCTCCAACATCCGCAAGGTGGAGATCGACCACGATCACGGTGGCCTCGCCAAGATCAATCCGCTGGCGGACTGGACCCTCGAAGAGGTCAAGGACTACAACGAGGCCCACGACGTCCCCGTCCATCCGCTCTACGCCAAGGGCTTCACCAGCATCGGCTGCGCGCCGTGCACCCGCGAGACCAAGGCGGGGGAGGACCCGCGGGCCGGCCGCTGGTGGTGGGAGAAGAACGCGCCCAAGGAGTGCGGCATTCACTGCCCCATCGAAACGGGCGCTTTCGAGCACGAGCACGACTCGCTCGTGCAGATTCGGCCCGTTGGCCCCCGGGCGTTGCGGTGAGCACCGCCATATCCGCCGGGGCCGTGACTCTGGATGCCGCGCAACGGGAGGTGCTGGGGGAGGAGCTGGCGATGCTGGCGGCCTCGCTTCAGGGCCCGGCAGCCCGGGCTCCCTACGATGAGCTGGCCGCCGCCGTGGCGGCCGGCGAGGTGGGCGAGGAGCACCTGAAGCGGCTGGAAGGAATCCTGGAGATGACGCTCCAGACCGGCCGCGTCCGCCGCATCCACGGCGCCCAGAGCGAGCAGGCTCTGCTGCGCCTTTTCCACCAGACGCCGCGAGGTGCCGCCGCCCGGCGGGCCACCCAGGCCGTCAACGACGCCCTCGCCACTCTGGCGGGGCAGAACCTCGAAGGAATGCTGTTCACCGTCCAGGGACCCGGGGTTTTTCGCCTGGGGATCTCGACGGACCTCTGCCGTCTGACGCTGGAAATTGACCGCCACGGCGTGACCGTGGAAAGCCTGGAGGTCTAAAAATCCATGCAGCACTATCCGGTCTACCTCAGTCTTACAGGACGTAGTTGTTTCGTGCTCGGCGGCTGCGCCGTGGCGGAAGAGAAGGTGCGGGGATTGCTGGCGGGGGACGCCAAGGTGACGGTGGTCTCCCCGGAGGTCACCCCTGGCCTCGGCGAGCTCGCGATGCGCGGGCGGATCGACTGGATCGACCGGCGTTATCGCCGGGGGGATCTGCGCACGGCCTTCCTCGTCATCGTGGTGGGCCAGCCGCTCGCAGTGACCAACGGCGTCTGGGAGGAGACGCGGGGGCGCAACGTCATCGTCAATACCCTGGACGACGTCCCCCACTGCGACTTCATCGCGCCGGCGATCGTCCGCCGGGGCGATCTCGCCGTCGCCATCTCGACGGGCGGCAAAGCTCCGGCGCTCGCCGTGCGCCTGCGCCAACGACTGGAGGCCGAGCTCGGGGAGGAGCACGCCCGCTTCCTGGAGCTCGCCGGGGACCTGCGTGTTCCCCTCGCCCGTCGCTGGCCGGACTTCGAGACCCGGCGCACCCTTTGGTACCGGCTCATCGACTCCGACGTGCTGCATCTCCTGCGGCGGGGCCACGAGTCGGCGGCCCTGGCCCGCATCGAGGAGATCTTCGGAGTGGCGCCCGAGGCCGCCGTGGAAAGGCAAGCCCAGTGAAATGAGCGGCCGGGGGATCGTCTATCTGGTGGGCGCAGGCCCGGGCGATCCTCGGCTGATCACCGTAATGGGGCTGGACTGTCTGCGGCGGGCCGAGGTGGTGATCTACGACCGGCTGATCTCGGATGCCCTGCTCGCCGAAGCGCCCTCGGAAGCGGAGCGGATCTTCGTCGGCAAGGCGCCGGGCGAGCACGCCTGCCACCAGGAAGAGATCAACGCCCATCTGGTGCATCACGGTAAGGCGGGCCGGATCGTTGTCCGCCTCAAAGGGGGCGACCCGTTCGTCTTCGGTCGCGGCGCGGAGGAAGCGCTCGCCTGCGCCGAGGCGGGAGTCGCCTGGGAGGTGGTCCCCGGAGTCTCCAGCGCCGTCGCCGTGCCGGCGAGGGTGGGAATCCCGATCACTCACCGCGAGATGGCGGCGGGTTACGCCGTGGTGACCGGCCACTGCGCCGAAGGGGACCGTCAGGACTGGGCCGCCCTCGCCCGCGTCGAGACTCTCGTCATCCTCATGGGCCTCGCCCGCCTCCCCGAGATCGCCGCCGCGCTCCTCTTCCACGGCCGGGGAGCGGACACGCCCGTCGCCGTCATCGCCCAGGGAACCTTGACGGGGGAGCAAGTCGTGGTGGGAACGCTGGCGACCGTCGCGGGAGACGTCATCCGAGCCGGCCTCAAAGCACCGGCGACGATCGTGGTGGGGGAAGTGGTGCGGATCCGGGAGCGGCTACGGCTCGCCGGCTCAGCGCTCCACGATCTTCCGCAGCCAGATCTCGAACATCTGCCGCACATCCTCGACCTCGTCAGGTGAGATCCTGTGTCTGATTCGGAACTCCACAGCATTGCCGTCAAGGAGAGGGAAGACGGCGGGGTCGACCGCGGCGGTCGCGGTGGACCGCGGATTGTCCAGCGCCACTTCGCGATCGAGCCCGTTTGGCTGTTGCCCGGCGACGCTCTCCCTTGGAACCGTGGTTGTCTCAGAGGTCAGTCGCGCGAAAGCGAGGGTCTCAATATATTCAGCTATGAATTCATCGACCGAATTCTCATTGAACGCATCACCCAGAATGAGCGAAAGCCGCAGGTCCGTGGGCGAGGGCAGGGCGGCTCCATACTTCTGCCAGAGCCGATCATGAAGGTTGGGGGAGAGGGCCGCCTGTCGAACCAGCAGATCTTTCTCGGGAGAGGGGCTGCGCTCGTCCAGGAGAATCCGCAAGGCGCGCTCGGTAAGCTTTACCATACCGTTTCCATCCAGCAGTCCGAAGGCCCGGAGTGCGGCGATGGTCTGTTTTCCTCCGCTGCTTTTCTGCGAATAGCCCCAATGGGCGGCGGCAGTCTCCTGAGGCACGGCGTTACGCTGCTCGGCTTCGAAGAGGCGCCGGGCACGATCGATCGCCGTCTTCAAACTGATGAAGGGATAAGAGGGGCTACGAACCTTCCTTCTTGGTACAGAGGAACCCGGTTCGGACATGGCTTGTCTTCTCCTGCCTTAAAAGTAATTTTAGTCACTCCTTCCTTTTTGTCAACCATTTGTCACCTTAGGAAGACAAGCCAGTCGGTCGTCCCGACCTAGACCGCAGGAGAGGTGGGGCGAGGCGCGAGGACATACCTGCCGAATCGCATAGGCCGACCAACCTCTCCAAGAGGGGGAAAACCTGTGGAACGCGCAGTCAACGACAGTCAGGCGGACTACCTCCAATTGTCTCCTTCCGGAAAGATAGACACCGACATGACCGACAAGTCGCAACCGGCTTATCTCCGCCGGAAAGACAGCCTGACCAGTTGGGCTCCGGGGTGTCTCCTGCTTGTCAAAAGTGCGCCAAGGGATTGTCATGTCCTCGACTAGTCAGGTAGATTTTAGGGTAGCAAAGAGGGTAGGATTGCGGTGGGCAAAGCAGGTGGAGCCAGGGAGCGCAACGCCCAAGAGGAGATCACATGCACACCAAGGAAGCGCAGGGAGAGCGGATCGCGATGGTCGCCAAGTCGGTGGGCGAGGGGACGAGCCAGATTGAACGGCAAGCCGTGACATCGGACATTTCCCAGGTCGCCAGCTATCTTCAGCAGCACCTTGGCCAGAAGGTGACAGCCTATCTCAGCGGTATCAATGACTCGAAGCTCGTAGGACAGTGGGCCGCTGGAAGAGTCCAACCGCGCCCGGCGCCCACCCATCGGTTGCGGACTGCCTATCAGGCGGCTCGCTATCTGGTCGACGCCTATGACAACGAGACGGCCCAAGCGTGGTTTTTTGGTACCAACAGCAAACTCGGTGGCCGAGCTCCTGCTTTCGCCTTGCGGGAAGGCGAAGATCCCGGAGTTTGGAGCTCCGTCGTTTCCGTAGCCAAGGCGTTCGTGGAGACAAAACCCTCTCGTCCGAAGGAGGAGATCGGGGCCTCTGCCATGGCCTCTTATCTGCTTGAGCACTTGGGTGCGGATCTGACGTCCTATCTCACGGGCGTCGACGAGGTGACGCGGGTTGAGCAATGGGCGGAAGGTGCGCTGGTGCCAGAGCCTCTAGCTTTTGGCCGGCTCCGGGCTGGCTATGAAGCGGCTCGCGAAATCGCGTACGCCTTCGGGGACGAGACGGCGCAGTCGTGGTTTTCAGGGATGAACCCATCGCTCGACGACGAGGCGCCTGGCTATGTTCTACGGCACAGCAGCGACGCTACTGTCTGGAAGTCTGTAGTCGAAGCCGCTGAGGAGCTCGTGGAGTTCGACCGCTGAAGAGCGGAGACCTCCTCTGGCGGGTGGGGTACTTCGAGGCTCCGCTCGAGTATCCTCCCTATGAGCATTTGCGGTGGAAAGGGCGCTACGACGACCGTCTGCGAGATTTCCGCACCCTCTACGCATCTCCCAATCGCTTGACCTGTTTGCGCGAGAAACTGGCGCCCTTCCGTCCTTCTCTCAAGATGAGCGAAGAGCGCCGAAAACTCGGCCGTCCTACCTCCAAGAGGAGCTTGCAAAAGTGGCGAGAGAAGAACGCTCTCGCTCCCGCGAGACTTGAGTTACTGAAAGGGGAGCTGTTCACGGTCTTCGATCCTGAGACCCTGACTCGGGTCGAGGAGCATCTGAAGGATCTCCTGATCGGCTGGAAGATCTCCCGGCTCGATCTGGCAGAGGTCTTGGGAACCCGTCGCAAGTTGACTCAGCACATCGCTCGTATCTTCTTCGACTCAGGGGCTGCGGGAGTCCTCTACCTCTCCCGGTTCGATGGAGAGCTCTGCGTCGCTCTCTTCGAGGGAAGAGCCAGACTGGTTCCCGCCGGCGATCCCGAGCCGCTGAGTGAGCCCCTTTCTGATCTCGATAAGGTCTGCGAAGAATTTCGCCTTGATGTCGAGCCTCGCTTGGCAAATTAAGCCGCCCCCTCCCTGTCCAGCTTTTCTCCCCGTTTCCGGGCTTCTGTTACACTGACCTATCTCCCTCAGCCTTCGCCTGAGAGCGGTAAAGTCAATGCTGGAAGCCTCTCCGAAGAAAAGGCCACCCCCGAAGCGCGCCTCCGGTAAGCGTGTCGCCGAGCCGGCCGGCGAATCCCCGCCCAAGTCCTTCCCCATCGTCGGCATCGGGGCTTCCGCCGGCGGCCTTGAGGCCTTCCGGCAGTTGCTGCAAAACCTGCCCGCGGACACCGGCGCGGCCTTCGTCCTCGTGCAGCACCTGGACCCGAAGCACGAGAGCATCCTGCCCGCCCTCTTGGCTCGCGCGACCGCGATGCCGGTGGGCGAGGTGCGGGATCGCGTGAACATCGAGCCCGACCACGTCTATGTCATTCCGTCCAACATGGACCTCGCGATTACGGATGGGCACCTCAAGCTCCTGCCCCGGGCGGTGGCGCCGGAACGGCACATGCCGATCGACCTCTTCTTCCGCACGCTGGCGGAGGTTCGGGCCGGCAAGGCCATCGGGGTGGTCCTTTCGGGGACCGCTTCCGACGGCACCTTGGGGCTCAAGGCGATCAAGGCCGCCGGCGGCATGTGCCTGGCGCAGGACCCGGAGTCCGCCGCGTTCGACGGCATGCCGCGCAGCGCCATCGCTTCGGGCTGCGTCGACGCCATCCTGCCACCCGACGGCCTCGCCCTGGAGATCGCGAAGCTGACTCATAGCTCCTATATCCGGGAACCCGCTGAATCGCCGGCGCCCGAGGTGCTGCTCGAGTCCGAGAGGGAAGCCCTCGACTCTCTCTTCACGCTGCTGAAGAAGGCTACGGGCAAGGATCTAACCGGCTACAAGAAGCCGACGTTGTTGCGCCGCATCCGGCGACGCATGGCGCTCCGCCAGATCGAAGGGCTCGCGGACTACGCCATCCATCTCGAGAGCCACCCGGACGAGATCCAGGATCTGTACCAGGATCTGCTGATCAACGTGACCTCCTTCTTCCGCGATCCGGAGGCCTTTACCGCCCTGAGCCGGGACGTGTTCCCGCGGCTGTTGCAGAACCGCGCGCCCGACGCCACGATCCGGGTCTGGGTGCCGGGCTGCTCGACGGGGGAAGAGGTGTACTCGCTGGCCATCTGCCTGCTGGAGAGCCTCGACGTCGTCGCCTCCGGCCCATCCATCCAGATCTTCGGAACGGACGTCCGCGACAGTGCCGTGGAAACGGCGCGGGCCGGAATCTACCTGGAGAACATCGCCGCCGAGGTCTCGCCGGAGCGCCTGGCGCGTTTCTTCGTCAAGATGGATGGCCACCTCCAGGTGAGCAAAGCCGTCCGCGACCTGTGCATCTTCGCTCGCCACGACCTGATCCGGGACCCGCCCTTCTCGCGCCTCGACCTCATCAGTTGCCGCAACGTGCTCATCTACCTCGAGCCCGGCGTGCAGCGGCGGGTGATCGCCAACTTTCATTACGCCTTGAATCGCCAAGGCTTCCTCGTCCTGGGAAGCTCGGAGACCGCAGGCTCGTCGTCCGACCTGTTCCTGCCGGTCGACCGGGAGCACAGGGTCTTTGCCCCGGCGGAGACGGTGTCCCACGCCATCTCCGGCTCCGGTGCGGGCACTTACCAGAGAGGGGCCACCTTTGGTACCCGGGCGGCCGCCGTCGCCCGCGATGCCGGAGACCGCGGCGAGGTGCAGCGGGAGGCGGACCGCATCCTTCTCAGCCGGTATGGTCCCCCGGGCGTCCTCGTCGACGACAACCTGGAGATCGTGCAGTTTCGCGGCGACACGCATCCCTACGTCGAGCACGCGCCCGGCAGCGCCAGCCTCAGCCTGCCCCGGATGATCCAGAAGGGGCTGCTGGCCGGGTTGCGCGAGACGATCCAGGAAGCCCGCGCCACCCGTGCGCCGGTCGGCCGGCAGGGCCTCACGTTCCGCCATGGAGATCGTTTCCGCGGTGTGGACCTCGAGGTCGTCCCGGTCCAGGGACGCTCCTCCGGACAGATCTGCTTCCTCGTTCTCTTCGTAGAAACTTCGGCGGCCGGCGTCGTGCCGGTTTCTCAGGGCGCGAGCCCGCCCAAAGGGGACACGGACCGCCAGATCGATCAATTGGAGCAAGAGCTGGCGACGACCCAGCAGTACCTGCAAGCGGTCATCGAGGACCAGAGCGCCGCCAATGAGGAGCTGCAGGTCGCCAACGAGGAGATTCTCTCCAGCAACGAGGAGCTGCAGAGCCTCAACGAGGAGCTGGAGACCGCGAAGGAAGAGCTCCAGTCCAGCAACGAAGAGCTCAATACGCTGAACGAAGAGCTGCAGAATCGCAACCTGGAGCTGGGGCTGCTCGGCGACGACCTGATCAACCTGCTCACCGGTCTCCACATCCCGGTGGTGCTGCTGAGCCCGGACCTGCGTCTGCGCCGCTTCACCCCTGCGGCCGCACGGCTGATGAACCTCCTCCCAACGGACGTCAACCGGCTGCTGAGCGACATCCGGCCCAACTTCGACCTACCCGGCCTCGAGGTATCGATCCTGGAGGCGATCGAGACCGGCAGCGTGGTCGAGCGAGAGGTCCAGGACCGCCAGGGCTGCTGGTACTCGCTACGCATCCGGCCTTACAAGACCCGGGACAACCGGATCGACGGCGCGGTGCTGGTCCTGGTGGACGTCGACGACTTGAAGCGCGCCGGCGCGGAGGTCTCCGAGGCCCGCGATTTCGCGGACGCCATCATCGAGACGGTGCGGGAGCCCCTGATCGTGCTGGATGCAGAGCTGCGGGTGGAGAGGGCGAACCGCACCTTCTACGACATCTTCCGGGTGAAGCGAGAGAAGACCGAGGGCCGGCTCCTCTATGAGTTGGGCAACCGCCAGTGGAATCTGCCGGCACTGCGCGGGGCGTTGCAATCCATCCTCGTGGACAACTACGAGATCCGGGATTTCGAGGTGGAGCACGAGTTTCCCCAGATCGGCCGCCGGACGATGGTGCTCAACGCGCGCCGGGTACGGCGGGCCGGGAGCGGCGCGGAGAGGATCCTGGTCGCCATCGAGGACCGGACGGAGCTCAAGAAGGTGGAAGAGGAGCGCGCCCTGTTGATCGCCCGAGAGCGGCACGCGGCCCGCCAGGCCGAGGCGGCCAACCGGCTCAAGGATGAGTTCCTCGCCACCGTCTCGCACGAGCTGCGGGGGCCCTTGAGCGCCATGTCCGGATGGATCCACGTGCTGGGGACGGACCGGGTGGACGCGGCGACCACCGCCCGCGGGCTGGCGGCGATCGAGCGTAACGTCCAGGCGCAGGCGCGGCTCGTCGAGGACCTGTTGGATGCCGCCCGGATCACGACGGGGAAGCTGAGGCTGGCTCCCTACATCATCGACTTGCTGCCGGTGATCGAAGCGGCCGTCGAGACGGTGCGGGCGGCGGCCGACGCCAAGAGTGTCGTCCTCGAGCTGACGCACGATGGCGGCGTCAACGCCGTCCTGGGCGATCCGGACCGCCTGCAGCAGGTGGCCTGGAACCTGCTCTCGAACGCCGTGAAGTTCACGCCGGGCGGGGGCCGCGTCGAGGTCTGGCTGGGCCGCCAGGAGAACTTCGTGCAGCTCCGGGTTCGCGACTCGGGCCAGGGCATCAGCCCGGAGTTCCTGCCCCACGTCTTCAAGCGCTTCCGCCAGGAGGAGAGCTCCGCGGCCCGGAGCCAGACCGGGCTCGGCCTGGGGCTCTCCATCGTGCGCAACTTGACCGAGCTGCACGGCGGGACGGTGTCGGCGACGAGCTTGGGCGAGGGCCAGGGAGCCCTGTTCACGGTGTCTCTCCCGGTCCCGGCCCTGCTCATCGCGAAGCCGCCGGAGGGGCAGCCGGCGACGAGCGGTACCGGGGACGGCGCCGGCCGGCCGCTCGCGGGTCTGCGGCTGCTGGTGGTGGAGGATGAGCTCACCGGCCGGGAGATGCTCGTCGCGCTGCTCGAACAGTACGGTGCCGAAGTGGTCGCGGTCGCCTCGGCGGAGGAGGCTTTGCTGGCGCTTGCACACGCCGTTCCGGACGTGCTGTTGAGCGACATCGGAATGCCGGGGGAGAGCGGCTACGATCTGTTGCGCCGGGTGCGGGCGCTCTCCGCCGATCTTGGAGGCCGGGTTCCCGCCATTGCCTTCACCGCCTACTCCTCCAGCCAGGACCGTCTGGAGTCCCTCGACGCCGGCTTCCAGGCCCACCTCGCCAAGCCGACGGATCCTGCCCGGCTGGTCGCGATGATCACGGCCCTCGCCCAGCGGACGGGTTGAGGGACGGGCCCGGCGGCGCCCCTCAACTTTCCTCCACTCCAGTCGTATAGTCCGAAAGACCTCGTCGTCTATTGGGAGGAGTCCGTCCATGCGCCCCATCCGCGTCCGCTCGTTGTTCCTGTTACTCTTCTCGTTCCTCGCCGCTTTTCCCGTCCTCGCCGAAGATCCGAAGAGCCTGGCGGATACGGTCAAGGGGATGCAGAAGATCCCCGGGCTCGTCACCTTCTACCGCTCCCCGGGCAAGGTCTACGCCGAGGTGCCGGCGGAGCTGGTGGGCAAGGAGATTGGCTTCGCCGCGGTGCTGGCGCACGCGGTGGGGGACTGGCAGCCGCGGGGCGGAAACCTGGATCTCTCCGTGGTGTCGTGGGAGAAGGGCGGCGACCGGCTGATCCTCAAGAAAAAGAACCTGAACTTCCGGGCGGACGAGCGCTCGCCCATGCGGACTTCCGTGGCCGAGACGTTTCCCGCCTCGCCCGTGTTCCTGGGCGATCTGATGCCCGTCGCCGGCAATCCGGCGCCCCTGCTCGTCGATGCCAAGACGCTTTTCGGCTCGGATCTGAGCGAGATCCTGCCACGCCGTGCCGGCTATGGGAGCCGCCCCGACGAGACCACTCTGGTCTCCCTCAAGTCGTTTCCCGACAATGTCGTGGCCCGCGTCGCCTACCGCTTCCGGCGGGAGGATCGCGGTCCCGAGGAGGAGGGCGGCGGGGATGGCGGCCCTCGCCGGTTGCGACCCACCCGGCTGGCGGACCGGCGTTTCCTGGAGGTGCTGGTCGACTACACCCTCTTCCGGCTGCCCGAGAACGACGGCTATCGTCCCCGTCCGTCCGACGAGCGGATCGGTACCTTCGACATGCCCTTCAAGGACTATACGGATATCGACCGTCGCGACTCGGCCTTCCGCCATCTGGCCCAGCGCTGGGACGTTCGCCCCTCCGATCCCTCGAAGCCGGTGTCGCCCGCCATCGAGCCCATCACTTTCTACGTCGACAGCGGCGTTCCGACCGAGTGGCGCGCACTTCTGCACGAGTCGGCCCTGTGGTGGAACCGGGCCTTCGAGAAGGCCGGTATTCAGAACGCCGTCCGCATCCTCGACCGGCCGGACGATCCCGATTGGGATCCCGCGGACATCCACCACTCGATGATCTTCTGGAACCTGACCGACGACCTGATGTTCTCCGGGATGGCCGGTCCCAACCTCTGGGACCCGCGCACCGGTAAGGTGCTCCAGGCCCACGTCTATCTGAATGGCGAGTTCCCTTCGTACACCCTCCACAGGTATCTGGTCTACGCTTGGTGGCGGGCGCCCGAGCCGGGCGAGGAGGCCGGAGCGGCCGAGCGGCTGCTGCACACCCCCGGCGAGCTGCGGTCGCTGCGCGCCGACCAACACTTCTGCGACCGGTCGGCGTCCTTCTCCAGCCAGATCGCCTTCGCCCGCCTCGTCCTGCAATCGCGGGGCATCCTCAAGCCGGGCACTCCGGAGGCGGAGCGCTTCGCCCGCGAGGCGTTCCAGGAGCTGGTGTCGCACGAGGTAGGGCATGCCCTGGGCTTCCCCCACAACTGGAAGGCCAGCCTGATCGCCACTCCCGAGGCCGTGGCCTCGGGCAAGCTCACCGGCCACGCCGCCACGGGAATCTTCTCGTCCTCGGTGATGGACTACGACCCGATCTACCTCGCTCCCAAAGGCGCTCCGCAGGGCGATTACTTCCTCAAGGAGGTGGGACCCTATGACGAGCTGGCCGTCGATTATCTCTACCGTCCCTTCCGGCCGGAGGAAGAGGCCAAGGCCCTGGACGCCATCGCCGCCAAGGCCGAAACCCAGTACGGCAACGTCTACGACGGCGGCGAGCTCAACGACATCGACCCCACCACCAACGCCGACGACTTTTCGAGCGACCCGGTCGGCTTCGCCGAGACGCGTCTCGGCATCATGCGCTCCGAGGTGCTGCCCATTCTGCCGAAGCTGGTGCTGGGAGAGGGACACGACTACAACCTGCTGCGCCAGGCCCTGGACTCGGCCGTCTTCTCCGTGGCTCTGGACTACGTGGACATGACGGCCCGCCACGTCGGCGGCCAGATCCTGCTGCGGCGGGTGGCGGGCTCGCCTGCGGCGCCGAAGGGCGGACCCGCGCCCATTACGCCCGTGGCCTCGGAGGTGCAGCGCCGGGCTCTCGCGGTGCTCGACCGCCAGGTTTTCGCCGACGGCGCCTTCGCCCTCGCTCCGGAGACCCTCTCCGTGCTCAAGGCCGATTTGCTGGAGGACTGGAACTATCCGTGGCGCTACGCCCAGGACTACAACGTCTCGACCCGCATCGCCGGGCTCTATGACGCGGCTTTCTCCACGCTGCTTCAGCCGGCGCGCCTCGCTCGCGTGCTGGATAACGAGCGGCGCACGCCCAAAGATCCCGTCACCCTGCCGGAGATCTTCGGTCATCTGGAAGCGACGGCGTTCGGTGGCCCGGCGGGAGCCTCTCTCTCTCAGGACCGGCGCTCCCTCCAGCGTCTTCTCGTCTCTCACCTGGCGAAGCTGGCCGTGGCACCGCCCAAGGGCACGCCCGCCGAGGCGTCCCAGGTCGCGGCGGCGGCTTTGCGCGATATCGGCCGGCGGATCGGCAGAAGCTCGGCAGCGCCGGGGAAGGCGGACGCTTATAACAAGGCCCACTGGCAGGACCTGAGCGCACGGATCCGGCGGACTCTGGACGCGGAGACGACGGTGGCGCCGGGGATGTGAGCCCCCGCGGCTATTCGTCCTGCTCGACGAAGCGGAAGGTCTCGGCGGGGCCGGGCACGGACCGCAGGGCGCGCAGCAGGCCGCGGCCGCTCACCTCGGGGGCCAGGTAGAGATGGTCGCGGGTTTCGAGGACGATCGAGTCGCCGGAGCGAATGGGGCCGCTGCCATCCACCTTGTGCAGGATGAACCGCTCGGAGCGGCCGGCGGTGGAGGCGCGGGCGTAGGCCTTGCCGCCGATGCCCGCATCGACCGTGAGATAGAGGCCGTCGTGGCCCTGCAGCGTGACGGCGTCGCCGCTTTCGAGGGCGTTGCCGTTCCAGTCTTTGATCGTGAAGTCGGACCACGGGCTCCCGCGCAGCCAATGCTCGGCGGTCACGGCGCGGTCCTCCGGATGGACGGCGAGATACTGGTTGGCGTAGCCGCTGAAGGTTCCGCGGTGGATCGACGCGGGCTCCTGAGCGGCCAGGATGTCCCACATCGGCGCATGCCGGCCGTCCGGGCGCACGAGCCAGAAGCCCCGCATCTGGACGTTCCGTGGCCGGCCGGCGATGTTCTCCTCGGCCGGCTCGTTGCAGTAGACCTGCCAGTAGACGGCGTAGCGCACGCCCCAGCCCAGGGCCGCTTCCATCAGGTCGCGAACGGTGTCGAACCTCTCCGCGTCGGTGACGTCCGGGATCTTGGGCTTGCCATACTCGCCGAGGTAGATGTTCCGCCGGCCGAAGCGGCGGCTTGCCGGAGCTTTCGACTCCAGGTGATCGAGGGCACGGACGAGCTCGGCCGGGTCGAAGCCGACGTCCCAGCTCGAATAGGAGTAGAGGTCGCACCGGGTGAACGGAACGACGTTGTTCGTCGCCGTCACCTTGCCCTGTAAGGGCGGCTTCGAGGAGATTGACCTCGCAGCCATGGGCCACGTCCACGTTGCGGGGCCGCAGCTCCAGGCGCGCCGCCTGCACGCCCTCCTGGCGCGCGTTCCACCAGTCGATCATCCCCTGGATGCGGATCTCATCGGGCGGCGAGCCCACCGCCAGCCCGGCGCGCAGCAGGTGATCGCCTTCCCAGTTCTGCAGGACGAAGGTCTTGCCGGAGCCGGCGTAAGCCGTGAGCAGGTATTTGGCCAGGCGATTCATCTGGTCCCGCTCGGCCGCCGCTTCCTCGGGAGTGAGGCCGTCGGCGAATTGGACGAGCGGCGCCGGCGGGATCACCAGGATGACGGTGGAGAAGGGCTTTGCGAAAAGCTGCTGAAAGTAGGGCCGCTGGACGATCTCGACCACGTCGGTCGTGAGCGGCAGCCAGTTGGAGTTGAAGCGGTAGAGCACGTCCATCTGGCTGGGATCGACGAAGACTTTGATCACCCGCGAGCCCAGGTCCAGAATCTGGCCAGCGCCCTCGTTCAGGTAATCCTCGTCGGAAAAGTTGTACTTGCCGCCGGCGTGGGACACTCCGAGGACGTCGCGGATCTCGACCGCCCTCGCCGTCGGCAGGAGGGCCAGACCGAGGAAGATCGCGGTCCAGGAGAGGCGCCTTGGCGGCTTTGAGCGCATTCCTCGTATTCTACGCCCCGCGGGAGAGCGCAAAGGGAGGGCAGGAACGATGAAAGCGGCGGTGATCGACGGCTACGGCGGCAGCGACCGGCTGGCGGTGCGCGATGTGCCCGACCCGGAACCGCCCGGAACCGGGCAGGTCCTGGTGCAGGTGCGGGCGGCGAGCGTCAACCCGCTCGATTGGAAGATCCGCAATGGCAGCATGCGGATGCTGATGCCGGCCAGGTTCCCGCTGATCCTGGGCTCAGACGCCGCGGGCGAGGTGGTGGCGATCGGTCCGGAGGTGACCCGCTTTCAGCCCGGAGACCCGGTGTTCGGCGGCGCGGACGTGAACCGCCACGGCGGTTGTTTTGCTGAGCTCGTCCTGATGCGAGAGTCGGCGCTGGCCGCCAAGCCGGATTTTCTCTCTTTCGAGCAGGCCGCGACCCTCCCCGTTGCGGGCGCGACGGCGCTCCAGGCGCTACGCGATACGGGCGAGCTCGTGGCCGGAGAGAAGCTGCTGATCAACGGCGCCTCGGGCGGCGTGGGACACTTCGCCGTGCAGATCGCCGTCGCCCTGGGAGCGCGGGTGACGGCGGTCGCGAGCGGCAGGAATCAGGAGTTCCTCCGCCAACTCGGGGCCCAGGAGACGATTGACTACGAGGAGGAGGACTTCGCCGGCCGCGACGAGGCGTGGGACGTGATCCTCGACGCCGCCGGAATCCGCCAGTACTCCGACTGCGAGCCCGCGCTCTCCCGGGACGGCGGCGTCTACGTGACCACGCTCCCGGGGCCGAAGCACTTCATCTGGATCGGCCTCACCGCCCTGGGCGGCCTCTTCGGCCAGCCGAAGCGGGCGCGTGCCGTCTTCCTGAAACACCGGGCGGAAGATCTCGAGATCCTCGCCCGGATGGCGGTCCAGGGGAAGCTCCGGCCGCATTTAGCCGAGGTCTATCCCCTGGAGCGCATCGCCGCGGCGCAGGACCACAGCGAGTCCGGGCATGTGCGCGGCAAGGTGGTGGTGCGGCTGCCTTACATTCCGCTTTCGTCGGCCGACGGCCCGTAGATCGAGGGCACCGGGATGTCGTTGAGCCGCAGGTAGACGGTCATCTGGCCGCGATGGTGGATCATGTGATTGACGACGAAGCCGCGCAGAACGGCGATCTTGGGCAAGGTGAAGATGGTGTGCTCGCCGTTCTTCAGCGTCCACGGCTGGAAGAAGACGCTGTCGTCGGCCGCGCCGGCCAGGGCCGCGCGGGCGTCGGCGACGTTCTTGTCGAACAGATCCAGAACCTCTTCGGTGGTGGCCGGCTTGGGCTGGTCGAACGGCACGGCCAGATCGAGCTCGCTGGTCGCGAGAGTCACGCCGGTCCAGGTGGGGAGAGTGGCCAGATGGGTGGCCAATTTGCCCATGGTGAAGGATTTGGCGTGGGCCTGCCAGCCAAATTTGTCGGTCGGAATCCGCTCCAGGGTGCGGCGGGTGTTGGCCATCTCCATGTCGAACTCGGGAAGTAACGAAGCGCTGATGCTCATGCTCTCACCTCTCTTACGAAGAAAAACGTCGTTGGAAATCGTAGTGAAAACGTCACCGTACGGCAACGCCGGGGTGTTACGGTTCGGTCGCAGTGTCGAAGAGGGACGGCTGATCGCCGGCCGGCCCGGCGTAGAGGAGCCGGCCGTTGGGAAGGATGCGGGCGTTGGAGTCGAGCTCGTGAGGGTCGGCCCGGTGTGGGCCCAGGATATGCAGGACCGAGATTCCACGGGCCACCAGGGCGTCGGAGATGAGGCGGCGGTGGCAGCGCCAGGGTACGGCCTCGGCGCAGAGAATGGCGACGGTCTCCTTCTCCGCACGATGGGCGAGGCGGTCCAGGGCGGCTTGAAACTCCGGGGTTTCCATGTAGTCGGCGTAGCCCCGGAAGGCTTTCACCCGCCATGCCGTGTGGGGAGAATCGGGACGCGTGGCGCGGCGGCCTCCAAGGTCGGGCTCGTGAACGTATACGATGCCTGCGCCGGCCAGCGAGGCGTCGAGGGCGTCGAGGTTGAATTGAGGATAGCGGCGCGAAGCGGGGAAGCGCCGGACGTCTACCAAGGTCGTCACTCCGTGCTCGGCCAGCAGCGCGAGCAGCTCCTCGATGGGGCGCGTGGAATGGCCGGCGGTGAAAACGGGAGGCATGGGCGCACTATACCAACAGGGAGCCGGCTTGCTTTAGATCTTGCTTGTTCCCGGGTGGAAGGAAAATAAAGATGCCGGCGTTTTGGAGCTTGGAGCCGTCGATTTGCTGAGAGTCATCACCTATAACATTCACCGGGCCATCGGCGTCGATCGCCGGTTCCGGCCGGAGCGCATCGTCAAAATCCTGCGCCACTATGAGGCGGACGTGGTGATGCTTCAGGAGGTGGACGAGGGAGCGCCGCGCTCACGGGAGCTGAACCTCGCCCAGGAGCTGGCCCAAGGCGCCGGATACCCGCACTTCGCCCTCGGCCACAACGTCAGCCTGAAAAAGGGGCGCTACGGCAACGCCACGCTGAGCCGGTTCCCCATCGTTCGCGAGCGGAACATCGATCTGTCGCTGACCGAGAGCTGGATCCGCCGCGGTTGCCAGCACACGACGCTGGAGCTCAACGGCCGCGGCGAGAAGCTGGAGGTCTTCAATCTCCATCTCGGTCTTTCGGCCAAAGAGCGCGTCAAACAGGTCGAGCTCCTCAAGCGCTCGGCCGAGTTCAGCGGCGTCGACCCGCAGACGCCCATGATCGTGGCCGGCGATTTCAACGATTGGCGCTCGCTGCTGCAGCCGGTGTTCACCGACGTCCTGGGCTTCGGCAATGCTACGGAGCGCAAACGGGGTCCCTACCGCTGCATCCCCACCTATCCCGCCTTCTCCCCCCAGGGCGGACTCGACCGCATCTACCATCGCGGACCGCTCCAGCTCGTCACGGTCCACTCCTGCCGGCTTCAAGTGGCCCGGGTGGCGAGCGATCATCTGCCGATTCTGGCGGAGTTCCGGGTGGTGTAGAGCTGCACTCCGGCCCTCTTCTCCCGGCGCGCTCCCCCGCCCAGGACCCTCATCACCCCGGCCCTCTTCTCCCGGCGCCTTTCCCCCACCCAAGACCCTCACCCCTGCCCCTCTCCCGCCCCCGCCCAACCCCCCTCACCGGGAGAGGGGTACCCCTGGGGCGTTTTGCCTTGCTCCCTCTTCTCCCGGTGAGGGGGGTGCGGCATATGCGCTAACTTAACGAGTCTCAGAGTTCCCCCTCCCAATCCCCTCATCACCCCGGCCCTCTTCTCCCATCGCCCTCCCCCCAACCGGGAGAAGAGGGAGAACAGCCAAGAGCAAGCAAGGCCGCCTTTTTTGGCGCTCCCCTCTCTCCCGGCCGGGGGGAGGGCGATGGGAGAGA
>DASYJD010000090.1:0-30411 GCA_035996875.1 Thermoanaerobaculia bacterium
CGGGAGAAGAGGGAGCAAGGCGGGGAAGCCCCAGGGGTACCCCTCTCCCGGGGCGGCGGATGGGGTGGTCGGGAGAGGGGCAGGGGTGAGGGTCTTGGGCGGGGGAACCTCCCAGACCACGTTAAGTTAGCGCCTATGCCCGGTTGGTGGGAGGGGGCGGGAGAAGAGGGCCGGGGTGATGAGGGTCTTCCGGCTCGGATCGCCATGACGTCTCCTACCCCGGCAACGAGAAAGGCCGCGGCAGAAGCTCTGCCAGCGTCGTCTCCTCCCGCTCTCCCTGGAGGTTGACCAGCAGGATGGGGAGATTGGGGAGATCGCGGGCGAACTCGGCGAGGGTCTGGCGACAGAGGCCGCAGGGCGCGGCGGGGGGATTCATGTCGGCGATCACGACGACGGCCTGGGGGCGGCGCAGGCCTGCGGAGGCTGCGGCGGCCATGGCGTTGCGCTCGGCGCAGATGGCGAGGGTCGGGATGCAGTTCTCGACGTTGCCCGCGGCGTGGATGGAGCCGTCCTCCATCCGCAGAGCGGCGCCGACGTCGAAGCGGCTATACGGGGCGTAGGCGTGGGCGCGGGCCGCCGTGGCCGCCGCGATCAGGGGTTCCCAATCCATCGTTTGTGACTGTAACACGGGGGTCCCCGCGGTCACCCGCGGCGGTGGTACCATCTCCAGCCTTGATCGATTCCACTCTGTCCCCAGTCGCGCCGGGCCCCGGTTTTCGCCGGGCGGTCTCGCGCTGGGAGATCGTCGGCTTCTCGGTCAACGACGTCATCGGCAGCGGCGTCTACCTGCTGCCGGCCGCGGCGGCCGGGTTCCTCGGCTACCTGAGCGTCGGCGCGGTGGTGCTCGCCGGCTTCGCCGTCCTCCTGCTGGTGCTCTGTTTCGCGGAGGCGGGGAGCTACTTCGACCGCCCCGGCAGCGCCTACGTCTATACCAAGGAGGCGTTCGGCGAGCTGGTGGGATTCGAGGTCGGGTGGATGACTTGGCTCGCCCGGGTCTCCTCCGTGGCCTCCCTCTCCGTGGGCTTCGCCCGTGCCCTCGGCTACGTCTGGCCGGCGGCCAACCTCGGGTTCGGCCGGACGCTCTCGATGTTGCTGCCCGTCTTGGCTCTAACCGCCATCAACGTGGTGGGCGTCAAGTCCGGGGTGCGCACGGCGGTGTTCCTGGCGATCACCAAGACGCTGCCGCTGCTGATCTTCGTCTTCGTGGGCATTTTCTACGTCTCGCCGGGCCTCGCGAAGTCCGTTCAGGCCACCCACCCGGGGCACATGGGCGACGCGGTCCTCCTCCTGCTCTTCGCCTACGCCGGCTTTGAGAACACCGCCGCGCCGGCGGGGGAGTTCAAGAACCCGCGGCGGGACGTGCCCTTCGCGCTGATCGTCCAGATCGTCATCGTCACCTTGATCTACACGGGCGTGCAGTGGGTGGCTCTCGGCACCCTGCCGGGCGTCGTCCATGCTCAGACGCCGCTCGCCGACGCCGCGCAGCGTTTCCTCGGCGGCTGGGGCGGCCTGTTGATGACCATCGGCGGCGCGATCTCGATCCTGGGGACCAACAGCAACACCGTCCTCTCCGGACCCCGCTATCTCTGGGCTTTGGCGAAGGACGGCTTCGGCCCCCGGATCCTGACCGACCTGCATCCGAAGTACCGTACTCCCTGGGTCGCCGTGCTGACGCAGACGGCCATCGCCCTCCCGCTGGCCTTCACCGGCTCATTCGAGGCGCTCGCAACCCTCTCGGCCGTGGCCCGGCTGGCCACTTATTTCGGTACGGCTCTGGCCGTGCCCGTGCTGCGTCGCAAGCTCGCGAAAGAGCCCGCCGTGCGCCTGCCCGGGGGGCCGGTGATCCCCATCGCCGCGGCGATTCTCTGCGTGGTATTCGCGGCCAGCGCGGAGGCGAAGAACCTCATCGCTGGCGCCATCGCCCTGGTGGCCGGAGCGCTGATCTTCTACTTCTGGCGGCGCCCCGTGACGCCAGAGCCACTGGCGCCCGCCGGCTATCCCGAGGGGTAGGGATATTTGATCAGGTTCTTGGCGATCTCCCGCGCCGAATCCGGCCCCTTGGCCGACCGCACCAGCTTGTAGAACCGCAGGGCCTCGTCGCGCTGACCGAGGGCGTCGAGGGCCATGCCGCGGTAGAGCCGGCCGAGGGTCTTGTAGACGCTCTCCTCCCGCCCGTGTTGCGGCTGGCGCTCCAGCCTTTGCAGGAGATCGATCGCCTCACTGTACTGCCGGCGGCGCACGGCGTCACGGGAGAGGAGGTAGAGAGCCTGCTCGGCCACGTCGCCGCGGTAGCCGGGCTTCCCCGCGGCCTGCCGATCCGCCACCTCCTGGAGACTCCGCCGCGCGTCGTCCCAAAGGTTCAGGCGGGCGAAGGAGCGTCCCTCGTAGACGTGGAAGAGGGAGTTGTCGGGATAGCGATCGCGCAGCAGGCGGGCGTAGTGGAGCGAGGTCGCGTAGTCGTCCTCGAAGACGAAGTAGATCTGCAGCAGGGAGAAGGCGGCCTCGGTGGAGACGAACTGCCCCTTCTCGGCCGCCTGCTCGAGCTCGGCGAGCCCCCGCTCGCGGCTGCCCTTGGGGAAGAAGCTGGTGAAGACCCGCAGGAACGGGTGCTGCTTGGGCACCACGTCCGCCAGGTAGTCGAAGAGGCCGACGCCCAGCAGCAGGTCGGGGTTCTGCGGATCGCGCTTGTGGACCTCCTGAAGGGAGCTCAGCGCCTTCTGGCCGTCGCGGGCGGCCCGGAAGTACGAGCCGCGGTCGGCATAGAGGCGGCCGCGCAGGGCGTGGGCGCCGGCCTCGAAGAACAGGCCGTCGAGGTCCTGCGGGTCCTTCTTCAAGCGGTGCTTGCAGCGGTCGAGAACCTCGTCCATGGACTTGAGGAAGGCGGCATCCCGCGACTCGTCCAGGATGTTGACCTGGATCTGCCACCACGGGGAGAGGGCCTCCAGGAAGGGGCCGACCGGATGATCCGGATAGCGCTTCGAGATGCCGGCGAAGACGGCGTCGGCACCGTTGAAGTCCATGTCGTAGAGCTTGTCGAGGCCAGCCTGCGCCTCGACGCGGAACTCGGCGTCGTCGAGGATCGTCCGCGGCCGGGCGAGCGCCGGCTGGACGGCGATCAGCGCGAGGAGGACGGCGAGAAAGCCAAGGGACCTGAAGCGCTGCGGGGGATGTGGCATTGGATTTTGGGCCTCCGGTTCTCAATCCGGAACAACGAGGGAGGGCGGAAGGGGTATTCCTGGGGCGGGTCTGGCCGTAACGCACCGGCTGCGGTAAGCTCGCGGCAATGATCAACTCACCTGCTGTGGAAAACTCCGCCGCCGACCGGAGCTTCTTCGGGCATCCCCGCGGCCTCTCGACCCTCTTCTTCACCGAGATGTGGGAGCGCTTCAGCTACTACGGCATGCGCGCCCTCCTCCTCCTCTTCATGACGGAGGTGGCCGCGAAGGGCGGACTGGGCTGGGACGCGGCCACGGCCGGACCGATCTACGGTCTGTACACGGCCCTCGTCTACCTGACGGCTCTCCCCGGCGGTTGGATCGCCGACCGACTCCTCGGCCAGCGGCGCTCCGTGCTGATCGGCGGCATCATCATCGCCCTTGGGCACGTCAGCCTGATCTTTCACGGCCTTGGGTTCTTCTACCTGGGCCTGGCCCTGATCGTCACCGGCACGGGCCTGCTGAAGCCGAACATCAGCTCCATGGTCGGCGGCCTCTATACCCAGGAGGACGTGCGGCGCGACGCCGGCTTCTCGATCTTCTATATGGGGATCAACCTGGGCGCCTTCATCTCTCCCCTGGTCTGCGGCTTCCTGGCCCAGAGCGATCAGTTCCGCGCCTTCCTCGCGAGCCACGGCCTCAACCCCGCGACCAGTTGGCACTGGGGATTCGGCGCCGCGGCCGTGGGCATGACCCTGGGGCTCGTTCAGTACGTTCTCGGTGGGCGCCACCTGGGCAGGATCGGTCTCGATCCGGCGACGACCGGCGATCCGGGCGCCCAGGCGAGAGACCGGCGGAACCTGCTGATCGGCGTCGGCATTTTCGCCGCCCTGGTCCTGGTCGCGGTGCTGGTGCGGGTTTCCGTGGCCGACGTGACCAAGTACGTCGGCTACTCGCTGCTGTTGATTCCCATCGTCTACTTCGCCGTCCTGTTCAGCCAGAAGTGGACCCCGCAGGAGCGCAAGCACCTGTGGGCGATCCTGCTGTTCTTCGTCTTCGCGATCCTGTTCTGGTCGGCCTTCGAGCAGGCGGGCTCGACGCTCAACCTCTTCGCCCAGCGCTTCACCAGCAATACGATCTTCGGCATCAAGTATCCGGCGAGCTGGCTGCAGGCCGCCAACTCCGCCTTCATCTGGATGCTGGCGCCCGTCTTCGCCTGGATCTGGGTGGCTCTCGGCCGGCGTCGGCGCGAGCCCTCGACTCCGGGAAAGTTCGCCTACGCTCTTTTCTTCGTCGGCGCCGGCTTTCTGGTGATGGTGGGCGCGGCTCTCTCCTCGGGACCGGCGGGCGGCCAGGTCACCCCGATGTGGCTGCTCACCGTCTACCTTCTCCACACTGTCGGCGAGCTGTGCCTGAGCCCGGTGGGCCTGTCGGCGATGACCAAGCTCGCGCCGCCGCGCGTCGTCAGTCAGATGCTGGGCATCTGGTTCCTCGCCACCTCGCTCGGCAACTTCGTCGGCGGCCAAGTGGCCGGGCAGTTCGAGAAGTTCCCGCTGCCCTGGATCTTCGGCGCGGTGGCCGGCGTCTGCTTTGTCTGTACGCTGATAGCCGTCGTCCTCATCCCGCCGATCAAGCGGCTGATGGGCGAGGTGCACTGAGGATTATTTCAGCCCCAGCTTCTTGCCCTGCTCCAGCAGAGCGACGGCCTCGTCCAGCCGCTTGCTGCGTGTCTCGTCGCGCTTCGCCGCGTCGATCCACTTGACGTAGAGGCGGCGGTACGACGGCGCGAGGTCCTGAAAGAACCGCCAGGCCTTCGCGTTCGTCTGCAGCCGTTGCCGGATGTACTCCGGCACCTCGTCGTCCGCCGTTGGCAGGGGAGCGCTGGGCTTTCTGGAAACGGCTTTCACGTCCGGCGGTCCCTTGGCGAGCCCCGCGGCGGTCACCCGGCCGTCCTTCACCAGGACGGCGAAGCGGCGCAGGTTCGACTCAGACCATTTGGAAGTGTTTTTCCGCGGCGTGACCTTCTGCGCGTAGCGGTCGTCGTCGAGCCGCCGGACGAGGCTGTCGATCCAGCCGAAGCAGAGTGCCTCTTCGACCACCTCGTCGTAGGAGATTCGCGGCTGGCCCGTGTGCTGCTTGTAGTAAACGATCCAGATTTCGGTTTCCGTTTCATGGTGCGCGGCGAGCCAGGCGCGCCAATCTTCGCGGGTGGTGACGTGCAGGGTCTTCATCGGTTCCGGAAAATAAAGTACGCGGGAATTCCCAGAGCGACGACGGCCGCTCCGAGAGCCGCTTCGCGTGGACGTCCCGCGGCGAGAAGGACGAGCACCAGTACGACGCTGATCAAAAACAAAATCGGCGTCAGGGGATAGAAAGGTGTCGAATAGCTCGAGGACGGCGAGCGCCGCCGGAGACGGAAGAGCCCGGCCACGGTGAGGCCGAGGAAGACCACGGTGATGAAAACGAAATAGCTCACGATCGCGTCGAACGTGCCGACGGCGACGAGCAGGACGGCGAGGCCGGTCTGGATGGCGACGGCGCGCGTGGGCGCTCCCGTCCGTGAATCGAGCCGGGCCACGAACGACGGCATCACGCCGTCGCGGGCCATCGCGTAGTAGACGCGGGGCGCCATGGTCATGAAGGCGAAAAGGCTGCCGAGCACGGAAAGGGCCACGATGGCGGCGAGCACGCGCCCTCCCTCACTGCCGAAGAGAGCCGCGCCCGCCTGCGCGGCGAAGGCCTCGCTCGACCCGGCCCCTCCGAGGGGAACGAGGTAGAAGAAAACGGCGCTCACCGCGATGTAGAGCAGCGTCACCGAGCCGACGCCAATCGCGAGCGCTCGCGGCAGGGTGCGCCGAGGCTCCCGGATCTCGCCCGCCAACCGGCTCAGGTCCCACCAGCCGCCGAAGGAGAAGAACGCCGCCACCACCGCACCCGCCAAAGCCGGCAGCAGGGGAGGAGCGCCGGCATGCCGGGCCACGAACGGCAGGAAGCGGCCGGCGTCCCCGGATCCCGACAGGAAGCCCCACGCCACGAGAAGGAGGAGCAGCCCTACCTTGGCCACCGCCAGACCGTGGCCGATACCGGCCGCAAGCCGCACTCCGGCCCAGTTGGCGGCGGCCACGATCCCGATCGCGGCGAAGGCCACGGCCTTGGGGAAGATGCCGGGGATCACGGCCTGCGCGTAGACCCCGAGGCCGGTCGCCAGCGCGGCGGTCAGGCCGGGATCCATCACGAGCAGGCACTTCCAGCCGTAGAGGAAGGCCACAGCCGGTCCGTAGGCCTCGCGCAGGTAGACGTAGCCGCCTCCCGTTTCGGGAAACCGGGACGCGAGCTCGCCATAGCAAAGAGCCCCGCACAGCGCCGTGCCGCCAAGGAACGCCCACACCAGGAAGAGGAGGGCCGGCGAGGCGAGACCGCGGGCCATGCCCACCGGAGTGAGGAAAATTCCCACGCCCACCGTGTTGCCGATTACCAACGCCGCAGCCGCGGCCAGGCCCACCCCCTGCCGCAGACCAGCCATCACCGGGGCGGCTGTCCCATTCCTGCTTCGAAGGCCGCGACATCGGCGTAGTAGCGGCGCACGATGTCCGCCGAGGCCGGATTCGTGTAGATCTCCGGCACCGGGTTCTCGATCAGGTTTGCGATGGCTGCTGCCACGTCTTCGACGGACTGTGGCTTCATCGTTCCTGGAGGGGGCGGAACCGCCGGGGCGTCTCCCAGGGCGTTGCCGGCGAAATCCGTAGTGACGACTCCCGGCATGACGACCGAAACGTGGATGTTGGGGAACTCCTGCCGGAGGTCCATGCGCAGGTTGGCCGTCAACGAATTCAGCGCGGCCTTGGAGGCGCTGTAGACGGAGCGGATGGTGGCGAGCGGCACCCGGCTGAGGAAGGACGAGACGTTGATGAGGTGCCCCTCGCCGGACTCCATGAAGTGGGGGACGACGACCTGCATGCCGTAGAGCGCAGACTTGAGATTGACGGCCATCATCTCGTCCACATCGTCGTCGGTGAGGTCCATCACCCGCCGCGCGATGCCGCGCCCGGCGTTGTTGATCCACACGTCGACCTGGCCTCGCTTGTCGAGCGCGCGCTCCAGCAGATGCTCGACGTCGCCCCGGCGGCGGACGTCGGTGACCACGGCGAGCGTTTCCGGCCCGCACTGCTCGGCCACGGCCTCCAGCTCCTCTCTCCGGCGAGCCGCGAGCACCAAGTGATGCCCCTGCGCCGCGAGTCGCCGCGCCAGCTCCGCGCCGATCCCGCTGCTCGCGCCCGTGATGACGATGACCTTGCCGAAGCTCATTCCGGTGCCCTCCCTGGAGCGCATCGTACAACGTCCTCCTCAGTCTTCGACGGCCGGGAAAAGCGTCACCCTTCCAAATCCCCACCGGTACCCTTCTCACTGCGTCTCCGGATCGGCGATGGCGGTCCCATCTGAAATAAAAGCCAGGCTTCTCTCCCGTAGGGGAAGGCCTCGGGCGAGCGGGTACAGGCCTCGCCCGAGTGGGGGAAGGCTCGGGGCGAGTGGGTACGGACCTCTCCCTGCTCGGGAAAAGCTCTCCCCCCCTCGGGAAAGACCTCTCCCTGCTCGGGCGCGGCTTTCCCCTACTCAAAAAAGACCTCTCCCTACTCGGGGAAAGCTCTCCCCTACTCGGGGGAGCCCTCTCCCTGCTCGGGAAAGGTTTTCCCCCACTCGGGAAGAAGCCCAGACCGCCCCTGGCCGTGAAGTTGCAATCCCAGGATTCCAGTATTTGCGTTTCAGGGGGGCCTGAGATCTCTGGGAGGTGCTTCGCGATGCGAGGTGGAGCTTCTTTGTACCGGGTTTTCGCTGTCGTGTTGCTGGGCTTGGTTCTGGCCTTTCCGGGGATGGCCAGCGCGTCCTCCGTAGAGGACATTTCGGTGCCCGCCGCGTTCGCCGCTTCCTGGGACGAGATCGAAAAGCTCATGTCCGAGGGCCGGCTGGAAGAGGCCCTGCCGAAGGTGGAGAAGCTCCTCGACGAGGCGCGGGCGGCCGGGGATGAGGAGACGTGGACGCGGATGCTCGTGCGGGCGACTCTGGTCCGGGCGGAGCTCGGGAAGTTCGAGGACGCCGCCCGTTTTCTCAAAGAGCAGCCCCGGCCTTCCGGAGCGGTTCACAGCGCCGTGCTCAGTCTTTACGAGGCCGAGACGCTGATGCGCTATTACCGTGCCTACTCCCGGGAGATCGATGAGCGCGAAAAGGTGGAGTCCGAGGGGGAGCCTCCCTTGGAGCAGCAGACCCAGGAGCAGATCGCGGCCGCCACCCTCGCCGCCTGCCGCGACGCCTGGAGCCGGCGGCAGGAGCTCGGCGACATCCCTCTCTCCCGCCTCCAGCTTTATCTGACGCCCAACAACTACCCCGCGGCGATCCGCGGCACGGTGCGCGATGCTCTCTCGTATCTCTATGCCGAGCTTCTGGGCAACAGGAGGCTCGGGTCGATGGAGAGCTCCAATGCCATCGAAAGCCTCGACCTCCCCTCCCTGATCCGCGGCGATACGCCGTCCTCTAGCTCTAGCGGTCAGGCCGTGCACCCGTTGCGGGAGCTGGCGGCCGTACTCGCGGATCTCGAAACGTGGCACCTCGCGGCGGGCCGGCGGGAGGCGGCGTTGGAGGCGCGGCTTACGAGGCTACGCGGGCTGCGCGCCGCCTTCACGGAAGACGAGGACCGGAAGCTCATCCGCCGCGACCTTGAAGAGCACCTCGCCACTTTGCAGGACGTCCCCTGGTGGTCGATGGGCATGGCCATCCTGGCGGATCTGCTGAAGGAGGAGGAGGAGCCCGGCCATCTCGCCCGGGCGCGCGCCGCCGCCGTCGCCGGCCGCGACGCCTGGCCGGGCTCGCCGGGGGGAGAGCGCTGCCGGTCCATCGCCGAGGAGATCGAGCAGCCCGGCTTCGATCTCATGGCCATGGAGAGCGACGGGCTCGGCCGCCGCTCTCTCCAGGTACGCCACAAAAACCTCACAGCGGTCTACTTCCGTGCCTATCCTTCCGAGCTGAAGCTGCAGTTGGCCGGCAAGGCCAGGCTGTCCAGCGACGAAGTGACGGCCCTGATTCGCGATGGTCGGCCCGCGGCAGCCTGGCGGAGCGAGCTGCCCGCGACGCCCGACTTCGATCGGCACACCACCTGGATCGTGCCGCCCATAGATCATCCGGGCGCCTACATCATCGTCGCCTCCTCCTTGGAGGACTTCTCCAGCGATCAGAGCAACTTTGCCGCCGTTCGCATCGTCTTGAGCGACCTGGTCCTGGTGAGCCGAGGCGTCGGTAGCCGGGAGGCCGAGGTGCTGGCGCTCTCGGGAGCCACGGGCGAGCCCGTCTCCGGTGCTGAGTTGCGCCTCTACAATCCGGACGGCGCTTTTGTCGGAGCCGAGGAGACGGGAACCGATGGCACCCGCCGTTTCCCGCTGAAACCGGATCAGAGTTACCGTGTGCTCGGAGACTCGCCGGGCGGGCCGGCGCGGTTGGATTGGGTTTATGCCAATAGCCCAGACCGGCCGGATGCGGCGTCGACCTTGCTCTATACGGATCGCGCCATCTACCGCCCCCAGCAGACGATCTTCTGGAAGGTGCTGGCCTACAAGGGATCGCGCAAGGAGGGGAGTTTCAGCATCCTGGCCGGGCAAACCGTGACGGTGACACTGCACGGTGCCGATTCCCAGCAGGTGTCGTCGCGGACCGTGACCACCAATGGTTTCGGCACGGCGTCGGGCGAATTCCAGATTCCTGCCGGCCTCCGGCTGGGTTCGTGGACGTTGAGGACGTCCATGGCTTCCCCATCCCCCGGCCGCGAGACGGGCTCCGCGTATTTGAAGGTGGAGGATTACAAGCGGCCGACCTTCGAAGTCGTTCTGGACGATCCCGCCACGCCGCTACGGCTGGGTGCGCCGGCGAAGCTCACCGGCCGGGCGGTCTACTACTTCGGCCTCCCTGTCACCCGCGGTGTGGTGCGCTGGCAGATCCGCCGCGTACCGTGCCTCCCTTCGGAGATCTGGGTTATCCGGTACTCCAACCGTACCGTAGCCATTGGAACCTCGGCTCCGGGCGCGGACGGAAAGTTCGAGATCGACTTCACGCCCCAACCGGAGGCGCGGGACCGGGAAGAGTTGACGTACGAGTACTACCTCTCTGCCGAAATGACGGACGACGGCGGCGAAACGCACCAGGCCGAGCGCCCTTTCCGCATCGGGCGCGCCACGGTCGAAGGGAGGATCGCAAGCGATCGCGGCTTCCTGCTCGCCGGCCGGCCGGCCTTCCTCACCGTCACCCGGCGGGACTTGAACGGTGTGCCGCGCCCGGGCGCCGGCTCCTGGTCTCTCTACGAGCTGCGACAGCCCGAGCAGCCCCTCCTGCCCGGCGACGAGCCGGCGCCTGCGGCTGAGGACACCGGCTTCCGCACGCCGGGCGACGGCCTCAGCCCGCGGTGGGGCCAGTTCCCGGAGCCGGAGTATTCCCTGCACGGCTGGCCCGGGAGACGCCGGCTGGCGGGCGGCCTGTTGCGTCACGGCACGGCTGGCAAGGCCGAGATCAAGCTCCCACCGTTGCGGCCGGGCGCCTACCAGTTGCGCTGGGAGACCCTGGACGATCAGGGCGCGCGGGCCGAGGAGCAGAAGGAGCTCATCGTCGCCGGGGCGCGGACATCGCTGGCCCTGCCGGCGGTGCTCAAGGTGGAGAGAGCGACGGTGCGCGTGGGCGGCACCGCCCGGTTGCTGGTCCACTCGGGCTTTCCCGGTCAGGCGTTCTATTTCGAGATCTGGCGTGGCGGCGAGCGCATCGAGCGGCGGACGCTTCGCGGCGGCGAATCGCCCGACGTGATCGAGATTCCCATCGGCGCCGCGGACCGCGGCGGCCTCGGCTTCAAGCTCCTGATGTTGCGCGACCATCAGCTCTGCGATCTCACCGCGGCCGTCCAGGTGCCGTGGGGCGACCGCGAGCTGCGGGTGGGCTTCGCCACGTTCCGCGACCACCTGCGCCCCGGCGCGCGGGAGACCTGGAAGATCAGGGTCCGCCCACCCGTGGGGGAAGCCCCCGAGGCCGCCGCCGCCGAAGTGCTGGCGACGATGACCGACCGCAGCCTCGAGCTCTTCTCGCACTGGGAGCCCCCCGACCCGTTCAGCCTCTATCCCGACCGCACCGAGCCCCCTCCTCTAATCTCGGCCCTGAGAGCGGAGACAGACGTCTGGTCGGCGGGGAGGCAGAGTCCCGCAGTGCCTGAGCTGGTGGGCGACAAGCTGCTCTACGGCCTCAACCGGGAATGGGTTCGCGTCGGGCCTCTCACCGAGGCCGGCGGCGTGTTCGCGCAGACGATCATCGTAAACACACACGGTCCACAGCTCGACCAGCGGTGGATCTTCGTCGGCGCGACGATTGCCAATCAGGATTTTGTGAGGATCCCCGCTTCGCGCGATCCCTGGGAAGTCCTGGCCAAACCAGCCCCGAGCATGCTGCCGCGCAGCAACTTCGCGGAGACCGCCTTCTGGCGACCGGAGCTCCTCACCGGTCCGGACGGCACGGCAACCATCGAGTTCACGGTGCCCGACTCGGTCACGGAGTGGAACGTCTTCGTCCAGGCGGTGACGCGCGATCTACGGGCGGGAACGGTGAGGAAGCAGGTCCGCACCGCCCGCGACCTCCTCGTCCGGCCCTACCTGCCACGTTTCCTGCGCGAGGGCGATCAGGCGAGGCTCAAGGTCGTCGTCACCAACGGCGGCAAGGCGCCGATGCGGGGAGAGGTGACGATGGACATCACCGATCCGGAGACGGGCAAGAGCCTGCTGGCCGAGTTCGGGATCGCGGCTGGAGCCGACCGCCTCCCCTTCACGGCGGCGGCGGGCGGCGGCACGAACGTCACCTTTCCCCTCGTCGCGCCCCAGCGGGTGGGGCTCGTGGCGTTCAAGATAACGGCCGTGGCGGGCGACGAGAGCGACGGCGAGCTTCGTCCTCTTCCCTTGCTACCGTCAAGGGTTCATCTGGCCCAATCCCGTTTCGCCGCCTTGCACGACGCGGATCGCAGGGAGCTGCATTTCGCCGATCTGGAGCGGAACGACGACGCGACCCGAATCGAAGAGCAAATGGTGGTCACCGTCGACGGCCAGCTCTTCCAGGGCGTGCTGGCGGCTCTGCCGTACCTCGTCAATTATCCTTACGAATGCACCGAGCAGACTCTCAACCGTTTCGTCTCCACGGGAATGGTGACGAGCCTTTTCGATCATTATCCCGCCGTGGCCCGGCTGGCCGCAGATCTCGCCAAGCGGGAGACGCCGCTCGAAACGTGGGACGCCACGGACCCCAATCGCAAGCTGGCTCTGGAGGAAACGCCTTTCCTGGAAGGCGCGCAGGGCGGCGACGGCAAGGACCTCGTCAAGGTGCTCGATCCGCGGATCGCCCGGGTCCAACGCGACGACTCGCTGGCGAAGCTCAAGCGGACCCAGCTTGCGAGCGGCGCCTTCCCCTGGTGGCCGGGGGGGCCGGCCTCGCCCTATTTGACCGTCTACGTGCTCGAAGGCCTCGCCCGGGCGGTGGAATTCGGCGCCGAGGTTCCACAGGACGTGGTCCAGAAGGGCTGGTCCTACCTGGCGGCGAATTACCGAGAGACTTATGGAAAGAATCTGGGGGATGGCTGCTGCCTTGACATTCCCGTGTTGCTCAACTACACGGCGACTGCTTATCCCGACCCGTCATGGATGGGCGACGCCCTCACCGAGTCGGAGCGCCGGCAGATCCTGGACACCAGCTTCCAGCACTGGACCACGCTGTCCCCCTATCTGCGGAGCCTGTTGGCCCTCACCCTCCAGCGCATGGGCCGCCCGGCCGATGCCCGTCTCGTCTTCGACAGCGTTCTGGACCGGGCGAAGACCACCGCGGACGAGGGCATCTTCTGGCAGCCCGAAGCGCGCTCCTGGCTCTGGTACAACGACACCATCGAGTCCCATGCTTTCGCCCTGCGCGCACTGATGGAGCTGCGGCCGGGCGATCCCCGACGCCACGGCCTCGTGCAATGGCTCTTCCTGAACAAGCAACTGAATCACTGGAAATCGACGCGGGCCACGGCCGAGGTCCTCTACGCTGTGGTGCATTACCTCCAGAAGGAAGGAACGCTCGGCGCGAAGGAGTCGGCGACCGTGCGGACCGCGGGGCAGGCGACCACTTTCACTTTCGAGCCGGACCGCTACACGGGCAAGGCGAACCGGGTGGTGATTCCCGGCGACAAGATCGATCCCGCGCAGTCCGCGGTCGTGGTGGAGAAGGAGACGCCCGGTTTCCTCTTCGCCTCCGCCACCTGGCACTTCTCGACCGAGGAGCCGCCGGCACAGGGGAGCGGCGACCTCTTCCACGTCTCTCGCCGCTACTTCCTGCGCGTTCAAGCCGGGAATGAAAAGGTTTTGAAGCCGCTCGACCGGGGAGCCGCCCTGCAGCCGGGCGACGAGGTCGAGGTGCAGCTCACCGTGAGCAGCCGGGCACCCGCGGAGTACGTCCACCTGCGCGATCCCCGTGCCGCCGGCTTGGAGCCCGGAGCCGAGACCTCCGGCTGGCATTGGGGCCAGGGCCTGAGTTGGTACCAGGAGACGCGGGACAGCGCCACCAACTTCTTCTTCGAAGCTCTGCCGGCCGGTGAATACACCCTGAAGTACCGCCTGCGCGCCAACCTCGCGGGCGAGTTCCGCGTGGGCCCCGCCACGATGCAGTCGATGTACGCCCCGGAGTTCGTGGCCTATTCGGGAGCGGGGGTGGTGAAGGTCATCCCCAGCGCGCGATGACCTCCAGCGTCAGGTCGTCGCGCAGCGGCTCGTCGCCGACGTGGCGGTCGAAGGCCCGGAGGATGGCGTCGTGGACCTCCTGGGGCGTGCCGCCGAGCTCCAGGGCGGCGCGGATGCGCTCGTAGCCGAAAGCCGTCTTGCCCAGGCTGTCCACGGCCTCGGGGAGACCGTCCGTGTAGAGCACCAGAAGGTCGCCGGGCTCCAGGGTGACGCGGCGGGTGACGAGCGGCAGCGGATCGCGCATTCCCAAGGGAAAGCCGCCGTTGCCGAGCTCCTCGATACGGCCGCCGGCATGGCGCAGCAGTGGGAAGGGGTGGCCGGCGGAGACGTACTCCATCTCCCCGGTCGACGGCTCCAGTACGGCGTAGAAAGCGCTCATGAAGGTGCGGTTCGTGCCCGTGCGGCAGAGGGTACGGTTGAGCAGTGCGAGCACCTTCTCCGGGCCGGGGTCGAGATCGAGGGCCGTCTTCAGGGTGGCGTTGGCGATGGCCATCACCAGCCCGGCGGCCATGCCGTGGCCGCTGGCGTCCCCCACCACCAGGGCGAGGCGCCCGTCGGGCAGGGCCATGATGTCGTAATAGTCGCCGCCGACCTCGTTGGCCGTGCGGTAGGAGTGGGCGAAGCCGTAGCCCGGCACGGTGGGCAGGTCGTGCGGCATCAGCCCGGACTGCAACTCGCGGGCGACCTCGAGCTCGTCGCGCACCTTGACGCGGTCCACCAGCTCCAGAGCCAGCAGGAAGATCATGGCCCCGAGGCTGACGGCGAACCAGAAGGGCGAGAACTCGACCTTGATCTGCACGCCCCTATGCGAGTACTGGAAACCCTGCTCGCTGAACAGGCCGAGGACGAAGGCGAAGAGCGAGCCGGCGAAGAGCAGCCGGCGCGGCGGCGTGAGCTTGTAGGAGAGGCCGAGGAAGGCGAGCTTGGCCCGGAACAGGAAGCGCTTCAGCCCCTTCTTCGGCTCGGCCTCCAAACTGTGCTCGCGAGTAAGGACGTTATAGGCCTGCGCCGCGTCGCGGTCGAACAGGCGCCGGATGTCCCGCGGGTTGAGCCCGTCGGTGTACTCGCGGAAAAAGGTTTGCAGGCGCACGACGGTGCCGGGGGTTGAGCGTCTCATGGCACAGTAGATACGTGGAGCCGGGGCGCGAGTTTAAGCGGATTGCGGACCGGCCCCACTGGAGTCCTCACTGTCCTCTCCCTCTGCTTTCGGAGGGAGAACAGGAGGAGGGACGCCGGCTAGGTCTTTCAACACGGTTTGGTTCTCCCGCATCACCCTCTCTGCCACTTCCGTCTGGTGCAAGAACTCATCCTTCGGCTTCAAGTGCGCGAGCGAGTTGGCGTAGTAGCGCAGCACGTGCATCTCCTCCGGCCGGGCACTGTAGAGGCCCTCTCTCTCCTCCACCAGGTGGCGCAGGGAGAGCATCCGCAGACCGGCCTCGATAGCATAACCCTGATCCCGGCGGGGGATGTAGACGTGGGCGCCGGCGGCCTCCAGCTCCTCGATCAGCCGGAAGGCCCGGGCTTTGAGCTCCAGCTCCGAGAGCGGCTCGCCGGCCCGGACGAGCACGGTCGCCACCAGCGGCACTGGTAGCGCCGGAATCACCGCGCCGATGGCCGTCATCAGCTCCGCTCCCAGCCGCTCCAAGTGGACCTTCCGCTCCTCCCGCGACAGGGTGCGCAGGTCGAGCCCCTGCTCGCCGAGGCGACGGCGCATGGAGATGGGGCTGCCGAAGCTCACGCAGGCGTAGCCGAAGCGGTGCCAGCGGCTGCGCAGCATCAGGCCGAGGTTGCGCAGGGCGAAGCGGAGAGTCGTCCAGGCCGCTCGCACGGGGCCGGGCTTCGCCGCGCCACCCGGCGTGAGGTCGAGGAGCAGGGTGCGGTCCTCCAGCACCCGGTCGTAGTTGATCCCCACGGGAATGAACACCAGGTCCCGGTCGCCATGCAGGGGATCGAACGAACGCAGCATGTAGTCGAGGATGCCGAGCTTCGGCGGACGCAGCCGGCCGTCCCGCGACAGGCCCCCCTCCGGGTAGACGGCCTGGGGAACGCCGGCCGCGGTCGCCATATGGATGTAGCGCTCCAGCACCCGCCGGTAGAGGGGATCGCCCGAGCTGCGGCGCACGAAGTAGGCCCCGGTCGAGCGGATCAGGGTCTGGAGCCCCCAGATGCGCGCCCACTCGCCCACGGCGTAGGAGAGGGCCGTGCGGTCCGCCGCCAGGTAGGCCACCAGGATGTAGTCCATGTTGCTGCGGTGGTTCATGAGGAACACCACCGTCGAGCCGGGCGTCACGCCGGCGAGCCCCGCCTCGTCCGAGAAGCCCAGGCGCACGCGGTAGAGGAGGCGCGCCACCCGCTTCGAGAGCCAGTAGCCGATGCGGAAGTAGAAATAGGCGTTGAAGGCCGGCACGATCTCCCGCGCGTAGCGCTCCACCTTGCCGGCCAGCACCGCCCGGGGGATGCCCTGCTCGCGGGCCTGGACGTCCACCGCCTCCACCACCTTGGGATCGAAGACCAGCCGGTCGATGAGCACCCGGCGCCGGGTGCGGTGAAATTGCGGGATCTCCAGTTTCAGCCGGGTGTTCAGCTCGTCGATGACGCGCTGCACCCGCCGCCGCAGATACCAGCGGACGCTGGGCACCAGCAGACGGTCGAGCGCCGCCCAGGCTGCCAGGAGGACGAGCAGGACGGCCACCCAGAGCGGCAGGCTGACGGCGTGGGTCATAGGGAACTCGGGCGTGATGATAACAGGCGGCGACTCATCTTCGGCGGGGAGCCTTGCGTACCAAGATTCAAGGAAGCCGCCACAGAGAGTGTCAGCGGAGGGGGATCACGGCGGAGACGACCATGCCGAGAATCCATGCCAATCTTCAGCTCGTCCGCCCGCCTGCGGATCCTCCAACTCTGGCTGCGGCTTCGGCCCTGGCCCCGATCAATTCGCCCGGGTGGCCTCCCGAGCCGGGATACCCCCACGCCGTCGCCGGGGTGTTGGCCGCCTTCCGGCCCCGCTTCCAGGCCGCGCAGCAGGAAACGGCGGCGGCCCCGTGCCTGCTGGAGGATCTGCTGCGACACAGCCCCGAGCGGCGCGAGATGCTGGCCCGCAACAGCCGGCGCTTCCGCAGCCTCGCCCTTTGCGGGCTCCTTCTCGATCAGGGGAGCTTCGAGGCGGCCGATAACCATCCCGGCGAGAGCGGCCGCTTGGCCGCTCTCTGCCTGGTGCTCATCAAGGCCCTGGATGCCGAGTGGTATGGCGAGCGATTGCTCGACGACACGCGGTCGCGCTGCTGGTCACTCATCAGCGATTCCCGCGGCTCGACGGGAGATTTGCAAGGCGCCGAGGAGGCGTTGTGGACGGCCGAGGCGTATCTGCGGCGGGGGACGCACGACCCCCTGGAGCGTGCGCACTGGCTGGCCTGCAAGGCCCGCCTGCGACGGACGCAGCACCGCTTTCACGAGTCGGCGGACCTGTTCCGCAGTGTCCTGCCGGTCTTCCTGTGGGCCGGCCAGATGCACCTCGCCGCGGAATCGGCCCTCGAGCTCGCCCTTCTGGAGGGTCCCTTGCCCTAAAGCTCTCCTCAGCCGTCCCCACCCCCCAGCACACGGAAGGCGTGACGCTGCGCCTCCTCGTCCACCGTCCGCTTGTACTCCTCGCCATCCACCAGGGTGCGGAAGCGGTCGGTCACCGGCAGCCCCATGGGCATGGGATGCCAGATGAAGGGCTCGCCGGTTCCGGCGTCCACCACCCGGTTCTCGCTTACCGCCCGCGCCGCTTCCGAGAGAGGAAGGCCGTGGAGCGCCTGCTGGAGCGCCCGGAATACTCCCTCGTCGGCGGGATCGAGAAAGCGCAGCCACTTCCGGCTTTGCGAGGCGGAGTGGTAGTGGGCGGGCACGAAGACGAGGCCGTCGAGCTGCAGGCGGTCGCAGGCCAGGATCAGCAGGGCGACGACGTCCTGGGACATCCCCAGCCCGGGGTGGTTCTGGCCCGGCAGCCGCGGCCGGTCAGCGGTGAACTCGCCCCGCGGGTTCTGGAGCAGCAGCCACTCGATGCGCAGCAGGGCGAGGCCCGGAAGGGCGCCGCGGTCGATCCGCGCCCGGGCCTCGATGAGCAGCTCGCGCCGGTGGGCGTCGCCGAACAGGCGGACGGTGTCGCCGGTGGGGTTGTCGAGGTCGATCTCCATCGCCGGGTGCTCGAAGCCCAGCGCCCGCACCCGGTCGAGCAGGCCGGCGCGCTCCAGAGCCAGCTCCAGACCCTGGGGGGAGTAGTAGTCCAGGAACCGGCGCGGGCCGTGAGGGCCGCCCAGCGAACCGGCGATGTCGTCCTCGGTAAGGCCCCAGTCGTTCGACCCCCGCGGCTCGCCCGTCAGCTCGTGCGGCTCGAGCTCCTGCGCCAGCCGGCGGTAGCGAATGAGGAGGGCCTCCTCGGTGGACGGGGGCTCCAGAGCCTGGCCGCGGTTGAGCAGGGCGGAGAAGAAGCGGGCGCTGTAGCGCCAGGCGTTGAGGCCGTAGCCTCCGGCGAGGACGATCACCAGCGGCAGCTGGCGATCGCCGCGGGCGCAGTCGAGCACGAACCGGTCGCGCTCCAGCAGGCCGGCGGCCGAGATCTTCCAATCCCCGATCTGATCGCCCGCCGCCGGGTCGGTCCCCGCCAGGTAGAAGACCATCGCGGGCTGGAACGCGGCGAAGACGGGCGGCAGCGACGAGCGCACGGCGTCGAGGTAGGCGGCGTCGCCGACGCCGAAGCCCAGCTCGATCGCCGTGGCCTCGACGGCGTCCTCCGCGGTGTCAGCGGGGGCAGAGGTGCGGTTGTGGATGGAGAAGGTGTGAACTTGCGGGTCGTGGGAGAAGATCGCGCGGGTGCCGTCGCCATCGTGGACATCGAGGTCCACCACCAGGACGCGGCCCGCGAAGCCGCCGGCGCGCAGCTCGGCGATGGCGGCTGCCACGTCGTTGTAGATGCAGAAGCGCTCGCCCTTGCCGGCGAAGGCGTGATGGAGCCCGCCGCCGAGGTTGACGGCGATTCCCCCGGATTTGAGAGCCAGGGCGGCGGCCTTCAGGGTTCCACCCACCATGAAGCGCTGCGCCGCGAGGGCACGGTCGGAGAGCGCCTCCGGCAAGGTCAACCCGGCGATGCGGTTGAGGGCGCCCGGCAGGTTGAGCGAATCCAGATAGTCGTCCGTGTGGATACGGCGGAGCTGGCGGAAGGTGGCGGGCACCGGCGCGTGGAGAGCGCGCCGGCCGAGCAGGCCGGTCGAGTCCAGGAAGGCGAGGATCTGCTCACCCCGGCGCGGATCGTAGAGCAGGCCCGGCAGCTCGAGCTGGTAGCGCATGGAATAGACGAAGTCCACCGTGGGGCGCCGGAGGAGGCCGCCGAGGCGGCGCCGCCCCCGCCGGAGCGTCCTCGCCACCGGGCCGCCGGCAGGCATCGTGGTCATTTCAGCTGCACCCAGGTCGCGCCCCAGCCGCCGGCCTCGGCCGGCGCGTCGCCGAATCCCGTCACCCTCGGATCGCGGGCCAGCAGGGTGCGCACCGTCTGCCGCTGCACGCCAACTCCCCGGCCGTGGATGATCCGCAGCTCCCGCAGCCCCTTCTCCCACGCCGCCTCGAGGTACTCCCGCACCACGTCTGCCACCTCTGCCGGCCGGAAGCTGTGGAGGTCGAGCACGTCGGTGATCGGCAGCTCGACGGGAGCCTCGCCGTCCGCGGGTGGACCGTCCTCGTCTCGGTCGTCAACGTGTTCGTTCATGTACTGTTCTCTGTCTGCCGCTCGCTATACTATGAGGCTTCCGGTCCGCGATGAGTCCTTCTAATGTCTGACACGCTCCAGGCCCTGATCAGCCGTTCGGCCCTGGAGTGGCGGCTCACTTTCGACGCCCTCGACTTTCCCCTGCTGCTGCTGGAGATGGACGGCCGCATCGTGCGCATGAACGAGGCGGCCCGCGCCCTCGCCGGGGTCACCTTCGAGGCCGCCATCCACCGGCTGCTGGAGGTACTGGGCGAGGGGCAGCCGTGGCCGACCGTCCAACACCTGCTCGCGCGGGTGGCCACGACCGGCGAGCGTGCCGGCGAACAGACCCAGGAGGAGCGCGGCCGGGTGTGGGACGTCACCCTCAGTCCCGTCGTCGGCCCGAATGGCGACCTCTGGAGCATCGTCGTGATCCTCGACATTACCGAGCGGGTGCGGCTTCAGGAGTCGCTGCGCCACAGCGAGACGATGTCTGCCATGGGGGCGCTGGTGGCCGGCGTGGCCCACGAGGTGCGCAATCCCCTGTTCGGCATCTCGGCGACGCTCGACGCCTTCGAGGCCCGCTTCAAGCGGCGCACCGAGTACCGGCGCTACCTGGACGTGCTCAAGGAGCGGGTGGGCCGGCTCAACGAGCTGATGCAGCAGCTTCTGGACTACGGCAAGCCGCCGCGCCTGGACCTTGCCCCGGGCGCTCCGCGCAAGGCGATGGGCGCCGCCGCCATCGCCTGCGCTCCCCTGGCCGCCCGTGCGGGAATCGAGATCGTCCTCGACGTCGCCGAGGATCTGCCGGCGCCCAGGCTCGACCGCAACCGCATCGTCCAGGTCTTCCAGAACCTCCTCGAAAATGCCATTCAGCACTCGCCGGCGGGCAGCCACGTCACCTTTCGCGCCGCGCTGGCGGCGGACGGCTCCGCTGTGCTTTTCATCGTGGAGGACGGCGGGCCGGGATTCCGGCCCGAGGATCTGGACCGCGCGTTCGAGCCCTTTTTCACCCGCCGCCGGGGCGGCACCGGACTGGGGCTTTCGATCGTGCAGCGCATCACCGAGCAGCATGGCGGCCGCGTCGCGGCCGCCAATCGGCCCGGTGGCGGCGGCGTGGTGACGGTGTCGTTACCGCTGAGCGAGCGGCCGTGAGACCGCCGCCGCTTCGGCGACCGTTGCCACCAGCGCGTCCTTGCTGGGCAGCTCGCTGAAGACGTGGGGCTCGCGGCCGGGCCTGTAGAGGAGATAGAAGGGGATACCGTAGCGGTCGTGCTGCTTGAGGAAGGCCGCAATCTCGGCGTTCTGATTGGTCCAGTCCGCCCGCATGGGCACCACGCCGTGGTCCGTGAAGGCCTTCGCCACCTCCGGCGTGTTCAGGATCAGGCGTTCGTTCGTCTTGCAGGTGAAGCACCAGTCCGCCGTGACGTCCACGAAGACGAGTTGGCCGCCCGCCGCCAGCGACTCCGCCTTGGCGCGGTCGAAATCCACCCAGGCGATGAGGCCCTTGGACTGCGCCGAGCCGAGCCGCGGGATGGCGTCGCCGCGGGAGCCCGCCGCCACCACCAGGGTCACGGCCACGGCGGCCACCAGGCCGGCGATGGCGGCGCTGCGGCCGACCCGGCCCCGGGCGACCCGGTGCTGCAACCAGGTGAAGAGGGCGATTCCCAGCAGCCCGAGCTGGATCGCCGCGAGATGCTCCGGCGACACCTGCGCCGAGAGGATGAAGAACAGCCACACCGCCGAGCCGGCCAGCAGGAAGCCCATGATGCCGCGCACCGTCTCCATCCAGGCGCCGGGCTTGGGGAGGAGCCGGGCAATGCCGGGCGCCGCCGCCACCAGCAGGTAGGGAAGGGCCATCCCCAGTCCCAGGGCGGTGAAAATGGCGAGGATGACGAGGCCCGTCTGCGCCAGTGCGAAGCCGATGGCCGAGCCCAGGAACGGCGCCGAGCAGGGTGTCGCCATCAGCGTCGCGAAGAGGCCCGAGGCGAAGTGGCCGGCGACGCCCTCGCGGGGGCCGGAGTCCGCCAGGTCGGCCACCGCCCCGGGCAGGTGAATTTCAAACAGGCCCCAGAGATTGAGGCAGAAGAGCACGACCACCACGGCCAGAAAGGCGACGAAGCCCGGCCGCTGGAACTGCACACCCCAGCCCACCGCCGCCCCGGCCGCCCGCGCGCCGATGGCGGCGAGAGCGAGGGCCCAGAACGATACGAGCATGCCCGCCGCCGTCGCCAGCGCGCCGCGCGTCACCTCGGCCCGGCCATGGGCGGCGCTGCGCACCAGGCCAAAAATCTTGAGCGACAGCACCGGCAGCACGCACGGCATGACGTTGAGGATGAGGCCGCCCAGGAGAGCCAGGAACAGCATGAGTGCCAGGCTGGTCCCACCGTGGGGCGCCGTCGTCGCGGCTGTCGCCTGAACCTGCTGGGCCGTGGCGTCACCCGAACCGCTCGCCGCCGCGCCGGTGAAGACGCTCGAATTTTGCGGCTTACCGCCCGAACCCACGATGAGGTCGATTTTCGCCTCCGCGGTCACCGGCGGCAGGCACTGCGAGTCGTTGCACGCCTGGTAGCGCAGCGCGGCCGCCACCGCATAAGTGCCGGGCTTGGTACCCGCGGGCACCAGGGTCTGCGTAACGATGACCACGTCCCCGGCGTAGACCGCCAGCGGCACCTTCTCGAAGGAGAAAGTCTTCATCTCGGCCGCCGGGTACTGCGTCTGCTCAGCCGGCCAGCCCGCGGGGAGCTTCAGGCTCAGCACCGTGGGAATCAGGTACTCGAACGTCGGCTTGTGGGCGTTGACGTGCCAGCCGGGCTCGATGGTCACCAGGGCGGCCATCCGGGCGGGCTTGCCGGCGTCGTAGGCCGTGTGGTCCGCGCTGAGCACGAACCTGGCCTTCTGCTGCCGAGGAATCTGAGCTCCGGCAGGAGCCATGACCATCCCTATCCCCAAGAAAAGGAAGAGGATTTGCAGGATCACGAAGCGCGGGATGTGCCGTCTCGACATGGGTTCACCCTCTCGGTCTGAAGCGGGGAACAGTGGCCGGGTGGATTTTATGCCCTGCGGAATACCGGTGCTCATGGGCCTCCCTCCGCGCCCCTCATCACCCCGGCCCTCTTCTCCCATCGCCCTCCCCCCGACCGGGCATAGGCGCTAACTTAACGTGTCTCAGAGGTTCCCCCGCCCAAGACCCTCACCCCTGCCCCTCTCCCGACCACCCCATCCGCCGCCCCGGGAGAGGGGTACCCCTGGGGCTTCCCCGCCTTACTCCCTCTTCTCCCGGTGAAGGGGGTTGGACGGGGTCGGGAGAAGAGGGCCGGGGTGATGAGGGTCTTGGGTGGGGGAACTTGCAGCAAAGTTAGCGCCTATGCCCCGACCGGGAGAAGAGGGAGACCACCAAGGACGTTCCCTCCGGCCTCCCTGGGAGCGCCGGCGTCCCGCCGGCCGGCTAACTCCGCTTTTCCTGAAGAACCAGGAGATCCAGCTCCCGGAACTGGCGAAAAGCAGCGTCCGTCGTCACCATCTGATATCGGCCGGCTAGAGCAAAGGCGGCAAGATAGGCATCCATCCAAAGCTTGGGAGAGGCAGTTCCGCGCACGGCAAACTCTCTCCACCAGGGTTCCAGCCCTGCCGGCTCGTCCGCCCGAAAGATGATTCGATCGTCAGTGAGGAGAGCCTCGTAGACCGACCACGCCTCGCGATTCGTCAGCGGTGGGTTGCCATAGGGGCTCAGGACCGAGGCGTTGGTGAGTAGCCGGAGCAAGGTTTGCTGCGTCGCGCGACAAAGGAGAATCGACGCCGGCTCCTTGACCGTCCCCAACCAGCCACGCGCGGTGGTGTGATGAACGTGCTTGGAAAGAGCCAGGGCCAGCCAAACGTTGCTATCGCAGAGCATCATGGCGATGCCCGGCTTCCTCCTCCAGAAGCAAATCCGCCACCCGCTCCGGAGTCATCTCCTCACCTGGCAGGGCTTCGTGAGCACACTTGACGAGGGGCAGCTTGAGGCGCCTGCGGACCGTCTCCGGCGCGGCTTCCTTCTGGGCCAAACCGCGCCTCAGGAGATCAGAGATCGTGTCCTTGAGCCTTCTGTTCTCCTCGACAGCACGCATTCTGACCGCACGCACCAAATCATCCGGCAGATCGAGCGTCGTCTTCATGGAATCATGGTACCAGCGATCTGGGTTTCTGGCTCGGGTCCGTAGGGGCAATCCTGATGATACGATCCGCGCCCGTGAAGCTCTCAGCCCGTGCCTCCGCAATCGGTGAGTCCGCCACCCTCCGGGTGACGCGGCGTGCCGCCGAGCTGCGGGCACAGGGCGTATCCATCGTGGACCTGGGGGCCGGCGAGCCCGACTTCGACTCGCCACCGGTGGCGGTGGAGGCGGCTCGGCGGGCTCTCGCCGAAGGCTTCACCCGCTATACCCCTGGCAGCGGCCTGCCCAGCCTGCGTGCGGCGGTGGCCGATTCGTACCGCGAGCGGTACGGCGCGCCTTGGAAGGCCGCGGACTCGGTGATCACGGTCGGCGGCAAGGGCGCTCTCTTCGAACTCGCCCTCGCCGTCTTCGACTTCGGCCAGGAAGTGGTGCTCCCGTCGCCCTATTGGGTAACCTTTCCGGAACAGATCCGGTTCTGCGGCGCCCGTCCCGTCCTAGTGCCCACCTGCGGCGAGGACGGCTTCCGCATCCATGCCGGCCCGCTGATCGACGCGGTGACCGAGCGCACCCGGGCCATCCTCATCAACTCGCCGTGCAATCCCACGGGGGGCGTGATGGGCGCTGAGGATCTGCGCCAGCTCGTCGCCTTCGCCGCCGAGCGGGAGATCCTGGTGATCGCCGACGAGACCTACGAGCGCTTTACGTATGATGGCCCGCACGCCAGCGCCGCGTCCCTCGCCGCCGAGTTTCCTGACACGGTCGTGCTGGTGGGCTCCTTTTCCAAGACCTATGCCATGACCGGCTGGCGCATCGGCTACCTCCTGGGGCCGTCGCCGGTGGTCAAGGCGGTGGAGAACATCCAGAGCCACGCCACCTCCAATGCCACCTCCTTCGCCATGGTGGGCGCCCTGGAGGCCCTGCTCCACGCCGAGCCCGACGTGAAAAAGATGGTGGCCGAATACAAGGGCCGCCGCGACATGCTGGTGCCGCTGCTCAACGGCATTCCCGGCTTCCGCTGCCGGCCTCCCGACGGCGCCTTCTACGCCTTTCCCGACGTCTCGGCCACCTTTCGTCCCGGTCGTGCGGACTCCATCGCCCTCGCCGAATACCTACTCGAAGAGGCCGGCGTGGCCACCGTTCCCGGCGCCGCCTTCGGCGCCGAAGCCCACCTTCGCCTCTCCTTCGCCTGCTCTCGTGCCACCCTGACCGCGGGGCTGGAACGCATCGCCGCGGCGCTGGCGACCTGACCCTATTCGATCATTTGCGGAGAATTCAATGAAGAATCTGTTCTCATCGTTCCGTCTGCCCGCCACGGTTTTTGCGGTCGCGGGGCTCCTCGTGGCGCTCGCCGTGCCCGCCGCTGCCAAACCGGCGCCTGTCAAGACCGCCCCGAAAAGTACGAAGAGCGCCAAGAGTGGCAAGCCGACCGTCGAGGAGGCGCGCAAGTTCCTCGACGACGCCTCGGCCCGCTTGTTCGATCTCACCGTCGAGGCCGGCCGCTCCCAGTGGGTGCAGGAAACCTTCATCACCGAGGACACGGAGATCCTCGCCGCCAAGCGCAACGAGGCCGTCCTCAACGTCGGCGTCGACCTGGCCAAGAAGGCCGCCCGTTTCGACGGCGTCGACCTCCCGGCCGATGTGCGGCGCGAGATCGACCTGCTCAAGCGCAGCCTGACGCTGGCGTCGCCCAGCGATCCCGCTAAAACCGCCGAGCTGACGCGCCTCGCCGCCTCGCTCGATGGGAAATATGGAGCCGGAAAGTATTGCCCGCCGGGTGGTGGTCCGTGCAAGAGCCTCCCGGATCTCGAAGAGGTGATGACCAATAGCCATGATCCCAAGGCGCTCCTCGAGGCCTGGACCGGCTGGCACTCGATCGCCCCGCCGATGCGCAAGGACTATGTGCGCCTGGTGGAGATCGCCAACGAAGGCGCCCGCGAGCTGGGCTACAAGGACACCGGAGCTCTCTGGCGCTCCAAGTACGACATGGCGCCGGATGCGTTCGCGGCCGAGCTCGACCGGCTGTGGGGCCAGGTCAAGCCGCTCTACGACTCGCTGCACTGCTACGTCCGCGCCAAGCTCAACAAGCAGTATGGCAACGACGTCGTGCCGCTCGACAAGCCCATCCCGGCCCACCTGCTGGGCAACATGTGGGCGCAGACGTGGGACAACGTCTACTGGCTCGTGGCGCCGCCCAACACCGATCCCGGCTACGACCTCACCCAGCGTCTCCAGGAAAAGAAAGTCGATCCCAAGGGGATGGTCAAGTACGGCGAGAGCTTCTTCAAATCCCTCGGCTTCCCGCCGCTTCCGGACACCTTCTGGGAGCGCTCGATGTTCACCAAGCCGCAGGACCGCGACGTCGTCTGCCATGCCAGCGCGTGGAGCATCGACTACAAGGACGACCTGCGCATCAAGATGTGTATCAAGATCAACGACGAGGATTTCCGCACCATTCACCACGAGCTGGGGCACAACTTCTACCAGCGCGCCTATGACAAGCAGCCCTTCCTCTATCAGGACAGCGCCAATGACGGCTTCCACGAAGCCGTGGGCGACACCATCGCGCTCTCCGTCACGCCGGAGTACCTGAAGCAGGTCGGCCTGATCGATCAGGTTCCGGATCCCTCGAAAGACCTCGGCCTGTTGATGAAGAAGGCGCTCGACAAGGTGGCCTTCCTACCCTTCGGCCTGATCATCGATCAATGGCGTTGGAAGGTTTTCTCCGGCGAGATCAAGCCCGAGGACTACAACAAGGGTTGGTGGCAGCTTCGCGAGAAGTACCAGGGCGTGATGGCGCCGGTGGCCCGCAGTGAAAAGGATTTCGATCCGGGCGCCAAGTACCACGTGCCGGGCAACACGCCCTACATGCGTTACTTCCTGGCGGACATCCTCCAGTTCCAGCTCCACCGCGGCCTCTGCCAGGCCGCGGGCTACAAGGGTCCGCTCCACCGCTGCTCGATCTACGACAACAAAGTCGCGGGCGCGCGTCTGGCGAAAATGCTGGAGATGGGGCAGAGCCGCCCCTGGCCCGAAGCCCTCCAGGTCGTCACCGGCCAGGACAAGATGGACGCCACCGCCATCCTCGACTACTTCGCCCCCCTGAAGACCTGGCTCGACCAGCAGAACCAGGGCCAGAAGTGCGGCTGGTAGGTTGATCTCTAGGGGCCGCCGGTGCACCGGCGGCCTTAACCGGCGATGACCTTCCCGCAAGCGATCCTGGATCTCGAAAACCGCAGTGTAGGTGCGCGCGGAGAGGCGACGCTTGGACGCGCGCTCGAGCTTGCGGTCGCCGAGTGGCGTTCTGGAAATGACGAGAGGGAACTGCGCTTACATCTCCTGTTTCTTAGCTGGTATTGCAATGTCGAGCCACCGCACTTGACCGGTCTCGACGAGTCGCGGGCTCCGTCCAGCGATCTCCCGCAGTTATTCCAAGAGGTCTACAGATCCTTCGGGGATGGGATTCTGGACGACGCCGAGTGCTTGTACACGATCGGCCTGATGGCTAACCTGACGCCCTGGCTTCTCGGCGAAGATGAAACAACGTGGGAAGCCAGAAGCCTGGCGTTCAGAGCTCGATACCGCCAGTTGTTGCCCGACGGCCTGACGGCTACACACTTTGAAGGCCGAGGGGCCTACGGCGACTACTTCGCGAAACAAGTCATCGTCCCCGGCGGGTTCTAGAGCCCAAAGCCAAGGGCATTGCTTTAGTTAGAGCCGAGCCGCCATCATGTGTGCGAGGCTGCCGACTCTCAAGCCGTCCGTGCGATCCTGAAAGTACCGCGCGTTCAGGGTCTTGCCGTCCAGGTCTTCGACTTGAACGAAGCCTTTGGCCCTGAGATTGGCCATCAAGGCGGAGGGGTCGAAGAAGGTTTGAAACGGCTCTCCCGCGGCGGCGACTCTCTTGGCCAACGCGTCGAAAACCCACAGCTCAGACTGGCTCAGCAGCGACGGCGAGAGCGCGTAGTCGAAGGCGATCCCGCTGCCCGCCGGTCTCGCGGCGATGAATTGGAGCGTGGCCTCGATCGCATCCCGCGTGAGGTAGGGCGTCACCCCCAGCCACGAGAAGAAGGTGGGCTCTTCGAAGCTGAAGCCCGACTGGCGCAGCCCTTCCGGAAGCGTCTGGTTTTCGAAATTCACGGGTGCGAAAGTGAGGGCGCCGGGAATGGGGATTTCCGCTTCGCCGAGTCGCTCTCGCTTCCAGGCCTGTGTCACGGGGTGGTCCACCTCGAAAACGCGCAAGGCGGGATATGGATTGCGGTAGGCGAACGTGTCGAGGCCTGCACCGAGGACGACGTATTGGCGGGCTCCCCGCTCGACGGCGTGCGCGAGCTCGTCCTCTGCGAAGCGGCTGCGCACAACCAGGAAGGCGCGCAGGTAGCGCGCGAGCGGCGTGCGCTCCAGGCCTTGCGGATCGGCCTGCAGTGCCGATGAGCTCTCCGCACCGAGGATGCGGAGGGCGATGGGATCGTCCAGGACTTTCGGCTGGTCGAGGATCTGGTGGGCTGCACGGCGTATGGCGACCCGCTGCGCCGTCGCGCTGGGGCGGTTTTCCCTCATGCGCGGATCTTAACTGTTTAGCAGGAGGGTTCGCCCCATTAAGTCGGCGGCGCGTACGACTCAAGATAGCCACAGGCTGGGCACCTGAACGTAGTGATGGGGAAACGCTGATGGCCCTTCAGCTTGACCCCCGTCCAAAAGCTCCTCTCCGGTTCACCATCGATCCAGGCGCTCTGCAGATTGGCGCCGTAGGTCTGATCCAAGGCGAAGCCCGGCTCCATGGTGGTACGGCACTTCGGACATACAGGTTCGTGAGCTGTCACTGTAGGCCTCCTCTAAGCTGATTTCAATTCGCTGCCGAGCACCAACTCTACAGCGGATCAGGCGAAGGTGCGATCCACACCTCGAAAGAGACCAGTGCGCCGGGAGGGTCCAACGGGACGAGCGGGAACTTTTCCCCCCGGCCGTCGTTCTAAGCAGCGGATCGAGCTTGATCCCCACCCAAAGGAGTCGTCCATGACCTCCCATTCCTGGCTTTCCCGCGCCCTCGCGGTCGCCTTTCTCACGATCATCTTACTAGGAGCCCCGGCGGCGCGGGCGGCGGCGGCCGATACCGAGCCTCCGAAGACTCCGGCCGGCAAGGTCTTCGCGGCGTGGCTCGCGGCGTTCAACTCCGCGGATGCCGCCCAGTTGCGCGCCTTCGACGCGGCCTATCCGCGGGAAGCGACGCCGCCGCCAGTTGAAGACCGGTTGAGGTTCCGCGAGGTCACCGGCGGGTTCACCGTGGTCCGCATCGAGAAGAGCGAGCCTCTAGCCCTTACCGTGCTGCTCCAGGAGAAGGGCTCGGACACGGTGGCCCGGCTGGAGATGAAGTTGGGTGCCGGCGAGCCGCCGAAGATCCTCAGCTCGACGATCGAAGCCATTCCCCGCCCTCCGGATCTCGCCATTCCGCGGCTGAAGGAAGCGGAAGCTCTGGCGGCGCTCACGGCCCGCGCCGAAGAGCAGGCGAAGAAGGACCAGTTTTCCGGTGTCGTGCTCGTCGCGCGGCACGGCCAGGTTCTCTCGCAAAAGGCCTGGGGCCTCGCCAACCGGGAGACCAAGAAGCCGAACACGCTCGACACGCGATTCCGTCTCGGATCGATGAACAAGATGTTCACCTCTGTCGCGACGCTGCAGCTCATCGAGGCGGGCAAGCTCTCGCTGGACGACACCATCGGCAAAATTCTCCCCGACTATCCGAACAAGGACGTCGCCTCGAAGGTCACCGTGCGGCACCTGCTCACGCACACCGGAGGGACCGGCGACATCTTCGGCCCGGACTTCGAGAAGAACCGCCTGACACTGCGGGAGCACAGCGATTATGTGAAGCTCTATGGATCGCGCGGGCTCGACCACGAGCCGGGAGCGGAGTTCCGGTACTCGAACTACGGCTTCGTCCTGCTCGGCGCCCTGATCGAAAAGGTGACCGGCACGTCCTATTACGACTACGTGCGGAGCCATATCTTCCAGCCTGCCGGCATGACCTCCACCGACTCCCTGACCGAAGCCGAGGCGGTGCCGAACCGGTCCGTCGGCTACATGAAAGGCCCCGGCGGATGGGCGCCGAACACCGAGACGCTGCCTTGGCGGGGCACCTCCGCCGGTGGCGGCTACTCGACGGCCGGCGACCTCCTGCGGTTCGCGCAGGCGCTGGAGTCGGGGAAGCTGATCTCCAAGGCGAGCCTTGCGGCGGCGACCACGCCGAACAAGGAAGACTACGGATATGGCTTCGGCATCGAAGGGGAGGGACCGCTGCGCAGCTATGGCCACAGCGGCGGAGCTCCAGGGATGAACGGCGACCTCCGGATCTACCCGCAGCTCGGCTACGTGGTGATCAGCCTCAGCAACCTCGATCCGCCGGCGGCGTCCCGTCTCGTCGAATTCTTCACCCTACGCATGCCGGCGTCCTGAGAGGTTCCCCCACCCGAAGACCCCATAGGCGCTAACTTAACGTGGTCTGGGAGGTTCCGCCGCCCAAGACCCTCACCCCTGCCCCTCTCCCGACCACCCCATCCGCCGCCCCGGGAGAGGGGTACCCCTGGGGCTTCCCCGCCTTGCTCCCTCTTCTCCCG
>DASYJD010000091.1:0-2305 GCA_035996875.1 Thermoanaerobaculia bacterium
CCCCTCAGAGATGGGGGATAGATGGTCACGGACAAGCAGGTGAGGAGGTTGAGGATGGAACTCGGCAAAGGAGAGTCGCTATCGAGCGCAGCTCTGCGCTCGGGCATGAGCGATAACACGGCGCGGCGGCATCGCGCCGGCGGGCTTCCTGGGGAGCGGAAGAGCCCGCGGCAGTACCGGACCCGGCCGGACCCGTTTGCGCTGGTTTGGCCGGAGATCGAAGCGATGCTAGAGCAGGCACCTGGTCTGGAGGCGGTGACGATTTTCGAGGTCCTTCAGGGCCGTGCGCAGCTGAGCTTTTCCGATGGCCAGGTCCGCACGCTCCAGCGGCGGATCCGTCGTTGGCGGGCGTCGAAGGGGCCGGAGCGCGAGGTCTTCTTCGCTCAGGAGCATCGCCCTGGGGAGTATGCCCAGAGCGACTTCACGAGCATGAACGAGTTGGAGATTTGCCTCGGGGGCGAGCGCTTCGAGCACCTGTTCTACCACTTCGTACTGCCCTACTCGAATTGGGAAACGGGCGGGATCTGCTTTTCGGAGAGTTTCGAGTCGCTGATTGGCGGCTTTCAGGCGTCCGTCTGGGAGTTGGGCAGAGCGCCGAAGCTGCATCGCACGGACAATCTCTCGGCGGCCACTCACGAGTTAGGTGACGGGGCCCGGACCTTCAACGACCGCTACCTTGCAGCCCTGGCGCACTACCGGGTGGAAGCTGACTGCAATACCCCGGGCCGGGGGCACGAGAATGGTGACGTCGAGCAGGCGCACCACCGCTTCGAACGGAGTGTCGAGCAAGCGCTGCTGTTGCGGGGAAGTCGCGAGTTTGCCACGCGGGTGCAGTACGAGACCTTTCTGCGAGAGATTCTGGCGGGTCGCAATCGCGGCCGGTCCGGCAAGCTGCGCGAGGAGTTGGAGCGGATGCACGATTTACCGCTGTCTCGCTTGGACGACTTCCGGCGGGAGAGGGTGCGGGTCAGCATGTTCTCGACTCTGCGGGTGGCGAAGAATGTGTACTCGGTGGCGTCCCGTCTGATCGGCGAGTGGGTGGAGGTTCGGCTCTATGCGGAGAGGGTCGAGGTGTACTACGCCGGGGATCGGGTGGCTGAGATGGAGCGTCTGCGCGGCCAGGGTCACGCGGCCATCGACTACCGCCACCTGATCGGATCGCTGATCCGCAAGCCAGGAGCCTTCGCGCGGTACCGATACCGAGAGGCGCTGTTTCCGAGCCTGGCCTTCCGGTATGCCTTCGATGCCTTGGAAGGGCGCCACGGGAGACGGGCGGACCTGGAGTACGTGAGGATTCTGCATCTGGCGGCGAGCACGGGGGAAAGTGAGGTGGAGTCGGTCTTGGCGGCTCTATTGGAGCAGGGCGACTTGCGGGATTTCGCGCAGGTTCGGGCGGCGATCCGGCCTGCTCATCTTGAGCCTCCGGAGTACCAGATCGATCCTCCCGACCTTCAGGTCTATGACGAGTGCATTGGGCGGGAGGTGCTCTGTGAAGCCGTCTAGCGAAGCGCCGTTGCCGATCCTTTTGAAGTCGTTGTGTCTGCCGACCTTTGCCCGGGAGTACGCGACGGTGGCGGCGCAGGCCGTGCACGAGGGGCTCTCCCATGAAGGCTATCTGCTGGCCTTGGCTGAGCAAGAGGCCAGCGAACGCTGTGAGCGTCGGGTCGAAAGACTGCTCCTGGAGTCCAAGCTGCCGCGGGACAAGAGCCTTGCTAGCTTCGACGTAGGGCGGCTTCCAGCCAAGGCCAAGGCAGCCCTGACAGCCCTTCAGGACGGCTCATTTCTGGATCGCGCCACGAATCTGATCGTGTTTGGAAACCCTGGGACCGGCAAGTCGCATCTGGTCTGCGGCCTCGGTCAGGAACTGGTGCGCCGCAGTCGGACGGTGCTGTTTTCCCCGACGTATCAGATCGTGCAGAGGCTGCTGGCCGCCAATCGGGATCTGCGTCTGGCGGCCGAGCTCAAGCGGCTTGAGCGTTTTGACGCCTTGATCCTGGATGATCTCGGCTATGTCGAGCAAAGCCGGGAGGAGATGGAGGTCCTGTTTACGCTGATTGCCGAGCGATACGAACGGCGTTCGGTGCTGGTCACCAGCAATCTGGTGTTCAGCAAATGGGATCAGATCTTCAAGGACCCGATGACGACGGCTGCCGCGGTGGATCGAATAGTCCATCACTCCATCATCCTGGAGTTGAACATCGAGAGCTATCGGGCGCAGGCGGCCAAGGCGAGGATGGCAGGGCCGAAGAGGAGCCCTGAAGTGGTGCTCGCACCTCAAGGCGGCGCATAATTGCAATTTCTGAAG
>DASYJD010000092.1:0-51889 GCA_035996875.1 Thermoanaerobaculia bacterium
TTCTTCTGATGGGCCGGAGGCGCGAGCAGGCGTACGACGTCGGCAATCGTGTCGTGCATGTCGAATTCGATCGGGTCGAGCTCGAGCTTGTGCGCTTCCATCTTCGAGAAATCGAGGATGTCGTTGATGACGGTCAGCAGCGAATCCGCCGAGCCCTTGGCGATCTCGAGGTAGGTGCGCTGCTCGTCGGTCAGCTCGGTGGCGAGCGCGAGCTCCGTCATTCCCATCACGCCGTTCATCGGCGTTCGGATCTCGTGGCTCATGTTGGCCAGGAACTCGCTCTTGAACCGGTTGGCGCGATCCGCCTCGTCCTTAGCCGTGTGCGCCTCCTTCTCCGACCGCTCGAGCTCGTCGACCGTCTCGGCGAGGCGCCGGGCCCTCTCCCGGGATTCGGCTTCGGAGAGGGCGAGGCTCTCGGTGCGCTCTCGGACGAGACCCTCCAGCCGCCGGGCGCGCCGCTGCAAGGTGGCGATCCGCCAGCGCACCCCCGCGCCGACCAGGAGGACGGCGGCGACGATGTAGAGCAGGTAGGCCCAGCCGGTCCGCCAAGGTGAAAGAGGGATCACGAAGGAGACCTCGACCGGCCCGGAGACGACTCCAGCAGCATCGCGCCCCCAGACGCGAAACCGGTAGGAACCCGGGGTGAGATGCGAGTACCGTTGCACGGGATCAGGGATCCAATCCGAGGGCGTGTCCTGCCATCCCACGAGTTGGACACGATAGCGGGTGTCCGTCTCACGAAAGTAGCTGAGCAGCACGTACTCGAAGGCCACTTCGACCGGCCTCTCGCCGAGGCGCAGGGGTGCGCCGGCCGCCGCCAGCTCCCGGCCGTCCACGGTGACGCGCTCCACGTACAGCGGGCTGGGGCCCAGCCTCGGCTCCGGCACGGAGGGATCGAGCCACGACACGGCGTTGTTCGTCCCCACCCAGAGCCGGCCGGCGCGGTCGACCAGGGAAGACATCTGATTGCACTCGTTGAACGCCAGGCCGTCGCGGATCGTGAAGGTGTAGACATCGTATGCGTTCGGATCGCCGGGGCGGGGAGTCAGGCGAACCATCCCCCGGTTGGTGGCGAGATAGATCCTGCCGCGCGCATCGTCGAGAATCTGATAGACGACATTACTGGGCAGGCGCGCCTGGCTGCTTTTTTCGTCGAGGACGAGCCAATGCGGCTCTCCGGCGGAGAGATCGAGACGGACGGCTCCGCCGTTCGTGCCGATCCAAAGAAATCGCCTTCCACCGGACCGTATCTCGCGGAGATCGTTGATCCAGTTGTTCCGTAGCGGCGAGGTCCGGGTATCGTAGATGGCCGGTTTTCCGGAGCTCCAACGCACCAGGCCGCCGTCGCGGGTGCCGATCCAGAGGACGGGTCCTTCGGCCTCGTGGGTCTCCAGGAGGGTGTAGATCTGGCGATCCGGCAGGGCGGAGTTTTCCGGGGTGAAGACCTGGCATCGCCCCTCGATGCAACGCGCCAGGCCGTCGCGGGTTCCGACCCAGAGGACCGGACCGGCGGGAGTCCGGCTTTCGAGGAGCGAGAGCACCTCAGAGGCCGGCAGGCCCGAGGCGATCTCGCCGGCGCCTGCCCACCGGCCTCCCTCCCAACGAAACAGACCGTGGCTCGTCCCTATCCACACAGCCGTTCCGCGAGGCCCTGACACCGGCAGGGCGAGGTTGACCTCCTCTTTCTCCAGAGGAGTGCCGGCCGCAAAGACCTTCCAGGTCCCCGCCTCCCAACGGGCGAGCCCCCGGTCATACCCGGAGAACCAATAGACCGGCCGCTCGGGGGGACCGCTCTCAGCCAGGCCGAAGATCCAGGACCGCGGTAGGCTGGAGTTGAGGCGGTCGAGGATCCTCCACCCCCCTGGATTGAGGACGGCCATCCCCCCGGTGCTCATGCCGATCCACAGGAGAGGCCTGCCGCCGCTCCGGCTGGCGAAAAGGCGCACGATCTGATCGGACGGCAGGCCGGCGTTCTCGGTGTTGTAGACGGACCAGATCCCGCCGGACCGGTGTGCCAGTCCCCGGGACGTGCCGGCCCACAACTCGTCTCCCGTGCCGCTGTCCAGGAGGCTGAGGCTGAGCACGCGGTCGCTGGGGAGCCCCTTCTCCAGGCTCCATCGTTCGCCGTCGTACCGCACGAGGCCGCCGCCGTTGGTCGCGGCCCATAGAACCGAGCGACCGCCTTCCCGCGTCGCGAGCAGAGCGGTCACCTCGGCCTCCGGCAGGCCGTTGCCCGCGGGAAACGTCTTCCAGCGACCGCCTAGCCGGCGCGCGAGCCCGCGGCCGGTCCCGACCCAGAGGACCGGCCCCTGGTCCGTCTGGAGCGCGAGGAGAGATCGGATCCGCTCGTTGGGAAGGCCGGCGGCCCGGGCGTCCAGCACCGTCCAGGCCCTGCCGTTCCACTGCGCGAGTCCCTTGTCCGTCCCCGCCCAGAGTACCGTCTTCGAGCCGTCCCTCTCCTCAGCCAGGCTCAGGATCCGGTTGGAGGGCAGGCCCGCCTCCTTGCGAAACAAGGTCCACTGGCCGTTGTGCAGACGGGCGAGACCGATGGTGGTCGCGAACCACATCGAACCGTCCGCGCCGGCCAGGATGTCGAGAATGCTGTTCGACTCCTCCCGGTTCGGCATGTCGACTGTCTTCCAGGAGCGGCCGTTGTAGACCGTCGCGCCATCCTGGGTTCCAGCCCAGAGGAAGCCTCGCGCGTCGAGGGCGAAGGACTGGGGAGTGTTCTGGGGCAGACCTTGCTCGGAGCCGAAGAAGCGGAATGACGGACGGCCTTCGGGATACCGGGGACGCCGGAGAGTCCGGCGGCGAGGACGGGAGCTACGGCGATCAGGGTCAGAGCCGCTCCCGCAAGGAGGCGGAGAAAAACCCGGCCCAGGGCCGTACGGCGCCGCGCAGAAGCATACATCGACGATCGCTCTCTCCCTCAGGGAGAGACCCTCCATGGCCATGCCGCTGGCACAGCGTCTCATTGCCCAAAAAGTTGCTCCCATTGTGGGAGCCTTCCTGAAGGGTGTCAACCTGTTTCGTTTGGGGGACAGGTCACGCCCGTTCTTGGTTCGCGCCGGGGGTGCAGAAATGAGCGACGTATCCGAAGGCTGCGAGAAGGCCCAGATGCCCGCCGAAGCTCCGACGGCCTTAAGGATCGAGCTTAGTAAGGATTTTTCCGACTCGATTATTATTCGGGGGCGCAAATGAACGAAAGGTGCCAACCCCGTCAGAATTCCGGCTCGAAGAGTCTACCTGAGCCTTGGGTCGAATTCGATTTGCCTTGGAAGCGCGGGCGATCCATGAGTCTCTCGATTTCCAGTCACTGGCAGCCATTTACGACCGTGCTCTGATCGCGCGGGCGGCGAAGGGGCGGCTTGGCAGTTGAATCGCGATTCATACGGACAAGAACCCCCGCACCGCCCCCAAATCCCACCCGTCCCCCTCCCGCCGCACTTCCTGGTGCTCGATCCCCATCTTCTTCAGAAATTCGAGAAAGCCCGCCTCCTCTCGCTCCCGCCCCTCATCCGTCACGGCCAGCACCGGCCTCCCGTACCGCACCGCCAGCCGGATCTCCGCCCGCGTCCCTTCGCTGCCTTGTAGGGCGATGATCCTCCGAGCGGTGAGGATGTTGATCGGGTTACGGCTGTCTTCGCCGTCGGGGCCGAGGCGGCCGGCGAGGTGGGTGTGGATGGGGAGCTCGACCCAGGGATTGGGGTAGCCTTCCTTCTCTTCGTCGCCGGTGGCGGAGCGTGGGATGATGCCGAGGGCGAGGCCGGCGCGGTTCGGCTCGGAGGTGAAGCCGCGGCAGGCGTCCGCCATCACGCCGCGGCCGCCGCCGGTGAGGAGGTGGAAGCCCATCTCCGCGATCAGGCGGCCGACGGCCTCGGACAAGCCGGGATTGCCGTGGTCCGGATCGCCGGAGCCGATCACGGCGACGATGGGGAGGCGGCGGACGTAGCTCATCATGGCGGCAATCTTAGTACTCTGGACCGCAACGCCTCGCTGTAACCTTCTGGCGTCACGTTGGCTCCTTCCAACGGAGTATCGGAACCTCCGACGTCACGTTGGAGCATCCAACGGAGCCTTGGAACCTTCAGGAGGCCCTTTTTGAGCGTACTCGGTCGCGTCTACAAGGATTCTTTGGCGCTCGTCAACGACCTCTATCAGCTCACCATGGCGTACGCCCACTGGAAGGAGGGCACGGGGGAGAAGGAGGCGGCGTTTCATCTCTCGTTCCGCAAGAACCCCTTCGGCGGCGGCTTCGCCGTGGCGTGCGGCCTCGCCCTGGCCGTGGAGTACGTCGAGAACCTCCGTTTCCGCGACGACGATCTCGATTATCTGGGGACTCTTGAGGGCAACGATGGCGCGTCCCTCTTCGAGCGCGGCTTTCTCGAGCACTTGCGGGGCCTGTCGTTCTGCTGCGATCTCGACGCCGTGCCCGAGGGGACGATGGTCTTCGCCCAGGAGCCGCTGCTGCGGGTGACCGGCCCCATTCTGGCGGCGCAGCTTCTGGAGACGCCGCTCCTGAACCTGGTGAATTTTCAGACGCTGGTCGCCACCAAGGCGGCGCGGATGCGCCTGGCCGCCGGGGACGATCCGATCGTCGAGTTTGGGTTGCGCCGCGCTCAGGGGATCGACGGCGGCCTCGCCGCGTCCCGGGCGGCCTATATTGGAGGGTGCGACGGCACTTCGAACCTGCTGGCGGGGAAGGTGCTCGGCATTCCGGTGAAGGGCACCCACGCCCATTCGTGGGTGCTCGCCTTCGACTCGGAGCTGGAGGCTTTCGAGGCGTACGCCGAGGCGCTGCCCAACAACTGCGTGTTTCTCGTGGACACGTTCGACTCGCTCGAAGGAGTGCGCCACGCCGTGGTGGTGGGCCGGAAGCTCCGCGCTCAGGGGCACGAGATGATCGGTATCCGGCTGGACTCGGGGGACCTGGCCTATCTGAGCCGGGAGGCCCGGAAGATCCTCGACGAGGCCGATTTCCCCAACGCCTCGATCCTGGCCAGCAACGAGCTGGACGAGGAGGTCATCGCCAGCTTGAAGCGCGAGCAGGGAGCGAAGATCGGCGTCTGGGGCGTGGGCACGCGTCTGGTGGTGGCCTTCGGCGATCCGGCCCTGGGCGGGGTCTACAAGTTGTCGGCGGTGCGCGATCCCGGCGGACCGTGGCAGTACAAGGTGAAGCTCTCGGAGCAGGCGGTGAAGACGACGAATCCGGGCTTGCAGCAGGTGCGGCGCTACGAGCACCGCGGCGAGCTGATCGGCGATCTGATCTGGGACGAGCCGAGCGGGCTGCCACCCTCGCCCATCATGCCGGTCATGGTCGATCCCCTGGACATGACGCGGCGCAAGGCGATTCCGCCGGACGCCACGGGGGAGGATCTGCTGGTGCCGGTCTTCCGCCAGGGGCAGCGGGTCTACGATCCGCCGGGCCTCGAGGAGATCCGCCGCCGGGTGACGGAGCAGCTCGCCCGCTTCCACGGCGGCGTCAAGCGGTTCGTCAATCCCCACCGCTACCCGGTGGGTCTGGAGCAGGGCTACTTCGATTTGAAGACGCGGCTGATTCTGGAAGCGCGAGGTCTGGCGAAAAGCTGATCCGGCAGTCTCAAGAGAAATGGAAGGTGAACAAACCGGCCCCCGGAATCGCCGCGGGCGCGGCGACCGGTCCAGGCAACCAGGAGCAGGCCCGGACCGGCCCGGGGACCGGTACGGCCGCGCCAAAGGACGGCGCGGCGACAAGAGGGACGTGCGGCGGATCCTGCGGGATTGCACTCCGCGAGGTCCGCACGCGGGTGGGATGACCGTTTCCAGTCCCAGGGTCTTGGCCAGCCGCGCAAGCGGACGCCACGTCCTTCCAGAGCGGAAGGTGAATGGCAACCAGATCTACGAGATCTTTGGGCCGCGGTGGAGGCGCGAGGGCCTGGAGAAACGGCCATGTTGCGATGGTACTCCCATGGGTGAGGAGGTGCAAATGAGGGCTAAAAAGGCGGAGTAAGTTGCCGGCGAGACGCCAGCGCTCCCAGGGGGCTGTCCGGCAGCGCGTCTTGCTTTTCTCCCCTCTTCTCCCGGTGAGGGGGAGTAGTTATGCTAAAATCGCCATAGAAAAATCCTCGTCTTGGTCGTGCCGCCCGGAGGTGGTCGTACTTCGGGGATGTAAGGAGGAGTCTTCGATGCGAATGCTGTCTTTCGCTCTAGCCCTGGCTGTCTCTGGGAGCGTTTCGCCACTGCTGGCCGCCAACAATCTGGTTCGCGTCCCCAAGGACGCGGCGACCCTCGATGCGGCCATTCAGAAGGTGAGCGCCGGGGGCGCGATCGAGATGGCGGCCGGTACGTATGCCTCGCCTCCCAGCGGCTTCTCGATCAAGAACGCGAACGCCCGCAAGAGCTTCGTCATTCGGGCGGCGGCGGGGGCTGCGGTGGCGCTCGACGGCGGCGGCAGCCGCAGCTTGGTCCACATCGTCCAAAACCCCAGCCAGATGGTCGTTTTCGAGAACATTACCTTCCAGAACGGTTTCACTGCGGACGCTACCTCTGCCGGCGGAGTGACTCTGACGAAGGCTCGTGCCGAGTTTCACAACTGCGCCTTCGTGGGGAACCGCTCCGCAGTGCCGGCCACCGGCGGCGGTGCCGTGGGGGTTTTGGACGGCTCGAAGGCCACCTTCGTCAACACGTCCTTCCGCGACAATTCGGCGGGCAACAAGGGCGGCGCCATGGTCGTGCGGTCCTCCGTGGCCGTCGTGCAGGGCGGCGAGTTTTTGCGCAACCGCACCAATCTTCCCGGGCATCAGCTCAACTCCGCCGGCGGGGCGATCTATGTGCTCGACGCCACGCTGAGCGTCTTCGGCACCCTGTTCGCGAACAACGAGGCGGGCTACGTAGGCGGCGCCATTTATGCCATCGGGACGTGGAGCCTGGGCTCTTCGGTACAGGTCGGCAGCTCCACGTTTCAGGCCAATCAGGCGGTAGCCGACCCATGCTGCGGCATCTCCGATCTCACGACCGGCGGGGCCATCCACGCCGAGGATCTGACCAATCTGGTGGTCAGCCAATCGCTGCTGGTGCTCAACCGGGCCGACCTCGGCGGTGCGATCGACAACTACCGGGCGGTGGTGGAGATCGACGGCTCGGTGCTGCGCGGCAATCAGTCCACGCAGGCCAAGCCCTCGGGCAAGGCGGGCGGAGCGATCTCGGCCGTCTCTCCCGATTTTCCCGACACGTCGACGGCGGGCGGCACCATCAACCGGCGTTCGGCCCGGCTGGTGATCAACGGCTCGCTGATCCAGGGCGGTCCCGAGGTGCAGACGCTCTCGGCCTCCGGCGCCTGCCTGCTGGTGAGCGGCGACACGGCGCGGATGTACGGCGGCACCGGAGTCCCCCTGGACGGCACTCTCGCCGACAACCGGGCGCAGGTGGTGATTCACGGCACGGTCTTCTCGGACTGTGACGTGACGACGGCGGTGGCGGACGGCAACGGCTCCGGCGGTGCCATCGCCGCCAATCTGGCCGATCTGGACCTGGAGGACTCCATGATTCTCGACTCGAACGCCACGGGGACCGGGTCCCAGGGCGGCGGCATCAGCCTGCAGCAGGAGGCGACGGCGAACATCGTCCGTACGACCTTCGCCCGCAACTCGGCCGAATTTTGGGGTGGCGCGGTGCTCAACATCGGCTCGAACATGACGATCAGCAACAGCCGTTTCTACCGCAACCGGGTCGGCTCGGGCTTCTCCTCGCCGGAGTCGCAGTCACGCGGTGCCGGGATCCTCGCCATTCCCGCGAACGATCCGGTCCGGCCGCGCGATGTGACGGGCGTGGTCTCCGGCTCCACCTTCAGCGGTGAGGAGGGCCTGGACATCCTGGACGTGAGCAACGCCGGCGGGCCGCAGAACCGGATGCGCTACGACGGCAACCGCTTCAACCCCGTGGCGTTCGGTGACTTGGTGTACGGCGACAGCATCAGCAGGCCCACCGGCGCCAACGTCAGTCAGCTCAACACCCTGATGGCGGCGCGGGGCGGCATCGCGACTCCCAATACGCGGATCTTCAGTCCGCACGAGGGAGCCCTGGTGGTCGTCCCCTCGCCGAACGCGGTGGGCGCGGGTGCGCCTTCGCCGGCGAGCGCGAACCTCGCCTTCGCCTGGACCGGCAATTCCGCTTCGATCGCCGGGGCGAGCAACCTGCCGCCCAGCGGCCTGCTGGAGGTGGGGGCCGGAAGTTATACGCTGAAAGTGGACAACGTGGCCGCGGCGACGGCGAACGTCACCGGGAGCTGCACGGCAGGCCCCGTCCTCTGCGTCGCGGGCAACCGCTTCCGCGCGCAGGTCACCTGGAAGGCCGGAGCCCTCGGGGGTGCCGCGCAGGCGGTGTCGCTCTCGGGAGATACGGGTTACTTCTGGTTCACCGATCCGGCGAACGTCGAGCTGATGGTGAAGGTGCTGGACGGCCGCACCCTCAACGGCAGCTTCTGGGTCTTCTACGGCGCCCTCTCCAACCTCGAATACACGCTGACGATCACCGACACGGTGACCGGGGCGGTGAAGACCTACTCCAACCCCTCCGGGCAGTTCGCGAGCGTCGGCGACACCAGCGCCTTCCCGGCTCCGGCCGGCGTCGTGGCGTCGGACGTCGAGGGCCATTTCGTCGATCTGGGAGATGCTGGCGACATCGGCGACATCAGCGATCTCAGCAATGCCGGCGATGCGGGCGATCTCAGCGCGGTGACGGCCGCCGCCACGGTCTGCGCCTCGAGTCCGGCCGCCCTCTGCCTCAGCGCCTCCCGTTTCCGGATCGAGCTGTCATGGAACGACGGCAGGGGCCACACCGGCTCCGGCCAGGCCGTGCCCCTGAGCGCCGACACCGGCTACTTCTGGTTCACCTCCGCGAACAACGTCGAGGTGATCATCAAGATCCTGGACGCACGCACGGTCAACAACCATTTCTGGGTGTTCTATGGCGCCCTTTCCAACCTCGAATACACGCTGACGATCACCGACACGGTGACCGGGGCGGTGAAGACCTACCACAATCCACAGGGGAAGTTCGGCAGCGTCGGAGACACGTCGGCGATCCCGGGACCGTGATCCTTTCTAACCGGAGAACGGCAGCGATCGCCCTTCAAGCTCCAGCAGGCGGGCCTTGTTGTCGAGCCCGCCTCCGAAGCCGGTGAGAGAGCCGTTCGAGCCAATGACGCGGTGGCAGGGGACGACGATAGGGATGGGATTGGCGCCGTTGGCGCGGCCGACGGCCCGGGTGGCGGCCGGTTTGCCGAGGGCGCGGGCGATCTCGGCATAGCTCCGGGTCTGGCCGAAGGGAATGCGGCGCAGCTCGCCCCACACGGAGAGCTCGAAGGGCGTGCCGCGGGGTGCGAGGACGAGGTCGAACTCCTCGCGCCGGCCCGCGAAGTACTCGTCGAGCTGGCGCCGGACCTCGGCGGTGCGGCCGGCGTCCTCGATGATCGGGTTCGCCGCCTTCTCGTTCTCGATCTTCTGGGCGTCCCGGCCGTGACTGAAGGAGATGCGGATCACGGCGCCGTCCTCGTCGACGACGCAGATCAGGGGGCCGCAGGGGCTGTCGACGGTGGTGGTGTACCAATTCATGCTTCGTCTCCCAGGGTTTGCCAGAGATGGAAAGTGGCCCAGCTCCGATAGGGAGCGAAGGGCTGCATGAGCTCCCGCGTCATGGCGGCGTCCGGCCGCTCGGCGAGGGAGAAGAACTTCGTGAGGCCACGCACCAGGCCGGAGTCGCCCACCGGCACGCAGTCCTCGAAACCAAAGGCGCGCATCATCACGTAATGGGCGCTCCAGGGACCGAGGCCGCGCACGGCGAGCAGTGCGGCCTCGACTTCCTCGGCGGGCGCCGTGGCCAACCGGTCGAGATCCAGCTCTCCGGTGACGATCTGCCGGGCGACGCCGGTCAGGTACTCCGCCTTGCGCCGGGAGAACTGGAAGGTCGCGAGCTCATCGACCTCCAGCGCCGCCACCGCCGCGGGACGGGGAGGCGCGTAAAGGCCGCCGGGAGCGGGAGTGCCGGCCCGTTCCACCAGCCGGCGGCGGAGACTGAAGGCGAAGGCCAGGTTGATCTGTTGGCCGAGGATCGCCCAGGTCAGGCCGTCGAACGCGTCGGGCGTCTGGAGAATGCGCCAGCCCCGCCGGCCGGCAATCAGTGGCGCCAGCTTGCGGGAGGCCGAAACCTGGCGCTCGAACGGCGCGGGATCGCGATTGAGCCCGAGGAGGCGCCACAGTTGATCCCGGGCCTGGATCTCGGCGTCCGCCGGCAGGGGAGCCTGGGCTTCGAGTGTGGCGCGGGCGCTCTCCGGGGCGAGGTCGACGCGCAGCAGAGAGGGCACGCCGCCGATCCAGAGGGCGATCGCGAAGCTTTGGCCGTCGACCCGCGCGGTCAGGCTCTTGGGGTCCCGGCCGAGGTATCCGAGCACTCGCGCGGCCGGATAGGCGGGCGGAAGCTCCAGGTCGAAGGCGAGGTCACGGGATGTCATGGCGTAAATATAGCGGAAGGCCGAGATCCGATCCACCCGATTCTTGCGCTGAAAACCGTCCCGAATTTCTTCACGCAGGGGCTTGACAAGTCTTTCCGCTCTGCTACACTCCGCCTCCCTTACTGAACTTAAGCGAGGCCGACCATGAAATTAGAAGCTTTCCTCAGAAACTTACAGCGCTGGAACGATTGCGGATCCTGCACAGGATCTATTTCGGCGAACCAGCCCCGTCCCAAGAGAGGGATGGCACCCTAGGAAAGCTTTTCGAAGCGGCTTCACACGAAGCCTTCCTGGGTGATGAGCCCCGGAAGGCTTTTCGCTTTTCAGGGCCAAGAAAGAATTTTGATCTCCGGGTCGAAAGGCCCGGTATTCGGCCGGAAACCCTCTGGCTCCGGCGGTGCACGCGCCTCGCGCGAGCGGTTGGAGAGCGTGTATTCCGCGTACGGGTTCTGAAGCAGAGGGGGGAAGGCCTTCTAGGTGGATAGCTCAACGGTAGAGCGCCGAGCTGATAACTCGGAGGTTGTGGGTTCGAATCCCACTCCACCACGAGGATGGATAGCTCAACGGGAGAGCATCGAGCTGATAACTCGAGGGTCGTGGGTTCGAATCCCACTCCAACCGCAAGCCACCTGCAAAGTGGCCTTTTACCAGGAGGTTTCCGGGATGGCGGTCGCTTGTCGACCGCCGGCCGGCCGGATTGTTGACGGACCGGCAGCATTCGAAAGCGCTTTGCGGCCCGCGGATTCCGGGCCTGCCAAAATGCCGCAACACCGCGGTGGCAAACTTGAGCTTTAGATCAGGTTTCGCCGCGGTGCCAGGGCGGAGTCGGCGGGTCCTCAAGCGTGCCCCGCGCCGGAGGTGTGGCGGAGCCGGCGTGCCGCCATTCCGGGAATCGTTTCAATGTTTTCAACAAGGAGGTGTGCGATGTTTCCTATGAGCTGGGTTGATATCCGTGAGCACGAGCGGGGCCTCCTGTTCCATCGCGGTGTCTTCGAGCGGCTGCTGATGCCGGGCCGCAATCTGATCTTCGATCCGCTCGGCCGCAAGACGGTTGAAAAGCTTTCGGTGCGGCAGACCGTGTTCGAGCACCGCGATCTGGAGGTGATCGTGCGCTCGGAGGCCCTCGCCGGCCAGGCGCTGGTGCTGGATCTCAAGGACCATGAGCGGGCCCTGGTGTGGGTGGACGGCCGCGTCGAGTCGGTGCGCGGCCCGGGCCTGCATGCGCTGTGGACGGCGTTCCACGAGGTGCGGACCGAGGTGGTGGATAGCCGGACGGTGCGCTTCGAGCATCCCGAGCTGCCGTTGATCCTGATGGCCCGCGGTGCCCGCGAGCTGATCGAGAGCGTGGTCATCGCCGCCAGCTGGATCGGCCTGGTGTTCCAGGACGGCCGGCACATGGCGACCCTGGGGCCGGGCGTCCACGCCTTCTGGCGGGGTGAGGGACTGGTGAAGGTGCTGCCGGTCGACCTGCGTGAGCGGGCGGCCGACGTCTCGGGCCAGGAGATCATGACCGCCGACAAGGTGACGCTGCGCCTCAACGCTCTCGTCACCTACCGGGTCGCCGATCCGGTGAAGGCGGTGGGAGAGGTCGACGACTTCGTGCAGGCGCTCTACCGGCAGACCCAGCTCGCGTTGCGGGCGGTAGTAGGCACCCGCGAGCTCGACGCGCTGCTGGCCGATAAGGACGGCGTCGCCCGCCAGCTCGACGAGTCCCTGCGGGGTGCGGTGGCGGGCTTCGGCCTGGAGGTGAAGGCCGTGGGCATCCGCGACATCATCCTGCCGGGTGAGATGAAGGACATCCTCAACCGGGTGACCGAGGCCCGCAAGGCCGCGGAGGCCACTCTGGTAACCCGGCGCGAGGAGACGGCCGCCATCCGCTCGCAGGCGAACACGGCTCGGATCTTCGAGTCGAACCCGACCCTGATGCGGCTACGCGAGCTGGAGGTGCTGGAGAAGGTGTCCGAGAAGTCCAACCTCACGGTGGTGCTCGGCGAGGGCGGCCTCGCCGAGCGGGTCGTGAAGCTGCTGTGATCCCAGGCGTCCGGCGCCGCCCTACCGCGAGGGCGGCGCCGATTTTTTGGTCCTCCGGTACAATCCCCGCCCATGACGGCAGACCCCCAGGCATTCATTCCCATCGACACCGACGAGGCCCTGGCCGGCGCTGCGCGGCGGTGGGCCGAAGCGCCGCTCCTGGGCCTCGACACCGAGTTCATCCGCACCAACACCTTCTTTCATCGCCTGGGGCTGATTCAGGTCTCCGATGGCCGCACGTCCTGGCTGGTCGATCCCTTGGCCGCTCGCGACCTTTCGCCCCTGGTCGAGGTCTTCCGCTCGCCGGGGATCAAGATCCTGCACTCGGCGAGCGAGGACATGGAGGTCTTCTACCGCGCGCTCGGGGTCGTTCCCGAACCGCTGTTCGACACCCAGATCGCGGGTGCGCTGGCTGGCGCCGGCGCCTTCCTCAGCTACCAGAAGATCGTGGCCGCCTACTTGGGTGTCGAGCTCGCCAAGGAGGAGACCCGCACGGACTGGCTCGCCCGGCCGCTCTCCGCGGCGCAGCTCGCCTATGCCGCCGAGGACGTGGCTTATCTGATTCCCATCTACGAGAAGCTCACGGCAAGCTTAAGCGAGCTCGGCCGCCTGACTTGGGCTTTCGAGGACTCCGCGGCTCTCTTGGATACCTCGCGGTTCGTAGAGGATTCCGAAGCGGCGTACCTGAAGGTCAAAGGGGCCGGCCGGCTCGATCGCCGGCAGCTCGCCGCCCTCCAGGAGCTGGCGGCCTGGCGGGACCGCGAGGCCCGGCGCCGCGACCTGCCCAGGAGCTTCGTGGTCAAGGACGATCTTCTCCTTGCCCTGGCCAGCCGGCGGCCGAAGGACGCCAAAGACCTCGAAAGGCTGCCGTCCTGCGATTCCCGGCAAGCGGCTCGCGACGGTGCCGTCTGGCTGCGGCTCCTGGAGGCCGCCGCGGCGCGGCTGGAGGACGAGCTTCCCGCCCGGCTCTTCGGCAAGCCGCCATCTCCCGCGGTGCGCGATCTCGAAATCAGGCTGCGCGAGCGGGTGCGGGAGAGGGCTGCGGCCCTCGGGATACCTCCTGAGGTTCTGGCCTCCCGCCGTGTCCTGGACGCGCTGATGCGGCTGACGGTAGGAAAGGCGGACCCCCGGCTGCCGCGGGAGCTCCAGGGCTGGCGGCGGGAGGCGATCGGCGACGACCTCCTGCGCGAGATCCTTGCCGTGACCGCCTCAGAAGGCGAGCGGATCTCCCGCGCCGGCGAAGCGCCCTAGCGGATTCGACAGGCCTTCCCATGGCCGGTCATCGTGTCGGTCGCGGAGAGAAGTTATCGATAGTTGCAAATTGACCTGAGTCGATCAATATCCTCCTATTTCTCGGAATTCTTGAATGCGGTACACTAACGAGATGACGATGACCATTGACGACGAGGTAAGGCGAGCCACGAAGCTGCTGGAGACCGTCATGCAGGCTGCGGGGCTGACCCGGAAGGATCTGGATCAGAAGCTCGGGGCCGGGCCGGGATACGTCAGCCAGGTGTTGACCGGTAGGATGGAGCTGAAGCTGCGGCACATCATCGCCATTCTGCGGGCCCTGGAGGTGGAGCCCACGGTCTTCTTCCAGACTCTGTATCCGGAGAACCGGCCGGCGACGGACGCGGTGGTGATGGAAGAGTTCCTCCGCCGCTTCCAGCAGTTGGGCTTTGGCCCCCGGCCGGCACAACCGGCGCCGGCTCTGGACACCCAAGGGCTCGAGACGCTGATTCGGAGTGCGGTCCGCGCGGCCCTGTCCGAGCCGCAGGAGCCTGCACCTTCCGGCTCGCCGGGCAACGGGGAGGACCGGGCCGAGAGGCACCGCGAGGCAAAGAGTCCCCGCGGCCGGGAGAACGAGAAGGTCTAGCTTCGCGCCGTGCTCTTGGGCGCCGGCGACTCTTCGAGTCGAAGCAGGTCTGCGGCCACGGTGCGCAGTAGCTCCTCGGTCGCGCGCTCTTGCCGCAGGGCCTCGCGAAGGACGAGCAGCATTCCGAGGGCTTCGCGCCGGATCTTGCGCGTCCGGAAGATCGTGATCGTCTGGTCGATCAGCTTGCGGATCTCCGCGGTCCTACCGGCCTTCAGCCAGAGGGCTGCCAGATCGAGGGACACCAGGGCTACTTCATACGACAGCTGGACCTCGTCGAACCGGGCTCGCGCCTCCAGAAACCTCATTTCGGCGAAAGCGTCGTCGCCGATCCCGGCGGCGATTCGCCCCTCCAGCCAGTTGGATTTCACGATTTCGAGAGGTTCCGCGTAGCGGGTGAAGAGAGCTCTGCTTTGCAGGAAGAGTTGGTGGGCCTGAGCGGGCCTACCGTACTCGACGAGGTACCAGATCAAGTTGTGAATGGCGACCAACGTCAGCTTGGGGTCGCGGGCGCCGGCGAGGAGCGCGATCCCGCGAGTCACGTGATGGATCGCTTCCTCGAACTCGAAAGCGTCGCCGGCGGATGCGCCCATGCTGACGAGAACGCGAGCCGTTCCATGGGTGTCGCCCTCCCGCTCGTAAATCGTGTAGACGAGGTCGAGCAGACGGCGAGCCTCCTCGAACCGGCGCTGGTCTTTGTAGAGGGATGCGGTGAGATCCATGAGGCGGGCCAGGAGCAGGGGATCACCGCTGCCTCGCCCGGCCTTTTCCAGTGCACGGGCCAGACCGGACTCGGCGCCCGGGAAGTCGTCGGCCACTCGGCGCGCGTTGCCGAGCTCCGCCCAAGCCCGCGCTTGCAGATCGGCGGTTGCCGAATCGTTTGCGGCTGCGGCGCCGAGGCGCTCGGCCAGGGATACGGCGAGCTCGGCCGTCAACACCATCATCTCCGGATCGCTGGCGCGAAGTGCCCGGCTCCTTTCGAGGAGGGCCTCACACCGAGACCGGTCCCGTGACGCAAGGTCCTTCTGGGAGAGGACCTCGGGGTTGGGAACCTCCCTGAGAAGAGGCTCGCCGTCCATCCCCGAGCCTTCACGGGCCATGGCGCTTGCGTACCGGCGAGCGTTTGCAAACGCTTTGAACAGTGGGAAGTCGTACTGAGAGCCTTGGTTTAGAGCAGGGTCCGGGCGGACACGGCCGGAGCCGAGGAGGACCGTGGCCAAGGGGGCCATCTTTGCCCTGCACGTGTCACAGCCGCGAATCAGATGCGCGACCAGAGGAGCTGCCTGGCTAGCGGGCAAATCGCCGAGAAGAAGGCGCTCCAATTCGGCCGTGCGCGGGTGGCGGGCACCCGGATCTCCTTCAGCCATGAACCCTCCCAAAGAAATCAAAAGATCCTCAGAATTATCGCACAGATCCCGCTTGCCCGATACAATGCGTGATTCCCGGAGGAGATGATTTCCTCCGGGAACCATCTTGGCGTTTTTAGTCTCAGCCGTTCGGGTCGATCTGGACTCCCCGGAATGGGCTTGGGCGTTGAGTTGTGCCGGCGGTGGTACCGGAATCGCCGGATGTCGTTCCCGTGGTCTTCTCGAACAAGCTTTGTAGGCGTGGCAGGCTCGCGGTGGGCGGAAAGCCGAGCCAGTCCAGGGCCCTATCGAACAGCGAGAGGCCAGCCACAGGCGGTTGCGTGGCCTGCGGACGGTGCACGGGAGCGGCCAGAGAGGGGCAGGCGCCGACGAGCGACAGAACGAGGGCTAGGACGATCAAGACACGTCGAACCTTAGGGTGAAGCATCGCAATCCCTCCTTTCCGGGGGCCGGCCGGAGGCCTCAATTGGCCTCCGCGCCCGCGGGGAAACTTTGTAGGTTTCTCTGGCTATTCTGAGGCAGAAGACCGGCACCCGGGGTCTCCAGGGGACGCTTTCTCTTTCTTTAGTGCCTCAAACTCGCCCAAAGGAGTCCTCGCCGGTTCCGGCGGGCCGTAACGAGGATGAATCGAGATGGGAGAGCGGCGGGGAGGGGCCGACTCAGCCGGTGAACTTGTAGCCCAGGCGGTGCACGGTGATGACGTGCTTGGGGTCGGCCGGGTTGTCCTCGACCTTCTTGCGCAGCTTGGCGATGTGCATGTCCACCGTGCGGGTGAAGGGGATGGCGTTGTAGTCCCAGACTGTGTCGAGGAGAGTCTCGCGGGTGACGATCTCGCCGCGGTGCTGGATGAAGTAGGCGAGGAGCTGGAACTCGCGGGGCGACAGGTCGATGGCCTCGCCCCCCTTGTGCGCCTCGTGCCGCCGGAAGTCGATGTCCACGTCGCCGAAGCGATAGTTTTCCAGCGTCCCGGCGGGCGGGACGGGGCTCCGGGAGCGGCGCAGCACGGCCTCGGCGCGGGCCAGCAGCTCCATGAAGCCGAAGGGCTTGGTGATGTAGTCGTCGGCCCCGAGCTTCAGGCCCAGCACCTTGTCGATCTCCTGGCCGCGGGCCGTGAGCATGATGATCGGCACGCCGTGGCCGCCGCTCCTGAGCTGTCGGCAGATGTCGAGGCCCGTCATCTTGGGCAGCATCACATCGAGCAGAATGAGGTCCGGCGGATCGGTCGCGGCCATCGCCATCTCCAGGCCGGCTTCCCCGTCGCGCGCCAGCGTCACCGCGTAGCCCTCGTACTGGAAGCCGTCGCGCAGGGCGATGGACATGGCTTCGTCGTCTTCGACGATCAGGACGCGTGCGCTCATTCGGATCTCGTCAGGAGAGCTTCCTGGGTTGCGGCGGTGGTTGAGCTTGCGGTCTCGGGCACCTCGACGGGCAGGTGAATGGAGAAGGTGCTCCCCTCGCCGGGCCGGCTCTCGACCGTCACCCGGCCGCGGTGGGCGTCGACGATGTGGCGGACGATCGAGAGGCCCAGGCCGCTGCCCTTGACGTCGTGCACCAGCCCGGTGCTCACGCGGTGGAAGCGGTCGAAGATCTTGCGCTGCTCGTCGCGCGGAATGCCGATCCCCTGATCGGTCACGGCGACGACGATCCAGTCGCCGTCGCGGCGCAGGGCGACGGTGACGTCCGTCTTGCCGTTCGAGTATTTGACGGCGTTGTCGAGCAGGTTGGAAAGGGATTGCGCCACGGCTCCGGCGTCGATGCGGGCCGGCGGCAGCGGGATGTCCGCGCCTTCGAGGTGGATGTTGAAACCGCTCTGGCGCAGGCGTACGCCGAAGGTCTTCAGCGTCTCGCAAACCACCTCGCGCACGTCGCAGCGCTCAAAGTGATAGGTCTTGCGCCCGGACTCGATGCTGGCGAAGTCCAGGATGTTGTTGATGAGCTGGGAGAGGCGCCGGCTCTCGGTCTCGATGTACTCGCCATACTCGCGGGTTTTCTCGGGAGTCTCCACGCGGCCGAGGCGCAGCAGCTCGGCGAAAACGCGGATCGAGGCGAGCGGCGTACGCAGCTCGTGCGAGACGTTGGAGACGAACTCGTTCTTCATTCGCGACAGCTTCATCGCTCGCGACGAGGTGCGCAGGGTGAGGAGCACGCCGCCCAGCAGTACCGCCGCCAGTGCGGTGGAAAGGCAGACGTTGAGCAGGAAGCTGCGGCGCGCCATCGCGGCCGCCGTCGCCTGCCGGCTGGCGAGGCCGATCGTCCAGTCGGTGAAGACCAGCGAGAAGGGCTTTTCCACCTCCATGTGCCGGTTGTGCAGCGGGCCGGTGGAGTAGACGGTGCGCCCCTTGGCATCAGTCACGGAGACGAGGGGCTCGATCTCGCCGGAGTCGAAAGCGGCGAGCGACCTGCTCACCGCGATCGGGAGCACGCGGGTACGGAAGTAGTCCTCGTCGAGCACCATGCCGGCCAGCCCCACGAGCTTCGAGGCGTCGTCGGTGATGGGATAGAGGAGGATGCGGTAGGCGGGGTCCTTCTCCTCGACGGTCAGCCGCACCCGCTCGACCCGGGCCCCCTTCATGGCGAGGAGCCGCCACGGCGAGCTCGCGACGTAGACGGCGGTCAGCTCCGGCGACCAGGGGGGCGGCTGGAAGGTTTCGCAGGATGGGTAGAAGTAGCGCGGACGGTCGTCGCCATCCTGGAAGCTCACCACGAACAACCGCTTGACCCCCTCGACCCCCTTCTTCTTGAAGTGGGATGCCGCCTTGGCGAGCTGGTTCTGCGTGAACACCGAGGCCGGCAGGTCGAGCACGCGCTCGGCGTTGTTGCGGTAGAAGTAGTCGACCTCCTTGGAGACGCCCTCCAGGAGGTTGTTGAGCACGGCCTTGTGCACAAGGGAGGACGTCTGGTCGAGGCGGACAAGCGAGCGGTACTGAATCGCCAGCAGGACGAGCAGCGGGATCAGCACGGCGGTGAAGCCGAGCCACTGGGTGTAGCGCTTGAGAGCCGACGGCAGATTCATGACCGACGGAAAGTCTAGAGCAAAAGCCGCCCGGTGGGCGCCGGGAGTCCAACTCGTTTACAGTTCGGTTACGCCGTTTGCAAGGTTTTACTGCGCGGTGAGGACGTTTACGCCTGGCGCTCGGTATCCTCTCGATCCATGGAGACGGGAGGTGAGAGATGAAGCGAAAGGTTCTTGCGGTTCTGTTGTTGGGAGTGATTTTCGTAGGCTGCGCGCCCTCGTTGACCGATCGTTCCTACAGCGTCGCCCGCGACGGCGCCCAGAAAGCCCTCTCGCTCACCTTCTCGCTGGCCGCCGCGGTGACCAACTGGCTGCCCGAGACGCCGGAGAAGCCCTGCCCGCACTGCCCGAAGGACCCTCATTCCGCCGGCGATCCGGGGGTTGAGGCGCCGGACGTGGCGATCTAACGCCGTTCGCCGCGAGTCTTAAAAGGGCAGCCAGAAAGCTCCCGATACGGCACCCGCGATACCCAGAAGAGAAATCAGGCCCAGCGACCATGCGACCTTGCGGGTCAGCGAACGGTCCTGGACGATCCGGGCGACCAAGGGGAGATTGACGAGCGCGCTGGTCAGCGACGCCAGCACCGCTCCGATGCCGGCCACCGTCCAGGCGAGGGTGCCGTGAGCGGCCAGCAGGCCCGCCGAGGCGACCGAGCCAGAGCTGGAGATCAGGCCACCCACCAGGCTGACCGCGAAAAAGCCGAAGTGTCCGAGGTACCTTTGGGCCAGGGTCCCGGCGACCTCGAGGCCGATGAACAACAGGCCGAGCAGTGCCACCGAGGAAAGGGAGAAGGGCGACCGCAGCTCCAGGGCCGGCGTTGGTAGGGAGGAGGCCGTCGCCCGCCGCCGGCTCAGGACCACGATGCAGAGGCTCGCCAGCAGCATCAGGAGCAGGGACGGCGCGGCGATCACAGCGGCACGCGGCGCGAGAATGGCGAGGATCGCGCCGTTGCGGACGAGCATCGCCGCCACGGACAGGAGAATGCCCCGGTAGGCGGCGTTCTGCAGCGCGGGCTCCGCTTTCACGCGTTCGGCCAGCTCGGTCGCGGTGACCGTGCTGTTGACCAGACCGCCGAAAAACCCGGTCAGCTCGATGCCCCGCATGCCGTAGATCTTCAGCAAAATGTAGTTGGCGAAGCCGATTCCCGCGATGAGCAGCACGGTCAGCCAGGCGGAGCGCGGCTCGATCAGATGCCAGGGATCGACGCTCCCCTTCGGCAGCGCCGGGTAGATGACGAAGGCGAGAATGGCCAGCAGAATGGCGGAGCGGAGCTCGGCTTCCGTCAATCCCACGCTGAAGCTGCTCAGCCGGGCCTTCCAGGCGAGCAGCGCGGCGGTCAGCACGGCCAGGGCGGACGGAGTGAGAGAGTGCCCCTGGCCGCAAAGCACCCCCGCGAAGCCGACGACCAGCAAGGCGGCCGAGGTGGTCAGCTCGGTGTCCCGGTGGATGGTCAGCCGTTCGATGTTCAGGAAGATAATCAGCAGTCCGAGTAGGGCGAGGCTCAGCAGGGCGTAGCTCTCCCCCAGAAGCCCTCCCAGGCAGCCGAGGAGCGCGGCGAACGCGAAGGTCCTCACTCCCGCTTCCTTGGCGCGCCTCTCCCTTTCCAAGCCGACCAGCAGCCCGAGAGCCAGCGCCAGCCCGAGGCGTGCGAGGGCCTGCTGGTAGGGCCAATTCAATGAGGGAATCGAGGAATTCACCGGCGACGGCACGGCAGTCATTATGCGGCAAGAGGCGTGCCGCGATCCGAGGACGCGCGGCCCCGGCGCGGCTATTTGAACGTGATTTTTACCACCGCGCGCCCCAGGTGGACCTCGTCGCCGGACTGCACGCGCACGCCCCGGCGGTCGTGGGCGCTGACGTCGATGGTCTTGCCGCTGCGGTAGATGCGGGTGCCCGAGGCGTTCTGCTCGGCGCGCAGCCAGTAGCCGCCGCCGGCGCCGTCCCAGGCGATGCGGGCGTGCTCGCGGGAGACCGTGTGGTTGATCTCACCGTCCTCGCGAAAGGCGACGTCGTTGCGCCGCCGCACCCGGCCGTCCGAGTCCACCACCTCATCCAGGCGGCCGAGGTAGACCCTCTCGGCGTCCAACTCGTAGACGTGCTGGGTGGCCGTGCCCTTGAGCACCGTGACCTCCAGGCTGGGCCGGGGCGCTGCGACGACCTCGGGAGCGGGAGCGGCCTCCGCCTTGGCGTACTCCACCCAGAAGCGGCGGTCGGCGAAGTTGGGGCTCGCGGCCTCCTCGAAGGCGACCTCCACCTCCAGCCCTGACGGCACCGGGCAGTCGCGCTCCCGCAACCGGGCCGCGACCTCGTCTTTGAGGTTCCAGCCTTCGCGGACCACGGCTTCCAGCTCCGTGCGTACCTGGGGCTCGGGGGCCAACAGGTGAACGCGCAGCCGGTTGAACGGGAACAGGCGCTTGCCACCGCCCACGGCGATCACCCGGCCCTCGACGTCGTCGAGGATCGCCCGCCGGATCTCCAGCGGGGAGCTTCCCTTCATCCAGGGCTTCAGCCAGTCGCGCATCTTGCCGAGGAAGTCGTTCATCGCTCAGGGCCTCGCAGTCGGGTGTGGATCAGGGTTGCGGTGTCTGCGGAACCGAGGGATTCAAGGACGGGGATCGCGGAGACGCTGCCGCCGGAGGAGCCGGTGCCTGAGCCCGCAGGTCCCCCAGGTCCGAAGCGGTCTTCACGATCTCGCCTGCCGCCGGCGCGGCCAGCCGGCCGCCATAGCCGCCGTGCTCGATGATGACACCGAACGCGATCTTCCGGCCGGTCTGCGCGTCGTACGGTGCGAAGCCAATGAACCAGGAGTGGGAGCCCTTGTCCTTGACCTCCGCCGTTCCCGTCTTGCCGGCGATGGCGGGCTGGATGCCGGAGAGGTAGCGGGCGCCCGTGCCCTCCGTCACCACGCGGCGTAGCGAGCCGGCGAGGCTGCGCGCGAGATCGGGAGCCAGAATCGGCACAGGCATGGCCCGCCGCGTGTTGCTCTCGTCGATCACCCAGCGGCCCTCCGGCATGTTGCCGCCGCTCGCCAGCGTCGCCGCCACTCGCGCCATCTGGAGCGGCGTCGCCACCACCTGGCCCTGGCCGTAGGAGGCCTGGGGCAGGGCGCCCTTGAGCTGCGCCGCCGTGTTCGGCTTGGCGACGGAGATGCCGAGCTTTTTCGCCGTCTCCAGCAGCGCCTCCGGCCCCACCTCGTAGGTGCCGAGCTGGGCGAAGAAGGCGTTGCAGGAGACCACGAGCCCCTTGTTGAGGTTCACCTGACCGTGCGGTGCCTTGTCCGTGGGATCGTCGCGGATGGCCTTGCCCCAGCCGCGCACGTTGTTGCCCACCCGGCCGTCGGAGAGCAGCTTGCACTCGAAGGTCTTGGCGGCGAGCCCCGGATCCTTGCGCAGGGCCGCCATAGCGGTGACCACCTTGAAGGTGGAGCCGGGCGGGTAGATGCCGTAGCGCGCGCGGTCGATCAGCTCGTTGGCAGCCTGTACACCGTCGGTGTCCATGGCCGCCGCCTGCGGCTGGCGTTTCGGCCACGGGTAGCTCGCCGAGGCCAGGAGCTCGCCGGTCGCGGCGTCCATTACCACTGCCGCGCCGCCGAAGCCCGCCTGCCGGGCGTAGCGCTCCAGCACGTCGGCGGCCTTGAGCTGCAAGCGCACGTCAATGGCCATGCGCAGCGAGCGGTCGCGGTCGAGGATGCGCCGCACCGGCGGGTAGTCCGGCCGCCAGCGGTAGCGCAGCAGGGGTATCAGCTCGCTGTAGTCGAGCTGGATCTCCCGCGTCTTGCTGCCGTCCGGCTGCTTGACATCCACCACGCCCGCGAAGTCGTCGTAGCCCTGGAGGCGGATTCGCGAGTCGCGCTCGGCGTACGAGGTGTTGGGCGCTCCCCAGTTCACCCGGTTGTTGAGGTCGCCCAACAGATGGAAGGTCTTGCCGCCGAACGGGTAGTAGCGCAGCCCTTTCTCGGGCCGTAGCGGGGCCGGCGGCAGCGTCGCCCCCAGCCGCTCCAGGATGGCCCGTCCCTGCTCGAGCTCGGCCACGTCGCTGGTCGCGAGCAGCACTCCGTTGCGGTCCACAATGCTGCCGCGGGGGATGCTCTGAGCGATGTCCACCAAGCGTGGGTTGTACTCGTAGCGGCGTTTCAGGTCGCCCTGGAGCGTCAGGGCGCCGCGGGCGAGGAACTTGTCCGCCGAGACCACCTGCACCTGGGCCGCCTTGCCGATGATGGCCAGGAGCACGACGCCGAGGGCGATGGCCGTCCACTTCGCCGGCCCCTGGAAACGCCGCGACGACTCCGGCCCGCCCGGATGAGCCGAGACGGCGGCCAGCATGCCGAGGATCAGGAAGTTGGCGAACATCGCCGAGCGCCCCGAGCTGAGGAACGGGGAGACGACGCCCGAGAGCGGCAGCACGCCCACGATACCGCCGGCGATGAGCAGGATTTGGAGGGCCACCAGGATGGTGAGCCCGAGCGCCAGGAAGAAGCTGTAGACCCCCTGCGCCCGGTAGGCGGCGCGGAAGCCTCGCACCACGAGAACGACGTAGAGGCCGATCACGGCCACCAGGCCCAGGAAGCCCAGCTCCTCGCCGACCGCGGCCAGCACCAGGTCGGTGTGGACGGCGGGCACGCGCTGCGGCTGCCCGAGCCCCAGGCCGGTGCCGGAGAGGGCGCCGCCAGCCATGGCCCACAGCGACTGCGCGAGGTGGTCGCCGCCGCGGAACCCGTTGTCCCACGGCGACATCCACATTTCCAGCCGGCCGGTCACCGTCTTGGGGAAGCCGAGCTTGAAGCCGATCCAGAAAGCGATGACGATCGCCGCGATCCCCGCCACCGCCATCCAGGCTTGGCCGCGGGCGATGCAGTAGAGGCTGAGGAAGAGGATGGCGAGGACGAGCGCCGGCCCCAGGTCCCGTTGCAGGAAGAAGAAGGCCAGCACCAGGCCGATGGCGAGGACGGGCGGCGCGAAGTATTCGAGCTTGGGAATGCCCAGCCGGGCGAGAGCGCCCGGCAGGTTGCGGGTTTCGGGCAACTCGCGCAGAAACTCCCAGCGGTCGAAGAAGTAGCCGGCGAGGAACAGGACGACGAGGATCTTGATCGCCTCCACCGGCTGGACACCCAGCAGGTTCACCTTGGCGTCGCTGCCCTCCGGGCCGCTGCCGAAGAGGATGAGGATCACGGAGAGGAAGAACGCGGTGAACAGCGGCAGATAGCTCATGCGCCGCAGGGGCGAGCGCTCGTAGTCGATCAGGCTGCCGGCGGCGAACAGGGCGCAGCCGCCGATCACGCCTTGGATAAAGGTCAGGTAGAGCGGCAGGTCGCGCAGCGGATCGCGCACGCTCGTCATTACCGCCAGCCCCAGCCCGGTGAGCAGCAGGGCGATGGGGAGCAGGAGCGGATCGCCCTGAAAGCGCCGGAACCGCCAGACGCCGTGGACGGCGGCGAACGACAGGAAGAAAAGGACGGTCCACAGCCAGTACGAGGAGCGGAACTGGCCGGGCGAGCGCACCACCAGCCGCGGCTTGACCTTGCGGAGCTGGGCCAGGGTGAGAAGGCTGAGCGAGGGGACCTCGCCGCCTGCCCGCTGTTTGGCCACCGTCAGCCGGTCGCGAAAGCCGGTGAGGCGCCGGTCGCCCGCGATGTCCGAGGTGGGGACGCGGATGCGCGCCAGCTCGCCGACGTTGGGAATCGTCCCCAGATGGGCGCGCTTCCAGATCTCCTGGGCCACGAACGACCGCTCGGCCGAGCTGTCGAACACGTCGAGCACGGGCAGGAGCTGGTCCGCGCTGCGCAGGGAATTGAGATCCACCGCCTCGCCCGAGGTGAGCCGCTGCTCGAAGCCGTCGAGCGGCTTCACCGTCGCCAGGTAGACCTGGACGACGCCGAGGAAGACGACGAGCGCGGCGGCGGCGAGCAGCACGGTCTCGAGATTGCGGGCCGCGCCGCCGGACGTCCCAGGCATTCCCGGCATCGGGGGAATGCGGAAGCCCCCGCCTGCCGCCGGGGAGCCGGCGCGTTGCTGGCGGTCGGCGGCCGTGCTGCGGGTCACCGGCATGCGTCTACACTCCCCGTCACGGCGTGCCCATTTCCGACAGCCGCTCGTCGATCAGCTCCAACTGGGTCTCGACGGCGGCTCGGTTTGCCTTGGCTTCAGCGTAGGGAGAGATCTCCGTGTAGAGGTCGACCGCCTGGGCGTAATGGTCCCTGGCGTTGGTCAACAACTCCCGCTCTTGTTCGGTGCCCTGCGCTGCCGTTGCCTGCGCCTGGAATTGCTGTCCCTGGAGCCGGTGAGCGTCCGCCAGCATGGCCTTCTCCCGGCGCCCCCACGGATAGTTGCGGCGCGAGAGCTGGTTCAGGACCTCCTCCAGCTTCGGCAGGTTGGACTGCTCGTAGGAGTAGACCCGGGCGAGCCCCAGGTAGGGGTCGGGCCATTCGGGCGCCAGCTTCGCCGCCTCCTCGAGCTCGTAGACGGCGTCCTGAAGCTTCTCCTGCGCCTCCTTGCGTTTCCCTTGGGCGCGCAGGCCCTGCGAGTCGATGCGGTCGAGATGGCCCTGGGTGTAGAGCATCTTGGCCCGTGCCGACTTGTCGCTGTAGTCGACGTCCACGGCTTCCTTCAGCCGGTCGTGCGCCTTCTGCCAGCCGGGCTTGGTGGTCGACGGCGTATCGCCCCGATAGGTCGCGAGGATGCGGTCCGCCGACTTGACCAGCGACTCCTTGAGGTCCTGGCGCACGTCCGAGAGGCCCGATCCCGGCAGGCCGAACGGCGCGATGCGGTGATAGCGCGACCACAGGCCGTCGAGATCGGGCGAGGCTTCGGTCGCGAGGTCGTGGCGGATGCCGCTCGCCTCGCTGCGCACCCACATCTGGGAGGCGAGACCGACGGCGGCAGCGAGCAGGATGACGGTGAGCTGAACCGGCCAGCGCGGCGCCTTCGACGGCGGCGGAGCCGGCGGCGGCTCGGAGGACGGAACCTCCAAGGCCGCGACCGGCGCCGGTGCCGCCGGAAGGATCGCGGGGCTCAGCAGCGGGGACGTTTCCAGAGGCACGATCGAGCCCGTCGCACCGGTCGTGCCGACTGGAGTCACCGTGCGGCGGGTCTCCGGCGAACGGAAGGAGCCCGAGTCGTCGAGCGGCATGCGGGTGCGGCGGGTGGCGTTCAAGTCTTCTCGGGCGTCCCGGGCGTCCTGGGAAGTCTCCTGCCGGAGGGCTTCGCTGGGCAGCGGCTTGCCTTCGCTCCAGGCCGCGAGGTCCGCGCCCATCTCCGCCGCCGTGGCGTAGCGCCGGGTGACGTCGAAGCACAGGCTGCGTTCGATGATCCGTCGCAAGCCCGGGGAGACGTCCGGCGGCAGCGCCTCCGGCGGCTTCCCGGAGCGGATCTTCCCCTCCACCTCCTCGGGATCGCCGCCGTCGAACGGCGAGTAGCCCGCCACCATCAGGTAGAGGACGACGCCCAGCGCCCAGAGATCGGAGTGACGGTCGACGCCGCCACGGTCCAGCCGTTCCGGCGGCGTGTAGGGGAGGCTGCCGAAGAGGTTGACCGTGAACTTCCGGGTCTGCGACAGGTGCTTGGCGATGCCGAAATCCAGCACCCGCACGCGGTCGCCTTCCTGGAGGCGGATGTTTTCCGGCTTGATGTCGCCGTGGATGATGCCGTAGACCTTGCGGCCGGCGATCTCCGCCGAAAACTGGTGGCAGGTCTCCAGCATGGCGCAGAGCTGGAGGGCGATGCCGGCCGCTCGGTCGGGGTCCAGGGCACCGCGCGAGAGCGTCTGCGACAGGTCGGTGCCTGCCACGTACTCCATGTCCACCCAGAAGAAGTCGCCGTCCTGCCCCCATTCGTAGACCGCCGCGACCTGCGGCGCCACGCGGGAGATCTGCTCCTGAAGCGAGACGCCGTTCTTTTCGGCTTCGAGCATCTCCGGATCGGCGCGGTTGGCGCGTACGACCTTCAGGGCGACCTCGCGGCCGGCTTCGGGGTCCCACGCCAGATACACGTCGCCGATCGCGCCGCGACCGAGAAAGTCGCGCAGCTCGAACCGGCCGACCTGGTGTGCTGCAAGCATCGTCACGAGTTCCGCCGAGCTCCCGAACGGTTGGGACGAGCGGGCGGCGGAGTCGCCGGAGGCGTTGGAGAAGGGGCTGCTGCGCGGACCGCCTCGGCTCGCGAGGCGCCGCCGAAGGAATTCCAGGCGAAGACCTCGTCGGCCCGCTCCGGCGTGATGAGCGCGACGCCGCCGCCGCCGTTACCGTCCAGCCGGTTCTCGGCGAGCACCGGTCGCGCTGTGTCGCGCACCTCGACGCCCGGCCGCAAAGCACCCTGCAACCGGCCGTTGCGGAAGATGAGATTGTTGAGCAGGGTCGGCGCGGCGTTGCCCGCGATCAGCACGCCGCCGCCGGGATTGTCGTGCAGGAAGCTGGCGCGCACCGTCGAGCGGTCGTCGCCCGAGACGTCGATGCCGGCGGTGGCCGCGCCGGTGATCTCGACTCCCTGCACGTCCACGCTGGAGTCCGCCAGCCGCAGCCCGACCTGAAGCGGCGTCGTGGCGTCGCCGGTAATGCGGAAGCCGGAGAGGACGGCGTCATCGATCCCTTGAGCCGAAATGGCGGGCACCGCGCTTCCGGCCGGCGGCAGGATCACGGCGCCCCGCGGCACGCGGCTCACCAGGTCGATTCCCGAGCGGAGCTGGATCGTCTCGCGGTACTCGCCCGGGCCCACTTCGATCATCTGCCCAGGCACGGCCTTGGCCAGCGCCTCGGTGATGGTGCCCGTGCCGCCGTCGCCCACTCCCACGCGCACCACCTCGCCGCCCGTCGTTCCCCGGCTGCCCACGGGGAGAAGCCCGCTTTGGCCGAGAGCGGCCACGGCGAAGGCGCCGAGAACGAGGCCATAGAGCAGGAACGCCGGCCGGCTGGCGAAGGCGGCCCACAGCCAACCCATCCGAGAGCGGGAGGGGGCGTGCTGGGAGCGGCGCACGTCCGGGCGGGTCGTCCCCGTCGCGGTCGTCGATTCACCGGCATTGGCAGCAGTCGCGGCCTTGACGCTCGCGGCGTAGCGCTCGCCTTCCACCAGCACCGCAGAGACGTTGTCCTTGCCCCCCGCGGCATTGGCGGCGGCGATGAGCTCGGCGACCGCCCGGCGCGGATCGCCCGCGCGAGTCTCCACGGTCGAGAGAATGGCGCCCGAGGTCACCAGGTCCGACAGGCCGTCGCTGCACAGCAGCAGCGCGGCGTCGGGCGGAAAGGCGATGGGCGTGACGTCGATGAACCCTTCCTCGTCCGGCTCGTGCGGGGCGGAGCCGACGTCGCGGAAGATCTCGTTGCGCCGCGGGTGGCTCATCGCCTCGGACTCGGAGATCTCGCCCACGTCCTCGCGCGAGCCGATGGGAGAGTGATCGCGGGTGATCTTGCGGATCTCGCCCGGGCGCAGCAGGTAGAGGCGGCTGTCGCCCACATGGCCGACGGTGGCCTGACCGCCGTCCACCACCGCCACGGTGAGGACGCACGCCATGCCCGCCAGCGCGGGATTGGCCTGGGCCCGCTCCCAGATCTGCTTGTTGGCGAGCGCGATGGCCTCGCGCACGAGGCGGGCGGCGTCCGTGGTGCGGCGCGACAGCCGTGCCTGGAGGATTTCGAGCGCCGTCTGGGCTGCGATCTCGCCGCCCGATTCGCCGCCCACGCCGTCGATCACGGCGTAGATCCCGCGCTCGGCATCGCAGAGCACGCGGTCCTCGTTGTTCTCCCGCTCGCGGCCGGGATCGGAAAGGGCTGCGGCCAGAATGCGCTTGCCGGCGGCCACTTAGCGTTTCTCCCGGGCGGCGAGGATCGCCAGCGTGGCGACCAGGGCGAGGAGCGCCAAGAGGAAGGCCCAGCGGGCAAAGTACAGGGCCGTCACGCGCCGGCCGTCCTCTCGAAGTCCAGATAGATCACGCCCGCGAGGCCGATGCGGGCCTTGTCCGGCAGGTCCATCCATTGGCCAACGTCCTGGGCTTTGGCCTCAGGGTTCTCCAGGCTGCGGGGGAGCGGCGTGCCGTTGACCGTGGTGCCCAGCTTGGAAAGATCCTTGATGCAGAACTTGCCGTCGGGCGTGCGCTTCAGCCGCGCATGCTCGCGGGAGACGTCGAGCGAGGTGTCGAGCGAGAGATCGGCCCAGACGTCCGGCGCCTGGCGGCCGATGACGATCTCGTCCTTCACCATGAGGAAAGTGTGCTTGCCGCGGTCGTCCTGATAGACGAGCCGGGCGAGGGCAGCGGCTTGAGAATCCATCGTCGCAGGCGTGCCCACGACGGCCGTCGTGTCGCGCTTGGTCGTCATCTGCGGCTGGCCGAACTTGCGCGTGGTCGAGATGCGGTGGGTCTTGGAGCCCGCCCCAAACGCGGCCTCGGGCGGCCGGGCGAACTCGGAGACCACTTCGAGGTCGCCCGGGTTCAGCGTGCCGTTGGGGTCCTCCTGGAAGCGGATGGTCCACTTCCCCTCGGCGCTGACGAACTTCGGGGCCGGCGGAGCCGAGTCCTTCTTCTTGCGCAGGATGCGGGAGAACGCCGGCGACGAGCCGCGGTTGAGCCGTTCGAGCTCGCCGTCGAGCAGCGCCTTGGCCTCCGACTCGAGCTCCCCGAACAGCGTCCGCAGGTGGTCGTAGTCGTCCGGATGGAGATATACCTGGTACAGGCTGGGTGCGATGGTCTTCGTCACCAGCGGCTCGAGGCTCTGCCCCATGTTCTCGCCGATGGCGAGGATGACATCCCGGCCCGTGACGCGATCCTTGGCCAATCTCAACCCTCCCGAGGTCCGCGCAAGATCCCGCCCGGACAGGCGAATCCGTGGGACCGAAGCTGGCCCTGAGTATATCCGTACGTAATTGGGGGCGGGGGAGTTGCAGGGGGACAGCCGGCGTCAATCGAGCGCCCACTGGTTCTGTGCCGTCTTGAAGCGAGCGACCGCCGCGCCTGCGGCAAGGATCAGGAAGCTCAGCAGCCAGAGATAGAAACCGATGTGAAATGACGTCAGATAGAGCTTGGTGACGTTGCCTTCATCGCCGGGAATCTCGCGCCCGAACAGAGCCCATGCGTGATTGGCGACCGCGAAGGCCAGCAGCGAAACGGTGGCCGCACCCTTGAATCGGCTGAGCAACACGAGAAGCGCGGCCAGCAGCCAGAGTGGGTTGGCAAACCACGACAGCTGGCCGATGAAAACCGCGAGCGGACCCTCAATGAGAGCCTGCGCCCCGAACATCACCGTGTGCTCCTTGCCGTCCAGCACCAGCGCCGGAGTCGCGCAAGCAACCACGAAGCAGCCCACGCTGGGAGCGATCACCAGGAGCCGCGTCCTTAGCGGGACTGAGACTCTGGGAGGCTGAGGCGGCATGAGGGTAGGGAAATCTTACACCAGCCCCATCGCAAGACCAGTTGCATGTCGCCCCCTTTGGTTCCCCTGGGAGCGCTGGCGTCCCGCTGGCCAGCTAACTCCGTTTTTGAATGGGTACGGCCCGTGGAGCGCTGCGCTGGATGTCGCCGAGTTGGTGGAGGAGTTGCCGGCGGGTTTGGATCGTTATCAGCCGCGACTCCAGTACTTACTGCTGGACGAAGGTCGGCTGGCGCAGAAGGATCTGGAATCGCGTAACCTGGCTGCGGCGTTGTTTCAGCTTGAACAGAGTCGTAGCCCGCAGGATATCGAGCGGGTGGTGGCGGCACTCCTTGAGTGGTTGAAGGGAGAAGGAGAGCTGCAGCGGGCTTTTGCCGTCTGGTTGGTGCGGGTGCTGCTGCCGGCGCGACTGCCTGGCATCGAGATCCCGGGATTGATGGATCTTCAGGAGATCAAGTCCATGTTGGCAGAACGGGTCATGGAATGGACGCACGAGTGGGAACAGACTGGCTTCGAGAAGGGCATTGAAAAGGGCGTCGAGGCGGGTCTTGAAAAAGCTAGAAGAGAGGACCTTGCTGCGGTCCGGGGTGTGTTGGTGCAGCAACTTGAAGGACGCTTCGGCCCTCTGGCTGAGGGAACGCGGAAACGGTTGGAAGCGATTGGCTCGCTGGAGGCTCTCGCGAAATTGCTGGCTCAGGTTCCTCAGGCGCCCTCGCTCGGCGTTCTGGGCTTGGCCTGATCATTCCTACACCAGCCCCATCTCCAGGGACCGCAACACCGCCTGCGTGCGGTCCCTCGCTCCGAGCTTTCCCAGGATGTTCGAGACGTGGATCTTTACCGTCCCCTCGGCGGTGCCGAGGGCTTCGGCGATCTCGCGGTTGGTGTAGGCGGCGGCGAGGAGGCGGAGGACCTCGATCTCGCGGGGCGTCAGGGTCTCCATCATCGCCGGGGCCGGCGCGGACACGGACCCGCTGGCGTGCAATCCCCGCAGCAGGGATTCCGTTACCGCTGGCTGCAGACAGGTGCCGCCGGCAGCCAGGGTCTCGATGGCGCCCACGAGCTGCGAGAGCGAAACGTCCTTGCGCAGGAAGCCCTTGGCCCCTTCGCGAATCGTCTCCAGCACCAGGTCTCGGTCGGCGAAAGTGGTCAGCACCAGGCAGGGCGGTGCGTCCGGGCGGGATTTGAGGGCGCGCAGCACACCGAGGCCGTCCAGCCGGGGCATACGAACGTCGAGGAGCACGACGTCGGGCTTCGTCCCCGCGATGAGCTTCAGGGCCTCTTCGCCGTCCCCGGCCTCGGCGGTGATCTCGATGCGGGAGTCCAGCTCCAGGAGCTTGCGGATGCCCTGCCGCACCAGGTTCTCGTCCTCGACGATGAGGACGCGAAGCGTCACGCTCCCCTCCGCACCGGCACCAGGGCCGCCACCGCGAAGCCCATTCCCGGCCGGGTGGACACCTCCAGCCTTCCTCCGGCGCTCTCCAGCCGCTCGCGCATGCCGGCGAGACCTCGGCCCGTGGCGACGGTCTCCGCGCCGTGCCCGTCATCCCGCGCCCGGACCTCGATGGCGCCGTCCTCTTGGGTAACGTCGAGCCAGAGGTTCTCCGCCCCCGCGTGCTTGGCCGCGTTGGTGACGATCTCCTGGCAGCAACGCAGCAGCAGGTGGGCCACCCCGGCATCCTCGACGGCGAGATCCTCCGGCAATCGGAGATGGACGCGCGGCCGAGGGATCTCTCCCGTCATCGCCTCCAGCGCCCGCCGCAAGTCGAGCCGCTGGGCACGTCCCAGCGTGTCCACGATCTCGCCGATGTCCGTCAACACCTGCCGGTTGAGCGACTGCGCCACCTGGATGGGCTCCAGCGCGTCCCCTTCGACCCGGTGCGAGGCGACCTCCAGGTTGAGCGAAAGGGCTACGAGGCGGTGCCCCACGGCGTCGTGCAGCTCGCGGGCGATGCGCAGCCGCTCGGCCGCCCGGCTGCTCTGGGCCAGCAACTCGCGCGCCGAGCGCAGCTCCGCGTTGGCGCGCCCCAGCTCCTCCCGTCCCCGGGCCTCCCGCTCCAGCGCTACGAAAACGAGGAAGGCCAGAATCTGGAATCCCAAATAGGGAGGCACCAACAGGAACGCGGGCCGCGGCGACCAGTGAATGCCGATGGCGACCCCGAGGAGGAGGGTCTGCACCGCGATCCACGCGAGCCCAGCCGGGCGGGAGACCCGAGAGGCGAGCTGCATGGCCACCAGAACGAGGAGCGTCCCTTCGAAACCGGTGCAGAGGAAGCCGACGACGACGATCACACACGCGGCCTGGAACGCCAGCAGCGCCAGTGCGGTGTTTCTCGGAATCTCCCGGGCGCCTGCCGTCAGCCAGAAGGCGGCGGCGAAAAGAAGCCACGCAGGGAGCCAGACGGCGAATCTTCCGGGCGTCACCGTCGAGATCTGAATCCAGACCGGCAGTCCCACGCCGAGCCACGCCGCGAGGCCGCCCCAGCGCAGGAGCCGGTGGTGCTCGCGGGTCTCGTCCGTCCTTCTCATCGGATCGATCTCATCTGAATCGATGATAGCGCCCCGGTCCGGTCCGCCGCATAGGCCGAAAGGCATAGTCTCCGCCTATCCCCGGCGCCACATGCGGCGGCCCGGCGCTCTCTCTATGATGAGCGGCGAAGGAGGAAACCCAATGACCCGTAGACAGGTACTCAAAGGAGGAGCTCTCATGGCCGCTGGAGTGGTGTCCGGAACCTCAGCTCTGCTCTCCCAGTCCCAGGCCGCGCCCCCGTCTCCGCCGCAGCCGTCTCAGACCAAGATCCCCGACCGGGGACCCCGTCTGGATGCCGACCTCGTCCGCGAGTTCGTCATTGCCGGCCACATCGACCTGGACAAGGTGAAGGCCATGCTCGCTCAGCAGCCTGCCCTGATCAACGCCACCTGGGATTGGGGCGGAGGAGACTGGGAAACGGCTCTGGGCGGCGCCTCGCACATGGGCAACAAGCCCATCGCCGAGTACCTGCTCGCCCACGGCGCGCGCATGGACGTCTTCTGCGCCACCATGCTGGGCAAGACCGAGATCGTGAAAGCGTTCCTGGCGGACGATCCCAAGGTCGTGGCCCTCAAGGGACCGCACGGCATTCCCCTGGTCCGCCACGCCCAGGCCGGCAAACAGGATGCGCTGATCGAGTTGCTGGTGGCGGCGGGAGCGAAGATTTAGTCGAGAGTCTTTGTCATCACGTCGCGTTTGTGGGCTACGAACCCCACCCGGCGGTTCAATAGGCCGGCGTTTCGTCTCGCCAGGCAGGCCTTTCGCGTCGCCAAGCAGGCCTTTCGGGTCGACAGGCAGGTCTTTCGGGTCGACAGGCAGGTCTTTTCTCAGATAAGACAGGTCCTACGCCTCAATAGACATGCCTTTTCTTAGATCAGACAGGCCCATTGTCTCGTCAGGCAGGCCTTTTCTCAGAAAAGACACATCCATCCTGCCAAAAAGCCTGTCCGTTGAGCCAAAACGCCTGCCTGATGAAACGAAACTTCTGCCTGACGAGACCTAACGCCTGCCCGGCGAAACGAAACTTCTACCTGATGAGACCAAACGCCCGCCTGAAGAGACCAAACGTCTGCCTGATGAGACCAAACGCCTGCCTGATGAGACGAAACGACTGTCCATCGAGCCGATGTACGTGCCTATCGACCCGCCAGGCACGTCCATCGAGCCTGCTGGCGTGGCCGGCGAGGCGTCGAACCTAGCCCCGGGCTGCTCTACATTACAAAGACGCCTTTCGAGACACCCTCTGAGATATCGTCTTCCCCACGGAAGGGGGCGCGATGAAGATCGTCTCGGTGAACGTGGGGCTTCCCAGGCCCGTGGAGTGGCGCGGCCGGCGTATCATGACCGGCATCTTCAAAGAGCCGATCTCCGGGAGCGTCGCCGTGCGCAGGCTCAACCTGGACGGCGACCGTCAAGCCGACCTCTCGGTCCACGGCGGAGTCCATAAGGCGGTGTACGCCTATCCTTCCGAGCACTATCCCTTCTGGCGGCAGGAGCTGAATCGTTCCGATCTCCCCTGGGGCGCCTTCGGCGAGAATCTCACGACGGAGGGCTGGTGGGAGGACGAGATCCACATCGGCGACCGCTTCCGCGCCGGCACGGCCGAATTCATCGTCACCCAGCCCCGCACCCCCTGCTTCAAGTTGGCCCTGAAATTCGACCTTGACGACATCATCGACGAGTTTCTGCAGACCGCCCGTCCCGGGTTCTACCTCGCCGTCGCCAAGGAAGGCGAGCTCGCCGTTGGAGACGCCTTCGAGCGCATCCACGAGGACGAGCGCCACGTCACGGTTACGGACATCGTTCATCTCTACGCGGATCGGCACGCCCGGCCCAATCCGGACCTGCTGCGCCGCGTGGTGGAGGTGGAGGCCCTACCGGCGGCTTGGCGGGAGCATTTCCGAAAGCGGTTGGGGTAAGCCGGTTATCCGTCCTATCCTCCCACCTCCTCCTCATCTTCCTCCGCCAGCCGCTCCTCCCGCCCCACCTCGTTCCGATACTGCTTCCTGAATCCCTCCTCGCCGCCCGGCACGATGCCGCCGATCTTCGCGGCCCAGGCCGGTGCCTCCTTCGGCGTCTTCTGGACGGCGGAGAGGCCGCCGAGATCGAGGAGCAACTTGAGAGCGGCGAAAACGGCGAAGGGCGCCTTCTTGATGTCAAAGAACATGATGCCGGCCATTCCGAAGACGATCGCGAGATGGACCACGATCGTCCGCCCCATCGAGCGCTGGGCCAGGGCGCGGATCCAGGCGAAAGGGCGGTCGCGCAGGTTCTGGCAGTCGAGCGCGAAGCTCCCGACCATGATGAGCGCCATGGCGGCGAGCCCCTTCCGTAGCGACGAAAGATGGACGGCGACGTCGGGCCGATCCTTCAGCATCAGGCCGAGGATCACTCCGAGGAAGAGGCCATGGGCGAGGTTGAAGATCAGCGAGCCGGCGACGAACTCGGGGAGGAAGGTGCGGAAGGGCTTGTCGTTCTGCTTGATGCCGAGTTGGGGGCGGTCGTAGCCCCGCTTGTGGGTAAGCCGCCGGTGGAGGACCATGCGTAGCGTGATGAAGAACGTTCCTAGCAACGTCTCGCACCAATAGAGGGCGAGCACCGTCCCCCACGACCAGCCGAGAACGTAGACGCCGTAGAGGGGGACCGCGTTGAGGGCGAGCACCTGGATCAGGGCGAACGCCCTGGAGAGCGCGGATGCTGCGGATGCCGCGGACGGGCCTTCAGCCAAAGGGAAGCCTCCTCTTTGCGGCCTATAGTAGTCGGATATGGATTCCGACGCCGCTCCCGGGAGGGCCGGGGACCGCTTCCCCCTGACCGACGGTCAGGACGCCCACGTAAACATCGCGTGGGCGCCCGACCTCCATTAGTTCAACAGGTTAGAACAGCGGGGCCGTGTCATCGAACACGTGGCTCACGACAGTCGTGTTCGTGCCGTGACAACTGAAGCAGTTGGCTCCCTGGTTGAACGTTTCCATGGTCGTGTTTTCCAGCTTGTTGGTTCCCACTTGGTTACTCCCATTGGGGCTGGCGCCGAAGATCGTCCAGGTGGTGCCTTCGTGGAAGTAGTTTTTCCTCACGTCGGCGGGGTCGAGAAGCGATCGAACCGTATTGTTGATGCTGATCACCTCGGCGTTTGGGGTAGAGCTGGAGCCAGGCAGCCCCCAAGGCATCGTCCTCAGAACGTTGATGGGGCCGATGTGGAAGGGTGGAACGGACAGGATATGGCCGGAGGTAGCGCCGAAGCCCATCTGCATGTGCATCCCGTTGAACGGAATACCAGCTCCATTCGCGCAAAACACCCAATCGCCAGCGGTGTTTTGGGGGACCGTGCCGGTCCCGCTCGGCGTCTTGGTATAGTTGTAGGCCGCCGCAGGGCCGTTGCTCAGGTGTTCGAACGTGGCCCACAGCATCTCCGGATGACCATGGTTGGGGTTCGAGGGATTCGTCGACCCGGTGCTCCCTACGATGTGCATCCCGACCATCGCCAGCGTCACGGTCCTCGTGCCGCTGGGCACCCAATCATCGGGGTTGCTCGTGTTGTAGTTGGGCACGATCGCCTTCATTTGAATGAACTTACTCGCATCCGTCAAGCTTGCCGCCTCGACCCACGACGCCTTGATCTCAATGGCCAGCGCCTCTGAATCGATGACGGGCGGCTGGCCGTGCGTGGCGGCAAACGCAGTGATGGCGTCGAGCTCGGGTTGAGTCAACGGGAACTTCGTTCCGCCCGGAACGGTGGCGCCCTGCATCGTGCGGTACAGGGCGAAGACGTTGTTCACCATGAGCGAGTAGTAGACCAGGGAGCCGTTCTGCGCCATCAGGACTCCGCCGTCCGCCTGTCCCTGCTCGGTTGCCGTGAAGTGTCCGAACAGATCGAGCAACAGAGTCGCCTTCTCGTTGATGACGATCTTCTGCACCAACTCGGTCAGGTCGAAGTCCTTCAGCTTGGCGAGCTTTTTTTCGAAAGCCGGCACCTCGTCGCTGTTCTTCGACTGCATCAGGGCCCGCGGCCCCGCAATCTCCTTTCCGCTGACATCCAGTAGGACAGGCGTCTTGCCGTCCGCCAATCGTACGCCGCCGACCTCCACTTCATTCCCGTCCTTGTCGGCCACCAATTGCCGGCCTTCCTGAGACATGACAGGAGGCATGATCTCGAGGAGCCGCAGCGTCTTCTGCTCGAGGGCGACGGGCAACTCGAGCATGCCCAACTGGGCCGTGCGCAAGTTGAACGCCCGGATCAGACCAGACGTATGCGGCACGAAATGCCTCTGCCCGGAGCCGTCGGGAAGCGATACGTCGTAGAACGCCGACGTGTTCATGATCAACCCCCCGCTGCCGTACCTGGGCGGGGCAGGCGACGTCAGCCAGAGGAACATCTGCTCGGACCACTTGTAGAAGCTGCAGTTGGGCACATCGGGGAAGAGCACGCTGTTCGCAGGCTTCACCGCTCCGTTCAACGAAACGGCGCCGGAATCGAACCAGGTGTTGAATTCCGTGGCGGTGAGCGAAGTGGCGCAGGTGCTTCCCGCGTCCGACGGCAGCGTCTGCTGCGTGAGGGCATAGCCGACGCCGACGACGAGAGTCGCGGCTACGGCTGCAAAGACGAGTTTTCCAGCCCGAGATCGCATCATGGGTGTACCTCCTTGATGAGTCAATGCATGTATATTTTTGCATCGACGAATATGAGCTGGAGTGTACGTGGTGAACGACGGAACGTCAAGCGGAATGAGACTACTGCGAGAGAGGGCGATGTCAACCCAGTTTATAGTAATCGGATATGGATTCCGACGCCGGCCCCCGGGGCTCCGGGGACCGCTTCCCCCTCACCCGCCGCTCCATCGTGGCCGCTGCCGGCGACGCCGATCCGGAGGTGCGCCGCCAAGCGTGGGACGTCCTCGTCGCCTCCTACTGGCGGCCCGTCTACAAAGTGCTCCGGGTGCGCTGGCGCCTCGATCGGGAGGACGCCGAGGACACCACCCAGGAGTTCTTCGCCTCGGCTCTGGTCAAGGGGACTTTCGAGCGCTACGATTCTACGAAAGCCCGGTTCCGGACGTACCTCCGCACCTGCCTGGACGGTTTTGCCGCCAACGAGCGCAAGGCCGCCCGGCGCCTCAAGCGGGGAGGCGGGCAAGCTGCCATCTCCCTGGACTTCGAGGGGGCCGAGGAGGAGCTGAGACGCTACGGCGCCGGCGAGGAGCTCGATGTGGAGGAGTACTTCCATCGCGAATGGGTACGCTCGCTTTTCGGTCTCGCGGTCGAGGATCTGCGGCGCTGGAGCGAGGCGACGGGCAAGACCGTCCACTTCCGGCTTTTCGAGCGCTACGACCTCGAAGGTTCGGACGCGCCCGAGCGCCCCACCTACGCCGAGCTTGCGGTCGAGACGCGCCTTCCCGCGACTCAGGTGACCAACTACCTGGCGGCGGCGCGCCGGGAGTTTCGCCGGCTGGTCCTGGAGCGTCTGAAGGAGCTCACCGGCTCGGAGCGGGAGTTCCGCGACGAGGCCCGGCTCGTGCTGGGAATCGATCCGGGGAGCCCGGCGAGCCCGGGAGGTGTGGCATGAGCGGCCTCTCCGACGCTGCCCTCCGCCATCTGCGTGAGGTCTCCGACCAGCCGGACCTTTCGGGAACTCCCTATGAAGTGATCGAGACCCTCGGCCGGGGCGGCATGGGCACCGTTTATCTCGCCCACGACAGCCGCCTCGACCGCGAAGTGGCCCTGAAGGTCGTCCAACTTCCTGAAGGCACGGGAGATCTGGATCGCCTGCTGCTGGAGGCCCGCGTCCTGGCGCGCCTGGAGCACCCCGGCATCGTGCCCGTCCACGACGCCGGCCTGCTGCCGGACGGCCGGGCCTTCTACGCCATGAAGCACGTCCGGGGCTACGGCTTGGACGAGTACGCCCGCACCGCGCCCATTCCCGAGCGCCTCCGCGCCTTCGAGCGCATCTGCGAGGCCGTGGCTTTCGCCCACGCCCACGGCGTGATCCATCGCGACTTGAAGCCCGAGAACGTGATGGTCGGTCCCTTCGGGGAGGTGCTGGTGATGGATTGGGGTGTCGCGAAGGTGCGCCCTCGCCTTCTTTCTCCGCCCAGGACGTCCCCGCCTGCCCTCACTCCCCCAACCCCCTCTCTCCCAGCCTCCCCCCCACCGGCCGGGAGAGAGGGGGCTAAAACCGCCCATGGCACCATCCTCGGCACTCCCGGCTACATGGCCCCCGAACAGGCCCGGGGCGACGTGGCCCGCATCGACGAGCGCACCGACGTCTGGGCGCTTGGAGCCATTCTCGCTTTTCTGCTGGAGGGAGAGGAGACGCCTCCCCGGCCGCTCGCGGCCATTCGTCGGCGAGCCATGGCGGACGAGCCGGACGAGCGCTATCCCAAAGTCGAGGAGCTTGCGGCGGACCTCTCGCTGTACCTGGCCGGCCTGCCGGTAGGCGCTCACCGCGAGGGCTGGATGGAGCGGATCGCCCGGTTCGCCCGTCGCTACCGCACGCCGATTCTCCTGATCCTGGCCTACCTTCTCATGCGCGTGCTGCTGATCTTTTTCCTGGGCCGATGACCGAGGCCCTAAAGGAACTGCCGGGAACGTTGAATAGGGCTTTCAGGAGGAACACGCGAATGAACAAAGCGCTTTTCGGATTGATTCTAGGTGGCATCCTGGGGGCTTTCGACGGTTTGACGGCCCTCATCTCGGCGCCTCAGACGAGGCCGGAGATCGTCGGCATCGTCGTCGGCTCCACGGTCAAGGGCCTCGTCGCCGGGGTGCTCATCGGCTGGTTTGCCCGCAAGGTGAAGTCGCTCCCGCTGGGCATTCTCTTCGGTTTGGGCGTGGGCGCGCTGCTGGCCTATGGCGTGGTTCGGATGGGAAACCCCTACTTCTGGCAGATCATGCTGCCTGGCAGCGCTGTGGGCGTCATCGTAGGCTATGCAACCCAGAGGCACCAGGAGGCGCCGAGCCTCCCGAGAACCGCCTCTTGAGAATGAACACAGGAAAAGGAGGAACGAACATGAAAAAAATCACACTCTGCTGGTTTGCCGCGGCGGCTTTGCTGGCGGCTCTGACAGTTCCCGCACTCCGCGCCCAGGCCCGCGAGCCGGAGCACATCTCGGAAATGATCAATGCCCGGACCGCCTTCCATATGCTCAAATCGCTGGCCGGCAGTTGGACGGGTACGGCGGGGACGGACAACGCACCGGCGACCGTAACCTACCGGATCACCGCCAACGGTCACGTGGTGACGGAGGTTCTCTTCGCGGGCACCGACCACGAGATGATGACTCTATATTACATCCAGGGAAGCGACCTGCTGGCGACTCACTACTGCTCCATGGGAAACCGGCCCCAATTCAAGCTCGACTCCGGAAAGTCGAGCCTCAAAGAGCTCGTGTTCAACTTCGATGGCGGCAACGGCTTCGATCCCGGAAAGGATGGGCACGTTCACGACGCCAAGCTCGACTTCAACGGCAGGGACAAATTCGATGCCTCGTGGTCCTTCTACTCCGGCGGCGAAAAGCGGGGCTCCAACGACTTTCATTTGACTCGGGTAGCGGCGAAGTAATCCCCCCCCGGCTTCACTTTGTGAAGTCGGGGAACGGCACGACCTTGGCGTCCGTGCCCTCGGACATGCGGAGCTCGGCCGCCGCCCGCGAGGCGGCTTGCTGGGAGGGGAACGGCCCGAGCACTACGGTGCAGACGGCGTGGCCGTTTTCTTCCTGCGGCAGCAGAAAGCCGTGCTGCCTTGAGTACCGCGAGAGGGTATGGACGACGTCGATCCCGTCCGTCGAGGCGAACACCTGCACCATCGGCGATCCGGCCGGAGCCTGGGTCGGCAGGGCCCGGGCTGCATCGGAGCCAAGCCGGCAGGCTGCGGCGAGGCGCTTCCACGCTTCGGGAGTGATCACGGCGGCAGCCGGGTCTGGAGGACTTGGCCTTGGCCCGGAGTTTGTCGGGCCCGAATTACCTGGAACGGCAAGGCTCGCCGGAACCGAGGTCGAACGGGTAGAGGTCTGTCGCGAGAAAGCAAACAGCCCGATTCCGAGGGCCGCCAGCGCAATCGTAGCCGCGATGCCGAACCCCAATTTCCGTCCGCGGTGCTGGGGGGCCGGTGAAGATGGCAGCGGCGGAGCCGCCGTGGGCAGGGCTGCGGTCACCACGGGAGGGAGGAGCGGTGGAGCCATTCTCGTCTCGTCGAGTTGGGCCTCTCGTATCTTTTCCTGCGAGGGCCTCGGCGCGCTGGAAAACGCAAGGATCGTTGCGTTCGGATCGAAGCTCGGATCGGGAGCCGGAGATGGCCCAGGCGGGGGAGGCGCCGACGCAGCCGGAGCAACCTCCGCCGATGGGCGAACGAGGTCATGAATCGCGGTCCACAGATCCTGAAACACCTGCTCGGCGAACGTATCGAGCCGCGAAGCCCGGGCCAGCCCTTCGCTCCATCCGCAGGGATATCCGTCGAAAACCGGCCTCTCCGAAAACCGGATGCGCTCCTTGAGACTCTCCAGTCGAGCTACAGCTTCATCGCTCTCGGGAAGAAAGCGTCCCCGCAACTCTTCGGGAACCATCGAAGGGAACCTGGGATTCCGAAAATAGAAGAAGCTCGTCGTCCTCCCCGGCTCGCGAAGAGCGCCCTGAAGGATCTCGAGCTCGAGCACGCTCCGGCCAGGGTCCTCTGCGATCCAAGGCTGAGCCAAGACCAGCGAAAGAGGGACCCTCGTGGGAGCCCCGCCATACCGCTCGCCCAGCAGCCCAATGAAGATCTGGCACCCCTCGATCTCCTGAAACCGCTGAGCAAGATCCCACGCCTCGCCCGTCGCTTGAGCGGGATCGACGACAGCGATCTCGATTCCCTGACCCTGCAGCCGTGCGCGAAGCTCTGGAAGGGCAAGTCCTTCCAGGACGGCGCGTTCGCCGTCCATGTCTCCAGGAGCGGCGGCTAGGTAGAGGCGGAGGATGCTCATTGGGCTTTCAAACCTCGGCATCACTTGGTGAAGTCGGGAAACCGCACAACCTTGGCATCCGTACCGCCCGACATGCGGATCTCGGCCGCGGTGCTCGCAGCCATCTCCTCGGTAGGGAACGGACCCAGCACGACGGTGCAGAGAGCATGGCCATTCACTTCCCGCGGAAGCAGAAAACCGAACCGGCTTGAGTATCGAGCGAGGGCCTTGGCGGCGTCGCTCGCATCCGCAGAGGCAAATACCTGCACCATGGGACTTCCGGGCAAGGCACGGAGCCGGGCTTCGTGGGCACTCTCGTCATCGAGCCTGCAGGCCGCGACGAGCCGCTCCCAGGAGTCCGGCGTGATAACCGAGACGATCGGGTCAGTCGATGCCCCATTGTCGCTGTTGCGTGGCTCTACATGCTGCTGAGATGGCGGAAGACTGCTGGGTACAGGGTCTGATCGTCCCGGAGATACCGGGTCTGCCGGCCGCTCTGGCTCTCTTCCCTGGGAGACCGTTGATGGCCGAGATCGCGGAATGGGATGCGGTTCGGAGCTTTGGGTTGGCAGAGGTTCCGGAGGAAGGCTCTGTTGGGAGGCCGTTGGTCTTGAATCAGGCGGAGCAACTCCTGCGGTCGGGAGCGAAGCATTCCGGCTTGAGAACAGAGCGAGCCCGATAATCGCCAGCGCAATCGTAGTTGCAACAACAAATCCTGGCCTCACCCCGTAGCGTGACGAGGATCTTACAGGAGATGAATCTGATGCAGTCGCCGCCAAAGGTGGCGCCGCCGGTCGAGCTTCTGCCGCCGTGGGTGGAGGTGGTGGCGGAATTGGTGGGAGCGGTGGCAGTTCGGCGGTACCCGCCTTCGTTTCATCGAATTGCATCTCAGATGCTGCTGGCTCACGGCTCGGCGCGCTCGGGAAAGCGAAGACCGTGGCATTCAGATCGAAGTCTGGACCGGGCGACGGTGCGGAGGGGGACGTTGCCTGTGCTGGCTGCGGAGTTTCTGCGCCACGGGAGGTCGCCTTCGAATCAAAACCCCCTGGAAGCAGCTGGAAATGGAGCCGCCTCAACTCGCCCGGCGGCAATCTCAACTCGGGCGCTTCCGGTAGTGGATCCTCCCAGTAAGTAGGCCTTACGAAGTTGGGCTTGCCCAGCGACAGTGCGTAGCGCCATTCCTCTTCGACATTGCGCGAGCGCAGGGCATTCCACGACCAGAAGAGCTGGAACACGTCTGCCTGCTGGATCAGATTTTTCAACTGGTCGTTCCACACCTCGCCGGCTCTCAACTCGTGAACGTCCCGCAAATATCGGTCGCCCAGGGTGCGGGCGTAGCGCTCGAATTCCTCGACGATGAAGGCGTCTTTGTGAGAATAGGACGGAAAAATGTTACGGAACGGCCGGCTAGTCGCCCGCTCAGGCGGCGACAGCGGAGCGCCGGCGATCCAGGCGTCCACCCGGATCGTGAGGCTGACCTCGGCCAGCAGAATGCTCCCCCAGAAGACAGAAAGCCGGCCTCGAACCCTCTGTCCCTCGGACTCTGGCCCGGCGCGAATCCGAAACTCCTCTCGCTGCACCGATTCCAGCCACAGGAACGTCCGCCGGGGAGGATTGACCTCGAACCCTGGGATTTCCGGCAGGAAGGTGATCTCGGCCTCATGCGGCACGGCCTGCCGGCTGTCTTGCTTGACGTCGGTATATCCATCCGCGAGATCGCCGAGGATGCGCCGCGCCTGCTTGAGAACCTCTTCCGTCGGGTCTGGCTCGTCCGCCGGAGCATCCGCCGGAAGCTCCTCCAGGTGGGCGAAGGCCAGCAGCGGATACCACTTCGCCGGTTCCACGGCCTTCGGGCGATAGATGGTGAACTGGACGTTCTCGTGCAGCGGCAGGGCTTTGTCTAAAGGAACGTGCGCAGCGGCAGGCGCGGGCTCCGGGGTAGCCGGCGCCGCAGTGGCCCGAATGCGCTCCTGAACTGCCGTCCAGAGGTCCTCGAAGATCTGCTCTGCGAACGTATCGAGCCGCGAGGCCCTACTGAGGCCCTCGCTCCATCCGCAGGGATAGCCGTCGAAAACCGGCCGTCCGGAGGACCGGATGCGCTCCTTCAGGCTCGCCAACCGGGTGACGGCCTCCTCGTTCTCAGGAAGGAAGCGAGCCCGCAACTCTTCGGGAACCATGGAAGGGAACTGGGGATTGCGAAGGTAGAAGAAACCCGCCCTGGAACCGGGCTCGCGAAGCGCTCCCTGGAGGATCTCAAGCTCCAGCACGCTTCGTCCCGGGTCTTCCGCGAGCCAAGGGTGGGCCGCAACCAGCGAGAGGGGGACTGCCTTGGGAGCCTCGCCATATCGCTCGCCAAGCAGTCCGATGAAGATCTGACACGTCTCGATCTCCTGGAACCGCAAAGCAAGGTCCCACGCCTCTCCCGCCGTTCTCGCGGGATCGACGACGTCAATCTCAATTCCTTCCCCACGCAGCCTTGTGCGAAGCTCGGGAAGGACCAAGCCTTCAAGGACGGCACGCTCGCCGTCCATGTCTCCAGGGACGGATGCTAAGTAAATGCGGAAAGCCAGAAGTTCAACCATTCAATGTCCTAAGCTGGTAAGTTAAGGTCCTTGTCGATCGCAGCAAACCGCCAGTCCACCAACTCTGTCAGGGCGATATCTGAGAGGCTTTGGGCGAGATCGCCAAGCTGCCGCGAAGTCCCTGCTTCTCCGATACAGCGGAGCTGACAATCGAGCGTCTCAAGCTGAGTCTTTAGCGCGCCGGAACGAAGAGCGACTCGCTCGAACTCGCCAATGTGAAGTATTGCCCCAAGAGCACTGCCAAAAGCAGGGAAGGCGATCGTGCCGAGAACAAATAACCAATTGTAGGTTGGGTCGACGATGAGAACATAACCATTGATGGCGAAACGATTTTCGATTATTAGATGCATAAAACAGCATGCGAAGGTGGCGAAGAAAAGTGTCTGAGTTGTCCACTGCAGATGCTTGCACAGTTTGTGGTAATCGGCTGCATTGCCATCATGATAGTCCCGTTGGGACTTAATCCAACCATCAAGCACTTGGCGATATGAGTTGAGGTAGGATGAATCCAATCGGCATTGAATCAGACCAATTTCTCGTGTCATTGCTCTAAAATACCAGCCAAACCATTTGTTCCTAGGATCACCGGGTTCTAAGTGGGGCGGCACTTTAGGAGACGAAGCCGATAGACCAAGTAAAGAGAGAAATTGAACTTGTCTAAGTTCCTCGGCCAAAGCGCGGTAGTCCATCCAGCGTTGATGCCACCGTTGAGAGCGCCCCCAAAATGTCATCGTCAGAATAACAACGATTAAAATCAGCTCGATTACCGAAAAAACGGCACTGCCATGATGGTTAGAACTTTGGAAGGCAAAGAAGATAGCCAGAGCACCCATAAGGTAGGCCGCAATAAAAGAGCTGCGATATTTGTTTGCATAAAAATCAGCTAATCCGTCCGCCCAGGCAAAGGGCTTCAAGTAATCTATATCCTCTTTTGAGGAATTTCCTCGTTCGGCCGCGAGTGGAGAGCTGAGCTCAGCGATCTTAGTCTGTGACTTGTTGTCCAAGGGATCCTTGATCCGCGGCCCTATTTCGTTGATGGCCACTAAACGCAGAATTCCTGTGTTTTTCCACTTGTCGCGCACCGCCTCTTGGTAATCACCTACTGGAAAGGAGGGCCATTTCCAGCGCCAGACCCAAAGCTTGCAAAATAATCTAAAGATAAACCAAGGGTTCCATGTGGGTTGCTCTTCGTCAAAAAAACGTTGAGCAGCTTTCATTCCTGTGCTCGATGCCGGAAATTGGAGGATACTATTCAGTCGTTTGCTTAGGAGGCTCAGGTCTTTCGTGACTCCAGGTGTCGCAGGCGTTCCAGATGTAGCAGTGGTCCAGAGGTTCCAGAAGTTCCAGAGGCTTGGTGGGGCAGCAGGCTTGCCAAGCTTGGGGACGGTTTCCAAGATAGATGCTGCCCAACTCTGCGTTGGATTAACCCATACTACTGGAAGTCCGAGAGTGAGGGCTTCCTGGACTATCTGCCCTGTACCTCCGGTGAGGCCTGGTCGGTCTGGGTCCCAAATGGCAATCAATATATCAGATTGCCTCAACACAGTTCTTCCCACCATCTCATAGGCTTCTTCACGATGGTTCTTGTCAGTAGGGCCGTCCAGTTCGAAAATTTTTTCGGCCTTCAGCAGCAATTCGCGGAATTCTTGCTTCGATGGCGGCTCCACAAAATCTGTCATGTACTCTTCTCGATCAAATGGAAGAGGAGTCTGGAGCTTGAATCCTAAGTCTATGGCTTCTTCTGCAACTAGGCGATCAGCGCCCTCTGCTAAGGGAGAAATCACCCGTAGGCAAAGCCCTTCGGCGGAGTAAGTCCGAAAATTGGCTTCGGCTTGTTGAGCGAAGATTTCCTCTGTGGTCGTCTTGATTTTATTCAGCACGACGCGAATCGATTTGCGAAGCTCTTCATCTTGACCCTTTGGCGGGATGACGTCTAGCCGATGTCCGGTGATGCCGATGCGGACGGTGAGTTTAGGGCGCGGTGGATGTTCCCTTGGAGGTGTATAAAAATCGTTTGTCGGTGATTGCGTAGCTGTGTCCGTCATATACCTAGACCTGTATGCAGCGGTCATCCTTTCTTTTTCCAGTCGGATTCTCGTATTAGTCTTCGTAATAATGGGCGCGTACCTTGGCAGACCATTTTGGAATACTTGTTTGAGCGAATTTTTTGAGGATGTAGACAATTTTCCAGGGGGCATCGGATGCAAGAATACATCGGTGACGCCCTCGTCAAAAACTCCTCCGTTAATGTTGGTTTCTCGAAACACCAAAAGAGGGAGACGCAATGAAAAGAGTATACCGGCTTCAAGCTGATTCCAAGGTGTCGGGAAAGACACTGGAGTTGTAATCGCTGCTTCCTTGGGAGTTCCTGGTTTTTTGATCCCAGCATCAGCGCGAATCTGTTCAAATCCTAAGATAACGCCACCTGAACACCGGCGTGCAATGGTCAGAACTTCTCGCAATGGAAGCTCCGTGGGATAATCCGTTTGTCCGAGGGACCGTGATTCTAGCCCGTTGTCGCTTAGGAGTTTCACAATGACGGCGCGAGAAGCTGCCTGTTCGATGGATAGAGATGTTGGGGAAGAAACGAATACAGGAATTTTCATTTGCTATCCCGGCGTGAATGTTATCGCTCGCAATTGGGCGCTAGGAGAATCGCCTGGTAGTACCAGTGAATCTCGTCTTCGTCATAGGTAGGAAGGCTTCTCTTGGAAGCTCCACCTGAACCGTGCGGGGGCAACGACGCTTTGGCCATTTGAGGAAGTATATCGCGATGCCGTCCGCTGCAATCCCAGCCCCCCGGCCCAATCCTTGCACTCCTCACCCCCCTAGTCTAGGGACCGCAGCCGGGCCTGCGGCCCCTCCGCCTGGGGGCTGGCGGACTCGGAGCGACGGCGTGGAATCCCCCAGGGACGGACCTTGCTGCCCGGCCCAGCAGGAGGATCATTCCATGGCTGAGATCCGAGTCGAAAGGAAGAAGGGCATGCCCGTCTGGGCGATCGTGCTCGCGCTGGTCGTGCTCGCCGTCATCGTCTGGGTTGTCGTCTCGATGCGTAACCACGGACGCCAACAGGACGTCGATCACACGGCGCTGATGGCGCCGGCGCATGTCCTCGTCCTCGAAACCCACCCGATCTTCATCCCCAGCGCCCGGTGCGCCTGACGGGAAGACAGGAGCTCTTCATGCGACACGACGACGTAGCACCCTCGCGGACCGGCGCGGCCACCTTGGACCCCGTGGCTCCCGGCACTCCGCAAATCGCGCCTCTCAAGCACCTCAAGGACTACCAGGTCGTCAAGGAAGACCCTGACGTCCGTGGCTGGCCGTTGATCGGCCGCGACGGCCGGACGATCGGCAAGGTGCACGACCTTCTCGTGGACACCGCCGCCGAGCGCGTCCGCTATCTGGACGTGGAACTCGACCGCGACCTCCTGGCGAGCGCTCCCGTCGTGCCGGGCACGGCCGGCCCCCCGCCCGCCGTGGGCAGCGACGGAAAGGCCGCGGGACATCATGTGCTGGCGCCCATCGGCTTCGCCCGGCTGGACGAGGACCACAAGCGCGTCTATCTCGACGGTATGGACGCCCACGACGCGGCCGTGCTGCCTGCCTACGATCACTAGGCCTTTCACCGCGACTATGAAACCGGCGTGCGCCGGCGCTGGGACCCGCGCTGGTCTCCGGCCCCGAATCAGGATTTCTACGCCAGCGAAGCCTACGACGAGTCGCGCTTCTACGGCCCGCGCCGGCGGTAAAGTCAGGCGGGCGGGGCCACTGCTGCGCTCCGCCCCTTAAGGCCTGTCCAAGCTCAGGTCTCCGATGCGGAAGTCGAGGTCGAGCGTGGCCTCGGTGGCGCCGCTGGGGATGTGAACCGTTCCCGAGGCGTACCTCTCCTGATCCCCCAGCAGGAAGGTCGCGGAGACCGTCCAATCTCCTGGCCAGAAGCCCGTTTGGCGATAGTGGCCTTCCTGGTCGACTGTCCAGGTGCCGGGGTGAAACGCCCGAGGTCCCTCGACTTGAAGCTCCTTGAGGATGTCGCCTGTCTCTAGACCCAGAAGCCGGCCGGTGAGGATGATGTTTGCTCCGAGCTGGAGCTCGACGTTCCCGACCGGCGCTCCCGCCACGACGACCGACTGATCCGCCTCACGGCCGGAGTAGCCCTCCGCCGAGGCGGATAGAGTGTAGGTCCCGTCGGGCACCTCCAGCACGAACGAGCCATCGACCAGGGTCTGAGTGTGGAAATTTGCGCCCTGACCGTCGACGAGCTGAAGGCTGGCCCCCGCAATCGGTTCTCCCTCGGGACCGGTGATCCGTCCCCAGACCTCGGAGACGGGGGCGAACTCCAGGTCGTGTACCACCTCCGCTTGGCCTGGAGGTGGAGTGAAATGGTCCCAAGCATTTCGATTGCCGGCTCGGGCGGACACGTCCCACGCTTCCAGTGGAAGATTGTGGATCTCGAACCGGCCTGCGGAGTCGATGGGAACCGGGGTTTGGCGCCCACCGCTGGCATACACCAAAACTGAGCTGCCAGTCACGGTTGCAGGATCGACGCCCAGGACGCGGCCCCTGAGGGTCAGCCCGTGGCCGAGACGGATCTCCAAGCCGTCGAGAGAGCGATTCTCCACGATGACGTCGAGCGCCGCGACCGCGAAGCCTTCCTTTTCGACGACCAGCCTCTCATCTCCCTTGTTCACCCGCACCGCGAACGAGCCGTCGGCCAGGGTCGCCGTCTTGATGTTGTAGCAACTGACGATCGCTCCCTCGACCGGCGTGCCGTCCGGATCGGTCACCCGGCCGCGGGCCTCCAGGCGCGATTTGGGGGTGAGTAAAGTGAGGTCCATCCGGTACGCCGTGTTCGGAATGTGGACATCCGTCGCTACCGTCTCGAAATCCGGGTGCTCGATGACAAGTGAGTCGTCTCCAGCCGCGACTCCTTCGAGAAGGTAGTCTCCGCTGCCGTCGCTGGAGGTCTGGCTATAACTCCTGGAGCTTGAGAGGACGATCAATGCTCCGGCGACGGAGTGGCCTTCCGGGTCGGACACGTGGCCGGCCACGAGCGTTCCGCCGCCCATCTGGAGCTCCACTCCGTCCAATCCCTCGGGGGGAACGAGGACGTGATCTTGTTTGGCGAGGAGGTACCCCGCGCCCAAGGCGGTCACGTCGTACCGGCCGGGGCCCTTCAGCTCGAGGGCGAAGGCGCCCTCGGCGTTGACGGTCGTCGAGCCTTCGAACGGGCAAGGCGGGTCTGGCAGGGAGAAGTTTTCTTCCAACTCGTGGCCGGAGAGGAATGCGGAGACTTGCGCGCGGGGAACGGGATCGCCATCGGCGTTCACCACTCTCCCGGAGATCTGGATGGACGGTGTGAGCGCTACGCGTGGCTCGCTGGCTTCCGGCCCCTGGGCTTCAAATTCCGCCGGCAGAAAGCCTTTGCGGCAGGCCCGCAACTTTTCGTGATCGCCCACGGACCGGTCCCGCAGCTCAAAGTGGCCGTCCCGGCCGGTCAACACGGCAGGTCCCGCCTGGCGTTCGGCCTGGGTGATCGGAGTGGAATCCACGGGCACGACCCAGATCTCCGCGCCCTCCACCGGCCGACCGTCGGGATCGACGATCCACCCGCCGATTCTTGACCGCCCCTCCAGGGTGAAGGTGCCCAGGTCCACTTGACCCTCCCCTTTCGGCACCGAGATCACTTTGGCCGGCAGCGGCGCCAGCTCCGGGCCTTCGATACGCAGCTCGAAGAAGCCGGTGGGCAAGCCCGGAACCTGGAATCGGCCGGCGGCGTCGGTCTCCGCACGGAACGGCCCAAGCTCCGGCTGAGTCTCGACGGGCGACTCGGGAAGACCGGCCGTCAGCTTCACCGTAGCCCCCGGGATGGGCCGCTGACGCGGGTCCAGGACCAGACCGGAAACCGTCCGGCCACGGGTCAGGGCCAGCCGGACCGGGCCCCGGCTCCGCGGCGGCAAGGGCAACGTCACAGCCAGGGTCTGCGGCGCGAAACCCGGCCGGCTCGCCGTCAGTACATACAGTCCGCCGGCCTGCAGCGGAGCGATCCGGAAGGAGCCGTCCGGCGAGGTCCTGGCGAGCCGCGGCTCCTCGGCGACCGAGCGCTCGGCCGGCTCCGGTCGGACCACCCGGATCTCGGCGTTGGCGAGCGGTCGGGCGGCCTCGTCCACCACGAGGCCCGTAATCGCCGGGACTGGCGAGGGAACGAGGGGGAGATCCGGAGTGCGGCGAAGGCTCTCTGAAGGCCGCGAAGGGAGCGCGACCTTGAGCTGGCCGGGCTGGTGGCCGGCCGCCGCGGCCCGGAGGTCGAGGCGGCCCCCTGGGACTTGGGCAACGAGCCGGTAGGCCCCCGCGGCGTCGGTCCGGGTGACGGAGGCGGGGTCGCCTCCGACCCAGACGAGCGCGCCGGCGAGCGGGCGCCGGCCGGCCGCATCGACGATCCGGCCGGCCAGGGGCGCCGCGGCGGAGAGGCATAGCGGAATGGGGGCCGTTCCCTCCGGGCGCTGGGCCTTGGCGGTGCGGAAGGACATCCGCCTGCCGTCGGCGAGCTCCAAGCGGAGATCCCAAAGCCCGGTGGCCGGCGCCGCCAACACCAGCGGATGCTGGCCGTCGAAGCGGCCCAGGGCGAGCGAGGAGCGGGGATCGCGGAACAGGGCCTCCGGCAGCGGGTGGCCCTCCGCGTTCAGCGCCACGAGGAACCTCACCACCCCCGACTGCAATCGCAGAACGGTCTCACGCCCCTCCGCGAGGTTCCCACCCTGCGCCGGAAAACCCGGCCTCTCGGCCCACAGGAGCAAGGGCTCGATGGCGGCGCGGGGAAGGCGGAGCGTCCCCTCCAGACCGGTCATCGCAACCCGCCGGACCGGCTGCCAGTCCGAGGTTCCCCACAGCATCGGTTTTCCGGTCTTCCCGAGAACCTGGGCTCCGGGCACCGGGTTCCCGACCGAGTCCACGACTCGCACAATCAGGCCGGCGTCCGACCGCAGAGTGACCCGCGGCAGGCGGATCTCTTCCAGGATGGGAAGGGCGGAGATCTCCATGGGGACGAAGCCGTCCGCCCGGGCGACCAGCCGCCAGAGGCCGGCCTGGGGAACACTCAGCCGGAAGCGGCCCATGATGTCGGTGCCCGCCTTCGCGACCGGCGCCGGCTCGCCACCACGCACCTCCTCCAGCTCGGCCAAACCCGCCTCATATCGGGAGACGACCGGCCGCAGCTCCACCCGGGCTCCCGGAACGCCATGGCCCACAGCGCTCTGGACGACGCCCTCGACGAGGATCGAGGCCGCCTGAGCGGGGATGCCGGCCACAGCAGCCAGAGCGATGCCCAGCAGGAATCGGGCGGGACGGAGGAGCATGGCGGAGGACTAACGCAAAGATGATTCCAGGGGGAACGCAAGAGGCAAGTCCCTGATGGGATAGGGATTTGAGGTTCAAGGCGAGGGATCACTGTCCAGATTTGTGGACGGTCCCTCATCACCCCGGCTCTCTTCTCCCGCCCGCTCCACACCTCCATAGGCGCTAACTTAACGTGTCTCAGAGGTTCCCCCGCCCAAGACCCTCTCCCGACCACCCCATCCCCCTCCCCGGGCAAAGGCGCTAACTTTGCTGCAAGTTCCCCCACCCAAGCCCCTCATCACCCCGGCCCTCTTCTCCCGACCCCGCCCAACCCCCTTCACCGGGAGAAGAGGGAGCAAGGCGGGGAAGCCCCAGGGGTACCCCTCTCCCGGGGCGG
>DASYJD010000093.1:0-19178 GCA_035996875.1 Thermoanaerobaculia bacterium
CGAGGCTTCTGGCCACGCGCGATCGTGAACGCCAACTTCCACTCCTTTCGTCCCAATTCGAACGACAGGTACAGAACGTCCGACTTTCCTTTACACTCTTCCTGGCGGGTCGCTGGGTTCATCCGGGACTCCTTTCCGAAAAAAGTTCTCCCAGAACTATAACCGGCGACCCGCTTCTCGAACACCTGCATAGCATCTACGGGAACGTCGCCCTGGCGGGCTGGCGGCGAGGGCCTGCTTCCCGCGACTCAAGACTCACCTCCGTGCCCTCCCACCCCGCGGTTTGCGACACAAAACTCGCCGATTGGCTCTCGGCGCTCGCGGATTGCATCGCGCAATCCGAGAGTTTTGTGCGGCAGACCGCGAGTTGCATCAAACAACCCGCGGATTTTGTGACGTACCTGGCGAGCTGCGTCATGCAGCCCGCGAGCTCCATGACGCAATTCGGGAGTTTCGTAAGGCCCCCCGCGGATTTTGTGAGGCAACTCGCGAGGGGCATGAGGTAAATGGCGGGCGCGGAGAGAGGATTCGCGGGTTTCGTCCCGAAACTCGGGAGGTGCGCCTCTCAACTCCCGAGTTTTGTGATGCCGCCGGGGATTTGGCTTCGCACCCCGGCGGTTTCGTGTTGCAAACTCCGTAGGCGCTTACTTCAACTGGTCCCGCAGGAAGGCCACCGTCCGCGGCCAAGCCTGCTGCGTGGCCTTGAGGTTGGCGCCGTTGCGGTCGTCCTGCGCGCGGAGGAAGCCGTGGCCGGCGCCTTCGAAGACGTGGGGCTCGTAGGTCTTCCCGAGCTTCTTCATCTCCGTCTCGGCGGCCGTGACGGTGGCGGTGACGCGGGCGTCGTCGCCGCCGTAGAAGCCGAGGACCGGAGCCTTGATGCGCTCCATGTCCGCGGCCTCGGGCGGAGTTCCGTAGTAGACGACCGCGCCGGCGAGGGTGGGCTGGCTCGCCGCGTAGGCGAAGCTCCGGCCGCCGCCCCAGCAGAAGCCTACCGTGGCAGCCTTGCCGTTCGCCGAGGGAAGCTTGACGGCATAGTCGCGGACGGCATTCAGACGCGCGGTCGCCTCGGCGGGGGTGAGCGCACGCACGAGAGCGACCACGTCGTCGCGGCTCGCCGCGCCCTCCGATCCTTTTCCGTTCGGCCCCATGCCGGAGACGAGGTCGGGGACTACGGCGATGAATCCCTCCCGGGCGAGTTGGTCGGCGACGGCGCGCGCCCAGTCGCTCAAGCCGAAGATCTCGTGGATGACGAGGACGACGCCGGCCTTGTCCTTACGCTCGGGATACATGACCCAGGTGCGGATCGCGGGGCCGCCGGCGGGATTCTTGACGTCCACGTACTCCCCGTGGCGCGGGCTCTTGTCCAGCGCCGTCTTGGCCTGCGCCTCGGAGGCGGGCAGCTTCTCGTCGCGCGGCGCCGGCGCAGGAGCGGCAGCAGGAGCAGAAACGGCCGGGGCCTTCGGCGTCGCGGCCAGCGTCGGCGTCGAGGCGGGAGCCTGAGGCGACGTCATCAGGAGAGCGGTTACCATCAGCGGAATCATCATCGAGAGCCTCCTTCCAGTGGTCGCTGCAGATCAGGCTGTAAGGTATCAGACTCCCACCCCGGTCCCGGAGGGGACCACAGTCGGTAGCCCAGGATTTCAATCCCGGGCGGTAAGCGGAGTCGCCAGCGCCTCTTTCGAGACGCCCTCTAAGGCACGCAGTTCTGGGGAAAGCCGGTGAAGGAGAAGACGTTGTGCGCCGTGCTGCCCTGGTCGTCGGCGAGATAGAGGAGCGTCGTCGCTCCCGGGCACTGCGGCAGGAGCGTCACTCCCTCCTGGTCCGTGGTGCTCGTTGGCAGGGTGTAGAGGTGGGTGGTCGGGAAGCTCGTCGTATTCGTGTTCATCTCCCGCAAGAGATTGGCGGTGTCGTAGAGGACGAAGAGAGTGCGGGTCTGTTTCGAGAAATAGAGATCGGAGATGTCGTCATCGGTGCTGGGAGTGAAGGAGTCCAGGAGCACGGGCGTGCTGCCGCTCACCGACAGGTTGACGTCGAAGACGTAGATCGTGCCGTTGGTTTGCGAGCTGGCGAAGAAGAGGCCTCCCGAGGAGCTGTTCGGATACGGGTGGTAGCCGTTGGGAACCCAGGTCATTCCCTCCATGCCGTTCGACGCGGTCACGCTCCCCGAAGGGAATGGGAGCAGCCAGCTCTTGCCCGTCGACGACGGCGCCGCCGTCGAGCTGGAGTTGTACTCCAGGATCTGGGGCGGGTACTCGACTCCCAGATAGATCTTGTTGATGGTGCCGGTCACGGCGATGCTCTCCAGGTCGACGCCGGACGGGAGCGACCAGCAGGAAGTGTTGGTGCCGTCCCGTAGCATGCGGGCGATCTGGCCCTCGTCGCCCACTAGCCAGAGGGCGCCTGTGAAGTCGTCCCAAACGATGCCGCTCGGCTCGAACGCGGGCGGGGTGGGAGAGGTGGCGCCGCTCAGCCAGGGGCACGATCCGAGGCTGCCGCCGATGTTCTTGCTCGTGCTGCTGAACGACCAGGCCGGGCCGGCGGAAAGCGAGAAGGACAGGAGCGATGCTGCGATGATCGAGGTGATGGTCAGGTTGCGGAACATTGGGGTCTCCTCTATGAAGGGTTCGGTCAGTCCTCCTCGTAGTGGGACCTCGTCGCGAGTTATCGCAGCGGGCGATGAGCCTCCTTCAGTCTCTTGGATCGCAGGGCGGCAACTTTGCCGCCCTGTACTTTCTGCGGAGATGCCCTACACGTCGCCGCAGAGCGGCTTGCCGGAGCAGTTGGCGGAGGGGCAGGTATTCGTCGGGCAGGGGCAGGTGTTCTGAGGATAGGTATTCGTCTGACCTCCTGCCACTCGGCTCAAGTCCTCGGAGTCGAGCCGGTCAAGGGTCTCCCGGCTCAGCGTCAGCTTCTTGGCTTTCCGCTTCATAGATCCTCCTTTGTCAGGGTTTACGAATGAGGGTCGAATCCTACACCAGCCGTCCACTTCGGCAAGCTCCGAGCGGGCGCGGGAATTGCTGACTCTTCCAGGGATGCCTCGAAACTACACCATGGGCGGCCGCGGCGGCCCGTTGCCTCTGGGGCCTCGCGGAACGCCGCCGCCGGCGCCACGCTCGCTCCGCGAACGCTTCGGAGCGCTGCGCAATCTTCCCCCGTTCCTGAAGCTGATCTGGCAGACGAGCCCCAGCCTCACCGCGGGCGATCTGGTGTTGCGCCTGCTTCGAGCGCTGCTGCCGGTGATCACCCTCTACGTGGGCAAGCTGATCATCGACGAGGTGATCCGGCTGGCGAAGACGCCGGGCGCGCCCACCTCGTTTCACGACTGGCTGGCCAGCGGGCTCCTCACCCACCTCGGATGGCTGCTGGCCAGCGAGTTCGCCCTGGCGGTGCTGGCGGACGTGGTGGGCCGCATCGTTTCGCTCCTCGACGCGCTCCTCTCGGAGCAGTTCACCAACGTCACCAGCGTGCGCCTGATGGAGCATGCGGCCACGCTCGACCTGGAGGACTTCGAGGACAGCGAGCTCCAGGACCGGCTCGACCGCGCCCGCCGGCAGACCACGGGCCGCACGACCCTGATGACTCAGTTGTTCGGCCAAGCCCAGGACCTGGTGACCATCGTCAGCTTCGCCGCCGGGCTGGTGGTCTATGCACCCTGGCTGATCGCGCTGCTGCTCGTGGCGTTGGTGCCGGCATTCCTCGGCGAGGCGCATTTCAACGCCCAGAGCTACTCCCTCAACTACGTGCGGACCCCGGAGCGCCGTGAGCTCGACTACGTGCGCCAGACCGGCGCCAGCGTCGAGACTGCCAAGGAAGTGAAGATCTTCGGCCTCACCTCGTTTCTGATCGAGCGCTACCGCACGCTGGCCGGACAGATCTATGAGGACAACCGCAGGCTCGCCACCCACCGCGCCCTGTGGGGCGGCCTGCTGACCGCCATCGGCACGGTAGGGTATTACGTGGCGTACGCCTTCATCGCCTGGCGTACCCTGCGCGGCGACTTCAGTATCGGCGACCTCACGTTCCTCGCCGGCTCCTTCCGCCGCCTGCGCAATCTGCTGGAGGATCTGCTGATCGGCTTCACCCAGGTGGCAGGGCAGGCGCTCTATCTCGACGACCTGTTCTCGTTCTTCGAGATCGAGGCCGAGATCGTCTCGCCGCCGAATCCGCGGCCCTTCCCGATGCCGATCCGCCAGGGCTTCACCTTCGAGGACGTCGGTTTCCGCTATCCCGGCGCCGAGCGCTGGGCGGTTCGCCACCTGAGCTTCACCCTCCGTGCGGGCGAAGTGCTGGCCCTGGTCGGCGAGAACGGCGCGGGCAAGACGACTCTGGTCAAGCTGCTGGCCCGGCTGTACGACTCGGACGAAGGGCGCATCCTCCTCGACGGATACGATCTGCGCGAGTACGACCTGGACGAGCTGCGGGCGAACATCGGCGTCATCTTCCAGGACTTCATGCGCTACAACTTCACCGCGGGAGAGAACATCGCCGTCGGGCGTATCGAGGCGCGCGACGACCATGCGCGCATCGTCACCGCCGCCGAGCGCAGCCTGGCCGACGAGGTGATCGAGAAGCTGCCCCGAGGCTACGATCAGCTCATCGGCAAGCGCTTCCGCAACGGCGTGGATCTCTCGGGCGGCGAGTGGCAGAAGGTGGCGATCGCGCGGGCCTACATGCGGGATGCCCAGGTGCTGATCCTCGACGAGCCGACCGCAGCGCTCGACGCGCGTTCCGAGTTCGAGATCTTCCAGCGCTTCAAGGAGCTGAGCGAGGGCAAGACCGCCGTGCTGATCTCCCACCGCTTCTCCAGCGTGCGCATGGCGGACCGCATCCTGGTGCTGGCCGAGGGGCAGCTCGAGGCGGAAGGAACCCACGAGGAGCTGCTGGCCCAGGGCGGCCGCTACGCCGAGCTGTTCGAGCTGCAGGCGGCCGGGTATCGGTGAGGGGTCCGCTCCTGCCCACGAGCGCTCAGGCCCGGATGGATTAAGATAAATCTAGCAATGGCGCAATTCCGTTGGGAGCGTGTCGAAGAACTGTTCGCCGACTGTGTCGACAGGGAACCGGTGGGGAGATCCGAGCTTCTCGACCGCTCCTGCGCGGACGATGCGGAGCTGCGCCGTGAAATCGAATCGCTCCTCATCGCCCACGACACGACTGCGGGGATCCTGGACACGCCGCTCTCGCTTCCCTCCAGCGCGCCGATGACATCGGAGCTGCTCGCGCCGGGTGTCCTCCTCGGACCCTGGCGGATCGGCGCCCTGATCGGCCGTGGCGGCGCGGGTGAGGTGTACGCCGCCCACCGCGCGGACGGCTCGTTCGAACAGCAGGTGGCAATCAAAGTGCTGCAATCGGAGGCGGCGGCACAGCTCGACCGTTTCCACGCCGAACGCCGTATCCTGACGCGGCTCGAGCACCCCGGGATTGCCCGGCTGCTCGACGGCGGCACCCTCGCCGACGGACGGCCCTACGCCGCCATCGAATACGTCGAAGGCCGGCCCCTGGTCGATCATTGCCGCCAGCACGGCTGCGATCTGCAAGAGCGCCTGCGGCTGTTCGGTGAGGTCTGCGCGGCGGTGGCCCATGCGCATCGCAACCTCGTCATCCATCGCGATCTCAAGCCCGGCAACATCCTGGTCGGCGCCGACGGCCATGTGAAGCTGCTCGACTTCGGGATTGCGAAGCTCCTCGACGCCGGCGCCGCGGCAGACGCCGCCGGAGATTTCACGCGGGCGCCGCTGACTCCCGACTACGCGGCGCCCGAGCAACTCACCGGCGAGCCGGTGACCACCGCGACGGACGTCTACGCGCTCGGCGTGCTGCTCTTCGAGCTGCTGACCGGAACGCGCCCCTGGCGCAGCGGTGACCTGCCGGTGGCGAGCGCGGTGAGGCTCTTGCTGGAGCAAGAGGCGCCGCCGGCGAGCCGGGTGACTCAGGAGACCCGCGGGTTCGACCCGCCGGTGCCGGTCCGCGTGCTGAAGGGCGATCTGGACGCCATCATCGCCAAGTGCCTGCGCAAGGAGCCGGAGCGGCGGTATGAGTCGGTCGCGGCCTTGGGGGAGGACGTCGAGCGCCATCGGCGCCACGAGCCGGTCCGGGCGCGCGATGGTGCCCGTTTCTACGCGCTCGGGCGTCTCCTGCGGCGGCACCGCTGGGCCGCGGCGGCCGTGGCGGCTGTGTTCCTTTCGCTCACCGCCGGTCTCGCGGCGTTCGCCTGGCAGGCGCACCAGGCGGCGATCGAGCGCGACCACGCGCGCCGTGCCGCCAGCCGCGAGGAGGCGGTGCGCGATTCCCTCACGCGCATGTTCCGGACCTCTCTGGCCGAGCCCGCGGCCGCGCCGATCACGGCGAAGGCGATGCTCGACCGCAGCGCACAGCGGGTGCTCGTGGAGTATCGGGACCAGCCGCTGCTCGCCGGGAAGGTGGTCGAGACCCTCGCCGATCTGTACGGGGCGCTGGGAGACGTCGAAGGGGAGGCGCCGCTGCTGGAGGGGTTCCTCGCCGCGGCGGACTCGCGGGCCGATCCCCAGTCCGTGGCGCTGGCGCGCCAGAAGCTGGCGAACATCGAGCTGGTGCGCGGGCGCCCCGAACGGGCGGCGCCGCTGCTCGCTCAGGCGGAGGACTTCTGGAAGCGCGATCCGGAGCGGTACCGCGAGCAGCGCCTCGAGGGTCTCTTCGTGCGCGGGTCGCTGCAGCGCTCTCAAGGAAATCTCGCCGGCTCCATCGCCACCTACCGGGCGGCGATCCGCGAGCGCACGGAGCTTTCGGGGCACGCGCACCGCGAGACCGCCAATCTCTACAACTCGCTCGCCATCACGCTGACCGCCGCCAATCGTCTCGACGAGGCGCTCGCCGCCCATCGCGAGGCGCTGGGGATCTACCGCGAGATGGGCCAGGGCGAAGACCTCGACGCGTTGGTCCTGCTCGGCAATATCGGCACCCTGGAGCTCCGCTTCGGCCGCCTGCGCGAGGCGCAGGAGATCCTCGCCACGGCCTACCGGAAGCAGCGGGCCGCGGCGGGCGATTCCGCCGCCGTCGCCGCGTCGATGGGCCTTTATGGCGCCGCCCTCACCCTGCGCGGACAGACCGCGGAGGCACTGCCGGTGCTGCGCGAGGCGGTCGACATGGCCGTGCGCTTCACCGGTCCGTCGAGCCCTCTCGCCGTGCAGGACCGCCAGTTCCTCACCGCGGCGCTGGCCGCGGCGGGGAAGCAGGAGGCGGCTCGCGGCCTCCTCCTCGCCAATCTCGAGATCGCCCGCCGGCAATTCGGGCCCGACCACATCCTCACCCTGCGGCTGCGGCTCGCCCAGGCCGAGCTGGCTCTCGCCGCCGGCGAGCCGGCCGCCGCGCAGGCCCAGGTGGCGATCCTGCTGCCGGCGCTCCGCAAGCTGGGAGGGCAGTCCGGACCCTGGGTCGCCCGCGCACAGGTCATCGCCGGCGACGCGCTGCTCGCGCTCGGCCGCCCCCGCGAGGCGCTGGCGTCGCTCCGCGAGGCCGTGGCGCTGCGGCAGAGCTTCCTCTGGGGCGGCAGTTGGGAGCTCGCCGAGGCGCGGGCTCGCCTGGGCGAAGCGCTTGCCGCCCTCGGAGATCCGGAGGGGAAACGGCTGCTCGAGACGGCGGCCACGGCGTTGCGGGCCGAGCTCGGCGCCACCCATCCCCAGACCCTGCGCGTTGTCCGCGCCATGCGCGCCCTCGCCTCCCGATCCGCCGTCCATTCTTGAATCAAGGCCCGATGGCCGGTTTCCCGCGCCTTTCCGGTTCTTTCAGACAGCGGGTTTCCGCCGCTGAACGTGCGAACCGAAAGGATGCTGCATGCCTTCGAGATCGATCGCCATCCCGCTGCTCACCCTGCTCTGCGCTCTCGGCGTGGCGCGCCCCGCGCAACCGGCCACCGTCACCGTCACCGTCACCGGCACCGGTGACACGATCGCGGTCGACGGCAGCGTGACGCTGCGCGAGGCTCTCGCCTCGATCAATGGCGGGGCGAACGTCAACGCCGACGTGGTGGCGATCGGCACCTATGGGTCCGTCGACACCATCGCCTTCAACATTCTGGGCGGCGGTCCGCAGACGATCGCCATCGGCGCCACGGCGCTGCCGCCCATCGTCAAGCCGGTGATCGTCAACGGCTACACGCAACCCGGCAGCTCGGCCAACACCCTCGCCGTCGGCGACAACGCGGTGATCAACATCGTCGTGCAGGGGTCCGCGGGAGGGCTCAACGGCCTTGAGGTGCGCGCCGGCGGCGACAACTCGGTGATCCGCGGGCTCGTCCTCCAAAAGCATCTCTTCGCCGTCCAGATCAACGCCAGCGGCGTCGTCGTCGCCGGCAACTTCATCGGCACCGACCGCGGCGCCACGACGGCGGACGCCACCACCACCAACAGCGCCGGGATCAACATCGTTAACGGCAACCTCGGCAACGCCGTCATCGGCGGCTCCGCCCCGGCGGACCGCAACGTGATCTCCGGCAACGGCTCCGGTGTGGTCATGAACTCGCAGCTCGCCAACACGGTGAGCGGCAACTACATCGGCGTCAGCGGCACGGGCTTGGCGGCGCTCCCCAACACCGTCGTCGGCGTCGGCATCTTCGTCGACAGCGGCGTGGCGACGATCGGCGGCACGCCGGCCGGCGCCGGCAATACGATCGCCAACAGCGGCGATACTGGGGTGCAGGTCCGCATCGGCTCCCCGGGCGTCCACAACGCGTCGGAGGCGGCGATCCTCGGCAACTCGATCACGGCCAACGCGACGCTGGGGATCAACAACTCGGCCAACGACGTGGTGACCCCCGACGATACCGGCGATGGCGACTCCGGGCCGAACGACCTGCAGAACTTTCCGGTCATCACCGCCGCCGCTCTGGGGAGCGGCAACGTCACGGTGTCGGGCACGCTCAACAGCACGGCCGGCACCACCTTCCGCGTCGAGATCTTCTCGAACGCCACCTGCAACCGCTTCGGCTTCGGCGAGGGGGCCACGTTCCTCGGCGCCGTCGACGTCACCACCGACGGCAGCGGCAACGGCGCCTTCGGCCCGGCCGTGCTGGCGATTTCGGCCGGCCAGACGGTGATCACCGCCACGGCGACGAACCCGGCGAACCACACCTCGGAGTTTTCGAGCTGCGTCGTCGCGGCGGGTGGACCCCCGCCGCTGCCGACCCTCTCCATCAACAGCGTGACGGCCAATGAGGGCAACGCCGGCACCACGCCGTTCACTTTCACCGTCACCCTCTCGGCGGCGAGCGCCACGCCGGTGACGGTGAGCTATGCCACCGCGGACGGCAGCGCCACGGCGGCGGGCAACGACTACGTGCCGGCCAGCGGCGTGCTGACCTTCGTCCCCGGCGGGCCGCTCAGCCAGACGATCACGGTCAACGTGGTGGGCGATCTGGCGGTGGAACCGAACGAGACCTTCACCGTGAACCTCTCGGCCCCTTCGGGAGCCACGCTGGCCGCCTCGCAAGGCACCGGCACGATCGACAACGACGACAGCGCAGGCCCACCCCCGCCGCCGGCGATTCCGACCCTGTCCACGTGGGGAGCCCTGCTGCTGATCGGGCTGCTGGCGTTCCTGGGGCTGGCGCGGCTGGGGCGCTAGCTGCCGGAGAGCTCGCGGTAGAGCCAGGCGCGGGCGAGCGTCCAGTCGCGGCGAACGGTTCGCTCCGACAGGCCGAGCGCCCGCGCCGTCTCGCGTTCGTCGAAGCCGGCGAAGAAGCGGCACTCCACCACTCGGGCCAGGCGCGCCGATTGACGCGCCAGGCGGTGCAAGGCCTCGTCCAGCGCGAGGAGGGCCTCGTCGCTCGCGACGCCGATCTCGAGCGCCTGATCGAGGGACAGATGGGGGACCCCTCCGCCACGCTTCGCAGCCCGGCGGGCCTCGGCGTGATTGACCAGAGCGTGCCGCATGGCGAGCGCCGCGGCCCGAAAAAAGTGACTTTCGTCGTTCCAGCTCCGCGTCTCACGGAGCTTCAGGTAGGCCTCGTGAACGAGGGCCGTGGTGTGCAGAGTCCCACTCGCTCCGACGCGGGCGCGTTCCCGGCGGGCCAGGCGTTTGAGGTCGGCGTAGAAGAGGGGCAGCAGCTCGTCCGCCAACCTGCGAACGGCTGGCGGGAGGCTCTCGTCCCACGCGATGACCGAGGCAGCGCCTGCCCCGTTGATGGAGTCGGCCACTTCCCGATCCTAACACCGGCGGTTCGGATCGGCAGAGAGCACGACGGGGCACGACTGATAGGAGTATGACCTGGACGAGCCGCGGCCAACATCGGCGTCATCTTTCAGGAATTCATGCGCCATAACTTCACCGCTGCCGAGCGCAGCTTGGCCGCCGAGGTGATCTAGAAGCTGCCCGCGGCTACGACCAGCGCTTCCGCGCCGGAGTCGACTCTCCGGCGGCGATTGGCAGAAGGTCGTCATCGCCCGCGCCTACATGCGGGACGCCCAGATGCTGATCCTTGATGAGCCTACGTCGACGCTCGACGCGTGCTCCGAGTGACTACATCTTTATTCAGCATCAAGGCGCTCGGAGTTGATCTCGATCATATTCCTATCAGGATCAAGAAGGTAGAGTTGGGGGTAACCAGCCTTCGATTTTAAGTTCTCTACAGTCCTCAGAAGGCTATCTTCAGCTTCAGGGTGAAATCCTAGTGACCGCAGGAATTTAAGACTCTCGCTGAAACTCTCAACTCGAAGAGCAAAGTGCACATCATAGATATCGACGCCTTTGTCCTGTCGGAGCGTGGGTGTAGTTGTGTTTGAATGGGCAACGAGATGAATTTCCTTGTCGCCAATTCTGTACCAAATGCCAGGCAGGTCAAAGTCGGGCCTTTTAATTTCTTGCAGAGCAAAAAGAGTCTCGTAGAACCTCCGGGAGCGTTCTAGATCGGTGACGGGAATACTGGCGTGATGAATAGTTTTAGGCTTTAACATCACTTGTCTCCTATTGGATGCAGGCCATTAGCTGGTTTTCAGGCGCAAGGAGCAAGGGTATTCCAAAGGCTGTCGAAGTGTTCCGAGAGTTCCCGTCCAAACCCACTTCCAGCACGGAAAAGAAGGCACGGTGATTGAACCGTAATCCGCCTACGTAGGTAGGGCGTAAAGTAGATCTCCTCGTCGGCAGCGAAGAGAGCAAAAGTGGGAAGCTCAGTCGAAAGGCGAATCTCAAGTATCTCATTAGGAAGGCCGAAGGAGCGCTTGAAATCCGTAATTTCCTCAACGCTTGTCTCTGCATACATCTTTGTTTTTCCTGGAGGTTTGCCGCTGTGGACGCCGCGTGCTTCACATAGCGATGACTCTGGGTCGGCCAAAATGATGCGAACCTTTGCATCACCGGATACTAAGGCACCAGAAAGACCCAGTGGTTCCTTTAGGGCCTCGATGAGTTCTGCCCAGCTGGATATCCAAGTCTGAAGGATGAAGATCTCCTTCTGAGCATGTCGGATTTTCTGGAGCAATTCCTGGAGCGGGTGCTGTTCATAGTAACCAGTAAGAGACTCAATGCCTGAATGGATTGATGGATAGATCTGGGGTAAGCTCGTCTTACGGATATGGTTTCGGATTAGGGTGCAGGCGGGACCGAGAGCTGCGCTTAGGATCTCGCGAGTCGAATCGTAAGTGGCTACGGTAATTCCTGCCCAATCGGTAGAGATCTTGACTTTATCGGGATCAAGAATAACGAATGTGCGATCTCGGCCAAGGTTGCCCATAAAAAGGCCCAATTCAAACAGTACATTATCGCGAGGAGATTTTTTTCTGATGCCTCGACTCACTAAAACGTCATCTGGGGTGAGGATAAGAACAGCGAAGTCAACAGAAGTAAGGGCATTAAGAAGCGATTCGAGAGCGCTCCGATTGAGGCCAAATATTTCTTGACCGTCCCACATTCGGTCTTCGCAGTCATTACACAATAACTGCTGAACGGCTCGCGCCACCTCGATACCCTCACGCGACGATCCAATAAAAAGTCTTGGCTTCCTTACGACAGCTTGGCCGCCAGTACGCGTGGACATAGCTACCTCCCTCCCGGTAAGGAGGATATACGAAAAGTGTGGAGCAAGTCAAAGGATACGAGTGAGGCCGATCCCTGTACGCATGACAGGTTCGCCCGCCGAGCCTGGAAGTCCTCGCAGTTGCTGCAGGAGGAATCTCTTGGTAAGCCTGCTGGCCCGGCAGCCAGATCTCAATGTCGCCTCGGCCTCACAGAAGCCCATGTCCCCTGTCGCCAAGGTCATCACCGGTAGGGTAGCTTGAGCCGACCTCGGCGTGCGTGTCAGTTCCTCCAAGGCGCCGTAGCTCGGGCGTCGGCAGCTGCGCCAGCCCCGCCTTGTTGTGATGCTGAGCGGATGAGGCCACGGACAACCTTGCCTTACGAGCCCGCCGAGCGGGGCGATCCCTCTTCGGTCGCCCCTGATCTCTTCTCTAGCAATCGGGGCAGATAGTCCCGCGCAGAGTGCGTAAGGTGCATCACATCGACAACTATAAGACACCTCGCCACCGCAACGATTCAGGCAGCTGCAATGCGAGCGGCAAAGGGAAATGAAGAGCGCTTCGTGCCTCTCGTAGTTAATCCCTCTCCCTGGTTAAACGCCGCCTATCCGTGACGGAATAGAAGCCACCCGACACCGCAACCGGCGCCGGCAACGGTTTGAGGATCTGTTGGTCCCCCATGCGCTCTGTCATGACCTGGTGTCACTCCCGTGTCAATTCCCGTGACACTCCGTGCTATCCATGTCACTCCCCCGTCGACATCCCTTTTGAAGAGCTCTGAAACAGGGCATGTGGCTACCGTGGCCCCTCGTACAAGAAGCAAAAGCGCATCGTTTCGTCCGGAATAATTCCTTTCTCTCAGGCCGGGCATGAGCGTTGCTTTGCGGGGCCAGGAGTAACCATTACGTGGCGAGCGAATCGACGACTCGCCAATGCCGTTCCCCTCTGCTAAAAGGAGTCAATCCTCATGAAGAGAAGCATGATCGGCCTTTCCCTGTTTGCCGGGCTGTCACTGGGGCTTGTGTCAATCCCAGCCGCGGCTCAAGCCAATCTCGTCCAGAACGGAAGCTTCGAGACGGGGTATGAAGCCACGACCCAGATTAACAGCGGCTGGCCGAGCAACCACGGCTTGTGGGCGCCGATCGGGTACAACGGGGCGACGGATACGATTCCCAATTGGACTGTCAGCGGCGGCGGTGTGGACTGGTCCGATTCGAACTCGAGCGTCCCCAACTCGATGATCGCTGCGGACGGCGCTCGTTTTGTCGACCTGAACAGCTGCTGCAGCAATCCGCCGGGCATGATCTCGCAGACGATCGCGACGACGCCCGGGGTGTCGTACACCCTGAGCTTCTCCTACTCCGGTCACCCCTACTCCCCATGCTACTTTGGGCCAAAGCCCATGCAGGCGAACGCCGGGAGCGCCTCCCTCGTAGTCACAGCGGATCCGCTCGCCGAGGGATATCTGGACGGCACCAACATCTGGCATGCCGCTTCGGTCAGTTTTACAGCCACGAGCTCGTCGACGGTGATCTCGTTCCAGAGCCTCGAAAACGACGGCACGTGCGCCGGGCCGCTCGTCGACAACGTGCGGGTGACGGCCGACAATCTCGTCCAGAACGGAAGCTTCGAGACGGGGTATGAAGCCACGACCCAGATTAACAGCGGCTGGCCGAGCAACCACGGCTTGTGGGCGCCGATCGGGTACAACGGGGCGACTGATACGATTCCCAATTGGACGGTCAGCGGCGGCGGTGTGGACTGGCAGGATTCGGACTCGAGCGTCCCCAACTCGATGGCCGCCGCGGACGGCGCTCGTTTTGTCGATCTGAACAGCTGCTGCAGCAACCCGCCGGGCATGATCTCACAGACGATCGCGACGACGCCCGGGGTTTCGTACACCCTGAGCTTCTCCTACTCCGGTCACCCCTACTCCCCATGCTACTTTGGGCCGAAGCCCATGCAGGCGAACGCCGGGAGTGCCTCCCTCGTGGTCACAGCGGATCCGCTCGCCGAGGGATATCTGGACGGCACCGACATCTGGCATGCCGCTTCGGTCAGCTTTACGGCCACGAGCTCGTCGACGGTGATCTCGTTCCAGAGCCTCGAAAACGACGGCACGTGCGCCGGGCCGCTCGTCGACAACGTGCGGGTGACGGCCAACAATCTCGTCCAGAACGGAAGCTTCGAGATGGGGTTTGAAGCCACGACCCAGGTGAACAGCGGCTGGCCGAGCAACCACGGCCTTTGGGCGCCGATCGGGTACAACGGGGCGACGGACACGATTCCCAATTGGACGGTCAGCGGCGGCGGTGTGGACTGGCACGATACGAACTCGACCATCCCCAACTCGATGGCCGCCGCGGACGGCGCTCGCATGGTCGACCTGAACAGCTGCTGCAGCAATCCACCGGGCATGATCTCGCAGACGATCGCGACGACGCCCGGGGTTTCGTACACCCTGAGCTTCTCCTACTCCGGTCACCCCTACTCCCCATGCTACTTTGGGCCAAAGCCCATGCAGGCGAACGCCGGGAGTGCCTCCCTCGTGGTCACGGCGGATCCGCTCGCCGAGGGGTATCTGGACAGCACCAACCTCTGGCATGCCGCTTCGGTCAACTTTACGGCCACGAGCTCGTCGACGGTGATCTCGTTCCAGAGCCTCGAAAACGACGGTACGTGCGCCGGGCCGCTCGTCGACAACGTGTGGGTGCTGCCCCAGCCGCCGCCAGAACCGGTGGCCTGCCCCTGCTCCAGCATCGATCAGTTCAATTTTATTCTCGGAAACCTCAACTACTGCCTCGCTATTGGGGAAGCCCTGATTACCTCGATCGATCCACCCATAAGCTATGCCCCCTATGCCACGAACTTCCGTCTAGCCGCTGGAGGAAGCGATAGCCAGTGCGGGGTCCTCAAGTTTGGCGTGGCGGGCACCGTCCTGACAGTCGCCCCGGATCAGGCCGCGGCCTGCCTCGGGCTCGTCCGCGCCGCCGCCACGAGCCGAGGCGTGGCCTGCTTTTACTTCTAGCTCCGACGAAGGCCGCGAGCCCGCTTTCTGGATTCCCAGGAAGCGGGCCGACGGCCGCCGGTATCCACGTCGGGTTTGAAGCCCGGCGGAAGCGCGGAATCTTAGTGACCCCCTCCGTTCCCCCGCCGCTCGCGCCGGAGATCCGCTGCGATCTGGCGGATCAGCTCGTCCGTGATCCGCTCCTCGGCGCAGGCCTTCTGGAAGAGAAGCAGCGCGGCCACAGCCACATGGTGGACCTCTCGAGATTCGAACACCACATGGACTTCCGTGGCGAGAAGCTTCAGCTCGTCCGTTCGACCCTGCTCCAAAAGCAGCGTCGCGAGGTCGAGCGAAACCAGCGCGGCGTCCAAGCTGTAGCCAAGGTCCAGGAGCTCGCGTTGAACCTTCCGGTAGCCCTCCTCAGCAGCGCCCAACCGGCCAAGGCCCTGAGCAATGTTCGCTTCGGTCCAGCGCAGACGCAGACCGTCCAAAGGCTCGGCCAGCACGCTTAGCGACTCTCTCAACTCATCAAGAAGCCGCGACGCTTCTTCATAGTGGCCGGCGAGACTGAGAGTAAACAGAAGGTTCTGGCGGGCGCGAGCAAGCAGGACAGGCTCCAAGGCGGGATCGATCTCCGAAGCGGCTTCGTGGAGAACTGCGATTGCCCTCTCAAGCTCACCTGTCTGATTCAGGATCTTGGATTCTTGAAGTAGACCCTTCGCAACGCCGACCGGATCGCCTGCTTTCCGGGAGAGCGCCAAAGACCTTTCTACGAGATCCTCTGCTTCCTCGAGCCGGCACTGATCCAGCCGAAGAGAGCCCTTCAGACTGAGCACCTCGGCCGCGATGCGGGGATCGCCCACTCCGCTACTTGCAAGGCACTCCTCCGCCAACAGGAACGCGTCGTCCGCCCCCTGCAGCTCACCTAGCACCCGCCGGGCGTTGCCGAGATAAGCGAGGGACCTGGCTCGCAATTCGAGAACCCAGTCCGGATGGTAGGTCTCGCCGAGATGCTCCGCCACGCGCACGGCCAGGTGGGCCGTCTCCACGGCGCCGGAAGGATCCTTGAACACCTGCTCGCGAACCTTCGCCAGGAGAAGCTGGCAGACGCCCCAGGTGTGCAGCTCCTCGACCTCGTCAGCCCGGCGCATCCGCTCCGCGTGCGGTCCCTCGCCGAGCAGGCGTAGCAACTCCGGGGCCTCGCGGGACTCCACCACGGCCACGGCCTCGTCCCAGTGGCCGCTCTCCGCGAGCAATCGGTCGATCTCCTCGCTCATCGCCTGGCAGACGGGGCAGTTCCCGAGGAAGTGCGGCGCCAGCTCCAACCGCACCTGCTCGTGCTCCAGCTCTCCCGCCAGCCACCTCGCCAGCGTTTCCAACGTCGGATGATCGTCTCGCACAGTGGCCCTCTCCTTTCTCTTCAGTGTTCCTTATAGAGTATAGTTACCGCTGGGAGAGATTTCGGGACACCGGTGGGCGAAACAGCGGGACCGGCGTTGCGCGCCGGCCCCGCCTTGCAACTCCCCATGGCTAGCCGTTGGGGTCGATCTGGGCGCCGTAGTCAATCGACACGCCAGCCGGGCTTGTTGGAGCTGTCCTGCCGTCAGGGTCAATCTGAGCTCCGTTTTTCTCGAACGCCGCGGTCCAGAGATGGGAGAACCAATGCAAGACGATTCCAACAGAGTCTTCCAGGACAGCCGGTCCGGCGGTCGGATGCCGGACTACCCTGGCTCGGGCCGGGAGGGGGAGGATCAGTCCTCCCATGAGGACGGCTGCGGTCAGCGCCTTCCGACACAATCGCGGTGGAGACATGGCTCCGCTCCTTCCGGGCGGGACTCGCAACCGGCGTCATCGCCACCGCAGCCCGCCCCTGCAAAGGAAGATTGCATCAGAGAGCACTCAATGGGGCAGAACTCGGCCTTGGACGGCGCCCCGGATTGGCGCGCCACCTGGCTTCGCGGCGGGCCGCTGCCTGGGCCCGCTCGCTAGAGGTCGGCAGGAAGTCGTAGGAGCCTAAGGCGGAAATCGAGCGGACCGGCGGCTTCTGATTTGCCGAGCGGCGCCTCAGAAACAGGCTTCAGTGCTTGCCGTCGCAGGCATCCGCCCGGGCGAGGAGAAAGGCCCTTTCCCGCACGTTGCGGGTCAGCGTGGCGGCAGCCTTGAATTCTGTACGCGCCTCGGCCAGTCGGCCGGCCCGGAACAGAAAGTCGCCCCTCGCCGCCGGCAGGGGCGCATAGTCGCGGAGGGCGGCGGCGGCGCCGATCTCGTCCACCAGTCTGAGGCCCGCTTCGGGCCCGAAGGCCATGCTGTGGGCGATCGCGCGATTGAGATCGACCACGGGCGAGGGTGCCACGACGTGCAGCCGGTCATAGAGCGCGGCGATGCGCGGCCAGTCGGTATCGGCGGCCCGGCGCGCGCGGGCGTGGCAGGCGGCGAGCGCGGCTTGCAGCACATAGGGGCCGTCGCCGCCCAGCGTTTCGGCTCGGGCCAACGCGTCGAGGCCGCGGCGGATCAAGAGCTGGTCCCAGCGCGAGCGATCCTGCTCCGTAATCCGTACGAAGGAGCCGTCCGGCCCGGTGCGTGCCCTGAGGCGCGACGCCTGGAGCTCCATCAGGGCCAGGAGGCCGAGCACTTCGGCATCCTCGGGCATCAGCCCGGCCAGGATGCGGCCGAGCCGTTGCGCCTCCAGGCATAGGCCCGGCCGGACAAGGTCGTCGCCCGCCGTGGCCGCGTAGCCTTCATTGAAAATGAGGTAGACGACCTCGAGCACCGAGGGCAGCCGCACCGCCCGTTCGGCGCCCTTCGGCACCTCGAAGGTCAATCCGGCCTTTGCGATCGCCTTCTTCGCGCGGACGATACGCTGCGCGATCGTGGCCTCGCTCGACAGGAAGGCGCGGGCGATCTCGTCCGTCGTCAGGCCGCCGACCACCTTGAGGGTGAGCGCCGCGCGCGCGTCGGGGGACAGCACGGGGTGGCAGGCCGTGAAGATGAGGCCCAGCAGCTCGTCGCCGAGATCATCGTCCAGGGCCGCTTCGATCGCCTCGGCCGCGCCGTCGCGCGACTCGTCCAGCGTCCGCGCGATCTCCTGGTGCTTGCGCTCGCGCATCTTGTCGCGCCGGAAGCCGTCGACGGCGAGACGTTTGGCGACCGTCATCAGCCAGGCTCCCGGATTGGCAGGAACGCCGGTCCTGGGCCACTCGGACAGGGCGACGACCAGCGCGTCCTGCGCCAGCTCCTCGGCAAGATCGACATTCCGCACGAAGCGGGCCAGGCCCGCGATGAGCCTGGCCCGTTCAATGCGGAAGGTCGCTTCGATCGCCTGGTGCGTTTCGCCTGCGGTCACACCGCATTTTCGGCCAAGGCCGCAGGGAAGACAAGCCGGCTCCAGCCGGCGGTATCAGGCGACGCCGAGCTTCCCGCGCTCTCCGTCACGAGGCGTCGAAAGCTCCTCGGGCGTCACAAACTCGGCCAGATCCGCCGCCTCGTAGAACGGCCGGATTTCCATCTCGCCCGGCAAGTTGGGCGAGCGCTTCGCCCAGGCCATCGCCTCGTCCATGTCCTTGACCTCCCAGATCGAGAAGCCGACGATGAGCTCGCGGCTCTCGGCGAACGGCCCGTCGATGACCGTGCGACTGGAGCCATCAGAGACGATGCGCTTGGACTGGGCGTCGTTCTTGAGACCGGCGGCGGCCACGAAGACGCCAGCCTTGACCAGCTCCTCGGTGTACCGGTCCATTGCAGCGAACGCCTCGAGCGCCTCCGGCGTGGGCTCGCCTAACGACATGCCCTCGGTAGCTTTTGCGAACACCATAACCCGCATCGTCTGTCTCCTTGTTTGAGCCGGCCCCAATTGGCGTCTCGTGGGTACGACGAACGAGCTTGCCGGAAATCGACATCGTTCTGCAAATCTGTGTGATAGGCCTGATGGCTGCTCTCAGGGGTACGGCGGTCGTTCCCGCTTCTGGACCCGACGGGCCGAGTCGTTGGCGCCCTGATCCCAAAAAAGCCGGCAGAAGCCGGCTCTTCGGATCATCCTTCCGGGCTGGGCCGGACTAGACCGAAGTTCTTTTCGATTACGTAGCGCAAATATCAGATAAAGCGAGGCTTAGCTGCTCGGGGCTACCCTGCCCGCTGTCTACAGGCATTCTACGCCGCCACGGAGAGCAGAGAAAGGGCCCTCTGCTGGAGGGGTG
>DASYJD010000094.1:0-23725 GCA_035996875.1 Thermoanaerobaculia bacterium
GCCGGCGCGATGCCGCCGCGCCGTGTTATCGCTCATGCCCGAGCGCAGAGCTGCGCTCGATAGCGACTCTCCTTTGCCGAGTTCCATCCTCAACCTCCTCACCTGCTTGTCCGTGACCATCTATCCCCCATCTCTGAGGGGAAGAGCCTAGGGGACAAAGCTTTTACGAGGACCGGAACCCCGCAATTCTAATTGTCGTCACCCCGCAGTTCTAATTGTCGCTCATCAGTAGATCCTCCAGATCCGCTCAGACCCGCTCCCCGTTGGACATCAGCAGGTCTTCGGCGCACACATAAGCAGCCTCTCCAGGCCTGCACATGCTGTAGAGGATCAGGCGGTAGACATCCGCCGCTTTGCGGTCGGACAGTTCATCGCAGGCCCAGAGCGCCGTTGCCAGCTCGCCGTCGCTCAGCCAACGATCGCGCTTGGCTTTCTTCACCATCACCCGCAGGCCCCGGGCCGGATTGCCGGACAGGTGCCAATGGCTCCGCGCACACGCTCCCGGTCGGGGGGCCCAGGGGGTGTCGGGAGAAGAGGGCCGGGTGATGTCGACGCTGATTCTGTTGGCGAAGTCGCATCTGCTCGACCTCTTCCTGAATGACTTCCGGGCGTACCCCTCATACCGGGAGCGGTCGAGGCAGAGTCCACGGGTTATCCGGACCGTCCTGACGGCTTTCTTATCAGGCGGAGACTTGAGGAGGGCCGTCTTACCGACGTGGAGATCCAGCAACCCAAAGTCGTCGCCCGCCTCGTTCAGGACTTCCGGCTTGGCGCCGGGGAGGCCGAAGCGCTGGCTCTTGCCCTGGAAAAGGGCGAGTTGGCCATCGTCGCCACTGACACCGGAATGCCATCGGGGCTGCAAGGTTGGGCGGTTCAGGGCGGAGATCATTGAGGAAGTTTCGCGCCAGATTGGAGGTTCTCATGGCGAAAGCTCAGAAAATGGTCAGCATCCGCCTGGAAGCGGACGACTACAAGTTCCTCAGCGGTCTTGCGGAGGCTGACAAAGAGGATTTGTCCACTGCTGTCCGCGACCTCCTCTTCCGGGGACGCCGATTCCTGGCCTTGGAGCGATATCGCGAAGGAAAGGCTTCCCTGAGCAAGGCTGCCGAGGTGGCGGGCGTCTCCGTGAGCGAGATGATGGACCTCCTCGCCGAGCACGGGATCCCGGCGGACCTTCGCCTCGAAGATTTATCGGGAGAGTCTCAAGACCCTTCGAGCGGCCGGGGAGGGAGTTGACTCAGCCGGCGGCGTGAGAGGCGCGCTGCTTGCGATAGAAGACCTCCTGTTGCGCGTGATAGGCCTCGCTCTCCCCTGTGCAGCCTGATCTGCACCTCCAAGTTCGCCAACACCTTCGCCACGGCTAGCTCTGGGCTCATGGTCTTTCTCCTTGCCCGTCGCCGTCTTTGGTCCCTCTCCCCAGATTGCAGCGAGCCCTCGGCCACCCTGTCCCCTGCGGATAGACTTTGCAACGAGAGTCTACCCAGGGATGCCTCCTCCCTGGCCCAGGCCAGAGGCCTTGGGCCAACTCGGCGCAAACCTCCCTCCAGGCGGCGCACCAAAGACTCTGTTGCGACAGACAGCCTTACGTTGCGACAGCTAACTCTACATTGCGACAGACAGTCTTAGCATGCGCCCAATAATTCCATACTGCGACGAATACAATTACATCGCAACAAACAGAATTATGTCGCCGCCGATAATTCCATGTTGCACTGGTTAATATTTTATTGCGACAAACAAAACTGCATTGCGCCAGCAAAGATTAGTTTGCAACGAATAAAAATTCGGAGACGTACATAGCGCTGATTTGCGCCGATAAATCTGACGTTGCGGCAGACAATCGATCGTCGTTGTGGACAACCCTGCATTGCGGCGGGTAATTCTACATCGCACCAGACAACACTATCTTGCGACAGACAGGACTGTTTTGCGCCGGACAAGATTAAGATGCGATGAATAGTACCCTGTTGCGCCAGATAGTTTTAGTTTGCGGCCGTTAAGGTTACGTCGCGACAGCAAACTCTGTGTCGCGGTGCCTTGGGCTACGTTGCGACAAATAACTCTATGTCGCGATGAAAAGGCTGGGGCGGAGACGAAAAAGAGGCGGGGCGGGGGCCGTTAATGGCGAGGGATCACCCGCCCCACCCGCACGCCCTCTCCCAGCCGGTACGCATGATGCGCCGTCACGATCGCGCTTCCATCCTTGAGCCGGCTGCGCAAGCCGTGGATGTGACGCGCGGCGAGGTTGGTGAGCTCGGCGCGGCCGGCTCCTTCGGGTGCGATTCGCGCTCCCACGTCCAGGACTGGGACGCCGTCGCCATCGCGGAGGCGGTCCTCGACCAGCTCGATCCAGGTGACCGCCTCCTGGCTCCCCGCCTTGCAGGCGAGGCGTGGCAGAAGACGGCCGCCGAGCTCCACGGCGGAGCCCTGCCAGACGACAAGGTCCAGCTCGAACTCCACTTCGCGCCGGTCCTCTTCCGTCTTCGCCACCCACGTCTCGCCTGACCCGAAAACCTGGAGAGCCAGGGGAAAGGCGCGGTCGAGGAAGGAGCGCACGACCGGCACCACCATCCCCCGCAGCTCGCTCTTGTCCATCACGTCCCGAGGATCGAAGCCGGCGTCCAGAAGGTCGCGGCCGAAGGTGGCCTCGTAGCCCCGCTTGTTGGAAAGAAAACGGCAGGTCGGAGGGTTCTCGGCGAACATCCCCCGCACCGTCGTGGCGAGAAAGATGGACTCCCACCAGCGGTCCGGCGGAATGAAGGTCAAAGTGGCGAGCTGGATGTCCTGAAGCAGGAGACCGCCAGGGCGCAGCAACCCGGCCAGGGCCTTGGCGAAACGGTTGGCGCTCTCGAAGACGGCGGCGTCGACAACCAGCCGGCGGGAGCGGAGAGGCTCCGGCACGTCCGTCTCGAAACGGGCGGCGACCTGTAAACCCGGATATTGCTCCAGCCAGCCGGCGGCGAGGCGCGTGGTGTCCGGCCCCGGGCGGTCCAGGCAGAGCACCGTCGTCTGCGCCAGGAGGCCCGCATCGGCCTCCGCCAGCACGGTCAGCAGCTCGGAAACGTGATGCAGATGATCCTCGGCGACGACCAGCGGCCGCCGCGCGAAGCCTGTCGATCCGACCCAGCTCATGGCCCGCTACTATACTGAGAGGATGTCTCTACGCTCCCGCTGGGGCTCGCGCCTGCTGCTGCTGGGCGTCTTCCTCTTCGCCGTCCTGGTGGCGCTAGCCGCCATGTCCATCCGGCAGGAGTGGCAGCAGCGGATCGGCCAGAGCCGGGCAGACGTCATCTTCCAACTCGTGCAGGGGAAGGTTCCGGCGCGCCCGCTCGAGACGCCGGGGGCCTCGGCGTGGCTCAACTTCGAGCTGCGGCGCTACCGCGAGCGCATCGCCGATCCCGCCAAGGCGCGGCTCTACGGCGAGGTCGCGGAGTGGCAGGACACGCGCTCGGTGCCGCCGTTCTTCCTGCCGCTGCGCCAGCTCCTGGCGCGCCCCGTCCAGCGACCGGCGACCGCGGCCTCACCCGTCCTCGTCTCTCCGGACCCGCTACGCGATCCGTCCAAAGATCCACTCAAACCAGCCTCCCTGCGCGCCCAGAGTTTCCTGGAGCTCGACCGCCATTGGTTCGCGATGACGCGCCGCGCGGCCCTGGAGTCCGGCGACCTCGCAGATCTCTCCAATCCTTCGAATCGTTTTCTCGGCCTCACCACGCCGCATCTCCTCGATCTCTCCGCGGCGCTTCCCAACGTATTGGCCGGGCAGCCGCTGCCGGCCCTGCCGGGGAGCCGGCCGCCGCGGGTGGTACGCCTCTACGCCCTCTCCGAGGACGGCACGCTCGTCTCGCTTCCCGTGACGGACGGACCTTTCGACCCACAAGCGAGCCGGCGGGCTGCGCTCAACGAGGGGCGCGGCTTCCGCAACTCGCCGGAGCGGCCGACGTTCGTCTCCAACGAGTTCTATTTCCGTTTCGATTACGCGGCGCCGGCCGGAGACCAGACCTTCTACTCGGGCCTCTATCTGGACCTCGGCGGCCAGGGGCTCGTCGCCACCATCACCGTGCCCCTGCGCGATGCCGAGGCTCGCGCCGGAGCCGGCGAGCGCGGGCTGGTGGGCGCGGACCTGACGTTCGACATCGACTGGGAGGCCTTCGCCCGTGGCATCGAGCCGCCGATGACGGCCGGCGTCGTCCATCTCGCCGCCGCGCCGGCCCCGGACCACCCCTGGGCGGACCTTCTGAGCGCGACGCCCAACAGGCCGGCGGCCCTGCGCAACGCCGTCGCCGGCCTCGCCGCGCAACCGGTTGGAGCCTCCACGGCCGAGAGCACGCCCTATCTGCTTCACGGCGTGGTAGAGGGCCAGGGCGCGGTGGCGGCCTTCCAGGTGTCGGCCACCACCTGGCTGGTGGTGCTCTTCCCCAAGACCCGCTCGCCGCTTCCCCTGCTGCCCGTGCTCCTCTCGGCGGTGATGCTGGTGGCGCTTCTCGCCGGCTTCGAGCTCAACCGGCGGCGGGCCGAGCGGGCGCAGGAGAAGGCCGAGGGTGCCCTGGCCGAGAAGCAGAACCTGCTCAACACCATGCAGGTGCCGCTGATGGTCGTGGACCCCAACACCGACGAGGTGGTGTTCGGCAATCAGGCGGCGGAAAACCTGGGTGTGCGGCCCGGTACGCGCTTCGGCGACCGCGTGTCGCCGGACCCTCGGGCCCGGGCCCACTACGAGCGCATGCAGGTGGCGAAGCCCGAGCCGCGGCGGGCCTACGGCGTGCCGGTGAGAGTGCGGGGCGAGGACGGCAGCGAGCAGGAACGCTACGCCCTCGTACGTTCGGTGGCCGTCACCGCGCCCATCGAGGCGTTGAAGGCCGACGAGCGACATCGCCTCGGCGTCCTCTTCATTCTGGAGCCGGAGGTGGACCTCGTCCTGCTCACCGAGGATCTGGAAAACGACACCCGGCAGGACGAGCGGCGCAAGCTGGCGGGGCTCCTCTCCCACGGCGTGGATGCGCTCATCCGGGTGCTGGCCCACGGCCTGCGGAGCACGGCGGGAGCGGCCTCGGCGTCCTCATCGGTTGAATTCGTGGCCTGGCTCGCCGGCTACGTCGACCGCCGGCTGCGCACCACCGCCTGGCTGCTGGACCACTGGGACGCCCAGCCGCCGCTACCGCCGGACAGTTCGGTCGAAGCCGCTCAAGCGAGGACGACGATCGAGCGTCTGGGGAGCATCTTCAGCCTGGCAGCCGGCGACGCCGACCTGCGCGCCCGTCTACACTGGGACAACGGCGTGCTCTCGGAGCGATCCGATCCGGCCGCCCCAATCCTCACCCTGGAGATGGACTGGCCGGACGAGGCGTGGTTCTCCTGCCCGGTGCGGGGCGGCTTCGGCTTTTTCCTCGGCGAGGTGCTGATCAACGCCATCCGCCACGGCCGGCCAGGCTCGACGCCCGCGGTGCGCATCGCCCTCGACCGGGTGCGCCGCGAGCTCTGTTTCGAGGTGGAGAACCCGCTCCCGGCCGAGCCCGGCGGCGCCGTGCGCGACCGTAGCGAGAGCTACGGCGGCCGCCGCATCCTGGAGCGCTTGGCCCGCCTCTTCGAATGGCGCGACCTCACCTTCGACCACCGCGCCGCCACCTACCACGTCACCTGGAGGGTGCCGGCCAGCGAAAGAGGCGATCCGCGGCGGGCGGATTGAGAAAGCCATGAAGACTTAGACTGGAGTTTCCCATATGTCCCTAAACAAACGATGACAGACCAGGGTCTCCTCACTCCAGAGACGGGGAGGGGTCCATGGCCATAGATTACGAGGACTTCGAGCTGCGGATTCTGCCCGACGGAACCGACAAGTATAGGATTTCCGCAGACTCGACGGAGGGAGAAGCCCAGAGAACGATCGGGCGTGAAGCGATCGACGCTCTGGCGAGCGAAACGAGATCCGGACTGAGACCTTCTGCGAGCGGCCCAATCCGGGATCTTGATCGCCCACGGGAGGCCACTATCATCAGCCCTCAGATCGGAGAGCGCCTCTTCCAGACCTTCTTCCAGGACGCAATCCGCGAGCTCTTCGTGAAATCCCGTAGCGCCGCTCAGGCCAGAGAGCGAGGAGTACGGGTAAAGATCCGGATCGATCCGCGGGAACCGCAGTTGGCGGGCGTATCCGGGTTGCCCTGGGAAACGGTTCAAGATCCCGAGAACGGTCGATTCTTCAGTCTCGATCGGTTGAGCCCAGTGGTGCGTTACCTCGAAGTCTCAGAGCCGAACCATCCCGTTCCTTTTCGCTCTCCTCTGCGCATCCTGGTTGCGATCGCAAATCCGGAAGCAACGACGCCACTCAACCTGGACAGCGAGCGCAAAGCTCTGAAGAGCGCCTGGCGTTCCGACAACGTCGAGATTTCCTTCCTGGAGAGACCTACCCTCGACGCCCTGCGCCAACACCTCCTTTCCTCCCCTCAGCACGTCTTCCACTTCATGGGCCATGGCGGCTTCGACGAGGCTCAGGGCACTGGCCACCTTGTTTTCGAGACTTCGAGCGGCGCGTCCCAGCCCGTCCGAGACGAAGTCCTCGCCACAGTATTGCGAGGCGAGGCCCGGCCGCGACTCGTCGTACTCAATGCCTGCCAGACCGGCCGGACCTCTGACCAGCCTGGCTGCCACCCCTTTGCAGGTGTCGCACCGGCCCTAGTCAGGGCAGGCGTGCCAGCCGTGGTGGCGATGCGCCGAGGAATCTCCGACCCGGCAGCCGTCACCTTCAGCAAGGCTCTCTATCAGCGGCTCGCCGCTGGTGATCCGGTCGACGCGGCTGTGGCCGAGGGCCGGATCTCAATGCACAACGAGGATCCGGAGTCCCTGGAGTGGGCAACGCCGATGCTGTTCATGCGTCTACCGGATGGCTATCTCTTCGCTACGCCGAAAGAAAGCCCGGCGGCCAGCACCACAGAAAGCTCCTTCGAAGTCGGAGACATCCAGAGTGACAAGGAAGTTCTTCTCTTCGGCGAGTTGAACGAAGGCCCGGGGTCCGGCAGGAACTCCAATGGATCTGAGACCTTCCGCACCCAGGCGCGGACCGGGGATATCAAGAGCGGCGAGGGTGTCTACATTGGCGGCAGGATCAATCGGAACTGAGCCATGGCGAATATCACCGAACAGGCGAGCATTGTCCGGGAATCCAAAGGATTCCATCCCCTTCCTGACCACGATCTTGTCGTCTTTCGGAAAGTCGGCGACGGCTTGAAGTTTCAGGAGATCGTGCCGCCGAACCGCATCTTCAAGCCAAGGCTGTTCGAGAGCGCCACTTCTTTCGAAGCCTACACCGTATCCAAGGACGACAGCCTCCGTCATGTCTTCCACAGGGAGTTCGACTACAAGGACCAGACACGGTCGTTCACGCTGCGCTTTGCCCTGGTCTATCGGGTGGCGAATCCGCTCCGCCTCGTCGAGAAGCTGTCGACCGATCCGCTGCTACGCATCGAACAGGAGGCTGGGGAGATCTTCCGGGTGGCTCTCCGGCCGGTCGATTGGTCAGTCATCGAGGATGAGGCTGCGTTGGAACGAGCCTGTCTCTTCCAGCAAGTCGCGGATGGGACTGGCACCAGCACCAATCTGGATCTCATCCAACGTTTCGCCCGCAAGATTGGGATCGAGATCCGTAGCGTCTCAATCTCCCGGATCCTCAATGAGAAGGAGTTGCGGGTCGCCAAGGCCAAGAAGAAAGTCCACGAGAACCTGGAGATTGAGCAGGCTGCTCATGAATACCGTGTCCAACGCGTGGAACACGATCAGCAGATCACGGGGCTCGACGACGGGCAAAAGGTGCGGAGCACGATGGCAAACGCCACCGCCAACGTTATCACCCGCGCTGCCGGAGAGATCCGGACTTTCAGCGAAGTCCGGCAGACCCTGCCAGACCTCCAAGCCATCAAAACCGGCATCCAGGGTCTCACGGCGAGCGGCCCACAAGCTCCAGGCACGACAGCGGGAGAGAGACTCCTGGCGCCGGCGTCAATGCCGAAGTTGTCGGCCCATATCGCGATAAACGGAAGCCTCGGCGGTCTCCTGTCCCAAACCTTGGAACTGATGAACGGCCTTGCGTGCGAACCCGGAGACAAACGGAGGATCGCATCTGCAGCTCTGCACCTTATCGCCGAAGCTCTTCAGGGGAGCGAGGCTGAGCAGGCTGTGGCTCATCGCTACTCAGAAGCCCTGGGGCAGGAGATGAGGAAACACTTCCGCGAGCTGAGCGATGAACAGACGCAGTTCCTGCGGTCGTTGCAGGACAGCGGCAGGTTGAAGGGCGAGCTAGCCTGAAAGGAACGGTCGCGATGGAGGAAACACAGCGCTCTGGCCAGCCTAAAACGGAAGAACCACATGACCAAAGAGATGACAACGAGAAGGATCGCAAGAGCGACGCTGAAGACAAAGAAGAGGACTTCCTGCGGAGTCGGACCGAGATCCAAACTGGGGATGTCGGCGGCAACGCTCACTTGGCAGACACCCAGAACTTCTTTTATGGCCGGGTGGAGGGGCAGGACCGAAAACGACTCCAGTCGGCTGACCTCACGCGTTTCTCTCGCGAAGATTTGGAGCGTGAGAGCGACGGACTGGTCTTCCCGCGCCAAGCTCTCGAAACGTTGGCCGATCGCCTGAAGGCAAGACGATTCCTGTTCCTTGTTGGCGAGCCGGAAACCGGAAAAGCTACGGTTGCGCGACTTCTTGCCTCGCGCCTACAGACAGGGAGATTGAGTCCGGAAGTACTCTTCTGTTCCAGCCCGCTTGATAGGACCGTCGAAGCTCGCTTCGGTGACCTTGCAGACTCACGCGACTGCCACAATAGAGTCGTGATCTTCAAAGATGTTTTTGCCCTGAGCAACATAGACGTGAACCGGTTCACAAGCGAGCTCAACGAGGCCGAGAGGGACAAGCACACAAAGAGGCTCGCAGCGAACCAGGCCTACTTTCTCTTCACTTCCGACGTGGACCGGATCGCGAGTCGCGAGCGGCTGAGCAGCCTCGGACTGCTGTGCGATTTGCCCACACTTCCCGATGACCTCCTCACGCAAGGGCTGCAATTCAAAGTCGAATCGCTGCTTACCTCGCGACCCGAGGCCAAGGAGCAGCGGGAGTCGATTCTGATCCTCATCGCGGCCAACGGTGAGAAGATAATCAAGAAGCTTAGAACCATGCCACGCATCACTCGCTTCGTCCAGGAATGGCTGGTGAAGGTAGCGATTGGCTCTCTGTCTCTTGATCAGGCTCTAGAGCAGATGGACGACCTCGGGCCCTGGTTTCTCAAGAGTCTCCCCGAGGACTTTGAAACCTGGAGCTACGTTCTGGCTTTAACGCTGTGCTATGCAGCGCCTGCATCCTCGGAATACGTCTCTTGGATCCACTTCGATAAGTTTCGTCAGGCTCTAACGCGGTTCCTAAATCGCGAGCTAAAGCGCAAATTTTCAGAGCGCAGCCCGAGTTGCTTGTGTGGCGAGGAAGAGCTGCGGCGGACGACGTCCATCGAGATCGATGAAGCCAACGGCGCCGCGGCATGTTATATCCGGTTTCGAGAAGATGTCGATTTGGCACGACTCTGGAAGAGCCTGCTCGGTCCGGGCCGCCAGATCCTGGGAGCTCTGATGCCGGCCCTGTACGATCTCCTGCGCTCACCAGAACCTTCCTTGCGCACCACAGCGGCTCGGGTGCTGGGGAGGCTTGGCGAGTTGGACCCCCAAGGTATCGTGGCGCCATTGATCTGGAAGTTACCAGGAGAGGACCGTTTCCGTCGGGCCGAAATTCTTGGTCAGATCCTCCGGGGAGCCCTGGGGACCACAGCAGCCAAATATAAAGCTTTCTGCCTCGGCAAGCTCCACGCCATCCTCTCGCATCCTGAGGTGGAGAGGTCCTGCATTGGCATCCTCTGCGTGGGAGAATTGGGAGCTTCCGATCCGGACCTGCCTCTCCAGGAGATCCGAGGAGCGCTCGTCAGTCAGTTGGCCTGGAAGTTCGAAGACCTGGGGAGGCTACACCGCTTCATCCAGGCGAAAGAAAGGGCGGCTGAGAAATCGGCGGGCACGCTCAAGATGGAAGCGCAACAGACTCTACGTATGATTCAGGCGGGCAATGTAGATCCGCTTTTTAGCGACCCGGAACGAGAGATCCTCAAGGCAACCTATACAGCCCTGGCTGACTACCGCTTTCTTCCATCCATAAGGGAGCTGATCGACAAGCTCAATGAATGGAGCCAGGAGCCGGACGCGCCTCTCGCTCACCTAGTCACGCTCATAGCTCTGAGCCGAAATGGTTTGTTTGACATCTTTGAACGCTTCAAAGAAAACATGGTCGACCAGGACGACACCGAGTTGAGCCATCGTGAAGAGTGCAGTTCGATCCTCTACTGGACCTGGAGACTTGGACGCGGCGCCGCGCAGAGGCTGGGTAATTATCTCGAAACCCTCTACCTGCGAACCTCGCCTTTCCCTGGCATCCTCCGCCAAGCTCTTCGGAAACGGTGGCTCGCCTTGCTCAAGACCTGGGCCCGGCAGGCATGCTCTGCCGCTGCCTGCCGCGGAACAGTCATCGACCTCTTCGATGGCTTGATCTCAGCCATAAACCCCGAGGTCCGACAGGAGGTCCTGCACCTCCTCAAGTTCGATCCCGACTTCTCCAAGCCGGGCTCCGACCTCGAGGCGCTCGCCATCGAGATCATCACCCGCACGCAGGCTGCCACGCGCCCGCTTATCCCCCTGGCAACCGGCTAGCCCGGATTTCCCTCTGCAGCCATTGGCAAAGGACTCATATGGAGAAAAGTCCCATAGAGTCTCCCGGCTCCATAGGACCTCGCCTGCAGACAGAAGTCGTCTCATTCGTGTTTGAGCTCGATCTCGAGGATGACCGGCTTGCCACTGCGGGTCACGCCGTAGGTGCCGATCTCCGAGGCGTTCCGGGTCTCGGTCTCAACGATCAAATCCTTGCTTCCCCGCTCTTTCTGTGCCGTCTGCAGCACCACCTCGGTTGACTTCGAATCCATCGCCGGACCAATCGGCAGAGAGTCGATGTCGGCCCTGCTCTTCCCGAAGATCGCGAGGAGACGCTCGGTGCCGGGTAGATTGTCGAAAGTGAACCATTTCGAGGGGTCGGGAAGCACACGGTCCCGGTCGGCTTCGAGACTCCTCTCCGTAAGCCCCTTCTCGGCGTCTGGAAAGAGAAAGCTCGGGTTGCCGGACGAGCCGAGTTGCAGAAGAGCGATCTGGCCCTCGGCGTTGCTCCGGAAATGGAGACGAATCCTTTCTCCCGACTTGAAGATCCGCTGATTCGTCACCGGGATACCAGGATGTCCTTGGGGTCCTTCCAACTCGATCCAGTAGCTGAGGCCGAGGATCTTCTGAGTCCCAGAATTCGGGACTGTCTGTACCGACCGGCGCGGAGAGGAATTCGCCGGCGCGTTGACCCCTTGACCCCTCGGGTTACTGGCAGGCCGTTTGCCCCCCGCCTTGGGCGCCGGCTTCGTCACCGGAGAGCCGCTCGACAAGCTGCCTGCTGTGGGATCATAGAATAGCTCCTTGGCGCCGGGGATGGGCGCTTGGGCTTCATTCGCAGTGCAGCTCAATAGGAGCAAGGCAGTGAGTATCAGTCCATAAGTTCGCATGTTGGGTCTCCTCAAGAGTTTCACCCCTTCTTCGGGGCTTTTGGGGCCGGTTTGACCTTGCCGGCGTTCTTCCCTTTGGCAGCGATCTCCTGCATTCGATGGATCAGGCCGCTGCTCACTTTGGCCTGGGACAGCTCGACCAGTCCCTTCGGGGAGACGTCGAAGTTGCAGTGCGGCGAGGAGTCGATGGAGGTGACGATGATGTCTTCGGGCAGACCCGACTGGACCATCTTTATCACTGCCGCATTGTCGACGGCGTCGCTCGCCCCGCTCGTTGAATGATTGAGGGACTTCTCTCCCTCAGCTTGCGCGAATTTGGCTGCCACCTGCATTTTCTCGTAGCTCTCCTTGAACTCTTTGATCCGCCGGTAGTCGCCCAGCGCCTGCTTGGCGCGGTCGAGGGGAGCGGCGGCAGTCTTGCCACCGAAGAGGCTCTCGTAGGGCTTGGAGAAGAACTTTTCCCCGGGGTTGGCCTCAATGGCGCGGTTATAGCAACTGGCCGCCTGTTCGAGATATTTGAGGGTGGTATCCGGATCGTCCGCAGCATAGCCCAGCGCTTCGTAGGCCGTTCCCAAGGCGTATTGGCGGTAAGACTCTTCGATCGGCTTGGGATTCGCGGACAGCCCGGAGAGCGCTTCGAGGTATTTGCTCCACAGGCCATTCTCGCCGAGCGGCAGGTAGGTCTCGAGTGGCCCCTTCGGTAGCAGAACCCCGATCTTTTCCCGCGTGGGAGTTATGCGGGGGACGATCTTGCTCACCGCCGCCGCCGCTCCCGAACTCTCCAGGTTGAATTTCTCCGGAGCTCCGGTGCCCTCCCGGTAGTCCTTCTTGAGCTCATAGCGTACGGTGTCGGCGTCGAGGCTACCGCCTTTCACCAGGTCATTCACTTTGTAGGTGGCGCCGAAGGCGTAGGACACAGTTTTGTAATCGACCATGACTTCGAAGCCCTGATAGACCGGCTTGCCTTTTGCGTCCTTGCCAATCTGGCGTTGCTCGATCTCCCTGCGTTTCTGCATGCTTTCGCTATAGTCGTTCTGCAGGACCGTGAAGTCGACGAGAACCTCAGGCTTGGCCGCATCGGCCGACAGGCGGTTGTCGGCGCTGATCAGCGAGCTTTCGAGTTGGCTGCGGATCTTCTCCGCCAAGGCCTGATTTGCAGGGTCCTGACTCGCGACCTTGACGTTGATGCGGGTCCCCATCAGGAAGACTTTTGGCGGGCTCACCCGAACCAGCGTCGCCGTCTTCTTGGTCCATCCGAAGTCGGCGCTTGCGGGAGCCGAAAGACAAAGCCCCAGGGCAATGAAGGCCGCGGTAGTGAAGTAAAGGAGTTTTTTCATGGCGATTCTCCCAAATCTTTCAGATTACGGATCCTTTGAGGAACCGACGGCAGCAACACCGATGCGGACGTCTGCGCGGCTGTCGTCGGGCAGAATCTGCGGGTGCTGCAGTGCTCCCTTGTCCTTGAGCACGGCGGCTGGAACCTCGCGAGACAGGACGTCGAAGACCTGCCGTACGGTCGGCGGCTCCAAGCCCTTTTTCAACGCCTCGATCAGGTAATAGGTGAAGTAGCCGTTGTGCAGCGATTCGCTCTCGAACGACCTTTCCGACGATTTACTGGATGTGACCACATAGGTGCCCTCGCCCGAGAGGAAAAGACGGGCCGTTTTGTCCTCGATCCCGCGTCCGTCTTCGATGAACAATCCCTTGGCCCCGGGCTTGGCCTGGCCGCTGTAGCAGGTGTCGAGGAAAGCGACTTTTCGCCGTGCCTTGATGAGCGCGACCTTGCGCGAGAAGTCCTCGTACTCCAGCGCGTCGATGAACAGGCTCTTGCGGGACGTATCGTAGGTGACGATGTAGCCCACACCCTGCATTCCCGCGTCGTCTTGGTGGGGTGAGCCATGACTGCTGAAGTAGAGGAAGACCAAGTCGTCCTCTCTCGCTTTGTCGATGATTTCGCTCAGAGCACTCAGGATGTTTGCCCGCGTGGCCTTCTCATCGGTTAACAAAACGACGTTCGCAGGATTGAAACGGCCATACCTGGGGTCCTTGAGGACAGCAGCCAAGTCGCGGGCGTCCTTGGCTGGGAATTGGAGAGTGGGGATGTCGGGATCCTGGAACTGCCCAATCCCGATCACCAAGGCGTACTTCTCCCGAACGTAGCTGGGCAGCGGCGCAAGCTCGGGGGGCGCGCCGCTCGGTCCGCAGTCGAGTTTTTTTACCCCGTTGAGAGCCGCCATGTCGCGATAGAAACCCGCGTTCTTGTCCTTGAGCGCCACGGCGCTGCAGTAGGCATATTTCCAGGCATTGCCAAGTCCGGAGCAGATCGCGGTCGCGGTCTTCATCTTGCTGAGAATGACCGCGTGATCGGGCTTTCCCTCTTCGTACATCGCCTGAGCCTCGGCCACCATCGATTTCGCCTGCGGACAGCCGCCGCTCTGGGCCGTTGCCGGAACGGTTCCCATCAGCCAAGTGAGGAGGAGAATCCCAACGGCGAGGGGTTTCGTCATTTGCGCCCCGTTTGTGCTATTAGGTCGCGGACGCGAGGATCGCCAAGGAGCCCGCGCAAGGCAGGATCACCCCGCAGGTCGTCGATCGCCTTGCGCCTCTTCTCTTCCCGTGGGCCGGTCAATGAAGCAAACCTCTCCAAGTGGTGGACGGCCCCCTCACGATCTCCCTCTCGCGCCAGGAGCACGGCCAGGTTGTAGTGGGTCAGCCAGTTGTCCGGCGCGAGAGCCAAGGCCTTCTCATAGGCACCGCGGGCCTCCTTGACGCGCCGGGTCACGGCGGCGGCGGCTCCCAGATTCGCCCAGGCCATGGAGCTCTCCGGGTCCGCCACAGTGGCGTGGAGGAACTCGATCCGGGCCTTCTCGTAAAGGCCCCGGCTCGCTAGCCTTTCCCCCAGGCTTACCGCCAGCCCTGCCTCTTTGATCAGACCCGGCGCGCGAGGCGGAGAGGTGTGAAACCGTAGAAGGAGGACCACGGTGACGGCGAGCACGAGCGAGACGCCGCCGGCCACCATCGCCAACCAGGTGTTCCACTTCGTCCTGACTACCAGAGGGTTCTTGCAGACCGAACAGACGTCACCTGTATCCACCGGCATTCCAAACCGCTCACAGTCGCGCTGTTCACAGCGCCTCTGGACTACTCTTGTCAGAGCTGGCATCACCTTCCCTCCGTGCTCTCTCAAGACACGGATGGATCGAAAGCGGGTGAGCGAAGTACATTCGGAGGGCGAACGGGTGGTAGGCTATAGCAGCATGAAACGGTCTTCTCGTCACCCCGGCCGGCCTTTCCTCGCGGCTATCGCCACCCTCCTGATCGCCGCCCCCGCGCGGCCCCTGCCGCCCCCGCAGGAGCCCTGGCTCGAGATGAAGACGGCGAATTTCACCATCTTCAGCAACGCCGTCGAACGGGACACCCGCCGGTCGGGCGAGGCTCTCGAACGGCTGCGCGATGCGCTGTCGAAGCTCTCGCCGGGGCTGTCCCTCAACTCTCCATCGCCGACCTGGGTCTACGTCTTCAAGAGCCCCGACTCTCTGAAGCCCTTCCAGCGGCTCTACGAGGGCAAGCCCATCGATGCCGACGGCTACTTCCTGACCCGGCCGCAGGGGAACTACGTGACGGTGAACGCCAGAGCCAGCCGCGACCCGACGGCCACCATCTACCACGAGTATTTCCACTACGTGGCGCGCAACAACTATGGCGACCTGCCGGCGTGGCTGCACGAAGGCCTGTCCGAGTACTACAGCACCTTCCAGATGACGAAGAGCGAGGCCCACCTCGGCCTGCCCATCGAGGAGCACTTGCGCTGGCTGCGGAAGCACACCTGGATTCCCCTCGCCCAACTCCTCACCGTCGACCAGACCTCGAAGGAGTACAACGATACCGCTCGCCGGGGCGCCTTCTATGCCGAGTCGTGGGCGCTCACCCACTATCTCCTCGACGGCAACCCGCAACGCCGTGCCCAGCTTCAGGAGCTGCTCCGGCTGACGAAAGAGGGGACCCCCGGCAACGAGGCGTTCCAGAAGGTCTTCGGCACCGATCCCACGGGCCTGGAACGCGAGCTGCACGCCTACATCAACGTCTACACCTTCGATTACAACCGGATGCCCATCCAGCCGGCCGCGAACCTCGCCATGGAGTCGCGGCCCATGGCGCGCCAGGACGTCCTCTTCCGCCTCGGCGACCTCCTCGCCAACCTCGACGCGGATCACTACGCCGCCGCCGAGGAGCACTTCCGCGCCGCCCTGGCGATCCAGCCCGACCACAGCCCGTCGCTCTCCGGGCTCGGAGTCCTCGCCGAGCTGACTCATCATCCGCAGGAGGCCCGGTCCTTCTACGAGAAGGCCGCGAAGCTCGCACCGGACGACTTTCTCGTGCAGTACCGCTACGCCGAGAACCTTTTGGACGATCCGCGGCCGGATTCCTTACGAGCGGCCCGCGCCGCCCTCACCCGGGTGGTGGCCCTGCGGCCTGACTTCGGCGACGCCTGGGCCCGCCTCGGCTATACCTACCAAGCCGAGGAGTCGATGGACGAGAACGCCGTCCACGTCCTGGAGACGGCTCACCGCCTGCTGCCCTCCCATATGGACGTCGCCCACAACCTCGCTCTCGCCTACGCCCGCACCGGCCACCGGGAGCAGGCCGCGCAGCTCATCGAGCAGGTCCTGGCGCCCCACGCCGATCCCGACGAGGTGCTGAACGCCCGCGAAGCCCTGCTCGACGAGGACTACCGCCACGCCGAGGAGCTGGTCAACCAGGAGAAGCCCGCCGAAGCCCTCCCCCTCCTGGAGCGGGTGCACGACGACACCCGCCGGCCCGAACGGCGGCGCGCGCTGGAGCTGCGCATCGACGAGATCAACAAGGCGCTGGACTTCAATCGCTTCGTCGCCGGGTACAATCAGGCGGTCGAGCTCGTCAACCGGGGCGACATCCAGGGCGCCATGGCCATTCTGGCGCCGCTGGCGGAGACGGTCCGCGATCCCACCCAGGCCGAGCAGGCCCGCAACCTTCTGGAGATGCTCAAGCCTCCCGCGAAGCGGGGAGGCGGCGGGAAACCACGCTGAGGCCGGGCAGCACGCCGCAGCATTTTCTTGCCACCCTACCGACGACCTCGGTACACTGGCGCAAAATGTCCGAGACGAAAACGGGGTTGACTGCTGAGTTGCCCTCCTGGGGAGGCCTGTCTGCCAGCGGGGAGCGCAGGCAGCGATCCCGTTCGCGCATCCCCGCCCTGACGATCCTCTATCACCCGGAGGTGCGGCGGGTGGGCGAGCGCGCGCTGCTGGAATCCTTGATGGACGGGCAGCCCGTGCACCTCTCCCGGCTGGAGCCCAGCTTCGCGATGCCGGGCCAGGCGGACCGGCGGCCGTTGTCGGACCGCCACCTCAGCCGTTCCCCCCTGCTGCTGACCCCCGTCCACGGCGACGGTGCGCTCCAGCTTTCGCTGGGCGAGAGCCGTACCCGGGCCTTTGCCGACGGCGCGCCGATTTACGAGGCCTGCGCCTTCTCTCCCGAGGACGTGGAGCACGGCGTCGTGATCGAGCTGGCGGACCGCATCGTCCTGCTCCTGCACACGCTCTCCGCCACGCCGATGCCCACGCCCGAGCGCTTCGGCCTCATCGGCGAGAGCGAGGGAATCGTGCGCATCCGTCATGAGATCCGCCGCGTGGCCGATCTCGACGTGCCCATCCTGCTGCGGGGCGAGACGGGGACCGGCAAGGAGCTTGTGGCCCGCGCCATTCATCAGGCCAGCCAGCGGCGCCACGGCGCCTGCCTGTTCGTCAACGTCGCCGCCATCCCCATCTCGCTCGCCGTTTCCGAGCTGTTCGGCTCGGCCCGGGGCTCTTTCACCAGCTCTGTCCGCGACCAGGCCGGCTATTTCCAGCGCGCCCACGGCGGCACCTTGTTCCTCGACGAGATCGGCGAGGCCCCGCCCGAGGTCCAGGTGCTGCTGCTGCGCGTCCTCGAAACCGGCGAAGTGCAGCGCGTCGGCGGTCTCGAGCCCCAAAGGGTGGACGTCCGCCTGATCGCCGCCACCGATGCGGATCTCGAGCAGGCTATCGAAGAGGGGCGCTTCCGAGCGCCTCTGCTCCACCGGCTGGCCGGCTACGAGATCCTCGTGCCGCCCATGCGCGAGCGCCGCGACGACTTCGGGCGGCTGTTCCTTCATTTTCTGCGGGAAGAGCTGGCGGCCATCGGCGAGGAGCACCGGCTCGATCCGCCCGGCGACGACGACAAGCCGTGGCTGCCGTCGACGGTGGTGGCGCGCCTGGCGCGCTACCGCTGGCCGGGCAACGTGCGGCAGCTCCACAACGCCGTGCGCCAACTCGTCATCGCCAGCCGCTCCTTCGAAACGGTGCAGATCGGCCCACAGATCGAGCGCCTGCTGCGCAGCCCCGAGCCCTCTTCCCTGCCGGCGACGGACCCCGACCCGAAGGCCGTCCGGGAGCCGGAGAAGGCGATAGAGGCCGGCACCCGCCGCCGCCGGCCGACGGTCGAGGATTATCGTTCTCCCTCGGCGGTCACCGAGGCCGAGATCATCGAGGCCCTGCGCTCCTGCCGCTGGGAGGTCAAGCTGGCCGCCCACCTCCTGGGCATCTCGCGCCCATCGCTCTACCTGCTCATCGACAAGTCGCCCAACATCCGCAAGGCGGCGGACCTCACCGCCGAAGAGATCCAGGAAGCCCGGGACGAATGCGCCGGCGACCTCGAAGCCATGGGAATGCGCCTGGAAGTCTCCAGAAAAGGGCTGCAACAGCGCATCAAGCAGCTCGGGATGGAGTGAGCGCGCTTACACTAGCCTAGCGTGAGGGAGCCGTGATGGACATCGAAAAGATCCTTCGAGACAAGCGAAACGAGATCCTGGAGATCGCACGGCGGCACGGAGCTTCGGACGTGCGCGTCTTCGGGTCCGTAGCTCAAGGTGCGGCGAGAGCGGACAGCGACGTGGACTTTCTCGTGCGACCCGAGACGAAGACCTCTCCGTGGTTCCCGGCCGGTTTGGTCCTCGATCTCGAGGAGCTGCTCGGCCGCAAGGTGGACGTGGTGACCGAAGGAGGTCTGCACTGGTACATCCGTGACCGCGTCCTTGCGGAGGCGGTTCCGTTGTGAAGGACGAGCGGCTGTATCTCGTCCAGATGCTCGAACGTGCGGATCGAATCTTCGACTACACAGAGAACGGGCGAGAAGAGTTCCTGCGTGATCCTAAAACCCAGGATGCCGTCCTCCGCAGCTTCGAGGTCATGGGAGAGGCTGCGAAACGCGTGCCCCAGGAGCTCCGGGATCAGGCGCCTGAAATCCCCTGGCGCCGACTGGCGGGGTTCCGTGACGTCCTGATTCATCAGTACGAAGGCGTGGATCTGGAGGAGGTCTGGAAACGCGTTGTGGAGGATCTACCCCCTCTCGCTCAGTCCCTCAAGTCGCTGCTGCAAAGGCTCGGGGCAACACAGGATGATCCGGGTCAAAGCCCTTCCGGAAGCCGGTAGGGCACCTGAGCCGCCGTGGCGACGAGCTCCCGGGCTGAGGTGACGTAGGGCAGCAGCGCGGCGATGCTTCCTTTCGCCAGCTTGAGCTTGAGCGTCATGAGCGCGAGGATGGGATCGAGCTCGCGCTCCAGCACCTGCTTCCAGGTTTGGAAATCGCCGCTGAGGATATAGGGCACCGTGGCTCGATCCGTTTCGGTGGCGGACCGCGCTTCGCGGCAATCCCCTTCAAAAAGGTCGAGGAAGACCGCACGCTCCGGCAGGCCCAGCTCGGGATCGAAGGTCATAGTGATGACCATGGGCCACCGCCATCGACGGGCGGCCGTCCGGTAACCATCGCTGGCGCGGATCGCCTCTCCCCAGGCAACAGCCCAGTCCTGAGTGAAGACCTCGTGCGACATGGCAAGCCTCCCTTTTCAGGTCAAGGGTGATGAAGGTCGCGTAACGACTTGTCCGGATACTGCGGAGCCTTCACCGGCGGCACCGGATGCTTCTTGATCTCCTCTTGAAGGTAGGCGATGGCGGCGTCGAGCTGGGCGTCGCCGCCCAGGAAGGTGGCGTGAGGAAGGTTGTCCACCGTCACGTCGGGATCGACGCCGTGCCCTTCGATCAACCAGGTTCCGTCCGGGCCGAAGACGCCGAACTCGGCGGCGGTGGCGATTCCCTTGTCCACCAGGAAGTTGGAGGAGGACAGCCAGATCTCCCCGCCCCACGTGCGCGTGCCGATCACCTTGCCCAGTCCCAGCCGCTTGACGCCCTCGGCGAAAGCTTCGCCGTCGGAGCTGGTGTTCTCGTTGACCAGCACCACCAGGTGGCCGCGGAAGGCGTACTGCATGTTCGGAGAGGGCGAGCCCACTCGCGGCTGCCACCAGAACCACGCCTTGCGCTGGAGCTTGTCGAGCAGCCAGCTCTCGATGTTCCCGCCGCGGTTGTTGCGCAGGTCGAGGATCAGTCCCTCGCGGTCGAACACCGGATAGAAATCCATGGCCCAGGAGGTGTAGTCGTCGCTGTCCATGGCCCGCAGGTGGAGGTAGCCGATATGGCTCTGCCCCTTCTCCTCCACCAGCTTTCGGCGGGAGAGCTCCCAGTCCGTGTAGCGCAGGTCGTCCGCCTGTCTCGGAGACAACGGAACTACCACCACGTCGCGGGCGGCGCGCGTCTTGCCGTCGTGCACCCGCAGCAGGACCTGACGCTCCGCCTGGTTGCGGAGCAGAAGGCCGGCGTCGGGCACCGAGAGGACGGGAACGCCGTTGATCGCTTCGACGACGTCGCCCATCTTGACGCCAACGCCCGGGACGGCCAGCGGCGGCGCCTCGGCGGGAAGGTCGGGATCCGAGCGATAGAGCCGGTCCACCCGGTAGCCGCCGGCCTTCTCGTCGCGCACCAGCACGGCCCCCAGGGAGGCCACGTCGACGTCGGCGTCCCCCTTGCGCCGGTCGCCGCCGTGAACGAAGGTGTGCAGCGCCGAAAGCTCGCTCACCATCTGGCCCAGCAGATCGTTGAGCTCGGCCCGGCTCGTCACCCGTAGCGACAGCGGCCGGTACTTCTCCAGCATGGCGGGCCAATCCACGCCGTGCATCTTGGGATCGTAGAAATAGTCCCGCTCCAGGCGCCACGCCTCGCGGAACATCTGCCGCCACTGCTCTTTGGGATCGATGGGGAAGCTCCAGCCGGCGAGATCCACCTTGACGCTGTCGAGATCGTCGGGCGCGTCATCCCCGGCGGCGAAGACATAGAGGGCCTTCGCCTTGCGCACCGCCAGCTTCTTACCGTCGTCCGAAAGCTGATAGTCGGCGATCCCCTCGACCACCGTCTTGGCCTCGGGCTTCTCGGTGCCGGCGCCGAAAGCCACCGTCATCAGGGACGAGGTGGGCTCTTCTTCGAACGAGGGATCGGACTCCAGCCAGTACAGCCGGTCCTCGTTGGCCGCGAGGGAATCGTAGTTGCCGGCCTCGACCGGAACTTCGACGAGCCGCTCCGCCAGGCCGTCGAGATCGATCTCCACTTTCTCCGCTTTATCCGCTTTCTCTGATTTCTCTGATTTCTCTACCTTGGGCGCTGGAGAAGATTTGGACTTGTCGTCGTCCTTGGTCTCCTTCGTCTTCTTCTGCGCTTTTCCTACCGCTTTTTCTTCTGATGTTCCTTCCGGCTGGGCTTCCGCCTTGTCGTCGCCGTCGTCGTCCTTCGCCGATTCGGGGTGGAGCTCGTCCGGCGGCTGGAAAGGCGAGCGCAGCCCCTTCTTCAGGGCAGCGCCGAAGATCTTGGTGGTCGCCGTGAGGAACGGATCGGGCTGGCGCGTTCCCCAGGGCCCCTGGACGAGGGTTCGCAGCTCGCGGTCGGAGAGGAACCAGAGCCACTTGCCGTCGGCGCTCCAGGTGGGGCTCCAACTGTTGAAGCGGTCCGAGGTGACAGGCACAGTGCGTCCGCTGGAGGTCTCGTAGAGATAGATCCGCTGAAACGTGTTGGGGCCGTTGACGGCCCAGGCGAGCCAGCGGCCGTCCGGCGACCACTCGAGGTCCTGGAAGTCGCTGTCGGCGGACACCGCAATGCGGTTGTTCTTGTGGGTCTTCAGATTCAGCAACCAGAGCTGGCGGTCCTTGTCGCGGTGGGCGATCCACTTGCCGTCGGGTGATGGCAGGGCCTCCCAGCGCAGCACTTTGGCGTCGGAGGTGAGCTGCTCGGGTTTGCCGACACCGTTGGCGGGGAGCTTCCAGAGCTCCACCTCGCCCGACTCGTCGGAGAGTGCGAGCACGCTCTTGCCGTCCGGCAAGAAGCGGGCCTCCCGGTAGCGCACGCCGGGCTTGCGGGTGACCTCGACGAGGCGCCCCTTCTTCACCGGCGCCACGAACACCTCGCCGCGGGCCGTGAGCGCGATGCGGTCGCCGTTGGACGAGAGGTCGAAGGCGGTCAGGTAGTCCATGGGCGACTGGACCCACGTCTCCCGCATCTGGTCGAAATCCGAGACGAGGCGGATGGTGAGCGGCTCGTCCTTGGCCGCCGCGACGTCGTAGAGGCGCAGGTCGGCACCGAGCTGATAGACGATGCGGCCCTCCGAAAGGCTGGGCGAGGTCACGTCCCAGCCGCGGTGAGCGGTGAGCTGCTTGAGGTCGCGGCCGTCCTCGTCCATCGACCACAGGTTGAGCGTGCCGTCGCGGTCCGAGACGAAGTAGAGCCGGCCTTGCCAGACCATCGGCTCGCGGCTGGTGCCCTGGAAGTCGGCGGTCAGCGCAACGGCCTCGGCATCGCCCTCGCGGTAGCGCCAGAGGCTCTGCGCCGTGCCGCCCCGGTAGCGCTTGGTGTGGCTTCCCTGGAACGCGAAGCGGGTGAAGAACAGAGTCTTGCCGTCCGGGGTGAAGTCGCCGTCGGCCGCCTGCGCCAGGGGGAAAAGGACGCTCTTGCCCGTCGCCGGATCGAGATGTATCAGTTGGTTGGCAGGCAGGCCCGACCAGTGCCGGGTCGTATAGAGGATCTCGCCGCCCGGAGTCCACCCCACGACCCGCGCGTCGCCGCCTTCGAACGTGCGGCGCACCGGCAGACCGCCGTCGATCGGCATGGTGTAGACCTCGCTGGGGCCTTCATAGGCCGCGGAAAACGCGATCGTCCTGCCGTCTGGCGAGATGGCAGGGTACGTCTCCTCCGCCGGATGCGTAGTCAGCCGCGTCGCCGTTCCCCCCTGGCGCCCCACGCGCCAGAGGTCTCCCTCGGCTGAAAAGACGATCGTGTCGCCGTGCAGGGCCGGGAACCGGTAATAGCCGAGCGTCTCCTCCGCCCGCAGAGCGCCGGGGAGAAGCAGAAAAAGCAGGCAAAGAAGGCGAGGTCTCAAGGTGGTCTCCTCAAAGGTCTGGGGGATGGTAACAAAACCCCGGCCTCCGATAAGGTACATGGGATGAAGATTTCACGAGGCGCTCACCGCTTCCCCTGGAGACGATTGCTGATCGCGGCTCCCGTCGCCGCCCTCCTCTGGGCCCCCGCGGCGGGGGCCCAGGGATCGGATATCTATGGCCCGAACGCCACATCACCCGAGCCCGGAGTCCTTCTCGCCGGTCAGCCCACGGGCGAGCAGGTGCAGCTCGCCGCCGAGGACGGCTACAAGACGCTCATTGATCTGCGAGCCCCCGCGGAGCCGCGGGGCTTCGACGAGGTTGAGGCGGCCCGCCTGACCGGCCTCGTTTACGTGAATCTCCCGGTCAACCCCGCCACCTTGGACCAGGCGACGGTCGACCGCTTCCTCGCGGCGATGAAGAAGGCTCAGAAGCCGGTACTCGTCCACGACGGCACCGACAGCCGCGTGGGCGCCCTTTGGTACGCCTGGCTCGTGCTGGAGAGAAAGGCGCCGCAGGCGGCGGCGCTCGCCGGAGCGAAAACCGCGGGGCTGCGCCAGCCGGAGCTGAAGAAGAAGATCGAGAAGCTGCTGGCGGAGCGAACACCCTCCCCGTAACGCTCCCTGGGAGCTAACTTAACGTGTCTCAGAGGTCCCCCTCCCAAGACCCTCATCACCCCGGCCCTCTTCTCCCGCCCCCTCCGCACCCCCCTCACCGGGAGAAGAGGGAGAAAGGCAAAAACGCCCCAGGGGTACCCCTCTCCCGGTGAGGGGGGTTGGGCGGGGGCGGGAGAGGGGCAG
>DASYJD010000095.1:0-5867 GCA_035996875.1 Thermoanaerobaculia bacterium
GCCAGCACATAGAACCGCTGGTTGACCATCGGGCGACCGTACGGAATGCTCGACCAACCCGCATCCACCTCCTCGATCCGGTACAGGATCGACCAGATCGAAGCCTCCGTCGCGCCACCGAGGCTCACCACCTCCACACCCGGGCACAGAGCCCGAATCCGCTCCGGCAGGCGCAGCGGAATCCAGTCCCCGCTCAGCAGAGCCAGACGCAGCGGCGACGCCACCGCAACCTCTCCCTGGTTCTCCACGAACATCTCCAGCAGCGCCGGCACCGAGTTCCACACCGTCACACCGTAGGACTCCACCAACTCCCGCCAACGCGACGGCTCCCGCGCCGCCCACGGCTCCGGAAGCACCAACGCACCCCCCACCGACAGCAGCCCAAAGATGTCGTAAACCGACAGATCGAAGCTCAACGACGACAGACCCAGCACCCGGTCACCCTCGCCCACGGAGAACCGCTCGTTGACGTCGACGATCGTATTGAGCGCACCCCGATGATCGATCATCACCCCCTTCGGCTGGCCGGTCGATCCCGAGGTGAAGATCACGTAGGCCAGATCCCCGGCGCTCTGCACCGGCGCCAGATCCGACGCCGCCTCGCCCGCCAGCTCCTCCCCTCCCACCACCAACCGCAGCACTCCCTCCGGCCAATCCACCCGCGCATCCACCGACGCCTGCGTCAGCACCCACCGCACCTCGCCGCGCTCCAATAGATGGATCAGCCGCTCCCGCGGCAGGTCCGCGTCGATCGGCAAATACGCCGCACCCGAGACCAGAACCCCCAGCACGCCCACCACCTGCTCCCAACCCTTCTCCATCACCACGCCCACCAGATGGTTGGGCGCCGCTCCCAACCGCCGCAGACGGTGGCCGATCTGATTGGCCTGACGCCACAGCTCGCCGTAACTGATCTCCACCCCGCCGCAAACCACCGCCAGACGCTGCGGATGGAGCCGCGCCTGCTCCGCCACCGCCGCGTGCAACAGACCTTCCGGAACCTTCCCCGACGTGGCATTGGCCGCCGACTGAAGCTCCAGGTGGGACTGCGGCAGCAAACCGCTCATCGCCGCCGACCACGCCGACTCCTCCTCCGAAAGACGCTGCAGCAAACCGCAATACGCCGCGAACATCGCGTCCAGCAAACCCGCCGGAAACAGATCTTCCACCGCATCCCAGCTAAAGACCAGGTTGCCGTGGTTCTCGGCCACCTGGTGATCCAGCCAGACCTGCGGCGTCTGCCCGATGCCGTAGACGGAGGTCAGTCCGAGAGTGGAACCCTCGGAAAGACCGCCAGCGGTGGCGGTCTCCCCGGAATCCGTCGACGTGAAGGGAAGCGCGCTGGTGAAAATGACCGGCATCACCGCCCCGGTAGGGTTGCCCACCAGTCGCGCGAGCTCACGCTGAACGCGAACGCCGCTGAAAAAGCGGTGATCCAGATCCTCCCAGAGCTGCTCCTGGATCCGCCTCGACCGGGCTTCGAACGTTCCCTCGTTGGCTCCTTCGATCGCCAGCAGGATCAGCGAGGTGAAGTCTCCGATCAGCTGGTTGACCTCCGGATGCATTGGCAGGCGATTGAACAGAGTCAGGTTGATCGTGAAGCTGGGCGTCTTGCTCCAGGCCGCCAGCACCTCCGCATAGGCGGTGAGCAGGAGGCTCGAGGGGGTGATCCCCAGCCGCGTGGCGCGGCCCTTGAGGCCACGCCACGCCTCGATGGGAAGGTAGGAGCTGCGCCGTTGGAATCGAGGCCGTCCCAGCGCCGCAGGATTCACCGCCAGCGGCAGGTCTGGCGCCGCGGGCAGAGTTGCCAGCCGGCCGCGCCAATAGGCCTCGGAGCGCCGGAAGAGGTCCGTCGATTCGAGATTCCTTTCCGCGAGGACGTAATCCCTGAAGGAGAGCTCGAGCACGGGGAGAGCGAGATCGGGGTCGTCGTAATATCGCGCGAACTCGGCGAAAAGAATCTGGAAGCTCCACCCATCGCCGATCAGCAGGTCGAACGACAGGTAAAGCCGCACGCGCCCCCCGTCGAGGAGAGCGGCACGGATCTCAAACAGCGGCCAGCGGTCCGCAGGCAGAACCTGGTGCGACATCTCTGCACGAATCGCTGCCAGGGTTGCTTCGGCTTCGGCGGGCTCCTTGCCGCGGAGGTCACTGACCCGGGTGTGGTACGGCGGCACGCTCTGAAGGATGCACTGCATGCCGTCTTCGTACACGACCGCCCGCAACATGTCGTGGCGCCCGATCATCCGCTGCCAGGCGCGGTCGAACCGCGCAAGATCGATTCCCTCGCCTTCGATCTCGCGATAAAGGTGAGTCGCGACACCGCCCAGCTCGAAAATTCCCTGCCGGCCGATCCAATAGGCCTGCTGGATGTCGGTCAAGGGGAAAGGCTCGCCGCGGTGTTCGAGATCGGGAGCTATCCTCGGCAGCACGACTGCTGCATAGTCACTTCTCTTTTGCTCTTTCTTGAGGCGGCGAATCTCCTCCGTGAGCTCCGCCACGGTCGGCGCTTCGAAGAGTGAGCGCAGAGGCAGGTCGACCTGGAAGGCCTCCCGCATGTGCGAGACGAGCTGGGTCGCCACCAGGGAGTGACCACCGAGGGCGAAGAAGTGGTCGTGAACTCCAATCGGCTCGATACCCAGGAGTTGCGACCAGACTCCAGCGACGACCTCCTCCATGGGGGTCCGGGGCAGGACAAGCGGCTCATTATCGCGGCGCAGCCGCGAACGCCGGGACCGGAAGCTCGGGATCGCGCTCTCGGGGATCCCTCCAAGCAGCGCACCCAGGGTACTCTGGGGCGCGGCCACCATACTCAGCAACACTTCTCGGAGCTGTTGCAGGACGAGGGCGACGCCAGCCGCCTCGAAGGCGCTCGCACTATAGATCAGCTCGAAGTCCAGCTCGTTCCCTGGCCGGACCAGAAGCGTCAGGGGAAACGAGGTCTGGGCCCCGTGGGCTGTAAAATCGCCCACCTTCACGTCAATGATGCTCCTGGCAGACCCTGAGGCTTCCGCCGGCGGTTTCGAGTAGTTCTCGAAAACCAGGAGGCTTTCGAAAAGCGGCAGAGCGGCTGGAACCTCGCACCACTGGCGAACCTTTCCGGCGGGGGTGTGCTCGAATTGGCGCAAATCAACGTTGAGGGTCTGGATCTCCTGCAGCCAGGAATCGAGCGGCTGCTCGGGAGCGACCTCGAAACGCAGAGGCAGGGTATTGATGAAAAGACCGATCGTGAGCTCGATCCCCGAGAGCTCCGCGGGACGACCGGCGACCGTGGCGCCGAACACGACATTCCGGTGTCCGCTGTATCGCGCCAGAAGCAATGCCCACGCGGCCTGGACAAGGGTATTCAGCGTAACGCGCTGGTCGCGGGCCAACCGGCTCAAGGACTGGGTCTCCAACGTCGAGAGGGACAGCTTCTCCTGCGCGTATTCGTGACCCTCTCCAAAAACCTCCCCCAGCTCGCGGCCCAGAGGAGTAGCTGCCGCGACCCCCGCCAGCATATGGCGCCAGAAAGCTTCCGCTGCGTGGAGATCCTGGTCCTGCAACCACACGATGTACTCTCGATAAGAGCGCACCGGCGAGAGTTGAAGATCCCTGCCCTCCACCAGCGCACGGTAGCGGGCAAAAATCTCCTGGAGCAGAAGGGGGCGGCACCAGCCGTCCATTAAAATGTGATGGTGAGTCCAGAGCAGTTGATGATCGTCGTCCCCGATGCGAAAAAGCACGACCCGCATGAGCGGCGGCTTGGTCATGTTGAAACCCTGGCGACGCTCGGCCGTCACCAACGCGTCGATCTGCTTTTTCTGCTCGGGCTCTGGAATGCCGCGCAGATCTTGCATCTCGAGGGGCATCTCGGCTTCGCGTAACACGACCTGCAGCGGTTCATCCTGGCTCTTCCACGCGAAGCCGGTGCGCAGAATGGCGTGGCGCTCCATCGCTCTCTGCCATGCCTGCTGAAACACCACCAAGTCCAGCTGGCCCTGAATACCGCAAATCAATTGCTCGATATGAATGCCCGACTCCGGCGCCATCAAGGACTGCAACAGCATCCCTTCCTGAGCAGGAGAGAGGGGAAAAATCGCTTCAACGGACGCTTTGCCCAAAATCTTGACTCCTCAACGTATTGTCAGCCAAGGTCCAGCTCGTCGAACAGCTTGTCGAGCTTCCTCTGGTCCAGATTGACATCTGGGAAGTCCGACGGCGTGTAGCCTCCGGCTTCGGGCGATTGGCAGTGTCGAATCAGTGATCTCAGCTCGGCGAGAAAACCCTCGGCGAGACCCTCGACGGTAGAAGGCTCAAAGAGGTTGGGACTGTAGCCAAAAGTGACCCAGAGTCGACCGCCAGAAATCCTGCAGGTCACCTGCAGCAGGTGCTTCTGGAGCTGCCACGGGCTCTGCACCGGTCCGGCCGATTCGGCCCCAGGGCCGAACGGCGACGCCTTGTCCAGTGCCGTGTCCAACTGTCCGAGATAGTTGAAGCTCACCTCGGCCTCTGGGAGATCGCGCAAGCGGCGGGCGATGTCGGGCCAGCCCTGATGGTAGCGGAGCACGCCGTAGCCGAAACCGTCGTGAGGCACCTTCCGAAGCTGCTCCTTGACCGCCGTCAAAGCCTTCCCGGCCCCGGCAATCCCATCGAGATCCAGCAAAACGGGATAGATCGATGTAAACCAACCCACCGTCCGCGACAGATCCACGTCCTGGAAGAGGTCGGTCCGCCCATGCCCTTCAAGATCGACCAGAAGGAGCCGCGAGCCGGTCAACTTTGCAATCGTCTCGACCAGCGCGGTGAGCAGGACGTGTGTGATCTCGGTGTGGTAGACCGCGGGAACCTCTTGCAGCAGCGCTCGAGTATCCTCGAGGTCAAGCGCCACCCGGCTCCCTTGGGTCGACCCGGCCAGATTCGCACCGTTTCGGTGGTCGACCGGCAACCGACCCGCCCTCCGGCGTGCATCAGTCAACCAGAACTCGGCCTCCTCGGCGAGTGCCGGGGACACTGAATATTCGACCAGGAGCTCAGCCCAGCGTTTGAAAGACGTGCTCTTTGGCGGTAGCTGGATTTTCTCATCCCCGATTGCCAGGCAGAGGCGCTCCAGGTCGCCCAGAATCACCCGCCAGGAAACACCGTCCACCGCTAGATGGTGTATTACCAACACCAGGCGGCTTGGCCGGCCGCTCCCGAGATCGATCTGCACGACGCGCAAGAGAGGTCCGCGTCCGAGGTCGAAGGAGATCTGGAGGGCTGCTGCCAGGCTTTCGATCTGCCGTCCTTGCCTGTCGACTGGCAGCAAGGCAAGATCGATCAGGGTGTAGGGCACCGGATCGAGCTCCGCCGTAATCTCCTGCCGCCACTCGCCATTCTCCAAAGAGAAACGCAGCCGCAGGGCGTCATGTGTCCTGAGGAGGCGCGCCACAGCCTTTTCCAATACCGCCGGAGCGAGGAATCTCCGCACTTCCAGAAGCACCGCCTGATTGAAGTGGTGGGGGTCGACCGGAGAGTCTTGGAGGAACCAGCGCTGAATCGGCGTGAGAGGAACCTGGCCCTGAACCAGGCCCTGCTCGGACTCGACTTGCTCGCCAGTGCCCGCCACGGCCGCCAGCTCGGCTATGCTTTGGTGCTCGAAGACCTGCCGAGGCATCAGCAGGACGCCCTTCTGCCGCGCCCGCGAGACAATCTGAATACTGAGAATCGAATCTCCGCCGATTTCGAAGAAGTTATCGTGAATGCCAACGCGGTCGAGCCGCAGCACCTCGGCCCAGATGTCGGCCAGCAGCTCCTCCACCGGGTTGCGGGGCGCGGTGTAGGAGCGCGAGTCCTCCCGCGTCTCCTCAGGCGACGGCAGCGCCCGGCGGTCCAGCTTGCCGTTGGCC
>DASYJD010000096.1:0-25205 GCA_035996875.1 Thermoanaerobaculia bacterium
GCAACAAACCGGAGTCGACTCATCTGGGTGGTCTCGCTCCAAGACATTCGGGCACCCCCCTTCGATACCCGAAGACTTCCTCACGAAACTGTCACCCATGTCTCCGGTCCAATCTGTTACCCATGTCTCCGGTCTATGCCAGGGGCAAGCCCCCTCTGGACTTCCCCGCCCAGAGATTCAGAGATCAGAGGGATCAGAGGGATCAGAGGAGAATGGGAGCAGCGCGACCGAAAGCCAAAGAAGGTATACCTGCGGCCCGGGTCGTCCCAGTTGCGCGCGGCACAGCGGACGCTCCTCCATTTGTGGACGAACGAACCGCCCCGCAACACACGGGGTATCACGGGGCATATATGGACTTGCTCTTAAAGGAATTTCGCCGTCAGGACGTGCCAAAAAACCCCTCATCACCCCGACCCTCTTCTCCCATCGCCCTCCCGCCGACCGGGAGAAGAGGGAGCGCCAAACAAGGCGCTGTCCACGCGATCGGCCCAAGCTCTGGACACCGACAAAAGCCCGCCCCAAACGTTCCGGAAATTGCGAGGTGTCAGAGCCGTTCTCGAAACATGGCGACAGCGACTCCGATGGCGCCCGGGATTGATCTTGGGCTACCGACGGTGGTCCCCTCCGGGACCGCTGTTTCATTCTCCGTCAGCATGAACGCGAGCGATCTCCTCTTCGATCGTGCTCCAATCCTCTTCAATGGGGCTTGGAGTCGGAAGATCTCCTGCACGATTCCCGCCGGCGGGTCAAGCGGGTCCAGTACCGTTCGCGTACGGCCGTGCGGACAAACTCCTCCACGGAGGTGCCTTTCTGGTTAGCGAAGGATTCCAACTGCCGGTATTCCTCCGGTTCGATCGTAATCTGTACTCTGTGAGTCTGCGCCATTGCAACCCCGTCCAGAGATTCAGAGATCAGAGGAAAACGGGAGCAGCACGACACGGAAGCCAATGAGGTCGAACCGGAAGTCCGGGACGGCCCTGTAGCGCACGGCGCAGGGGACGTCCCTGGAGCTGTCGAAGGCCGAGCCGCCGCGCAACACACGGAGCATTTTCGCATTAGCTTTCAGATCTTCCCGGCCATCCAACGGCTCGTAGGGATACCTGAAATCAAGCTTGCCATCATCCATGCCCCAAAGACTGCGACCACTCCCACACGTTCCCGGCCATGTCCACACAACGGAAAGGGGAATCTCCCCGGGGCGAGAACTGGCCGACCGGAGTCGTCGTCACCCGTTTCTCCCAAGACCGGGCCAACGGAAGGCGAAACCTCCCTCCGCCTGCGCCCCAGTGCTCCCTGGTGTTCGCAAACCCCTTCCTCCACTCGTTCCCCCACGGATACACCCTGCAGTCGATTCCCCGCGCCGCCTTCTCCCACTCCGCCTCACTCGGTAAACCGAATCCCTGCCATTCCGCGAAGGCCAGAGCGTCGCGCCAACTCACCCTGACAACGGGATGATCGGCGCTCAGATTGAATCTCTCGAAGTGGACTTCCTCCAAAAGGTGCCCGCTCCTGGCAACGAATTCCTGATACATTTCCACCGTCACCGGAGTTTTCCCGATATAGAACGTGGGAAGGTAAAGGACATGCTGAGGCCGCTCCTCGGAAAGGCCATCCCCCTCCTTGCTCCCCATCAGGAACTCCCCAGCCGGCACTTTGACCAGCCCGAGATCCTCCGGCCGCCCCAACTCGCACCAAGCCCAGGCAGCGGCCTTCTTGAGAGAAGGCGCTCCCTGCCGCGCCGACTCCAATGCTTGCCAGGTCGCGACGTCGGGCAAGAACTGGATTCCCGCCAAAGCCCGCGCTGCTCGGCTTCGCACTCCTGTCTCTCCGGAGCCGTCCTCCACTAGCCTCACGAGGAGCGAGACAAGAGATCGTGCCTGCGCATCTCCCAAATCAGGAAGCAGTTCCAGGACCCGCTGCTGTCGGTGCGGATCGCGGCCGTGCAATTCCGCCTCCATCCAGCGTCGTGCCAAATCCAAGTCTGCCGCCATAAGTGCGCCAACAAGTCGGCGGAAAGGGCCAGCAGCCTCCTCGCGGGTAAGCCGATCGAGCAGCCGATTCTTGACCTCTCTCCTCAAGTCATCGCCGAGTTGCACGTCCTCAGCGATGGTAAAGCCCGCCATCTCTAGCTCCGACCAGGACTCCCCGGCTAAAAGGACGTCAACGAGCCGCTCGGCTCGATAAGCAGGAGCCAGTCCGGCAGCGATAAGGATCACTTCTCTCCAGCGCTCCTCACCTGCGTGCTCGAACAGCAGGCCTTCGAGCTCTTGGTCCACCAGATACGCAGCAGCGAGGTAGTCATGCAGTGCCCGGTGGGCGAAGCCAAAGAAGCCGAGGCGCTGCTCCTGAAGGATACCGGAGCGCTCCCAGATCTGCCGGATGAGCCCCTCCGCGGAAATCGACGCCTTGAGCTTGGGCAACAGCGGCTCGATCAGCCCGCAGAGGGTCGGAAGGTCCGCTTCGAGAAGATCCTCCTTCAGGTAATGCAAGGCGATCGTCTGGAGGACCATCCTCTTTTCTTTGAGCGTGGGCACCTCGGGGAGCTGTAGACGTTTGTCCTGCCGGTCCCACAGGTCGAGGAGGATGTCCACGCATTTCTCGTAGAGCTCGGCCCGGCCTTTCGGCAGGTCGGTGACGCGGTGATAGTGAACGAGCGTGATCAGCGATAGGAGGAGCGGAGTGGACGCGATCCGCAGGAGGTTTTCATTGCCCGCCAGAGACTCCCACAGCGCCTCGGCTCGCCTCCCAGCCTCCTCGTAAGACTGGCGCTCCACCTCCTGCACCTTCGCCGGATCAGGCGATGATCCCAGGAGGCCTACCGCGCGGGTGCGCAGGACTTCCCGATACCAAGGGCTGAGGAAGCGGTGGACGTCGTCGGGCGTGAAGGGCTGGATCTCGTAGGTGCGGAATCCTGGGAGCTGATTGTGCCAGCCCGCCACCCGGCAGGTCACCACGTAGTAATTGTCGGGATAGTCGGCAACGAGCCTCTCGATCTCCTCGACAGCCTGAGCGTGGCGCGTCTCGTCCAGCACTTCGTCGAGACCGTCCAGGAGCACGAGGCAGCCGCCTCGCTTCAGCCAGCGTTCGGGATAGCCGGCCGGGATCTGCTTGAGCGGCGAGGACTTCGCCAGCAGGGCGGTGAGCGTCTCGCTGCCGGCGCTCCCCAGCTCCCGGAGGCGCGCCAGTAGAGGAAAGGGCCGGCCGAGGCGATCACGCAGTGGATTCCTGACGTAGCCGGTGAAGACGAGGACCAGATAGTCGAGCAGCGTCGACTTGCCGGCTCCCGGGCTGCCCAGGATCACCAGTCGCTTCTCCTCGGACTTGAAGATCTCGTTCCAGCCGAAGCGGGGGCCGTCCTCGTCTCGCCCGGCCGCCACGCGTAGTGAGACGTAGACCTCCTGGAGCCGCGGAGGATGCAGGTCCGCCTGGTTGTAGACGCCGATCAGCTTGAGCCAGCGGTGCCGGTCCGCAAGCGCCCCTAGATAGCGCTTGCGGAAGCGCAGGCCGAGGCCGGCGAAGGTGTTTTCAACCCCTTGGCCGACTTTCTTAAGCAGCGCCTTGATCGGCTCAGAAAGAATGAGGATCACGATGGCCGTGATAATGCTGACCAAGATCTTGTCCCCGTTCTGTTGCCAGAAACCGGGAGGCGGTGCCGTAGGGGCAGCCTGGAGGAGGGCGAGGATACCGTTCATGATGGAATACGGGGAGTCTATCTGGAGAGGACGGGGCAAAGCGAATTGACGATCCCGCCCGGGTGGTCTGCGCTAGTTGGGAGGTCGCCGCCGCCTCGGAGACGCCCCGCGGGGTTCCCCGCGAGGCGTCTCTACCTTGGGGCGCCTCGGAGTCGTCTGAAGCCGTGACGCGCGTAGCCGGGCGTGTCTTCTTCCAGTGGGGAAAGCTCTCGGGCGAGTAGGGAGAGGGTTCGGGCAAGTGGGGAAAGGCTTCGCCCCATTGGGGATTGTGGTGGAACGAGTGGGGCGAGGGCTCCCCCTACTCGGGATCGCGCTCAAACGAGCAGGGGAAGCTTCTCCCCACTCGGGTTCGCATCCAAACGAGTGGGGGCGGGCTTGCCCCTTCTCGGGCGAGCTTCTCCCCCACTGGGGAAAAGCCTCTCCCCTCTCAGGAGAAACGCCACAGTATTCTCCTACTCGGGGAAACTCGCCACCTTTTCGCCGACGAGGTTAAACCGCGCCACCCGTCCGTCCCTCGGACTTCGAAGAAACAACGCTATCATCGCGGCACTCTTTGGGGAGGTGAGCGCTTGAGCGATGCCAAAGACGCACCCTTTCTCGTGGCGGCGGTTCAGGCGGCTCCGGTCTTTCTCGACCGGGCTGCGACGGTGGACAAGGCCTGCTCCCTGATTGCCGAGGCGGGAGCCCGCGGCGCGCGGCTGATCGCCTTCCCTGAGGGGTTCATCCCCGCCTATCCGTTCTGGGTGTGGTTCATTCCGGCGGGCAATACCCACGCGTTGCGCGAGCTCTACTCGGAGCTGCTCGACCAGGCCGTCACCATTCCCAGCGACGCCACGGACCGGCTGTGCACGGCGGCTCGCGAGGCGGGAATCAATGTTGCCATCGGCATCAACGAGCGCAACGCGGAGGCGAGCGGATCGACGCTCTACAACTCTCTGCTCTATATCGGCGCCGACGGCCGCATCCTGGGCTGCCACCGCAAGCTCGTGCCCACGGCCGGCGAACGTCTCGTGCACGGGCAGGGCGATGGCAGCTCGCTCGCGGCCTACGATACCGACATCGGCCGCATCGGCGGATTGATCTGCTGGGAAAACTACATGCCTCTCGCCCGCTACGCCATGTACGCCTGGGGCGTGCAGATCTACATCGCTCCGACGTGGGACCGCGGCGAACCGTGGATCTCGACGCTGCGCCATATCGCCAAGGAAGGGCGCGTCTACGTTCTCGGCTGTTGCAGCGCCATGCGCCGCAGCGACGTTCCCGATCGCTATACCTTCAAGGAAAAGTTTCTTCCCGACTCCGAATGGATCAATCCCGGCGACAGCACGATCATCGATCCGGACGGCAAGTTCCTCGTCGAGCCGGTGAAGAACCGAGAGGAGATCCTCTATGCCGAGGTCGATCCCAAGCAACTGCGAGGACCCCGCTGGCAGCTCGACGTGGCCGGACATTACGGACGGCCGGACGTCTTCGAGCTGACGGTCCGGCGCGAGGCACGGCCGATGATCCGCGTCGAGGACGGGCCGGTACCGGAGGGTGGATCATGATCCCGATGCGTACGTCTTGTTCCGCGGTCTTCGGTCTAGGGATCTTCCTGATCTCCTGTGCCCCACCGCCCCCGGCGAAGACCGCTCCTCCGCCGGTCGTCGCCCAGCAAACGAAACAGGCGCTGGAGGTCTCCCGCGAATCCGATGAGTACACGCTCTATGAGCTTCTCGATCCGGATTCGTCCCAGTTCCACATTCTCTTCGAGGTGACCGCGATCACTCCCGGTGCCACGGCCTACTTCAACCCGATTCGCAAGGGGAGCACGGCGAGCGGCGAGTCGGTCCGCGACCGGGCCACATCCCAGCCGCTGCCGTTCGAGGTCGTGAGCGGCGAGGAGGCCCGGAAGAGCGGGCTGCCCGAGGCGGAGCTCACGATGGATTACATCCGCGTTCACCTGCCGCGACCGGTTCCCCCGGAAGGCGGAATCCGGTTGCTGATCGAAAAAACCTACAAGGACGCCAAGAGCTACGCGCGGGAGGGGCCGGATCGGATCGTCTTCTCCCGCACGCTCGGCATCCGCCGGAATTCGATCGTGCTGCCCGCGGGCTTCGAGCTCACGGGCTGCAACTATCCGTCGCAGATCGTGACGGGGCCGGACGGACGGATCAAGGTGAGCTTCATGCACCCGGGTCCGGACGCGGTGCCCCTGGTGCTGAAGGCGCGGAGGCTCGGGAAATGAAAATGATTGCGATGGCCGCGATGCTCGCGATGCCCCTGCTCGCCCTGCCTGCTTTTTCTCAGGAGGGGGACCGCCTCTCCGAGCGGGCGCACCAGGACCGCGAGATCGTCTATTTTCTACAGCCGCCCGAAACCCATTCTTTCTACCTCTACCACGACTACACGGAGTCGCGGCCGGGCATCGACCGCTATCTCAACGTCGTGCGGCCGGGAAGCACGGCCTCGGGGCCGTCGGCGAAGATCCTCGACACAGGGGAGACGCTTCAGGTGGAGACCGTCAGGGGGGCGGATCTCCTCAAGGCCGGCTTGGAGGAGGGCGAGGAGGTGAAACCCGACGACGACGTCGTGGTCATTCACTTCAGCGCGGTCCAGAAGGGCGGCTCGGCGCGCCTCCGTATCGCGGAGACGTATACGGATACGAAGAGCTACCGGCTCGAAGGCGACGAGCTCGTCTTCGACCGCACTTTCGGCCGGCCGCGGAACTCCGTCGTCCTGCCGGCCGGCTGGTATCTGACCGCGAGCTCGATCCCCGCGATGGTGTCCGAAACCTCGGACGGACGGATCCGGCTGGATTTCATCAATCCGCGCAACGACGAGATCGCGGTGCTGATCAAGGCGAAGCGGCGAAAAACCCTCACCCCCTAACCCCACGCTCTCCCGCCCCCCGCCCAAGACCCTCATCACCCCGGCCCTCTTCTCCCGACCACCCCATCCCCCTCCCCGGGAGAAGAGGGAGAACAGCCCGCAAGGACAACAAGGACGGGGGAGAACCGCCAGAACGCCACAGCTGGGTTCCCCTCTCCCGGGGAGGGGGCCGAGGGGGTCGGGAGAGGGGCAGTGGTGAGGGTCTTGGGCGGGGGAACCACCTAGAGGCCACCGGGACCAGACCCTCTGCTACGATCCCCCGCCATGGACTACACCCGCCTTGGAAAGACCGGCCTCAAGGTCTCCCGCATCTGCCTGGGATGCATGACCTACGGCACTCCCGCGTGGCGCGAGTGGGTGCTCGACGAGGAGTCGAGCCGCCCGTTCATTCGCCGCGCCCTCGAGATGGGCATCAACTTCTTCGACACCGCGGACATGTACTCCCGCGGCGCCAGCGAGGAGATTCTCGGCCGCGCGTTGCGCGACTTCGCCAAGCGCGAGGACGTCGTGATCGCCACCAAGGTCAACTACCCCATGGGCGACGGCCCCAACGACCGGGGCCTCTCCCGCAAGCACATCTTCGACGCCATCGACGCCTCGCTCCGCCGGCTGGGCGTCGATCATGTGGATCTCTATCAGATCCACCGTTTCGATCGCGAGACGCCCATCGAAGAGACCCTGGAAGCCCTGAACGACCTCGTCCGCGCCGGCAAGGTGCGCTACATCGGCGCCTCCAGCATGCACTCGTGGCAGTTCGCCAAGTCGCTCTATCTCGCCGATCGGCACGGCTGGACGCGCTTCGTCTCGATGCAGAACCACTACAATCTCGCCTACCGCGAGGAGGAGCGCGAGATGCTCCCCTTCTGCCGCGAGGAGGGGATCGGCGTCATTCCCTGGAGCCCGCTGGCCCGCGGATTTCTGGCCGGCAATCGCCGCCGGGGCGAGAAACCCGACGAAACCGTCCGTGCCCAGACCGACAATTTCGCCCAGGACTATTACTTCCAGCCCGAGGACTACGACGTGGTCGAGCGGCTTGTTGCCGTGGCCGGGCGCCGTGGCGTTCCACCCGCCCAGATCGCCCTCGCCTGGCTCCTTCACCAACCGGGCCTGACGGCGCCCATCGTCGGCGCCTCGAAGATGCGGCACCTGGAGGACGCCGTCGCCGCGGTGGACATCCGCCTCTCCGGCGAGGAGCGCGAGGAGCTCGAGGCGCCCTACCGTCCCCACCGGGTGATGGGGCACGAGTAACGACCGAGAGCCCTCATTCGCCAGTCATTGGAGCAGCTCGCGGATGCGCGCCGCCATCTCCGCCTGCTCCTCTTCGGCGCGCGAGGCGGCGCGGTTGGGATCGAGCTCCATGGGGCCGTTGATCGGCACGAGATGGATATGGACGTGGGGCACGCCGTAACCCTCGACGACCACGCCGACGCGGCCGCATCCCGTCGCCCGGCGCAGCGGGTCTGCCAGTTCTTTCGCCCGCGCGAAAAGAGGCCCGTAGAGAGGATCGTCGAGATCGAAAACGTAGTCCACGTGCTCGCGGGGGATCAGCAGCAGGTGGCCGGGGTTGATCGGCTCGACGTCGAGGAAGGCGAGGAAGAGATCGTCCTGCCAGACGACGTGGGCAGGAGCCTCTCCATGGACGATCTTGCAAAAGGCGCAGCTCATAACGTGGGTAGTCTACCCCGCGCCGGTGCGGAATCGGATACCATACGGGGGAGCACTTGGTGGCGATGTCGAGCAATCCGATCTCCGGCTGAGGGTGCGGCTCCGCGCTCCGTGGCCGGTTCCAAAGGAGAGTCGAAATGGCTGGAAAGTTCGAGCTGAAAAAGTCGAGCAACGGGCAGTTCCTGTTTCACCTCAAGGCGAGCAACGGGCAGGTGATCCTCGCCAGCGAGCAGTACGTCGAGCGGCGCGGCGCCGTGCGGGGGATTGAATCGGTCAAGAAGAACGCGCCCCTCGACAACCGCTACGAGCGCAAGACCGCGAAGAACGGCCAGCCCTATTTCGTTCTCCGCGCCTCGAACGGCAGGACCATCGGCCAGAGCGAGATGTACAACACCGCGGCCTCGATGGAGAACGGCATCGAGTCGGTCAAGAAAAACGCGCCCACGGCGGCGATCGACGACAAGACGGCCGCCTGATCTGAGGATCAGTCTCCGCCGAGCACCGCCTCCACTCCGGCCTTGATGGCGGCGGTGAAGCTCTCCTGTGACTTCAGCACCGCGGTCGTGACCGACGGCGGCGCCTGTGCGGGATCGCCCGACTGGAACGGCGGATCGGGCGCGTACTGGATGGAGAGCTGGGTCGTCATGCTCTGCGTCGGGCCAGAGATCATGCTCACGATCTCCAACGCCATGTCGATGGACGAGGAGATGCCACCGCCGGAAAACCGATCGCGATGAATGACCCAGCGCGGATAGCCGGCCGACACCCGGAGGTTGGGGAACAGGGCGAGGTTCTCCCTCTGGCTCCAGTACGTCGAGACCTCGTAGCCGTCGAACAGGCCGGCGGCGGCCACGATGAAGGCACCGGTGCAGATGGAGCCCACCATCTTCGCCTGACTGCCCGCCGTGCGGACGAAGTCGACGTACACGGAGTCCTGCATCACGGTGCCCACCTTCTCCCCGCCGCCCGGCACGAAGACGATGTCGAGCGTGCCCGCGTCGCCGAAGGTGCAATGCGGCAGCACCTGCACGTTCTCCGTCGTCGTGATGGGCCGCATCTCCGGCGCCAGCCAGACGACCTCGAATCCCGGCGCGAAGGCGAAGACCTGAGTCGCGCCCGCGAAATCCAGCAACGTGCAGCCGTCGTAGAGCACCATCCCGACTCTCATCGTGGTCGCCATGCCGTCTCCTTTTCCAGAACCCAGACCCGACGGGGATCGTACCCCGGATTCGTCCCCCGGGGCCAAGCAGTGCTAGAGTTTCGGGGTCGAAAACTGTGATCGCAAGGCCAAGTACCGCAAAAACGCGAAAGGGGAATTCATATGTCCGTAGCCTCGCCTGCTCCTCCTCCACCCGGATCTCCACAGGCCTCCAAGAAGGGCCTCAGCCCGCTCGCCTGGGTCGGCATCGGATGCGCCGCCATCATCGTCCTCTGCTTGATCGCGCTGGTGGGTTTCAGCTTCTTCGTCAAGTCAAAGGTCGACGACTTCAAGGCGCACCCGGCATTTACCAGTGCCGAGTATATGGTGCGGTTCAACCCCAAGCTTGAGCTCGTCAGTAAAGATGAGAAAACCAGTACCCTCACGATCAAGGACAAGGAAACCGGCGACGTGCTCGCCGTCAGTGCCGATGAGACGGCCAAGACTCTCACGGTCAAGAACCAAAAGACGGGTGAGACGTTCACCGTCAGTGCCGACGACGCCAAAGCGGGCAAATTCAGCTTCAAGAGCAACAAGGGCACGGCCACCCTCGATACCTCAGGGCCGGGCGGCGCCTCCCTCAAGGCCACCGACGACAAGGGCCAGGTGACGACGATGAACGCCGGAGTTGGCGCGCCTCAGAACCTCCCATCGTGGCTGCCGGTCTACCCCGGCGGCAAGGTCCAGGGGACCTTCGACACGACCAATGCCGAGGGCCATTCGGCGGCGTTCACTGTGACCAGCTCGGATTCCGTCACCAAGATGATGGATTTCTATGAGAGCCAGCTCAAGAGCGGCGGCTTCAAGGTCGACAGGACCAACTTCTCCTCCAACGGCCAGGACGGCGGCACCCTCAGCGCCAAGAGTGCCGACGAAAAGCGCCAAGCCAGCGTTCTCCTTGGGAGCGCCAATGGCCAGAGCTCCGCGACCGTGACCTATCAGGAGAAGAAGTAGGTTCCTTGGGGCGGCCTCATGGGGCCGCCCTTTCCCTCCCACCGCTGACGCCGCCGTTGATATATCCTCTCGCCCCGGAGGGAGACAAAGCCCCATGATCAAGCTGGTCCTGCTGCGGCACGGCGAGAGCACCTGGAACCTCGAGAACCGGTTCACCGGGTGGACGGACGTCGACCTCACGCCCAAGGGGAGGGAGGAAGCCCGCCACGCGGGCCGGCTGCTGGGCGAAGGGGGCTTCACCTTCGACCTGGCCTACACCTCGCTCCTCAAGCGGGCCATCCGGACGCTGTGGATCGCCCTCGACGAGATGGACCTGATGTGGATTCCCATCCACCCGAGCTGGCGCCTCAACGAGCGGCACTACGGCGCCCTCCAGGGGCTCGACAAGGCGGAGACCGCGGCCAAATACGGCGACGCCCAGGTGCTGGTGTGGCGCCGGAGCTACTCCGAGCCGCCGCCGCTCCTCGCTGCGGACGACGAACGCTACCCCGGCCGCGACCCGCGCTACGCCGGCCTCACCGCGGCCGAGCTGCCGCTCGCCGAGTCGCTCAAGGACACGGTGGCCCGCTTCCTGCCCTACTGGCACACGACGATCGTCCCGAGGCTCGAAGCCGGCCAGCGGGTGCTCATCGCCGCCCACGGCAACAGCCTGCGGGCGCTCGTCAAGCACCTCGACGGCATCTCGGAGGAGAAGATCGTGGGCCTCAACATTCCCACGGGGATTCCATTGGTCTACGAGCTCAACGACGACCTGACGCCCATTCGCAGCTACTACCTGGGCGACCCCGAAGCGGCGCGCCAAGCGGCCGAGGCCGTGGCCCGGCAGGGCCAGGCTCAGCGCCAGGGCGCTTGATCCTACGGAACAATCCGGCCGCGCCGGCGAGGCTTGCCGCCGCCCGCCTGCGGCGCACCATCCGCTTCGAGCAACTGGGCCAGCACCGTCCTCAGCGTCTGGACGGGGCTGATCGAGGACTCCAGGCCCTCGACCAGCCCCTGATCGAAGCGGTTCAGTGCGGAGTCGTAGGACTGTTGGCAGACCGGATCCGGCAGCATGAGCAGCCGGATCTTCCGAGCGCAGGCAGGGCACCCCTTCAACAGGTGCGCCACGATGGCGAGGCGCTCCTCCCGCACAGCGGTGCCCGTGACGAATCGCTTCAGGGTCTCTTCCCAGGGATGCTCCACTGCGTCCTCCCCGCTGCCCTTTCAGGGCTTGAGGTACTTCGACTGGAGTGACCGCGGGAGGATTTTCATTTCCAAGCGCGATGGTTGTCCGGGAACCTACCGGAGGTCCTATCGGCAGGTTACCGGCAGGTCATTGGCAGGAGTAGCCGTACCCGAAGCAGCACCCCGTTCCGGTACAGGCAGTGGTGATCATGTTGAGCTGGATCACCCCCGTGTTGTTCTTCGCTCGAAAATGGCCGACACCGCCCGCGTCACCTCCTGCCGTGTTGTAGATACTCCAGTCACTGAAATTATAATCGAATTGGGCTGCAGTTGAGCCTCTTCCGACATCTAGTTGCGCTTTGATATTGGTATACGTGTCAAATTTAGAGGTATCGCCGCAGCCGGTGTAGAAGGAAAGGGTCGAACAGGAGCCTTTAGGCCCGGGCGGAAGTTCGGACCACGGATCTGTCTCCAAGGAAGCCGCCCCTTACGTCCCCACCACCAGCCCGCCGTCGACCGAGAGCACGGTGCCGGTAATGAAGTCCGCGGCGTCCGAGGCCAGCCAGAAGTAGGCCTCGGCGATGTCCTCCGGTTTTCCCATCCGCCCCAGGGGCGTGTGGGAGATCATTCCCTGGAGGACTTTTTCCGGCATGGCAGTGACCATCTCGGTAGCGATAAAACCGGGCGCGACGGCGTTGACCCGGATGTTGTACCGGCCCAGCTCCCGCGCCCAGGTCTTCGTCATGTTGATCACCGCGGCCTTGGTGGCGGCATAGTTCGTCTGGCCGAAGTTGCCGTAGAGCCCCACCACGGAGGAGGCATTGAGAATGACGCCGCCGCCGCCCGCGATCATGGGGGGCACGACGGCGCGCGTGCAAAGAAAAACGCCCTTCTGATTGACCGCGACAACGGCGTCGAAATCCCGCTCCGTCATCTCACCGAGCTTGCGGTCGTCCTTCCACTTGATCAGTTGGTGATCGCGGAGGATGCCGGCGTTGTTCACCAGCACGTCGATCCGCCCCCAGCGGGCGACGACCGCCGCCACGGCCTCTTCGACCGCGGCGGCGTTGGTCACGTCGACCGTTTGAAAATCCCCCTCGCCTCCCGCCTGCACGTCCCATACGGCCACCCGCGCGCCGGCCGTCGCGAACCGGCGTGCCGTGGCGCGGCCGATGCCGGCCGCGCCCCCGGTGACGATGACAACTTTTTCACTCATCGCATCTCCTCTTCGTCTAGAACGCCCACCGCACGCCGAGCTGAATCTCCCGCCCGGGTAGTGTTGCACGGGCCTTGCCGAAATTCGGGTTCACCACGAAGGGGAGCGACGGATTGGCCAGTCGCGTCATGTGTCTCCGTCCCCCGCCGCCATCGCGTTACAGAACGAGCGTTCGGTTCTTTTGGGATGATAGGCGGGCGGCGGGGCGGTCTCAAGCGGGAGGGAAGATGGATCGACGCGGCGAGGGAAGACCCGGATCTTGACCCGTCGGCTGCCATTGTAGAGACGCCCCACGGGACCCCGTGGGGCGTCTCCGCCGAAGAGTCGACCTCATCCCTTCACGGAACGGTTTGGGACGCGCTACCGTCGGTCTTCAGACTTTCCAGATGGCTGTGGGGATCTTGCTTCGAGGAGACGCCCCGCGGGGTTCCCCGCGAGGCGTCTCTACAGTGGCTGGCAGACTGGATCGAGGTCTCCTCCAACTCACCGAATCGCTCCTTCTTTTCCCAGCGGATAGGAGATAGGAGGAGAGGAGCCTTCTACCGCTTCGCCACCGGCTCCGCCGGCTTCTCCAGCTTGCGGGGCTTGGTGGTGCCGGGCATGACGCCGTCGCTCATGCGGTTGCGGGCGGTGACCTGCGAGGAGTAACTGGACTCCACCCGATTGATCTGGTCGCTCTTGAGGTGGCACTTCTTGTACTTCTTTCCGCTGCCGCACCGGCAGAGGTCGTTACGGCCCAGCGCCACTTCGACATGCTCGGGCTTGGGCGAAATCAGATTACGAAACCAGGTTCCCAGCGACACGTTCGTCTCCTCGAAAAAAGTTGTTGCGATCCCTGAATTGAAAAACGGCGGCCGGAGATCCGGCTACCGGCCTTGAACCTTGAGCAGGTCGATCACCTTCTTGACGCCGGAAACGTCCCCGGCGGCCTTGAGGGCCAGCGACTTCCGCTCCCGGTCCGGGAGGGTGCCGCGCAGGCTGATCACCCCGTCGCTCGCCTCGACTTCGAGGTCGAGGGCGTAGCGGCCGATCTCCTCCAACAGATTCTTGCCGACGCGCATTTCGAGGACGGCGTCGTCCACCTTGCGCTCGGCATGGCCGACGGCCTTGGCCACGGGCGTGCTGGGCGGCGCGGCCTCGTCGCGGTTGGTGACGTCGTTGTCCACGTCCTGAACGCCCGGAACGGTCTTGACGACCTCCTCGGCGAGATCCTGAGTGGAGCGCTTGTCGACCTGGCCGGTCAGATGGGTGCGGCCGCGGTCCACATCCACCTTGATGCCCATGCCGTCCCGCCCGAGCTTCTCCAGCAAGGCCAGCCGGATCGCGTTTTCCAGCCGGGCGTCGGACACGTCCTGCTCCCGCACTCCCTCATTCGCCGCCCGCGCCCGCTCGGTGGGCACCGTCGAGGCGCAGGCGGACAGCAGAACGCCGAGGAGAGCGGCGGCGAGCAGGGCTTTGGAGGTGGTCTTCATGACGGAAAAGGGTACCACGACCGCTTTACCCCGGCACCCAGCACACCACCGCCGTGCCCCCGCCCTCTCGCCTCTCGATGCGCAGGCGGCCGCCGTGGGCCTCGACGATCTCGCGGCATAGGGGGAGGCCGAGGCCAGTGCCTCCGGCTTTCGAGGTGTAGAAGGGCAGGAGCGCCTTCCTCATCACCTCGTCCGTCATGCCGGCGCCGCGGTCCATCACCCGGAAGCGGACGCCTCCCTCCCCCAGGGCATCCACCGCCAGCTTCACCTCCTCCGGCGCGCTTCCCGACTCGCGGGCGTTCTTGAGGAGATTGATGAGCGCCTGCTGCATCTGCCCGGGATCGAAACGCCCCGCCGCCGTGGGCGGCTCGCCTTCCAGGTCGAACGGCGCCACCTCGCGCAGCTCGCCCAGGAAGGTTCCCCACTCCACATCGGCCAGGCGAGGCTGGGGCAGGCGGGCGAAGCGGGCATAGCCTTCCAGAAACTCCTTGAGGTGGCTCGACCGCTCCTCGATGACGTCGAGCGCCGAGCCGAGGCGCTCCGCATGCTCCGGGCTGCCGGCCATCAGCCGCACCGAGCGGGCAAGCGAGGCGATGGGCGCCAGCGAGTTGTTGATCTCGTGCGAGAGGGTGCGGATGGCCCGCTTCCAGACGTCCACCTCCTGCCGCCGCAGCTCCGGAGTTAGACGCTTGATGAGCACCAAGTCATGTCGTTGGCCGTTGAGTTCGAAGGCGCGGCGGGCAACGTGGAAGACCTCCTCCTCGCCGCCGGTCTCCAGCGAAAAAAGGGAATCGCGCCCGCTCGCCAGCGCCTCCCGCAGGGCCTCCGGACACTCTTCCAGGATCTGCCCAAAAACCCGCCCCTCCAGGCGCCCACGGCTGAAGAACACCTCGCGCGCCGTGCGGTTGGCGAAGATCACCCGGTCGCGGGCGTTGACGAGGACGATCGCCATGGGCGTCGCCTCGAACACCGTCTCCAGCAGCATCTCCCGCTGGAGAATGGCGCTGCGCTCGTCGCGCAGCACATCGCCTACCTTGTTGTAGAGATCGACAAGCTCGCCGAGCTCGTCCCCGCGGTCCACCGCCAGGTTGAGGCTGAAGTCGTGGTCCCGATAGCCCTGGACGCCGTCGCGCAGCGCTTGAAGGACGCGGGTCGAGGGGATCAACACGCGGTCGAGAATCCACCAGCCCACGGGCAATCCGAAGCCCACGGCGGCGAGGAGAACGGCCCAGGGAGAAGGAATCCAGAACGCCGCCGCCACGCCGAAGCCGATCACCGCGACCAGCGCCGCGACGAATGCGAGGCGGACGCGGGTGGCGAAGGAGAAGGGCTTCATCCGGCCTCAGCCCCGCAACCGCCGCTCCACCGCCAGCCCGTGCCGTTCCATCTTGCGGTAGAGCGCCTGGCGGGAGATCCCGAGGATCTCCGCGGCCTTGGCGACCACTCCTTCCGCCTCTGCCAGGGCGCGCTCGATCTTGATCCGGTCGGCCAGCAGCAGATCGTTACCGGGATCGGTTTCCGGGCTGGCCGCGGTCGTCTCGGGCCGAGGCGCCAACCCCAGGTCTCCGGCACCGATCGTATCGCCCGAAGCGACCAGCACGGCCCGGCGCAGCACGTTCTCCAGCTCCCGGACGTTGCCCGGCCACCGGTGACGCACGAGGGCCTCACGGGCGTCGGGTGTGAGCCGCCAGAGGGTGCCGGTGGGAGCCGGCGAGAGGTCGCGGAGGAAACGCTCGGCGAGCGGAATGACGTCCTCCGGCCGGTCGCCGAGGGGCGGCACCTGAAGCTCGATGACGTTCAGGCGATAGAAAAGGTCCTCGCGAAAGCGGCCGGCGGCCATCTCCCGCCTCAGATCGGCATTGGTGGCGCAGATGAGCCTGACGTCCACCCGCCGCGTCTCACTGCTTCCCAGGCGCTCGAAGCGGCCGCTTTGAAGAACGCGGAGGAGCTTGGCCTGCCCGGAGGCCGAAAGGTTGCCGATCTCGTCGAGGAACAGCGTGCCGCCGTCCGCTGCCTCGAACCGGCCTACCCGCCGCCGGGTGGCGCCGGTGAAAGCCCCCGCCTCGGCGCCGAACAGCTCGCTCTCCAGCAACTCGTCCGGCAGGGCGCCGGCGTTGACGCGCACGAACGGCCGCTCCCGCCGCAGCGAGTTGGCCTGGACGATCTCCGCCAGCTTCTCCTTGCCGGCACCGCTCGGGCCGGTGATGAGCACCGGCACGTCCCCCTTCGCCACCTGGAGGGCGAGGCTCGCGACGGCGTGCATTCCCTCGCTCGCCCATACGGCGCCGCAGAGGTTGTAGCGCTCGGCGAGGTCGTCCCACGTCCGCTGGCCGCGGCTGCGCAGGCGGGCGTTTTCGAGCTGCAGCTCGCGCAAGCGCAGGAGGTTCCGCACCGAGGTGAGGAGCTTCTCGTCGTCCCAAGGCTTGGCGAGATAGTCCGCCGCGCCCTCCTTGACGAGCTGCACGGCCGTCTCCAGCGAGATCCAGGCGGTGAGGAGCAGCACGGGCAGTCCTGGGTCCCGTCGCCGGATCTCGCGGAACAGGGCCACGCCCTCGTCGCCGGAGGTGGCCTCGGGGCTGAAGTTCATGTCCTGCAGGACGACGCCGATCGCCGGCCCGCTCTCCCCGGCCAGCACGCGCAGCGCCTCCTCCGGCCCGCGGGCGGCGCAGCAAGCAATCCCCCGGATCTCGAACAGCACCTCGAGGGCGGTGGAAACGGCCGGCTGGTCTTCGACGATCAAAACCTCGAGCGCAGGCATCCGCTATATATATCTCGATATATCCTGGAGCCGCCTGTCCCGGCACGGGACCTGGCCCACACCCTATTGACGGGTGCCTATGTTCAACAACCCCCAAGGAGACCGATCATGCGCAAGAAGATGATGTTCCTGGCACTGGCCCTCGCCGCTGTCGCCGCCTCGCTCTCGACCGCCCGCGCCAATGCCGGTGGAACCACCTCCTGCCCCATCTGTACGATCTACGCCGATGGCTCCGAGTGCTGCGTGAGCTGCATCTGCGACGCTGCGGGCCACCGCATCGCCTGCACCAACCACTTCTGCCCGCCCGCCGATGGAAGAGAGTAGAGTCTGTCCGCGACCGCTCCCACAACTCTTCTCCACGGAGGTAGATCATGCGTAAGAAGATGCTGTTCCTAGCCTTGGCGCTCGCCGCGGCCGCCGCCTCGCTCGTGACGGTCCGGGCCGAGGCGGATGGATCGTACGCCTGCCCCATCTGTACGACCTATGCCGATGGCTCCCAGTGCTGCATCAACTGCGTGTGCACAACGCACGGCCGTTTCGTCGTTCAGACCTGCCCCGAAAACGCCTGCGTGCCTGCGCTGTAGGCCCTGGTCACTCCGGCCCTCAGTCGTCCGCGGGACCAGCCGGTCCCGCGGACGTGATCCTTCGCGCCGCGCCTCTGCGGAACGACGCGATCGATCGACTGGCAATATTCCCGTCTACCGGCCCGTCTACCGGCAATATCCCCGGCCCCCTCCGGGGGGAGTGCATTCGCTGATCTGACCGGCGTCCTTGAGATCCTTCAGGCACATGTTGGCCTGACTGACGGTGATCGAGATCAGCGCAGCCATCTGGGCGGGTGTGATGCAGCCCTCGGTGCACTCGGGGACGTCCTCGAAAACCTCGTTGCAGACGGAGGCCATCAGCGGCACGGCGATGAAGAGAAGGGCGACGAGCACGAAGATCTTGCGTCGGTCCATGGTTTCATTTTTCCTTGAATACTCCGGAGCTCCAGGCACCGGGGCGTTGGTTTTGAGGGATACTAACAGCTACGATCTTGATCTCTGTGAAAACTTTAGAGCTCCGACGCCCCGGCAGGACGACCCGACGGAGTCCGGCAATATCCATGGCCTCCTCCGGCAGGGGTGCATTCGGTGGCCAGACCGGCGTCTTTGAGATCCTTCAGGCAACTGTTGGCCTGACCGACGGTGATCGAGAGCAACGCGGCCATCTGTGCGGCCGTGATACATCCTGGATTGCACCCGGGGAGGCTCTGGGACACGTCATCGCAGACGGTGGCCATCAACGGCACGGCTACGAAAAGAAGGGCGACGAGCACAAAAATCTTGCGGCGATCCATATCTTCACTTCTCCTTGCATACACCGGAGCTTAAAGGCTCCGGGAGTGGTTTTGATGGATACTAACAGGTAGGCTCGTCGGCCATCGGTCAGGCTGTGAACTGCTCCGCTTCCTGAGGAGATCCGTGCGTGAAACGCTCAGCCAGTGAGCCTCTGATCCTGCTGGGCCTTGGAGTCGTGGCACTGGTCGTCTCGGCGACCGGCGCCTACGACCGCCTGACCTGGTTTTTGGAAGTCGCGCCCATCTTCATCGGAGTGCCGATCCTGATCGCGACCTACCGGCGGTTCCCGTTGACGCCACTGCTCTACCGGCTGATCTTCCTCCATGCGCTGATCCTGATGGCGGGCGGGCACTACACCTATGCCCGGGTGCCGCTCGGCTTCTGGATTCGGGATCTCCTGGGACTGGCACGAAATCACTACGACCGGCTGGGCCATTTCGCTCAAGGGTTCGTGCCGGCGATCCTGGTCCGGGAGATCCTGCTGCGCAAAGGCGTGGTGACACGGCGAGGCTGGCTGTTCTTCCTCGTCACCTCGGTCTGCCTGGCTTTCAGCGCATGCTATGAGTTCGTGGAATGGCTCTCGGCCGTCCTCGGAGGCTCGGCCGCGGATGAGTTCCTGGGGACTCAGGGCGACGTGTGGGATACACAGTGGGACATGCTCTGGGCTCTGATTGGCGCAATCACGGCGCAGTTGACTCTGCGCGGACTGCACGACCGGGAGATGGAGCATCTGGCGGAACCGGCATCTTTAATCAGCGGACCCAAATGATGAGACAACGGACCCAAATCGGGTAGTGGGGGGATTCCCCCACTACCCCGTGGGTCAAGTCAGTTGACCCGCGGGGCGAGTCAGTGGACCCGTGGGTCCGTTCACGACACTCGCAGGGCGGGTCATCGCGCTGCCGGGGCCACGCACAGAACAACCTAGTTTTCTCCCTGCATTGGATCCAAACCTCATGAGCGACCACTCGCAACGGGTTGCTTCCCCCGAAGCCGTCCTCTTCGACTGCGACGGCGTCATCCTCGACAGCGAGATTCTCTGGGACCAGGCCGAGGCCGAGTTCCTTGCCCGGCGGGGAATCGCCTTCGACTCGGCGCGCACCAAGCCGCTCATCACCGGCCTCGGAATGACGGCGGGAATCCTCCTGCTTCAGGAGCAGTATGGGCTCAAAGGAGACATCGAGGAGCTCTCGCGCGAGCGGATCGAGATCGTCCGCGGCCTCTTCGAGCGGGAGCTTCTCTTCACAGAGGGCTTTCCGGAGTTTTTCGAGACGAAAGTTCGGGGACGCTTCCGGACCTGCGTCGCCACCTCCATGAGCGCGGACATCTTCGCCGTGGCGGATCGGCGGCTGGGAATCTCCCGCCTCTTCGACGGGCGCGTCTACTTCCCCTCGCACGTCGGCGGGCGGGCCAAGCCGGAGCCGGACCTCTTCCTCTACGCCGCGGCCCAACTCGCCACGCCGCCCGAGCGCTGCGTGGTGATCGAGGACTCCCCCCGGGGCATCGAAGCCGGCCGCCGCGCCGGCATGAGGGTCATCGGCCTGGCGACGACCCATCCCAGGGAGCTCATCGCCAATGCGGACGTCGTGGTGGGGTCGTTTGCGGAGATGGACGTTCTGCGTTGAAGCGGGGTGGCGCGGCATCTGTGTGGGCATCCCCGAAAAAGGGCCTTGCGGCCTTCGGCAACTTCTAGTAGCATCCCGGCACAGGTTCCGAAAACAGTATTTGCTGCTCTGTTTAGCCAGCGAGTGGGTGGAGAGCGGAAGTCCCCCTATCGATCGTCCAGCAGTCGATCAGCAGTCGATTCGATGCCAGCGGACTCGAACCGTAGCGAGTCCAGAAAGAAGACCGACATGAAAACGAAGCTCGTCGTCGCCGTAGCCCTGATGGCCGCTCTCCTGGCCGTTCCGAAGGCAAACGCCCAAGCCAACGCCGCCAACTACACGTTCAGTACGACGGTGACCGGGTCGCTGACGGACATGAGCACCGGGACGACGACGCTCGTCGCCGCCGACCAGGACGACACCGCATCGCCGGTGACCCTGCTGGGCATCGATTTCTACTTCATGGGGGTTCGCCAGGACCGCTTCTCGGTGAACTCGAACGGCACGCTGCGCTTCGGCCCGACGCAGGTCTCGACCACGCTCTACGATCCGCTCGCCCAGGCCGGGCAGTCCCTGGTCGACGCCTATGGCGCCGACCAGCGCACGCACGCCGGCAACGGCAAGGTCCATTTCAAGGTTCTCGGCTCCGCGCCGAACCGGGTGGTGGTCATCGAGTGGCTCAACATGCAGGCGGACTTCAATGCTGGAGGAACGGCGGACCTGACCTATCAGATGCGCCTCTCGGAGACCACCGGCACCATCGAGTTCGTCTACGGCTCGATGTCGATGAGCGCCGCCGGCGCGATAGACGCCAATTCCTTGAGCCCGCAGTTCGGCTTCTCCTCGAACAGCACGGTCGGCACCGTCGGCTCGATCACCGCCGCCCAGAGCGGCACGCCGGCCCCCACGTTCAGCGGCGCCTCGGCGACCCCGGTGAACAACACCTACGTGGCCGGCACGATCCCCGTCCTCACGTCCGCCGCGGACGGCTCGCGCCGCACCTTCCTGCTGAGCCCGCCGGTGGTCAATCCGCCGGGCGCGCCCCTGACGTTCACCAGCGTGACCGCCACCGGCATGACGCTCAACTGGACGGACTCCTCGAACGAGACCGGATACGCCGTCTACATCTCGACCGACGGCACGAACTTCAGCTTCCTCAACACCGCGGCCCAGAACGCGACCAGCTTCGTCGCCTCCGGCCTGCTCGGCGGCACGACCTACTTCTGGAGGGTCTACGCGGTCAACGAGGGCAACACGGCCTTCATCGCCAGCAGCCAGGCAACCGCCACGCCGACGCCGAACACATCGCTCGGCACAGGACTGTGGAGCGCCCCGGGAACCTGGTCGACGGGCATCGTTCCCACCGCCAATGACGCCGTGACCATCGCAGCCGGGACGACGGTGACGATCGACACGGCCGCGGTCGCCTACTCGGTCTCGGTCGCGGGCACTCTTCAGTGGGAGCAGACCACGGCGCGGACGTTGACCGTCGGCACCGACGCCACCGTCCAGAGCGGCGGCACGTTCCAGTCCAACCCCGCGGGCACCCAGACGGGCCACAACCTCAGCATCACGGGAAACCTGACGAACAACGGCACGCTCGACTTCTCGACCAACGCGGATACCGCCGGCGCCATCATCACCTTCACGGGCGCGGGGAACACCACGTTCTCGGGCACGGGCGCCACGACCGACATCCGCCAGATCACGGTCAACAAGGGCACGACGCCGGCTGCGATCGTGGAGGTCATGCCCACGAGCTTCACGGTCCGCGGCGTGACGACGGACACCGTCGTCGGCGGCTGGCTGGTGATGACCAACGGCACGATCAAGATCTCGGGAACCTTCACCGGTACGAGCCGGGTCTTCGCCGCGGCGGGCTACACGATCCCCGTGAGCTTCGGCTTCTGGCTCAACAACCCCAACTACACGGTCGCGGGCCAGAACGGCTCACCGGTCAACAACGGCCTGCTGCGGATCACGCAGGGCACGTTCAACATCGGCACGGCCACCGGCAACTCGATGGGCTTCGCCACGGGCAGCACGGAAATCGTCGAGGGAGGAGCGGTGAATTCCACCAGCCGCTTCGGCGTCGCCGCGGCCGGCAACGCCATCACCTACACGCAGACCGGCGGCACCATCACGGTCAACACGATCGGCAACGCATCGACCACCCTGGCGAGTTTCGATCTCGGCACAGGGACAGGGACTACCAGCATCACCGGCGGCACCATCATCGTGCAACTGGCCAACACCGCGGTGAGCGGACCGCGCGACTTCCGCAACCAGTCGGGGCTCACCGGCACGCTGTCGGTAACCGGGGGGACGCTTCAGGCCGGCAACGCCGCCTCCGGCGCCGCCAAGACCTTCAGCATGGCTGGCGTGCTCCCCAACCTGGTGATCAGCAACACCTCGGCCAACCACACCGTGAACATGCTGGCGCCGGCGGTGTTCAACAACGTCACCCGCAACATCACCATCAACACCGGAACCACGTTCAACATCGGCAACAATGTGTTTCTCTTCAACGGGAACACCCTCACCAACAACGGGACGCTGACCGCCAATGGCGCGAACAGTAATTTCAACTTCTTCGACAGCGGCTCGATCGGGGCGCAGACCTACACCGGCACCGGCGTCACCACGGCGCCGATCACCAACGTGACTTTTCAAAATCCCCTAAACGTCGTCTTCACCTCCACGAACCAGATGATCATCAGCCGGATCAACGTCCTCGCCGGCGGCGCCACCAACGCCAACAAGCTCACCCTCGGCAACGGCGGAGCGACGACTGCGGTCATCCAGTTCGGAGTGGCGGGACCAACCGTGCCGGTCACTGGCTTCGACGTGCCGCCGGTCTTCAACCCTGGTACGGGCGGCGTGAACATGTTGTACGCGCCGGAGCTGACCGGCCGCACGACGGGCACCGAGATCCCGCCGTCGCGTGTCCTGAACCTGCTCAGCATCACCAACCCGAACGACATCACGATCGCCGGCGGCGACATCACGGTGAACGGCGCCGCGGCGGGGTCCATCGCCCTCAACGGGGGGCGCGTCATCACGGGGGCGAACACGCTCTACTTCAACTCCGCGGCCGGCACCGTGACGCGGACCACCGGTTACGTCGACGGCAACTTCAAGAAGAACTTCACGGCCGCCGCCAGCAAGACCTACGAGGTAGGCACGGCCAATGGCTATACGCCGGTCACCTTCAACGCCACCGCCGGGACTTTCCCGACCGACGTGACGGTGGCCGTGGTGCAGACGCCCGCTCCCGGCATCCAGCCGTTGACCGCGGTGCTCACCCGCTACTGGCGGCTGACGGCGACGGGTGTCACCGCCGATGTCACCCTGAGCTATCTCGACCCGACGGACATCCCGGGGACGGTGACCGAGGCCAACCTCCACTTCCTGCGGCACGAGGCGGGCAACCCCTCCGACTACAGCGATCAGGGCGGCACGGTCAACACGGCGGCCAACACGGCTACGTTGACCGGGATCACCTCCTTCTCCGACTGGACGCTGGGCGAGGCCGGAGCCGATCTCGCGATCACCAAGGACGACGGCGTCACCACGGCGACTCCCGGCGGCACGGTGACCTACACCATTACGGCCACGAACGGCGGAACGGTGGGCAACCCCGCGGCCATCGTCGCCGACACCTTCCCCGCCGCGCTCACCTGCTCGACGACCTGCGTCGGAGCCGGTGGCGGCACCTGCACCGCCGGCCCCACGGCCGGCAATATCAATGACAGCACCAACATTCCCTCGGGCGGCTCGGTGACCTACACCGCGGTCTGCTCCGTCAGCCCCAGCGCGTCGGGCTCGATCAGCAACACGGCGACCGTCTCCGGCGGCGCCGTCAACGACGCCGTCGCGGGCAACAACTCGGCGACGGACACCGACGGCGTGGCCGGGACCGCGGACCTCGCGATCACCAAGACCGACGGCGTCACCACCGCGACGGCCGGCGGCTCCGTGACCTACACCATCACGGCGAGCAACGCCGGGCCGAGCGCGGCGACGGGCGCCACCGTGGCGGACACCTTCCCGGCCTCGCTCACCTGCACCTGGACCTGCGTCGGAGCCGGTGGCGGCACCTGCACGGCTTCGGGCTCGGGCAACATCAACTCCAGCGTCAACCTCCCCAGCGGTGGCAGCGTCACCTTCACGGCCAGCTGCAGCCTCTCCGGGGCGGCCACCGGCTCGCTGAGCAACACTGCCACCGTCACGGCACCGGCCGGAGTCACCGACCCGACGCCCGGCAACAACTCGGCGACCGACTCCGACACGATCGCCTTGAGCGCGGATCTCTCGATCACCAAGACCGACGGCGTCACCACCGCGACGGCCGGCGGCTCTGTGACCTACACCATCACCGCCAGCAACACGGGTCCGAGCTCCGCCACGGGCGCCACCGTGGCCGACACCTTCCCGGCCTCGCTGACCTGCACCTGGACCTGCGTGGGAGCCGGCGGCGGCACCTGCACGGCTTCCGGTTCGGGCAACATCAACGGCACCGTCAACCTCCCCAGCGGCGGTAACGTCACCTACACGGCGAGCTGCACGATCTCCGGGGCTGCCACCGGGACCTTGAGCAATACGGCGACCGTCACGGCACCGGCCGGCGTCACCGACCCGAACCCCGGCAACAACTCCGCGACCGACTCCGATACGATCGGCTTGAGCGCGGATCTCTCGATCACCAAGACCGACGGCGTCACCACGGCGACGCCTGGCGGCTCGGTCACCTACACCATCACGGCCAGCAACGCGGGGCCGAGCACCGCGACGGGGGCCACCGTGGCCGACACCTTCCCGGCGTCCCTGACCTGCACCTGGACCTGCGTGGGTGCCGGCGGCGGCACCTGCACGGCTTCCGGTTCGGGCAACATCAACGGCACCGTCAACCTGCCGAACGGCGGCAGCGTCACCTACACGGCGAGCTGCACGATCTCCGGGGCGGCCACCGGGACCTTGAGCAACACGGCGACCGTCACGGCACCGGCCGGAACCACCGACCCGAACCCCGGCAACAACTCCGCGACCGACTCCGATACGATCGGCTTGAGCGCCGACCTCTCGATCACCAAGACCGACGGCGTCACCACGGCGACGGCCGGCGGCTCCGTCACCTACACCATCGTGGTGAGCAATGCGGGTCCGAGCACCGCGACGGGCGCCACGGCGGCCGACACCTTCCCGGCGGCCTGCACCAGCGTCGCCTACACCAGCACCGCGACCGGCGGCGCCACCGGCAACACCGCCTCC
>DASYJD010000097.1:0-44148 GCA_035996875.1 Thermoanaerobaculia bacterium
AGTCAGCTCCAGCCGAGGCCGCCACAATCCCAGGGCCATCAAGCGAAAGGTCAGCAAGTTTCCCACCCGTAGTCGAGCCAAAAGAACCCGGCCACGCTGGACTCAGATTCGGGCGGCCATCGTTATGTGAACAGCATTGCCTCTAACCCCATGGCGTTAACTTAACTCGTCTGAGAGTTTCCGCCGCCCGAAGACCCTCACCCCTGCCCCTCTCCCGCCCCCGCTCAACCCCCCTCACCGGGAGAGGGGTACCCCGGGGGCTTCCCCGCTTTGCTCCCTCTTCTCCCGGTGAGGGGGCGGAGGGGTCGGGAGAAGAGGGCCGGGGTGATGAGGGTCTTGGGCGGGGGGGAACTCTGAGGACACGTTAAGTTAGCGCCTGAGGGTCTTTACTTTTTCCCCGCCTGCATCGCCTGGCCGATGTACTCCATCGCTTGGCGCATGGCGCTCATGTCCATGTTGGGGACCTGCATCGTCGGTTCCTCCTTGTACATCGTTTTTACGGACTCCGTGATGCCGGGATTGCCGCCGGTGAATTCCTGGACCAAGCCCATCCAGCGGCGGGCGAGCTGCTGCACCCGCTCGTCCGCGGGATCGGTGCCCTTGTCCATCTCGGCCTTGACCAGGGCGATGAGCTCCGGCCACTCGGCTTCGACCTCGTGAATCCTGGCCTCGCCGACGACCTCTCGCCGCTGTTTGATCTCTTCCATCTGCTCCGGGGTGAAATACTTGTCGAACATGTTCGTCACCTCAATGATTTGGAGGAACTCCTCCGTGGGTACTTTTTCGTCGGACCGCCAGCGTGTGGCGACTCGTTCCAAGCGGTCGCACAGGCTCTGCTGCAACTCGATCTGCTCCTTCAGATGATCGATGTGAAGCCGCAGCACGCGGTCGGGGGTCACGTCGGGACGCTGCAGGAACACCCGGGACTCGTCCAGCGAGAACCCGAGGGACCGCAGCGAGCGGATCTGTTGCAGCCGTATCACGTCGGCCTCGGCATACAGCCGGTAGCCCGACTCCGAGCGCAGCGACGGCGACAGTAATCCGATCTCGTCATAGTGGTGGAGCGCCCGCACGGACACTCCGGTCCGCTTGGCCAGCTCGCCCACCTTCCAGGGCGGGGGCCGCATACCTGATCTCCTTTCCAGCCGGTCCATCCGGCTACGAAGAAGACGATAAACCCTGACGCTACGTGAGGGTCAAGAGGGAATTCCGACGAAAGAGCTCGAAGTCGACCCGATGGCCGCAATCCGCCCCGCGAGTGGGACGAGCGGCCCCGTGAATGAGGTCACCGGCAATCCGAGTTGGATCCACGGCGCCGAGCCGCGGATCAACGGCCCTGAGTTGCACGACAACGGCCCCGCGAATTGGGTTGGCGGTCTCGTGGGTCCAGTCAACGGACCCGAGTCGCGAGTCAACGGCCCCGCGAGTTTCGTCAGCCGCCCCGCGGGTCCACTCAGCGGACCCACGGGGCGAGTCGGTGGCCCCACGGGTCAACTCAACGGACCCACGGGTACTGGCTCATTTTGACCCCGCCTTATTTTCGGAATCCGGCAATATCGCGATGAGGTCCGCAATCTCCAGCTTCCGGGTGGCAATCCCCGCCGCCATGGCAGGCGTCACGCCCTTGCCCAAGGTCATATGAACCCGGCAGAAGTTGTAATGGCAGAAGTGGACCGCGATCGCCGCCGCGTGGTTCTCCAGCTTCTTGGAGTGGCCGTTGGTCAAGCGGGTGAACCGCCGCATGCTCATCCGCATGGTGAGGTTCTGGCGCTCCACAAAGGACGTGCTGACGTGCTTCTTATCGGGGCACCCGACGATGGCATGCTTCTGCGTTCCGGTGCACTCCGCGGGGCTGTAGCGCGTCTCGGGGCCGGTGGGCGCGTTGGCGTAGATCTTCACGAGCTGGGCGAAATCGACCTCACCGCCGAACGCATCCTCTACCGCCGAGACGTACGCCTTGAGACCGTCCGTCGTGAGCTGGACGCGGTTCGCGAGACGGCTCACGAGATCCTGCATGAGTTCCGTAGCGGAGCCCACGTCGCGGGAGCCCACAAGCCAAGACGGCACCAGTTTGGTATCCGCGTCGATCGCGACGAACGTCCAGACGTCGCCGAAGCCAAAAACGCCCTTCTTGGCGGCCGGGACGTTCTTCGCCTTGGCGTAGCAGAACTCCCAGATCTCATCCACCTGGACACGCTTGCAGGGCAAGTGGACCAGCTTCTCATCCGAGTAGGCCGCGCAAACCTTCGCGAGATCAAGCAAGAGCTTCGTAACCGTGTTGCGGGCAACGCCGGTCATGCGGGCGGTGGAACGGATGCTGCAACCCTCTACCAGGGCGGCGATGACGGCGGTACGGTCGGCGTTGCTGAGGACGTTTGCCATACTGAGCATTATGCTTGAGCGGAAAAGGAAAGTCAAGAACTTTGTTTGCCGAAAACCTTCATCCTGAGCTAGACTTCGTCAAAAGAGGAATCTTCCCCCATGGACAAGAGGCTCGAAATACTCTGGGACGGGCGCGTGCCGGGACTCTCGGAGCACCGCCTAAGCCTCGACGCCTTTGGTAAGGCTCTTCAGCAGTTACTTATTGCTTATCGGCGCATAGCGAGCAACATGCTTGCTCAAGCGGATAGCTCTAAGGGGCGACTGCACACGTTTGCAAAGCTCTTCGACCTGGAGCTGGAGCAGATCGCGGAAGGCTCGTCGGGCATCGTGGCAGCTTGCGTGCTTCATTCTCCGCCGGGATTCCAGCATGATCTTTTCTTTGACGGGCTTACTACTCGCGTAGCGGATGCTTTGCTTACGGATATCGAGGCCGAGGCGCGCGGCGAGCTTCGCAATGCTGCCGTTCGCAATTATCTGAGGGCTTTACCCGATGGTATCACGGGTCAAAAATATGCGTTTATTGAGAACGGATCTCGGCGCGAGCTTGCGATTGGATCGATGCGGCTTCCGGAAGGGCCGACAGAGATGCCGATCCTTCATGAGCGACTCTATGCCATTGTAGGCGTTGGTTTTGAGCCGGGCGAAAGTTTCGTGCGCTTCAAGGGTATGGAAGAAGCGACGATTCATTGTGAGGCGACTGCACAGCAAGTCGCCAAGGCGCTAGAGCTTCGTTTCGGATCTGTTTATGCTTTGATTGTAAAACAAAGTGGCCGCAAGGCGCGCCTTCTCCGAATTAGGAGAGCGGGAGAAGAGCTGTCGCCTCTAACTCCTGAGCAAGAAGAGCACGCGGTCTTTGGAAAGTGGGACGATCTTCTTCGGAGATTGGCTAAGTGAATAGAGAGCAATTGGCTAGTTTAATTACGCCGCAGACGATAATGCGGTTGCATAAAGAAGCTTCGGACCGCTATGGAGGAGATCCGACGCAACGGAGTCAGGATATTGAGTGCGCTGATGGGCGGATTGGATCTGCTGGCAACGCCGCGGCATACTGCGCGGAAGGGGATGAAGACATGGGTCTAATCCTCGTGGCCTACCTTCTGTACTACTTAGCGAAAGACCATTGCTTCGTTGACGGAAACAAAAGAGTTGCTTGGCTCGCGGCAGTCGAGACACTAAAAAATCTTCAATTAACTCTCAATGTGTCAACTGAAGACGCCTATGCCTTTATGATTGATCTATCATCGGAAGGCTCAACGATAACCGCCTCCGATGTCGCAGTATGGCTCGCAGAGCGGCTAGAAGACGTAGTAGGCGAACCGGTTAATTAGTGCTTGGACCACCTCGCAAACGCAGCCTTTTGGGCGATCTCGGCGCGCCTTTCAGGTGTGAGTTTTTCAGACCGCGCCCTTCCCCCTTTCAAACCTCCTTTGCGTCCCAAGAGGGCGGCAGCCGCCCGTAGAGGATCTTCCGGTTCGGGGTCGGGCTCCGGTGGCGCGGTCCCGGTAAGTCGCGCGACGGAATCGAAGGCGCGGGAGTTGAAGTCGCGAGGGCGCTTGGGCTTGCTTGACTGGTCTTGCATGGTTGCATAGTACTGCACTTGCGCCGCAAAACCAACCAAGAAAGGAACCGATGGCCCCTGTCAACCCCAAACCAGCATTTTTTTGAGAGGAAAGACCTGTCGTCGGGTCAGATAAAGACCCCAAAGAGTGAAGAGCAGGGAGACAAGGCCGATGGCCCGATCTAACGACATGCCAGAAAGTGTAGCACGGGCCGGCTCCCGAAGGAACCGGCCCCATAGAGCCTACAGGTGGGACTTGAGGATAGGGGCAGGGTCCGGCAGCTCGCCCCGGATCAGGGCCGGAGCGATCTCAGCCGCCAACGTCTTGCACTCGCGGAAGCTCCGGAGCGTGGCGATGACGCGGCAGTCCGGGAGGAACACTAGCGGGTGCCGATGCCGCCCGCAGTAGCTCGCGGGGCCTTCCTCGGTCCCCGCGAAGGAACCGAACGGCGGTGAGACGTGGCCCTTGACCGGCACCAGCTCGCCGCCTTCCAGGCGGACGGTGAAGCACCCCCGACGCCATGCCAGAGGGACGGGCCGGCCGCTACGTGCCACGGCCTGCAAGTGGCGATCCGCTGCCGCTGCAAGCCATCCTCCGACCGAAGGGTAGCCTTCCCCTTCTGCCGCTTGCTTCCATCTCGCGGACTGCCGGACATCGGCATGCACGGTAAAGCTCGCCGTCTTCATTGAATCCGCTCCGGCTTCAGGTTGCGCAACTCCGCCTCCAAGAGGTCGGCAAGCTTGGCGATCTCGCGGGAGACGTGGGCGCCAACGGCGGCAAGGTGTGCTTCGTGGGGCTCGGCGACGGTGTCCGGGCCGGTGCTTTCGGCAAGCGAGCCCTGGACATGCCGGAGGTCCGCGACCGTGGCGCGCAAGCTCGCCCGGAAGACGCCTTCAGGGTGCAACGGCCAGTCTCCCCAGGTCCGCAGGACAAGGTCATGCATGAGCCTGCCAAAGGCCCGCAGGGTCATGTTGGCCCGGGGATCGGGGACGCAAAGCATGAACGACTCCCGGAAGGTGGGATCGTCTTCAAAGTCCTCCGGGCGAATGATTGGAGGGGCGGCAGGGGGTGGATCGGAGGGCGGTGTAAAATGCAGCGCTAGCTCGGGCATGGGGTCAAGGCTCCTGTCCGGGTCAGGTCCGGCGTGGTGTGCTGAGCACCCGCCGGGCCGTCTGGTTTCGGCGGGAAAGGGATCGTCCCTCCCCCTACCGGGAGCAACCCTACACCCGAACCGGAGCGCTGTAAACCACTGATTCTACAGAATCTTTCACGTTAGCTTAAAATGAGCCAGTACCGACCCACGGGTCAGGTCAACGGGTCCACCGACTTGACCCACGGGGCCATGGACTTGACCCACGGGGCCATGGACTTGCCCCGCGGGTCCGTTGACTTTCCTCACGGGTCCGTTGATCTGACCCGTGGGTTCGCTGAGTTGACCCGCGGGGCCGTTGACCTGACCCGTGGGTCCGCTGAGTTGCCCCGCGGGGCCGTTGAGTTGACCTACGGGTCCGCGGGTCCGCTCACGAAATTCCTGGGTCCGCCGGCTCAATTCACGGGGCCAGAGAGCGACAATCTACGCTAACTGAAGTTCTTCGTCTTGGGCCACAGGGTTTTGAGATCGACCTTCGGCTTGCGACAGATCCACACGCTCATGCCGTTCTCGTAGGGCATGCACCGCCCGCAGGAGATGCGGCGGTAGAGCTCGACGGAGTCGAAGGTCGCGCGCAGCCGTTTCTCGTCGTCGCCATGCACGAGAACCACGTCGCCGGTGGCGCCGCGCGGCCCCCAGAGCCAGTAGTTGTTGTGTCCGCTGATGGCTTTGGGCAGGCCGCGCGCGGGGCCGAAGAGGTCGAGGGCCCCCGCCACGCCGTAGTCGCTCGCGAAGATCGCCGCCCTGGCGCGCTCGTCCGGCGGCAGAGACTTCCAAGCGCCCGCGAAGGTGTCCACGATCTCGACCCAGCCCTGCCGGTCGGCCCATTGCTGAGGCAGAGCTCCCATCGTTTTCCGCTCGTCCGTTCCCGGCGTCTCGCCGAGAGCTTTCTGGTAGCGCACGAAGGTCTCCACCGGGAGGACGGGGATCGCGAAAGGGGAGGCCGCCACGCCCAGGACGACGAGAGCGAGGGCGAGCAGGCCACACACGGCTCGCCGCAGCGGCGTCGAGGAGATCTCTGAGAGCGCGACGCCTCCGGCGGCGAAGACCCACGCGTACGCCGCCGCCGGATAGCTGGGGCGGCTCGTTCCCGAGAAGGCCAGGAAGAGCCAGACGCCGGCGAAGGCGATGCCGAGGGGCCGGAGCGGACGCGCCCGCGGCGCCAGGAGCAGCCAGAGGGCGCCGCCGATCCACAGCGGTGCCGTGGCGAAGCTCATGGTGCGGATCTGCTCCCACGCGAACTCGATGGGCGTGTGCCGGAGCATCTTGGTGGCGGTCGCGTTGCGCATGAACTCCAGCGTCGGCAGACCGTGCGTAAGGTTCCACAGCACATAGGGCAGGAAGATCACGCCGGCTAGGATGCCCGCGAGCCAGGGCCCTCTCGTCGCAAGGAGGCGACGCCGGCCGGTGAGGACGAGGCCGGCCGCGATCCCGGCCCCCAGCCACAGGACGCTGATCTTGTTTTGGAGCCCCAGCCCGAGGACGACCCCGAGGACGATCCACTTCCGGGTGGCGGGTCGTTCGTCGAGGAGGATGTCCGTGAGCAGAACCGCGGCGAGAGCCCAGAACAGCAGGTCCAGGGCGTTCATGGAAAAGTAGTTGTCGAGGCCCATCTCCATGGGCGCACAGAGTGCGGCAAGCATCGCCATCTGCTGCGCGAGCCGCCCGCCGCCCATACGACGGGCCAGCAAGCCGATCAGCAGCACCGTGAGCGCTCCCGCCAGCGCCGGTACGAAGCGGATGGAGACGAGCGACGTACCGAACACCGCCGTCCAGACCTTCAACACCAGGATCGAGAGCGGCGGATGGTCGACGTACCCGAAAGCCGGATGATCGGCGCAGGCCAGATAGTAGAGCTCGTCGCGAAAGTATCCATAACCGCGAGCCGTCGCCAAGTGAAGGAGGAGCTTCAGCGACGGCAGGATGAGGAGGAGGGCGTCGAAGCGTCTCGTTACGGGGGTCGAGTTGACGATGGAGGCCGACCTAGGCGGGTTCGGTTCGTTCGGCATTGTGGGTGGAGGCTAGCACAGCCGTTCGGTTGCCGGGCCGGGTCTGCGGATTGTGGTAGGTTGAGATGAATGAGTGACATCAAAGTCAATGCTGTTGAATGGGTGCGGCAGATCCGGGACAGGATCTATGAAGAGACGAAGGATATGTCACACAAGGAACTGATTGCTTACTACCGCCGCCACGGAGCGAAGGCCAAAGAAAAATTGAATCAACTACAAGGACGCACGTAGCACCCATTGCCACGATCATCGCTCTCCACACGGCTCGCCGAGCCTTCGTCTCGTCCTCCTGTCCGTGCCCCACTGAGTCAATCGCACTTCTCAGGTCCAGGCAACGCCTCGCAAGTTTTGTGGTGGGGCTTGTCTGCACCAATATAGTTTCGCCATTCGTCGCAAGTCAGATTCCGATTGGCCGTTCGGCAGGCCTCAGCCATGATTTTATCCAAAATCCAAAGCCCACAGGCGCCCCGCCCAGGCCAAGTTATCGATTCGGCGATAGCTGATGAAAATCCCGGGAATGGCTGTTCCTCCGAAGTCACTCACACTTCTCGGGTCCGGGCAGCGCCGGGCAAGTCTTGTGGTAGGGCTTGTCAGAGCCGATATAGGTGCGCCATTCGTCGCAGGTGAGATTTCGATTAGCTGTGCGGCAGGCTTCGGTCCTGAGATCACTCAAGTCTAAGTCCCAAAGATAGACGCCACCGTCTCCGGCGGAGCCCAGACACTTCTCGTCCGGGCTGAAAGCGACTTTGGAAACCGAGCCCTTATACCCTGCCAGCCTTGCCAGCGGCTTACGGCTGTCAACGTCCCACAGGATTACCGTCTTGTCCTCGCTAGCTGAGGCCAGCCGCTTGCCGTCCGGGCTGAAGGCGACGCTGTTGACCAAGCCTCCATGCCCCTTCAATGTGGCCAGTGGCTTACGGCTATCCATATCCCAAAGAGTGATATCGTCGCCAGCCGAAGCTAGCCGTTTGCCATCCGGACTGAAGGCGACATCTAAGGCTCTTCTGTCGTCTGCTGTCAAGGTTGCCAGCAGCTTGCGGCTGGCAACGTCCCATAGGATTACAGAGTACGTGTCTGCCCAGGCCAGCCATTTTCCATCCGGACTGAAGATGACGCGTTGAACTATGTGGTCTTTACGCGTTGTCGCGGTTACCAGCGGCTTGCGGCCGGCCACATCCCATAGAATCAAGGTCTCATCCTCGCCTACCGAGGCTAGTTGTTTGCCGTCTGGGCTGAAGGCGACGCTCCTGACCGGACCGCGATGCCCGTTCAAGACCGCTAGTGGTTTGCCGCTGTCCATCTCCCATAACATTAAAGGCCAGTTGTTACTGGCCGAGGCTAAAAGTTTGCCGTCCGGGCTGGCAGCGATGTCATCGATTATATCGAGGAGCTTTGCCAGGTCGCCAGTGGTTTGCGGCTACTTAAGTCCCAGAGACTCAAACCTTCCGCACTTGCCGCAGCCAACCGCTTGCCGTTCGGGCTAAAGGCGATGTGATTGACCGCCCATAAGAGAATTGGCCTAGTCATCAGCGTAGTCAGCACCCTGCGGCTATCAATGTCCCAAAGAATCACTGTTTCGTCGGCACCTGCTGAGGCTAGGTGTTTGCCATCCGGGCTGAAGGCGACACTAAGGACAGAATTTTTGTGTCCCTCTAGAGTTTCCAGCCGTTCTCCATTGTCTACAGCCCACAGAATCACTGTCTTGTCGTCGCTAGCTGAAGCCAGCCGCTTGCCATCCGGGCTGAAGGCGACGCTGTGGACCGGGCCTCTGTGCCCCTCCAATGTGGCCAGTGGCTTATGGCTATCCACATCCCAAAGAGTAATATCGTCGCCAGCCGAAGCCAGCCGCTTGCCATCCGGGCTGAAGGCGACGCTGGAAGAGTCTCCGCCGAAAGTGGCCAGCCGCTTGCGGTTATCAACGTCCCAAAGGGTCACCGTCCTTTCCGAAGCCGAGGCCAGACATTTGCCGTCTGGGCTGAAAGCGACGCCGTAAACCTCCGTGGATTCCTCCAGCGTCGCCAGTTGTTTGTATCTGTCCAAGTCCCATAGGATCACCGTGGTCTCGCCTGCCGAAGCCAGGTACTTGCCGTCCGGGCTGAAGGCTACTGTGCGGACGGCGTCCTTGTGTCCCTTCAGTGTGGCCAGTTGTTTGCGGCTGTCCACATCCCATACGATAACCGTCTTGTCCTGGCTTGCCGAGGCCAAGCGCTTACCGTCTCGACTGAATGCAACGCCGGTAACGTCCCTCCTATGACCTCTTAAGACAGTGAGAGGCTTGCGGCTGGCCACATCCCACAGGATCACGGTCTGGTCCTCACCAGCCGAGGCCAGCCTCTTCCCATCCGGGCTGAATGCGACGTCATGAACCCAGCCTTTATGCTCAGTCAGAAACGTAGATACATGTGGGTGGCTTACAAAGCGCCGCAGTAGCCCGGCCTGCGCATCAAGGGTCGGAGCGATCCGAATCGCTTCCAAGTTGGTCAGAAGAGATGCATCGTAGCTGTCATCTTGAAGCCGATCAGCACTAGCCATCACTCGCATGCTCTCCGCTTCGTGGAGTAGCTCGCCGGCCTTGTGCTTCTGGTCCTCGGCTTCCTGACTCAGAGCGTTCACTCGCTCCTGTTCTTGCTGTGCCTTGAGGCCCTCGGAGTTTGCACGTTGTGTCTCTTCTCTGGCCATCGCCGTGGCATGGTCTGCCCGGTTCTGTTGCCGGGTCGCTCGCTGCGCTGCTTCATCAGCGCGTCGTCTAGCACGGCTGGCCTCCAGCGCGGACCATCCGGTAAGCGCTGCAAGAACGATCACAACCACCGCTCCTGCCAGCACGAGAGCCGCATTGCGCCGATTGCGCCGCTGCTGCTCGAGCGTCGCCTGTTCTCTGGCCTTTGCCGTTTTTTCCGCCTCGCGGGCGCGGCGGCTGTCACGGCTCTCCTTGACCACGCGGGTCAGCACGTCATGGGTAAGCTCGAGCCGGCGCACGTTCTGCCGTTCGTCCACGCGGAGCAGGCGGCGGCGGATCAGCGCATCGAGCGCCTCGGAGGTGATGCCGGGCAGGGTCAGTGCGTCCTCCAAGGCGTGGCTGTCACGATAACCGCGGTCCGTGATGAGCTCGTCTTCGACGAACACCCGCACGCGCAGATCGAGGCCGGCCATGCCGCGCTCGTAGAAGCCGGAGAGGATCTCGCGGTCGGCGCCTTCCAGCAGTTCGGGCGTGATCCGCTCCAGGGGCGGTTCCGCCTGCCGGCGCTTGTGGTTCAGCTCGCTGCACACCACGCTGAGCAATGCCGGATCGATCTCGATCTTGGGGAAGTCCTTTTTGTCGACGGAAGGGCTGGGCTCGTTCTTCCAGGCAAGACGAATGATGCGCCGCGCGACGTCATCATCGACTAACGCTCTGCCTGCGCAGGTGATCACCTCGTAGGCTTGGGCGCCGCTCATTGCCAGCAGGCGAAAGCGGTTGTACATGAGGGAGGGCATCCGCTCCTTGAGCCCTTCCATCTCAGCCAGGAAATCCTCACGGAAGCTCAAGCACAGCTTGACGTTCGTGCGCTTGAAATCGAAGCGTCGCGCCGCCGCGGGCGCAGCCTTCAGCGCCTCTCGGACCGCGTCGGGCGGCCGGTTCTCAACCAAGTCACCCAGCTCGGCCAGGAAGACGGCCGACCGGGCCCGAGACGCTTCACTCTCCTCACCGAGCGTGAAGATCTCCTCGAACTGATCGAAGACGACCACGGGGGTCACCGCGCACCGGTTGCGCTCGCTCCAGAGCTCCGCGTCGCGCCGGTGGAAAAACGACCACAGGCTTTCGTCCCCGGCCGCCTGGGCCGCCTGGACCCCCTCGGCATCGCACGCCGTCTGCAACTCGCGAAAGATCTGCTCGCGCAGGGTCGGCGCTCCCTCCGCATGATCGAGACGCACGTAGACCGGCAGGCAATCCTCCTCGCGCAGCAGAGGGAATAACCCGGCCTTCAGCAGCGACGTCTTGCCCAGCCCGGAACGCCCGAACAGCACCGTGAGGAGCTCGCGGCGGACCCGTTGCAGGAGCTCGCCCGACTCCGCCGCTCGGCCGTGAAAGTAATCGCGGTCGGTCTCGTCGAAGGGATCGAGCCCGGGCCACGGGTTGTCCGGGCTCAGGGCCTGGCGTTGCAGCTCGGCCATCTCAGGCTCTTACGCCCTCACCGCTCGCGGCCGGTCTTGTATAGCGCTCACGATCTTCCTGAGCCGCTCGGCGGCGTCGCGCGTGACGATTCCGTTCGGCAAGCTCTCGCCTTGCGCTTTTTTGAAGGCGTCCGGCAGAGAAGGAGCGTGATCGATGCGCGTGCCGTCGATTGCCACGGGGATGATGAATACCTCGTCCGGAGCCATCCCGTGAGCGAAGTCGGCCGCGTCGTTCCACTCCCGCCAGTAGTAGCTGCGCGGGTCGCTCAGGGCCTGGCGCGAGATCACCGGCAGGAACAGCGCACACTCCTTGATGCCGCCCCGGATGCGGCGATTCCAGTCGTCTCCCCATTTGATTTCACGCTTGTCGAACCACACCTCCAAGCCTTCCGAGCGCAGGCCCTCGGCCAATGTGCTGGCGGCTTCGAGGTCCTCGATTGCGTAGCTCACAAAAATAGCCCCGGCTGGAACCTCGACCGCGGAATTCGCAGTTTGCACTGCATCCGGATAGGCGGCTTGCCAGCGCGCCGCCAGCTCCGCGACGAACTGTGCCGCGGGCAGCGGGATCACGCGGGCGTCAGGGCTGAAGCTCTCGAGGAACAGCGACAGCCTGGCATCCTGGGGGTCGCCCACCAGCACATCCCAACACCTTCGCTTCTGAGACAGCTCGAGGCTCCTCGCGGTGCGCAGGAAGAAGCGCGCGAGCCAGTCCCCGAAGCTGCAACCGAGGATGAGCAAGTGGTTGTCGTGCAGCGCGTCGAAGAGGTTCTTGGGTTGCCGCTGCTTGTCCTGCAAGCCATACACGAACTCGAGCAGATCCTCGTCGCAGACCACGTAATTCGGCAAGACGGTCGCCTGCCCCAAGAGCTGGAAGACGACCGGCTGCCTCAGCTTGGCCTTGGCGCAGGGGAGGTCAAGGACGTCGTTCGGCGAATAGGCGATTTGTTCGACCCGCGGCCCACTGGGACGTGCAGCGTTGATGGCGTCCGCAAGCAGCGAATCGAAGGTCAGCGAGACGAACAGGTTGAAACCCGTGATGCCAGCCAGCGCAGCCAGCGGCTCGGACGGTGTCAGCGGGGTGTCGTGCAGCATTCCGTCGATCATAAGATAGAGGTCTTCCCGATGACCTCCCCGGCGTAGGTGCAATGACGCGACGTCGTTGAGGTCGAAGTCGCCGGGAAGCTCCGCAGCCGGCAACTCGAAAAGGGTCGCCAACCGCTGCGCCAGCCAGCGATAGAGGGGCACATCTCGGTCCCCTTCCCGAACCGTGACGAGCTCCGGACCGATGACTGGAACGACAGCCCCGGCCTTGATATAGGCGAGGAGACTGGGCCAGAACCCCTTTGGCAAGTCGGGCATGGGTCGCGCATCCCTCAGGAAGTCGCTGCTACCGTGGCTTGCCTGTCATCATAGGCCAAGTTGGCTCGCAAGTGCATGCTAGGCCGGTTTCCAGTCTGGGCTGAGCATGGAAGCCTCAGTTCGCGACACCCTAGCCCGTAGGGCGGCATTCCCGTAGCCCAGGGTGCGAACCCTGGGAAAAGGTGGCGAATTGATTTCCGCCGCCCTGCCAAGGGCGCCACCCTTGGCAGGGGTTGGGGGGTTGGGGTTTTGACGTGAGTCCCAGGGTTGGCACCCTGGGCTACGGGAATGCCGCCCTACGGGCTCTCTTCGACGAAGTCGTTCTCTATACGTGTCGGACGTCTGCGTCGAGGAGATAGGCCATCAGCTCACTCCCAGACTGTGACCAAGCTCTTGAAACGACGCCATCTTCTTGAGGCCAAGCATGCGAAAGGCCTCCGTGAAAGAAGTCTGTCCCTTAAGAGTGCTGACCACCAGCGCTCGGGCGAAGCGCTTGCTGACACGGGCTCCCAGCGTCAAATAGAAGTCGCCACCGCTCCCCTTGGCGATGGCCCGTAAGCGTTCCAACTCTTCCCCGTACGCCTTCCAGAGCTGCTCGGAGGTGATGCCCCCGGCGTCGTGGATCCGCCGCAGGATGACCAGTGTGCTGACTTTGAAGCGACGCGCCAGGCGATCGAGCTCGCCTCGCAAGCCCGCGCGCTTCTGATATTCGTCTCACATTATGTCGAGGGGCACCAGGAGCTCGGCGGCCACTTGGTTGCACCAAACCTCGACGCGCTGAGAGGGCGCGGAAACCGGTCCAACGTCGGAAAGCGCGGATTGGCCGAGCCAGATATGGGCCAGCTCATGCGCGAGCGTGAACATCTGCGCCGCCTTGGTGTCTGCACCGTTGACGAATACCAGCGGCGCGAGATCGTCCGCCAGGGCAAAACCCCGAAACTCCTGGGAATCGAGCTTGCGCCGATTGTTGCTCCCCACGACACCGCTCACCATGACCAGCACTCCGAGCGCGTCGGCCTGCTGGATGAAGCGGCGTAGAGCGTCAGTCCAGGTTGGTATCCTGCGGCGCTCCTCGACGTCGAATCCCAGCGCCTGCCGAATGCTCGCCGCGGTCATTTCGACATCGCTCATCAGGCGAGCGGAGCCGGCAAACGGAAGCGTTGTTTCACCCGTGACGCGCGCGAAGCCACGGTACCACTCCTGACGCTGCTGGCAGATATAGACGGTATCGAGAAGATCCGGGCTCGGACGTTCGAGACGCTCGTTGCCGACCGTGCGGAAGTCGGGGATCGGCACGCGTTCGAGGGGCGGCTTCTGGAGGAACAGATAACCAATGGGGGTATGCGTGGCCTTGGCGAAGATTTCCAGTTGTTTTAGCGTCGGGCTCGCCTCGCCGGTCTCCCAGATCTCGAGTTGTGGAATCCGTTCAAGCAGGCTCGCCAAGCTCCGCCCGGCACGCTCGCGTGCCCAACGGAGCATCTCAGGCTTTACCGGCACGCGGTCCATAGGGGAAACGTTAGCACACACCCGCCATGCCCCCAGCCCGGAGGGCGGCATTCCCTAGCCCAGGGTGCCAACCCTGGGGAAAAGGCCGCGATGCCGGGTCACCCCAACACCACCCGCACCTTGTGCGACCCCTCCGCCACCAGCCCGATCTCCGCCCCTCCGGCCTCCGTCACCGGTAACGGTGATCCGTCGAGCTCGGCGGCGGTGACTCCCTTCATGGCGCCTCTCGGGTTTTCGACGGTGATCGAATATTCCGCGGCGTGGTAGCGGAAGGTGATCTCATAGAAGGGCCAGGCTTTCGGGATGGTGGGATTGATCTCGAGCTTCGTGCCGTGCAGGTGGAAGCCCAGGATGGCCTCGATGCCGGCGCGGTACATCCAGCCGGCGGAGCCGGTGTACCAGGTCCAGCCGCCGCGGCCGGCGTGCGTGGACTCGGCGTAGACGTCGCCGGCGACGACGTAGGGCTCCACCTTATAGTGCTGGATTCCCGTTCGCGTCTTGGTGTGATTGATCGGGTTGATGATTGAAAACAGCTCGGAAGCCTTGTCGCCGTCTCCCAACTGGGCGAAGGCCAGGATGCACCACACCGCCGCGTGCGTGTATTGACCGCCGTTCTCGCGCACGCCGGGCAGATAACCCTTGATGTATCCAGGATCGAGCGGCGTGCGATCGAACGGCGGCGTGAAGAGGAGCACGAGCCCGCCGTCGTCGTGGCGGACGAGTTTCTGATCGACCGCGGCCATGGCCTGCTTCGCGTGCTTCGGCTCGCCGGCTCCGGAGAGCACCGCCCAGGATTGCGCGATCGAATCGATCTGGCATTCCTCGCTCTCGTGGGAGCCCACGGGCGTGCCGTCGTCGAAGTAGGCCCGGCGATACCATTCGCCGTCCCAGCCCGCCGTTTCGAGCGCCGTCTTGAGATCGGCCGCGTGCTTGCGCCACGATTCGGCCCGCTCTTTCTCGCCGCGCGCTTCCGCGATCGGCGCGAGCTGCACGAGCAGGGGATGGAGGAACCACCCGAGCCACACGCTCTCGCCCTGCCCCAGGCGCCCGATGCGGTTCATGCCGTCGTTCCAATCGCCGGTGCCCATCAGTGGCAGGCCGTGGCTCCCCACCGCGAGCGAGCGGTCGAGGGCCCTGGCGCAGTGCTCGTAGAGCGTGCCCCGCTGGGCGGACTCGGTGGGCACGAAGTAGGCGTCGTCGTGATCGGCGGGCAGCGCCGGCCCTTCGATGAACGGAATGACCTCGTCCAATAAGGTTTCTTCTCCCGTGACCTCCATATAGTGGAGGAGCACGAAGGGCAGCCACAGCAGGTCGTCGGACATGTGCGTCCGAACACCCCGCCCCGACGGCGGATGCCACCAGTGCTGCACGTCGCCCTCCACGAACTGGCGGCTCGCAGCGCGCAGGATCTGCGCGCGCGTGACCTCGCGCCGCGCCACGGTGAGCGCCAGCACGTCCTGCAACTGATCACGGAATCCAAAGGCGCCGCCCGCCTGATAGAAAGCCGAGCGTGCCCAGACCCGGCAGGAGAGCGTCTGGTAGAGGAGCCAGCGGTTGAGGAGCAGATCCATCGCGCGGTCTGGCGTCTTGACCTGGAGCGCGCCGGTCACGTCCTCCCAGGAGCGGGTCACCTCGGCAAGGACATTGTCCAGGTCCGCCTTGCGGTAACGCTCGACGAGGGTGCGCACCTCGTCGGCGCTGCCGCCCTGGCCGAGCAGGAACACGATCTCGATGCTGGAATTGGCGCGCAGCTCGACCGAGGTTTGAAACGCGCAGCAGGGATCGAGACCGGCGCCCACGCGGCCGGAGAGGCGGTCGCCCTTTTCGAGTGCCGCCGGATGGTCGAGCGTGCCGTTCCTTCCCAGTATCTCGGTTCGGTCACCCGTCCAAGCGATCGGACCGCTCGGATTGCCGAAAGCCGCAAAGGCGAGCCGGCTCGCGAACTCGCCGTTCCATGCGTTGCGCGCCAGCATCGCCCCCGTCTGGCCGTCGATCTCCGTTACCACGAACGGTGCCGAGGCGCCGCGCGAGGTGCCGAGCACCCACTCGACGTATGCGGTCACCGAGAGGCGCCGCGGACGGTTCTCGCGATTGACGATCGTCAAGCGGGAAATCTTCACCGGATCGGCCCGTGGCACGAACTGCAACAATTCGAGCGTCACGCCGTGCGAGGTGTGCTCGAAGCGGCTCCAGCCCTGGCCGTGACGCGCGATGTAGGGCCACGCCTCTTCGCGGATGGGCAGCACGGTGGGCCCCCAAAGCTGCCCGTTCTCTTCGTCGCGGACGTAAAAGGTTTCTCCCGGCGGATCGCTCACCGGATCGTTGGACCAGGCGGTGAGCTGATTTTCGCGGCTGTTGCCCGACCAGGTGTAGCCCGCGCCCGATTCGGAAACCTGGAATCCGAAGCCGGGGTTGGAGATGACGTTGACCCAGGGCGCCGGCGTCCACTGCCCCTCGCCGAGAAAGGTTACATATTCGCGGCCGTCGTCGGCGAAGCCGCCCAAACCGTTCCAAAGCTCGAGCACAGGCCGCTGGGGAACAGCCTCGGCGGTGGAGAGAGCCCTGCCCTCAGGTGTGGCGGTGCGGCGCACCCGTCCGGCGGGCAATCCCCGCCTCTCCTCGCGGCGGACGCGGCGCTCGATCTGCTCGAAGAGGCTGGTGTCGCGCGCCAGGAGCACCGCCCGCGCCGCCACCAGGAGGACGTCGCGCACTTCCGGCGCGATGAGGTCCGCGCGCAGGATGAAGGCGTTGCCGCCCGGCCGGTCCGTGCCCTCCTGGTGATGGAGGGACTGGCTGGTGCGCACCATGGCTTCGAGCGCGGCTTGCAGATCCTGAACGTAGGACGGCGCCTTCTCGTTGAGGATCACGAGATCGATGCCCAGGCCCTTGGTGCGGAAGTACTCGTGGGCCTGGAGAAGCTGGCGGACGATGCCGATGTCCTCGATCTCATCGATGCGCACCAGCACGATGGGCAGATCGCCCGAAATGCCGTTTGCCCAGAGCGTCGAGGCGCCCCGCGTGTTGCGTTGCAGCACCTCGACGGGCGCGCGCAGGGAAGGGTCTGAATACAGGACGCGGTTGGCGAGGCGCTGGAAAAGGTTGGCGTCGTCGGGCGTGATGCCGAGATGACGGAGCTGCACCTGCGCCTGCGTCCACGACATCGCCGCCGCCCTTTCGAAAGCCGACGGATCGCGGTATTTGTCGGCGAGGCTGACCGCCGCCTCGCGGCTGGACGCCACCAGGGTGGTGAAGGTGACGCGCACGGTCGCGCCGGGAGCGAGCCGCACCCGGCGCCGCAGGCTGAAGATCGGATCGAGCACCGCGCCGGCCGTGTTCGACAACGCCAGGCCGTCGATCACCGACATCGGCGTCCGCACGCCTCGCCCGCGGCCGAGGAAGCGCGCGCGGTCGGTTTCGTACTGAAGCTCGCCGCCGGTTTCCGGGGTGTCTGCCGCGGCCGGTACCGGCGGGATGGACCGGACGGCAGAAATGGCGGGGGACCCGGAGACCGCCGCCACGGCGGCGACGTGGGCCGCCCAGATCCGCGGCTCGTTGTCCGCCCGCGGCCGGCGGGTGGCGAGCAGCGCTCCGAGGTTGGGAATCCACTCGGTCTCCACGAAGAGGTTCGAGAAAGCGGGATGCGCGAGATCGGCGGCAGGCGGAGCGATCACGATCTCGGCGTAGGAGGTGATCTCGATCTCCCGCGGCTTCAGGCCGAAGTTGGTGAGCGACACGCGGCGCACCTCGGCGTCGTCCTCCGGCGTCACCACCACTTCGAGCGTGCTGCCGATGGCGCCGTCGCGGCGCACGATCTCGGCGCGGTCCTCGGAGAAGGAGGCTTCGTAGCGGTCCGGCTCGGCGCCGCTCGCCTGGTAGCCGGCCGACCACACCTCGCCGCTCTGCGGATCGCGGAAGAAAAGAAAGGTTCCCCAGCAATCGCGGGTCGTGTCCTCGCGGAAGCGGGTGACCGCCAGGTCCTGAAAGCGGCTATAGCCTGAGCCGGCCACCGTCAGCATCACCGAATAGCGGCCGTTGCCCAGCAGATGTGTTCTGGGGACGGCGTGGTGCGGCGAGTGGTAGCGCCGCACCACCGGCGGCATCAAGGCGCCGGACTGCGCGGCGGCGGCCACCTCCTCGGCCCGCGGCCGGGCCACCGCCACGTCGCGCGACGTGCGCTCCTGGAGCAGCAGCTCGGTCGCCTGGACGAGGGGCGCGGCGTGGAAGCGGGCGGGCATGCCGCCGTCCCCGCGCACGTCGAGGACGTTGGCGAGCGAGAGCAGGGCCATCCCCTGGTGATGCGCCATATAGGCGTGCACCACGGCGCGGTTCTGCTTCTCGGGCAGCCGGGTGGCCGTGTAGTCGATCGCCTCGTAGAAGCCGTAGCGCCCGCGGGCTCCGGCGCCGGTGAGGTCCGCGAAGTTGAGCAGCGCCGCCGCCGGCTCGAACATCGCGGCGAGCGCCGTGGCATAGGGCGCCACCACCACGTCCTCGGAAAGCCCGCGCTTGAGGCCGAGGCCCGGCACGCCGAAGTTCGAATATTGATAGGTCAGCTCGAGGTCGCGGGCGTTGAACGCCGACTCCGAAACGCCCCACGGCACGGCACGCTCGTTGCCATATTGAATCTGGCGCTGCACCACCAGCCGGCAGGTCTGATCGAGCAGGCTGTGCGCGGGCGAGCGCATCACCAGCGCCGGCATCAGGTACTCGAACATCGAGCCCGACCACGAGATGAGCGCCGCGCCCCGGCGCACCGGCGTCAGCGGCCGGCCGAGTTGGAACCAGTGCGCCACGGGGGCATCGCCCTTGGCGATGGCGATGAAGCTCGCCAGCCGCGCCTCGGAGGCGAGCAGGTCGTAGTAGCTCGGATCGCACTCGCCGCGGTCGATGCGGCCGATCGAGAAAAGCTTTCGCGCCGGATCGTACAGATAACCGAATTTCATCTCCGAGAAAAACTGGGAGGCGACGCGCGAGATCTGATCCAGCCGGTGCACAAGGGCGCGGGAAGGCAGCAGAGCGCCGTCGCCAGCCTCATCGCCGAGGATGGCGCCCAGATCTCTCAGGTGACTCTCGACTCCGCCTTGAGCGAGCTCGGCCCAGTCGAGCGTCTCCCTCCAGGCCGCGGCGTCGGCGCCCTCCTTCTGCTCGCGGGCGAGCGCCCGGGCCACGTCCACGACGGCGTGGAGCCCGTGGACGATCTCATCCAGCCGCGCGGCCCATTCGTGGGCCGTTTCCGGGACCCCCACCCCGGGAGAGGGGGATCTGTTGTCCGGATCCAGCAGCGGATCGAGGGCGGCGAGCACCTCGTCGAGCTGGCGGCGGGTGACCGTCTGCGTCCGGCGTCCGGCGGAGGCCGGCGCCGAGTCGCGGATCAGCGTCACGGCGTCGGCGATCCCCTCCAGAGCCTGGCGCCCGAACAGCGGCTTCCCGTTGAGTTGGCGGCACGCCTCGACGAGGGTCAGCAGGTGGCCGGCGAGATTGCCGCTGTCGACGGTGGAGATGTAGCGCGGCTCCAGCGCCCGCAGGTCGCGCGTCTCGTACCAGTTGTAGAAATGGCCCTCGCGGCGTTCGAGGTGGCTCATCGACTCCAGCGTCTCTTCCAGGCGCGAGACGCAATCCTCCGTGCCGATCCAGCCGAAATCCCGGGCGGCGACGACGGTCAGCAAGTAGAGCCCGAGATTGGTGGGCGAGGTGCGGTGCGCCACCGCCGGCTTGGGATCGTCCTGGAAATTGTCGGGAGGGAGCGAACGATCGTCCGGCCCGACGAAGGTCTCGAAGAAACGCCAGGTGCGGCGGGCGATCAGCCGCAACGCCAGCGCGTCCTCGGGTTCCAGCGGCGACACCTTGGCCCGTGCCGGCGGCAGGCTGATCCACCGCGCCACGGCAGGCGCCAGCGCCCACAGCACCAGGAGGGGCGCGGACCAGCCCCACAACTGCCAGGAGCCGAGCTCGTGCCGCTTCGCGGCGCTGATCGCGACCGTCAGGCCGGCCACCAGGGCGAACGTCACGCCGCCGTCCATCCGCCGGTAGAAGAGGGCGAGATCGAGCCCCAGATCCGCCTTCGCCTGCGCCGCCGTCACCCATTCGAGCAGCCGCCGGTGAGAGACGTACAAGCGATGCAGCGTGCGCACGATCGCATCCGCCATCAACCACGCCTGGTGGGAGAGGAAGACGATCGCGAGCGCCACCTGGGCCGCCGCCAGTCTGATGTCGGAGAGGATGCCGAGGAAGTGGCTGCGCTTGGCGATGCCGGGCCGGTGCGGGGCGAGGCCGCCGAGGATGCGCAGGACCGCCGGCAGGGCGATGGTCCCCAGCACGAAGCTCGTCCAGAGGGCGGGGGAGGCGCCGCGCAGCGTCCAGCCGGCCAGCAGGGTGAGGAAGGCGGCCGGCGCCCACAGCGTGCGCCGCAGGTTGTCGAGCATCTTGTAGCGGCCGATGATGGGGATGGAGACCCGCGCCTTCCGATCCTTGCCCGCGACGGCGGCGGCGGGCCCGCGGCCGAGGATCCACGGCAGCAGTTGCCAATCGCCCCGCGCCCAGCGGTGCTGACGGGCGGCGGCGGCCTCGAAATGGGGTGGAAACTCTTCGAACAGCTCGATGTCCGTCACCAGCCCGGCGCGCGCGAAAATCCCTTCGAACAGGTCGTGGCTGAGCAGCCGGTTGTCCGGCACCTTGCCGTCGAGCGCCGCCATGAAGGCGTCGACGTCGTAGATCCCCTTGCCAGTGAAGGAGCCCTCGCCGAAGAGATCCTGATAGACGTCGGACACCGCGGCGGCGTAGGGATCGATGCCCGCGGGCCCCGAGGAGATCCGCTGGTAGATCGAGCCGTCGTACTCGCCCGGCAGCGTCGCGGTGATCCGCGGCTGGAGCACGCCGTAGCCCGCGACGACGCGGCCGAGGCGCGGATCGAAGCGGGGCCGGTTCAGCGGATGCGCCAGCGTGCCGATCATCCGGCAGGCGGCCTCGCGCGGCAGCCGGGTGTCGGCGTCCAGCGTGATGACGTAGACGACGCCCTGCGGCGCCGGCCCGATCTCAGGGGCGTCGGGGGCGGTGAGGAAACTCGTGTCCGTGGCGCCGCGCAGCAGCCGGTTGAGCTCCTCCAGCTTGCCGCGCTTGCGCTCCCAGCCCATCCAGACCTGCTCGCTCGCGTTCCACAGCCGGCGGCGGTGAAGGATCAGGAAGCGGTTGTCGCCGGCCGGCGCGGGTCCGTGCTGGTGGTTGAGGCGCGCGATGCCGTTCGCGGCGGCGGCCAGCAGCTCGGCGTCGTCCGGCATCGTTTCCGTGGTCGCGTCCCGCCAGTCGGAGAGGAGCGCGAAACGCACCTCGGCCTCGGGATTGGCGAGATAGTGCACCTCCAGCCGGCCGATCTGCTCCTCGATCTCCGCCAGGTTGCTCAGCAGCGTTGGCACGACGACCAGGGTGCGCAGCTCCGGCGGCACGCCGCCGCTCAGCTCCAAACGCGGCAGGATGCGTGGCCCCAGCTCCCGCGTCACCCAGCCGTTGAAGAGCTGCACCGCGAGATCCGAGGCGGGCACCAGCGCCAGCAGGCCGAGCAGCACCAGCGAGCGCAGGCCCACCGGGCCACCGCTCTGCAGAATGAGCGGGATGGCGAGGATCAAGGCGGTGACGGCGGCGATGGCGCCCAGGTAGCCCGGCGTCGCCCACCTCACCAGCAGGCGCAGGAGCCGGCGCTCCGGCTTGAGGCGGGCTCCGAGCTCGCGCTCGAAGGCGGGCCGGCCGTTGGAGATCAGGTCGTAGCCGGGGTCCGCCGGCCGCTCGGTATCTCCGGCGTCCGCGGCGCGCTTCACCGCTCTCTGGGCGACGTCGATCTCGGTCAGCCGGGCGTCGCGCGCCAGCTCTTCCACCGCGTGCCGGTAGCGGTCGCGGGTGCCGAACTCCATCGTCCGGTAGCCGGGAAAGGCCGCGAGCGCTCCGTCCACCAGGCTCACACCCTCGAAGAAAGCGGCCCAGTTGAAGGCGGACATCAAGCGCATGCTGGTGATCACGTTGCGCACGGTGGCGTTCATCGTCGTCTGCCGCCGGTACTCGTCGGCGACGACCTCCTCGGACGACGTGCCCTGCATCTCCAGGCGCCGGTGCAGCCATTCGAGGGACGGAGTCTCCACCGGGTCGCGGTCGCGCAGCCGGCTGAGGAGCACCACGGCGAACGGCACGTCGAGCGGCCGGGCCTCGTAGGGCCGCAGCAGGATCGACTCCTTCACGGGCTCGTCCTCGTCCAGCAGGCGGTCCGCGAGCTCGTCGGCCTGCTGGCGGGCCACCCGGGCGCGCACCATGCGCTCGGCCAGCCGCCGCAGGTTTTCCACCAGCACCAGCCGCAGCGAGATCGCCACCGCCCACAGCTCGCCGATGGTGAGCGGCTGCACCGTCTGATAGGCGACGATGAACCGCCGCAGCACCTCGGCGTCGAACAGGCTGTCGGTGTGGGCCACGAAGTCATGGGCGAGGGCGTAGACGCGCGGATAGCCCAGGAAGCGGTCTTCCAGGTTCTTCGTCAGCTTGGGCAGCTCACGGTAGAAGCCGGGCGGCAGATCCTCGCGGATCTCGCGCACCTGGTCTTCCACGAGGTGGAAGTTGTCGACCATCCACTCGGCGGCCGGCGTGATCGCCCGTTCGTCGCGCATCGCCTCGGCGATGGCCCGGTACGACTTCAGGAGATCCTTGCCGTTGGCGCGCAGGCGCGGCCTCAGCCGCGGGTCGCCCCAGCGCCGGCCGGGCCGTACTCGTTGGGTCTGGGCGAGAGTGAGGGCGTGCTGCTCGAGACGCTCGACGCTCCACAGCTCGTCGCGGATCGGCTCTGGGAGATTGGCAAAGGAAGAAGGTCTGGGGCCGATTTTCATGGGCAGAGCTTATCGTTCCACGGCGATGAACGCCTGGTAGGGGGTGTCTCCATTCGCAACGAATCCCCCGGCGGCACTCAAGGCCGCCAGGGGAAAGGTGCGATTTGGAATTGGCCGGAGGCTTTACCGGACCCGGGTGATCGTGAACTTGCCGAAGCTGATGCCGAGCTCGACGCCCGTGCCCTTGCCGGCCAGCGCGAGGGAGACCTCGCCCTTGGTCAAGGCCTGCGCCTCGGAGGACTTGACGGCGCCCGCGGCGGCGGAAGCGTTGGCATAGCTGCCGAAGAGCTCCTTGATGTCGGCGACCTCGGAGAACTTGCCGTGGCCCTCCCGCACCTCGGACTTGCCGGCGGTGAGGCCGCCGCCCTTGGCGGAGATCTTCACCTTGGCCGTCTGGCCGTTCTCGCAGGTGATCGTGCCCGATCCGCTGGAGGTTTTGTAAAAAGCGGACCAGCCCTTGAGGTTGTAGTCCATGTTGCAAACCGTCGTGCCCTTCGCATCGGCGCCCACCGAAGCTACGGCGGCGAGGGACAGGACGAGAGCGGACAAACCCAGAATCATGCGTCGTTTCATGAGAGTTCCTTTAGGAGATCGTGTGCTCCGGCCACCTCTGGCGCGCGGCGTCTGCCACGGAAGAGGGCCGGAGTGTTGCTGGGAGAGGAAGGTGCAAGAAGCGAGCCCGGCTCGCCGGGCTCGTAGCCGCCTCTACGGGAAGAATCCGGGGTTGAACAGGTCGGCCAGATCGTTGCTGGCGGAGACGGTCGAGAGGATCGGCAGGCTCAGGATTTCTTCGACGGACTTGATGATCGAGCTGTGCGTGTAGGACACGGTGCCCGTGTAGTTGGCCTTGACCCCGGGGCCGACCGCGAGGAACGGCATCTTGCCCGTGGAGCTGCCCTCATCAAAGGTGATGAAGATGGCCGCGGAGTGGGTGATGGCCCAACTGATGATGCGGGGCAGCTCGGCCTTCAGCCAGTCGTCCCCGGAGCGGATCGAGTTGCTGTTCGGGCAGCCGGTGGCGCCGTGCATGTCGTTGCAGAGGTTCGGCGTGATGAAGACGTAGCTCGCGATGTTGTTCGCCGCGAGGTCCGCCGCGAACGAGCTGTAAGGCTTGCTGTGGGCGACGCAGTAGGCGTTGGTCTTCGACGGCGGGTTGCCGGAGACGTCCTTGAAAAAGATAAAAGGATCATGTTTCGGCGCGTAGAAACCGCTGCCGGCGATCGGGCAGCCGCCGGTCGTCGAGTTCTGCCCCTCCTGATAGGTCATCCAGGTGGCGCTCGCCGAGCTCTTGATCTGCGTCACGAGGTGAGCCTTGCTGCTGGTGCTGTTCGTGCTCGAAGGATTGTTGTCGGTGGTGAAGGTGGTATCGGAAAAGGCGTTGGTGCCCGCTCCATCCACACGTAGTGCGGCTCGCTGGGGATCGAGAGGGCGAGCGTGTCGTTGAAGTTGGTCGAGTGCGCGTAGGCCGGGATCAGCGTGTTGTTGATGTAGGGGGCGTCGGTCGTGTTGCCATAGATCTGCGTCGAGTCGTGGTTCTCCATCGCGATGACGAAGACGTGCTGGAGGATGGGGGCCGCGGAGGCGGCGGAGACGCCGAGCGCCATGTCGATAGCAGAGCGATGCCGGCTTGAGTCAGTCTCTTCATGCTTCCTCTCCTAAGGCCCTCGCCGGGCCCTGTTGGCAGTCCTGGAGCGCTACCTTAAAAATCCGGAGTGTAGTTGTCAAGCGACAGTTGTAGAGCCGGCGAGTGACGGGGAGTGACCGCTGTTGCCGGTCTCGGTCGTCCTGCCGAGGCCAGCTCAGGGTCGCGTAGTGCTTGCAAAATATCTGGAGAAATTGTACACTCAGAGCTCACGCTCCTGTTCAAGAAGAGGCCCTGGGCTTATCTCAGCCTAAACGGGGTCAGCGGTAGATCGTCTGGAGGATCGGGTATGGGGGACGAAATTTCTCGCGACGCCAAAGCCGCTGATGGGGCGTTCTGCCGGTTTTGCGGTGCGGCAATGCCGGCCGGCGCCGCCAGGTGCAATGCCTGTCAGTTGCTTCAGGATTGGACCAAGTCATGCCTCAACTGCGGTGCCTTCCTGCCGTCCTCGGCTCGCTATTGCAAGAACTGCGGAACCTATCAAGGCAAGAGTAAGGAGTGCGTATCCTGTGGGGGCTATATTCCCGAGAAGGCGAGGATCTGTCCCAAATGCAATAGCGTTCAGGCCTTCCGGGGTCTCGTCAACGTCAGCCAGGTGACGCTCTCCCTTCTGATCGCTCTGCTGTCGGTCGCCGGCATCGTCGTGCCAGCCCTTAAGGGCTTTTTCACGCCAAGTCGTTCCAGGACAAGTCTTGAGCTGATCGAAATAGTGGGCACTGGCGATGAATCACGGCTCCTGCTCCTCGCATCCAATTCGGGAAACCGTCCCTCCTATTTGCGGACCATTAGCATTGAGTTCAAGGAATTCCCACAGGCAAATCGACCCATGTCTATCGGGGGCGATGCCGCTCAGCGGCTGCTTAAGCCTGGAGAGCAAAAGCTTTTTTGGTTGAATGCCGAGGGATTCAAGTTTTCGAGTTTAGGAATCAAGGGCAGAGACGATCCGATCTTCAAAACCAAACTTTTGGGAGGTGCTCACGTTTTGAAAGCCGAGGTTGTCGGCATCGGCGAAAGCCAGAAGCCAATTGAGTTGGAGGCAAGCCCTGAGCTTCTAGAGAAGTTCATTGACGGGAGAGCGGGATGATCAAACTCAGCGGATGTACTCTTGCGGCTCCCTGTCACCAAGCTATGAAGAATAGTCTCTCTTGGGCCTGGTGCCTTTTTCTTCTTCTCCCAGTAACCACTGCGGGGCTCGCTGCACAGCCAAACTGCCTGCCAGGAACAGTCGTCACGCGAGTGGGCGTCGAGTTTCTCGCTAAGAAGGAAAGAATTCCTCCAAGCTTGTGGCTTAGTAACGCCGGGACTCCGCGCAAGCTAAAGATCCAGGCCATCAATAGAGGAGATGACCTCTGGGTGTGTGAGTCCTGCGAGCCGCTGGTTGGTGCCGAACACGAACTCAAGCCTGACCTGTCTATTCCAGGTTATAAGATTGATCCAATCCGAGGAATCAACCGCCTTATTGGAAACAAGTGCTATGCTTTTTTCAGCTTCAGGCCGGAGAAAACTAGCCGGACGCTGGAGGTTTTGGCCGAGCCATCGTTCCAATCGTTCCCTTTCAGCTTCAAGGCCAACAGTACCGACTTTACTCTTTGTTCGCCCCAGCCGGGCAAGGCTTGCAATCGGGTCGAGGGTCTACGCGGCGACGTTAGACTCAAGCTCTATGAGCTACAAGGGGATAAGCAAATTTTTCTCTTCTATTTTGATTTTCCTTGGAACATGAAAGAAACTAACCAAAGTCTCGATCAGATAGCGGAGCTGGTCTTGGATGCGAGGAAATTGTACCGCTACGGCAAAACCAAATTACCAGCGGACCTTGATCCGACGGATCCCTACCTGGAGATCGCCAGACAACAACAAGTCAGTCACTCTGAACAGGCAAATCGTGCAGCAAAAGAGGGCGTGAAAAGTCTTCTGCAGCTTAGGGGCTTGATTTTACGAGACACTACGGAGGTCAAGCCATGAGAAGCCCGATCTTGACGACTCTTTTGGGCTCCTGGCTTTTATTCTCTGCGGCCCAAGCCGTGAGCCAGGATCTACAGATCTTCGACGTAGAAGACTTCGTCGATCCTGCTCTATTGAAGCCTCTGGGACAAGGCTCTGATGCAAAAGCCTTCGGCTCTTTGCTGCTTCTCAGCGGTATAGGTAGAAATCTTCAGATAAGAAGCGACACCGGCAAGGGCGACTTTACTTTTGCCCACTTGGCGGGAGATATCTACTACGGAAATTGGCAGTTTGGATTGGATGCGATCGACATAAGTCGCAACGCGGAGAGTGCAAGATTTGGCGAAAGGTTAAGTCTTGAAGCTGGGCGATATTTCACGTCAAAAACGTATGTCAACCAGAAAAAGGAACGCCCAATCCAGGTTCGCTATGTCACCCGAGCGCTTCTTCGATGGGATTGGGAGGAGAGGCCTCACGGAGAGATCGGGCATGCTGCCAGTCTGGATGTCGATATTCGGCGGGATGGTCCTCGCGCTGGAGCTTTCGATCCTATCGGCGGTTATTCCTACACCTGGGTCCAAGCGGGAGAAGGGGACAAGGGCTATGACCGGCACTACCTGTCACTGGGCTTCCGGACTCCAATCGCAGCCTACAATAACGGTGGAAACGTTCTCATGGGTATGGGCGTGGGGATCGAGAGTATCGTGGGCCGTTTCCGCTGGGGAGCGCCCCGGCTCGAGCTCAGCGGCGAGCTTCCAGTTCGCTCTTGGGGGAAAGTCAGGCTTTCTTGGGCGCCAACCTATCAACTGGACCAAGGAGTGTTTAAACAGGAGTATGCAATCCTATTTATTCCCCCTCTTCTCGCGCGGTTCTTTTCTCCGGGCCGACATTCATTGAGGCCGGCGCGTTAGCCTCGGTTGAGGTGGCGGCCCCCTTAAGGGGTTCCAGCGTTCTCCTCGTGCAACTGCTTCAGGATCAGGTCGCGCTCTGCGCGATCCATGGGCCGCCATCGCGGGATGAGCCAACCGTCGGGGCGAGCCTCGGTGTCGACACCGCCAATCCAATCAGGCCCGATCCACAGGATCAGCGGGACCGAGTCATAGCCGTCGAAGGCCACGCTGAGCTCCTGAGGCCGGTGCTTCTGCACGGTCTTCCACGCGCCGCCCTGGTGAGCGCGTACGGCCTCGATCAGGGCCGCGATGTGAGAGCGGACGTCGATCTGGTAGCTCTTCTTTGAGGTGCCGTCGGCGTTGAGCTCGCTCACCTTGACCATCTCGATCTTGGCGAGCTCGGGTACCCTCAGGCCGTTGGCAGGAACCTCCGGCTCGGGACCGCAAGCCGCAAGCACGAACGAGAGACACACGGCGCTTCGGCCCAAGCGGTTTCTCCAGGATTTCATCGCCGATCTCTCCTTCCATCAAAAGAAAAACGCCCCACCCCGAGAGGGTGAGGCGTCCCAAAAAGGCCGATGTGGAGCCCGTTACGCCGTCGTCTTACGGCGGCGCAGCACGCTCCAGCCGGCGAGCAACAGGCAGAGGCCGAGGGCCAGCAACCCGAGCTCGGAGAGGGTGGGTACCTCAACCGTCCCCGGCACCGTGATGTTCGTGGAATTGGCGGCACCGGCCACTCCAGGATCATCCGTCTGTGCCGTGGACTCGTTGCTGCCGTTGCCGTCGGCGTCGAAGGAGATGGTCCCCTGGTTCGAGACCGTCGTGCCGACGGCGGAGGGCAGGATGGTGGCGGTGATGGTGATGGTCACCGAGCCTCCGGCCGGAATCGCGCCGTTCCAGGTGACCGTGTTGGTGCCGGTGGTCGCAACCGCGTTGCCGCTCGTCGCCGTGGCGGAAACCAGGGCCAGCGTCGCCGGCAGGACGTCGGTGAGTTCGTTGCCCGGATTGTCGCCCTGGGCCCCGGCACCGGTGTTGTTCAGCACGATCGTGTAGGTGAGGGTGCCGCCGACGGCATAGGGACCGCCGCTGGCCGTCTTGGTACCCGAGACCGACGCCCCCGGCGTGGCCGCGGGAGTGATCGTGTCGCTATCGGTGGCCGAGTTGTTGCCCGGAGTCGGGTCGGTGACTCCGGCGGGTGCCGTCACGGTCGCTGTGTTGGCGAGCGTGCCGGTGGCCGAGTTCGAGAGGGTGCAGCTCGCGATGTAGGTCACGCTGCCGCCGGCAGGCAGGTTGACGGTGTCGTTGATGTTGCCGGTGCCGGAGGCGGTGCAGGTGCCGCCGACCGCGCCGGTGCAGGTCCAGGTGCAGGTGAGCGAGGCCGGGAAGGTATCGGCGACCGTCGCCCCCGTGGCGTTGCTCGGGCCGGCGTTGCTGGCCGTGATGGTGTAGGTCACCGGTCCGCCGGCCGTCACCGTGGTGACTCCGTCGGTCTTGGTGATGCCGAGGTTTGCGCTCGCCGCCAGCGTGTCGGTGTCGGTGGCCGAGTTGTTGGCGGGTGTCGGATCGGTGACTCCGGCGGGCGCCGTCACGGTGGCCGTGTTGCTCAGCGTGCCGGTGGCCGCGGCCGAGATGTTGCAGCTCGCGGTGTAGGTGACGCTGCCACTGCTTGGCAGGTTGACGGTGTTGTTGATGTTGCCGGTGCCGGAGGCGGTGCAGGTGCCACCGCCCGCGCCGACGCAGGTCCAGGTGCAGGCGAGCGAGGCCGGGAAGGTGTCGGTCACCGTCGCGCCCGTGGCATTGCTCGGTCCGGTGTTGGTGGCCGTGATGGTGTAGGTCACCGAGCCGCCCGGAGTGGCCGTGGTCACGCCGTCGGTCTTGGTGATGGCAAGGTCCGCAGTGGCACCCAGCCCGTCGACGTCAGTGGCCGAGTTGTTGGCGGGGGTCGGGTCGGTGACTCCGGCGGGCGCCGTCACGGTCGCCGTGTTGCTTAGGGAGCCGGAGGCCGCGGCCGAGATGTTGCAGCTCGCGGTGTAGGTGACGCTGCCACCGTTGGGCAGGTTGACGGTGTCGTTGATGTTGCCGGTGCCGGAGGCGGTGCAGGTGCCGCCGGCCGCTCCCGCGCAGGTCCAGGTGCAGGTGAGCGAGGCCGGGAAGGTATCCGCGACCGTCGCGCCCGTGGCGTTGCTGGGACCGGCGTTACTGGCGGTGATGGTGTAGGTCACCGAGCCGCCCGGGGTGGCCGTGGTGACGCCGTCCGTCTTGGTGATGCCGAGGTTGGCGCTCGCCGCGAGCGTGTCGCTGTCGGTCGCCGAGTTGTTACCGGGGGTCGGATCGGTGACGCCGCCCCCCGTCGCCACGGTCGCCGTATTGCTCAGCGTGCCGGTAGCCGCGGCCGAGATGTTGCAGCTCGCGGTGTAGGTGACGCTGCCGCCGCTCGGCAGGTTGACGGTGTCGCCGATGTTGCCCGAGCCGGAGGCGGTGCAGGTGCCGCCGCCCGCGCCCACGCACGTCCAGGTGCAGGTAAGCGAGGCCGGGAAGGTATCAGCCACCGAGGAGCCCGGCGCGTTGCTCGGGCCGGCGTTGGAGGCGGTGATGGTGTAGGTCACCGAGCCGCCCGGAGTCGCCGTGGTGACGCCGTCGGTCTTGGTGATGCCGAGGTTGGCCTGAGGCGTCAGCGTATCGGTGTCCGTCGCGCTGTTGTTGGCGGCGTTCGGATCCCCGGCGAGGGTCACCGTCGCGGTGTTGCTCAGCGTGCCGACCGCCGAAGCCGCGATGGCGCAGGTCGCGGTGTAGGTGACGCTGGCACCCGCGGGGAGATTGACGGTGTCGTTGATGTTGCCGGTACCTGAGGCGGTGCAGGTGCCGCCGCCCGCGCCCACGCACGTCCAGGCGCAGGTGAGGACTGCCGGGAAGGTGTCGGCCACCGTGGCGCCGGTCGCCCCCGCGACGGAGGCGTTGGAGGCGGTGATGGTGTAGGTCACCGAGCCGCCCGGAGTCGCCGTGGTGACGCCGTCGGTCTTCGTGATCCCAAGATCCGCGGACACCGCCGTGCAGGCGAAGTGGACGGGAGTGACGAGCATCGACCAGCCGTTGAACGTGCCGCCGCCGGTGGCGACCCCCTGATCCGAGACCAGCGCGCTCCAGGTTCCCTTGGTGCTGGTGCCGTCGAAACGCGAGAGGTTACCGACGGGGTCCGGGCCGGTGGGGAAACCGCCCAGGGGCGGCCACGGCGCGTTGAACACCGGCAGCCACGACTTGGTGTAGGGAGCGGCGGCGGTGGTGGCCTGAACCATGTCGTTCGCCGCGGTGATCGGCAGGTCGTCGTCGATCACCATGTTGGTGATGTTGGCGCCGCCGGTGTTGTCGACCACGGCGTCGATCAGCGAGATGAAGTCGGTGCCGATGCTACCGGGAGAGCGCAGCATCGCCGTGAAGTCGATGGTCCGCGCCATGGTGACGCTGTTGATCCGGAAGTTGAGGTCCGAGATCACGAAGTCATCGGTGACGTTGAGCTGGTGGAAGACGCCGCGCGGACGGTTGTTGGTGATCGTGAGAGCTGGCGCAATGGTATCCGTGTAGGTCACCACGGGATCCGTGCCGCTCGCGCCGCCGACGCGCAATTGGAAGGTGGTCGAGGTGGTACCGAGGTTCGACACCGTCGTCAGGGTGAAGTCGAGGGCGCTGCCGCAGAGCACCGAGGGATCGACCGCGATGGTGAAGGTGTCGCCCGTCGCCGTTCCCTGGGGCGCGATGGGGCCGTAGGTCGAGGTGTTGTCGATAATCGTCACGCCGGGCGTCGAGGAGCTGAGCGTCGCGACGGCGCTGACGACCGCTTTGGTGGCGCCGCGCCACGGGTTGGTCAGCTTCACCGTCAGCTTCACGGCCTCGCCCGGATCGATCGCGCCATTGTTGTTCGTGGCGCTGTCGTTGATCGTGACGTCGGTGGCCTTGTTGACCACATCGAGGAACGGCACTTTGAACGACTCGAGAATTCCCATGTGGGCGCCGACGAAGCCGAAGACGATGTTGTAGGGGGTCTTGGCCCCGTAACCGAGACCGCGGTCCGCGAAGCCGCTCCAGATCGACATCTCATTGGCGCAGGCATGGGTGGCGCAGTCGGCCTTGAGGATGGCGTCGCGGGCGTCGGTGAAGCTGGGATCGATCGGCGTCATCTTGAGGCCGTCGATCACCAGTTGCAGCATGGTGTGGTTGCCGGTCGGCACGTCGCCGTTGGCGCCAGCGGGATCGCCGATGATCCGGCTGCGGACCTCCCACAGCGTCAGCGCCCAGACCTCGCCGGCGTTGTGGACCTCCATGGCTCCGCCGGTGTTGGCGCCGAGCGGGTCGGGAGTGATGCCACCGCTGAGGTTGTTGGTGACGTCGTCCACGTCCGCCCAGGTCATCGGGTTGATGGTGTTGTCGGTGGTGTAGGGGAACCGGCGGATGCCGTAGACGTAGTTGTCGAGATACGCGGCACCGCCGAACTTATAGGTGGCGTAGGCGCCGCTCGCGTATTGTCCGTTGGGGTTGTCGGCATTGGTGTTGTTGAGCAGCGAGAGGGCGACGAAGTCGCTCCACCCCTCACCCATGCCGGCCGCGGGGTCCCAGTTGAGGCCGGCGGCGTTGCCCACCAGCCGGTTGCTGACGCCGTGCGTCAGCTCGTGCATGAAGATCTCGGCGTCGAGGCCGGCGTCGCGGTCGATCGTGGGACCCGTGAAGCGGTACATCTGCATCCGGCCCGAGGTGCCGTCCGGCGGCGTCGCGAAGTTTGCGTTGTTGGCGCCTGGGGCGGAGCCGTCGTCGGCGTCGCCGAGCACCCGGTCGTTCCCCACCCCCATGCCGCTGAAGTTGGTCTGCTGGAAGTTGGCCGAGGCCTCATCGAAGCCGAGCGCGAAGAGCTTGTCGTGGTACCAGTTGGTGGAATAGAAGAGGTGGGTCATCATGCCGCGCCGGAACTGGTCGATCGGCGCGGTTCCGCTGGTGCCGTTGCCGGTGGAGGTCTGGCCAGATTCAGGGTTGCCCGCCTGCGGCGGCGGCAGGAAGTTGGTCTGGAAGTCGCGCGGTGCCGTGCCGAGGAAGTCGCGGTTGCGGGCGTTGGCGTCCGGATTGCCGGTCGGCCGGCCGTTGCCGTCGATGATGGTCGCCGCTCCCGTATCGCAGACGTCGGCGTCGACGCCAGTCTGGACCTGATCTACGCAGATCAGCGCGTTGTTGCCCAGCGTCTGCGTCTCGTTGGCGGTGCAGCCGCCGGCCGGGCAGTCATTGATCCAGCCGTTCGGGCTGGCGACCGGGTCGTAGGCCGTGTGCATGCTCACGATGACCGGGGCGATTCCCGGGAACTGCGTCCCCGCGCCGGGCGCCACCGTGTTCGGCGACTGTGGCGCCGGGCTGTCCGCTGGCGTGATGCCGTCGGCCTGCACATAGACGCGGAAGCGGGCGTCGTGGGCCGAAGCGTAGTTGCGGATGTTCTTGCGCCAGAGCACGTCGCCCGTCTCGGCGTCCACCATGGCGTACCAGTCCTGCTGGCCGGTGGTGAAGACGACGAGCGACCAAGCCGGCACCAGCACGCCGGGGGCGAGCGGGAAGAGCACCTGCCGGGCGGTGATCGTGCCCTTCAGGAAATCGAGGTTCTGCGCCAGCTCCAGCCGGCCGTCGTGCCCGCCGGTCACCGTGAAGCTCGCGGCGCTCGCGGCGTGGCCGGCGGCCGTCAGCAGGTGGGCCACCGCATCGGCCGGCGACAGGAGCTTCCCCTCGTCGATCGAGGGTGCCAGGGACCGCGCGTGCGGCACCATCTGGCCGAGCGATTCCACCAGCCGGCCCTCGCGGTCGAGGAGGAAGCGGGTCTCGCTCTGGAAAACCGGCCGGCCATCGATCCGCTGCTCCATGCGCAGCATGCGCAGGCCGCTCGAGCCGCCGGGGCTGTCGCCCAGCACCGCGAGGTCCGCGAGGTCGACGGCCGACAGGCCGTAGAGGGCGCCATTCGCGGCAAGGAAGGCGCGGACGATCGTCTCGCTGGACTGCCCGGGAGCGGCGGCGGTCAGCGGACCCTGGTTGTTGACGACGATCGTCGGGGCGCCGGTGAGATTCGAGAACTTGACCTCGAGCCCCGGAAGCTCCCGCTTGACCTTCGCGAACTGGGTCACCATCTCCGACGCCAGGGTGCGGGTCTTGGCGAGCAAAGCCTTCGCCGCCTCGGGCCGGGCCGCCAGGGAGCGCTGGAAGGCCTGCTTGGAGTTGACCCGGGCGTCGACCATGGTGGCCTCCGCCGAATCCTCTCGGAACGGGATTCTGAGGGCGGCCGAGGCCGGGACTGCACCAAGAGTCAAGACAAGAATAGCCAGGAAAGCTCGCGAGGGGCCTCGCACATCACACCTCCTTGAATTCAACACGCCGGTAGAAGCACGCTATGGGGAAACCCGTAGCGTATAGCACAAGTACCGGAGGGAAAGAACCCCCTCTTCGCCGATCTCAGGGCTGCAAATGCCGGAGGAGCCATTCCGGCTTGAACGCGAGGGCGAGGATTCCGGGCAGCGCCAGGAGCAGCGGCCAGAAGCACCATTCGGCGAGCCAGCCCCTCCAGACGGTCAGCACGCCGAGGGCGCCGGAGAGGAGCAGAAGGCCGCCGACGGCCATGAGAAAGTCGCGATGGCCGAAGAACAGCGTCGAGAGGATCAGTGCCGAGGCCGAGATCGCCGTCCATTTGAGAGTCGAGACCAGCCAGACGCCGTCGAGACCGTCCGTGCCGCCGCCGGCCAGGAGCGCGAGCAGGCGTAGGTTCTCGCTCACGTCGAACACCACCGCGATCGCGGCAAGCGCTGCCGCCGCCACGCCGAGAGCCATCCAGACGCCCCCGCGTTGCGCGAGGATGGCGGCTAGACCAGCATAGAGGAGGAGATAGCCGGCCATGAAGAGAAAATCGAGCCGGAGATTGCGCCGCAATGGAACGCGGCGCTGATCCTCCGGGCCATTCCCGGCGACCAGGCGGTAGACCGTTGTGGACCGGCTGAGGGCGATCCCGGTCACCGGTCCGCGAAATCCCAGATCCCCCAGAGCCTTCTTCGCCTCCGCGGAGACAGCGGGACGCGGCATGGCAGCTCCGACCGCGATCACCAGCAGACTCAGGATTCCAACTCCCCTCACCAGCCACGCCAGCTCGAGACGGTCCATGGTCCAGGTCTCCCAAAGAGATTTGCAAAAGCTGCCGGATTATTCAACGTGTCTGGTGATAGCTTTGCTTGATTCCGAGGAACTTGTCAACGGCGTCCGTCTGCAGGAACAAGGCTTGCGGTCCGCTCTCAGGGCGCCGGGTGTATACTTACGGCATTTCGCAAGCGAGGTTGAACCGTCCGATTGCCGGAGGTGTCGCATGGCGTCTTTGCCGCTCGAGCTGTATCAGGTTCTCGAAGAAGAATACGTATCAATGTATGGGCCATTGAAACGCCCTTCATCCGATTACAAGCCGGACGACATCCTCGATCTCCGCTGGGCGCGAACCATTCTGAAAGAATGCGCGCTCGAACCGGCAGCGGAATCGGTGACCATTGACGCACAGCTCTCCGCACTCGTCGTAGGAGACGCCCCACTGGAACCGCTCGCGGATTCTCCGGCAATCACCGAGCGCGGGAAGAGCCTCCTGGAGAGCTACGATGAGCTCAAAGCCATCGCCGAAGAACACGACAGCAATAACGGGGTGCGGGAGCTGCGGCGCAGGATCATCGACGACGCGTTGACGGGCGCGGTGAAGCCGCTGTGCGATGTGCGGCTGGACGGTGTGTACGCGGCACTGCACGCGCGTGCCAAACAGAAAGAGAAGCCGGAGCCGCGTACGGCTCTCTGCATCTCCGGTGGCGGCATCCGTAGCGCGACGTTCGCGCTCGGCATCATCCAGGGTCTGGCGAGCGCGAACCTCCTGGATCAATTCGACTACCTCTCTACCGTGTCGGGCGGCGGCTACATCGGAAGCTGGCTCTCATCCTGGGCGCGGCGGCATCCGCGCGGCGCAACCGGTGTCAAGGGAGACCTGCAGCGCGCCGACAACGCCGTCGCGAAGGGCCCGCTGGCGGCGAATCTACCGCAGCAAAAAATCATGCCGGAGCCGCTACCGCTCCGCCACCTTCGCGACTACAGCAACTATCTGAGCCCGCGCCTCGGGCTCCTGTCCGGCGATACGTGGACGATGGCATCGCTCTACATCCGCAACCTGCTGCTCAACCTCCTCGTCCTCGTGCCCTTGCTGGCGCTCGCACTGGCGTTTCCGCGCATCTTCAGTTGGCTCCTCCGGTTGAGCGCCGAGCTCGACAAGGCTCATTGGTCCTCTTCGATCTGGGCGTGGGCCACAGCCGTCCTGATCGCGCTCGGCTTCGCCTACCTCGGGTGGAAGCGCCCCGTGGAACAGGGTCAAAAAAAGGCGAGCACCGACGGCCGCTTCATCGTCTTCGGCGTGCTCCCCCTGGCCCTTGCGGCGACGGCGTTGGCCGTCTTCTGGGCGCGTTTCAAGGCCCTCTCGATACCCACGCAGCCGAAGCTCACGCCGCTCACGAGTGCGCAGGTCGATCTGCTCAATTTGGCATGCCCGGCCGCTATCGTCGCCCTGGTGAGCATGACGCTCCTGCCGTTCGTTCTGTACTACTGGCGTGTTGCCAGAACTCAGCCGGCGGCGCAACGGAAAGCCTTTGCCGCCGCCACAGAGCGGTGGACCGCGATCGGGAAGAAGATCGGCGTGGAATTCCTCGCCGAAAGCATTGCTCTGGCCACGGCCGGCGTGCTGCTCTGGGTCCTGGCGGTGAAAGTCTTCGACGACCCGTTGCGTCTCGTTCCCACGGTCGAGACCCTGGCACCGATCGCGCGTGCGGGGCTGCCGGCCTCGCCGCAGGCGCAGCTCTACGTCTGCTTCATCGTCCCGCTGCTCCTGCTCGTCTTCTTCGTGCAGGCGAGCATTTTCGTCGGCCTCTCCAGTCTCCACAACGAAGACTATGACCGTGAGTGGTGGGGCCGCGCCGGCGCATGGCTGCTCGCGGGTGCCGCCGGGTTGGCTCTGTTCAATGCCGCGGCGGTCTTCGGTCCGGTCGCGTTCTACTACGCGCCGGTGATCCTCGCCTCCGTCGGTGGCGGCGCCGGCATCGCCGCCGCTCTCCTTGGCTTCAGCGGCAAGACGCCGGCCAATCAGCGAGAGAAAGAGGAAGGTGGCAGGACGGCGAAGGCGGGCAATCTCGCCTCCGCGCTGACCGTCCCGCTTTTTCTCGTGGCATTGCTCGCGGCGATCTCCCTCGGCTCGACGTGGATCATTCAACAGATTCGCACGGACGACGGGAAGGTCATCCAGCCCGATCACTACGCGCAGAAGGCGCTGTTGCAGTCGCGATTCACAACCGCCGAAGACGCAAAAGCGGGCCTCACGCTCGCCACCACGCCTTCACCACGCGTCAGCCTCCCGGCGCTACGCGCCATCGCCCATCTGCAGACGATCGAGCAGACCAGCGGCGGCCAGGTGTCGATGTTCCTGATCGTCGCCGCCGTCGGGATTGGGCTCTCTTTTTTCATCGGTGTGAACAAATTCTCGATGCACGCGTTGTACCGGAACCGAATCATCCGCGCGTACCTGGGAGCCTCCCGCTATTTCCGTGATCCGGACCGCTTCACTGGCTTCGACGAGAACGACAATATAAAAATGTGGGAGCTGCGCCCCGAGCTCCTATGGTCCTCCAGCCTGCGCGACGTGGAGGGGCTGGTCGGTGCGCTCCAAGCGTCCCAGAACGCGCTCGGAGCTTATCTCTGGGAAGCGCTCGAGAAGACGACGACGGAGAAGGCGCTTAAAACGAAGATCGACTCGGTATCCACCATGGCGCTCGTGGAGAACCTCAATGCCATCCTCTTGACCCGCGATCTGGCAGGCGATCTGAAGACTCGAGGCATCCAACCGCCGGAGTGGACGGTGACCAGCCCCGGCCAGATCGGCTATCCGCGTGCGATGATCAATCGCGCGATCCTCGACGATCAATTCAAGGAGTGGATCACTCCGATGACGCCACCGGCCAATGCCGGGCCCGACGCGCTCACGGGGGAGCTCCGCCGCGGACCTCTCCATATCGTGAACACGGCCCTGAACCTCACCAGCGGGGCGAATCTGGCTTGGCAACAGCGCATGGCGGAGTCGTTCACGGTGTCGCCTTACCATTCCGGCAGCCTCTTCCTCGGCTACCGATCGTCGCAGGAGTACGGCGACGGAATCTCCCTCGGCACCGCGGTCACGATCTCGGGCGCCGCGGCGAGCCCGAACATGGGCTATCACTCGTCACCCGTCATGGCCTTCCTGCTCACTTTCTTCAACATCCGCCTCGGCTCGTGGCTCGGCAATCCCGGACCACGCGGGCAGACGGCCTACCAGGAAAAGCACCCCACCACCGGCTTGGTGCCGCTGTTCGAAGAGCTCACCGGCCATTCTACCGACACGTCCAAGTGGGTCTATCTCTCCGACGGCGGTCACTTCGAGAATCTTGGCCTTTATGAAATGGTCGTCCGGCGCTGCCACCGGATCGTGCTCAGCGACGGTGGAGCCGATCCCGAATACACCTTCGAAGACCTCGGCAACGCCATCCGCAAGATCCGCACAGATCTCGGCATTCCGATCGACATCGCGAAGATCTCTATGGCGCCCCGGGGGAAGGACGGCAAACCGGTCACCGGTGAGTATTTCGCCTTCGCCACCATCCGCTACAGCGCCGTGGACAAGGACGCCGAGGACGGTCAGCTCCTCTATATCAAGCCCGGGGTCTACGCGGGGGACTACTTCCCCTGGGACGTCTACAACTACTCCCAGGAGTCGCTGCAGTTCCCCCATGAACCCACCAGCGACCAGTTCTTCAGCGAGTCTCAGTTCGAAAGCTACCGCGCGCTTGGACGTCACGCCATCAACACCATCTGCAAGAACTATCCGCCGGGGCACTCACACGGGCTACCGGTCGCGAAGACATATAATTCGGTCGCCGAGTTTGCCGACAGCGTGAAAACTGAGGTACTGAAGACATTGACGATCGCTGATGGCGCAACGCTCGACAGAAAAGGAGAATGACCAGGGTGACTATGCTCAAGCGGCCGCTCCTCGCTCTCCTGCTCCTGTCGTTCGGCACGTCGCTCAGCGCCGCCGAGCTGCCGCCGCTCGGCGATCAAGCGCCCAAGTGGGCCACGTCCCTGGGCCACGGAGCCGTCGCGACGGCAGAGAAGCGCGATGGCCGATGGGCCTTTGCGATCGGCGGCCAGCCGTTCGCGGCGGGGCATGCCGAGGTTCCAGCCCAACAGGTGCTCTTCGAGATCGGCTCCATCACCAAGGTCTTCACCGGCATCCTGCTCGCCGACGCCGTGCTGGACGGCAAGCTCGGCCTCGACGACACGCTGGCCCAGCGCCTGCCTGTGACGTTCAGCCATCCGTCGACCGGCGCAGTGACGCTCAAGCAGCTTGCGACGCACGTGTCGTGCCTGCCGCGTCTTCCCGACAACATGATGCACGCGGACGGCGACGATCCCTACGCGCAGTATGATAAGAAGGCGATGTTCGAATATCTCGCCGGTGCGAAGCTCGCGGAAAAGCCGCCCTGCGCGGCCGAGTACTCCAACCTCGGTTTTGGCATTCTCGGTGTCGTCGTCGAAACGGCCTACGGCAAACCATGGGCCACTTTGATCCAGGAGAAGATCACCGGCCCGCTCGGCATGGCCGACACGGTCCAGGATCTCTCGCCCGCGCAACAGTCACGTTTCGCGGAACCCTGGGACGGCGACAAGCGGGCGCACCCGTGGACGTTCAAGGCGGTCGCGGGAGCGGGCGCCCTGCGCTCGACTCTCGCCGACATGAGCAAATTCGCGGACGCGCTCTTGGCGGGACCCAAAGGCCCACTGGGCAAGGTCTGGCCGATGCTCGCCGGCGACTATGCGGACATGCCCGCGGTCGGCGCCAAAATCGGTCTGGCGCTCGGCCACGCGAAGGCCAACGGCGAGGAGCGCTATACGCACGACGGCGGAACCGGAGGCTATCGGAGCAACATTTACGTGCTTCCAGCCAGCGGCCGAGCTGTCGTCGTATTGGCGAGCAACGCCGCCGCGAACCCGGGGGCGTGGCTCGCGGCGTGGGAAGCGGCGGGGCGTCCGCCCGTAACCCGTTCGGAGGTCATGCTGCCGACCGAGGTGCTCGATGACTATGTGGGCGTTTATACCATCGATAAAACGGCGCACTTCACGCTGATTCGCCGGGGCGATGGACTGGTCGCGCGTCTCACCGGCCAGCCTTTCTTCTCGGTCTTTGCCACCGCGAAGGACGAATTCTTCTACAAGGTCGTGGACGCTCAGCTCAGCTTCCATCGCGACGCAGCCGGCAAGGTCGCCAGCTTGACGCTGCATCAGAACGGCCGCGACATTCCGGCCTCGCGTTCCACCGATCCGGCCCCGCACATCGAGTTTCCCACCGCCGCCGCGCTCGCGGAGTACGGCGGGGAGTATGACTTCGGCGCGTACCAGCCCGGCGCCACGATCACCGTGCGCGCGATCCCCGAGTCGCTTTTCGTGACGCTCACGGGGCAGCCGGCGTTTCCGGTATTCTGCGTCGGGAAGGACCGCTTCGACTACGACGTCGTCGTGGCCACCCTGACCTTCGAGCGCGACGCGGCCGGCAAGATCGTGGCGGTTGTCCTGCATCAGAACGGGTTGGACATGAAGGCGCCGAGGCGGTAAGGGTCGCAGAGGAGGATCGAGATGAGCAAGCCCCCGCTTCACTTCACTCTTGCCGGTCTCGCCGCTGTGGTTCTCATCGCCATGGCGGCGTCCCCATCGAAGCCGGCTCCATCCTCGCTCTGGCAGGTCTACGAGCAGTCGTTGAAAGGGGCCAGGTACATGGACTTGACCCACACGATCAACCCTGCCATTCCCGTCTGGGCCGGCTTCGGCCGTTCGACATTCGGCCCCGCGATCGATCCCAAGACCGGCAAACCTTTCACCTACTCAAAGGACGGCTTCGAGGCCACCCGATACGATCTCGCCACCGATCAACTCGGCACCCAGCTCGACCCGCCGGCCCATTGGGACCCCAACTATCCGGCGATCGACGAGCTGCCGCCCACCTATGCCGTCCGCCCGCTGGTGGTGATCTCAATCGCCGAGCAGGTCAGGAAAGATCCGGGGTATCACCTCACCGTCGCGGACATCCAGGCCTGGGAGCGGCGGCACGGCCGCATCCCCGAGGGCTCCGTGGTCTTCATCCGTTCCGACTGGTCGAAAGAGTGGCCGAATCCGGAGCTGGCCACCCGCACCAAATTTCCCGGCGTGAAGCTGGACGCGCTCCAGTTCCTCCACCTCCAGCGCCACATCCTCTTCCACGGCCACGAGCCTCTGGACACCGATACCACGCCGACTCTCGAAGGAGAGTCGTGGCTGATGCATCACGGCTACACCCAGGCCGAGGGAGTCGCCAACCTGGACAAGGTTCCGGAGACCGGTGCCCTGGTCGCCATCGGTTATCCCAAGCTCCAGAGCGGCACCGGCGGCTACGCGCGCTACATTGCCATTTGTCCACCGGATTGGAAGTACGGAGTCACCATCGGCACGGTCCCTGAGGCACCGCTCCCCCGCATAGCGAAGCCGCTTCACTGGGATACCCAGCGCGGTATTCGGGTGCGGTGAATCAGAGCCTTGCGACAAGAAACCGATCTACCGAACGGAGGATTCTGCGATGTTGCAATCGAAAACTACCAAGAAGCTGAGACTCAGTTTCGAGACTCTCAAGCACGTAGCGGGTGGCACGGCGGGGCCGGTAATCGGAAGTATCACCAGTCCGGGGTGTACGGTCTTGAGCACATGCAGTCCGGAGTGCTGCGATACGAACGTGAAGGAGTGAGCCTCGGCCGAGGCGGTTGAGAGCCGCTCTGGGACGCGACGAGTGCTGCCACCGCACCGCGACGGCGGAGAGCGCCTACGGCCGGCGCCACCGGGCAAGGTCAGCTCTTCCGCCGGACCGGAAGCAGGGTTCGGAGAGGGATTGCTCCTTACTGAAGAGGGTGCGAATGGAAGCGGCGGCGGGACAACCGCGGCCCGTCCTCCTGGGTGGGACTTCCTTCAGCGTCGCTCCCTCGCCGGCACCTACGGTGCCCAGACTTCCGCGGCCTGGGCCCGCAGCAGAGGCGCGATGTGTTCGATCTCGTTCTGAAGATGGCCGAGGATTTCCTCCATCCCCGGCCATTCCACCCGGCGGCCCCGCATCTCGAGGTCCTGACAGACCTCCGCCAGACGGCGGGCGCCGAGCTGCGCGCCGCTTGCCTTGAAGGAGTGGGCGACGAAGACGAAATTGTGGTCGTCCCTGGCGGCCAGAGCCCGCCGCAACTCCGCGAGCCGGCGTGGCGCCTCGGCCAAGAAGCGGTCGATGATGGGCGACACCAACTCCTTGCCGGCGATGGCCTGGAGCTGCCGCAACTGATCGATGTACTTGGGATCGAACGACTCCTCGCCGCCGTTGGCACTGGCGGCGGCACTGGCAGCCAAAGACGGCACCGGCACAGCGGTTTCCAGCCCGCGGGACAATGCCACGCGCAGATCCTCCAGAAGCACCGGTTTGCTCAGGTAGTCGTCCATCCCGGCGGCCAGACAGGTCTCGCGGTCTTCGCGCAGGGCGTTGGCGGTCACCGCGATGATCCGCGGGCGCTCTTCGACCGGCCATTCGTCCCGGATGCGCCGCGTGGCCTCGAGCCCGTCCATTCCGGGCATCTGGACGTCCATGAGGATGACGTCATAGCACTGCCGGCGCAGCGCGGCCAGGGTCTCCTCCCCATCGGCGGCTACGTCCGCTGCATAGCCCAGTTGCTGTAGCAGGAGAAGCGCCACCTTCTGGTTGACCACGTTGTCCTCGGCGACCAGGATGCGCAGCGGCGGGAGCCCGGATCCCACGATCCTGCCTGCGCCTTCGCTCTCTCGCGAGCCTTTTGCCAGGTAGGGGAGCAAGCCTGAGTCGACGACCTGGCAACGGATCGTGAACCGGAACGTAGAGCCCTTCCCGGGCTCGCTCTCCACCCACATCCGGCCCCCCAGTCCCTGCGCGAGCCTGCGGCTGATCGCGAGGCCCAGTCCTGTGCCGCCATATAGCCGGCTGGTCGAGGAGTCCGCCTGGCTGAACGAGCGAAACAGGCGATCCATATGGTCTGCGGAGATGCCGATCCCGGTGTCGCGCACGGCGAAACGGAGCTCCACCAACTCGCCCGGCGAGAGCTCCGGCGGCGGAGGAGAACCGGCCTCGACCCGGATGAGGATCTCTCCCGAGGGGGTGAACTTGACCGCGTTGTCCAGGAGGTTGACCAGGATCTGGCGCAGCCGCGTGGCGTCGCTCTCGATCAGGGCCGGCACCGCGGGATCGATCAGGCATCCGATCTCCAGTCCCTTGCGCGCTGCTTGGACGGCGAGCAGGTCGACCGCCTCCTCCACGCATTGTTGGAGGGCGAACGGGGACGCCTCGATGACCAGCTTCCCGGCCTCGATCTTCGAGAAGTCCAGGATGTCGTTCAACAAGGCGAGCAGCGACTCGCCGCTACTGCGGATCGTCCCCACGTAATCGCGCTGCTCGGGGGTGAGCCGGGAGCTGGCGAGAATGCTGGTCATGCCGATGACCGCGTTCATCGGCGTGCGGATCTCGTGGCTCATGTTGGCCAGGAAGGCGGACTTCGCCTCCCCCGCCGCTTCGGCCGCCTGCTGGGCCTCCAGGAGGGCGATCTCCTGGCGCTTGCGGACATCGAAGTCCTGGATCAGGCCGACGGCCTTCAGCCAGCGGCCGTTGCGGCCGACCTTCAGGTGGTGAGAGACCCGGATCCAGCGGGTTTCGCCGTCCGCCCGCACGATGCGGGCGTCGAACGCGCCGGATCGGCCGGCGCCGGTGTGCAGCGAGCGGAACGACGCGCGGACGTGCGGCAGGTCGTCGGGGTGGAAGCCCGGGAAGCGCAGCTCCGTCGCCTGGCGGTAGCTCGCATCGCCCTGGCCGGTGATCTTCACGAACTCCGGTGAGGCCCAGAAGGTCTTCGACACGTGGTCGATCTCGTAGACCCCCGCCTCGGCGGCCTCCAGGGCCACCGCCAGGCGCTGGGCGCTCGCCTGGGCCTCGCGCTGGGCCTTTTTCATCTTCAGCTCGCCGCGGCGGGCCACGTCGCGGGCCTTGGCGAGCTCGGTGATGTCCTCGGAAATGCCGCGCAGGGCGAAGGCCCCGCCCTCGCGCCGCTCGGTGCGGAAGGTGGCGCGCCATGAGGTCCAGCGACCGCCGACCTTCATGCGGTGCTCGAGGCTGCCGCCCTCGCCGCTGATCACGGCGGCGCCCATCGCCTCGCGGGTGCGCTTACGGTCGGCCGGGTGCAGGATGCCGTAGAACCGCTCCGGCGTGCAGATGTCGTCCGGCGTGTAGTGGGTCAACGACAGCAGGTCGCGCGACCACTCGATGCGGTTCTCCAGCGGCTCGAACACCCAGGTCCCGATGCCGGCGGATTCGCCAAGCAGGCGGCGCGTACGGCGGGTTTCTTCCAGTTCCTCGGCGCGCGCGCGCTCCTCGCGCGCGTCACGCATGGAGACGATGAGCTCGCCGTCGGCCATCTTTTGGGTGCGGGAGGCGAACCAGCCCCACCCGCCGTCCTTGCACCGCACACGGATCTGGTGCTCGGCCACGTCGCCCGGGACCAGTGCGCGGATTCCCTCGC
>DASYJD010000098.1:0-15096 GCA_035996875.1 Thermoanaerobaculia bacterium
ATCGGATTCGCAACTGAGGGGAAATCGACCGCGGAAACGTTCCTCTTCTTGTCGTTTGCCGGCAGCGAGCACAACCAGACAGACAGGAGGAATCGTTATGGGTCCGCAACACCGTTACCGCGGCTGGATGATGTTGCTTACGGCCTTTGTGGCCTTCGCGTTCATCGCGGCGCTCTCTTTCGCCCCCGGCGCGAGCCGTCCTTCCGAGGCGTCGGCGGATACGAAGGTCGGGAGCCTGCTCCGCAGCTCGCCACAGGCCTCTTCCCAGTACACGCTCTTCGAGAGCGGGCAGGTGCGCCCGCTCGCCATGTCTCCGGACAAGCGGCACCTGTTCGCCGTCAACACTCCCGACAACCGCCTGGAGGTCTTCCGCATCCGAGACAATGGGCTCGTCCACACCGCCTCCATCCCGGTGGGCGTCGAGCCGGTCGCCGTCGCGGCCCGGACGAACCACGAGGTCTGGGTGGTCAACCACCTTTCGGACAGCGTGAGCATCGTCGAGCTCGACGATCACGGCGGCGACCTGGCCGGCCAGGTCGAGCGCACGCTCCTCGTGGGCGACGAGCCGCGCGACATCGTCTTCGCCGGACCGGGGCGCAAGCGGGCGTTCATCACCACGGCGCATCGCGGCCAGAACCTCCCGTTCGATCCCCAATTCACGACCCCGGGCGTGGGGCGCGCGGACGTCTGGGTGTTCGACGCGGAGGCGCTCGGCAGCTCCCTGGGCGGCACGCCGCTCTCCATCGTCACCCTCTTCACGGACACTCCGCGCGCTCTCGCGGTGACGCCCGACGGCTCCCGCGTCTACGCCGCGGGCTTCCAGACGGGCAACAAGACCACCAGCATCCCCGAGACCTCGATCCCGGACGGCTTCGGTGCGGACGGGGTCGCGGGACCTACCACCAACGCCGAGGGCCGCCCCGCGCCCGAGGTCGGGGTCATTGTCAAGTGGAACGGCACTCACTGGGTCGACTCGCTCGGCCGCTCCCGCGACCAGTTCGTGAAGCTCTCGTTGCCCGACAAGGACGTGTTCGTGCTCGACGCCATGGCCAACCCACCGCGCCAGTTCCCGGGAGCGGCCGGCTTCTTCCAGGGCGTCGGTACCATTCTGTACACGATGGCCGTCAATCCTGTGAATGGAAAGGTTTACGTCGCCAACACCGACGCGAACAACACCGACCGGTTCGAGGGCCCGGGGACCTTCGCCGGACACAGCCTGCGCGGCCACCTGCACGAGAGCCGCATCACCGTGCTCTCACCCGGGGGCCGCGTGGCGGCGAGGCACCTCAACAAGCACATCGACTACAACAAGTGCTGCGCGCCGATCCCGAACGCCGAGAACGAACGGTCCCTCGCCTTTCCCCAGGGCATGGCGGTGACCGGCGATGGCGCGACTCTTTACGTCGCGGCCCTCGGATCCGGCAAGGTGGGGATTTTCTCCACGGCCCAGCTCGAGAAAAATACATTCGTGCCGAACAGCGCGAACCACATCTCGGTGAGCGGCGGCGGCCCCACCGGCCTCGTCCTCGACGAGGATCGAGAGCAGCTTTACGTGATGACGCGTTTCGACAACGGGATCTCGATCGTCGACACGAGGAAGCGGAGAGAAGAGGCGCACGTCCTGATGCACAGCCCGGAGCCGCCAAGCGTCGTGACCGGCCGCCGGTTCCTCTATGACGCCAAGCTCTCGTCGAGCCATGGCGACTCCGCCTGCGCGAGCTGCCATGCCTTCGGCGATTTCGACAGCCTGGCCTGGGATCTCGGAAATCCGGACGGAAAAGTGATCGATAACCCCGGTCCCTTCAACAGCACTCTCGTCGACGTGGTCACGGGGAAGCCCATGGAGCCCATCTTCCACCCGATGAAGGGCCCGATGGCGACGCAGAGCCTGCGCGGCATGGCCAACCACGGCCCCATGCACTGGCGCGGCGACCGCACCGGCGGCAACGACGCGCCGAGCGAACAGCCGGACAGCGGGACGTTCGACGAGCATGCGGCGTTCGAGAAGTTCAATGGCGCGTTTCCCGACCTGCTCGGGCGCCACGCGATCCTCTCGCAAGAGGATATGGGGGCGTTCACCGACTTCATCCTCCAGCTCACCTATCCGCCGAACCCGAACCGCCGGATCGACAACGTGCTCACCCCGGATCAGGAGGCCGGGCGCAAGCTCTTCGACACCGTCAACTGCGGCATCCCGTCGGCTCCGGATTTCAACGGCGCCGTCCTCACCTGCGCCAGTTGCCACAAGATCGACCCGAACGCCAACCCGGACACCGCGGCGCCCGGGCTCTTCGGCTCGAACAGCCGCGGAAGCTTCGACTTCAATCCACAGCTCTTCAAGGTCCCCCACCTGCGCAACCTCTACCAGAAGATCGGGAAGTTCGGGAGCCCCGAGAACCCCGGGTTCCTCGGCGGCGACAACGGTTTCAAGGGAGATCAGGTGCGTGGCTACGGGTTCCTCAACGACGGGAGCCTGGATACGGTGTTCCGCTTCGTGCATGGGATCAGCTTCTCGGAGCAATTCAACGGGTCCGGCGCCAACGGCATCCCGGATGGGCCGGAGGGGGAGCTCCAAAAGCGGCAGCTCGAGGCGTTCATCCTGGCGTTCCCCACGAACCTGGCGCCCGTCGTGGGCCAGCAGATCACGCTCACGGCCGCGAACTCCGCTGCAGCGGGCGCTCGTATCGATATCCTGCGTCAGCGCGCGGACGCGGGGGAGTGCGATCTCGTCGCCAAGACCCGGATCGATGACGACGAGGCCGGCTTCCTCTACGTGGGATCGGGCTTGTTCGCGACCGATCGGCGCGGGAAGCCGACCATCGCCGACGCGGCGTTGCGGTCTCTGGCCACGCACGGCCACCCTATGACATACACCTGCGTGCCGCCCGGCTCCGGCGAGCGCGCTGGCGTGGACCGCGATGGGGACGGCGTCTGGGACGGCGACGAGCGAGACGCTCATACCGATCCGGCGGATGCGGACAGCCGGCCTTGATCTAAAGCAAGCGCGGCTGGATTCATCCGGCGCTGCTCTTCGCCCGGGCATTCGTGCCCGGGCGGAGAGCTTTTATGCAGAGGTCTGCCGTGGAACGGATAGGGAGCCCCGCCGCCCTCCACCGGAGGGCGGGACTCCCGAGAGGAGTGGCGCGAGGCTTACTTCCCCTTGACCCGTAGCTCGATGGTGCCGACCTTCAGGCCGCTCTGGCGGTTGAAGAGCGGGCCGACGGTTTCGATCTTCGACCCTTGGGTGCCGTCGCTGGCTTCGAAGACCACCTGGATCTCCGGCAGGTCGGCGCTCGCGCCTTTGAGCGCCTTGAGAGCCGAGGTGACGTCCACCTTGCGGTTGATGATCGAGCCGGCGTGGTGCTCGATGCCGAAGAAGCTCAGGGTCGCCACGTACTGGCGGCGAGGATGGTCGCCGGTGGTGCTCAGGTAGATGTTGATGAGCGTGCCCGGATCCTGCGGCACCTCGATGTTGGTGAGGGCCAGCTCGGTGCGGGAAGAGCTGGTGACCGACTCGGCGGAGGCGAGCGAGCGCTTGAGATGCTCGATCGGTGCGCCCGTCTTGGGCACCGCGATCTTGACCGCCGCCGTGGCGTCGTTGATCGCGAAGCTCTGCACCTTGGCGACCGGCTCCTCCGGCACGGCTTCGAGCGACGGCTTGAACTTCTGCGTGGCCTTGCGGCCGCAGCTCGTGACGTGGTCGTAGTGGTAGTCGATCGGGAGGTTCTTGACGCTGTTCTTCACCAGATTGCCGGCGGCGTCGAGGAACAGATACTCCTTGATCAGGTACTCGTCGGGCACCTTGCCGCCCAATTGGAGCCAGCACTCGAAGATGCGGTCGATGTTGGCGTGGTGGAGCCAGAAGATGGGATCGTTGCCGGCGACGGCGACCTTGCCCATGAGCGGGTAGGGGCAGTCCGGTCCCACGGCACAGTGAGTGGTGCCGTGCGGCTGCTGCTCGAGAGTGGGGCCGAAGTCGTCGTAGGCGGCCTCGGTGAGCAGGGTGTCGATGTTGGTGATGTCCGGGTCGAGCTTGACGGTCTGGGAGCGGCGCCGCTTGTCATAGAGCGGATTGGGTTTGCCGTCGCTCAAAGTCTCCTTGGCGAAAGCGGCCGGGAGCTGCACCTGAGCGGGATCGGTGTAGTCCCAATAGGGGAGACGCAGGCTCGCATCATGCGCCGACTCCTGGAGCACCTTCTCGAAGTAGAAGAGATAGACGCGGTGCCAGGTGAGGAACTGGAGGTTGACCTGAGCGCCGCTATGGGTGCACTTGTCCCACACCTGCTGGGCGAGCCCGGCAGGCGTCGCCGGGTAGGTGAGGTCGTGCAGGCCATCGAAGAACTGTTTTTTGTTGGCCGGCGCGGCGTTGATGGCGGTTTGCAGCAGTCCGGCCTTGGCTCCGGGACCGAAGAAGCCGTGCATGGCCGCCCAATACTCCCAGCTCGTGCGGTAGCCGGCCGAGTCGGGCGTTGCCTTGCTGCGGTCCTTCATCACTCCCACGGCCTTAATGAGGCTGTCGAGCCGATGCTGATCCTTGATGAAGTCCTGGAACTTCATCCGCACTCCCGCCGCCTTGGGCGCCTTATAGACGGGAGCCACGGTGGCGCTGGGCTTGACAGCTGGCTTCGCGTCGGCCTTCACGGGCGGCTTGGCGCTCTGTGCGCTGAGCCCCGCGAAGGAGACGATCGAAGCGAGGAGAATCGTTGGAACTGCGAGCCGGACTACACTTCGAGCTGTGGTTCTGCGTTTCACGCAGCCCTCCTTTCAATCGGAACGGGATCGCCTCATAAATTAGCACAGACGAATCCCAATCCCCACCTCGGGGAGGGCCGGCAGTCTACGGACTTTGCAACCGCACCGTGCCCACCTTCAGGCCCGAGTCGCGGTTGAAGCTGGGAGCGGCTTTCGCGACCGTGGAGCCGGCGGTGCCGTCCGTTGCTTCGAACACCACCTGGAGATCCGGGAGCGCGTCGCCTTTGCCCAGGAGGGCCTTGAGCGGCTCGGTGACGTCGAAGCTGCGCTCCGGGAGCTTGAACGTCCCGGCTCTCTCCACTCCGAAGAAGCTCAGCGTGCCCACGTACTGCCGCTGCGGGTGCGGCCCGGCGGTGGCCAGGTAGATGTTGAAGAGGACACCCGGCGGGCGAGAGACCGTGATGCCGCCGAGCGCCAGCCGGACCTGCCCGGCGGACCGGAGGGCCTGGCGCAGAGGGGCTGCGGACGGGGCGGTCTTGAGGGACGCGGCCACAGTGGGCTGGTCGATTCGCACCCCGGCGGCGGCGCCGAAGGTGTTCGCTGCGTCGTCGTTCGGCATGTCTCCTCTCTCTCCGGTGCCTCGGGCGCAAGCCGCCGAGAAGGACAGGGCGCTGCCTAAGGTCCACATCACGAGGGCTGCGGCGAGGATCGTGGAAAGCGGTCTCGGTCTCATATCGGCCTCCTCTGGCTGTTCCTTATCAACCGCTGGAAGCCTCCGGCTCTTCCCGGTGTCCCGGTCACGATGTCCCGGGGCAACGTCAGAATGTCCCGGTGCAACGCCAAATGTTCCGGGGCATTTTCCCGATGTCCTGGAGCAACGTCACGATGCTCCGGAGCGACGCCGCGATGCCCCGGCACACCGGCACGATGTCCCGGAGCAATTTCCCGGTGCACCGGGGCATCGGCCCGATGTCCCTGAACAATGTCAGGATGTCCCGGTGCAGCGCCAAAATGTTCCGGGGCATTTTCCCGCTGCCCCGGAGCAACGTCACGATGCTCCGGAGCAGCGCCGCGATGTCCCGGCACACCGTCACGATGTCCCGGGGCAATTTCCCGATGTACTGGGGTACCGGCCCGCTGCCCCGGAACAACGTCAGGATGTCCCGGTGCAACGCCAAAATGTTCTGGGGCATTTTCCCGATGTCCCGGAGCGACATCACGATGCGCCGGCACACCGTCACGATATTCCGGGGCAATTTACCGGTGTACCGGGTATCGGCCCGATGCCCCGGAACAACGTCAGGATGTTCCGTGCAACGCCAAAATGTTTCGGGGCATTTTCCCGGTGTCCCGGAGATCCCGTCACGCCGCGTCGGGAATCATCCACATTCCGCCCTTGGCCCGCAGCGAGGTTCCCACCTTGGGGACCACGAACCAGCCGGGGGCGAGGCGCGGACGGAAGCGCTGCGCCACCATGGCGAGGATGAGCTGCATCTCCATCATCGCGAGGTGGCGGCCAACGCACATCCGCGGACCCGTGCCGAAGGGGACGTAGGCGTGGCGCGGCCGGCCGGCGACCTGGGAGGGCTCGAAACGCTCCGGATGGAAGGCCTCGGGCACTTTCCAGTAATCCGGGTGCCTGTGGGTCGCATAGGGGCAGATCAACATCTGAGAGCCCGCCGGAATCCGGTAGCCGTTGATCTCGTCCTCGCCACGGGCCGTCCGGTTGTAGAACCAGAAGGGCGGGAAGAGGCGCATCGACTCTTGGGCGACCTGCGAGGTGTAGGTCAGATGCATCAGGTCCTCGAACGTCGGCGTGCGGCCTTCGAGCACCGTCGCCAGCTCCTCGCGCATGGTTTCGTCCACGGCCGGGTGCTCGTCGAGAAGATGCCAGGTCCAGGTCAGGGCGTCGGCCGTGGCCTCGTAGCCGCCGAACAGGGTGACCATGACCTCGTCGCGGATCTCCCGGTCGCTCATGCCCTGGCCCGTCTCCTCGTCCTTCGCCGCGAGCAGCATGCCGAGCAGGTCGTCGAAGTCCTCGCCGCTCTCTCGGCGTTCCTTGATGATGCGGAAGACCATCGAATCGAGAGTGGCGACCGCCTCCTTGGTGGCGTGCTGGTGGGGTAGGGGAACCCACTCGGGCAGGAAATAGGTGGCCATCCGCCTCGTGATCTGTTCCAGGGCGGTGCTGAAGCACTCGGCCATGACTCCGAGCTCGCGGCTGTCGATGCTCAGGCTGAACATCGTCTTGACGATGATTCCCAGGGTGAGGGACATCATCTCCCGGCCGATCTCGAGGGGATCGCCCGCCGCGCTGGGCTCTTCCCACTTGGTGAGACGTTGATTCACGACCTCGGTCATGATGGGAACGAGGGCCGCGACGCGCTTATGGGCGAACGCCGGCTGCATGAGGTGCCGCTGGCGGCGCCAGCTATCCCCTTCGTTGACCACCAAGCCGTTGCCAAAGAGAAAGCGGGTACGCTCGAAAACGTCGCCCTTCCAATAATTGTCATGGTTCGCCACCATCACATGGTGAATGTGATCGGGCAAGGTAACCAGGTAGATTGATCCGAATCCCAGGTCGAGGCGCACCAGGTCGTTGTATTCGAGCATCATCCGAGTACAGAACCGGGCAGGATCTGGCAGCATACGGGGCAGAGCCCCGACCAGAGGATAGCCGTGGGGGGTGGGAGGGACCCTGCGAACCGGGCGGTCCAGTCCCAAGCTTTCGATCTGAGTCGTCATTGACCCCTCCTCAGGATCCCGTCACCACGCCTCCATGGTGCCGGGTTCTCATGTGCACTCTGTAAGAGCTACCACAACGTCGGAAGGTTCAATCCGCAAGCGGCGTGCCACCGTGATTTCCCGAGGAAAAGGGCGTTCAAGTAGGCGTTCGGTGTGTCAAAGAGCAAAAACGGCTCCCATTTTCGTGTCTCTGACACTCCTCCAAAAAGTGTCAGAATGGACTGACACAGTTTGGACACTATGAACGCATTTCTTCAATTGCGACCTCTCGGTGTGACGCCGGCGTCCCCTGGAGAGTGCGTCGAAGGGAGGTTCCCCCGCCGAAGACCCTCACCCCTGCCCCTCATAGGCGCTAACTTAACTCGTCTGAGAGGTTCCGCCACCCGAAGACCCTCACCCCTGCCCCTCTCCCGCCCCCGCCCAACCCCCCTCACCGGGAGAGGGGTACCCCTGGGGCGTTTTTGCCTTGCTCCCTCTTCTCCCGGTTGGGGGGAGGGCGATGGGAGAAGAGGGCCGGGGTGATGAGGGTCTTGGGTGGTGGAGCTCCTGTCGCGATATGATACGACTCGTTCCCTCATGGACGCGATATTGGATCTCTCCATTCCCTCCGAAGTCACCCGCGCCATCCTCGACACCGGAGGTTTGACCAAGGACGAGGTCCGGGAGGCGTGGGGGCTCGGCGAGGAGGAATACCGCGAGCTTCAGCGCCGGCTGGCCAATCATCCGGAGATCGAGCTGGGGCCCCAGGGCACGGGCGGCTTCCAGGCCCGGCGCCGGCGGGGGCGGTTGCCGGAGGAGGAGGCAGGTAAACCAGTCCTGCTGCGTGCGGACTGGGAGGAGCGGTCGGTGGAACGGCTCGCCGAGCTCCTTCAGCACGCCGAGTTGGAAGAGCTGCTCGGCTACCTCTTGTATACGCTCCGTCAGGCACGCAAGGAGACGGAGGGGGCGGACCGCCGCGGCACCAAGAGGGAGCTTGCCACAGCCCTGGTGCTCCAGCACGGGGTGGATCTGTTCGGCGGCCCGCAGGTGCGTCAGGCGGTCGCCAAGGCCACGGGTGGGATCGATTGGCCGCGGCGCTGGCATCCGGGCAAGCCGTCGGCGAACGACTTTGTGGAGCGCGTCGGGTTTCCTCCGGAGCTGGCCGGCGTGCCGACGCCCGAGTCGCCGCCGGACCTCGAATATCTGGAGGGACGCTTCCGCCTCCAGCCGCTGCAGCCGTTCCAGAAAGAGGTGCAGCGCGGCGTGCTGGAAACCCTTCAGGAGCCCATCGGCCGGAGGTGCATCGTGGCCCTGCCCACGGGGAGCGGCAAGACGCGGGTGGCGGTCGAGAGCATCGCGTACTGGATGTTCGACCGCTACGACCGCGAGCGCGAGCTGGCCGACCGTGGCGCCGCGCTCTGGCTCGCCCACACCGAGGAGCTGTGCGAGCAGGCCTGCGCCTGCTTCCGGCAGGTGTGGGAGTCGCAGGAGGACGTCGTCCCCACCACTCTCGTCCGCTTCTGGGGCTCCCATACGCAGGATCTTCTCGCCCATCATCCGACGTTGCGGCAGGCGCTCCAGAGGCCCAGTGTACTGGTGACCACTCCGCAGCGCCTGCTCAATCTCCTGGACGGCAAGATCCGTGGAAGCGAGGCCGTGCTGGCGGACCTGGTGACCGCCCTCGGGCTGATCGTGGTGGACGAGGCGCACCGGGCTGCGGCGCCCTCCTACCGGCGGATTCTGGAGACCCTGGCGCCGGGCGAGCGGCCGGTCTCGGTGGTCGGCCTCACGGCGACGCCCTTCCGCATGGAGTATCTGGGCGACGATCCCGAAGAGGGGACGCGGGAGCTGAAGGAGATCTTCCACCGCCTCGTCGAGCCCGTCCGCACCCTGGGCGAGAGCCCGCGGATCACGCTTCAGGAGATGGGCGTGCTGGCGCGGCCGGTCTTCGTGACGCTGCGCACGCCGACCACCATCCGCCTGCCGAACCCGCCGGCCTCGGCCCTTCTTTCCGAGCAGGAGCTGGAGAGGCTCGACCGGGTGCTCGCCATCCGTACGGACAACACCCCGCGGCGGCTGGTGGTCTTCCAGCACCTGCTGCCGCTGGCACGGGACCCGAACCATCTCATCCTCTACTTCGGCCCCAGTGTGCGCGACGCCGAGTGCATGGCCTTCCTGTTGCGGCAGGCGGGAGTGCCGGCGGCGGTGATCAGCGGCGTCACCCGCGACGTGACCCGCCGCCAAGTGGTAACCGAGTTCAAGCAGGGCGAGCTGCGAGTCCTCTGCAACTGCGAGGTGCTGACCACGGGCTTCGACGCCCCGAGGGTGACCCACGTGGTGATGGCCCGGCCGACCGTGAGCCGCGTCCTCTACGAGCAGATCGTCGGCCGGGGCTTAAGGGGACCGAAGTTCGGAGGCACCGAAACCTGCGTCGTCGTCGACTGCGAGGACAACTACCGCGGCGACCGTCCGCCCATGGGGTATGAGGCTTTTCGGCGGGTTTGGTATGGAAAACGTTCTTTCTCTTAAGAGCGATCAGGAACGATCCGAAACCGCCGCTTCCCTTCGATCCGATAGGTCTCGAAATCATCATGATCGACCGTGAAGATCGTCGTGAGTCCCTCCTGCCTTGCGAGATGGACCAGCGTGGCGTCGGCGAAATCCATCGGCCGGTCTTCATAGCGCAGCATCAACGCCTCAAGCTCGGGAAGATCATCGTCCGTAATCGGCAGAACCTTGACTACGCCGGATCTGAGGAACCTCCAGGCAGGTAGAAGATCGGATGAACGAGGAAGCAGGTGAAAGACCTCGGCGAGGACCGCGGCAGAGGTGGCCAGAGGGAGCTGAAGGGACGGGAAGGCCTCCGCGCAGAGCTGATGCCACTTGTCGCCACGATTCAGCAGGGCCAGGATGGCACCGGTATCGATGAGGCCCCGCGGTCTATCGATCATGTCGGCGTGCGATCCGCGCGCGCACCTCGGATCTGGCGGTCTCCGCTAGATCCGGCCCACCCTCGATCGTACCGAAGAACTTCGTCGCTTCTTCGTGCAGACGTCGCTGGCGCTCCTCCTCATCCTCGCTCCGATTGCGGGTGCGCTGGAGCCAATCCTTTGTGATCTCCTCCAGGAGATCCGAAAGGCTCTTCTGCTCTGCACGTGCAGCGTCCTGTAAATCGCTCTTCAGGTGCGGAGAAAGACGCCAACTATAGACCTCGGTCTTCATGCACCACAGTGTAGTACAAGCCAGGCCTAGGGTCTACTCGCCCCCGGTGCTATCCTCCTGCCCGCTGCGCTCCGTGACAATTTGTGCTTTGCCGATTCGCCCGTGGGAGCGGTGTCCTCCCGCCGGGCTTTCCAGTCTGGGAGATATGCCGATGAGGTCCAGGCGGGCTCTGTGGTCTCTGATTGTTCCCGTTATTGCCTGCGCCCTCGCGCTTCTCGCTTTGCGGCCGGCGGCGCCCGTGCGGGCGGCCCAGGAGGCGAATCCGATGGCGGTGCCGGCGCCTGCAGCGGAGATCTGCTCTCAACCTCTCCCCCTGCCCAGCGAAATGCCGTTCGCCAAGTCCGAGTACGAGCGCATCCTCGGGCGGTTCCTCAAGGCGGGGTGCTACCGTGTCATGGACTGGCACCACGACAAGCAGATCCGACCCACCGGCCCCACCCTGGCCGCATTGGGCGGCGACCCGCACATGCCGTCCTGGGTCACCAGCACACTCGGCACCCATAACACGGTCGTCGTCTATTACTCGCCGGACGTCTACCGCTGGATGTGCGAGCAGGACGCGGCGCACGAGCACCGGTTGCTCGGAGAGTGCTGCAAGACCTGCCCGACCTGCAAGCTGAACGGCAGGGAGCCCGTTCGCCCCATCGCCGACGGCTCCATGATCCTCAAGCTGATGTACGGCAACACCACGGAGAAGCGCCTTCAGGACCCGTCCATTCCCCCTGGGGAGTCGAACATGATCGCCCTGATGGTGCGCGACAGCCGGGGCTCGAAGGACGGCTGGTACTGGGGCTCGTGGGACCCTCAGGCGACCGAGGCCTCGCAGCTCGACTGGCCGCCGCCGGTCAACCTTCCCTATCCCTGGATGGGCTCCGGCTATTACTGCCTCAACTGCCACGCCTCGGCGAGAGACGAGTCCACGTTTTCCAGCATCAACAACGTTCTCGGCGATCCCGACACGTTCATCAAGTTCCTGTACCAGGACCAGCCGCCCATCGTCGGCGAGCCGCAGCAGCCGGTGGTGGAGACGCTGTCGGCCCACGAGCGGTTCGAGCCTTTACAGGATCTGAAGGCGCAGGCCAGAAGCTCGCGGTTGCTGTGGGACAAGGTGCCCTGGCCAAACTCCCAGGTGAACCGGGTCAGCCAGCCGTACTCCGAGTATTCGCCCGAGTTCCTGACGACGTTCGGCGCGAAGATCGTCGTTCAGCCGGGCGCGAAGGAAATCACCAACCTCTACATGCCGCCCGAGGTCTACGATCACGTATTTTCAGGACCTGGCGGGCCGCCCCTCTTCCTCACCTCGGACCAGTGCGTCGGCTGCCACGCCGCGGGCTCGACCGGCCTGCACTACGACATGACGCTCCAGCAGATAGGGCAGCCGGCGTTCACCAATCTCCTCAATCTCGCCCAGTACGGCGAATGGCGCGGCTCGCCCATGGGCCTCGCCGGGCGCGATCCTGTCTTCTTCTCGCAGCTCGAAACGGAACAGAAGGCGCACCCCGCCTTGGCCAAGATCGCTCCCGACCTCTGCCTGCACTGCCACGGCGTCATGGGACAGCGGCAGTTCTGTCTGGATCAGTTCAAGGACCCGAAGCAGGGGAACGAGGTGTGCAACAACACGGCCCTGCTGGGGCTGGACAAGAACTCGCAGCCCATCGTGCCGCGGCAGCTCTTCAGCCGCGAGATGGTGAATGCGATTCCCTTCCGGGCCACGACGGAGCAGGAGAAGAAGGACGCGAAGTACGGCGGCCTCGCCCGCGACGGCGTCTCCTGCGCCACCTGCCACCACATCGAGGTTGAGGACAAGGCGCCCACCGGCCCCACTTTCACGGGCGACTTCCAGGTCGGCGCGGCGGATGCGATTCACGGCCCGTTCGACGGGCCGCAGCAGGTGCCGATGGATCACACGCTGGGCGCCAAGCCGGTCGAGTACCCGCTGGTCCGCTCGTCCAAAGTCTGCGGCAGTTGTCACAGCGTGGTGCTGCCGGTGTTCGATGGCGACAAGCCGTTCGTTCCGCACGGAGCGAAGAAGCCCAAGATCATCATCGAGCAGGCCACGTATCCCGAGTGGGTTTTCAGCGACTTCCGCGACGACGGGCCGACGCCGCAGTCGTGCCAGAGTTGCCACATGAGCTCGTCCTATCCCGGCGGGCCGCAGCCGTTGAGCTTCAAGATCGCCTCCATTCAGGAGGCGAGCAACATGCCGCAGACGGAGAACCGGCTGGCGCAGAAGGACATCGATCTCACGCCTCGCTCGCCTTTCGGCCGGCATTCGCTGGTGGGGCTCAACACCTTCTTCAACAAGTTCGCCCAGCAGTTCCCGGACATCCTGGGTATCCGCATTCAGGACCCGATGCTGGGCGGCAAGGGCGTGGCTCCCCTGGAGACGACGTTCAACTCCATGATCCAGCAGGCGGACACGGCGACGGCGAAGGCGTCCGTCACTCAGGTCCGGATCGTCCAGAACAAGCTCGTGGCGGACGTTCAGGTGGAGAGCCTGGTGGGTCACAAGTTCCCGTCGGGGGTGGGTTTCCGCCGCGCCTTCCTCACTTTCGAGGTACTGGACGCGAACGGCAATGCCCTCTGGGTCTCCGGGCGGGCGAATTCCACGGGCGTCCTGGTGGACTCCGCCGGCAAGCCCATCGCCGGCGAATTCATGTGGAACAGCGAGTGCCGGCCCAAGGCTCCGGCGGAGCAGAAGATCCAGCCGCACTACCAGACCATCAGCCACCAGGACCAGGCGCAGATCTATCAGGAACTGGTGCGGGATGCGAAGGGCAGGCTCACGACGAGCTTCCTCTCGCTGGCCCACGTGGTGAAAGACAATCGCCTTCTCCCAAGAGGCTGGACGCCCACGCTGGAGCTCGCCCGGAAGGACGGGCTGGGGAGCCCCAAGCTGAGCGCCGAGGAGCTGATCCACGACATCCTGCCGGACCTGCCGGACGGCAAGGGGGGTGAAGTGGACGATCCCTGGTACAAGCCGAAGTCGCAAGGCGGCCTGGGCGGGGGAGGGGACGCGCTCACCTACGCCGTTCCCCTCGCCGATCTCCTCGGCGTCCAACCGGCGAGCGTGCGGGTGACGCTCTACTACCAGGCCATGCCGCCCTTCTATCTCCAGGACCGCTTTTGCTCCACGCCCACCGGGCCGGACACCGGACGCCTGTTCTTCGTCGCCGGCCACACGAACCTCGACAAGACGCGGGCCGAGGGCTGGAAGCTGCAGGTGGTGTCGAGCGGCGTGGTGGCGGTGGGAACGGCGGTGGCCAACTACTAAGGGGAAGCCCGCACCCCGGCCGCGCTCTCGCGGCAGATCGCAGTGTGCGGGTGGTCGGGGCCGAGGGTGCGTTCGAAGATATCCAGGGCGCGGGCATAGAGGGTGGCGGCTTCGATGGGCCTATCGGCGGCGAGGAGGGTGGCGAGGTTGTGGAGGGTGAGGGCGAGGTCGGGGTGGTCCGGACCGAGGACGGTCTCCTTGATCTCGACGGCGCGGCGGTAGAGGTGTTCGGCCTCGGCGGTCACGCCCAGGGCCTGGCGGATGGCGGCCAGGTTGTTCAGGTTCACCGCGATCTCGTAGTGCACCGGACCGTAGACGCGCTCGAAGACTGTGAGCGCCTGCGCATAGAGGTCTTCGGCTTCGGCGATCTTCCCCTGCGCGTCGAGGAGCGCAGCGAGAGCGGCCTTGTCGGCAGCCGTTTCGAGATGGTCGGGACCTAGCGCCTTCTCCCGGATCTCCACCGAGCGCCGCGCGAACGGCTCGCCGCGCGGGGCATTGCCGCGGGCGTGCTCCAGGCCTCCGAGGTTGTGCCAGAGGCTCGCGGTCTCCAGATGGTCTTCTCCATGGATCTTTTCGAGGATCGCCAGCGACCGCCGATAGAGCGGCTCGGCCTCGTCGTAGCGGCCCTGAGCCTTGTGCAGGATGCCCAAACCGTTGAGCAGGCCGGCGATCCGGAGGTCGTCCGGCCCGAGGGCCTCCTCCGCCAGCGCGAGAGCTTGGCGGAAGAGGTCTTCGGATTGTGGATACCGGCCCTGGTCGCGCTCGAGCTCGGCCAGCCGGCCGAGGGACTCGATCGACGGCATGGCGACCTTACCGGGAGGCCGGTGCGATCAGAGTCTGGTTGTGGTTCGCGGTGAGCCGGCCACGACTGGGCTGGACCATCGTCTGGTTGTGGTTGGCGGTAACCCGATCCACGATCACGATTAAAATGTCCATGGCGATAGCTCCAGGAAGCTTCAAGCTTCTGCAAGGGGCGGCAATAGCGCCGCCCGACGCTTCTAGAACGTCGGGCGGCGCCGATTCCCCTCACCAGGAGCCGGGAGAGGCGCTAACTTTGCTTCAGCGTTCCCCCACCCAAGACCCTCATCACCCCGGCCCTCTTCTCCCGACCCCCTCCGCCCCCTCACCGGGAGAAGAGGGAGCAAGGCAAGAACGCCCCAGGGGTACCCCTCTCCCGGGGAGGG
>DASYJD010000099.1:0-84075 GCA_035996875.1 Thermoanaerobaculia bacterium
CAACAAACCGGAGTCGACTCATCTGGGTGGTCTCGCTCCAAGACATTCGGGCACCCCCCTTCGATACCCGAAGACTTCCTCACGAAACTGTCACCCATGTCTCCGGTCCAATCTGTTACCCATGTCTCCGGTCTATGCCCCTCACCTTCCCCACCTGCGGTCCCACCTACTGCTCCGTCAATCCGACCAAGGTTTGCCAGTGCCCCCCGGGTTCGAAGAGATATCCAACGGGCGTCGCGCCCTGCGATACCTGGCACCCCGACTGTAATGCCCTCTGAGGCAGGGAGTTGGCGAAAGCGCCGAACCCGCCTGGCCGCTGCTAAGGGCGAGAACAACGCCCTTGGCAGGGCTGATGGGAAGGGTGGGAGCTGCCGGTCCCAGGACTCCCGCTTCGCTCTCGCCCTGGGCTACGAGTCTGCCGCCCCTCCGGGCTGGCCTCGACGCCTTTGGGCCGTGTACCAGGACTGGTGCGATCCCCTGTCTTTGGACCGAGGAAGGCAGTCACGAACCGCTCCTCGCCCAGAGAATGGTCTGGATCAGCGCCCGTGACTGCCGTTGGTATCGCGAAGAGCCCTGGGCGGCAAACGCTCTGTCTCGCTGCTCACGCCAGCACACACCTGAGAAATAGGGAGTTGGCTTGGCTTTACCTCTGTCTGAAAGGAGACCAGAATGCGTAAAAAGATGTTGCTTCTGTCAATCGCCGTGGCGGCCCTGATCGGCGCTCTCACGACTCCGCCCTCGTCGGCGGTCGGCGGCGTCTGCAAACCCCGCTGTACCGTTTATTCGGACGGCTCACAGTGCTGCGTCAGTTGCTGGGGCACATGGCCCAACTGCGGCTGCACCAACAACTACTGCCCTCCAGAAGGCGGCATCAACTAGCCCAGGGCGAGAAGCCCTGGAATCGAGCCAACCCCCCCGATCGCTTGGCCCCCTGCCAAGGGCGAGAACAGCGCCCTTGGCAGAGCTGATGGGAAGGGTGAGGTCTGCCGAGCCGGACTTCCTTGATCCAAAGACAGGGACCGCACCAGCCCGGGCACGCGGTCCGAAGGCGTCGAGACCAGCCCGGAGGGCGGCAGACTTGTAGCCCAGGGCGAGAGCGGAGCGGGAGCCCTGAACGACGTCCTCGCCGTCCAGCACCGAGCCCGTCATCCGCGAGCAATACCGGTGCAGGCTGGGGCGAAGGTTGGCGATCGTCTCGAGGAACGCCACATAGCGGGCTTCGAAGGGGCCAGAGGTCTCCATTACCACCTTATACGCGGCCCGAGCCAATTGGGATACGGGCGGGGCCGGGCACCCCCTGGGAGCGCTGGCGTCCCGCCGGCCGGCTTACTCCGCTTTCGCGACCGACCATCAAGCAAGATGTCATGCCTACTTGACTCGATGTCATGCTTGCTTTACAGTCTTGAGCAGCGGGGAGATCATCCTCGCCTCTCTAGAAGGAGCAGGACCATGAACCGCACCCCTTCGAACCTGGGCCCATTCGAGCCGAGCGACACCAAGGAGAGACTCGGATGCTAGCTCGTCTGATGGGACTGAAAACCCTCGACCCGGCGACCCTTCGCCGGCGGATGCAGAGCGAACGGCTCGCGATCTTCGACGTCAACTCGGGCAACAGTTGGCGTACCGCGCGAGTTCCGGGAGCTCGCCACCTCGACCCGACGACGTTTCTGGAGAGCGATCTTCCGAACGAGCGGGATCACGCTCTCGTCTTCTACTGCTCGAACCCCTTCTGCCGCAAGGCCCCGATGGCGGCGCGGCGCGCCAAGCAGATGGGCTATCGCGACATCCACGTTCTCTCGGCGGGAATCTCGGGCTGGCTCGCCGCCGGTCTCCCCACGGAATCCGGAGACTGATCGAGTGCCCCGGGAAGACCGGGGCCGGTCCTGCTTTCGCGAATCCGGTCGCCCAACTCGGGATCTCAGCCTTTCCGCTCGCCAGTTTTCCTCCCGCGCCCTTGAGCTTTCCTGGAGCCCTCGCGAGCGGGCGTTGCCAACTCGCGAGCGCGCGATGCCAACCCGCTTTCGCGCAACGCTAGCTCGTGAGATCGCAACGCAAACCCGCGGGTCTGCAACGCGAGCTCGCGGGAGCGCAACGCTACTTCGCGAGCGGCGAAGAAAAAGCCGCCAGCCGGAAGACAGAACTTGCGACTGCGGAAGGAAAACTCGCGAGTCTTTCGTAAGCGTCCGGTAAATCCCATCCCGGCCTCGGCAGCACCCCTTGCCGAGGGGCGGCTCGCCGGGAGGAGGGTGGCGCACCCTTGGGATTGAACGCCATTTCCCAAAGAGTTGTCACGATGAGAAAGCTTCTGATGTTCGCAGGGATGCTGGGGGTCTGCTCTTGCAGCCTCCTCGTCCATCCCACCCAGGCCGCCAACTTCCCCACCTGCGCCCCCAGCTATTGCTCCGTCAATCCGAATAAGGTTTGCCAGTGCCCCCCGGGTTCAAAGAGATACCCAACGGGCGTCGCGCCCTGCGACACCTGGCACGCCGACTGTAACTTCCTCTAAGAGGGTGTCTCAAAAGGGGAGACAGCGACATCGCTGCCGCCAGGGATTGAAATTGAAATCCCTGGCTACCGACGCTTGTCCCCTCCGGGACTGCTATTTCGTTCTTCCCGTGTCCCGTAGGGACTATAGAGTGTAGCCAGGTGATTTAAATCCCTGGCGGCATAGGCGTCGTCGGCAACTACTTTGGAGACACCCTCTAAGGCGGGGAGTTGGCATAGCCAGCTCCCAGGCTGGCCTTCCGGTCGGACGGGGAGGCTCCTCTCGGCTGCTTCCGCGTGAGGTAAGACTTGAGAGGAGGAGTGATTTCCGCTCCTCCTCTCCTCCTCCTGCTTTCCCGACGCGGTGGCTCGGGGGGCGCGTCGAGCCGCGTCCTGGCCATCGCCGCCTGATCCTTGATCCGGTGCCGCCGCAGAGGATTCTCTGCGCCGGCCGCTCGCAGGACCGGTATACTTCCAGGAGTGAGTCAGGGACCTGAAGACGACGACCTCGAACCGGAGTACGACTTCTCCGGGGCAGTGCGCGGCAAGTACTACCAGCGCTACCAGCAGGGCACGAACGTGGTCCTGCTGGATGCCGACGTAGCCCAAGCCTTCAAGGATTCGGAGTCAGTCAATCGGGCTCTCCGCCTCCTCCTTGATCTCGCCAAGCAGGAGGTTCCTCAGGGCCACTGACCTTTGGCTGAGGAGAGCGCTGATGGGGAAGGGCGGCATACTTGCCGCGGACCATGAGGCCGAAGTCTGGCCGCTTGTACTCGGGCCGCAGCTCGTCGGCGTCCTTGGGATTAGCCTTCTTCATAGATTCCGCGCTCCTGTCTCGTCGCCAAGCGAGCGGATTACGCCCCTGTCTCCGCGGCGCCATTGTAGCCAACGCCGGCTCTGGCGGCTGGTCCGGCTTTGGCTGAACCGTCCGCAGGCCCACACCGCGAGCCCGGAGGGCGGCAGATTCCTAGCCCAGGGCGCGAGCCCTGGGATCGAGCCAACCCACGAATCGCTGGGCGCCCTGCCAAGGGCGAGAAACAGCGCCCTTGGCAGGGCTGATGGGAAGGGTGGGAGCTGCCGGTCCCAGGGCTCCCGCTCCGCTCTCGCCCTGGGCTACGAGTCTGCCGCCCTCCGGGCTGGTCTCGACGCCTTCGAGCCGCGTGCCCGGTCTGGGGGCGGTCCCTGTCTTTGGACCCAGGAAGTCGGGGAGCCGCGGGAATACTAGAATGCCCCATGGGCATCGCCGAGGAACTGGCCCGGCAACTGGCGGCCGAAACCGGGGAAAGCCTCACGGAGCCATCATCCACTCCTTGGAGGAGCGTCTGGAGCGCCTCAAGGGGCGGCGGTCTGTTCCCGATCTGTTCGAGACCCTGATGGAAATCAGCCGGCGTTCCAGCAGCCTGCCCGATCGCGATCCGCGGGAGGCCGAGGAGATACTGGGCTATGACGAGAAGGGCGCCTTCCGCTGAGGGTCATCGGCGCGTCCACCCGGCCTACAGATCCGTGGCCTGTAGTCGCATCGCCCGCCGAAGCCTGGTTTCGCGCAGTGAAGCAACCCGGGGTAGAATTCCCTTGAGGTGTCGCCATGACGATCCAGTTGACTGAAGAACAACAGCGAGCTGTGGATTTGGCAGGCGCTACGCTCACACAGGTCGTAGACCCTCGAACGAGTGCGGCGTATGTCTTGATTCCAGTAGATGACTACGAGACCGTCCGCGAGATACTTCGAGAAGAGCGACAGCAGAAGTCCATTCGGACGGTGGGCCTCAGAAACGCCGCTGGCCGGGTCCAAGTGGCGCCGTGATAGGAGACCAGATGGGAGCCGTCACATCGTTTGTTGACCCGCGGGTAACGGGCAAGGATTTCACGAGGTTCTTCCTTCAGTGCCCCGAATGCCACATTGGTCTCTTGGCTCGTTTTGCTGGAGAAAAGGGTTCCAGGAAGAAGGAGACTCTTGCCTGGGCACTGGCGGATCGACTTGAGGCGGGTGTTGTCTCCGCCGATGAGTTTATGCTGGCCTATGCTCTACAACCACGCACTTGGCTTAGCTTCAAGGTCGGAAGCGCTTCTCGGCTCCCCGAGTATCAACTAGGCCATCCTGCTCAACTTCTGCGGGAGTTTGGCTCGGGCCACTGGTATGGTCCGTTAAGCAAGCCTGGCGGAGGCCAGATCTACCTGCGGCCATTTGAGGTTCCACATATAGCACTCGTCAGTGACCGCCCTATTAAGACAAGAGTTCGCTGGACGGTTGTTGCCGAGGTTCACGAAAGTTGGGTATCACTCGCTTGGAATGGGTTTACATCCAGAAGGGATGAGGAAGAAGTTCGAGGCGCCCAGTTTCCCTTCTGGGAGCATATCCCGACCGCTTTCGAGGAGCTGAAAGAGTCTTTGGGTGGCAAATGGTCGGAAATATCTCTTAACAAACTGGTTCTTAACGACTTGTGGGACAAGTTTGTCGATAAGCCGGACTACCGCTGGGAGCACCTTAGAGTTCGAGCGGAAGCAGCGGGAGTGGCTCTAAACGCGAGGAGTGCGCGCATTGTATCTGACGTCGATACCAAAGGGTTGGAGAAGCTTACCAGCTCGATCGCCAAGTCAGCAATCTTTGCTCTTGGAGTGCCCCTAACCCCTGAAAACAGAGCGCGAGCGGAAAATTCAATTTTGAGAACGCTGATCCATCATTGGGGCACCATCTCGTACGAATTTGCCCTCAGCAGGTTGTCGGACGTCGACCCCGAAAAAGCTCTGCTGTTTCATGCTCACTGCTATTTTGGTCAGAGAGCTAGCCTTTCAACCCAGGACTCGCTTCAGCACCTTAAATGCTACCGGTCTGCCGGTGGAGACTCTGGAGCAAGAGATTTCTTGCTGGCCCATCTCCAAGGTGAATGAGAAGCGTCGCCATTAGCTCGCGCCTTTCGTTTCTAATGCCCTCCCATCTGGAGGCTCTCAATGGGCGCTTTAGCAGCGAAGGCCAGCGCGTGATGCCCCATGTTCTTGCAATCGATTTAGGCTTAACGGCCGCTCATGGATTGGCGGTTATAGACATTTTGCATAGTGACGGAGTCGCCGAAGTGGTCCTAGTTGTTTACCACAATTGTGAACCAGACCTTCCGGCAGGTTATTTGCCGTTTGGTAATGGATTCCCTGACTTGCCATGGCATTGTCCGATCTGCGAGGAAGATGTCAAGGACATCGCAGAACTAAGGTTTGACATCGAATGTCGAACTCCCCAGGAACTTTCCTTCTACTAGTGGTTCCACCGTGTCGTCTACCCAAGAGGAACTTGTTGAGACTATTATCGGCTCCTTGGAGCTGTTGGATTGTTTGGATCCATCGACAGATGCCCTGTTTGGATATCTGTACAAGCCGCACCCAGCTCTTGGCAACCTGATCGTGCAACTGGAGGAGTATGCCAAGATAGACCGACCCCCGAAAAAAGTTAGAGAGAAAGCTGGTCGTTTGATGGAGCAGATCGCAGCCGTGAGCTTTGTTCAGATAAAAGGTGTTTCATCTATCAAGTCCTATCAGAGCGCAGCTGCTCAGTACGACCTGCTTGTGTCCGGAGATAGTCTAAGTTGGTCAACGCTGGCAAAAATGCTATACATGAGAGACAATAGAAGAGATATTTTGATAGAGGCAAAGGCAAGGAGTCAGAAATTGACAGACAAGGAATTCTCGCGACTTATAGGAATACTAGAGACACACTTATCCGTCGTCGGCATGGGAGTCTTCTTCACGATTCAAGGCGCTACTGGATTTCCAAAGCCGGGGGTGCCGCAGAGAGCGCTTAGAGATTGCCAGCTTCGGCAGGCCTTGTACTTTGCAAAGACCGAGAAGCCGATAATAATCTTTGATCTCCGAGACTTGATGGCCCTGAATACGGTAGGTGCACTTCCGAGGTTAATCGCTCGTAAGGTTAGGGCGCTGAGTGAACTTTGTGCACATCCTTTCGATCCTTCACCTACGCCCGTAGAGGTGAACCTCCCGCCCCATATCTTATCCCTTTTAGGGAATCTGAACCACTAGCTCAAGCCACTGCCCAGAAGTTACGGTGACTAGCTAGCTTAGCTAGTCCGACTTGCCACCCCCTCCGCGTGATTCCGCCGTCTCTCCGCCCATCATAGATCCCAACCGATTCGAGGACTTCCCGGCCTTCCGCGAGGACTCCTTGGCCTACTTCCCGCAGGCCCGAGCCAACGCCAGACACGGGGGCTTTGGCCGCCTGCTATTCGAGATGTTGCTCGAAGCCTGCGGCCCCACCATTCGGAGGGGATCTTCCCCAACGAGCTACGCGCCGTCCGCCGGCCAAACGCGGTGGATCACCGCTACCCTAGGCCAGCAACGAGCGAACGGAGTGTACTGTTCGAGGAAGCGTAGAACGGAACGGCGCGAGGTAAGCGGGCGTGGGGCTAGGGATTTCGCCGAACGAGAAACAGAGAGCGGCTGACTCGCTCGTAAATAGACGACTCTCCCTTAAATGTCTCGGTGTCCCCCATGGACACTACTCCAAGATGGTGAAAGCCAGTGCCGACGACGTGACCTTCCTCATCAAAGTAGATTACGTCCATCCCATATCGACAGCGCTTTCTTGATAGGTTGGTTACGGTAGCTTGCCAGTCAAACCGACCTTCCGGCCTGGGCCTTGCCCGGCCAATCGACTTTATTCCTGGTGCGCTCCCGGCGAAGAACTGCCAAGCACCAAGAGCGTGGGTTGAGCTAACTAGCGGTGCTGTAAAGAATTAAATGGTGCAGCCAGGAGGAGTCGAACCCCCAACCTACAGATCCGTAGTCTGTCGCTCTATCCAGTTGAGCTATGGCTGCACGTGCCCGACGTGCGGAGGACGGATTGTAGAGCAGCCCGTCTCGCGGTGCAACCCCTCCCCTCCGGGCGGCTATTCGCAGCGCAGGGAGCGGGTCAGGTCGACCTGGGTGGCTTGGCGGGCGGGCAGGTGGCTCGCCAGGAGGACGACCGCCAGTAGGAGGCAGGAGACCAGAGCGTAGACCCACGGGTCCGTGGGCGCGACTCCGTAGAGCAGGGTAGACAGCGTGCGGCTCAGGGCCAGAGCCGCGCCGAGGCCCAGGATCAGCCCCAGCAGCGCGGGCGCCATCGCCTGCCGGACGATCAGCGACTCGACGCTCCAGCGGCCCGCACCGAGCGCCATGCGGACGCCGATCTCGTGCAGGCGCTGGCTCACCGACCAGGCCAGGACGCCATACACCCCCACGGCCGCCAGAAACAAGGCCAAGCCGGCGAATAGGGCGGTCAGCGCGGTATAGAAGCGGGGCCGGCCCACGGAACCCGAGAGTAGCTCTTCCATGGTGGTGACCGTCCCGACCGGAATCTCCCGGCCGCCGAGATCGCGGACGACAGCTTGCACCGCTCCCCCGAGCGCCAACGGATCGCCGGCGGTGCGCACGAGCAGGCTCATCTTCGGGTAGGGGACTTGGCGGTGCGGCAGGTAGACGGCCGGCGCATCCTCCAGGGCAAGCCCCTCCTGGTGCACGTCTCCCACCACGCCGGCGATGACGCGGGTCTGCGGCACGTCCGGTCCCAGGTCGATGTCGAGGCGGATCCTCTTGCCCACGGGATCGGTGCCCGGGAAGAAGAGGCGCGCCACTTTGCGGCTGATGATGGCTGCTGCCGGTGCGCCGGCTGCGTCGCCGTCGGTGAAGGCACGGCCGGCCAGGAGCGGGATTCCCAGGGTACGGAAGTAGTCCGGCGTCACGGGATTGATCGCCACGTTGAGGTCCGCGACGGCGGCCGGCGTGGGCGCTCCCTCCGGCGCCAGAGTGGCGCCCCAGTGGTTCGCGCCGAGCACCGGCTGGCTCATGCCCGCGGCGGCCGAGATCACGCCGGGGAGGTGGCCCACCCTCGCCAGGAGGTCGGCGTAGAGCTCGGCACTCCGCGGCCGGTCATACCGCCACGGCGGCAGGGAGACGTCCATCGTCAGCAGGCGTGCAGGCTCGAAGCCCGGGTGCACCCGCACCAGGAGCAGGAAGCTCTTCATCAACAGTCCGCTCCCCACCATCAGGGTCACGGTCAACGCCAGCTCGGCGACGATCACCAAGCCGCGGAGCCGGAGGTGGGAGCGAGAGCCCTGGGTCCCCCGATTCGCTTCTTTGAGGACGTGATTGAGGTCCGGCCGGGCTCCTTGGAAGGCCGGCGCGAGACCGAAAAGGGCGACGGTGGCAAGGCTCGCCAGCAGCGTGAAGCTCAGGACCCGCCCGTCCAGGCTCACCTCGTGAAGTCGGGGTATCCCCTGCGGCCCCCAGACCGCGAGCAGGCGCGCTCCCCAGGCGCCGAGGAGGAGCCCCGCCGCGCCGGCCAGCAGCGCCAGCAGGAGGCTTTCGGTGAGGAGCTGGCGGACGATCCGTGCCCGGGCGGCGCCCACGGCGGCGCGGATGGCCACCTCTCCCCGCCGGGCCGCGGAGCGCGCCAGCAGCAGGTTGGCTACATTTCCGCAGGCAATCAGCAGCACGAGGCCCACCGCGCCGGCCAGCACCAGCAGCGCCGGCCGGACCTCGCCCACGATCTGCTCCCGCAGGGGTACGGCGACGAAGCCGCGGCCAGCGTTCGGGTCCGGATAGGCCCGGGCCAGGTCGCGGGCGATCCGGTCCAGATCGGCCTGGGAGCGGGAGCGGGTGGCGCCGGGGCCGAGTCGGGCGATCAGAGCCAGGTGATTCGAGCCGCGGCTTTCGGCACTGGGATCGAGTTGGAGCGGCTTCCAGAACGCCGCGCCAATCGGAAAATCGAAGGCGGCGGGAGCGATGCCCACCACGGTGCAGCGGGAGTCGTCGAGCGCCACGGCCCTGCCGACCGCGCCGGGCTGGCCGCCGAAGCGGCGCTGCCATAGGGCGTGGCTCAACACCAGGACGCACTCGCCGCCGGGCCGATCGTCGCCGGAGGTGAAGCTCCGTCCCAGATCGGGGCGGACGCCCAGGAGCGTAAAGAAATTCGCGGACACGGACCAGCCTTCGATCTGCTCGGCCTCGTCGACTCCCGCCAGGGTGCCCCTCGCTTCGCTGAGGGCGGCGAGGCCCGTGAAGGACTTCTGCTGGGCCGCCAGGTCGGCGAAGTTGAGCGGCGAGGTCCAGGCGTGAGGGTTCTGCTGCGTCGTTCCGAAGATCCTCGTCAGCCGGTCCGGGTCGGAGAACGGCAGCGGGCGAAGGAGGACCGCATTGACGACGCTGAAGATCGCCGTGTTGGCGCCGATGCCCAGGCTGAGGGTGAGCAGGGCCGCGATCGTGAAGCCCGGGCTCCGGCGCAGCCCGCGGGCGGCGTGGCGAAGATCCAGGCCGACGGTCTCCAGCCAGCGGAGGCCGTATTGATCCCGGCAGTCCTCCTTGATCTTTTCGACTCCTCCGAAGTCCAGCGCCGCCGCTCGGCGGGCGTCCTCCGGGGGCAGGCCTCGCGCGGCCCTGTCTGCCGTCTCCATCTCCAGATGGAAGCTCAGCTCCTCGGCCAGCTCGCGCTCGAGCTTGTCCCGATGGGTGAGATCGCGGATGCGAAAGAGAAGCTGCTGCAGCCAGGGCATGGCGAGATCTCCTCAGGTGGCCTGCAGGACGCGGTAGACGGCGGCCGCCAGCCGGTCCCAACTGGCAGTTTCCGCCTCCAGCCGGCGGTGCCCGTCGGGGGTGAGCTCGTAGAATTTGGCGCGCCGGTTGTTCTCGGACACTCCCCACGAGGCGGTGATCAAGCCCTGCCGTTCCAGGCGGATGAGCGCCGGATAGAGGGAGCCCTGGTGGACTTGCAGCACTTCGCTGGAGGTCTGCCGGATGCGTTGGGAGATGCCCCAGCCGTGGACCGGACCCAGGGCTACGGTCTTCAGGATCAGCATGTCGAGGGTCCCTTGGAGGAGATCCTCTTTGTCTTTGTCGTCGGGTTTGTCCGCGGTCATGCTCGCTCCCCTTGTCGTTCGACAAGAGTGCCTGAACTCTTGTCGATTGTCAAGGGGAAGGAGGGAGTCTATTCCAGCAGCCCCGTCGTCGGCGAGGAGGCGGAGGCGTAGAGCTTCTTCGGGATGCGGCCGGCGTTGGCGGCGAGCCAGCCGGCTTCGACGGCCAGCTTCATGGCGCGGGCCATGCGGACGGGGTCTTTCGCCTCGGCCACGGCGGTATTCATCAGCACGCCGTGGGCCCCCAGCTCCATGGCGAGGGCGGCGTCGCTCGCGGTGCCCACGCCGGCGTCGACGATCACCGGCACCTTGGACTGCTCCAGGATGATGCGCAGGTTGGCCGGATTGCGGATGCCCATGCCGGAGCCGATGGGAGCGCCCAGGGGCATGACGGCCGCTGCTCCCAGCTCCTCCAGCTTGCGGCAGGTCACCGGGTCGTCGTTGGTGTACGGCAGCACGATGAAGCCTTCGGCCACCAGGCGCTCGGTGGCCTTGAGCAGCTCGACGTTGTCGGGGAAGAGGGTCTTCTTGTCGCCGATCACCTCGAGCTTCACCCAGTTCCAGCCCCCCAGCTCGCGCGCCAGACGGGCGGTGCGGATCGCTTCGTCGGCGGTATAGCAGCCGGCGGTGTTGGGCAGCAGGAGGTATTTGTCCGGATCGACGAAATCCAGCAATGAACCCTGGCCCCGCTCGCCGAGGTTCACGCGGCGCAGGGCCACGGTCACCACCTCGGTGCCCGAGGCCTCCAGGGCGGCGGCCATGGTCTGAAAGTCGGGGTACTTCCCCGTCCCAAGGAAAAGACGCGAGCGGAAGGTTCGGCCCGCGATGGTCAGCGGCTCAACTTCGGTGGCGGTGTGGGTATCGGCGAGGATTGCAGTCATTGAGGCCTCCTCGGGGATTGTAGCCCAGGGCTGCTACAGCCCCATCGGCTCCGCCGCCTCCTGCAGCGCCTGGATGACGTTCTGGATGTGCTCGTCGAGCGGCAGGCCGATCTCTTCGGCGCCGGCATAGACGTCCTCGCGGTGGACGCCGCGGGCGAAGGCCTTCTCTTTGAGACGCTTCTTCACCGAGGAGAGGTCCACGTCCGCCACCTTCTTGCTGGGCTTGATCAGGGTCACGGCCACTACGAAGCCGGCGAGCTCGTCGCAGGCGAAGAGGGCCTTGGCCAAGCGGGTCTCGCGCGGCACCCCCGTGTAAGGCGCATGGCCCATGACGGCCGTGCGCAACGCCTCGGGATAGCCCTGGGCGGTGAGGATCTCGTTGCCGCGGTAGGGGTGGTTCTCCGCGTCGGGCCAGCGCTCGTAGTCAAAGTCGTGAATCAGACCGGTGAGGCCCCAGAGCTCCTCGTCCTCGCCCCACTTCCGGGCGTAGTAGCGCATCGCGGCCTCCACGGATAGGGCGTGCTTGCGCAGACCCTCCTTTTCCGTGTATTGGCAAAGGAGATCCCAGACCTCGTCGCGGGGGGGAAGCCGTTCGGTGTCGGTCATGTCGGCCATGGCGCGTAATTTATCACGCTACAATGGGTCCCATGGCCGACGACAACCGCAGGCTCACCGTCCGATGCCCCGAATGCAGCTCCGAGTTGGTGGTGGATGTCGCCACCGGCGAGGTGATCAGCCACCGCAAGCCCAAGCAGCCCCTCGCCGGCGGCAAGGACTTCGACTCCCTCTTGAAGGGGCTCGACGACGACAAGGCCCACGCCGAGGACGTCTTCCAGCGCGAGGTCGCCGCCCTGAAGGACCGCGATCGCATCCTGGAAGAGAAGTTCCACGAGGCCCTGAAGCGGGCGGAAGAAGATCCAGACCAGGGGCGCCCAGCCCGGCCCTTCGACCTCGATTAATTCAAAAATTTGTATCCCGCCTGCGCCTATGGTAGGATCTATTCCCGGCCTTCGGTCCTCCCCCCGCCGTCCGTGTGGCCCGAGCCTCAACCCCCGGTCTGTTGCCGCTCGCTTGCAAGCGAACCGCTTGCCCCGAAAGTGACCCTATGACCGACATCGCAGACGAGCTCCAGGGAGGGGCTCGCGCAAAAGGAGCAAACTTTGAGTCCATGGTGGATGCGCCCTACGGCTGAGGGCCAGGAAGAACAGAATCGAGACAAGCCGAAACCCGAGAGCCGGCCCGAACCCCGGGAGGCCGAAAAGCCTGCCGAACCCGCGACCGCAGCTCCAACCCCCGACCCCGAGCCGCCCTACGAGCGGTACGCCGCGCCCCCCGAGCCCATCTGGCAGCCGGAGCCCATGCCGCCCGCGCCGAGGTTCGTCGAGGCCGCCGAGTCGTCAACCCTGCCTGCCGCCCCCTTCGCCCAACAACCTGCCGAGGAGCCCAATTTCGACGCGCCACGCTTCGACGAGCCCCCTTTCGGCGAGCCTCGTTTCGACGAGGATGACGAAGACGAGGAGGAGGACGACGACGAGGATCCGGAAGGCCACGGAGGCACCGAGGAGCTCGGCGCCGCCGGCACCGAAACTCATGGAGAAGAGGCTGAAGAGAAGGAGGGCGAAAGCGCCTCCGCCGAAAGCCGCCGCCGCCGTTCCCGTGGACGCCGCGGAGGCCGCCGCCGCAATGGCCGCGACGCCGCCGCGGCTCCGGGTGCCCAGGAAGCCGGCGCGGAGGACGAAGAGGACGAGAAGCCCCAGCCGGTTTTCGAAGAGCCCGCCCCCGTGGCCGCCCCGTCGGGCCGCCGACGTGGCGCGCAGGCCCATGCTCCGTCCCACTCGCCAGCTCCTCCTCCGGCCGCCGCGCCCTCCCCGGGCTACCGGATGCGCGGCAACGATAGCTACGTCATCAACCCGAGCGAGCTCGAGGGGATGACGCGCGAGATCATCATCTCCGTCCCCGACCGTCAGCGGTCGGCGAGCGACGAGCGCAAGATCGCTCTGTTCTGCGACTTCGAGAACATCGCCCTCGGCGTGCGTGACTCCGAGATCGGCAAGTTCGAGATCACCCTGATCCTCGAGCGCCTGCTGGAGAAGGGCAAGATCATCGTCAAGAAGGCCTACGCCGACTGGGAGCGCTACTCCGATTACAAGCGCCCCTTCCACGAGGCCGCCATCGAGCTGATCGACATCCCGCAGAAGTTCTACTCCGGGAAGAACAGCGCCGACATCAAGATGGTCGTCGACGCGATGGACCTCTCTTACTCGAAGGAGCACCTCGACACCTTCGTCATCCTCTCGGGTGACAGCGACTTCTCGCCGCTGGTGTCGAAGCTCAAGGAGAACAACAAGTACGTCATCGGCATCGGCGTCAAGAACTCGTCCTCCAACCTGCTGGTGGACAACTGCGATGAGTTCATCTACTACGAGGACGTCTGGCGCGACTCCCAGAAGGGCCCGAAGCTCGACGGCCTGAACAAGAAGACGGCCGAGGCCTTCAGCCTGATGATCGAGTCCATCCAGGCCCTGGTCCGCGAGAACAAGGACGTGCTCTGGGGCTCGATGATCAAGCAGACCATGCAGCGCAAGAAGCCCTCCTTCAACGAGGGCTACTACGGCTATAGCACCTTCTCCGAGCTGCTGGAGGACGCCGAGCGCAAGCAGATCATCAAGCTCAAGAAGGATCAGCGCTCCGGCACCTACATCGTCACCGGCTTCGCGAAGACCGGCGAGACGATGGCGCCCGGCCGGCGGTAGATCCCACGAAGATTCTCCCCGGCGGCCCAGCGCGCGGCCGCCGGGCCGCCTCACTCCGAGCGCTTCATCACCAGCTCCGGCTTACCGGGTTGGATCATGGTGAGCGCGGTGGCCTTTCCTCCGGTCATCTGGAACACCACGTTCAGCCCGGGCGCCATTCCTTTACCCTCCCAGCGGAAGCGTGTGGGCGAGGTCGGAATCAGCAGGGAGGGAGGAAACGGAGGACCCTGGGTGACGGAGATTCGCAAGCGGCTTTTCAGGAGCTCCACCTTGACTTTCAGGCCCATCTCCTCGGACGCATAGGAGCCCGGGAGCCGCTCGAGGTCGGCCCGGGCGACCGTCACCTCGGGATCGATCTTCACCTCTGAGCTGCTGAGCTTCAGCACGAAATCCGGCCGCCGCATGCCGGCGACGCAGGAAACGTCGAGCCCTTCCGTCGCGCCCGCCTCGATGAAGGCATCGACCAAGCGGGAGAGGCAGCCTTCGCCCTTCATCCCCTCGGGGCCGTGGCCGGCGTCCGCGATGACCAAGCGGCGCGCCCGCTTCAGAGTGCGGGCGACGCGCTCGCCGTCGGCTGCCGGCGTAGCAGGATCGCGCTCCCCCGAAATCAGTAGAGACGGCACGTCCGAGATGACCGGGGTCCCGAGGTCCGGTCCCAGCTTGCGAGTTGGCCACCCCACGCAAGCTGTCTTCTGCCGGCGGACCCGGAAGTCCCCCAGGAAAGTGCCGGCCACTGCCGGCGCGACCTCCTCGTCGCGGATGAAGGTGACGTCCTCGGCGCAGGTGACCGACTGGTAGAAACCCATCGCCGAGGAGGCTGTGAAGCTGGCGAAGAGACGAGCCTTCTGGGCCAGGGGCTTCCAGTCCCCTTGGGCCGCCAGATGGACCGTCAGGGGCAGCAGCGCGGCGTCGGCCGGCGAATAGAGCATGTAGCGGAGGGTCTGGGCCACACCCGCGCGTGTCAGGCGCAGCTCGCTGGGTTGGCCAGCCGGCATGCCGGCCAGCTTGACCCGGACCGGCTCCGCGGTGGCGCGGCTCAGCACGGTTTCCACCTCCTCGCGAAACTTTGGGAAGGCGCCGTGACAGACCGGGTCTCCCGCGCACTCGGCGATCAGACCCTCGAGCGCCTTCTGAGTGGCGCGAGCCAGGCCCAGAGGATATCGCGAGTCGGGAGCCATGATGCCCTCCAGTGTGGTGGTCCGCACGCTTCGCGGATGGCGCTGCAGATAGGTCAGCACAGCGTGCGTGCCGTAGGAGATGCCCATCAGGTTGAGCTTGCCGTAGCCGAGCGCGGTGCGCACTTCCTCGACGTCGTCGACCGCGGCGTCGGTCGTATACCAGGAGAGGTCCACCATCTTCTTCAGGCGATCCCGGCAGGCGCGGATTTTGTCGGTGGGAAGGAAGTCATCCAGGAATCCTTGAATGCCCTCTTTCCTATTGAGCTCCGTGCAGAAGAGCCCGCCGGACTCGCCGGTCCCTCGCAGGTCGACCAACAGCACGTCGTGCTTCCGGCGCAGGGAGGGGAGGTCGCGGGCTATCGCGAGCCCTTCGGGGATCGAGGCGTCTCCCGGTCCGCCGGCGAAATAGACGAACGGATCGGGGAGACGGTCGGGGCCGGTGGCTGGAAGCACCACGATCCGGAGCGGGATCTTGCGGCCCGTCCGAGCGGCCCGGTTTTCGAACACCTCATAGGTGCCGCAGCGCGCCCCGGCCGGAATTCCCGGCTTCCTGCAAGGAGTGAGCTCGGGGCGGTGCGGCGGCTTCGCCGCAAAACAAGGCGTCGCCGCCCAGAGGGATCCGAGGACGGCGAGAGATGCAACGATTGCGCGCACGTCTTTCTGTCGAGCTTCCATACAGCCTCCTTTGGCAATCGGTTTGTACTGCAAACCGATTGTCCTTCAAGAGGCTGCCTGTGTCAACCGGTTTCCCTCACAAACTGGCAGCTCGGGGCGGCGCAGAAATCAGAAGGTGCCGACGAGGTAGGTGAGCTGCCCGCCCCGGGTGTACGCCACGACGACCACGTCGTCGTTGTTCGCGGCAACGCTGGGGGACGAGCCGAACACGTCCATGGCCGTGGGCTTGTCCGGCCATCCGATCCTCTCCTTGCCGGCATCTACAGAGCCGAAGAAATAGGACAGCGCGGTGTCGCCCTGACCTTCGTTGTGGACCTCGATGGCGATCAGGTTGCTGGTCAGGGCGAGGGCGGGGGACGGGGTGCCTCCACCCGGGATGGTGTAGTACTGGGTGCCGCCGCTGAGGCTGCATGAACGCTTTTCGGCATTGATGCTTCCCACGTTGTAGTAGAGGTCGGCCGGTGAGGTCTCGGACCGGTGGACCTCGCAGGCCACGTCGCCGGCGAGCGCGGCTCTCGGCTCCTGGCCGTCGTCTCCGCCATCGCTGCTCCCCCAGCTGATGTTGGCGCCGTCGAAGGGACCCACCTTGCAATACAGAGAGTCCGCCCGCTGCGATTTGTGGACCTCCAGGGCGTTCCCGTCGTCGCGCAGCGCCACGCTGGGCGTTACCCCGGAGTCGTAATTCCTATCCTGTCCGAAGCCGATGGTACCGGCCTCCGGATTGACGAAGCCGATGACCGAGAAGATCGATTTCCGCTCCTGCTCGAAGACGCACACGGCGAGATTCTCGCGGTTGAGCGCAATCGTGGGCCGCTCCCCACCCCTCAGAGGTTTGCTGGCGCCGAGCTTCAGCGTCCTGGTCTTCTTATCGACCCGCCCGACTCGATAGACGATCGCGCCTTTCTCCACATGGACCGACACGACCGTGGACTGGCTGTTGATGGCGATCGACGGCGTTTCTCCGGATCCCATCGTGAGCGGCGTTCCAAAAGTGATAGCTCCCATCTGATCTCTCCTCTTCGAGTGGTTGGCCGACCTGGCTTGGTGCGGACGCCCCACCGAAAGGGCAAGCCCTGTGCCCGCCGTGGGAGGAAGATCAAGTCTCTGAAAATAAAGGTCTTGATAGGTTTGGATTCAAAGCGGCCGGGACTGTCCGCGACTGTCCGACCGTCCGCCGGACGGTGCTCCATTCCGTCTCGGAAGGGTGCTAGTCTCCGCGGCACCCGATCGAAGGAGGAGAGCATGGACACTACCGAGCACGAGGTCACTGTCACGTTCGATTCGACGACTACCCCGAGAAAGGTTACTTTCACTCCGGACAGCCCCCTCGGCATTTCCACGCCGCGCGGGCTGGTCACCTTCAATCTTGAGTTGAAGGGAAACTTTGAGGCCCGCTTTCCATCGAACCCGATCCAGTGGGTCAACGAGAGCCGCCAGCCGATGGATCCGCCGAGCGGAGTCTCCATCGTCCGGAACGACACCAGCACCTCGATCACGATCGAGGCCGGACAGGCGCCCGAAAAGCTATCCTTCTACGTCATTGTCCAGACCCAGGCCGGGAGATTTTTTGGCTCCGATCCGACGATTGTCACCATGCTCCCTCCGGGCGGCGGGCAGGGACGTTGAAGGATCAGCGCTCGCGGCCGAGGCTGTCGAACCAGGGGAAGGAGAACCAGCGCTGGTCGTAGCCGGCGGCCCGCGCCCGCTGGGCGGTGACGCGGGCTGAGGCGGTCTCGCCCACCAGGGCGTAGACGAGCGACGACTCGTAGGCCACCTGCGGGTTGTCCGGCGCGGCGCGCAGCGCCTGCTGTACGGCGTCCACCGCCTCCTCGCGCCGGCCCAGGTGGGCCAGGGCCTGGGCGCGGAGGGTCTGGGTCTGCCAGAAGGCGGGCGCGGGATCGTGCGCGGCCCGATCGATCACTTTTTCATAGAGCGCCGCCGCCTCGGTCCTCTGGCCCCGCAGCCACTCGGCATCGGCCAGGTTGAGGACGGCCGCCGGGCTCGCCGGAAGCAGGGCAAGGGCCTGCTGAAAGCTCGCTGCCGCCGCGTCGTAGCGGCCCAGCAGGAGCTGCGCGACGCCGAGGTTGGTGAGCTCGGTGAAGGTGGGCTCAGCGCGCACCAGCTCGGCGTAGAGGCGGGCCGCCGTCTCGACGCTGCCGGAGCCCAGCTCGAGCTGGGCCAGGAACGAGCGGGCGTTGCGGTCGTTCGGGAAGCGGGCGAGGAGCGCCGCCAGGGTCCGCCGTGCGTCGTCCATGCGCCCCAGGCGGGATTCGAGGTTCGCCAGGCCCAGGAGATTGGATTGCCCCGGGCGGCGCCGGGCCGCGGCCCGCATCCGCTCCAGGGCCTCGTCCGGTCGTCCCCGGCGCTCATCGAGGAGGGCCTGGAGGACCTGCACGCGGTTGTCGCCCGGAATCTGCTTCGCGAGCTCGGCGACGGCGGCCTCGGTGTCGCCGGCCGACCCGGCGTTCAGGGCCACCCTCGCCAGCAGCCACAGCGGCCGGGGATCGCCGGGAGCGAGGCGTCGCGCCTCGGCCAGCAGGCCGCGCGCCCGCTCCGCATCCGTCGAGTCGCGGGAGGCGAAAAAGCGATGAAGATAGAGATCGGCATCCAGCAGCAGGATCTCGACGAAGCGCGGAGCCTGGCGTCGTAGCACCTCCACGTCCGCCAGCAGGCGCTCCGACGGAGAGTTCCCGCGATGCTCCCAGGAGTCTTGCTCGAGACGTACGAAGCGCTCCCAGTCCTCGCGTCCGATCTCGGGGCCGGAAGCTCCGGGGCGCCGGGAGAAGCCGCTGTATCCGCGCCGCAGCACCGGGCCCGCGGCGGTGGCGAGCAGCAAGAGGTCGTCGGTCGGAGCCTCGAAGCTCTCGCTCCACAACAGGCGCCCGTCCGCAGCCTGAAGGCGGCTCAGGGAAACCCGGCAGGCCCGGCCGGCACAGTCGAGACGCGGCACCAGCACCTCGTCCGCGGCGAGCTGCCGGGCGAGCGCCCGCGGCGCCGCGGCGCCGCCCGGCTCCGGCGTCAGGACGGCGATGCGTTCGAAGCTGGAGAGGTCGCGCAACAAGGCCGCCCGCAGGCCCGCAGCCGCGAGCTCGGTCTCTCCCCCGTCGCCGGCAGCCTGGACCTGCGGCTCGGCCACGGCCACGTAGAGGGGCTCGCGGCGATGCAGGAAAAACCAGGCGAGCCCGGCCGCCGCCAGCAGCAGGAGGGCGAGCCCGCCGGCGGCCCAACGCATCCAGGCACGGCGGGGCGGGATTGTCGCCGGAGCCGCCGCCGGCATCTCCAGGACCGTGGGCTCCAGCGTGGGCTCCAGCGTCAGGGAACCCGAGGCGAGCCGGGCGCCGCTGCCGCGGCTCTCCTGGAGCACGGCGAGACGGTCCGCCACCGCATGCGCGTTTGCCGGCCGCCGCTCGCGGTCCTTCTCCAGGAGCTCGCGGATCAGCGCGGAGAGGGGCCGGGGGACCGCCGGGTTGAGCTCCGCCGCCGGACGCGGCTGGTGGGTGCAGACCCGGTGCAGGGTCTCCACCGGCGTCGCCGCCTGAAAGGGCAAGACGCCGGTGACGGCCTCGTAGAGGAGCGTGCCGAGGGAGTAGAGGTCCGAACGCGGATCGAGCGCCTCGCCGTTGGCCTGCTCGGGGGACATGGCCCGCGGCGTGCCCACGATCTCGCCGGCGCGGGAGAGAGCGTCGCCGCCCCCGGGAGCCGCGGGCCAGAAGCGTTTCGCCAGGCCGAAGTCCAGGATCTTGGCGTGCCCCGCGCGGGTGACCACGACGTTTTCGGCCTTCAAGTCCCGGTGCAGGATTCCCCGGTCGTGCGCCTCGGCGAGCCCCTCGGCGATCTCGCGCGCCAGAGGGAGCAGGCGGCTGAGAGGCAGCGGCCCCTGGCGCAGCAGCTCGGCCAGGGTGGGACCCTCTACCAGCTCCAGGACGATCCAGTCGGCCTCCTCCGTCTCCACCACGTCATAGATCTGGACGATGGCCGGATGCGACAGCCGGCCGGCGGCCCGGGCCTCCCGGCGCAGGCGCTCCCGTCGCCGCGGATCGGGTGGCGCGCCGGTGGGATCGGGCGTCACCCGCTTGATGGCGACGCTGCGCTCCAGCCGCTCGTCCCAGGCCTCGTACACCACGCCCATCCCCCCCGCGCCGAGCGGACCGGTAATTAGATAGGGGCCGACCCGCGTTCCTTCCATCCGCCGCCTTTAGAGCCCCAGCTCGGTCATGCGCAGCTGCAGGCCGTGCCGGGAGACCTTCAGCTCCTCCACCACGGCGTCGAGGTCGTAGCCCTGCCGCTTCAGAGCTCCAGCGATCTCAGCCCGGTTCAGGTCCGCGGCCTTGCGGATGCCGGCGCAGCGGTCGATGAGGGTGTAGAGCGCGGTGCGCGAGAGCCCGAGCTGGGAGGCGGTGGCGACCAGGTTCCACCGGTTGGCGGCGAGGGCGGCGAGCAGCTCCTCTTCCCCCACATCCGCGGGGCGCCGGTAGGTGGGACGGGAGGCGGGATGGGCGCCGGAGCCTTTTTCGAGCTGGCGCTCCAAGGTTTTCATCAAAGCAGGAGGCAGGACTGCCCGCGCGGCTCCCCGGTTGCCGATGGCGATCTGGCGCGCCACGTTACGGAGCTGGCGCACGTTGCCCGGCCACTCCGCGGCGGCCAGGCGGGCCACCAGCGGCGCCGGCAGCCACGGCTCGCCGCGCGGTCCCGGATCGTCCAGCCGCCCGCCTTCGCCCATGGCCTCCAGCTCCTGGCGCAGGAAGGCGAAGAAGAGCTGGCCGAAGTCCTCCCGCCGCTCGCGCAGGGCCGGGAGGCGGATCTCGTAGCCGTTCAGCCGGTGCAGGAGGGGAGCGCGGAAGCGGCCGGCGTCGATGGCCGCCTCCAGGTCCGCGTCGGTGGCGGCGAGGACCCGCACGTCCACCCGCCGCAGTGCCTCCGCCCCCACGGGCTGTACCTCCCCCGTCTCCAGCGCGCGCAGCAGGAGGACCTGTACCTCCGCCGGCGTCTCGCCGATCTCGTCCAGGAACAGGGTGCCGCCGTCCGCCTGGCTGAAGTAGCCGGCCCGCCGCTGGTCGGCGCCCGTGAAGGCGCCGCGGGCCGCGCCGAACAGCTCCGCGGCGGCCAGCGCCGGAGGGATCGCTCCCATGTTCACCGGCAGATAGGGGCGGTTGCGCCGCCGGCTCGACCGGTGGATCGCGCGGGCGACCAGCTCCTTGCCCGTCCCGGTCTCCCCCCGCAGCAGGACGGCGACTTCCAGGTCCGCGACGCGGCGGACGTCCGCCCGCACCTGCGCCATGGCGGCGCTGTCGCCGATCAACCCGAGCCTCTCGGCTTCCTGGGGTGGCGCCGGCGGCATCGGGTGGAGCACGAGGACGATCCGCCCGGCGAGCAGCAGCACCGCGCCCCGTTCGAGGTCGGCCGCGGAGCACAGGTGCTCGGCCTGCACCGCCCGGCCATCCACCTCCACGGCCATCGCCGAATCGCCGCGGCACACCAGGACCGATCCCGGTGCGGGTCCGGGGCCGAGCCGCAGCGGTTTCCGGCTGAGATGGGGATCGGCCAGAGGCTCCGGCGAGCCCCCGTCCGGCGGCGAGAACAGAGGGAGCAGCCGCGACAGCTCGACGGCGCGGCCCGAGGGGATCTCGGGCAGCGCGACGCGCTCTCCCACCCGCCGGACGTCCGGATGGGCCGCCACGGTGAGCCCTGGAACCCGCGGCCCGCCCCCGCCAGGGCCTCTGGAGGACGACCCGGTGACGGTGCTCGCTCCCAGCTCCTCCCGCCACTCCCCAGGATGCCGAGTCATGATGGGCCAGTGTAGACAGCGGAGCCGGAGCGGGCAAGGACCCGCCAAGGCTTGCACGGGCCAGAAATCGGTCCTCGTCTTCCCCAGGGCGATGCTCTTCAGGGATAGCCGGCCAGTCACTCCTCTACGAAGCGCTTCAGGCGGTCCAGGGCGTCGTCCCATCGCCGCGAGATCCGGTCGAGGTACTCGCTCGCTTCGGCGAACCGCTTCGGCTCGAGCTCCCAGATGTGCTCGCGTCCGCGGCGGTCGCCGCGGACCAAGCCCGCTTTGGAGAGCACGTCCAGGTGTTTCGTGATCGCTTGGCGGGAGACCGCGGACTCCGCGCTCAGATGGGTGATCGACTCGGGTCCGCTCGCGGCCAGCCGAAGGAGCAGGCGAAGCCGCGTCTCGTCCCCGAGTGCCGCGAACAGCGGGGCCGCGTCAGCTACCTGCGCGGCGCCGATCGCGCTAGCCGTCGACATGGCGCTTGATGCTCTCCATCTGCTGGGCCCACCCGTTGTCGTTCATGCGGAACGCCTCGGCGCGCCGTTCGGCCGGAATGCGATCGAAGCCGGACTCGACGACGGTGAGCAGGGTGCCCTCTGCGGTCTCTTCGAGCCGGAACTCGACGAGGGTCGTGGGCTCCTGCGAGTAGTCGATCTTCGGATCGATCGCGTACGGGTGCCAACGGAAGGAGAAGAGATGCTCGGCCTCCATCCGCTCGACGTCGACTTCCATCTTCAAGTGCTCGTAACCGGGGTTCGTGATGTGCCCCGCCGCGGACTGGCCGACGGCGAAGCCGGATTCCAGCTTGACGCCGAACCAGGAGCCGAACTCGTTGGCGTCAGTGAGAGCGCGCCAGACGCGCGCCTTGGGTGCACGGAGCAGGACGTTCTTCTCGATACGGTCTGTGTTGGTCATAGGCAACCTCCTGGTTGCATCTTACACACAGGCCGGGATGGAATGCAACCCCTGGGTTGCGTTTGTTTGCCGGGGCTGCAAACGATGCCATACTCAATCGAGCCGTACGTTTTTAGGAAGCTGAGTTCCTTCTTGAGCGAGGAGGCAACAGTGCTCGTCCAGAAGCCTTGTCTGTCTGTCCTCCGTCCGGCCCGCGTGGCTCTGGCTGCTGCGGTCCTGATGGCTCTCGTCCCGGCCTGCCCGGCATCCGCCCACATGCGGCCGCTGACCGACCGCCAGTTGGCGGCCGTCTCGACCGACGTTGTCGTCGCGGTGGTCGAGGGCTCCCGCAGCCGGTGGAACGCCGGCGGCACTCTCATCGTCACCGACTACGCCCTCCGCATCGAGGACCGCCTCAAGGGCGGCGGGCCCGAGCGGCTCACCCTCACCATCCCGGGCGGCACGGTGGGCGGGGAGACCCACGGCACCTGCATCTCGACTCCGCTCGCCGAGGGCGCCCGCTATCTCCTTTTCCTCGACCAGCCTGAAGGGTCCGGCGTGTCGCCGGTTGCGGGAGGCTGGCAGGGGGTCTTCCGGGAGATCGCCGGCGCGAAGGGCAAACGCTGGGTGGGCCGCGGCCGGAGCCAGGCGGTCGTGGTCTCCCCCGGCACCGGCGAACCGGTGGAGCTCGCCGACTTCATCCTTTCCGTCCGCCAGCTCGTCGGCCGCGCGCCGGTGCTGCCCGAGGCGGCGGAGGCGAGCGAGTCGCCGGCTCCAGTCTGGCCGACGCGGGAGCCGCTCGCGACCGCGAACGCCGAGATGGCGGAGATCGCCCGCCAGGAGCCCGGCACCAAGGCCATCGTGCGTGACGCTGCCGTCCCTCCCATCGCATTCAGCACGTTCCTGCCCGGCACGCCCTTTGAAGGCGTCGACCAGCAGGAAATGGAGAAATGGAACCGCTACGCCGCGGACCTCTTCCAGGTCTCGCCCGCGGCGATCCCGTGGTCCTTTGGCAACGGCGTCTCCGAGATCGTGGGCTTTCCGAGCGAGGCCGAGCTTCAGCTAGTCCTTGGCCACGGCTGGGGCACAGGTGCCCTCTCGCTCGTCGCCTGGCGCGTTCAGGACGGCCACATCGTGGAGGCCGACATCGCCTTCAATCCGGCGCAGTCCTGGAGCCTGGACGATGTGGAAACCTCTCAGCAGGGAGGTCCCCTTCCGTTCCGGGACTCTCTGCTCGGCGAGCTGGCCAACGCCTGGGGCGATCAGGGTCCCGTGGACCCTTTCGACTTTCCCAACTTCCCCGTAATCTCCCGGGACTCGGTAAAAGATATCCGGCCCCAGGCTTTTCGGCAGGCGGTCCTCCTCGCGGAGGATGCTGCCGCCGTCCGCTCCACCTATCCCGGCACCGCCGTGCGCGATGGTCTGATCAGCAGCTATGTCGTGCTTCCAAGCCTGTTGACCCCGGTCTACGTCGAGGCCCGTCCGTCGGCCGCGACGGTCCGGCGAGGCGGTCACTTCCTGCTGAGTTCGGTGAAGATTGAGAATCCGGGGACCATGACCCTGATGAATCCGGCGGTGGAGGTCTACCTCGTGCCACGGCGCTTCAGCCTCGAGGGAGCGATCCTCTTGAAGCGCGCCAGCTTCAAGCTGAAACTCGCGCAGGGAGCGGCCCAGGATCTGACGCTGGGAACGATCACCCTGCCACGCAAGGCCGCCCCCGGCACCTATTACTTCGCCTTTGTTCTCCGCGATCCCAAGGACGCCTACCAGGCCAACAACACGGCATGGGGCAGCGACCTGGCGAGGTTGACGGTGACGAGGTAGACGGCCTCCCCCGTTCGGGGGAGTGAAAATCCTTCCTTCGGGCGATGACGGCGGCGCCGGGCCGCTCTTACACTGGCGCCATGAAATCCCTTCGCCGCTTCATCGAAATCAATACGGTGATCCTGGCCGCCATCGGTCTCAGGATCGCCTTCAATTCCTCCATGTCCCTGCCCGTGAAGTACGAGGCCGGAGAGCCTTATCAGTCGCTCACCCTGGTGCACCTTCTGGCTGTGGCCCTGGCGGGCACGGCCCTCGCGCTCATGATGCAAAGCCGGCTCACGCTGATCGGAGAGCTCCGGCGGCTCGCTCTCTGGCTGAGTGTGGCCAACGGCCTGATCTCCTTGATGGCGCTCCTCGAGCAGATGGCCTTCGGAGGCAGCCCGGCAGGATGGATCTTGATCCTCACTCCGCTTGCCGCCGCCGCTTTCCTCGCCTGGATGGCCCTCCGGCCGCTGCGGCCTGAGGAGATCGCGGCCGAGATCGACACGCTCAAGATTCCGGATGAGATCCGGCAGGGCCTGCTGCGGCAGATTGGCGAGGCCGCCGCACAGGAGGAACGGAACCGCCTGGCGCGCGATCTCCACGACTCGATCAAACAGCAACTCTTCAGCATCAACGTGGGGACGGCCACAGCCCAGGAGCGTTGGGAGCGCGACCCGGAGGGAGCCCGCGCCGCGCTCGCGGACGTTCGCCGTTCCGCCCGCGAGGCCATGGTCGAGATGCAGGCCATGCTTCACCAGCTCCGGCCGGAAGCGCTCAGCACGGCCGGTCTGATCGAGGCGCTACGGGAGCAGTGCGAGGCCCTCGGATACCGGACCGGCGCGGAGGTCACCCTGGAGCTGGGTGAGCAGGTGCCGGACGACCGCATGCCTCCCGGCGCGCCGGAAGCCCTCTTTCGAATGGGCCAGGAGATGCTGGCCAACGTGGCCCGGCACGCCCGGGCGCGCAAGGTCCGCCTCTGGCTGGGCCGGCAGGACGAGGATGTGATGCTCCGGATCCTGGACGACGGCCAGGGATTCGACCCGGCCGCTGAGGCCTCCGGAATGGGTCTGCGGAACCTGAAAGAGCGCGCGGCATCCTTGCGCGGGAAGCTGGAGGTCGCCAGCGCCCCGGGATTGGGAGCGGGATTGACCGTCCGCCTTCCGCTGCTCTCTCCGCCTCTTCCGGCGCCGGCGGACTCGAGACGGATGCTCATCTCGGAGTTCCTCTACATGACCGTTCAGGCGGGCCTGTGCATCTCGCCGCTCGGATTCGTTGATTACAGCATGACTGTGTGGTGGTTCTGGACCGGCCTTGCTCTCATGATAGCCGGTACGATCGGGTGGTTCGTGGGGCGCCCTTCCCCGCGTGGTATCAAAAGCTTCGTGAATCGTAAACTCGAGATCCTGACGGGTCTGTTCATAGGCTGGTGGTGGGTTGGAATCGTCTTTAGAACCCAGGCCCTCCCGCGGCCGGAGCTCTGGGTCATACCATTCGCGGCTCTCTTGTATGCCGCCTTCGCCTTGAGCTGGGTTCACAGGGTCAGCGAAGTGCGCCGCTTCTGGCGGAAAGGAGCCCGGATCTGGCTCGGGCTGATTCTGCCGGTGGAAGTTGGAATCTTGGCGGCTCTCGGCAAGGCTTTCTCCGAGCCCCACCCTCTCGTGGTGAATGTCTCGGTAGCCTTTTTCCTGGTGGCCATGGGCATAGTCTTCCCTTACTTGATCTCGCGCCAGCGCCGTATCCAAGGAGCTGCCCTATGAGCCCGATCCGCGTCGTCCTCGTCGACGATCACCGCGTCGTCCAGACTGGCCTGCGCTCCTATCTCACGTCCTTCGAGGACATCGAGGTCATCGGCGCCGCGTCGAGCGGCGAAGAGGCGCTCGAGAAGCTCGAAGGATGGCTTCCTGACGTGGTGGTCATGGATCTGCGCATGCCGGGTGGCATGGACGGCGTCGAGGCCACCCGCAAGGTGCGCGCCCTCTCCCCTCATACCCAGGTGGTGGTGCTGACGGCGCATACGGACGAGGCTCGGGTGGTGGCGGCACTACGGGCGGGCGCCATCGGCTACGTCCGCAAGGACTCGGAGCCGGAGGTGCTGATGGCCGCCGTGCGCGGCGCCGCCCGGGGGCAGTCGGTGCTCGATCCCGCCGTGGCCGGTTCGGTGCTCCAGGATCTGGTGCGTGGCGGGCCCCTCGCCGAGGAGCTCTCCGAGCGGGAGAGGGAGGTGCTCGCCCAGCTCGCCCACGGCCGCACCAACCACGAGATCGCCGAGGCTCTCCACGTCGCCGACGAGACGGTGAAGACCCACGTCGGCAACATCCTCTCCAAGCTCCAGCTCAACCACCGCACCCAGGCGGTGGTCTACGCCCTGAAGCAGGGGCTGGTCTCGCTGGACGACGTCGAGCTGTAGACGCCCTACTTCGTCCCCAGCACCGCCGTCGCCTTGTCGATCTCCCCGGCGAAGGCTTCGATGGTGGCGGCGACGAGGGGAATCTCGGCGGTCGCCTCCTTCCAGTCGCGTTGCTCCAGGGCCTCGCGCACGGCGGGCAGGGTCTTCACGCCGTAACCGGTGTAGAAGCCGGGGGCGTAGATCTGGTGGACGTACCAGGAGCGGCGCGGCAGGCCGTCCGGCCGGGTCAGCGACTGCTCGGACTTCATCAGGATGGCGTTCAGGCGGTTGGCCTTCTCCGCGGGCAGCGTCTTGCCGCCCGCGGTGGCCGCCGTGTACGCCTTCGTATAGGCGGCGGTGCTCTTCTTCAGGACCGCGACGGCGTTCTGGAGCGGCGCGAAGTTGAGGTAGGGGGCGACGTCGAGGCGCGGAGGCGCCACCCAATAGGTCTGGGTCGGGTCGTCCACGGCCTGGAAGACCTTGTCGTCCAGCCGCTGGTTGCGGTCCTCGGCCTCCTGTCGCAGGGTGTCGGTGAGCTTCACGACCTCGTCCACGTACTTGCCCACGGCGATATTGAAGGGATCGAAGGTCATCGGCAGCACGTCGGCGTCGACCAGGCGCAGGTCGAGCCGGCCGGCGGTCTTCGCCAGGGTGACGCCGTACTCGAACTTCGGATCGGCGAAGCGGATGAAGTGGTCGAAGGAGTCGTAGGCGGAGTGATACTGACCATACTCCCCCTCGCCGCCGTAGCCGATGTTGAGCGCCGAGATTCCCAGGTGCTGAAGGAAGGGCGTGTAGTCCGAGCCCGATCCCAACGGTTCGAGGCGGATCCGCTTGGCCTTCGCGTCCGCCTGCCGGTCCGCGGCGCCGTTCAACTGGGTGCGGGCGATGGAGCGATCGAGGACGCTGATCCCCTTCTCGGGATCGGTGACGTCGCGGACGGCCTGGTTGACGAAGGTCTCCAGGGTGTGGGAGCCGCCGGCATTGAAGAAGCCGCGGGAGTTGCCATCCGAGTTGATGTAGACGACGGCGTGGTCGCGCAGCTCGGTGGCGTGGGTCTCGGCCCACTCGGTAGAGCCCAGGAGGCCCGGCTCCTCGCCGTCCCAAGCGGCGTAGATGAGGGTGCGCTTCGGCTTCCAGCCGCCCTTCGCGAGCTCGCCCACGGCGCGGGCCTCCTCCAACTCGGCCACGAGGCCGCTCACCGGGTCCGAGGCGCCGTTGACCCAGCCGTCGTGGTGGTTGCCGCGGATCACCCACTCGTCCGGGCGCTCGAAGCCGGGGAGCCGGGCGATGACGTCGTAGATTGGCTTCAGGTCCCAGTTGAACGCCAGCTTGAGGTGGACGCGGGTGGGGCCGGCGCCGAGGTGGTAGGGAATGGGCAGGGCGCCGCGCCAGTCCTCGGGGGCCATGGGGCCGCCCAGCGCCTTGAGCAGCGGCAGGGCGTCGCCGTAGGAGATGGGGAGCACGGGGATTTTGGTGATGGTGGGCGCGTCCTTGACGGCGAGGCGCTTGGCGTCCTCGGTGGCGCCGATGCCGGGGGTTAGCGGGTCGCCCGAGTAGAGGGGCATGTCCGCCACGGAGCCGCGCTGGCCGCTGCTTTCGTTACGGTAGCCGCCCTTGGGGTAGACGTCGCCGCGGAAGTAGCCGTCCTCGCGCGGATCGGAGTAGATGAGGCAGCCGAGGGCACCGTGCTCGGCAGCCACTTTCGGCTTGATGCCGCGCCACGAGCCGCCATAACGGGCGATGACGATCTTCCCCTTGACGTCGATGCCGCGGCGCTGCAGCTCCTCGTAATCCTTGGGCACACCATAGTTGACGTAGACGAGCTCGCCCGTCACGTCGCCGTCGATCGAGTAGGCGTTGTAGAGGGGGAGCTGCTCGGCGGTCTGGCCGGAGGTGGTATCTCCCGGCACGGGCGGCTCGGCGAGGCTCGCCTTGAAGTGGGTGGGCGCCTCCATCTCCAGCAGCCGCACCTTGGGCGTGGGGAAGAGCACCTTGAACTGCTCGATCTGCGTCTGGTAGCCCCAGGAGCGGAAGAGGTCCGCCATGTACTCGGCGTTTGACTTGTCCCAGGGCGAGCCGACGTGGTGGGGATGCGAGGTGATGCGCTGCATCCAGGTGCGCAGGTTGGCGGCGTTGAGCGAGGCGTCGAAGCGAGTCTCGAGTGCCCGCTCGGCGGTCGCGCCCTCCGTGCTGAAGCCGAGGATGGGCTCCGAGGAAGGAGCCGGGCCCTCGGCGGCGGCATTGAGAGACAGGGCGAGGCTCAGGGCGAAGGCCGGAATCAGAAGGTGACGTCGTCCAATCATGGGGCGGGTTCCTCCGGCACGGCCGGGGAGCCCGGCGTGCCTGTCAGGGTTCGGGCAAGCGGGGGGATTCTAATGCCACTTGGGAAGTCCAGCTCCTGTCCGCTCTGCGACTACGTGCCCTGCAGGTTGCTCTAGCGGCTCCCCTCCTCGGGATCGAAGATCTCCTCGATCGACTTCCCGAAGAGTCGCGAGACGCGAAAGGCGAGGGGCAGGCTGGGGTCGTACTTTCCCGTCTCGATGGCGTTGACCGTCTGGCGCGAGACCTCCAGCCGATGGGCCAGGTCGGCCTGCGACCAGTCGCGTTCGGCCCGCAGCACCTTCAACCGGTTCTTCACGAGTACCTCCGGAGACCGATCAGGACAGCCACGGGATGGGTGACGATCATCACGAGGAAGATCCAGACGAAGCCCTTTGCGGGCACGGCGCCGCTCAGCTCGAGGAGCCAGTAGCTCAGGCCGCCGAACAAGCCGATTCCGAAGGCGAGCGCGAGTGCCTCGACCTCGATCTTGCGCCGCAGCTCGTCGGTTTCATTCAGGAACCGGCGATACGCCAGAACGGTCGCGACGCCGAGGAGCGAGGTGGCGATCACCCCCGCGAGGGCCCCCCCGAAGGGCAGCCACTCCCTCTTGATCCCGAACGTGACGGCGACGAAGGAGAACGCCCAGAGGAAGGTCCAAAGCATGATGCGCCACTGGTTGCGTCGGTCACGCTGTGGACCGGAGCAGAGGTCGCGTAGAGAGTTGTCGGCCACGGTCTTGTCTCCTTGTCAGATAGTCAAGCTTACTTTCCACGCAGAGAGTACAAGGGTGCCTTCCTCGATGTCAAGCTTGCTTGTCTAGTCCGGCTTGAGAAGACGAACAGGGAGGGACACGGACGATCTTGGACTGCCAAGGACGACGAGGACCTATCTGCTCTGGGTTCCTGCGCGTTCCTGTGAGACGGTTTTGAGCGACACTACCTTCCATGATCCTCAAACCTCGCCGCTCCCGCCTCCGCCGTGCCTTCCGGGCGCTCGCCTTCGTACTCGTCCTTCTCGTGCTGGCCGTCCTGGTGGGCAGGGTTTGGTTCCATCACCGGATGGTGGCGAGCCTTCCTCCGCTCGATGGCGAGCTGCGGCTGACGGGGCTCGCGGCGCCGGTGTCGATCGAGCGGGACGAGCTGGGCGTGCCCACGATCCGCGCCGGCAACCGGCTGGACGCCGTCCGCGCCCTGGGGTTCCTCCACGCCCAGGACCGCTTCTTCCAGATGGACCTGCTGCGCCGGCAGGCGGCCGGCGAGCTGGCGGACCTCGTGGGCTACGGCGCGGTGCGGCTCGACCAGGCGCACCGCGTCCACCGCTTCCGCGCCGTGGCCCGCCAAGTGATCGCCCGGGCGAAGCCGGAGGACCGCGCCGTGCTCGAAGCCTACGCGGCGGGAGTGAACGCCGGCCTTGCGGCGTTGGGAGACAAGCCGTTCGAGTACGTGGCATTGATCGCCGATCCCGAGCCCTGGAAACCCGAGGACTCCATCCTCGCCGTGCATGCCATGTTCCTGGAGCTCAACGACGGGACGGGAAGCCGCGAGTCCGAGCTCGGCGAGCTGCAAAAGATGGTGCCGCCCGCCATGTTCGACTTCCTGGCGCCGCGCGGCACGGAGTGGGACGCGCCCCTCGTGGGCTCTGCCATCGATCCGCCGCCCGTTCCGGGGCCGGAGGTGATGGACCTGCGCAAGCAGGCGGCCACGCCGGCGCGGGCAGCTTTACCGAGGTTTCCGGACGAGGAGGCCTCCGCCGCCGGCAGCAACAACTTCGCGGTGAGCGGCGCCCACACGGCGGACGGCCATGCGCTGCTCGCCAACGACATGCACCTCGGCATCCGCGTGCCGAACACCTGGTACCGAGTGTCCATCGTCCGGCCGGACGAGCGGGGCGGCACGCTGCGGCTGACCGGCGCCAGCCTGCCGGGCACGCCCATCGTCTCGGTCGGCAGCAACGGCCACGTGGCCTGGGGATTCACCAACAGCTATGGCGACTGGACGGACGTGGTGCAGTTGGAGCTGGATTCCAAAAATCCCCACCTCTACCGCACTCCCCAGGGTCTGAAGAAGATCGAAGAGGTGAAGGAGGAGCTTGAGATCAAGAGCTTCCCGGATGATTCGGAGACGGTGGAGGAGACGATCTGGGGGCCGGTGATCGGCCACGACCGCCGGAAACGTCCTTTGGTCCTGGCCTGGACGGCCCATCATCCCGAGGCCGTGAACCTGGAGATGGGCAGCCTGGAAACGGCGCGGACGATCGACGAGGCCATGGCCGTGGCCAATCGCAGCGGCATCCCGCCCCAGAACTTCACCGTCGCCGACGAGACGGGCCGCGTCGGCTGGACGATCATCGGCCAGATTCCCCGCCGGGTGGGCTTCGACGGCCGGCTCCCCACCTCCTGGGCCGATGGCTCGCGACGCTGGGACGGCTGGCTCACGCCCGAGGAGCACCCGCGGATCGTCGATCCGCCGTCCGGCCGGATCTGGACGGCCAATGCCCGGGTGGTGGACGGCGACCTGCTGGCGAAGATCGGCGACGGCAGCTACGCGCTGGGCGCCCGGGCCCGGCAGATCCGCGACGGGCTGATGGCCCTGGAGAAGGCGACTCCCAAGGATCTGCTCGCCATCCAGCTCGACGACCGCGCCCTGTTCCTGGCTCGCTGGCGGGACCTGCTGCTGCAGGAGCTGACGCCTGAGGCTGTGAATGGGCATCCCCAACGGGCCACGCTGCGGCGGCTGGTGATGACGACCTGGACGGGGCGGGCCTCGATCGACTCGGTAGCCTACCGGGCGGCGCGGATGTTCCGCGGCCTGGTGCGGGATCGCGTGTTCAACCTTCTGACCCATCAGGAGGATACGCCGGAAGCCTTTCGCGTGCGGCCGAACCCGCAGCTCGAAGGCAGCCTCTGGCGCCTCGTCACGGAGAGGCCGGTTCACCTCCTGGACCCGCGGTTCCCGAGCTGGGACGCCGAGCTGCTGGCCTCGGTGGACGACACGATCGCCCTGATGGAGACGGACGGCCCGAAGCTGGCGAACCGTACCTGGGGGGAGCGGAACACCACCCGCATCCAGCATCCCTTGAGCCTGATCGTCCCCTTCCTCGGCCGCTGGCTGGACATGCCGGCCCATCCGCTCCCCGGCGACGAGGACATGCCGCGCGTTCAGGGCCGCGCCCACGGCGCCTCGGAGCGGCTGGTGGTCTCCCCCGGGCACGAGGAGACGGGGATCTTCCATATGCCGGTGGGCCAGAGCGGCCATCCGCTGTCGCCCTACTATCGGAAGGGGCACGCGGCGTGGGAAGAGGGCCGGCCGACCCCCTTCCTGCCCGGACGGACCCTGCACCGGCTGGTGTTGACGCCGTAGGCCCTACCCGAACTTGATGGGGTCGCCCAGGCTGTCGAGCGAGAAGTTGGCCATGATCTGGTGGCCGTTGAAGTCGAGGACGCGGAGGTCCTCGAGGCCTTCGAGGTCCTTGGCGATGGTGTCGAAGGAGTGCTCGTAGCGCGCCCGCACTGCGTCGAGGTCGACCTCGTAGGCCATGAACTTGTCGATCCCCTTGTAGCGGAGCTTCTCCACCAGGCGCACGTCGGTCAGCTTGGGGTAGGTGGAGAGGACCAGGATGGGGCCGCTGCCGGTGAACACCAGGTAGGCACGCATCGACCGCTTCGGGCTCATCGCTCTATCCTCTCCTCTCTCTTCAAGTCAGGCGACAAAGTAGGCGCTGGCACGGACCTGCAGGCGGGCGCGGGGCTCGAAGCCGCTACCGACGACGGCGAAGGCGCTCGAAGTGCCGAGGATGGGGAGCACGATCCAGCCGTCGAAGCTCTCGCCGCCCGCATACGGGGGGACGACCGGCTCGATCTCGGCGATCTTCGTCCAGTGGTCCTCGTCGGGATCGAAGGCGGCGCGCAGCTCCACGTAGGCGCGGTCGAGGTCGATGGTGCGCTGACCCGACGGGTGCCAGATGGAGAAGACGAAGCGCACCTCGTCGTAGGCGCTGGTCCCCAGGAACGACTTGCTGGCCACCAGCAGCGGGAAGGTGAACGAGCCCGCGCTATCAGTGGCGTAGATTTCGGGTGTGGGGTCGAAAATGATCTGGCGGGGTGGGGTGGGGGTCGCGCTCATCGGTTCTCCTCGTGGGCCTCCTCGGGGTGCGCAGGGTCTTGACCGCGGGCCAGCGCGAGGGCCCGGGCGACACGCCGCCGGGCTTCTCCCGCGTCGGGGCCAACGCCCAGCAGCGGAGCGGCGAGGCCGAAGGCGGAGGCGCCGGCCCGGGCATAGGCCGGGATCTCCTCGACGCCGAAGCCGCCGGCGGCCAGCATGGGAATGTCCCCCAGGGGGCCGCGGATCACCTGGAGGTAGGCCGGCCCGCCGACCGGCGGCAGCGGGTAGACCTTGATCAGATCGGCGCCCAGCTCGTGTGCGGTGACGATCTCGGTGGGTGTCAGGGCGCCCATGACCAGGAATATTCCGGCCTGCCGCGCCTCCTTCGCCACCTCGGCGTCGACGTTGGGGGTGACCAGGAACTCGGACCCCGCTTCGGCGGCCTCCCGGGCGCGGGCGGCGGTGGTCGCCGTGCCCATGCCGAAGAAGGGCGGCCCGTCGGAGCCGCGGTCCGCGAGCAGCTCCCGCACGAGGCCGGAGGCTCCGGGGACGGTGAAAGTGATCTCCACCAGCTCGACGCCGGCGGCGGCCAGCATCCGGGCCTGGGCCATGGCCTCCTCGCGGGAGGCCGTGCGCACCACGCCGATGATGGGCGAGTGGCGCAGGCTCAAGGCGACGCGGGAACGGTTCTGGACGATGGTTGCCATGTGGCGGTGGAGTCTATCATTCCCTCGGTAGCCCCGCTCTGCTCGTCTGGATGCACTAGGAGTGTGGCAGCAGATACGCCAAGATTCTTGCCCGGTGGGCAAGACGGCCCTTCCGGGTTATCATGGCCGGACGCAATGGAAGCGCGAGCTTCGTGCATGGAAACGAACGGCAAATGGCAGTGTCCGATCAACCGGTAGAAAGAGAGTCGCTGGACCAGCTCCTGCGACGGTTACGTCCGAGGCTCAAGCAGGTCCTCGGGCGCTATCGTATTCCTGCTCACGACGCGGAAGACCTCGTCCAGGAAGCCCTCATCTCCACGATTCAGAAGTGGGAGGTCATCCAGGACCCCGAGGCCTGGCTGCTCGTCACCCTGCGCAACCGCTGCGTCGTCTACTGGCGCAAGCGGCGCAACAACCTCTACAACTCCGTCGATACGGCCATCCTCGAGCTGCTCTCCGAGCCGGTGGCGGCTCCCCAGGAGCGGGCCGAGCTGCTGTGGGACCTCAACAACCTCCTCGAAGAGCTGCCGCCGCGCTGCCGCAAGCTGTTGCGCCTGCGCTACGGCCTTGGCTACGACTCCAGCGAAGTGGCCGAGCGCATGGGCTACCACCCCTCCAGCGTCCGCAAGGTCGCTCGCCGCTGCATGGCCGCCCTCACCTATCAGATGGTCACCCGCGGCTTTACCAAGGTGGCCGTGCCGGCGGATGAGGACGAGGACGTCAGCTAAGTCCTGCTTTTCTCCCTCTTCTCCCGGTCGGGGGGAGGGCGATGGGAGAAGAGGGCCGGGGTGATGAGGGGTCTTTCCGGCTGGTACACTCACTGCGGTGAGCGAAGCCTCTTTTCCACCCTCTTCCATCCTTTCCCAGGCGACGGCGCAGGCGCTGGAGTTTCCCAGCCTGCTCGCCGTCGTCTCGATGTTTGCGGCCAGCGACCTGGGCCGCGAGCGTGTGCTCGATCTGCGCCCCTTCGAGGAGCTGGCGGCGTTGCGGACCCACCGCACCCGCTTCGAGGAGGCTTCGCGCCTCGTCGCGGAGCGGACCCTGGTGCCGGACTTCGATGTGCCCCTGGGCGAATTGCTGGCGCGGCTGATCACCGGCCGGCCGCCGATCGAGGGGCTCGACATGGTGCGGCTGGCCGACCTCGGCAAGGCGACGCGCTCGGCGGTGACGCGCATCCGCGAGGCCGTTCCTCCCTGCCCTGCCCTGGGCGAGCTGGCCGCCGGCCTGGAGGACGTCGAGCCGCTGGTCCGGAAGATCGACCGCATGCTCGATCGCCGGGGCGAGGTGCGGGAGGACGCCAGCCCCCGCCTCGCCGCCCTGCGCAAGCAGATCCGTACCGTGCGCGACCAGATCTACCGCGAGCTGGGCGATTTCGTGGGCAGCCACAAGGACGAGTTGTCGGAGGACACCATCCCCATGCGCGGCGGCCGGCTGGTGGTCGTCCTCCAGTCCGGCGCCAAGGGGCGCACCGGCGGCCTCATCCACGGCCGCTCGGCCACCGGCCGCAGCTACTACTTCGAGCCGCTCGAAGTGGTGGACTCGAACAACTCCCTCCAGCAGTCGGTGGAGGACGAGGAGGGAGAGCGCCGGCGCATCCTCGGCGAGCTGATCGACGCGGCGCGGGCCGCCATTCCCGCCCTGCGCCAGCATGCCGAGTTCCTCGCCGACCTCGATCTCCTCCAGGCCTCGGTGCGCTTCGCCAACCGTTGCAACGCCGTGCTGCCTGAGATCGGCGCGCGCCATGAGCTGCACCTCACCGCGGCGCGGCATCCGCTGCTCGACCCCTCTCTGGCGGCGGTGCGCGAGGAGGCCCTGGGCCACCTGGGTCACGAGGAGGACATCGTCCCCCTCGCCATCGAGCTCAGCGCCGGGCGGCGGATCCTGGTGGTCACCGGTCCCAACGCGGGCGGCAAGACGGTGTCGCTCAAGACTACGGGCGTCCTCGCCCTAATGGCCATGTGCGGGCTGCCGATCCCCGCCGCCGCCGGCAGCCGGGTGCCTTTCCTCTCCCGCCTGGTGGCGACCGTCGGCGACGAGCAGGATCTGCTGGCCGATCGCTCCACCTTCAGCGGCCGGCTGCTGCGCCTCAAGGAGGCCTGGGAGGCGGCGGGCCCCGACAGCCTCATGCTGCTCGACGAGTTGGGCTCCGGCACCGATCCAGAAGAAGGAGCGGCCCTCTCCTCCGCCCTGTTGGAGGGGCTGCTGGAGAAGGGGAGCCTGGGGATCATCACCACCCACCTCGCCCAGCTCGCCGCCGCGGCCCTGGAGTACGACGGGGCCTCCTGCGCCGCCATGGAGTTTGATCCGAACACCGGGCGGCCCACCTTCCGGCTGGTCCCGGGGCCGCCGGGCGCCAGCGAGGCGCTGGCCCTGGCACGCCGGCTGGGGCTGCCGGCCGAATGGCTGGATCGCGCCGAGGAACGCCTCGGCTCCGAGCACCGCGACCTGCGCCGGCTCATCGGCGAGGTCGAGCGGGTGCGCCAGGAGCTGACCGAGACCCGCGAGCGGCTGGAGACCGAGCATGAGGACGCCGTGAAGCTCCGGCGCCGGCTGACCGAGGAGCGGGCCGCCCTGGAGGAGGAGCGGCGGACCACGGGCAAGAAGATGCGGACAGAGCTGGACGACTTCCGCCGCCAGACCTCCGAACGGCTGCGCAAGGAAGAAGAACGGCTGCGCGAGCGTTTCGAGGAAGGCCGGCGGCGCGGCCTGGCCGGCGAGGCGGTGCAGACGCTCTTCGCCGAGGCCCCGTCGTTTGGGAAGGACGAGGCGGAGGCGGCGAGCGGCCCCCTGGCGGTGGGCCAGACCGTGCGTCACGTGGGCCTCGGCTGGACGGGCGTGCTGGAGAAGCTGGAGGCCGGCAAGGCCGAGGTGCTGGTGCGCGGCAAGCGGGTGCGCTGCCGCCCCGAGGAGCTGGCTGCCGCGGGAGCGCCGACCGCCGCCGAGCGCAAAGAGCGCGAGGCGACGCCGGCGACGCGGGAGTTCCGGTCAGTGGGCGGCGCGGCGCGGGGGACTACCGGCGATATTGACGAGCCGGTGTCGGTGCCGCCGGAGATCAACCTGATCGGCATGCGGGTCGAGCCGGCGCTGGAAGAGCTCGAAGCCTACGTTGACCGGGCCCTCCTCGCCTCGCGCAAAGAGGTGCGGGTGGTCCACGGCCACGGCTCCGGGCGTCTGCGCCAGGCCGTCCGCCAGCGCCTGCGCGGGCACCGGGGAGTCGCCGAGATCCGCTCGGGCGCCCCCAACGAGGGCGGGGATGGCGCGACTGTAGTCACCTTTCGCGGGGCGTGAGGTGTCTTATAGAGGGTGCAGAGATGTCAGTTAGAGGGTGTCTCAAAAATGGCCGATGACGACGCCTATGACGCCAGGGATTGAAATCACCTGGCTACCCACTGTAGTCCCTACGGGACAGGGGAAAAACGAATTGCAGTCCCGGAGGGGACAAGCGTCGGTAGCCAGGCGATTTCAATCCCTGGCGACGTAGGCGTGGCTGTCGATCCTTTTGAGACACTCTCTGAGAAGTCTCACTCCTCCCAGGGCGCCGCGCCGCTCGCCGGCGGGCGCTCTCCGGAGTCCTCAGGAACGAGAGCGGGGGCCGGGGGCCCGCCCACGGCGTTGATCTTGTCCTTTAGGGCGGCGTACTTGCCGTCGAGGGTCTCGAAGATGGCGGCGATCTGCTCCAGTCGCTGGTCGAGGCCGATCGTCCAGTGCTCGTTCTTCACCGGCTCGAGCTTCATGCCGTTGAGCCGGTAGGAGAGGGCGTCGAAGCGCATCAACACGGGGCCGACGTGAATCTTGGCGGAGAGAATCTCGGCCCCCTCGTCCAGATAACGAATCAAGTCGTGGAGCACGGCGCCTGCCAGCGTCACCCGCGCCTCGCGGGTGGCGAGGCGGACGCTGCCGGTCTCGGGCTCCACCATCACGTCCGACTCATCGAGCAGGGCACGCAGGAAGCGGCAGCCCAGCACCGACTCCCCCGGTTCCTTGGGAATGACGACGTCGCTGCGCTCGTCCGTCTCCGGGGCCGAGTCGAGCCACGGGGCCTTGAAGTCTCCCTCGACGCCGGCCTGGCGAAGGAGGGTGAGGACCGTCCCCAGCCAGGTCTTGGCCGTGCTGGCCACGTAGAGGATCGAGCCGTCGATGACGGCTTCGATGATCTTGGTGCGCGGCGCCTGGCGGGAGGCGAGCTCGCCCTCGGCCAGCTCGCGCAGCTTCTTGCGGGTCTTCGAGCCGACGAACGTCTTGCCCGTCGCCTCCATCTCGGTCTTGATCAGCTCCCGCAGCCGCTCCTTCACCGCCGTGGCGTCCGGCCGGATGCGGTCCACGCGCACACGGAAGACATATCGCCCCAGCGCCGCCTCGTAGGGCGCGTCGAGCTCGAAGGGCACGAAGCCCATGCGCTCCCGCACCTCGGAGCCCGGCTCGATCTCCCAGAAGCGGGCGCGTTCGAAATCCGGCCCCTCGGGGGGCACGACCACGTTGAACCGCGTCACGGCGACCGTTCCGCTCAAGAGTCCCATCAGTCCTTGCCTCCTGCTGCTTGCCGGCCGTACCGGCTGAAAGAGGAGGGATCTTAGCGGATGGGAGGGGGCGGCGGGGGCGGAGCCTGGGTCGAGCCGGCGGGAGGCGGGGTCTTCGGGGCCTCTTTCGCCGCCGGTGCCGCGGGCGCCTTGCCGGCGGCCGGGTCCGGCTTGGCGGGAGCCTGGCCGGTCTGAGGATCCTGGGGAGCGGCGGCCGGATCGGTAGCCGGATCTTCCGCCGACTCGTCCGCCTCCGGCGCCATCGACTCGTCCGGGTCGGCGGCCTCGGTCGCCTCAGGAGCCTCAGCCGCGTTACCTGGCTGGGGAGGAGCCTCCATTTCCTCGGCGGGTTCGGCCGGCTCAGCTTCCTCGGCCGGCTCGGTCTCCTCGGGGTCCGGCTGCGGGGTCACTGCCGTCGCGGGCGGCTCGATCTCGTTGCCGCCGAGCTGGTAGACCTGAACGTTGCCCAGACTGGCGGTCTCCCCGGCCACGACCGGCTGATCGGCCCGGCCCAGGTTGACGGTGAAGACCTGGCCGATCTCCGAATCGACGTAGAGATTGTCCAGCTTCACGTCGACTTTGCCGGCAGTGCTCGGCGGCTTGGAGGCCACCGCCTTGCGCCGGGCCGCGGGGCGCGGCACCTTCGGCGTGTCGGAAGCCGCAAGGCTCCCACTGGCTCCCAGAAGAAGAAGGCCTCCGAGGACTGTGGCGGTGCTGAAGCGTCGCATGCAAGTTCTCCCAAGCAGAATGGACCCGAGTCCGAATCGGGACTCCTCTACCAATGATACGTGCCAGAGGCCCAAAGTGTCTAAGAGGGGGTTTGGAAATTCGCAACCCCGGTCCAAACTCCACGATGGTAGTATCGTCAAACTTGCGAGACATCCGAGGGAAGAGACACTGGCAGCAGGTCGCGGTGCTCGGTCTGCTGCGGCACCGGTGGCTCTCCGCGTCCCTTCTGATGGCCGCGATCCTCCTCCTGACTGCCGTCCTTTTTTCTGCCGCGCGCCGCCGGGAAAACGAGACTCTGCGCACGGCCTTCGGGGACCGGGCGCGGACTCTGGCCTCGGCGGTCCGCGTGAGCTGCGAAAGTCACCTGGAGGTCCTCGACTCCCTGAACGCCCTGTTCACGAGCCTGCCGTTGGTCAGCCGGGAGGAGTTCAGCCGGTTCGTGACCGGTTCTCTGCGCCGCCACCCGGGCATCCGGGGGCTGTCGTGGGACCCGCGGATCGACGCGGCCCGACGGGCGCGGTTCGAGGCGGAGTCCGGGATTCGGATCACCCAGATCAATGCGCAGGGACATCGCGGACCGGCGACACCGCGGGCCGAATACGTGGTGGTGCAATACATCGAGCCGCCCTCGGATCTGAATGCCCTGGGCCTCGACGTCTCGTCGGAGCCCGTGCGGCGCGACGCCCTGGTGCAGGCCCGCGACACGGGGCAAACGGCGGCCTCGGGACCGATTCAGCTCGTCAATGACCAGGCGGGGCAGCTCTCCGTGCTCGTATTCGCGCCGGTCTATGGGCTAGGAAAGGAGACTCTGACCCTCGAGCAGCGCCGCAGGGAGATCAGCGGCTACGCCACCGGCGCCTTTCGCCTCGGCAATCTGGTGGAGACCGCGATCCGAGACCTGCCGCGGACCGGCGTGACGGTCGCCCTGTTCGACCACCGAGTGCCGGCGGCCCCCAGGTTGCTGTACGAAGACGCACAGGGGACCGAGGCCGCAGGAAGCCTGGTGTGGCGGGAACGCTTCGCGTTCGGAGGACGTCCATGGGAAGTGCGCGTGGCAGCGACACATGCCTTCATGGAAGGCTTCCGGCCACGGCGCTCCTGGTGGATCCTCCTCGGCGGTTTCCTGTTCACCGGCTTGCTCGGCGCCTTCCTTCTCGTGGTCACCGAGCGGGCGGCCAGGGTGGAGCAGTTGGTGGTCCGCCGCACCGCCGAGCTTCAGAACGAGTTGCAGGAGCGCCAGAGGGCCGAGGACATCCTGCGGGTGAGCGAGGCGCGGAACCGGGCCCTCCTGGACAACATGATCGGCGGGATGATCACCTTCGACGAGCAGAGCCGGATCGAGTCGGTAAACCCGGCGGGCGAAAGGATGTTCGGCTATCAGGAGGACGAGCTCGTCGGCCGGAGCGTCGCGATCCTCCTCGCCAATAGCCCGGATTCCGGTGAGGAGCGGTTCCTCCGGGAGACGCACCGGATGGCGATCGGCCGGGTGACGGAGCCCTGGGGGCGCCGCAAGAACGGCGAGCTCTTCGCGACCGAGGCGGCGCTGTTCGAGTTCGCGGCTCCCGAGGGCCGGCGTTTCGCTTGCAACTTCCAGGACATCTCGGAGCGGCGGGAGGTGGACCGCCTGAAGTCGGAGTTCGTCTCCACGGTAAGCCACGAGCTGCGGACGCCGCTGACCTCGATCCGCGGCTCCCTGGGCCTTCTGGCTGGGGGCGTCCTGGGAACCCTATCGCCGCAGGTCCAGGACCTCGTCCGCCTGGCGGAGCGCAATGCCGTCCGGCTCACCGCTCTGATCAACGACATCCTGGATTTCGAGCGCCTGGACCGGGGGCAGATCCAGATGCAGATCGCGGAGGTGAACCTTCAATCCCTGTTCGAGCAGTCATTGGAGTCGGTGCGCCCCGTTGCGGACGAGCAGCGGATCGCTCTCGCCTGTTCGCCGACCGGGCTCCGGTTGCGAGTGGATGCGGTCCGCATCGTCCAGATCCTGGTCAACCTCATCTCCAACGCCATAAAATTCTCGCCCCCGGACCGCGAGGTCCGGGTCTGGGCCGAGGAGAAGGACACTGGCTGGGTGCGAATCCTCGTGAAAGACCACGGACAAGGCATTCCCGATAGCCACCAGCAGAGAATTTTCGAAAGATTCGCCCAGGTGGAGACTGCGGACAATCGCGACAAGGGAGGGACGGGGCTCGGCCTCGCGATCTGCAAGTCCATCGTGGAGCATCACGGCGGACGCATCGGCGTCGACAGCGAGCCCGCGGTGGGGAGCACCTTCTGGTTCGAGCTCCCCGGAGCGGGCTGACTTTTTGAGTGCCGCACTCCTAGCCCGGAGGCAGAATGCAGCGGATCGAGCATGGGTCGCAGGACACCAGCACAGCGACGCCATTGCAAATGGTTTCTTTGCAGAGCCGTTTCTCGGGAACGGGAGTCGCGATGTCGCAATTGGCGCAGAAGTAGCCGGTGAGGCAATCATCGGACTTTGCCGGGCGGGTCGCGGCGAGAGTGAGGAGGCTTGCGCAGGCGAGCAGTAAAACCCTGGTCTTCTTCATGGCCATTCATCTCCTTGGGACAAGGCCCGAGTCAACAGCCGCAATGGACCACGAAGGAGGACGTCTGCCACTCGATGCACTGGGAGCCATTCGAGAGGGTGCATGCCCGGAACCTCTCCTTGAGCTGGACGGTCGCAATCCCATTGCTCTTGATATCGCAGGAGGGATGCGAGTCGCAGAATGGGTCTTCGCAGGCTGTGAAAGCCGTCCAGGAGGCGCAAGACTTTGGATCGGGACAGGTGATGAAGCCGTGACACGCCGCCGCAGCCGCCGGAGAGACGAGGGGCGGAGCCACGGAGAGGGTTACGACGAGGAGCAGGAGAGGGAACAACAGGAAACGAAGGCGCGTTTGCATGATGACACCTCCTGTAGGTCTTTCAGAGTCTCAGTGGTTGAACATAGCACAAGGTAGTAGATGCTTCCTCGCTGTGTCAAGATCCTCTCTTCGGACCTGGAGAGGCGAGTTCATGGTCCTTCACCTCCATTGAATTGGGACCTCGCCATGGGCCCCCCTAAAGAAGACGGTGCTGCAAATGCTGGAAGACGGGACCGGAGGACGGATGCGGTACCTGTCGAGCTTTGAATAAAACGCTGGCAGCACCCGCCTCATTCGCCACGGCGAAGGCGCTCGTTCTCCGCGCGCAGACGGACGAGCTCGGCTTCGGCTGCAGCCATCCTCTGTTCGGCGACCTCGCGAGCCGCGGTCTCACGCTTTCTGCCCTTTTCCTCGTCTGAAGAAGTCTGCAAAAGCTCTCCGGTCGCGACGTCGCGCATCACCACCCGATCTCCCTTCGGCGAGATCGAGAACCAGAGGCCTGTCGTCTCAGAGAGCAGCCGGCCCTGCTCGTCGGGAACGATCCGCTGATAGGCACCCGCCGAGTCCAGTCGGTACCCGAAGATCCCGAGGCGGCCGGGAGACTCCCGCGGCAACTCCAGAAGCAGGTACTCGGACACTCCGACCCGCTGGTAAAGCTCCACCTTGTCCTGCTCGTCAACTTTCCGGATCCGGGCGTCCCGCGGCGAGATCACCTCGAGGATCAGGCACGGGGACACACCCTGCCTGACCACGCTGAAGCTGGTGTCCACCCGCTCAGGATGTCGCGCGCCGCGGACAACCGAGATGTCCGGACTGGGCTTGGGCAGGCGTGGGCCGAAAAGGTGCTGGACGTCGTAGAGGATCAGAAACTCCGGCCGGGGCTGGAACCAGCGCTCAAGCCGATCCGCCAGATCCTGGATGCTCCTGCCGTGCTGTCTCCCCTGCACCCATTTGTCTCCGAACTGCGGATTGAGGTAGTCCTCGGGAGTGAGCGGAGTCTCCACCAGCTCCATCTGGCCGTCCGGACGTTCGACCCAGCGCAGGAGCAGGCTGCCGCCGGTCTCCTCCTCCTGCCGACTCTCGCGAGCCGCCAAGCCACCTCCGCGGTGCAGCGCTGTCCTCGTGGGCTCGGTCATGGTCCGAGTATAGGAAGTCTTCCCCGTTGCGTCAAAGATAACGCATTCCAGACATTCCGGAGCCGGCGGAGAAGGGACGGCCCGCGGTCAGAGCCCCCGCCGCCGGACCTTCTTGAACCCGTACGCCCCCACCAGCAGCACCGCTCCTAGCAGAATGATCGCCGGCCCGGAGGGCAGGTCGTAGTAGAAGGAGAGGATCAATCCTCCCAGGGTGATGGCAACGCCGGTCAGCACCGAGCCGGCGAGCACGGCCTTCAGGTCGCGGAATAGCATCAGGCTGATCACCGAGGGGATGGTCAGCAGCGCCACCACCAGGATGATCCCCACGATCTGGATCAGGATCACCACCGACAGGGCGATCAGGGTCAGCAGCAGGGACATGAGGAACCGCACCCGCACTCCACGCACCCGGGCGAACACCTCGTCAAAGGAGACGGCCACGATCCCCTTGAAGAAGAGGAAAAGGAGGGTCAGCACCGAGACCGCCAGCACCAGGATCACCCGCAGGTCGTGGTGCGACACCAGGAGGATGTTGCCGAACAGGTAGGTCATCAGGTTCGGCGCATAGCCCGGAGTCTTGTAGACGAAGACCACACCGACCGCCATGCCCACCGCCCAGAGAACGCCGATCAGCGCGTCGTAGGAGCGGATCGTCTCGCGGTCCACCGCGCCCAGCGCCAGCGCGCAGACCAGGGCCACGGGGATGGCGCCCAGGAGCGGGTCGATCCCGAGGTAGAAGCAGACGCCCATGCCGCCGAAGGCGGCGTGGCTGATGCCGTCGCTGATGAACGCCAGCTTCTTGACCACCACGAAGGTGCCGATGACCCCGCACAGCACGCTCGCCAGCACCCCGGCGATCAGGGCGTTGCGCAGGAAGTCGTAGGAGAGAGCCTCGAAGAAGGTGGGCAAGGGCCGCTCCGCTCAGTGCCGGTGATCGTGGGAATCGTGGTGCGGATGGTGCGGATGGTGCGGGTGATCGTCCAGCACGCGGTGGGGCACGCCGTGTGTCACCAGCTCCACCGGGCAGCCGTAGACCTCTTCCATCACCTCCCGGGAGAGATCGGGAGCGCCATGGTAGAAGAGCCGGCGGTTGATGCAGGCGATGCGGCTCACCATGGGCGCAAAGGAGGTGACGTCATGCGTCACCACGACGATGGGGATCGTGCGGTTGAGGTCCGCCAGCAACTCCCGCAGCGTCTCCCGCGACTCGGCGTCGATCGAGGCCGTGGGCTCGTCGAGGAACAGGACGTCGGGGTCCGAGACCAGGGCGCGGGCGATGAGCGCCCGCTGGAGCTGCCCGCCGGAGACCTCGGCGACGTGGGCGCGGGCCAGGGGCTTGAGGTTGAGGCGCTCCATCGCCAGATCCGCGGCGGCATGGTCGGCGCGGCTGTAGGGGCGCAACAGGCCTCGGCTCCCCAGCCGCCCCATCAGCACCATGTCCTCCACGCGCAAGGGAAAGTCCTTGTCGAAGGTGGAAAACTGGGGCACGTAGCCGAGGCGTCCGCGGGGATTGGACCCCGAAGGGAGATGGAAGGCCACCTTCCCGGACCACGGGCGCACGAGCCCCAGGATCACCTTGAGCAGGGTCGTCTTGCCGCCGCCGTTGGGGCCGATGACGGCCAGGAAGTCCCGCCGCTCGACGTCCAGGTTCACGTGGTCGAGGATGACCTCCCGGCCGTACCCGAAGGTGACGTCGCGGACTTGGACGAGGTTTTCAGTCATACGACGGCCTTTCCGGCCTGGCGGCGAAGACCCTCATCACCCCGGCCCTCTTCTCCCGCCCCCTCCGCACCCCCCTCACCGGGAGAAGAGGGAGAAAGGCAACCCAGGGGTACCCCTCTCCCGGTGAGGGGGGTTGGGAGGGGGCGGGAGAGGGGCAGGGGTGAGGGTCTTCGGGCGGCGGAAACTCTCAGACGAGTTAAGTTAGCGCCTATGGGGTCTTTGGGTGGGGGGGCCTCTGCGGCAGCGTTAACACCTCCGCGCAGCGCCCCCGTTCTCATCCTCCTCGCCCCCCTCAACGCCTCACCCAGATCACGAGTCACCCGGCGCAGGTTCGCCAGCCAGTCGCGCTCCTGGGGATCGGCGATCACCACGCTGCCGCCCACCGCGTCGGCGATCACCTGGGCGCTCTTGCGGGGGAAGCCGCGCTGGACGAAGACGACCTTGACGCCGTCCCGCCGGGCCTCGTCGATGAGCCGGATGAGCCGGCGGGCGCTCGGTTCTTTCCCCTCGCCTTCGATGGCGACCTGCTGGAGGCCGTACTCGTCGGCGAAGTATCCCCAGGTGGGGTGGTAGACCATGAACCGGCTGCCGCGGAAGGGCCCAAGCTCGGCACGGATCTCCCGGTCCAGGCTGGCGACGTCGGCTTCGAAGCGGGCGAGGTTGGCCCGGTACTCAGCGACATGGGCCGGGTCGATGCGCTCCAGGGCGGCGGCGATGTTGCGTCCCGCCACGGCCACCGTCACCGGCGCCACCCAGACGTGAGGATCGCCCGCCGCGTGGCCATGGCCGTCCTCGTCCGTCCCCTCGCCCTCCCCCGCCAGGAGCGGCATTCCCACCGACATGTCTACCACCTCGAGGCCCGGTAGGGTTTTGAGAAAAGGCCGGAGCTGGTTCTGCTCGAACTCGAAGGCCGGATGCCCCACCGCCACGTACACACGAGCCCGCGACAGGGCCACGATCTGCCTCGGCGTCAGCGGATAGTCGACGTGGGAGTATCCCGGCGGGATCATGACGTCCACCTGCACCCGGTCGCCGCCGATCCGCTGGACGAAATCACCCTGCGGCGGCACGCTCACCGCCACCCGGATGCGCTCCCCGGTGGGTCCGGGGGCAGCAGGCCGGCAGGCCGCGAAGACGAAGAGGAGGAGGACACCCCCTATAATGCCCCTCATGACCACGACCATACCACCGCAGCAACGCATCGAAGCCGACGTGAAGGCCGCCCTCAAAGCGGGGGAGAAAGAGAAGCTCTCCACCCTGCGCATGCTCCTCGGGGAGATCAAGAACGAGCGCATCCGGAAGGGCGGCGAGGTGGACGAGGCCGGCTTCGTCTCGCTGGTCCGCAAGTCGATCAAGCAGCGCGAGGAGTCCGCAGCGCAGTACCACACCGGCCATCGCGAGGAGCTGGCGACGAAGGAGGAGTCCGAGGCCAAGTTCCTTGCGACCTTCCTGCCCGCCCAGGTGGACGAAGGGCAGATCCGCGCCGCCATTGAGGAGATGGTCGCCTCCCGCGGCCTTTCGGGACCGGCCGCCATCGGGCCAATCATGAAGGAGCTGCTCGCCCGCTTCGGCTCCAGCGCCGACGGCGCCACCATCAACCGCATCGCCCGCGAGGTGCTGGCGAAGCCCGCCGGCTGAATCCGCTTGAACGAAGGAGCGATGCGCCGGGTCATCGTCGGCACGGCCGGTCACATCGACCACGGCAAGACAAGCCTCGTACAGGCCTTGACCGGGATCGACTGCGACCGCTGGGCGGAGGAGAAGGCGCGGGGGATCACCATCGATCTGGGGTTCGCCCACCGCACCGACGGGGACCTCCAGATCGGCTTCATCGACGTCCCCGGCCACGAGCGCTTCCTGCACAACGCCCTGGCGGGAATGGGCGGCGTCCGGGTGATGCTGCTGGTGGTGGCGGCCGATGAAGGGGTGAAGCCGCAGACGCGAGAGCACCTCGCCGTCTGCTCGCTGCTGGGTATCCCCGCCGGACTGGTGGCGCTGACCAAGAGCGACCTCGTCGCCGCGGATCTCATGGAGCTGGCCCAGCTCGAAGTGGAAGAGTTGCTGGCCGGAACCCCCTTCGCCGGCTCGGCCCTCCTGCCGGTCTCCAGCGTCACCGGCGAGGGAATCCCCGAGCTGGAACGGGCGCTGCTCGACCTCGCGGGGCAGCACGCGGCGCCGCCAGACCCACACCGGCCGGCACGGCTGCCGATCGACCGCGCCTTTCATCTCAAGGGACTGGGCGTGGTGGTGACTGGCACGCTGGCGAGCGGCGCCGTGCGCCCGGGCGACACGCTGGAGCTCCTTCCCAAGGGGAGCCGAGCCCGGGTGCGCAGCATCCAGGTGCACGGCCAGCCCCGAGAGGTGGCGGACGCCGGCGAGCGCACGTCGCTGCAGCTCACCGGCGTCAGCTTGGAGGAGCTGAGCCGTGGCATGCAACTCGGGACGCCCGAGGCCTTCACCCCCACCACCAGCCTGCTGGCCCGCTTCACCCTGCTGCCGGACGCCCCGGCTCCCGTGCGCGGCTTCGTGCCGGTGCGGCTGCATCTCTTCGCCAGCGAGATGATGGGCCGCATGCGCCCCCTCGCCGCCGCAGGCCTCGCCCCGGGCGAGACGGGGCCGGTGGAGATCCGCCTCCAGGGCCCGGTCTCGGCCGTGCGGGGAGACCGCTTCATCCTGCGCCGGCCCTCCCCCGCCACCACGCTCGGCGGCGGCGAGATCCTCGATCCGCGCTGGCGCCGGCACCGGGGGACAATCCTCTCCCAGGGCTTGACCGCCCTCCAGAGCGACCTCCGCTCGGCCCTCCCTTTCTGGGTGCAGGAGGCCGGCGAGCGAGGAGTGGACGCGGCCGAGATCGCCCGCCGCCTGGGCCTGGGAGCTGGCGACCTGGCCGCCGTGGAAGGTCCCCTCTCGGAGCTGGCGAAGGGGCAGCGGCTCATCGAGGTTCCCGGCGAGCACGGCCGGCCCCGGCGCTGGATCGCGCCGTCGGCCGTGCAGCGGGTCACCGAGCGGGCGCGGCGGGTGCTCAAGGAGTACTTCCAGAAGGACCGCCTCGCCGAGTCCATGCCCAAGGCGGAAGCCGTGCGCCGCATCCTCCGCGGCCGGGCGGCCGAGCTCGCGGACGTCTACCTGGCGTGGCTGGAGGCGCAGAAGGTGCTGGCCGTGCAGGGGGACCAGGTGGTGCTGCCGGGGCGTAGCGCCCAGCTCACGGGCGAGGAGTCGAAGCTGTCGGTGGACGTGCTCGCGGCCTTCGACCGCGCGGGGCTCGCGCCGCCGTCGCCCGGCGAGGTGGCTCAGGAGCTGAAGGCCAAGCCCCAGATCCTGGAGGGCGTCATCCGCCACTTGGTGACGCGAGGCCAGCTCGTGAAGCTCCCCAGCGGTCTCATCCTCGCCGCCTCGGCCCTCACCGGGCTGCGGCGCGACCTGCTGGCCACTCCCTGGGAGCGCTTCTCGGTGGCCGACTTCAAGGACCGCTTCGGGCTCACCCGCAAATGGGCCATCCCGCTGCTCGAGCACCTCGACTCGTCCGGTGCCACCCGCCGCCTGGGCGACGAGCGCATGGTGGTGCGGCCCGGAGCAGGGGTCAACGCATGAAGACCATCGCCGTGCTGGGGGCTTCCAGCCATCACGAGAAGTACGGCAACAAGTGCGTCCGCGCCTATCTCTCGGCGGGTTGGCAGGTGTTCCCGGTCCATCCGGGCGAAACGGAGATCGAGGGGCTCCCCGTCTACCGCCGGCTGGCCGACGTTCCCGGTGAGCTGGAGCGCATCAGCGTCTATCTGCCACCGGCCAGAACTCTGGAAATGCTGGGCGAGATCGCCGCGAAAGGCGCGGGAGAGGTCTGGCTCAACCCCGGCTCGGCCGACGCCCGGGTGCTCGACGAGGCGCGGCGCCGCGGCCTCCCCGCCGTGCCCGGCTGCAGCATCGTCGACATCGGCCTCAGCCCGGCGCGCTTCCCGTAGGCTGCCCCCATAGGTTGCCTCAGCGTTCCCTAAGGGGGGTCTTCCCCATAGGCGCTAACTTAACTTGTCTTGGAGTTTCCCCCGCCCAAGACCCTCACCCCTGCCCCTCTCCCGACCACCCCATCCGCCGCCCCGGGAGAGGGGTACCCCTGGGGCTTCCCCGCCTTGCTCCCTCTTCTCCCGGGGAGGGGGAATGGGGCGGTCGGGAGAAGAGGGCCGGGGTGATGAGGGTCTTGGGTGGGGGAACGCCAAGACCACGTTAAGTTAACGCCTAAGGGGGTCTTCCCCTCGCACGCTACCGAAGTTCCCGCTTTGAAGGCCGACCTTCTTCGGCGCGCCTAATTTCAGTTTCCGGTTACAATAAGTGGTGGATTTTCGTAGCCGTGACCGGATGATGGATATTTTCGAGGTCGGTGCGCCGGCTGACGGGAGGGTGCGCCATGTTTCCGGTGCTCTTGCACCCTGACCTGTACAAGTCGTTGCGCTCCAGCGGCCCAGCCGTGCGGGCACGGGTCTGGAAGACGCTCCTCCGGCTGCGGGACGGCCACTGGGGCGGTGGCACCCGCGTCAAGCGGCTGAAAGGCATCGCCCGGCCGATCTACGAAGCGCGCACGGACTCGGGCGACCGGCTGATCTTCACCATGGTCCGCTCGGCCCTCGCCGATTCGCCGGACCGCCTCGCTTCCCACCTGCAGATGTGGGACCTCGTGAAGCACGACGACGCTGACCGCGTCGCCCGGCGCAACCGCTCTCCCGAGGCCGAGTTCCTGGAGCTGGAGACGCTGGAGCAGTTCGAGATCGACCAGCCGCCGCCCCATCCCGGCGCCGCCTTCTCCGAAATCGCCGCCGGTGCCGCCGACACCGCGGACGGTGCCGGGGATTGGGAGCACGCCGATCCTCTTCTCCAGTTCCTGCTGCCGCCGGACGGCGTCCTGCCGGAGCCGGAAGAGGGGCTCCCCGGCGGCATCCGCTGGTTCCTTCTCGACCCGGCCGTCCTCGCCGGCGAGGAGGAGTTCCAGCACCTCTTCGACGTCGGCGGCGAGGAGCTCGAGCTCAAGCTGAGCCGCGAGCAGTACGAGATCCTGGCCACTCCCGGCCCGGTCCTCCTGGCCGGCAGCGCCGGCAGCGGCAAGACGACGGTGGCCGCCCATAGGCTCGCCGCCGCCGCGGGGATGTCCGGTCCATCCGGCGCGGCCGGCTCGCCCTCCGCCCTCTATCTCTCCTACAGCGCGGCCCTGGTGGAGCACGCCCGGGCGCTGGTGAACGATCTGCTGCGGTCGCGGGGCGAGGACCCCCGCCGCAACCCGCCCGATTTCTTCACCTTCGGCGATCTCTACCGCTCGCTCATCCCCCGCGAGCTGCGTGAGCACCAGGCGCGGCCGATGAACGAGGGGCTGTTCCGCGAGTGGTTCCGCAAGTCCGGCCGCTCGCTCGACCCGGCCCTCGTCTGGGAGGAGCTGCGCAGCATCCTCAAGGGCTCGTGCCTCTCGCTCACCAAGCCGATGCTCGACGAGGCGGCCTACTTCGAGCTCGGCCGCAAGCGTGCACCCCTGTTCATCAAAGAGCGGCCGGAGATCTATCGCATCGCCCAGCGCTATCAGGAGTGGCTGGCCGAGGAGGGGCGCAACGACCGCATCGACCTCTGCCGTCGCGCCCTGGCCGAGTCGCGCCACCACAAAGCCCGGCGCTGGGACGTGGTGGTCTGCGATGAGGTCCAGGACCTGACCGAGCTCGAGGTGGCCTTCGTCCTCTCCCTCTGCGCGCGGGAGGATCTCTCCGGCCTCCTGCTCACCGGCGATACGCAGCAGATCGTCAACCCCAGCGGCTTCCGCTGGGCCGAGGTGAAACGACTCGCCAGCAAGGCCGCCCACGCCAAGGCGGCGCCGCCGGTGGCGCGGCTGCGGCGCAACCTGCGTAGCGTCCGCCCTCTCGTAGAGCTCGCCAACACCCTGCTGCTGCTGCGCCGCGAGGTCTATGGCCGCACCGAGGAGGACGATCCGGAGGAGGCGGTGATCGAGGGGCCGGTGCCCATCGAGGTGGCGGGCGGCGAGGAGGAGGTTCTCGGCGCCATCGCCGGCTTCGGGCCGCGCTGCGCGGTGCTGACTCTCGACGATGAGGAGACCGAGCGGCTCCGGCAGCGCCTGGGCACGTCGCGGGTCTTCCACGTCCGCGAGGCCAAGGGGCTGGAGTTCGAGACCGTGGTGCTGTGGCGGCTTCTGACCCCGGACCGCGACCTCGTGGACCGCTTCTGCCGCGGCGACCAGCGGCTGGAGCGGGAGCCGCGCTTCCTGCGGCTCCTCCAGCACCTCTACGTCGCGACCACCCGGGCGCGGCGGCACCTGGCCGTCTACGAAGGAACGACGCGCGACCCTTTCTGGAACCAGGAGCGTTTCCGCGGCCGGATCGAGCCCGAGGTGCCGGAGAGCCTGCTCCATCTGTTCCATCCGACGGCCTCGCCGGCCGAGTGGGAGCGCGAGGGGGACTACTTCCGCCAGCGGGGCCGCTTCCGCCAGGCCGCCGAGTGCTACCGGCGGGCCGGGAGCCCCGAACGCGAGATGGAGGCCCTCGCCCTGGCCGAGGAGGAGGTCGAAAACTGGAGCGGCGCCCTCGAGCTCTGGAGCCGCCTCGGCGAGATCTCCCGGCAGGCGCCGCTGTTGGAGCGGCTGGGCCGGCTGGAGGAGGCCCTCTTTCTCTACCGGCGCCTGGGGCAGGAGCAGGAGGCCCGGATCTGCGAGCTGCGGTTGCTGGAGCGCCGCGGCGCCTGGGCCGAGGCCGCCGAGGGCTGGGAGAAGCTGGGGCTGCTGAAGGAGGCGGCCCATGGCTGGGAGCGGGCGGGAGACGGAACCCGCGCCCTGGTCGCCGGAGCGCGGGCCGCCGAGGAGCAGGGCGACTGGACCCTCGCCGGCTTCTCCTGGCTGGAGCTCGCCCGCCATCAGGAGGCGGCTCGCTGCTTCCGCCTGGCGGGCAACCTGGTGCAGACGGCGCTGGCCCTCGCCCTCCATCACGAGGCCCTCGGCGACTGGTCGCGGGCAGCGGCGGCGTTCCGTTGCGCCCGGCAGACCGAGAAGGCCGCCCGCTGCCTGGCCCGGGCTCGGGAAGAAGCCGGCCGCCCGGAGCGGGCTGCGCGCATCTGGGAAGGGCTTGGCGAGACGGAGCGCGCCGTCGTCCTCTACGCCCAGGCAGGCGAGTGGGAGTCCGTGGCTCGCCTGGAAGGAGTCCAGCCCGAGAGCCGGCAACGCGTGATGACCCGCGTCCGGGAGCTGATGGATGCGGAGGCCTGGGAGGACGCCGGACGCCTGGCGCGGGCGCGCATGGAGGCCTTGCGCTCGCGCCTGCCGGACCTCCCGTGGTTCGTTTTCGTGGAAAAAGAGCGTCTCGTCTGGCAGGAGTTCTGCTCCCTTCAGCTCTTGGAAAAGAAGTGCAGCGCCCTGCGCGCCGAGATGTCTGCCGCTTGGGCCCGCGCCGCCCGTCTCTGGGCGGAGCTCGGCGATACCCAACGCGCCACCCAGGCCCGGTACCGCTGGATCGAGACGCTGCGCGACCCGGTCCGCCGGGCCCGAGCCTGGGTGGCCGCCGGAGAGCCCGAACGGGCCGTCCGGGTTCTGGAGGCGGAGAGCTCCACCGGCTTGTCCACCTCGCCCGGCGTCGTCGTCGCGGCCTGGCAGGCGGAGCGGGAGGAACGCTGGAGCGACGCGGCAAGCCTCTGGTGCTCCCTTGGCCGGCCCAGGGACGAGGCCCGATGCCTCGCCCGCGAGACCTCGAAGGCTCTCCCCGCGCCCGATGCGCCAACCCCGGGAGACGAGCCCAGGGACGAGAATTGAGAGCAAGATTCTTCCAAAATGCTTGCAATGCTCCCATCTTTCATTAGAATTTCATGCAGTTGCTAATGTCCCTTCGCTTCACTCGAGGAGGTACCCGGCTTGCAGCCGTGGCCTGAGCATCCTCCTCGCGAGGCCTTCGAGCGGCTGGTCCGTTGCGAGGCAGCCTCCGGAGAGGCACGGGAGATCGTTCGGCACCTGCTCGCCGGCTGTTCGAGATGTGGACGTATTGTGGAAGAAACGCGGAACCGACCCTCAACGCTCCTCCCGAAAGTCGAGACCTACGACGCCGTCTTCGACCGCCTGGAGAACCGGTTCGCCCGGGGGGGAACCGAGGGGCTCGCCGCCAGAGCCCCGTCGCTGTATGTGGAGCTCCTGGGCCACCAGGCTGTCGAAGGGCTCTTCCACGTCCATAGCACCCGGCGGTACGCGAGCCTCGGGCTCTGCGAGCTGCTGTTGCAGAAGAGTCGCGAGCTGGCGCGCGAGGCTCCGGAGCAGGCGCGGCAGGCGATGGAGCTGGCGGTGACGGCGGCCGAGCAGCTCGACCTCGACGTCTATGGCGCTCCGATCGTCCAGGACGCACGGGCGAGCGCCTGGGCCTACCTGAACGGCACGCAGCGGGTCCAAGCCGACCTGCGATCCGCCGAAGCCTCGATGACCACGGCCGGCCGGTTGCTGAAGGTGGGCAAGAGCCAGCTACCCCGAGCTCGTGCCGAGCTGTTGACCCTGCAAGCCTCGCTACGCGCCTACGGCGGCCGCTTCGAAGAAGCGCTCGGCCTGCTCAACCGGGCGGCGACGCTCTACCGGCGGCAAGGCGATCGCCATCTCCTCGGCCGGACGCTGCTGAAGAAGGGGACCGTCCTCGGCAACGCCGGCCGCCCGGACATCGCCGTACGCCTGATCCGCCACAGCATGGATCTGATCGATCCGCCGCGCGAGCCGCGGCTGATGGTCTGCGCCACCCACAACTTCATCTGGTTCCTGAACGAAAACGGCCAGGCCGGCGAAGCGGCCTCCTCCCTCCAGAGCGCCCGCCGGCTCTACCGTCAGGCGGGCGACCGGCAGCACCTCGGCCGCCTGCGCTGGCTGGAAGGCAAGCTCGCCCCCTGCCTCGTTGGCGCCGAGGGAGCCCTCAGCGAAGCTCGGGACACGCTGGCACGGGAAGGCCTCTCCTATGAGGCCGCGCTGGCGGCCATGGACCTCGCCCTGCTCTATGCCGGCGAGAGCAAGGGCGCCGCCATGCGCCGTCTGGCGGACCAGATGCTCCCTCTCTTCCGCTCCGGCGCCATGTACCGCGAGACCATGGTCGCCCTCCTCTCCTTCCAGAAAGACGCGGAGAAGATCTCCGCCGCCGACCTGCTCCGCGACCTCGGGAGTCAGTTGCACCGCGCCCGAGAGGAGAAGAACCCCGCCGGCCTGGTACGCTCGCTGAGCGCATCCCTCCTGCCCCGCCGGTCCGTCTGAGCGCGTCCTCTCGCGGTATTGGCCCCGTCCCGAGGGGGGAGGCGCCTCGCCCCAGTGGGGAAACGTCTTGGGCGAGCAGGGGGACGCTTCGGGCGAGTGGGGCGAAGGTCTCCCCTACTGGGGCGAGGGCTTCCCCTATTCGTTTTTCATCTCCTCCGAAAGGGGAATACCCATACCCGTTCGCCCGGGACTTTCCCCCACTCGGGAAAAGCTTCGCCCCACTCGCCCGAGTCCTTCGCCCCACTGGGGAAGGCCTTCGCCCCGCTGTCGGGGGAAACAGTGTCCCAACTTTCCGCTTGGCAGGCACGTATAGTGCAGTGACATAGAGGGGCCGGGTTCGCTCTTGCTTAAGGGTATCGGGAGTTGTAGACTCACTCGAACACCACATCCCAAGGGGAATGCCGACTATGGCTACTGCTGTTCGAGCAGTCACCGGTAACCAAACAGGCCCGATCGGGTCTGGAACCGGCGAGAAGCTGCGTAAGAAGAAGAAAACAGGCCCGCCCACGCTCAAGAAAGGCGGTGTCGTCATGATGAGACATAATCACCAAAGACACGAGTTCAGCCTACTTTCTCCGCTGGCTCTCAGACTAGAGCTGATCGCGGCCGTTGCGATTGTCCTTATCTTTGGGCGCAGCATGCCGGAATTTGGCAGCGTATTGCGCCGAGTCTCTGAGCTTTTCCTCCCCTGATGGCGGTGCCCGACGAGCACCTCGGCCGGCTGGGCCAGTTCGGTTGGGGCCTGGCCGGCGCAGTTTCTCCATCCTTGATCCGCGCCTTCTCTTCCCTCTCTCCGGAATCAGAGATCCCGCATCTCGGTTGGGCCTATATCATCGTCACTGTCGGCGTCTTCGGATTCGGTGGCGTTTGGAGCATCGCGATGGGCTCTGACAAGTTCTGGAAAGCGATGTACAACGGTGCGACCTTCCCTCTGGTCTTTGGTTATCTTTCTCACGTCACAATACCCGGCGGACATTGAGGGCTGGCGCTCTACCTGGCCGAGCGCCACCGAGGGTAGGATGTCCCCATGCCCCTCCTCTCCGACGCCGGCCTGCTGGGTCGCCTGATCGCCTTCGATACGACCAGCCGCAACAGCAATCTGCCCCTCGCCGACTTCCTGTGCGACTACCTGGACCGGCCGGGAATCCGTCTCTCCCGCGTCCCCTCGGCCGTCGGCGACAAAACCAACCTCGTCGCCTGGATCGGGCCAGAGCCCACGGGGGACCGGCGCGGATTGGTGCTCTCGGGCCATATGGACGTCGTCCCCGCCGAAGAGGACGGTTGGACGAGCGATCCGTTCACTCTGACCGATGATGGCTACCGCTGGGTCGCCCGCGGCTCCTGCGATATGAAGGGCTTTCTGACCCTCGCCACCAACCTCGCCGCCGAGGCAGTCACGGCCACCTGGCGCGCTCCCCTCGCGCTGGTCTTCACCTACGACGAAGAGGTGGGCACCCTGGGGGCGAAGCGGCTCACCGAGAGCTTTCCCGAGGCGGCGGCCCTGCCCCGCAGCGCCATCATCGGCGAGCCCACATCGCTGCGGGTGGTCCGCACCCACAAGGGGCACTTCAAGCTGCGGGTGATTCTCCACGGCGTCTCCGCCCACAGCGGCTATCCGCATCTGGGCACCAATGCCATCGAGCCCGCCGGCCGGGTGATCGGGGCGCTCGCCGCCCTGCGCCGGGAGCTCGAGGCCGAGACGCCGCTCAACCGCGAGCTGTTCCCGGAGGTCCCTTTCGTGCCCCTCAATGTCGGCACCGTCCACGGCGGATCGGCGATCAACGTCGTGCCGGATCGCTGCGTGGTGGAGGTCGGAGTCCGCCCGCTACCCGGAATCACCTCCGCCGAGCTGATCGAGCGGGTGGACCGGGCGGTGCGCTTTGCCGCGGAGCCCTTCAAGCCCGAGATCCAGCTCCTCTCCGACAGCCCTCCCCTGCTCCTGGACGAGGCCGCTCTCATCCATCGTCATCTCTGTGCCCTGGTGGGCCAGACGGATGGGGCCAGCGTCTCCTTCGCCACCGACGCCGGCTGGCTCCAGCGCCTGGGGCTCGACTGTGCCATCTTCGGCCCCGGCTCCATCGAGGTCGCCCACAAGCCCAACGAGTATCTGCCGAAAACTGAATTCGCCGCCGCCCGGGAGCTGATGGCCCGGACGATTCACCACTTCTGTGAGACGGGGAATTGATGTCGCGGATCTTCGCAGCCGACCTGACCTGGACGGGCGACCGGTTCGAATCGGATCTCCAGATCGCCGTGGGCGAGGACGGCCGCATCGAGGCCGTGGGCGCCCTGAACCGGACGCCGGACGTCCGCCTCGCCAGCCGCGCCCTGCTTCCCGGCTTCGTGATCGCTCACTCCCACGCCTTTCAGCGGGCCTTAAGGGGGCGGGGCGAGACGTTCCCCCGCGGCAGCGGCAGCTTCTGGACCTGGCGCGAGGCGATGTACGGCCTGGTGTCGCGGCTCGACGCCGGCACCTTTCGCGCCCTGTGCCTTCAGACCTTCCGCGAGATGCGCTCGGCCGGCATCACCACCGTGGGGGAGTTCCACTACTTCCATCACCAGGTGGAGGGGCCGGACGCCGCCGATTACGAATTCGACGCGCTGGTGCTGGCCGCCGCCGCCGAGGCGGGCATCCGTATCGCCCTCATCCAGTCCTATTACCACACGGGCGCTGTGGGACAGCCGCTCGAAGGCGCGCAGCGCCGCTTCCGTTCCCCGTCGCCTCAAAGTTACTGGGAGCAGATGGAGCGTTTGGCGGGGCTCGTCGATCCTCGCCGGCAGAGCCTGGCCGCTTCGGTGCACAGCCTGCGGGCCGCGGGACCGGACGATCTGGCGTCCATCTATCAGGAAGCCCGGCGGCGGGACCTGCCCTTTCACCTCCATGTCGAGGAGCAGCAAAGGGAAATCGAGGAGGTCATCGCCTTCTACGGCCGGCGCCCCATGGCCCTGCTGTTGGAGACCCTAGGAACGGCCACGGATCTGACCGCGGTCCACTGCACCCACACCGACGCTGAAGAGATGGAGCGCTTCCTGGCGTCGGGCGGCACCGTCTGTTTCTGTCCGCTCACCGAAGGAAACCTGGGCGATGGCATCCCGGGCGCCCCGCGGGCTCATCCGGTGAGCGGGGCCTTCTGCCTGGGCAGCGACTCCAACAACCGCATCTCCCCCATCGAAGAGATGCGCTGGCTCGAATACGGCCAGCGCCTCGCCACCCAGACCCGGGGAGCGCTGCGGAACGAAGAAGGCAACGTCGCGAAGCTCCTGCTGGAAGCGGCCACCCTGGGAGGCGCTAAGGCCCTGGGAATCGAAGCCGGCCGCATCGCCCCCGGCCAATGGGCCGACTTCGTCGCCCTCGATCTGGAGTCTCCCGCGCTGGCGGGCTGGACTCCGGAGACGCTGCTGGAGTCCGTGATCTTCGGAGCGACGGAGGAAGTGGTGGCGGCGACGTGCGTGGGCGGGGAGTGGGCGGAGCGCGGGGCGGGCCGGGCTCAGGCTTGACTGACCCTGATCGCAGCCGCACGCAACTCGGCGGCGATCCCCTCGACATCTCCGAGCTCGCCTCTCAAGATACCGTAGAGCTCCCCCGCAGTCACTTCCTGATAGAAGTGAGTCAGGCGGTTGCGAAAACCTCCGAGCTTTCTCAGCACTTCGGCGAGGGCAGGATCGCGGATGAGGTCCTTCTCCGCCGCGAGACGGGCGAGCTCCTTGTATTCGAGCGCCCCCTGCCCATATCCCTTGGCCAGGAGATGTCGCAGGATGTCGAACAGCCCCTGAATGGCCCTCCGGAGAAAGGATTCCGCCGCCGCGGGATTCCTGAAATCCGCCGTGAACTCCTCCTGAGATCCGGCTGGCAGGCTCCGGAGTCCGGTCAGGCAATCCTCTACACCCTGAAGGAGGTCGCCGACGACTTTGAGGTTGACCCTTCCCGTCGTCATGTCGTGCTCACTCCGAACCTCTCGATCTCGATCCGCCTCTGGATGGGAAGGAGCTCCTCCGCGCGACTCATAACCGCCAGCTCGAAACGGTCCGTCTGGTCGGGATCGGTCGCCGCCACCCGATGCCCGTCGATGGCGTTGAATTGAAACAGCGCGTCGACCCGCTGCAACGGCACTACATCGACGCGCAGAGGCGCGAACAGCGCCTCGAAATCCACCTGCAGCCAGGACAGGATTCCAGGACTCCAGGAGGTATCCGGAAAGACGATCCCAATGTCGAGATCCGAGCCTTCCGCCGGAACAGCCTCACCCCGCAACAGCCGCAACCCGTCTTCGGCTCGCGAGCCGAAGAGGTAGACAGCGAGAAGGCCATACTTGCGGCAGATTCGATCCAACGGATTTGGAGTCACCGAGCAATCTCTTTCTCAGTTCTACTCGAAGGATGCACGCCTTCCGGTTCCTCCGAAGCGGGATCATGACACAGCGCGGAACGGCGAGCTCAACGTCCGTAGGCGGAGTCGTGGCCCGGGTGAAGCGAGACGAGGCGAAGCCAATCGCCATCCCGGGTCGCCAAGGCGCGAAATCCCTTCCCTATACGCAGGCTGTAGACCTGCTCCCCTCGCTCATCGGTCTTGGAGGTCACTGATTCCCATCGCAGGCCAGAATCCCGGTAGACCTGTTCCCATGTCATTTCCGAAATCTTCTTCAGAGTCGTCAGGACCATTCGCTGCTGGTCCTTCTCGAGGTAGAACATGTGCCTCTGGAAAACCGGATTGTTGAGGTCAAGCTGAACGTTTCTGGAGGTTCGGCGCATGCGAAAGTCTCTCCTCCAGCTCCCTCAGATCAGTCTTTTTCGGTGGATTCTTGGCGTTCCACGCAAGCGCTTCGTCGAGATCCTTCGAAACTTCTGGAGTGTGCAGCCAACGCTCGTCGTCAGGAATGAACTCTCCCAGCTTGACGATCCAGACTCCCGGCTCCCGTTCTTCTACCATCACCTGCCGGCCTGCGTACTTCTTGCCGAGCGCGATTTGGCCGCTGCTTCCCACCGTCTTGATGATTGCCACTGGACTTTCTCCCTTCATGCCGCATTATGGCACAACTGGAGACTGGGATAGAATCTTCCTATGTGCGGACGCTACACACTCAGCTCATCCAGCGACGAGATCGCCCTGCTCTTCGATCTGCACGATCTCCCGCAGGTCTTCCCCCGCTACAACATGGCCCCCACCCAGGAGGCGGCGGTGGTGCGGGTTCCGGCTCCGGGGGCTCCGCGCCAGCTCGTGCCGCTGCGCTGGGGGCTCATCCCCTACTGGGCCAAAGAAGCTGCCATCGGCAACAAGATGATCAACGCCCGCGCCGAGACGATCGCCGAAAAGGCTTCGTTCAAGTGGAGCTTCAAGAAGAAGCGCTGCCTGATTCCCACGAACGGCTTCTACGAATGGAAGAAGGAGGGCAAGACCAAGCAGCCGTACCTGATCCACCGTGAGGACGGCAAGCCCTTCGCCTTCGCCGGCCTATGGTCCACCTGGGTGGACAAGGAGCACGGCGGAGTCCCCGTCGAGACCTTCACCATCCTGACCACGGACGCCAACGACCTGATGCGCCCTTTGCACAACCGAATGCCGGTGATCGTCGACCCGGAAAATTTCGACCTCTGGCTGGACCCGAAGACCGAGGACACAGACAAGCTCCAGCCTCTTCTCGTCCCCCATGCCGTCGACGGCTTCGAAGTCTTCCCCGTCAGCCGCAACGTGAACAGCCCTGCCCACGACGCGCCGGACTGCGTGGCGCCGCTGGTGGTGGAGCCGGCGTCAGAGGTGCCCTGAGAACGCATACGCCAGCGCGAAGATCCCCACCATTACGAAGACGAGCGCCAGCTTGGCACCGATGCCGAGGATCATGCCCAGCCAGGTGCCGAGGCCCACCTTGCCGGCCTGCCGGAGATTGCGCACGGAGAGCCACTCCCCCGCCACCGCGCCTAGGAAGGGACCGAAGATCAAGCCGGGGATGCTGAAGAAAAGGCCCACAATCGTCCCCAGGAAGGCTCCCAACAAGGCGAGCCAGCTCGCTCCCACCCTCTTGGCGCCCCATCGCGACGCCAGAAAGTCCACGACGAAAGTCAGGACCATCAGGACCGCCAGGATGGAGAGCGTGAACCACCCGACCTTTCGAAATCCGTCCGCCCAGGCGGCACAGACCAGCCCCAGGAAGACCAGGGGTGCCCCGGGCAGGGCAGGCATCACCGTGCCCGCAATTCCCACCAACACCAGAATGGCGGCCAGCAGCCAGAGCGGGCTTTCCACGATCTCGACCTCCTATCCGAGAGCTTTGCGGCACAGCTCCAGGAACCTGCGCTTGTGCAAGTCTCCGTCCAGGACGTCATAGTGGTTGGGAACGATCCAGCGGGGATCGAGCGCCAGGACTCTCCGGAGGCTTTCCGGAATCAGCTCCGGCTGGGTGTTGAGGATGGGCGGCGGCCGGTGGGTGTTGAAGAAGTAGCTGGCGAAAAGATCGCCGGAGAAAAGAAGGTCGTGCCGAGCGCTGTAGAAACCGCAGTGGCCGGCCGTATGGCCGGGAAGGTGGATCACTCTTAAGCCCCCCCAGATCGGAAGCTCGTCGCCTTCGCCCAAAGGCTCATCGATCAGCGCCGGCCGGTAGTGGTAGGCCCATCGGCCGAGGGCCTCGAGACGTCCGCACCAGCGTGTGATGCCCTCGTAGGGATAGGTGCCGTCGATGTGCCGTTGCTCGGCGGGATGGCCGTACACCGGAGCGCCCGTCCACGCTTTGATCGCAGCCAGATTTCCGGCGTGATCGAGATGCCCATGGGTGAGAAGGATTCCCTGAATGGATTTCGCGCCCAGGCCCAACCGGCTCATCTGTCGCCGGAGCAGAGAAGGCTCCACAGGCGTCATGCCGGTGTCGATCAGCCAAGCCTGCTCTCCTTCCACCAGAAGGTGGAAGACGCTCATGACTCCCCGGATCCCGTAGAGGCCGGGGAGGCGAGGGTCGATCATGGGGCGGCCCGCCCCAGTCGCCGGTCGAAGAAGTCCGCCGCTGCCCGATACGCGGCCAGCCAGCTCGCCGTGCGCAGGAAGCCGTGAATCTCGTCGGGCAGAATGAGCTGCTCCACCTCGACGTGCCGCTCGCGCAAGGCCTCCACCAGATCGACCGTCTCGCGGAAGGATACGTTTCGGTCATCGTCGCCGTGGATCACCAGCACCGGCGATTTCCAGGTATCGAGCCAGGCCATGGGCGACGACTCGAAAGCCAGCCGCTCCTCGTCCGGCTTCGGGTTGTAGTTGGGGATGAAGGTGCGGATGCCCACGTTCCAATTGTGCACGCCGTGGAAATCCACTCCGGCGGCGAACAGGTTCGACGCGCGGGCGAGCCCCAGCGCCGTGAGGAAGCCGCCATAGGAGCCGCCCCAGAGACCGATGCGACCGGGATCGACGTCCGGCCGGTTGCGCAGGTAGAGCCCGGCGCCCAGCACGTCGTTGAACTCGCTCGCCCCTGTGGCCCCCTGCGCCGGCGCCTCGCGAAACGCCATCCCATATCCCGTGCCCGAGCGATAATTCACCGCCAGGACCACATAGCCCTGGGCCGCCAGATATTGGTTCATGGCGTAGGCATTGTTGTAGTAGCCGATGTAGTGCCAGCCCAGGAGCATCTGGCGGTGCGAGCCGCCGTGGAAGAAGAGGAGTCCCGGCCGCCGCTCCCCCGGTTTCACGCCCGGCGGCAGGAAGAGCTGGCCGTGAATGCGCATCCCATCGGAGGCATTGAAGATCACCGGCTGGGGCTCCACGAGAGCGCTCTCGGGAAAGCCGGCGGGGACGGTGCCCGGTGCCAGCGACCGGGCGTTGCCACTGCCCATCTGAATCACCGCCTCGGCCGGGCGCTTCGGTCCGGAGCGCAGATAGGCCAGCGATTTGTCTCCAATCATCACGGGCAGCCACTCAATCCCCGTCCCTTTCGTGAGCTGAACGGGCCGGCCACCCGCAACGTCGACCTTCCAGAGGTGGCGCCGGTCGAGGTCGTCCTGGTTGGAATTGAAAACCACCTGCCGGCGGTCCGGAGTGAGATTGACGGTCTCGATCTCGAAATCGCCCGGCGTCAGCAAGGTCGCCGTCCCGCCTGCAACCGGCACGGAGTAGAGATGAAGCCAGCCGTCCTTCTCCCAGGGGAAGACCAGGCGGTCTCCCGCGGCCCAGAGGATCTGGTTGGCCGCCACCATTTCCGCGAATGCGCTTCCTGGTCCGGGATCGGCCCGCCAGGCGGTCTTCGCCTGACCGGTGAGGACGTCCGCCACGAGGATGGACCAGGGCTCGGCGCTCGCGTTGGCGTGGAACAGCGTGACCTTCGACGAGGCCGGAATGCGTAGGAATGCCAAGTGTGAGCCGTCCGGCGACCACGCGGGCTCGACGTCGGAGTCGACCGTGGGGGCCATCCAGCGCACTGTTTTCGCCGCCAGATCGTAGACGCCGACGAAGCCGTGATCTCCGCGGTCGCTGACGAAGGCGAGCTTCGAGCCGTCCGGCGAGAAGCGGAGCTGGCGGGCTCCGCCCCGAGCCTCGACCCACGCCGTGGGCTCTCCCTTACCGGCGAAGGGTGCCCAGAGGATCTTGCCATGGCTCGCGAAAGCCACGCCGTCCCCGCGAGGGGAGACCGCCGCGCCATGACCCGACCCAACTCTCACCGGCGCCTCGGCGCCGTCGACGGCGAGGCGCCAGACGACCTGCTCAGCGCCCGCCGGGTCGCTCGTCGGATTGGGAGCTTCCCCCTGCCGGTTGGCCCCGCCGCCGCGGACGTAGATGAGGCCCTTTGCGTCCGGAGCCCATTCGAGGCCGCCGAGTTGCTGGCCGTCGTCCAAGGTATAGCGGGTGACCTGACGCCCCTTGTAGTCCGGAGGCTCCGCCACCCAGAGGTTGCGCACCCCGTTGGCGTTCTGGACCCACGCGAGCTTCCCGCCCGAAGGGGACGCCAACAGCTCCGAGGGGAAAGGCGCCCCCAGCAGTCCCTCCAGAGTAACCGCAGGCCAGGCAGCCCGAGGCAGAGAAGCCAGCAGAAAGACGGCGAAGACGAGGACCAGACGAGCGCGTTCGCGGAGCATCACCCCTCCAGGTCAGGAAGCCCGGTCAACCGGAGGGGGGTATTGTGTCCCAGGATGGGGGGATTGGGGGAGATCCGTCGCCCAGCCCTCTATTCCTCCGGCTCCTGAAACCGCAGCGACGGGTTGTGCTCGGCGCGGCGGAGATAGGCGGCGATGCCGTTGACCAGGGCGAGGCTCACCCGCTCCGTCTCCACGGCCTGCTTGAGATAGGCCAGGGCCGCCAGGGCCTCGGAGTGAATGTGGAGTGAGGAGAAGAGAGGCGCCATCTCCGCCGCCAAAACCTTGAGGTCCGCCATCCGGCCCTGCCTGGCGTACAGCACGGCGAGATCCAGAGAAACGAAGGCGGTATCGTAGGGTACCCCTTCGCCGATGAAGCCCTCGCGGGCGGCCCGGAAGAGCGATTCCGCCTGCTCATCCTGACCCAGGCCAAAGGCAAGCTTGCCCTTCACCCACTTGCGTCGGTTCTGAGACCAAGCGTCCGGAAAGCTGCGGTAGAGGGAACGGGCTTCGCGATAGACCCTCTGCGCCTCCAGATAGCGGCCCGAATCCGCGAGATAGTCGATTAGATTGTGCCGGGCACAAAGCAGAAGACGCGGTTCCTGCTCGGGATCGATCAGCTCGACTGCCTGAAAGAGGATGGGGATTCCCCCTTCCGGATCTCCCGCGTAGTGGTAAACCGTCGACAGGTTGACCAGAGACCTGCCGGCCCGGTGCCGCTGATCACTCTGGAGGAAAAGCGCGACTGCTCGCCGCAGGAGCCTGAAAGCTTCCTCGAAACGCCTTTGCTCCCGTCGCAATGAGGCTTCGAGGTCGAGGAGAATGGCGCGCTCCAGAGAGTCCTGGGTGCCATGGCGGAGATGCTCGTAGGCAGTTGCGAAGATCTCGTCCGCCCGTTGAAAGTCGCAGCGCAACCGGTAGGAGTTGCCGATGTAGCCCCAGGCCCGAGCCCGCAGGTCCTGGATGAGCGCCTCACCATAGAACTGAGCGTCCAGATGCTCGGAAAGCCGAAGTGCGAGCCGGCCCAACTCCTCACCCCGTTCCGGAAGGTTGATCCCGGCTTCCAAACTGCGCTCGAGGAGCAGCTCAAGGAGACCCCAGGAGTGGAAGCGCGGCGAGCTCAGCAGGACATCCCGTTGCTCGAGGGGGAGCCGCGTCAGCTCCACGAAGAGGCTGGGTGCCTCTGCCCGCTCTTTCACCAGGGCCTGCGCGCGGTCCAGAAGCTCCTGCCCTTCTGCCGGGGCGGGTTCCTTCTCGGCTGGCCTACGCGGCCATGACAGGATGTCCGCGGTCTTCTTCGACATGGACCGCTGGCGCACGAGACCCTGGAAGCGCCGCCTGCATGTCGCGCAACCAATGAGGTGGTCCACCACCTCCAAGTGCTGCCTGGACAGCGACACCAGGAACTCCTCCAAAGTGAATCCGTTGGGGTGGATCTTCAACGCGGGCTCCTCCTCTCCGGAAAGCAAAGTATGAGGCCGATGACAATTCCGCCTCTACAACATTAGTTACCGCAGAGGGACCAAACGGGACAACGCGAAGGGAGAAAAATAGGCGCCGATCAGAGATCGGCGCGCAGGATGATTCTGCTTACTTCTACTTTTAGCCGTTCGGGTCCATGGAGCTACCTAGGTCGATACCTCCATCCGGCGAAAAATTGTTCGTTTGTCCGTTGGTATCCATCTGACTTCCTGCCTTTTCCCAGACCGCCGTCAATCCAGGAGTGCGGGCAGGAGCGTCCGGTAGGACAAACGAGGCGAACCAGCTCCAGGCTGCGGCGAGGAATCCCTCGGTCCGGGGCCCGGCCGCGGCGTGGACCGGCGGCAGGGCGTACGCGGAAGAGACGAAGACAGCGGATAGAACAAGCACGAGGGCAGCCGAACGGATCTTTTGAGACATGACGGGCCTCTCCTTCGGGCGGACCATTTTTAAGCGGCCTTCATGGCCACCTACATCCCCCCTAACGTAAAGAGTGACACTTCTTCCCTCAAAGCGGTCCCGCTGCCTGAAAATCGACCACGAGGTTCGCGGAAAGAGAGGAAAGAGAGGATCAGGCGAAGGCGCGCCTTATGAGAACCGGGAGAAGAAAGGAGTTGGGAGGACCGGGGCTCAGCGCTCGAAGTGGCCCACGAAGGCGCTGCGCTTTCCCGGGCTGCTCCACGTCTTGCCGAGCTCGGCGCCACGGAAAGCGTGGGTCAGGGTCACCGCCGGCACCGCTTCGGCCGTGGGCGTCAGCGGCGGGTAGTAGACCTCTTCATTGCCACAGAGGTGATCGTGGTGGTTGAGCGCCCGGGTCCGCAGCTCCACCTCGGGACCCGCCGTCAGGCTGGCGACGCCCGAGAGCGAGGCCACAGCCCCATGACTCGGATGGCCAGCCGGCAGAACGCCGTCCTCGACGGTCAGCACGATGGGCGCGCTCTCGACCGACACGACGTCCGACAGGAGGTCGCCTCCCATCTCGTGGGCGAGGCTCAGCAGCGCCGCCTTCTGAGCGGCGTCGGCCCGCTCGTCCACCAGCAGAACCGATCGTGCCGGCAGCGGGCTGCGGGTGGGATCGCCCAGCGTCGCCGCGGCGCGCACCACCGCCACCACCGAGAGCCCGTCGATCGCGACTCCCTTCCAAGAGCCCTGGCGCACCCGCCAAGCGAAGACCGCCTCGCCGCCGGCCGTGTTCACCTCGGAGTTGGCGAAGCAGGGGCCGGTGTAAACGTCCGAAGTGCGGGCCTCCAGGTAGTCGCCGGAGATCGACGGCGCTGCGAGGGCAGCAGCCGGCAGGGTCAGCACGACGAGAAGGGTCAGGTTGAGGGTTGGACGCTTCATGGCTCTACCTCCTACACCGGGTTGAAGCACCCCCGGCCATCGCAGCAGTGGGCCTCGGTCGCGACCTGCCCGTCGGGGCCGAGGCAGGTCATGGTGTGGCTGCACCAGAAGAGACCATCGCGCATGTTGGGGATCGAGGGATCGGGCTCGACGTCCACGTACATCCCCTTCCAGCGGAGATGGAGGCAGCACATCTGACGTCCCGACGCGGGCTTGCTGACGGGTTCCATGGCTCAAGCCCCCTCTTCCGTGAGGCCCGCGGCGGCGATCAAGGCCCGCTTCACGGCCACCCGTGCGAGCTGAATCTTGTACTGGTTCTGGGAGAGGGCCTTGGCCTTCGCCACCGCCGCCTCTCCCGCCTTCGCCGCCAGATCCAGGTCCAGCGTCTTCCCCTTCAAAAGCTCCTCAGCCTCGGTGGCGGCCCACGGCACCGGCGCGACTTGGCCCAGGATCACCCGCGCTTGGGTCACCCTTCCGCCGTCCATCTCCAGGGAGACGGCCGCGGTCGCCAGCGACCAGTCGAGCGTCTGGCGCTGGCGCACCTCGTAGCTCGCGACCCTGCGGCCGGAAGCCGGCGGCAGCACGATCTCGGTCAGCATCTCCCCTGGCCGCAAGTCATGCTCCCGCTCCCCTTCGGTCTTGGGAATCCGGTAGAGCTTCTCCAGGTCGAGGAAGCGATCCCCCTGAGGACCGAAAAGGATAACCTGCGCTCCCACCGCGATCAGCAGCGGCGCCAGCGTCGAGGGTTGGACGAAATAGGCCGGCCCGTCGTTGCCTAGAATGGCGTGGTAGCGGTTGTCGCCATCCACCACCATCGACTTGCCGTCGCGCTGAGCGAGGAGGCCGAAGCCGTTGCGGAAGTACCAGCAGCGAGGACGCTGAAGGAGGTTGCCGCCGAGAGTGGCCACGTTGCGGATCTGCGGGCCGGCCACGCGGCCCGCGGCGGCGGTGAGTGCCGGGTATTCGAAGCCGAGGGCGGCATCGGCCGAGAGATCGTCCACCGTGGTGAGAGCGCCAATGCGGAGCCTTCCGCCGGATTTCTCGCTGCGCACGCCCACCAGGCCGCCCACGCCCTTGAGAAAGACGACCCGGCTGGGGGTCTCGATGTGGTCCTTCATCAGGCCCAGCAGATCGCTGCCGCCGGCCAGAAACGTCGCTCGGGCGGGATCGGTGCCCCGCAGATGCACGGCCTGCTCGCGGGTCTTGGGGCTCGCCAGCTCGAAAGGTTGCATCAGGCGGTCTCCTTCTTCGCGGCGGTCCCAGCAGTCCCGGCAGCACCCAGCGCGTCGAGCACCCGCCGGGGGTTGAGCGGCAGGAAAGGGACGCGGACACCGGTGGCGTTGGCCACGGCGTTGGAGATCGCGGGGCCGGGCGAGATCACCGGCGGCTCGCCGACGCCGATCACGCCGCGCTCGTCATAGCCCGGGCCGGTCATCATGTGCACTACGAGCTCGCCCACGTCGGCGATGCCGGCCATCTTGTAGGACTCGAAGTCGGTGGTCAGCACCTGCCCAGTCACCGGGTCCAGCACCTTCTCTTCCGACAACGCCGCCGAGATCCCCATGATCATGCCGCCGTAGACCTGGCTCTCGGCCGTCTTCAGGTCGATGATCAGGCCGCAGTCCTGCACCGCCACCATCTTGTTGATGCGGACGACCCCCGTCTCGATATCCACCGAGACGTCCGCCATCTGCACCCCGCCGACGCCGCTGGTGGTGAGATCCCCCGTCCCGGGATTGGCGCCGGTGGCGGTGACCGGCGTCTGCCCGAAAAGCGACAGGGCCTGGCGCCAAGTGAGGCTCTTGGCAGGCTCGGCCTTGACGCGGATCTTCCCCTCTGCCGCCTCGAGCTCCTCCGGCTTGACCCCGAGCTCCGGCGCCGCCTTCCCGAACAGGGTGACGAGGAGGTTCTGCGCCGCCCGCCGGGTCGCCGAGCTGACGCCGCCCACCGTCGTGCTCCCCCCCGAGCCGCCGGAGGCCGGGTAGCGGCTATCGCCGATGCTGACTTTGACGGAGTCGAGAGGCAGCCCCAACGAGTCCGCGAGAACGATGGCGATCACCGTGCGGGTACCGGTGCCGAGATCCTGGGTGGCGATCTTCGCCTCCGCGATGCCGTCCGGATGGACCGTCACCTCGCAGTTGCTGCGATGGCCGCGCCCGCCCCAGGTGTGGAGGGAGAGGCCGAGGCCGCGCTTGATCGCGCCCTTGGCGGGATCTCCCCGCGGGTGCCAGCGCTGGCGCCAGCCCATGAGATCGTCCGCGATCTGTAGCTCCTCGCGGTACACCTTCTCGAACTGGCCGGAAATTGAAAGATTCTGGATGACGAAGTCCAGGGGGTTCATCCCCAGCGCCGCCGCCAGGTCGTCCAGGGCGCTGAAGGTGAGAAATGCCCCCTGGGGATGGTTGGGCGCCCGCCAGGCCCGCGCGCTCGCCCGGTTCGTGGGCACCGACGTGTGCTTGTGCCGCCGGTTGGGGACCTGGAAGATGTAGGGAATGGGCGGATTGCCCGCGCCCCCGGGGCCGCCAGAGGCCCAGGACTTCGAGCTCCAGGCGACCAGGGTGCCGTCCTTCTTCGCGCCGACCTCGATCTCGCCGTAGGCCGAAGGCCGGTCGCCGGCCACCGTGATCTCCGCCCGGCGGTCCAGCATGAGCTTCACCGGCGCGCCCGCCAGCTTGGCCAGCTTGGCGCACTCGATGCCCCAGCGGTCGACGCTGAACTTGCTGCCGTAGCCACCGCCCATGTACTCGGTCATCACATGGACGTTGGCGGCCGGAATGCCGAGCCCCTCGGCGAACTGCCCGGCGAGCCCGGCCACGGCCTGCGTGGAGCACCAGGCGTTGAGTGTGTCGGGCCCCGTCCACTCGCAGATCTGGCCGTGGGCCTCCATGCAGTTGTGGGCCACCGGCGGCATGCCGTAGGTACCCTTGATCTTCACCTCGGCGGTGGCCATCGCCCCGTCGGGATCGCCCACCACCTCCTCGGCGCCGGCGTCCACCTTGGGGGCCTTGGTGAGATCCGCCTCGTTGACGAAATGCGGCAGCACCTCGTACTCGACCTTGACGGCGCGCAGCGCCTCCTCCGCCAGCGCCTCGCTGGTGGCGGCGACTCCCACCACCTCGTCGAGCGCCCACTGGATCTCCGTGCCGGGCCCCTGGATCACCCGCACGGCCTTGACCCCGGGCATCTTCTCGGCGGCCGAGACGTCGACCGACTTGATCTTCGCGTGCGCATGGGGGCAGCGCAGGATCTTGCCCCACAGCATTCCCTTCGGCAGGAGATCGTAGGTGTACTTGGCCCGGCCGGTGGCCTTGGCGGGACCGTCCAGGCGGGAGATCCGCTGACCGAGGAGATGGCGGTCTTTGGCCTCGGGCCAGAAGTACTCAACCATGGCCCACCCCCTTCGGCTCCGTGGGCGGCCTGCCGCCGTCCTTCTTCTTTTCGTCCTTCTCGTCGTCGTCATCGTCATCCGCGGCCGCCGCAGCGAGCACGGCTTGGCGCATGCCGGCGTAGGTACCGCAACGGCAGAAGTTGCCGGACAGGGCGTGGTGGATGTCCTTCAATGTGGGATTGGGATTGTGATCGAGGAGCGCCTTGGTCGCCATGACGAAGCCGGGCGTGCAGAAGCCACACTGTTGGGCGTCGTGCTCCACGAACGCGGCCGGCAGGGAGTCGAGCTCGCCCGGCCGCCCGAGGCTCTCCACCGTCTGGATGGGCGTGTACTGGACGGTGATCGCCAGAATGCTGCAGGCGTAGACGGGGTCGCCGTCGAGCAGCACCGTGCAGGCGCCGCAGGTGCCGCGGTCGCAGACGCGCTTGGCGCCCGTCAGCTCGAGCTCGTCGCGCAGGGCGTCGAGCAGTGTTGTACGCGGCTCCAGGAGGAGATCAACCGGCCTGCCGTTGACCCGCAGCCGCATCGGCACCGGCCCCGGACCCCAAACCTCGACCCCCGCCTCCATATGCGGCGCATGCGGGCCCTTCTTCGCCGCCTCCAGCATCTCCCCGGCCAGCAGCCCGGCGCCGCCCAGGGCGCCCGCCACCGCGCCGCCGCGCAGGAAATCGCGGCGAGAAAGCCCTTCCGGGGGCCTTGGAAGATCTTCGCGCTTGCCGTCCCTGGCCATTCCGCCGCCTCCTTCGGGAGCTAGACTACCTCAAGCCGCTTTGACCCGGTCCGCCCCGTCCACCGTCAGGTAATACCAGGTTCCCGCCGGGTTGGCCTTCAGCCAGCCCTTCTCCACCATCCCCTTGAGCTGCCCGTCAACATCGGTGCCGGGCGGCAGGACGACGCGGATGGCCTGCGCCCGCATGCCATAGCCAGCCTGGATGGCTCCCGCCGTGTGGCATCTCTCCTTGAAACGAGCGAGGATGACTTGCTCCGTTTTCGCTGAATCCATGGAAATCCTCCAGAAAATCCGGCTGATTCTAACCGCCTTTTCACCCAAACGTCTCCCGCCACCCCACGCTCTCACGCACCAGGGCCAACGCCCGCTCCAACCGCTCCTGATTCTCCGGCTTGACCAGCCAGGTGCTCCGCCCGGAAGGATGGGGCAGGGGGATCACCTCGAAGGTCACGTCGCCCCGCGACACCTGAAAACTGCTTCCCACTCGTTCATGGAGCGGAGCGGGCTCGGGAAGAAACACCTTGATGGCGAGTTGCCCCACCGGCAGGACCGTGACGGGACGGATCAGCCGCAGCTCGTTTTCGAGATAGGGCGCGCAGTTGGCGATCTCCTGGGGACTGGGAACGCGGTCGCCGCCCTGCGGCGCGCGTCCCGGAAAGCAGCGGGCCACGGCGCAGATATAGGCCCGCCGGCGGAACTCCTCCTCGGGCGCTCCGAGGCGGGCGAACCAGGAGAAAAGCCGCGTCCCCGCCGTGTAGGCGAAAGGCCGCTGCTCCACCACCTCCTTCGGCCCCGGCGCCTGCCCCACCAGCATCAGGCGCGGCCAGCTCTCGGGTCGGGCCGCCACGGGTGGCGGCTCCACGGCGGGACAGATCCTGCAGCCCCGCACCTGGATCAGATGATGGTCGAGCGCCTCCCAGCCGGCGCCCTGGCCTACGACCGGCAGAGGGCTCAATTTACGGGGCCGTCCCCTTGGCGGGCGAGCCCGCCACGAGCTCGGCGGCGCCGGCCGCGAGAGCCTCCGGCACGATCTCCACCGCCGGCTCCCACCAGTCCGCGCCGGCCTCGAACATCTCCCCTTCATGGGCGCATGGAGAGGCGACGTGGTCGCGGCCGTACATCCCCTTACCGCTGTGCTTCGCGCGGTGGAGGGGAAAAATGGTGGAGCACACCAGGCAGAAGCGCCCGATGCTACGGCCCCGCTTTTCTTCGGGGACCTGACTCTCGGGCGCCGCGTGAGGCATTCTGAACATGGCCGTCTCCAGACGTTCGAAAGATACCGGATCGTTTTTCAGCGGGCCGCGAGCAGCTCGGCGCGGGAGAAGAAGAAGGCGAGCTCGATGGCGGCGTTCTCCGGCGAGTCGCTGCCGTGAATGGCGTTACGCTCGATGGACGTGCCATAGAGCTTGCGGACCGTTCCGTCCTCGGCCTTTGACACGTCTGTGGCACCCATCACCTTGCGGAGCTGGGTGACGGCCTCCTCGCGCTCCAGGGCCACCGGGATCACCGGGCCGCTGGTCATGAACTCCACGAGGCTGCCGTAGAACGGCCGCTCCTTGTGGACCTCATAGAAGGCCTTGGCCTGTGCGTCCGTGAGATGGAGCACCCGAAGGCCCCGGATGTTGAAGCCTTCCTTTTCGAGATGGGCGAGAACTTTGCCCGCATTGCCGGCCGCCACAGTGTCCGGCTTGAGAATGGCGAGAGTGGTCTGCATGGATTCGTCGTCTCCGTAAAGAATAAGGTAGGGCCGGACCTGCCGGCCGGGGCATTGTAAGTTGTGGAAGGCGCCGCGCCAACTACACGGCTTCGATGTCGCCTTCCGCACCTTCGATCCGGAACACCTCGCCCACCAGCTCCACCACACCGTCCGGACCCAGCAGCACGGCCGAGCCGGCGGGGATCCCGAGGCCCCAACCCACCCCCGCGCCGTCCAGCATCTTGCGCAGCCGGCGGTCGTGGCCCGGATCGAAGTTGGGCTCCACCACCCCCTCCGGCAGCCAGCCGAACCCGGGGATGAGGTCGCCCTTGAAGATACTGCGGGCGAAGCGCCCCGCGCACTGGGCGGCGGCGGCGATGGCCACCACCAAACCGCCGGAGGCGATCTTCTGTGCCAGAGCCTCGGCAGCCGGCGTGTCCTCGATAGCCTCCAGCAGGTGATCCGTGACGCCGCCGCCAAGGTAGACCGCCGCCACGTCGCGGATGCGCTCCGAGTTGCGCCCCCGCCGGCCGTCCCGCGAGCGGTAGATGGGGATGATCTCCACCTCCCGCTCGAAGTCCGCCATGTACTCCGCGAAGTGACGGGGATAGTCGTTCGACCCCGAAGCCGCCGGAACGAACCCGATCGGCCCCGGCGGCGCCTTCTCCAGCCAAGTCCGGTCCGCGTCCTCCGTCTCCCCAAAGCTGAACTCGCCGCCCCCGATGAGGGTCAGCCAGCCGGAGCCGGGGATGCGCTGGATGGGGTTGGGCATGACGTCGAGCTTGTCCTTTGTCAGAGCGGGGAACCGATGCGTATCAGGCTGACGGGGAAAGAGGATCAGGGGGGCTATGCGGCCACCGGGGCTCCCGGCGAGACATCCTACACGATCGCCCTATCAAGACCGCGTGACTCCCCTTGAAGGATGCCCCGAAGGACTCTGGCCGCCCCGAAGGGGCCAAGGCATGTAGATGCTATTCAGGGGGGGCCTGGTGGGGTGGCGAGGGGCTGGTGGGGGTTGGAAGAGAGCGGGCCGCCGAGTTATGGTTTCTGGGAACCACCTCGAAAGGAGAGCCCAGGGACCGGCGCTGTTTACCGGCCTCGGGAGCCCGCGTTCTCAACCTCCTCAAGCCCCAAAGGGGCGGCGGCAGTTTCCAACGAATCGGGGGCAGCCGCTTTGAACACGTCGAGCGCCACTGCTTGCAGCCCCCGCCAGCACTACCTATGTTGACGAGGAGAAGGGAACGGTGTAGCGTATCCATGTTCAATAGAATGAATGGTATACATCTTTTCCACCGGAAGCCTGAGCAGGTGTGGAACTGTCGGAAGACGTCGGAGGAACAGACGGATCCAGTTGATGTTGGTTCGACGCTTCTCGGAAAAGGTAGTAGAACATAGGCTAAGGGCTACGACACTAACTTATGCACAAATAAGAGAGGGATGATATGAGAATTATCTTGCCTGGAGCGTTCTCCCAATATCGGGGCTTTGTTTCCGAGGATCTGCCCAACCTTGTCTATCAGACTAACATGGATTCCAAGGTCGGTGGAAAGATGCTGCGCACAGCTCTGAAAACTGACCGATTCCAAAATTGGAAGATCATTAGCGACGCTCCCACAAGCTTCGAAGCGGCTGTCTTCCTGGGCAAGAGCTCGAACCGACTTACCACCGGATATCGACGTATCCTGGTAAAAGCCACAGAAGAAGGATCGCAGACAGTAGTTGATTTAAGCAGCGTCAATAAGGCAACAATTGTAATGCTCGTTGGCTTTTTATTCTGCTTGCTTCCCGGAATTTTATTCCTCATTGTTAAAATCATGAATGACGGATTTGAGCGGCGAGTAATAGCTAAAGTTGGCACAGAGGTTAAGAATCGGTATCCAGAGGCTATTCTGCAAGAGTGAGCACCAGGGGACTTAGTGCCGAGGTTCTGAAGAAGAGCCATCCTTTGTCCGATCCTGTCGATGGCTGGTACTTCCGCATTGTGGAGTCGTCCTCGGGCGCATACGAAGCGGAGGGTTTCGACGCCCAAGGGCGCCGCGCCGCCTACCGCCGGGCACTGACGAAAGTCGCCTTCTGGCTGAAATTGCATCGGCTCGATCGTCAGCGGCTCGGTGGCGGCCCGCTGCCATCGTCGTGCCCTACGGCGCCGGGCTTTGTGCGGAGCTCGTGACTCGCTGCAACAAGACCCGTCGGGAACCGTCGGAATGGGTGCGAACATTCCAACTATCAAGGGGCCTGTCACGAATAACATGACCTAGGACCTGTCAGAAGACCTCCTCGCCGGCCCAACGGGCCGGGAGATCCCAGCCCAGGGCCGAGGCCGAAGGCCGACTCCCTGGGTGGAGAGATTGACAACCCGGTGCGGCCTGAAGGGCCACGAGACCGTTGGCCCTGCGTTGGAGGGAGGCGTGCAAGTTTCCCGCGGCCCTTCAGGCCGCAATAATGAGGAGCCATTTTTCCCAGGGCGTCGGCCTTCGGCCTCGGCCCTGGGCTGGGGTCTCTCAGCCCGTTGGGCCGATGGGGAGGTCTTCCGGCAGCACTACCAATGTTGACGAGGAGAAGGGGAGGGTGTAGCGTATCTACGTAAATAGAATGGATAGTAGTCATCTTTTGCATTGGAAGCCTGAGAGCATGTCTCAAAGGGAGCGACAGCCACGCCTACGTCGCCAGGGATTGAAATCGCCTGGCTACCGACGCTTGTCCCCTCCGGGACTGCCAATTCGTTCTTCCCTGTCCCCGTAGGGACTACAGAGGGTAGCCAGGTGATTTCAATCCCTGGCGCTATAGGCGTTGTCTTCAACCATTTTGAGACACCCTCTGAGAGGCGTGGAGACTGTCGGGAAGGCGTTGGAGGAGCAGACGGATACAGTTGATGTTGAGAGGATAGCCACATGGAACCAGTCGAGAAGCGCTCTGATTCGAGAAGCGTGTTCATTTCCGCGACACCGGCGCAGGTTTTCGCCGCGATGAGCGATCCGGACCGCGTCGCCCGCTGGTGGGGACCTGATGGATTCACGAACACGATCCACCAATTCGACTTCCGGCCCGGTGGTACTTGGCTACTGACCATGCACGGCCCTGACGGGAAGGACTATCCGAACGAGAGCCGCTTCACGCGCCTCTCTCCCGGCGAAATCTTCGAAATCGATCATGTGTCCGGTCATCACTTCGTTCTTTCCATAGAGCTGCAGCCGTCTGACCATGGCACTCGGGTTCACTGGCGACAGACCTTCGACACGGTTGAACACTACGAGCAAATTGCCCAGTTCGTGGCAGGAGCCAATGAACAGAACTTGCAGCGCCTGGCAACCGAGGTTCTGCGCTCGCCCAATGCCGCCTAACCGGAGGCGATCGCCATCAACGACAGCCTCGGCGATCCAACGCTGGCCGCCCGCCGGTGAAGCGGGTTACCGCGACCCATACCGAACCGCCCTCGCGACAACGGTCCGTAGAGACGCCCCAGACCCGCTACGACGCCCTCTCAGATACCACAACGTCGGGGCGTCTCCCGCAGGCCGATACGGGTTCCTACCTGGTGGAACCGTTCCCCCGATGAAACCCCAGGATCCAGGTCGACCCTACCATCCCGGGAAGGAACTGTCCCTGGCCTCGAAAGGGAGAGACGCCCCGACGTTGTGGTGGATGAGAGGGTATCGTAGCGGGTCTGGGCCGTCTCTACGGACCGGTATCGTGTGGACCCATCGGTGTCGATGCCGGACGAATCGGTCCTCGCAGCATCTGGTATATATCGCCGCCCAACGCTTCGAAAGAGAGGTCCCTAAAGCCATGCTGATCCCCATGACCCTGGCCGTTGCACTGCTCGCGCAGGCGCAGGTCGCTTCGCCCTCCCAACCGGCCCCGCCTACCAACCTGGAGTCGTACCAACTGGTCGTCCTGCAACGGCCCGAGCACCCGCGCGACTATCCAGAGGACAAGCTGGAAGAAATTCAGAAGGCCCACATCGGCCATCTCCGCGACCTTGCCAAGGCCGGGAAGCTCCTGGTCGCCGGGCCGCTCGACGACCAGCCCGATCCTCGCTGGCGCGGTCTTGAGCTCTTTCGCGTCGGGAGCCTTGCGGAAGCGAAGCGGCTGGCCGAGGATGATCCCGCGGTAAAGGCAGAACGCCTCGAGGTCGTGGTGATGACGTGGTACACCGAGAAGGGGGCTCTAGCCTTTCCGATCGCCGAGAAGCTCCACGCTCAGTGAGAGCGTTGGCCTAGGGCCGGCGCGCCCTTGCGAAGAGTGGACACGTCCTTCGCCTCAATGGACACACACTTTCTCCCGATGGACGCCTTCATCCGCAGAATGGACGCGTCCTTCGCCTCAATGGACGCGTCCTTCGCCTCAATGGACGCTCTCATTGGCTCGATGGACACACACATCGTCTCGACGGACGCTCTCATCGTCTCGATGGACGCTCCCATCGTGACGATGGACACGCACATCGTCTCGATGGACACGCACATCGTGACGATGGACGCACACATTCTCACGATGGACGTGGCATTTCAGCCGATGCACGCACACATCGTGACGATGGACGCTTCCTTCGTCACGATATGTCGGTCCAACGGCTGAAATGCCCTGTCCATCGGCCCGATGTGTCGGTCCAACGGCTAAAGTGCCGCGTCCATCGTGAGAATGTGTCGGTCCAACGGCTGAAATGCCCTGCCCATCGGCCCGATGTGTCGGTCCAACGGCTAAAGTGCCACGTCCATCGTCACGATGGACGTGTCCATCGTGACGATGTGGACCCGCTTCGACGGACCGTGCGGGGACAGGAAGGATGTAAAGACAAAAAAAGAGCTTGCTCTCCGGTGCGCCAGCCCGGAAGACGCCTCCTAATGCCCCAGCGCCTTCGCCATCGTCTCGCCCATCGCCGCGGGCGACTCGACGACGTGAATCCCGGCCGCTTTGAGCGCCTCGAACTTCTCCGCCGCCGTGCCCTTGCCGCCGGAGATGATGGCTCCCGCATGGCCCATGCGGCGGCCCGGAGGCGCCGTGCGGCCGGCGATGAAGCCGACGACCGGCTTCTTGTAGTGGGCTCTTATCCACTCCGCGGCCAGCTCCTCGGCGTTGCCGCCGATCTCGCCGATCATCACCACGCCATCCGTATCCGGATCCTGGGTGAACTGGGTGAAGACGTCGATGAAGTTGGTGCCGTTGATGGGATCGCCGCCGATGCCCACGCAGGTGGACTGGCCGAGCCCGAGGTTCGAGAGCTGCCAGACGGCCTCGTAGGTCAGCGTGCCCGAGCGCGAGACGACGCCGACGCGACCCTGCTTGTGGATGTGCCCCGGCATGATGCCGATCTTGGCAAAGCCCGGTGAGATGACGCCCGGGCAGTTGGGGCCGACGAGGCGCGTCGGGTTGTCGCGCAGGAAGGCCTTCACCTTCAGCATGTCGTTGACCGGAATGCCCTCGGTGATGCAGACCGTAAGCTCGATGCCGGCCGCAGCGGCTTCCATGATGGCGTCGGCCGCGAACGGCGGCGGCACGAAGATCATCGTGGCGTTGGCGCCCGTCGCCTCCCGGGCCTCGGCCACGGAGTCGAACACCGGAATGCCCTCGACCGTCTCGCCGCCCTTGCCAGGCGTGACGCCGGCCACCACCTTCGTTCCGTAGTCGCGGCAGCCCAGGGCGTGGAAGGTCCCCTCTTTGCCGGTGATGCCCTGCACCACCAGGCGTGTGTCGTTGTTCACCCAGATTGCCATGATCTACCTTCCTTCCTTCGCCGCGGAAACCACCTTCTCGGCGGCGTCGGCCATCTGCTTCGCCACGATGAACGGGAACGGCGCCTCGCTCAAGATGCGCCGCCCCTCCTCCACGTTCGTCCCCTCCAGGCGCACCACCACCGGCAGGGTGACGTTGCCCAGTTCCTCGATGGCGCCCACCACACCGCGCGCGATGCGGTCCGTGCGGGCGATGCCGCCGAAGATGTTGATGAGGACGGCCTTGACGTTCGGGTCCGACACCAGAAGGCGGAAGGCGTTCTTGACCGCCTCCTGCGAGGCGCCGCCCCCGACGTCCAGGAAGTTGGCGGGCTCGCCGCCGTAGAGCTGGATGATGTCCATCGTCGCCATGGCGAGGCCGGCGCCGTTGACCATGCAGGCGATATTGCCGTCGAGCTTGATGTAGTTGAGGTTGAACTTGCTGGCCTCGACCTCCAGGGGGTTCTCCTCCGCGAGGTCGCGCATCTCGACGATGTCCTTGTGGCGGAACATGGCGTTGTCGTCGAAGCTCATCTTGGCGTCGAGCGCCATGACGTCGCCGCCACCCGTCACCATCAGAGGATTGATCTCGGCGAGCGCCGCGTCCGTGTCGACGTAGGCCTTGGCGAGGCCGGTGATGAGCTTCGCGGCTTTGGCAGCCGTCGTGCCCTTCAGTCCCAGCCCCGTGGCAACCGCCCGCGCCTGGAACGGCAGAATCCCAAGATGGGGATCGATGGCCTGCCGGAAAATCGCCTTCGGGTCCTTGGCGGCGACCTCCTCGATGTCCATGCCCCCCTGGCTGGAGGCCATGATGACCGGCTTGCCCTGGGCACGGTCGAGAGTGATGGAGACGTAGAGCTCCTGGGCGATGTCCGCCGTCTCCTCGATCAGCACCTTGCGCACGAGCTGCCCTTCGGGGCCGGTCTGGTGAGTGACGAGCTGCATGCCGAGGATCTTGCCGGCGAGCTCGCGGGCCTCCTCAGTAGATTTGGCGAGCTTGACGCCGCCCCCCTTGCCGCGCCCGCCGGCATGGATCTGGGCCTTGACGACGCACCGGCCGCCCATCTCCTCGCAGATCCGTGCCGCCTCGTCCGGGCTGTCCGTCACCTTGCCGCGAGGTGTGGCCACCCCGTACCGGCGCAGGATCTCCTTGGCTTGATATTCATGAATCTTCAAGACGATATCCTCCGCGGAAGTTCTCTAGGAACCTGAAATTTCGACTGGAGCCCGCCCCGGGGGTGACCCGAGGAGCGGGGGGAGTGTAGCAGAGGGGCTGTTCTCCCTCTTCTCCCGGCGTGGGGGATGGGAGCATAGACGCTAACTTTGACGCCTCGGGAGCGCCCCCGCCCAAGACCCTCATCACCCCGGCCCTCTTCTCCCGCCCCCTCCCAACCCCCCACACCGGGAGAAGAGGGAGACAAGCAAGAACGCCTCAACCGGCACCCCTCTCCCGGTGTGGGGGGTTGGGAGGGGACGGGAGAGGGGCAGGGGTGAGGGTCTTCGGGCGGGGGCGCTCGGGAAAGGGTAAGCGCCTCCCGTGACGTTCCCCCACCACAAGTACCCGCCATGTGGTAAAAATCCTCCCATGCCGAGAATCCGATCCCTCTCCGGTTCCGCGAAGCTCAAGAAAGATACGACGTCCAGGATACCCAAGAAATCTTCCCTCCGCCTCCAGGGCTGGCGCAGCACCGACGAGGAGGAGATCGAGCGCCGCCGGCTGCGGGCCGCCACGGAGCCGCTGACGATCGAGCCGATCGAATCCGCTCATCCCGTCTTCGGCAGCTTCCGCGTCTCCTCGGACGCAGGCAGCTCCTACGAGGTCGAGATCCGCTCTCTCAATCAGCCCGACAACTCCTGCGGCTGCCCAGACTTCCAGGTCAACGGCCTCGGCACCTGCAAGCACGTCGAAGCCGTCCTCGCCCGGGTGCGAACGCCCAAGATCGCCCGGCAGGGACGGGACGAGAACCGCATCGAGGTCTTCCTCCGCCGCGCCGGCGAGCGGCCGGAGGTGCGGGCGCAGTGGCCGGGAGGACCGGTGGGCTTCCGCCGGACCGGGGCCTTCGCCCTGGTGGATCGCTTCTTCTTCCCGAGCGGCGTCCTGCGCGGCGATCCCCTGATCCTCCTCCCCGAGTTGGCCAGGGCTCTCACCTCGGCGCCCCCGAGGGTGCGCGAGCGCATCCGCCTCTCCCGCCACCTCCTTCCCTGGGTGGAGGACGAGAGCCGCCGGGCCGCGCGGGGGACGGCCCGCGAGCGTTTCCTCACGGAGGTCGAAGCCGGCCGCGAGACTCTGGACCTCGTCAAGCTCCCCCTCTTCCCCTATCAGCGCGAGGGCATGCTCCACCTCGCCTTCACCGAGCGCGCCCTGCTCGCCGACGAGATGGGCCTCGGCAAAACCGTCCAGGCCATCGCCGCCTGCGCCCTGCTGCGCAAGCTGCGGAACGTCGAGCGCGTCCTCGTGATCTCCCCGGCCTCCCTCAAGGCCGAGTGGGAGGAGCAGATCGCCCGCTTCACCGACCTGCCATCGCGGATTATCTTCGGCCCCCGCGCCCAGCGCCTCCGCCAGTACGGCCCCGGCACCTTCTTCTATCTCGCGAGCTACGAGCAGATGCTCTATGACGCGGGCGACCTCCAGCAGCGCCTCGCTCCGGACGTCATCATTCTCGACGAGGCCCAGCGCATCAAGAACTGGCAGAGCCGCACCGCCCACGCCGTCAAGCGCCTGCGCAGCCCCTACGCCTTCGTCCTCACCGGCACCCCCATCGAGAACCGCATCGACGAGATCTACTCCATTCTTCAGTTCCTCGATCCCGCCCTGCTCGGCCCCCTCTTCCGCTTCAACCGCGACTTCTACGAGCTCGACGACCGTGGCCGGCCCGCCGGCTACAAGAACCTCGACGAGCTCCACCGCCGCCTCGCCCCCGTCCTCCTGCGCCGCCGCAAGCAGGAGGTCGAGGGCCAGCTCCCCGGCCGCACCGACAAGCACTACTTCGTGGGGATGGAAGAGGAGCAGGCCCTCCGCTACGCAGACTACGAAAAGCGCGTCGCCCAGCTCGCGTCCATCGCCCGGCGCCGGCCGCTCACTCCGGACGAGCTCAAAAAGCTCCAGCAGTGGCTCGCCTGCATGCGGATGATCTGCGACACCCCGTACATCCTCGATTCCGACTGCCGGATCTGTCCCAAGCTCGGCGAGCTGAAAGAGATCCTCGCCGAGACCCTGGCCGATCCTGAGACCAAGATCCTCATCTTCTCCGAGTGGGAGCGGATGCTCGAGCTGGTGCGCGAGCTCGTCCAGGAGATGGAGATCGGCTACGCCTGGCACACCGGCTCCGTGCCCGTGATGCACCGCCGGGGCGAGATTCGCCGCTTCAAGGACGACCCCGACTGCCGCCTCTTCCTCTCCACCGACTCGGGCAGCGTGGGCCTGAACCTCCAGGCCGCGAGCGTCGTCATCAACCTCGACCTGCCGTGGAACCCGGCCAAGCTGGAGCAGCGCATCGCCCGCGCCTGGCGCAAGCACCAGACGCGCCCCGTCCGCGTGCTCCACCTCGTCACCGAGGACTCGATCGAGCACCGGATGATCCCTCTCCTCGCCGGCAAGCAGGCCTTGGCCGACAGCGTCCTCGACGGCCACGCCGACTCGGGCATCATTCCCCTTCCCTCCGGCCGCCGAGCCCTCGTCCAGAGACTGGAAGCCCTGACCGGGATTACCGCCGGGTCAGCCACACCCTCCGCACCCGAAACCCAACCCGCCGAGACCACCCCCGCCGATCCTCTTGCCGCTGAGCTGCGCCCTCTCCTCGGCGACCGCCTCCTGAACCTCGAAGCCTGGACCGCGCCGGACGGCCGCGAGACCCTCTTCGCCGTCGTAGAAGGCGCCGGAACCGGGATTGACCGCTCCGCCCTCGAAGCCATCCTCCAATCCTCCCAGCACTCCAACGCCACCCTGGAGCTGATCGACCGTCCCGCCTTCGCGGCCATCGAGCGCCTGATCGAGATGGGGGTCCTGCGCTACGCCGCCGAGGACCGCCGGCTCCTCCACCGCTCCCCGGCCATGGGATCACCGGAGAGGGACGCCGAAAGAGACCGCCGGCTCGCCGCCGCCCGCGACCTCCTCGCCCAGTCCGAAAGGAAGATCCGCATGGCCGCCGTCCTCGCCGGAGGAGGCTTCCCCGTCGAATCTCTCCCCGCCCTGCGAGAAGGCGTCGAGTTCGCCCTGCGCTCCCGGGCGACCATCGAAGGACACGACCTCCCCGAAGCCGAAAAGCTCCCCGACACCTGGGTCGAAACCCACCTTCCTGCGCACTTCAAGCTCGTCCGCACCCTGCGGGGCAGCTCCGAGATCCTCCTGGGAGCCACCGCCGAACAAGTGAGCGTCTGGATCGCCGAAACGGAGGCTCTCGTCCAGGAGATTGGAGGGGGGTTGTAAGATGAAATCGATTTTTTCCGTTTATAGAGTGTATGACTAGAACATTTCACTCCGAATCCCCCGCCCCTCCCCTCGACGTCACCGACGCCCCAACTCACCCCGCCCGCGCGGTGCTCGCGGAGACCTTCGGCTACGGGGAGTTCCGCCCCGGGCAGGAAAAGGTGATCGGGCACCTCCTGGCCGGGCGATCCGCCGCGGCCGTCTTCCCCACCGGCGGCGGTAAGTCCCTCTGCTACCAAATCCCGGCCCTCCTGCTGCCGGGCCTCACCCTGGTGGTCTCGCCCCTTATCGCCCTGATGAAGGACCAGATCGACCAGCTCACCCGGCGTGGGGTGGCCGCCGGCCGCCTCGACTCGACGCTCTCGTGGGACGAGGTGCGCGCCCTCATGGATAATATCCGCCAGGGCAACCTGCGCCTCCTCTACGTGGCGCCCGAGCGCTTCAACAACGAGCGCTTCCGGGAGGCGATCTCCCGGGTGCAGGTGTCGCTCTTCGCGGTGGACGAGGCGCACTGCGTCTCCGAATGGGGCCACAACTTCCGCCCCGACTACCTGAAGCTGGCCGCCTTCGGGAAGCTCTGCGGCGCCGAGCGCACCCTGGCGCTCACGGCGACCGCCACGCCGAAGGTGCTCGACGACATCTGCCGCGGCTTCGATATCGCGCCCGAGTGCGCCGTCCGCACCGGCTTCCACCGCGAGAACCTGACCCTCCGCTTTACCCCCGTCCAAGCCGCCGACCGCGACGCCCTGCTCCGCGAAAGGCTCACGTCCGGTCCTCCGGGACCCACCATCGTCTACGTCACCCTGCAGAAGACCGCCGAGGACGTGGCCGAAGCCCTGATCCGCGCCGGTCTGCCGGCCCTCGCCTACCACGCCGGCCTGGAGGACGCCCAGAGGACCCGGGTGCAGGACTGGTTCCTGGAGTCGAAGGACGCGGTGGTCGTCGCCACCATCGCCTTCGGCATGGGGATCGACAAGTCGGACATCCGCAAAGTGGTCCACTACAACCTGCCCAAGAGTTTAGAAAACCTGGCGCAGGAGATCGGCCGAGCCGGCCGGGACGGGCAGCCCGCGATCTGCGAGATCCTGACCTGCACCGACGACCTCCTGGCCCTCCAGAACTTCGCCTACGGCGACACCCCGGACCTCGACGCGGTCCGCAGCCTCCTCGCGGATCTCGCGAGGTCGTCTGAGAGTCCCGACGCGATGGAGCTCTCCCTCTACGACCTCTCGGCGCGCCACGACATCCGGATGCTGGTGGTGAGGACGCTCCTCACCTACCTGGAGCTGGACGGCTATCTGAAAGCCGGCACGCCCATCTACGCCGAGTACGAGCTGCGGCCCCTCGTGGCCATCGAAGAGATCCTGAGCCGTTTCGCGGGAGAGAGACGGGAGTTCCTGCGAGGCATCTTCCAGCAGGCCAGGAAGGCCAAGATCTGGCACCACCTCGACCTCGAAACGGCATCCCAGGCCCTGAGAGCGCCGCGAGACCGCTTGATCCGAGCCCTCGACTACCTGGCCGAGCAGGGACTCCTGGAGCTCAAAGCCGCCGGCCTGCGCCACCCCTACCGCTGGCTCCGCCAACCCGACGACCTGGACGCGATGGCACAGTCCCTCCACCAGCGCACCCTCGAAAGGGAGACCCGCGAGATCGCCCGCCTCGACCAGGTGCTGACCCTGGCCGCCCACGACGGCTGCCAGACCGCCTTCCTCGCCGAGCACTTTGGAGAGCACCTCCCCCACCCCTGCGGCCACTGCTCCTGGTGCGAGAACGGAGAAAAGCCCACGCCCCTCTTCCCACCCACCCCCGTCCACCTGGACGAAGTGAGCCTCCGCCGGTCCGCAAGCCTGCGCCGGGAGATCAAAGACCTCTCCAGCCCAAGAGCCCTGGCCCGCTTCCTGACCGGCCTCCCCTCCCCACGCCTGACCCGCGGCAAGCTCAAGTCGCATCCGCTCTTCGGGGCGTTCGCGCACGTGCCTTTTGCAGAGGTACTGCGGCGGGTGGAGGGGAAAGAGGAAAGGGGCTTAACAGCCGTCGTCAAGCTGGATCGATAAGCGCTAGACCGAAGTTCTTTTCGATTACGTAGCGCAAATATCAGATAAAGCGAGGCTTAGCTGCTCGGGGCTACCCTGCCCGCTGTCTACAGGCATTCTACGCCGCCACGGAGAGCAGAGAAAGGGCCCTCTGCTGGAGGGGTG
>DASYJD010000100.1:0-40257 GCA_035996875.1 Thermoanaerobaculia bacterium
ACCGGCCAGTATCTTCCCCGACGACGAGGGATACGTCGAGAAGCAAAACCTCAGCTCTTGCGGCACGCCGCGGACACTACGCCCACACCCGAACTGTCACGCCATTAAGGTTCGCGCGCGATAGCGCGCTAAGTTCCCTAAAAGGTCCGTCGCCGCCAAGTGCGGCGGCGACGGAACCCAATTGCTTTAGGACTGTGGGAGTTTTCCTCGGCGCGCCAGGAATAGCAAGATTTTGTCGTAACACTGGCGATAGGACGACTCGCGATTGCCGACCCACTCAGGACGCATGTTGTTGTCTCGGTGTTCGGTCACACAGACGCGCACAAGGTCATCAATGACGCCATCGAACACCTCGTCCAGCGGTAGCAGCCAGCCGAATTGAGCCTTTGCAAGATCCCAATAGACGTTCGCTCGAAAGGCTGCGAGCATGGGCATCACCCAGCCTCGCGGGACGGTGTGTTGCATTGTTGAGCCGATGAACGGAAGAGGAGTATTCCTGTTTTTTTTGTCTCCGGTTCGTTTCGATCCGGTCTTCATCCTGCCGAACTCGAAACCGATGCGCTTACAAGCTATTGGCGTAGCCTGTCGAATTCTATCACCCAAGGCTAGTATGTCGGGTGCAGCAGGAACTAGGAGCTTAGTGGCTGCCGGATCGCCACGCTTCTCAGCTTCTAGCTCTTGCTTGAAGTAGTCCTCAGCTTGCTTCGGCTTGCGATAGAGCGAGTACGGATGCTTATCGTCCTTGTAGCGCTCACAGTTGAACAGTTGGAGGTAGACGAGGACCTCCGTTATATACATCTCCCCCTCGTCACCTTGGTGATAAGCGATTGCCTCTTCGCCCGGCTTGTTATGCATGGAATCCCTGATCCCTTGAAACACCTTTCGCAGGTTGTCCAGCGAGGGATCGTCCACCTGCTTCGACCGGTTAAGACCTTCTGCAATTTCCGCGACCTTATCGGGTTCGATGCCTTGCAAGATATGGAGACGGACGTAGGCGTGCTCGATGCTCTCAGCCACCTCGTTTTCGATCACGTCGCGGATCGCGGCGTAAGTATGGCCTCCGTTCACGATGCCGTGTCGCTCTGGATCAGAGAGGACAATGGTCAACTGACCCTGTCCACCCTGAAGCTTCTTAAACTCCGCACTTTCCGCAAGGATGTAGATCCCCTGGTTCTTGATGGCCATATTCTCTGGCTCTTCGGTCAACGTTTGCTTGATGCCGCGGATGACTGGCCCAGAGAGAACTCCTGCTTTGTTGCGGTTCGGCACGCGCGGGTTTACATTCAAGAATCCGTCGAGTTGCTGCGGCAGGTCTACCACCCGAACGAAGCAGTCGCCGACCTTGCACTCAGACAAGCCGGGAATGGGCTGACTTCGATACTCTGGAGTGGGCAGGGTGAATCTGAGGGGATCGGGGGAAAGAACTTCTCCACGAAGCATATTCGCGCTCATCAAACGCTCCTTCTGGTTGGGCGGTGGGCAATTGCCCGCTGCCACTATTTTGAGCGCTGGCCACCCACCAACCACGGGCAGGTCTTTAGCCGGTGCTCTATCATAAGAATACCACCTGCGGCCAAGAAAAGCAAGGACCGGATCTGGCCATTTCCACAAATCCTCCGAATGTTCCGAACGTAAGACCACATCACTGCTAGAGTGACGAGGGTTCTAGGTCTCGCGGGCAACTTAGTCGGTGGGTTCGTCGTTTAGACTCGCCCCCTCGTCGTCGACACTCTGCGAACTACATCCTGCGAGCGGCAGGTCCGGCCGGCCCAACGGGCCGGGAGAACGGAGCCCAGGGCTGAGGCCGGAGGCCGATGCCCTGGGTGGTGAGATGCCAGCGCAGTGCGGCCTGAAAGGTCGCGAGACCGTTGGGCGGGAGCTCAATCCCATAGGTAGCGTTCATAAAACTCGACCTCATACGCCTTGAGGAACGCACCAAGCTCCTCTTGAAACGAACTGACTCTGTGATTGAGGCATGGTGCCGGTGACTCGAACACCGGCCTCCCGATCTGTCAAGCGAGGTTCTCGCGACCTTTCAGGCCGCACTGCGTTGTCATCCTTCTACCCAGGGCATCGGCCTTCGGCCTCAGCCCTGGGCTCCGTTCTCCCGGCCCGTTGGGCCGGCGGGCCGGCCACTCGCATCAGGTTTTCTTGACCGTTCCGATGCGGACAACAGGATGTTAACGTTAACGGCAAAGGAGTAGCTCAAGCGGGCTCAAGACTCGCGTAGAGCGCTTCCATGTCCGCCAGATCCACTCGCGCACGCTGGGCCTGAATGGCTCTATCACAAGGATGCCCAGACGCGCGAGTGGCCGGTCCGGCCGGCCCAACGGGCCGGGAGAACGGAGCCCAGGGCTGAGGCCGGAGGCCGATGCCCTGGGTGGAGAGATGCCAACGCAGTGCGGCCTGAAAGGTCGCGAGACCGTTGGGCGGGCGTTCAATCCCATAGATAGCGTTCATCAAACTCGACCTCATACGCCTTGAGGAACGCACGAAGCTCCTCTTGAAACGACTTGACTCGGTGATGCTCGCGTTGGTTGCGGATGTAGGCCCGTACGTCTTCGACCTGCGATTGGCTCACCGAGAACGCCCCGAATCCCGCCTGCCAGAAGAACCTCTCGAATTGAGGGTCCCGGTTGTGAAGCCAGTCGTTCGAGCTTTTCTTGAGGTGACCGACTACGTTGCTCAGCGCCTCGGTCCGTGCGAGAAGAAACAAGGCGTGCAAGTGGTCGGGCTCGGTGTTGATTTCGATCGGAGAACAGCCGAGGCCTTTGAGCGTGCCGCCCATGTAGGCATGGAGGTCGGGGCGAACCTCGTCAGGCAAGGTTCGACTGCGGTCCTTCGTCGAGAAGATGAGATGAACGTAGAGTTTGGAGAGAGATTGAGGCATGATGCCGGTGACTCAAGCACCGGTCCGCCGATCTGTCAAGCCGGGTTCTCGCGGCCTTCCAGGCCGCAGGGATAAGGTGCCTTTTTCCCCAGGGCATCGGCCTTCGGCCTCAGCCCTGGGCTGGGATCTCCCGGCCCTTTGGGCCGATTTTCTTCACGAAGTCAGCCGCTTGCTCTGGGTGAACAAGCCGAGGGCTTCCAATGTAGGGGACCCAGGGAACTTCCAGGTCCGGAACGACGACATACACCTTGGCCTTCTTGGGCAAATGGATACTCATGGGTAGTCGGATCTAGCCGTTTTCCACAAATTCTTCGAACGTAACGGCTTTCATGGCATCGGATTCTAACCCGGATCGAGTCGCCGCTGGCCGACTAGGTGCCAGCGAAACGAGGGAAGAAAGCCGTCGGCGAATCGAAGAAGACGGCGGTCGTTCGATCTGAACGGTCAGAAGGAGAGCGAACTGGTTGAGGAGGCTTCGTTGAGTCACCGTTTGGAGACACCTCCGGCCTTCAGAGTCATTGCTCGCGGTGGTGTGGCGCTCGGATCGGGCTGACGGCTGCCAAAGAACGTCGCCAGCGGGGCTATCTGGGTACGAAGGGCAGCCCTGACTAAACGGAGACTAGTGGAGCATTACAGCAGACTAGACGGGTTGCCCACCTGGGGGCGCCGCCAAAAGACTTCGGTATTGCTGGAGTGCCGAGGTTCTAGATCCTCTCGACGGGTTGGGTCGATGGGTTGATCGCTAGCGAGAGGCAGGGCCCCTCTTCGCCGGCACTCTGCCTCCGGCAAAACTAGATGGCGTGAGTGGCCGGGCCGAGGGCGGGTTCCCTGGCACCTTCTGGCAGGGGCAACAGTCTGGGCCCGGGAATCCGGGAACGTGGCGAGGCCCTTCACCGGATCGCGGCGATCTTCGAGAACTACGTTGAGGGACCCCTGTCAGATCATCGACGTCGGCCGCGAATAACAAAGTACACCGCCGGAGGCCTCTCAATCTCGACTGCTCGAAGGCGGAGGACTCAGCAAACGCAGTCTCAACCTTGAGGAGCAAATGCCATGAGAATCTTGGGCGCGTCGCCTCCCGTGTCTTCCTCTTTGTCATTCACCAGGCTACTTGTGACCATCGTGTCTTTCGCGGCTGGGCTATCCTTGTTTCTGGTCAATGGCGCTACGGCCCAAGATCACAGGGACTCTTATTATCGACTCCAGCTGAAGGTCAACGGACAATATCTGGACGCTGACCACTGCTCGACTAGGATCAGCCTGAACCCTGGCTCATCCTATGACGGTGGTGCGTGCCAGCTATGGCGGCTTGTTCCCGCCGGTGACGGGTGGAGCCGAATCCAGCTGAAAGTCAACGGACAATACCTGGACGCTGATCACTGCTCGACCACGATCAGCCTGAACCCTGGCTCATCCTACGACGGTGGTGCATGTCAGCTATGGCGGCTTGTCCCCGCCGGTGGCGGATGGAGCCGAATCCAGCTAAAAGTCAACAAACAATACTTGGACGCTGACCACTGCTCGGCCACGATCAGCCTGAACCCTGGCTCATCCTATGACGGTGGTGCGTGTCAGCTGTGGCGGCTTGTCCCCGGTAGATAGAGAGCTTCCCCGGTCGCGCGGGAAGCTTTCCGGCGGACTGGAAGACCTCCCCAGCCGGCTGAAAAGTTTCCCTGCTCAAGCCAGAGCAACGGCTGCTCAAGCCGGAGCGGCTCCTGTCACTCCTGGTTCTCCTGGGTGGAGAGGGCGAGGGTCGAGGCGCTGATCTCCTGGATGCGCTGCCAGATCTCCGGCGTCACCGGCACCACGGACAGCTCCGGATCTTCGATGAAGTCCCAGTCCTGGAGGTCGGGGAGATCCTCGAGCTCGGCCAGCGCCACGGGCCGCTCCAGGCGATTGAGGGGGACGAGGTCCACAGCCACCTGGTCCTGGCCCATGCCGCGGGGATCGGGGTAGGGATCGGAGGTGATGCGGGCGATGCCGACGATGGCCATCTCCGTGCCGGCATGGAAGATGAGCACCTCTTCGTCCGTCTCCACGTCCCGCAGGTTCTTCAAGTCGACATAATCGGTGACGCCGTCCCAGACCGTGGCGGTATCCCGCTCCAGCCGGTCGTAGCTGTACTCTTGCGGGTCGGTAGCGAACAGCCAGTAGTTGATTCCAGGGCTATAGGGTTTGACGTGTTCGGCCATGATGTCTCCTCTCGCTTGGCCCAGATGCGAGGGGTGTGCCATCACGCATTCTATGGAGGGCCGCCATTCGGATGAGGTTGAGAAGCCAGGCTTCTTGAATCCCGGAGCGGGCGTAGAGGGGGATCAAGCCGAACGCCGCAACCGGCCCCGATCGTGACGGGCGCGGCCCGCGCGCCGATCGCACCCGGGAGGGAGCGACGGCGCGGAGGCTCGCGGACGCGGAGGAGGCGTCCCGGGTCAGTGGGCAGAGTACAGGCTCAGGTTCTCCGCCTTCCAGCGCATGGCGTTGTTGATGCGGTGGCGCCCGCTCGGGTGGTCGAAGAAGATCCACTCCTCAAGTGGGCCCGGAGACATCTTGCGGTACTCGCCGAGGTGGATGGCGGCCTGTGCGAAGCCGTCAGGCTGGCGGCTGGCGTTGAGGCCGTACATGTCGGCCTCCTGCTCCGCCGTCCGGATGTAGGTGTTGAAGATCGGCGTCAGAACGAAGCTGAGGAGGCTGGCGAGGAGCACGACCAGCGGCAGGACCGCCGTATCGCCGATCCCGCGGATCTGCCACTTCTCGCCCCAGCGCTTCAGCGCGCCGTCGAGCGATCCGCGCAGGAAGCCGAACCCCAAGGCGATCATCACCAGGAAGAAGAGCATCCCCTTGTAGACGTGGTTGAGGACATAGTGCCCCATCTCGTGCCCCATGACGGACTGGATCTCCTCCGGCGAGCCGCGATGCAGGAGGTTGTCGTTCAGGGTGATCCGCATGGTGTTGCCGAAGCCGCTGACGTTGGCGCTCATCCGGTTGGTCTGGCGCGAGGCGTCCATCTCGAAAACGTCGTGGACGGGGATGCCGTTGGCGCGGGCGAGCCGGAGGATCGGCGTCGTGATCTTGGGATCTTCGAGCCGCTTGACGTCGTTGAACACGGGAACGATGTAGACCGGCGCGATGAGCGAGACGAAGACGATGAAGAGGAAGGTCACGCCGGCACCCCAGAGATGCCAGGTGCGCGGGAACTTGCGAACGATGCCGAAGAGCGGAACGGCGAGAATCCCCCCCAACATCAGGGCGACGAGCAGCTCTTTGAGCTGATCGCCCATCCAGGGGCCGAACGTCTGGGTGGCGAGGCCGTACTGATGCTCGCGGAAGTACCCTTCATAAACGGCGAGAGGGAAGCCGAGAAGACTGGTGACGATCAGATACTGCACCCAGTAGAGGAAGGTCTGTACCGGCTTGAAGCGGCTGAGGCGTTCGGCGAGGTTGCGCATCGCCGCGGACCAGCGCAGTTGCAGCAGGAGGAGGGCGATGACGACGCCGACGAGAAACTCCCAGAGGATGAGCCAATAGCCCCCCTCGAAGTAGGCGTCCGAGCGCGTCTTGGCGGCGGCCGGGATCTGCGCCAGGTAGGCCTCGGTCGCGGCCTCGGCGTCGAAATGGTCGGAGGGGAGGGCCGCCGCAGGGATCTGGACGACCGAGGGCATGGTAGAGGCGGGCGCGGGCTTCTCCTGCGCCGACGCTCCATGCAGCGAAACGGTGAGCGTCAGGCCCACCAGAAGGAACCGTAGGCAACGGCGAAAGTTCATCGGAACTCCGATCCGGAATGGCGCTGCGAGCGCCGTGAGTGTTCCTTAGCTATACGCCAGCTATACGCCGGAGGTTCCCTTATGTTAACCAGCTCTCTCCGAATCCCGCCTTCCCGCCATGCTACTCTTCGGGGCCTCTATGAAGACCATTCGCATCGGCAACGGCCAGGGGTTCTGGGGAGACAATGTGGACGCGCCCGTGGAGCTGCTGCGGGGCGGCCCCCTCGACTATCTCGGCATGGACTACCTCGCCGAGGTGACGCTGTCGATCATGATGCGGCAGAAGCTCAAGAACCCGAAGCTCGGCTATGCCACGGACTTCATCGGCTTCGTCAAGCGCGTCCTGCCGGATCTCCAGGAGCGCAACGTCCGCATCCTCACCAACGCCGGCGGCCTCAATCCGCGGGCGTGCCGCAACCGCATTCTGGAGCTGGCCCGCGAGCAGGGCATCGTGGGTCTGCGGGTGGGCGTGGTGGAGGGGGACGACCTGCTGCCGCGCCTCAAGGAGCTGATCGCCGCCGGGAATCCGCTCAAGAACATGGACACCGGCGAGCCGCTGGAGCCCATCGTGGACCGGGTGATGTCCGCCAACGCCTACCTGGGGGCGAAGCCGGTGGTCGAGGCCCTGCGGCAGGGCGCGCAGATCGTCCTCTGCGGCCGCATCACCGACACGGCCCTGGCCCTGGCGCCCATGATCCATGAGTTCGGCTGGAGCGACGCCGACTGGAATCACCTCGCCGCCGGCACCATCGCCGGCCACATCATCGAGTGCGGCGCCCAGTGCACGGGCGGCAACTTCAGCCGCTTCTGGGAGGTGCCGGACCTCTGGAACGTCGGTTACCCCATCGTCGAGGCCCGGGAGGACGGCACCTTCGTCGTCACCAAGCACGAGGGGACCGGCGGCATGGTCACGGTGGACACGGTGAGCGAGCAGCTCGTCTACGAGATGGGGGACCCTTCCGCCTACATCACGCCGGACGTCATCGCCGACTTCACCTCCATCCGCGTCCGCCAGGACGGCAAGGACCGGGTGGAGGTCTCCGGCATCGAGGGCACGCCCAACACGCCGTTCCTCAAGGTCTCCGCCTCCTACCTCGCCGGCTACAAGGCCTCGGGGCAGATCACCTTGTCGGGTCCGCGGGCGGTCGAGAAGGCGAAGCTGGCGGCCGAGATCGTCTGGAAGCGCCTGGAGCGCGCCGGCGTCACCTTCGCGCCGGAGAACCGGGAGGAGGAGATCCTGGGCACGGGCGCCTGCCTGCCCGGGATCTTCCCAGCTCCGGACGAGCTGCCGGAGGTCGTCCTCCGGCTGGGCGTCAAGGACCCGGAGGCTGCGAAGGTCGAGCGCTTCGGCAAGGAGATCGCGCCCCTCGTCACCGCCGGCCCGCCGGGAGTGACGGGCTTCGCGGGCGGCCGGCCCAAGCCGCAGGAGATCGTCGCCTACTGGCCGGCGCTCCTCGCCCGCGAGGAGGTCGAGAGCCGCATCCTGGTGTCCGTGGAGGAGGTGTGAACCCGATTGCCGGCGAAAACGTGAGCGCGGGCGTGAATGAGCCCGAGCCCGTCTCCGCCCGCATCTGGTATGGCGGCCTGCTGGGCGGGCTGTTGCCCGTCCTCCTCCTGGGCTTTCTCTACAGCGCCCTCGCGGACCGTACCGTCTTCGCTCTCTGGGCGCTGGTGTCGGGCGCCCTCTGGGTGGTGCTGCTGCGCCAGGGTCTTGCCGCGGGCTGGCCGGGCGACCGCCTCACCGGCACCCTGCTGCTGCTGCTCGCCGCCTGCTTCGTCGCCTTCGCGAATCTGGAGTCGGCCCATCAGAAGATTCTCGACCTGGGATTCCGGGCCGTGTTTCCGGCGGTCTATCACCCTCTCGCCACCCGGCCCCTGATGGCGGGAATTCTGGCTGCACTTTTGGGGGCGGCGGGAGCGGGCGCCCTCGTTCCCGCACTGATCCGCCGCGATGTCTAGGTAAAAATCGAGGAGTAAGACGATGAAGATGAAGCTGGAGAAGATCGCTCACGCGCGCTCGGGCGACAAAGGCGATGCCTCGAACGTCGGCCTGATCGCCCAGACGCCGGCCCTCTACCCGGTCCTGCGGGACGAGGTCACGGCCGAGCGGGTGAAGGAACACTTCCGTGAGGTCTGCCGCGGACCCGTGCAGCGCTACGAGCTGCCGAACCTCCTGGCCCTCAACTTCATCCTGCACGACTCGCTGGGCGGCGGCGGCACCGAGAGCCTGAAGAACGACGCCCAGGGCAAGACCCACGCTCAAGGATTGCTCCAGATGGAGATCGAGGTGCCCGAAGGGCTGGTGGAGGCCGAAGGATGAGCGGCGAGCGGGTTCTGGTGAGGCAGGAGGGCGACCTCCTGTGGCTGACGCTGAACGATCCCGACCGCGCCAACGCCCTGTCGCCGGCGATGATTGGGGAAATCACCGCGATCTACCGCAAGCCGTGGCGCGAGGAGGGGGTGCGGGCCATCCTCCTCTCCGGCGCCGGCAAGAACTTCTCCGCCGGGGCGGACCTCGAGCACCTGCGCTCGCTGCGCGACGCCGGCCCCGAGGAGAACCTCCGCGACTCGCTGGGGTTGAAAGACCTCTTCGAGTCCATCCTGCGCCAGGAGGCCTTGACCATCGCCCTCGTTCAGGGCGCCTGTGTGGCCGGCGGCTGCGGCCTCGCCACGGCCCACGATTTCGTGGTGGCCGCCGAGGACGCCCGCTTCCTCTACAGCGAAGTGCGCATCGGTTTCGTGGCGGCCCTCGTCGCCACCTACCTGCCGTTGCGCCTGCGCGGCTCGGACATCCGCGAAATGCTGCTCAACCCTCAATTCGTGGACGGCCCCAAGGCGCTGGAGATCGGCCTCGTCAATCGCCTTGTGCCCGCGGGCGATTTGACGGGCGTGGGCGAGGCGCTGGCCGCGCAGATCCTGGAGACCGGCAGCTCCGAATCCATCGCCCGCACCAAGCGGCTGTTGCTGGACATCCTCGGCCGGCCGCTGGGAGAGGCGCTGACGAAAGCCGCCGAGGCCAACGCCGCCGCCCGGGCCACGGACGACTGCAAGCGGGGCGTTGCCACGTTCCTGGAGACAAAGAAGACTCCCAAGTGGAGATAGTGGAGGGAGAGCCGGCCATGAAGCTCGTCCTCTTCGACATCGACGGCACCCTGGTGAACTGCGGCCCCCAGGTGCGGCCCCTCTTCGCCTCGGCGCTGGAGGAGGTCTTCGGCACGACGGGGGACGTGGACGGCTACAACTTCGCCGGTCGGACGGACCCGAGCATCGTCATCGACCTGATGACGGCCGCCGGTTTCTCGCCCAGGGAGGCTCTGGCGGGGTTGCCCAAGGTCCGGGATCTCTACCTGGAGCGGCTCGAACGCTCGCTCGAGCGGCACGGAATGACGCTCCTGCCGGCCGTGGAGGAGCTGCTCGGCCGGCTGGCGGCGCGGGACGACGTGCTCCTCGCCCTGCTCACCGGCAATTGGGAGCCGGGAGCGCGGACCAAGCTGTCGCGCTTCGATCTCAACCGGTTCTTCCCCTTCGGAGCCTTCGGCTGCGACGGCATCGACCGCTCGGAGCTGCCGCCGGTGGCGCTGGCCCGGGCGGCGACGGTGGCCGGCCGGCGGTTCCTCCCCACGGAGACGCTGATCGTGGGCGACAGCATCCACGACGTCACTTGCGGCCAGGCGCACGGCATCCCGGTCCTTGCCGTATCCACCGGCCGCACCCGGCCGGAAGCCCTGCGCGAAGCCGGCGCCGACTGGCTCGTCGCCGACCTGCGCGAAGCCGCCGACGCCGTGCCCTGGCTGGCGGGGTGAGGAAACGCGCCCCTGCGGGGGCTTCCCGCCCCAAGACCCTCATCACCCCGGCCCTCTTCTCCCGACCCCCTCCACCCCCTCACCGGGAGAAGAGGGAGCAAGGCAAGAATGCCCCAGGGGTACCCCTCTCCCGGGGCGGGGGATGGGGTGGTTGGGAGAGGGGCAGGGGTGAGGGTCTTGGGCGGGGGGACGCCGAGGCAGGTTAGCGCCTATGCCGCCTCGACCGATCCTCCGGCCTGCTTCCACTCGGCCATGCCGTTGGTGAGCTCCACCACCCGGTGGGCTCCCAGGCGGCGTAGCGAAAGGCTCATCCGGCGAATTGCGGGATCCTGGGGTCCGCTGCCGATGACGAAAAGCTCGGTTCCCGTGTTCGTGCCCGGGGGCAGAGCCGTCAGCCCGTCGGGTCCGGCGGCATAGGCTCCCGGAATGTGGCCCTTGTCGAAGTCCCCCCGCCAGCGCGCGTCGACGACGCAGAAGGGCGGGAAGGGACGGCGCAGCCGGCGGATCAGCTCCGCGGCGTGAGTCTGAAAGATCACCCCGTCGAAATGAGGGTCCATGGCACCTCCTGTTGGAGGCGTGATGCTACCTCATACTCGCCGGATCATGCGCCATGGCCCCGCCCCGGCTCGTGGTTTGGCCGGCGTCCGTCCCTTGAGGCGGTCCAGCAGGACTTCGCAGGGCTCGCCGAGCCCCTGGGTGCCACGCAGGAGCATCACCCGGAAGTTCCGCCTTCGGGCGATCTCCCGCAGGACCCCGCTGCACGAGGGACATTGCCGCAAGAGGTGACGGATGAACCGCATGGATTCTGAGTGCGGAAGCTCGGACCGGAAGAATAGCTCCGCGGTGTCGTGCGAAAAGTGCTCGTCTCTCATGCCCCAACCCCTGTGTAAAGGACAGTCCAAGTTGAAGTCGACAGACCTTCATCAAAGAGGACGTTGCCGGAAGCCGGGAAATTGGGACAAAAAGAATGCACCGAGTTGAAACATCCCGGATCGTGGGAACCGGGCACGATTAGCCAGGCCGAAGATTTTCCAGCGGTTGGTACGTCCACCGCTTGAGAAGGCCCTGAAACAGAGGTCAAAGGTGAGCGCGAAGCCAGCGCTGGGTCGCGTTGAAAGCCTGGATGAGCTGTGGCGTGGGGCCGGTGAAGGGGTGGCGGGCGCCGAAAGTATGGCTGGCGCCAGGGATCTCTCGCAGCTCCCACCCGCCGCCGGACGATCGGACGAGTCCGGCCAGACGCCGGCCCTCTTCGGCGGGCACGGTTTCGTCCTCCGCGCCGTGGACGATCAGCCAGGGAACGCGCACGGACGCCGCGGCGGAGAGGATCTCGGCATCCACGATTGCCGCCCAGGTCACCAGGGCCCGCACCCGGCTGCTCCAGGGGGACTGGGAGGCGGCGAGGATGGCGTGGCCGCCGCCCTGGCCGTGGCCGAAGAGGCCCAGCCGGCGGCGGTCGATCCGGCCGGGAACGATCGTCTCGCCGATGGCGTCGAGGACGGCGAGCAGATCCACCAACGGGTGGCTGTCAGTGCGGATGGCGACGAAGCCCCGCGCGGCCAGCAATGCGGCGAGGTAAGGAAGGAAGGCCCACTCCGGGAAGACCGTGGAGCCCTGGCAGATCACCACGGCCGGCCGCTCGCCCGGGGCGGCCGGCAGATCGACGAGGCCGTTCAGGGTGGAATCCGGCATCTCCAGGCGGAAGGGGATCGGCTCGCTCACGTCGTTCACGCGGGGATTGTAGACTGCGGTCATGACCGTCCCGCAGACCACCCCGCCGAAGCCCCTGCCCCTCGCGAAGCTCCACAAGAGATTGTCGGCAACCCTCGGAACCGTGGACGGAGGTGCCACCGCGCCCCTCCACTATTCCTCGCAGGGATCGGTCGCCGGCGAGGTCCGGGCGGTGCGCAAAGGGGGCGAGGGATGCGGGCTCGTGGACCGCTCGTGGACGGGGCGCCTGGAGCTGCTGGGAGCGGATCGCCACCGCTTCCTCAACGCCTACGTCACCTGCGAGGTGAAGGGACTCGCCCCGGGTTATGGGGCCTATGGATTCTTCACCAATCCGAAGGGGGGAATCCTCTCCGACGTCGTGGTGACGGTCCATGAAGACCGCCTCTGGCTCCAGCTCCCCGTAGGGCAGGAGGGGGTCATCTCCGCCCATCTGCAAAAATACATCCTGGCGGACCGCGTGGAAGTGCGGCAATTGGAGGACATGCTGCCCCTCACCCTGCTCGGCCCCCGGGCCGCCGAGGTTCTGGGTTGCCCTCTACCGGAGGCCGGCGAATGGCGTCATGTCCGGTCCAAAGTCCATGGCACCGAGGTGGCGCTCCAGCGCACCGGCCGGCTCGGCGCCGAGGCGTGGACCCTCTGGGTGTCCGCCTCCATCGCCGGTCCCCTGATGGAGCACCTGCTGGAGATTTCCGGCGTCGTCCCTGCCGGCTTCGACGCCCTGGAGGTGCTGCGCACCGAGGCGGGCATCGCGCGGTTCGGGCGCGACTTCGGACCGGAGAACTTTCCGCAGGAGACGGGAGCGGAAGACCAATCGGTGAGCTATACCAAGGGTTGCTACCTGGGGCAGGAGGTGGTGGCCCGCATCCACTACCGGGGGGGCGTGCAGAAGACCCTGCGGGGCCTCGACTTCGGAGCGGGCCCCGCCCCGGAGCCGGGAACCGCCCTCCTCTTCGAAGGGCGCGAGTCCGGAGCCGCCACCACCGTGGTCGACTCCGTGTCTCTCGGGCGGCCTATTGGCCTGGGAATCCTCCACCGCCGGGCCGCCGAGCCAGGGACGAAGTTAGAGCTGCCGGGCGGCGGGGTGGCGGAGGTGCGGGAGCTACCGTTCGTTCCGGCCTAGACCGCGAACGAGGAGCCGCAGCCGCAGGTGCCCTTGGCTTTGGGGTTGTTGAACTTGAACCCCGCTCCGGCCATGCCCAGCACGTAGTCGATGCTGGTGCCTTCGAGATAGCGCGCGCTGACGGGGTCGACGTAGACCGTCAGGCCACTCTGCTCGTAGATCCAGTCGGTCTCGCGGGCTTCGTTCTCGTAGTCGAGGGCATATTCGAAACCGCTACAGCCGCCGCCTCGAACCGCGATCCGCAGCCCGTGGGAAGGATCGATCCCCTCCTGGTCGCGGGTGATCTTCACCATCTCCACCGCCTTGGGGGTCAGCGTGACGGGGAATTCCGACTGGGGGAGTGCGGATTGTGGAATCGGGGGCTGGACCTGCTCGGTATTTTCCATTTTGTAGCTCCTTGCTGCCCGCGTTGCCGGTAGCATCAACCAAGATACCGGGGGGCGGAGGGCTTGTCAAACTCTGCCCGAAGAACGAGAACGGATTTCCGATGAGCGACATTTCAACACGGCTGGCGGGGCTTACCCCACGGAAACGCGAGCTTCTTCTGCGCCAGCTCGCCGCCCGGCAGACTCCGGGAACGGTGGAACGCATCCCTCGGCAGCCGCAAGATACCGGTAGGTTCCCGCTCTCCTTCTCCCAGCTCCGGGAGTGGCTCCTGGAGCTGCTCGATCCCGGAACTCCGGCCTACAACCTGCCGGGCGGCGCGCGGGTCCTCGGCGCCCTGGACCTCGACGCGCTGCGGCGCACCGTGGGGGAGATCGTGCGGCGCCACGAGTCGTTGCGGACCACGTTCCAGCCGAGCTCGGGCGAGCCGATTCAGGTCGTCTCTCCCACGGCGACGGTCGACGTTCCCCTTCTCGATCTCTCCGCCCTGCCGCCTGCCGTGCGGGACGCGGAGGCCGCGCGGCTTATCGCGGCGGAGCGGCGGTTGCCGTTCGATCTTGGCGCGGGGCCGTTGCTGCGTTTTTTCGTCCTGCGGCTCGGCCCCGAGGATCATCTGGCGCCGTTCTCCATGCATCACATCGTCTCGGACGGCTGGTCGACCGCCCTCCTCTATGCGGAGCTGGTGGCCCTCTATGAGGCGTTCTCGACCGGCGCGCCGTCGCCACTGCCGGAGCTGCCCATTCAGTACGCGGACTTCGCCGTCTGGCAGCGTGAGCGTCTGAAGGGTGAGTACCTGGAAGAGCAGGTGGGCTATTGGCGCGATCAGCTCGCCGGCTCGCCGCCTCTCCTTCCCCTGCCCATTGACCGGCCGCGCCCCCCCGTCCAGCGGTTGCGGGGCGCGGTCGCTCAAGTCGCGCTGGGCCCCGACCTGATCCGGGCCGCCAAGGCCCTCGGGCAGCGGTCAGGGGCAAGCCTCTTCATGGTGCTCCTCGCCGCCTTCCAGGCGGTTCTCGCCCGCTGGACCGGGGAGGACGACGTGCCGGTCGGTACCTTCACCGGCAACCGCGGGCGCGCCGAGCTCGAAAAGCTCATCGGCTTCTTCATCAATACCCTCGTCCTGCGCACCCGGGTGGAGGAGCCCCTGGGCTTCGGCGCCCTGGTGGCGCGGGTGCGAGACGTGACGCTCGGCGCCTTCGCCCACCAGGAGGTGCCTTTCGAGAAGCTGCTGGAAGAGCTGCGGCTGGATCGGAACCTCTCCCATACCCCCTTGTTCCAGGCGCTCTTCGTGCTGCACAACTATCCGCTCCAAGCCGTGGAGCTTTCCCGGGTGACTCTGGCGCCCCTGGACGAGGGAGATAGCGGGGAGGCGCACGTCAACTTCGATCTGGAGCTGATCCTCCGGGAGGTGGACGACGAGGTGCAGGGCGTCGCCGGCTACAACGCCGAGCTGTTCGACGCCGGGACGATCGAGCGGCTGATCCGCCACCTGAAGTCGCTGCTGGAGGCTGCCCTGCGGGAGCCGGAGCGGCCGGTGCACGAGTTGCCGCTGCTCGACGCGGCGGAGCGCGAACAGCTTCTCAAGGAATGGAGCGGCGCGGCGGTGCCTCCGGCGGCAGCGCCACCGCCGGTCCCTCGTCTCTTCTCGGCCCAGGCGGCGCGCACTCCCGAGGCCATCGCCGTCGAGCACGAGGGAGTGCGCACCACCTACCGCGAGTTGGAGGAGCGCTCGAATCGCCTCGCCCGACATCTGCGGTCGCTAGGAGTCGGGCCGGAGACTGTTGTGGGCCTTGCCGCGGACCGCTCGCTGGAACTGGTGATGGGCCTGTTGGCCGTGCTCAAGGCGGGAGGCGCCTACCTGCCGCTCGACCCCGCCTATCCGCCGGAGCGCCTGACGTGGATGCTGGAGGATTCGGGCGCGGCCCTGCTGCTGACCCGTCGGGAGCTGGCCTTGCGATGGCCGGAGGTGCGGACGGTTTTCCTGGAGGACAAAGAGAGGGACGAAAGAGATCTCAGGGGCCTGGACCCCGGGAACGCGGCCTACCTTCTCTATACCTCGGGCTCGACCGGCCGGCCCAAGGGCGTGGTGGTGGAGCACCGGTCTCTGGCCGCCTACGCCTTGGACGCGGCGGCGGCCTACGGCCTGGCGCCGGGGGAACGGGCGTTGCAGCTCGCCTCCGTCAGCTTCGACACGAGCGCCGAAGAGATCTATCCGGCTCTGATCTCGGGGGCGACGTTGGTGCTGCGGCCGGAGTCGATGCTCGACACGGTCCCGCGCTTCCTGGCCGAGCTGGATCGCCTGGGAATCACGGTCCTCAACCTGCCGACCGCCTACTGGCACACGCTGACGGCCGGGTTGGACGGCGCGGCGCTTCCCCAAGCGGTGCGGCGGGTGATCATCGGCGGCGAACAGGCCCTTCCGGAGGCCCTGGTCCAGTGGCGGCGGGGGACGGCGGGCCATCCCGCCCGGCTGGTCAACACCTACGGCCCCACGGAGACGACCATCGTCGCCACCCGCCAGGAGCTTGGCGGGGGAGCGGCCAGTCCCACGATTCCCATCGGAAGGCCCATCGCCGGTGCCCGGGTCTACGTGGTGGACCCTCGCCACCAATTGGTGCCGCCCGGCGTCGCCGGCGAGCTGTTGGTGGGCGGAGTGGGGCTCTCCCGCGGTTATCTCGGCCGGCCGGATCTCACGGCGTCGGCCTTCGTCCCCGATCCTTTCGGCGCGGTTCCGGGAGATCGTCTCTATAGGACGGGCGATCTGGTCCGGTATTCAGGACGAGCCCTGGAGTTCCTGGGGCGGATCGACGGGCAGGTGAAGATCCGAGGCTTCCGGGTGGAGACCGGGGAGATCGAGAGCGTCCTGACGGCTCACCCGGGCGTCCGCGCCGCAGCCGTGATCCTGCGGGAGGACGATCCGGGCTCTCCACGGCTGGTGGCATACGTGATCGGGACCGACGGGGCCGAGCCGCCTTCCACCACGGAGCTGCGCCGCCATCTCGCGGATCACCTTCCCGAGCACATGATGCCCGCGGTCTTCGTGCCGTTGCCGGCTCTCCCCCTCACGGGCAGCGGCAAGGTGGATCGCCGGGCTCTCCCCCGGCCCGGCGGCGAGCGTCCGAGCCTGGAGCGGGAGTACGTGCCGCCGGCCTCCGACGTCGAAGAAGCGCTGGTGGAGATCTGGGCGGAGTCCCTGAAGATCGCCCGCGTCGGCGTCCAGGACAACTTCTTCGAGCTGGGCGGCCACTCCCTGCTCGCCACCCAGGTCATCACCCGCATCCGCGAGCGTCTGCGGGTCGACGTGCCCCTCATCGCCCTCTTCCAGATGCCGACTGTCGAGCAGCTCGCCGTGCTGGTTGAAGAGAAGATCCTCGATGCCCTGGAGGCGTTGGAGGACGCGGAGGTGCAGGCGCTGGTGGGAGGTGGGGGCGAGGAACTATGACCCTTGCTCCTCCTGATCGTCCAGAGGTAACTTCCCTTACCATGACGAAGCCGCTCATTACCCGCTCTCCAGACGTGATGGGGGGTACTCCTGTGTTCGCCGGATCTCGCGTTCCTGTTCAGACTCTGATTGACTATCTTGAGGGCGGCGAGACCCTGGAAGATTTTCTTAAGGGCTTCCCGACGGTGAGTCGCGAGCAGGCCGTGGCCTTCCTGAAAGCGGCCAAGGACCGCATGGTGGCTGCCGTCCCTGACTCATGACGGGCCTAAGCAGCCTCGGCAGGTCCCGCCTGATGAAGCCCCAAGCGATGTCGATGATGAGCAGTCTCCCTTCGAAATCCGACCCTCGCGTCAAATCACCCGGCCCGTGGGCCCAGGTGGAGGTGCTGTGTGCCCGCCAACTCCGGCCATCGCCGGGAAGGCCCACAAACCAGCCCCGAAGGGGCGACAGCATAAAGCCTGGGGCGTCAGCCCCAGGTATCGGTTCCACCCCAACCCTTTCCAGCCCTGAAAGGGCGGCAGTAGCGCACTACCACCACGGTCTGCTGTCGCCCCTTCGGGGCTTTGGGATGTGTTGGGGCGCATTCCTGGGGCTGACGCCCCAGGCTTTATGCTGCCGCCCCTTCGGGGCTGGAAACTTAGCGGAGGTGGCCCTATGAGCCACATCTTCCGCGATCTCCTGGCGTCGAAGCTCGCCGCCCGCCTGGGCGTCGATCCTTCCGCGATCGATCCCCGGGAATCCTTTCAATCTCACGGCCTCGACTCCTCGGGGTCGGTCGGGTTCATCGCCGACCTGTCCGCGGCGTTGGGCCGGACGCTCTCCCCGACGCTGATCTGGGCGCATCCGACCCCCGAGGCGCTGGCGCGGTTCCTGGCGGGCGGGGATTCGGAGCCAGCCCGGGTGGCGCGATCCACGGCGGCGGACGAGCCCATCGCGGTCGTGGGCATGGCGTGCCGGTTCCCCGGGGCTCCGGACCTGGTGGCCTTCTGGCGCCTCCTTTGCTCCGGAATCGATGCCACTCGCGAGGTGCCAGCCGAACGGTGGGACCCGTCGGGCTTCTATGATCCCGATCCCGAGACGCCTGGTACCACCAATACGCGGCGCGGGGCGTTCCTCGAACGGATCGACGAGTTCGATCCATTGTTCTTCGGCATCTCGCCCCGCGAGGCGGCGGAGATGGACCCTCAACAGCGCATCATGCTGGAGCTTTCGTGGGAGGCCCTGGAGGACGCCGGGCTGCCGCCTCGCGACCTGGCAGGCACGAAGACGGGCGTCTTCACCGGGGTGGTCTGGCGCGACTACGCGGAGCTTCACCGTTCCTCCGGCGCCACGGTGACCTCTCACACCGGCGTCGGCCAGGGGGTGACGATCGTCGCCAACCGCGTCTCCTATGTCCTGGGCCTGCGGGGGCCGAGCCTGGTGGTGGACACCGCTTGCTCGTCGTCGCTCGTCGCCGTTCACCTCGCCTGCCAAAGCCTGCGCTCGGGCGAATCCACCGTGGCCCTGGCGGGCGGCGTCAATCTCACTCTGCTGCCGGAGACCATGGTGGCGCTCACCAAGTTCGGCGGCCTCTCCGGCGAGGGGCGGTGCAAGGCCTTCGACGCCTCCGCGGACGGCTTCGCCCGCGGCGAGGGGGCCGGTGTCGTGGTGCTCAAGCCGCTCTCCCGCGCGCTCGCCGACGGCGATCCCATCTACTGCGTGATCCGCGGCAGCGCCGTCAACAACGACGGCGCCAGCAACGGCTTGACGGCCCCAAATCCCGAGTCCCAGGTCGAGGTGCTGCGCGATGCCTACGAGCGGGCCGGCGTCGATCCCGGCCGGGTCCAGGTGATCGAGGCGCATGGCACCGGTACGCCGCTGGGCGATCCCATCGAGGCCCGGGCGCTCTCGCAGGTGCTCGGCGAAGGGCGCACGCCGGACCATCCACTGGTGATCGGCTCGGTGAAGACCAACATCGGCCACCTCGAAGGCGCGGCGGGGATCGCCGGGCTGATCAAGCTCGCCCTATCGATTCATCGCCGTGCCGTGCCGCCCAGCCTCCACTTCGAGCGGCCCAATCCGGATATCCCCTTCGCCGAGCTCGGATTGCGGGTGCAGACGGCGCTGGGGCCGTGGCCGATGCCCGCGGAGGGCGAGGGACCGGTCCTGGGCGGGGTGAGTTCGTTCGGGTGGGGCGGGACGAATTGCCATGTGGTGGTGGAGGGACTACGCGGCTTCACGGCCCCCCCGCCCAAGACCCTCATCACCCCGACCCTCTTCTCCCGCCCCCTCCCACCCCCCTCACCGGGAGAAGAGGGAGAAAAGCCCGTGACATCCCCAGCCGGGTTCCCCTCTCCCGGGGAGGGGGAGGGGGTGGTCGGGAGAGGGGCAGGGGTGAGGATCCTGGGTGGGGGAAGCCCACAGGGTCTTGACCGCCCCCTCTTCGTCTTCTCCGGCATCGGCGCCCAGTGGCCCGGCATGGGGTTGGACCTCCTCCACTCCGAGCCGGTGTTCCGCGCCCGGCTGGAGGCCTGCGACCGGGTGCTCGCGCCGCTCACCGGTTGGTCGATCGTCGACGAGCTGATCGCCGGCGGCCCCGGGGAGCGGGTGGAGCGGGCGGTGCCGGCGATCTTCGCGGTCGAGGTGGCGTTGGCGGCGCTCTGGCAGTCGCGGGGTGTGGAGCCTGGAGCCGTGATCGGCCATAGCATCGGCGAGTTTGCCGCGTCCCACGTGGCTGGGTTGCTGAGCCTTGAGGACGCGGCGCTGGGCGCCTTTCACTATAGCCGTCTGCTGGCGCGGATTGCCGGGCAGGTGGGCCTGGGCGTCGTGCAGCTTCCGGCTGAAGAGGTGGCGGCGCGGATTGCGCCTGATGGGGACCGGCTGGCGGTGGCGGGATGGAGCAGCCCGACCTCGACGCTGGTGGCCGGGGAGCCGGAGCCGCTGGACCGCCTGCTCGCCGCCGTGGCGGCCGAGGGCCGGTTCAGCGCCCGCGTGCCGAGCGACGTGGCCTCTCACTGTCCGCAGGTCGAGCCGCTGATGGACGAGCTGCGCCGGTCGCTCGCCGGGATCGCGCCACGCCGGGGAAGGATCGAGATGATCTCGACCGTCACCGGCGAGCCCGTTCGGCAGCCGCTCGACGCGGAGTACTGGGCGACGAATCTGCGGCAGCCGGTGCGTTTCGCGCAGGCCGTGGAGCACTCGCTCCGCGAGGGGTTCGGTACCTTCCTGGAAGTCGATCCTCATCCCATCCTGGCGACTCCTTTGGAGCAGTGCTTCGAAGCCTTCGGGGGCGACGTGACTGTCCTCCCCTCGTTGCGGCGGCGTGAGGACGCGCAGGCCGTCCTCGCCAGCTCTCTGGGCTCGCTGAATCCTCAGCCGCGCGAGGCAGGCGCCACGATCCTTCCCCTCTCGGCCCGCTCGGCCGAGGCCCGGCGCGAGATGGCGCTACGCACGGCGGCACGGCTGCGATCCGAGGGGACCGAGACGGCGGAGGATTTTGGCTGGACGGCCGCTCTCCGCCGCACCCATCACGAGCACCGTGTCGTCGTGGTGGGCCGTTCACGGGTCGAGTGGGCCGAGCGGCTGGAGACCTTCGCGGCTGGAGAGCCCACGGTGGGCGTCGCCTCGGGGCGGTCCGGACGAGGAGACCGGAGAGGGATCGTCTTCGCCTTTTCGGGACAAGGGCCGCAGTGGTCCGGAATGGGCCACCAGCTCCTGGACACCGAGCCGGTGTTCCGCGACGCGGTGGAGCGATGCGACGAGGCGCTTCGCCCGTGGCTCGGCGGCTCGTTGATGGAAAAGTTAGTCAAGGAGGAGGACGCGCTGGATCGCACCGAGCTGGCCCAGCCGGCGATCTTCGCCCTCCAGGTGGGCTTGACCGAGCTTTGGCGCTCCTGGGGAGTGACTCCCACCGCCGTGGTGGGCCACAGCGTCGGAGAGATCGCCGCGGCCTGTGCGGCGGGCGTGCTGACGCTCGACGAGGCCGCGCGGGTGGCGGCGGTGCGCGGCGGTGCCATGGCGAACGCGCGGGGACGGGGCGGCATGATCGCCGTCGAGCTGGGAGAGGCGGAGGTGAGGAGCCTCTTAGGGGGTCTTGGCTCTCCTTTGGAGATCGCCGCCGTGAACGGTCCCGCATCCGTCACCCTGGCCGGCGCTCCCCAGGACCTTGCCGCAGTCTTGGAGGAGCTGACCCGACGAGGTGCGACCGGCCGGCGGCTGCGGGTGGACTACGCCTTCCACACCGTCCAGATGGAGCCGTTCGATGTCGAGGTGGAGGCGCGGCTCTCCGATCTCCGACCCCGGTCTGCGGTCGTCCCCCTGATCTCCACCGTCACCGGCACCCCTCTGGAGGGCTCGGAGATGGACGGCTCCTACTGGCGGCGGAACGTTCGCCAGCCGGTCCGCTTCGGCGATGCCGTGTCGACACTGGCAGCCGCGGGTCATACCGCCTTCCTGGAGATCGGTCCCCATCCCATTTTGGCGGCGTCGATCGCCCAGGCGGTCGATCCGTCCGCCGCCGTCCTCGCCTCCCTGCGCCGTGGGCGGGACGAGAGCGAGACGCTCCTCGAATCCCTCGGCGCCTTGTACGTCCTCGGTTGGACTGTCGACTGGCGCGGTGTTTTCCCCGATGGCGGCCGGCGGGCGCCGCTCCCCACCTATCCCTTTCAGCGTCAACGGTACTGGTTCTCCACGCCGGCTCGCCCGGCTACCGTGGAGGCACCTTCTCTTCTGCCAGCCGCCGAGCCGGCTTTGGAGGAGCTGCTCGCCAGCCAGCTCGACGCCTTCAACCGTATGGTGGCCTTGCAGCTCGAGGTGCTCGGCCCGCCGCAGGAGATGGATTCCTGATGTCTGCAATCGCCACGACCCTTCGGGGAATCTTCGGCCGCGTGCTTCGCATCGAGCCGCGGGATATCGACATCGAAACCCCGTTCCTGGAGCTGGGAGCGGACTCCCTCGCCCTCGTGGAGGCGCTGCGGGGAATCCAGGAGGCGTACGGGATCAAGCTGACGATCCGGCAGCTTTTCGAGCAGCTCCCTTCGATCTCGGTGCTGGCGGGGTTTCTGGAGGCGAATGGGGCGGCGGCGAAGGCGGCTCAGCCCCAGGCGGTTCCTCCCCAAGCAGTAAAGCCCGTCGCGGAGGAGGAGACCCTCATCACCCCGGCCCTCTTCTCCCAGCCTCCCCCCCGTCCGCCGGGAGAAGAGGGAGTGGTTGGTGTTGAAAAGTTGGTTGGAGGCTCGGCGGTGGAGCGGGTCCTCTCGATGCAGATCCAGGCTTTCAATCAGCTCGTGGCTCAGCAGCTCCAGGCTCTCGGGGCTCGGGGCTCGGCGGGTCGATCTCCGGCTCCGGTCCCGGCTGCCGTGCCCGTCGTGCAGGCGCCGCCCCCCGCTCCGGCTCCGATCGCCAAGCCGGTTCTTCCCACCCATCTTGGCAAGGTGCGGGCCGGGGCGGAGATGACGGAGCGGCAGCGCGCTCATCTCGACGCGCTGGTCGCTCGCTATACCCGCAAGACGGCGAAGTCGAAGGAGATCGCCGAGGCGTACCGGCCCTGGCTGGCGGACAGCCGGTCGACCGTGGGGTTCCGGCCGGCGACGAAGGAGATGCTCTATCCGCTCGCACGCCATCGCTCCCGGGGCTCGCGGCTGTGGGACGTGGACGGCAACGAGTACGTGGACGTCACCATGGGCATGGGCGTCCATCTCTTCGGCCACGATCCGGAGTTCCTGCGCGAGACGATCTCGCGGCAGGTGGCGGAGGGATTCGAGCTGGGGCCTCGTTCGGCCCACTCGGGGGAGGTGGCGGCCCTGTTCTGCGAGCTGACGGGGATGGAGCGGGCCACCTTCACCAACTCGGGCACCGAGGCGTGCATGACGGCCATCCGCCTCGCCCGGGCGCGCACCGGCCGGACGAAGATCGTCATGTTCGCGGGCTCGTACCACGGTCACTCGGACGCCACCCTGGCGCAGACCCAGGAGATCGACGGCGAGCTGCGCTCCTTCCCGGTCGCTCCCGGCGTCCCCCCGAAGGTGGCCGGGGACGTGCTGGTGCTCGACTACGGCAGCCCGCAATCGCTGGAGATCATCCGCAAGTATCGCCACGAGCTGGCGGCGGTGTTTGTGGAGCCGATCCAGAGCCGCCGGCCGGAGATCCAGCCGCGCGATTTCCTCCACGAACTACGCCGGGTGACCGCGGAGAGCGGTATCGCGCTGATCTTCGACGAGATGATCTGCGGCTTCCGGCTCCATCTGGCGGGCGCTCAAGGATACTTCGGCGTGCGTGCCGATATCGCCACCTACGGCAAGGTGGTGGGCGGCGGCCTGCCCATCGGCGTCGTCGCCGGCTCGGCGGACTACATGGACGGCATCGACGGCGGTCCGTGGCGCTACGGCGACGACTCGCGGCCGGAGCGCGAGACCACCTTCTTCGGAGGCACCTTCTGCCAGCACCCCCTGGCCATGGCAGCGGCGAAGACGGTGCTGACCTACCTGAAAGACCAGGGGCCGGGGCTCCAGGAGACGCTCAACGCCCGCACGGCGCGCTTCGCCGAGCGGCTCAACGAAGGGTTCACGAGCGCGGGGGCACCGATCCGCACCATCCACGCCCACTCGCTGTTCCGCTTCCAGTCCACGGCCAACCTCGACCTCCTCTACTACCACCTCGTGGACAAGGGGGTGTACGTCTGGGAGTGGCGCAACTGCTTCCTCTCGACCGCCCACACGGACGCGGATCTGGATTTAGTGGTGCGGGCGATGGGCGAGAGCGTCGCGGAGCTGCAGCGGGGCGGGTTCCTCCCCGAGCCGCCGGCCGGAGGCCCGGGCGGAAAGCCGGAGTCCGCCCTCGGTTTCTGGGATCGCCAGGGCAAGCCGGCGATTGCGCCGGCGACAACAGAAAGGGTGGGAGGGACAACAGAGACGACGGTGAAGGGGAATCAGGAGGTTCGCTTCGGCCTCTACTTCTTTGGCAATTACGCGGCCGAGTTCGCGTCCTCGAAGTACGACTTGATTTTCGACTGCGCGCGCTTCGCGGACCGCGCCGGCTTCGCTTCCCTGTGGTTCCCCGAGCGCCACTTCCACCCGTTCGGCGGCCTGTCGCCCAATCCGTCCGTGCTCGGCGCCGCCCTCGCCCGGGAGACAGAGCGCATCGCCCTGCGTGCCGGCAGCGTCGTGCTGCCCCTGCATCACCCGGTGCGGGTGGCCGAGGAGTGGTCGCTGGTGGACAACCTCTCGGGCGGCCGGGTGGGCCTCTCCTGCGCCTCGGGCTGGCACCCCAACGACTTCGCCCTCGCGCCGGAGGCCTTCGGTCCGCACCGCGAGCTGATGTTCGAGCGGCTGGAGACGGTGCAACGGCTCTGGCGGGGAGAGGCCGTGCGGCTGCGCGACGGCGCGGGGAGCGAGGTCGATCTGCGCGTCTTCCCCCTGCCGGCGCGGCGCGACCTGCCGGTGTGGATCACCATCGTCAACAATCCCGACACCTATCGGCGGGCGGGCGAGATCGGCGCCGGCGTGCTCACCAACCTCATGGGGCAGACGGTGGAGACCCTGGCGGCGTCCATCCGCATCTACCGCGAGGCTCTGGCGGCGGCCGGCCATCCGCCGTCGGCCGGGCACGTGGCCGTGCTTCTCCACACTTTCGTGGGACCGGATGCGCCGGCCGCCGTCGAGACGACTCGCCGGCCGTTCTACCGCTACCTGGAGTCCTCCGTCGGCCTGCTCAAAACGATGATCGCGAGCGAGGGGCTGGCGGTGGACCTGGAAAGCCTCGCGCCCGAGGACCTGGAGTACATGCTGGGGCTCGCCTACCAGCGCTACGTCGGCACCTCGGCGCTCATCGGCTCGCCGGAGTCGTGCGCGCCCATCGTCGAGCGGATGCGGGAGATCGGGGTGGACGAGATCGCCTGCCTGGTGGACTTCGGGGTGGACCGCGAAGCCGTGGTGGCGAGCCTCCCTTGGCTGGATGTCCTGCGACGGCAAGGAGCTGCGCCCGGCGCCGTCCAAGCCGAGGCCGTCGACCTGCCGCTCACCGAGGCGCAGGAGGACCTCTACACCGTCGTGCAACTGGGGGAGGCCGCCAGCGTCGCCTACAACGAGCCGGGCACTCTGGGGCTCCACGGCCCTCTCGACCTCACCCTTTTACGGAAGGCCCTCCAACAGGTGGTGGATCGCCATGAGGCCCTGCGCACCCTCCTGCCGCCGCCTGGCTTGAGCGGCGAACCCGTTCAGCGGGTGCTCCCTGGGCTGAGCCTCGCCGTGCCTCTGGTGGACGTCTCGGGCCTGCCGCCGGAGCGGCGCGAAGAGGCGGCTTGCCTCTGGGCCGAGGCCGAGGGGCGCCGGCCCTTCGACTTCGCCCGCGGCCCGCTGATCCGCGCCTCCGTGCTGCGTCTCGAAGCTCGGGAGCACCGCTTGTTCCTCGCCGTCCATCACCTGATGGCCGACGGCCTCTCGGTGGTGGTGATCCTCACAGACATGCTGGCGATCTACGAGGCCGAGCGGGCCGGGCGGGCCGCGGCGCTGCCGGCGCCCATGCAACTCCGGGACTACGTGGCTTGGACGCGCCGCGAGCGGGATTTCGCGGCGGACGAGGCCTGGTGGCGCGAGGTCTTCTCCGGGCCGTCTGGGGCGTTGCCCGTCTTCGAGCCGCCCACGGACCGGCCGCGCCCGCCGGAGCGCACCTTCCGCGGTGCGGGGGCCATGGCCGAGCTGCCGCCGGAGCTGCGGCGGGCCGTCCACCAGCTCGGCCGGCGCCGCGGGGCGACCTTCTTCATCACCCTCCTCACCGCCTGGTCGGCCCTGCTCCACCGCTGGACGGGGCAGGACGACGTGGTGATCGGCGTGCCGACGGCCCGACGGCCGCTCGAAGGAGGCGACCGGCTGGTCGGCCACTGCGTGGACCTGGTGCCGATCCGCAGCCAAATCGGAGCCGAGGGTGAGACCTTCGCCTCGCACCTGATCGCCATGCGCAACCGGATCTTCGGCGCCCACGACCACGGCGAGTACCCCTTCGCCCGGCTGGTGCGGGCCCTCAACCCGCCGCGCGACCTCAGCCGGGGGCCGCTGGTCAACGTCCTCTTCAATCTCGATCAGGATCTGGATCTCACCCGGGCCGGCGGGCTGGAGATCGCGGGGCGCTCCTCGGGCGTCCACGGCGTCAAGCTCGACCTCGCCGTCCACGCCCTGGAGCGCGGAGAGGGTCTGCGGCTCGATCTCGAATATGGCACCGACCTGTTCGACGCCGGCACGATGCACCGCCTCCTCGGCCATTTCCGCACCCTGCTTGAGGGGGCCGCCGCCGATCCGGACGGGTCTCTTGCCGCCCTCCCTCTCCTGTCCGCCGCGGAGCGCCGGCAACTGGTGGAGTGGGAGTCCGCGCCGCCCCCGGACGCCGTGCCGGATCTCGTCGCCGCCGTCGAGGCCATGGCCGCGCAACAGCCCGATGTCCTGGCGGTGCGCGGCTGCCCGGGCCAGCGCGACCTCTCTTATGGCGAGTTGGTGGAACGCGCTTGGCGGCTTGCGCATCATCTGCGCTCGCTCGGCGCCGGACCGGAGGCGCGGATCGCCATTTGCCTCGACCGTTCGCCGGAGATGCTGGTGGCCGTGCTCGGAACTCTGGCGGCCGGCGCGGCGTACATCCCTCTCGATCCTGGCTACCCCGCGGAGCGGCTGGCGGTGATGCTGGGGGACGCGGCGCCTACGGTCATCCTGACCCGGCATAACTTGGCGGACGCTCTGCCGCCGAGCGGCGCCCAGGCTCTATGGATCGAGGGCCTGGAGACTTTCGAGGAGCTGCCTGAACCGACCGGCCCTCTGCCGACGGCCCCTTCGGAGAGCCTCGCCTACGTGCTCTATACCTCCGGCTCGACCGGGCGGCCCAAGGGGGTCGCCATGAGCCGGGGAGCCCTGGCCAATCTCATCGCCTGGCAGGGGCGGGAGATGCCCGAGCCGCGGCGGACCCTCCAGTTCGCCTCGCTCTCGTTCGACGTCTCGTTCCAGGAGACTTTCTCGGCCTGGACCACGGGCGGCACCCTGGTGCTGATCGACGAGGACGAGCGGCGCGATCCGGTGGAGGTGTGCCGGCGCATCCGGGCCGAGGGGGTGGAGCGGATCTTTCTTCCCTTCGTCGCCCTCCAGCAGCTCGCCGAGGCTGCCCGGGAGGAGGAGCCCCTGACCTCTTTGATGGAGATCGTCACCGCCGGCGAGCAGCTCCGTGTCACCCCGGCGCTGGTGGAGACCTTCGGGCGCCTCCGCCTCTACAACCACTACGGCCCCACGGAGACGCACGTGGTGACCGCCCATCCCCTGGGCGCCGATCCCGCGGAGTGGCCGCCGCTGCCCCCCATCGGCCGGCCCATCGCCGGGACGGGGGCGGTGGTGGTGGACCGGGAAGCCCAGCCGGTGCCCGTCGGAGTGGCCGGCGAGCTTTTCCTGGGCGGCGCCGCCCTGGCTCGGGGCTATCTTGGCCGGCCGGACCTCACGGCCGAGCGCTTCGTGCCCGATCCGTTCGCGGCGGAGCCCGGGGCCCGTTTCTACCGAAGCGGCGACCGGGCGCGCTGGCTGCCGGGCGGCGACCTGGAGTTCCTGGGACGGGTCGACAATCAGGTGAAGATCCGCGGCTTCCGCGTCGAGCCGGGGGAGGTCGAAGCGGCCCTCGCCGCGCACTGGCAGGTGCGCGAGGCCGCCGTGGTGGTGCGCGACGAGGGGCCGGGAGACCGCCGGCTGATCGCCTATTACGTGGGGGATCGCGTGACGGATCACGAGCCCCTCGACACCCGGGAGCTGCGCGCTTTCCTGGCCGGGCGGCTGCCGGACTACCTGGTGCCGGCCGCCTTTGTTTCCGTGCCCTCCTTGCCGAAGACGCCCAGCGGCAAGGTGGACCGGCGGGCGCTGGCCGCTGACCGCTCCCTGCGGCCCGGGGAGGAGAGTGTCGCGGCCGAGTCCGAGAGCTCCCTCCTGGCCGACCTGCTCTGCGGGCACTGGGCCGCGGTGCTGGGGCGCGAGCGGGTGGGGCCTCACGAGGGTTTCTTCGACCTGGGCGGCCATTCCCTGCTCGCCACCCGCCTGCTGTCGCGCGTACGGGACGCCTTCGGGGTGGACCTCTCTCTGCGCGCCCTCTTCGAGCTGCCGACTCCCGCCGCCCTGGCCCGCCGGCTCGACCGCGAGATCCGGGACCGCGAAGGGATGGGCGCCGCTCCTCCCGTCCCGCTCGTCCCCCTCCGGCAGGAACGCGCCCCGCTCTCCTTCGCCCAGGAGCGGCTCTGGTTCTTCGACCGGCTGACGCCGGGCTCGATCGTCTACAACATGCCCCTCGCCGTGCGCATCGCGGGCGGCTCTCTCCGGCCGGACGCTCTGGCGGCGGCTCTGGAGGAGATCGTCCGCCGGCACGATGCCCTGCGTACGGTGTTCGAGACGGTTTCTGCCGAAGCGGACGAGTCGGATCTCGATCCGCAACAAGTCGTGCGTCCGTTCGCCGGCCTCGCGCTGCCGCGGGTGGACCTCTCCGGCCTTCCGGCTTCGCAGGCGAAAGCCGAGGCCGGGCGGATCGAGTGGGAAGAAGGGCGGCGGCCGTTCGACCTTGCGGCCGGCCCGCTGCTCCGACCTTTCCTTCTGCATCTCGCCGGAGACTCCCACATCCTTCTTCTCGCCATCCATCACATCGTGGTCGACGGCTGGTCGCTCGGCGTGCTCGGCCGCGAGCTGGCGGCTCTCTACCGCGCGGCGGCCTCCGAGGAAGCCCTTTCGCCGCTCCCGCCGCTGCCCGTGCAGGTTCCGGACTTCGCCGTCTGGCAGCGGCGCTGGCTTCAGGGCGAGGCCCTGGAGTCTCTGCTCGCGGCCTGGCGCCAGCGGCTTACCGGTCACCCGGGAGTGCTCGGGCTGCCCACGGACCGGCCGCGGCCGGCCGAGCAGACCTTCGGCGGCGCCGTGATTCCCCTGCCTCTCACGGCGGACGAAGGACGCGAGCTGCTGGAGGGGCTCCGGAGCCTGGGCCGCCGGCAGGGCGCGACCCCGTTCATGATCGCTCTCGCCGTTTTCCAGGCGCTCCTCCAGCGCTACTCCGGACAGGACGATCTTCTGGTGGGCATGCCTATCGCCCAGCGCACCCGCTCGGAGTTGGAGGGGCTGATCGGCTTCTTCGTCAATACCCTCCCGGTGCGGACCGATCTGGGAGGCGGCCCAACCTTCCTCGGCCTTCTCGGCCGGGTGCGCGAAGCCACCCTGTGGGCTTACACCCACCAGGACCTGCCGTTCGAAAAGATGGTGGAGGCGCTCGCCCCGGACCGCGGCCTGTCGCGCAACCCCCTGGTGCAGGCGACCCTGGCCTTCCAGAACACGCCGCCGCCGCACCGCGAGCTGGCGCCGGGGCTCGTCGCCACCTTGGAGTGCATCGACGGGGGGATTTCGAGCTTCGACCTCACCGCCTTCCTGGAGACGGGCGGCGGCTTCGCGGGCGGCTTCGAGTACGCGGCCGACCTGTTCGACGAAGCCACCATCCGCCGGATGGCGGGGCACTTCCTGAACCTGCTGCGCTCCGCCCTGGCGGCACCGGATACGGCGCTTTCGGAGCTCTCCCTCCTCATTCCGGAGGAGGAGAGGCAGATCGCAGGGGCCTGGAACCTCGAAGCCGAGCTCGCGGTTGCCGCCGCCGCCTTCGAGGCGCCGCGCACGCCGGTGGAGCAGATCGTGGCCGGCGCCTGGAGCGAGGTCCTGGGTTGCGAGCGCGTGGGCCGGCGCGACGATTTCTTTCACCTGGGCGGCCACTCGCTGCTGGCGAGCCGCGTCCTCTCCCGCCTGCGAGGGCCCCTCGGCGTCTCCCTGCCGCTGCGCGACTTTTTCCGCGAGCCCACGGTGGCGGGCCTCGCCCGGCGGGCCGAGCAGGCGCGGCGGACACGGTACGGCGAGGGACCGCCGCCGCTGGTCCGCGTTGCCGGAGACGGCCCGATTCGCCTCTCCTTCGGCCAGGAGCGGTTGTGGCTGGTGGATCAGCTCCAGCCCGGCAGCACCACCTACAACCTGGCCCTCCCCCTGGTGCTCACAGGGCGGCTCGACGCGCGGTCCCTCGGCCGTGCGCTGGAGGAGATCGCCCGCCGCCACGAGGTGCTGCGCACCCGTTTCGGGATCCTGCCGGGGGCGGAAGGCGGGCCGGTTCAGATCGTCGAGCCGGTCTCCTGGCTCGGCCTCGACCCGCTCGCCCAAGTGGATCTGTCGAGCCTCTCTCCGGAGACGGCCCACGCCGAGCTGCGCCGTCTCGCCACCCGTCTCCAGCCCTTCGACCTCGCCCGCGGCCCCCTGTTCCGTGCCTCCCTGGCGCGGGTGACCGAGGACGAGCACGCGCTGCTGGTCGAGATGCACCACTCGATCTGCGACGGCTGGTCGCTGGACGTGATGACGCGCGAGCTTTCGGCCCTCTATGGAGCCTTCTCGGCGGGCCGGCGCTCCCCCCTGAGCGAGCTGCCGGTCCAGTACGCCGACTTCGCCCGCTGGCAGCGGCGGTGGCTGGCCGGCGAGGTCGTGAAGGCGGAGCTGGATTGGTGGAAGACGCGGATCGGCGAGAACCCGCCGCCGCTGGCCCTCCCCACCGACCGTCCGCGGCTGGCTCTGCCGCCGGGCGGCGGCCTCCGCGGCGAGAGCCGGACCCTCGTCCTGCCGCCGGAGCTGGCGGACGGCCTCGCGGCCCTCGCGCGGGGCCGGGGAGCTTCCTTGTTCATCGTCCTGCTGGCGGGCTTCCAGGCGCTGCTCCATCGCCACACCCATCAGCCGAAGATCGCCGTCGGCTCCCCCGTCGCCGGCCGCACCCGGCTGGAGGTGGAGGAGCTGATCGGCCTCTTCGTCAACACCCTCGTGCTGGCGGCCGACTTCGCCGACGTCGACGGTGAGCCCGCGCCCCTGACCGGCGGCGCGTTCCTCGACCGGGCGAGGGACTCCACCCTGGGCGCCTTCGACCACCAGGACCTCCCGTTCGAGCAGCTCGTGGCGGCTCTCGCCCGGGACCGCGATCCCAGCCGGACCCCTCTGTTCCAGGCGATGTTCGTGCTGCAGAACAACGCCCAGTCCGAGATCGACCTGCCGGGCCTGAATCTGGCGGTCCTGCCGGGAAGCAGCGGGCTCACGCTCTTCGAGCTGACGCTGAGCGCCATGGAGACGGACGAGGGGATCGCCTGCGGCCTCAGCTATGCCGCCGAGCTGTTCGATCCGGCCACGGGCGTCCGCCTGCTGGAACAGTACCGGCGTTTGCTGGAGGCCCTGGTGGAGGACGCCAGCCAGCCCGTCGATCGGCTGCCCCTGCTCACTCCGGCGGAGCGCCACCAGCTCGCGGTAGAATGGCCCTCTGCTCTCGGTCAGCCGTCCCCTGTCCTCTATAAGGGAGAGCTTGTGCCCGCCGGTGCCTGGGGCGAGGAGGGCCGGTTCCGGGCCGACGGCCGGTTCGAGCGAAGGGTTGAGACCATGGCGGAAACCCCGGACCCTGCGAAAGAGACCCTGGCCGAGGCGCGGCGGGCCGAGCTGGATCGCCGCCGGACCGAGGTGGCCTCCCGCCGCGGCCAGCTCTCGGGTGACCGCCGGGCCCTGCTCAGCAAGTGGGTGGGCGGCGCGGCGGCCATTCCCGCTCGCCGCGAGGAGGCGCCGCCGCCGGTGGAGGTCACACCGCTCGTGAAGCTCCAGACCTCCGGCAGTCGGCAGCCCATCTTCCTGGTCCATGCCGCCGGCGGCCTCGTCCACGATTTCGTCAACCTGGCTCAGCGGCTCGACCCGGACCAGCCCTTCTATGCCCTCCAGTCGCCGGCCCTCGCGGGCGGCCAGCATTTCGCCACCGTGCCGGAGATGGCCGCTCACTATCTGGAGGCGGTCCGCTCCGTCCAGCCTCGGGGTCCCTACCGCCTGGGCGGTTACTGCATCGGCGGCGCCGTGGCCTTCGAGATGGCCCGCCAGCTCCGTGCCGCGGGCGAGGAGGCCGGCAGCCTCCTGCTGTTCGACAGCCCCGGCCCCTCGACCGAGCCGCCGCACCCGCTCGACGAGGCCGAAATGCTGGCCTCTTTCGCCCGTGGCTACGGCAACGCCGCGGAGGTCTCTCCGGACGATCTCCGTGCCCTGCCTCCCGAGGAATGGATCGACCACGTGCTGGACCGGGTGCGGGAGACCGGCGGCCTGGACCCGTCCTTCGACGCCGCGCAGCTTCACCGGCGCTGGGAGGTGATGAAGCGCAACACCCGCGCCATCCTGCCCTACGTCCCCGCCGGCCGGCTGCCCCTCGGCGCCATCCTCTTCCGCGCCGTCGAGCAGCCGGAGCCTTACCGGAACCAGCCGTTCCTGGGCTGGGAGCGTTGGTTGGAAGGACCCATCGAGGTCGTGGACGTGAAGGGCGGCCATCTCGACATCTTCCTGGAGCCCGCCATCGAGGCCGTCGCCCGGGGGCTGCAGGACCGGACGGCGGTGGGCGCCGCGGTATGACGCCGGACGCTGGCATGATCCGCACCGTGCTAACATACGCCGTCTTCAATAGGAGAATGTCCCGAGGAGGTCTCCATGTCCGCGAGCCTGCGGCCGAGCATCGCCATCCATAGCATCCGCTTCATCCTCGTCTCCCTGCTGCTCGCGGCCTCCGCCTCGGCCCAGATCCTGCAGCAGCCGGATCTTTCGGCCCTCTCCCCCCTCTTCCCGCCGGACAACTGGTGGAACGTCGTCGTGAGCAGCGCTCCGCTCGACCCGAGCAGCGCCAGCTTCATCGATTTCATCGGCTCGACCCGGGGGCTCCACCCCGACTTCGGGGGCGACGTCAATCCAGGGGACCCCTCCTCGACCGACATCTACGGTTTCCCCTACTCCTCCGTGCCCGGCACCCAGCCGCTCGAGAGGGTGACCTTCGTCGAGTTCGACGACCAGAGCGACCACGGCGCCCCCGGGCGGCCGCCGGGCTACCCCATCCCGGTCGCGGCGCGGGCGCAGGGGAAGTGGATCGAGGGCGGCGATCCGGGTGGCGGGGCCTCCGACGATCACCACATGCTGATCGTCGACCGCGACAACCGCATCCTCTACGAGCTGTATCACGCCCACTGGAACGTCGATCACTGGGAGGCGGGGTCGGGGGCCATCTTCTCCCTGGACAGCAACGCCCGGCGGCCCGACACCTGGACCAGCGCCGACGCCGCGGGGCTGGCCATCCTCCCCGGCCTCATTCGCTACGACGAGGTTTTCGGCCCCAATCCCATCCGCCACGCCTTCCGCTTCACGGTGCGCTCGACCGACCACTACGTCTATCCCGCCTCGCACGACGCCGGCTCGACCGTCGGAGCGCTGCCCATGGGGGCCCGCCTGCGCCTCAAAGCCAGCAAGAACATCTCGGGCTTCCCCGCCTACGTGCAGAAAATCTTCCAGGCGATGAAGACCTACGGCCTGATCGTCGCCGACAACGGCAGCGACATGTACATTCAGGGAACCTACGACCCGCGCTGGGACAACGGCGTCTTGAACCCGGCCTTTGGCGGCCTCAAGGCGAGCGACTTCGAGGTGGTCCAGCTCGGCTGGCAGCCGGCGGTCGCCACCGCGGCCGGGCCGGGCAAGCTCTACACCGTGACCCCCTGCCGGGTCCTGGACACCCGCAACGCGAACGGTCCCTTTGGCGGCCCGCCCCTGCCGCCGGGTGGCCAGCGGGTGATCACCGTGACCGGGCGCTGCGGCATCCCGGCCACCGCCAAGGCGGTGGCCGTCAACGTCACCGTGGTTGGGACGCCGCAGACCGGCTTCGTCGTCTTTTTCCCCGGCAACGCCCAAGTCCCCAACACCACGACTCTGAGCTTCGCCACCGGCCAGACCCGCGCCAATAACGCCGTCCTCATGCTCGCCTCCTCCGGCACCGGCACCCTCGGGGTGAAGAACTTCACCAGCTCCCTCCCTGTCCAGTTGCTCCTCGACGTCACCGGCTACTTTCAGTAGGCCCGGACGGCGGTGGCCAGCGCGGTATGATGCCCGCGTGATCCGCGCCGTCCTCTTCGACTTCAACGGTGTTCTGGTCGACGACGAGCCGATCCACCTGGAGGTCTTCCAGCGCGTCCTGGCCGAGGAGGGAATCTCCGGCTCCGCCGAGGACTACTGGATTCCGGGCCTCGACGACCGCACCTGTTTCGCGGCGGTGCTCGGGGGATCGGGAGAGCCCGCGACCGTCCCCCGCCTGATGCGGCTGATGGCCCGTAAGGCGAGCTACTACCAGGAGCGAATCCGCCGCGATGGCTATCCGTTCTTTCCCGGCGCCGTGGAGCTCGTGCGCGCCCTCGCCGATGGCGGGCGAATGCTGGGCGTGGTGAGCGGTGCCCTACGCGAGGAGGTCGAGGGCGCCTTGCGCCAGGCCGGCATTCTCGACCGCTTCAAAGTGCTCGTTACCGCCGAGGACGTGGCCGAGGGCAAGCCCGATCCCGAGGGCTACCTCAAGGCGCTGGAGAACCTCAACTCCCAGCCTCCCCTGCCCGAGCGCCTGCTTCACCCCCACGAGGTGTTGGCCGTGGAGGACAGCCCGGCCGGGCTCGCCGCCGCCGCCGAAGTGGGTTTCCCCACCCTCGGCGTGGCCCATACCTTCCCGGCCGCCCGCCTTTCCATGGCCGACACCGTGACGGCGAGTCTCCGCGATCTCACCCCCGCCGGGGTCGACCGGCTCTTCGCCGAGGTCAGCCGGCGGTGACCCCCGACGTCTCCAGCCGGGCGGAGCAGTTCGTCCGCCCGCTCTACGCCGGTCTCGACGGCGTCCAGACGTTCGATCGCGTGGAACGGCTCCGCCCGCGGGTGGCCGCTCTGGCCGAGGGCTTGGAGGTCGACGGCGATCTCCTGGATCTCCTGCTCGTCTTCCACGGCGTCGTGGACCGCCTGGGCTCCCTCACTTCCGGCGGCCGGCTGGACCTCTTTCTCCGGGACCTCGGTCTCGCGGATTCCCTGGCGCGCCGGGTGCGCTCGGGCCTGGGGAGGATGGGAGACGACCCCAAAGGACCCGAGGAGGAGCTCCTCCACGACGCCCTGCTCCTGGAATCGGCGGGAGTCGCGGCCACGGCCGAGCGGCTGATGGCGCTGGGCAAAAAGCGGACGCCCCTGGCGCGGGCCCTGGGCCAGCTCGACCCCGGCCCGCCGCCCGAGCGCTACCGCACGGCGCGCGGCGCCGCCCTGGGGAAAGCCCGCCGGCAGGAGGCCGAAGAGTGGATCGCGGACCTGCGGCGGCGGGTCGCCGCGGAGGATCGATAGGCGCTCTACTTCTTTCCCCGCGACGCCTGGAGGGCTTCCACCCGGAGCTCGCCGGCTTGCCTCTCGATCCACCGCGTGAAGCTCTCGTGGGGGAGGAGCCCTCGCCCGTCGGAGACGTACGGCAGGCCGGTGAGCACGTCCTTATAGGGACCGAACCCCTCCACGCGGAATGGAATGACGATCGTCTTGCGGCCTTCGCTCGCGGCGTGAGAGACGAAATCCCGGATTCCCTGCTCGGCCGCTTTCCGCTTGTCCGGCCAGTCCTCCCGCAGGGTCCGGACCTCGACGCGGTGGAAGGGGGCGATCTTCCCGATCTCGGACGCGCGGCGGTCGATGTTGGCCAGCCACTGTTCGTTCTCCTGGTCGTCGCCAGGGCCGTGCGCGAGGATGAGGACGTCCTCCTGCGCCGGCTGTTGGCTGAGCGCCTTGGCGCGGTCGGCGAGGATGCTTCCCATCTCCGGCGCCTCGGCGAGCCCCTGCCGGGAGACCGCGAAGGCGCTCCGGGAGTCGATCCGGAAGAACGCCATGCTCATCTCCGTTCCTGGGCCGTGGTGCATCTCGGCCTCGCCGGTGCCGCACGCCGACGCTGATTTCACCGGAGCGCCCTCCTGCAGACCGAGGATCTTCAAGGTCTCCGGGTAGAAGCTCTCGCCGCTGACGAACAGCCGCACGACTCCGATCTTCCGTACTCCCTGGGCTTCCAGCTTTCCGACCGCCTCCTGGAGAGAGCAGGCATCGGCCATGCCGAAAGCGATCTCGACCGGATACTGCTTCCGGACCGGCTCCACGGCCGCCGCCACCGCCTGATTCCAGGCCGGCCCGCCGCCATGGGCCATGACCAGCACGCCATAGAGGCTCTGAGGAGGGGTGGACGAAGGCTGCGCGGCGAGAAGGGGCATTGCCACGAGGAGCGCAACAAGGAGAGTGAAAAGAGCTTTCATAGTCGATCTCCAACCCAAGCGGCTTGGGCTCAGCGGTGGAACCGGAGGAACTTTGAGACGTTGCGGCCCGGCCCGGTGTAGCGGTCGAGCACGGGTGAGCTTCCGGAGAGGCCGATCACGTTCTATCCACGTCGTCCTGGCTCTTCCAGACGCTCGATAGCAGCGGCATAATCCCGCTCATCGCGGATTGTCAGCAAAGGTCCGATGGCTTGCCAGTGCTCTCGTGTCTCTCTGAGCAGCGCATTCATGGCTTCCAAGCTCCTTCCAGCTCGAGCCCGGGCCGCTGAAGGGTCTAGTTGATAGGCAGTCGCCCTGCGAAGCCTTCGTCGTAGGTGTGGAAGTACGACAGGGCCTGCTCGGGGAAGCGCCAGCAGTAGTAGCCGTCGCCGCTGTCCCAGTCCACCAGCCAGACGCCTTTGGGCTCGCAGCCAAGGGTGGAGATCTGCTGCGCCCAGGCGCGGACGATCCGCTCGCGGGCCTCCTCCAACTCGTCCCGCCGGGAGTCGAGCTCGTCGCGGCTGGCGACGCTGTTGAGCAGAGACTCCACCTGGCGCACCGCGGCCGCCGTCAGGTCGCGCACCACGGGAAAGGTGTTGACGGCCTCGTCGTAGGAGAAGATCCGCTTGCCGATGGCTCTGCGCTTGGGCATGAGCCGAAGATGATATCAGACCCGCCGCCGGCCTCCGCGGGCTTCCCGTCGTTGTCAGAGTCGGCTACAGTCCCTGCGGTGAACGATCTGGAAAGCATTCGCGAGCGCATCCGGGAAGGCTGCATCGAGGCGATCAGCGGCGGCATGTTCTCCGGCAAGAGCGAGGAGCTGGTGCGCCGCCTGCGCCGCGCCTCCCTCGCCCGCCAAGTGGTCCAGGTCTTCAAGCCCTCGGCCGATGCCCGGCACGAAGATGCCCGGCGGCTGATCACGCGCGACAAGCGGGAGCTGGAGGCGGTGAGCGTCACCTGCAGCCACGAGTTGCACGAGAAGCTCCATCCGCAGGTCCAGGTCGTGGGGATCGACGAGGCTCAGTTCTTCGACGACGGGCTGGTGGACGTGGTGACCGAGCTGGCGGACTCCGGCGTGCGGGTGATCGTGGCCGGGCTGGATCTCGACTACCTGCGCCGCCCCTTCGGGCCCATGCCCCGCATCCTCGCCATCGCCGAGTACGTGGACAAGGTCCACGCCGTCTGCATGCGCTGCGGCGCCCCAGCCCACTACAGCCAGCGCACCGCCGGCGGCGGCGAGCAGCTCCAGTTGGGGGATACCGAGTCCTACGAGGCCCGCTGCCGCCGGTGCTACGAGGCGTTCGCGCCGTAAGCCTCACCCGCCCGGGACGATCGGTACCGGGTGATTGTTCTTGTCGACGTGGACGTAGACCACCTCGGCCTCGGTGACCTTCACCCGGCCGGTGCCCGTCGAGCGCTCGGCCTCGACCGTCACCTTGACTGTCACCGACGTCCGCCCCACCCGTAGCGTCTCCGTGTAGAAGCTCACCAGGTCGCCCACGAAGACGGGGGAATGGAAGATGGCCTCGCGCATGGCCACCGTCACCAGCCGGCCGGGCAGGGGGACGTGGCGGTGCCCCTCCACCGCTCCCGCCTGGTCGATGTAGGAGAGGATGATCCCGCCGAAGATGGTGCCCAGGGCGTTGGTGTCCTTCGGCATCAGGATGACGCGGATGGCCGGCTGCAACGGGCCGGCGCTCGGGTGCAGGGAGGGGGCGTCCATCGGATCTTTTTTCCTTTCCGGTCGGATTGGGAGCCTCAAGGGGACGATAAGGGGGCAATTCGGCTTCATGCTATCCTAACCTCGCCTTGTCTTCGCGGCCCCCTTTCCGGGAATGAACCCCTCCATCCCCTCCCAGCCCAGCCCTGGTCCCCTGGAGTCGTTGAGCGACGCCATCCTGTTGCGGCAGGTGGCAGACCAGAAACCGGAGGCCCTGGGGATTCTCTATAACCGATACGCGCCGACGTTGCTCGGCTTGGCCGCCCGCATCATGGGGAGCGTGCCCGAGGCCGAAGAGGTGCTTCAGGAGGTTTTCCTCCACGTCTGGAACCATGCGGGACGCTACGACGCCAGCCGCTCGTCGGTCTCCACCTGGCTGATCCTCATCGGGCGCAGCCGGGCGATCGACCGCCTGCGCACCCGCAAAGTGGTGGAGCGCACGCACGAGAGCGCGGCGAAGCGCGATCCGGCCGGGCATGCATCCCCTGAAGGCATGGAATCCGTATTTGTCCATGAGCGGCGGGAGCGGGTGCGTGGGGAGATGGAGAAGTTGCCGCCGGAACAGAGGCAGGTCCTCGAGATGGCGTTCTACGAGGGCTTGAGCCAGAGCGAGATCGCCGCCAAGGCCGGCCTGCCGTTGGGGACGGTCAAGACGCGGACCCTGCTGGCGATGAAGAAACTGCGTAGCGCGCTACGCGATGAGATTCGGCAACTGCTGTGAACGATCCAATCCATCCCGAGGATCTGACGATCCTCGCCGCCGTCGAGGCGCTGGAACGCGGGAGCGAGGCCTCTTCCGGTACGCCAAGCGATGAGTCGGGGGAGACCCTGGCCCGCCTCTATAACGAGGTGCTGGGCCTGATCCCCTACGAGCTCGAGCCGCTGGAGCCTTCCGCCGGCGGCAAGGCGCGGCTGATGGCCGCCATCCAATCCGCGAAGCCCGAGAAGATCCAGGACGCACGCGATCCCGCTCCGCCCACGCTCGCCGAGCCCATCCGGTTGACATCGGTGCCTCCGGTCCAGCCGCCCCGTTCTGGGAACGTGCCGACGCCCGCACCGTTCCGTCCCGCATCCCAGGAGTACCGGATTCCCAGGCCGACTTCGCTTACGCCTCCGCCCCGCCGCGTCGTCCGGCCGGCGCGCTGGCCGCTCGCCCTCGCTGCGTCCCTGGCCCTGCTCTTCGCGGGCCTTGCCGGCGTGCTCTACCTTCAGCTCAGCCAGCAGCGGGAGACGATCGACGCCCTCGGCCAGCAGCTCGACCTGGAGCGCGGCCGGGCGGCGAGCGCGATCAAGCAGGCGCGCCAGTCCGACGCCGACTCCCTGAGTATGCGGGACAAGTTCGCGCTCATCACCTCGCCCGCCGTCCAGGCCAGCCCCATGCGTCCGCCGGCAGCCAACCCTCTTCAGCCGGCGGCCCGCGGCGTGCTCTTCGTCGCCTCCGACCACCAGCACTGGTACCTCTGCCTCCACGGCGTCGAGCCCGCCCCCGCGGGCAAGACCTATAAGCTCTGGTTCATGGCCGATGGAGGCCCGGTGAGCGGCGGCGTCTTCACTGCCCGACCGGGCGAACCCGTGGAGCTCAGCTCCAAGGAGATGCCGGCCGGCATCAAGGCAGTGAAGGTCACTCTGGAAGCCGACCCCCAGGCTCTCCAACCCGCCGGCCCGGAAGTTCTCCAGGCGGCCGGCGTGTATCAGCTCAGCTAGCAAAGCTCCCCGTCATTCCGGCACTTCCGCGGATCTGAGAAGCTTCTTAGTTGGCTGGAAGATTTCCCAGCCCGCGGGGAAGGTTTCCGCACAGCCAGAAAACTTTTCCAGCCGGCTGAGAAGTTTGCCGCGCCGCTAAGAAGTTTTCACGGTGGCCCGAGAAGTTTCCCGCCGGACCGGGAAAGTTTCCCAGCGGTTGGAGAAGCGGAACCTGTCAAGTCATTTAAGACACGGTGAGTTTGCAATTAGGGAACTCGAGCCGTTCGAGTCCTCATTTTGGGGTGGATTGATCCAGGCGTGGGTAGGTGCTGTCTTGGGCTTGGCGCCTTTCGGAATCGTTCAGGATGAGTGGCGTAGGCCTCGGCGAGGACTTTGTGGCGCTCTTGCAGAACCTCCTGAGCCCGGCCGGCATGGACGGTCTCGGGAGTCAGATTCGCAATCCCGCTATGGTAGTGCTGGGTGTTGTACCAGGTGAAAAAGCCTCGACAATAGGCTCGGGCGTCGGCCAGAGAGCCGAAGTGCTTGGGGAAGCCGGGCCTGTACTTGAGGGTCTTGAATTGGGCCTCGGAGTAGGGATTGTCGTTGCTG
>DASYJD010000101.1:0-38140 GCA_035996875.1 Thermoanaerobaculia bacterium
AGGACCTCCTCATGGACTTGGACGAGCTGCGGCACCGGCTTACGTGTCTGCGCTGCCGCGGGGTCAAGGGGACGACGGGGACCCAGGCGAGCTTCCTCACCCTCTTCGGTGGCGACGCCGAGAAGGTGCGGGCGCTCGACCGCCGCTTCGCCGAGCGGCTGGGCTTCGCCGCGAGCTTCCCAGTCACCGGCCAGACCTACCCCCGGAAGCAGGACAGCCAGGTCCTCCAGACCTTGGCCGGGATCGCCGAGAGCTGCCACAAGTACGGCACCGATCTCCGTCTCCTGCAGGGAGTGGGCGAGCTGGCCGAGCCCTTCGACGCCGAGCAGGTGGGCTCCTCGGCCATGGCCTACAAGCGCAATCCGGTGCGAGCCGAAAGGATGTGCGGCCTCGCCCGCCGGCTGATCACCGACAGCCTGAACGGACCCCTCAACACCGCCACGCAGTGGCTGGAGCGCAGCCTCGACGACTCCGCCAACCGCCGCCTGGTGCTGGGCGACTCCTTCTTCACCGCCGACGCCATCCTCGGGCTCGCCTCCCACATCGCGGCCGGCCTCGTCGTACGGGAAGGGACGATCACCGCCAGGATCAATAAGGAGCTGCCCTTCATGGCCACGGAAACCTTGTTGATGGAAGCGGCCCTTCGAGGCGGAGACCGGCAGGAGCTGCACGAAAGGATCAGGGGCTACAGCCTCCAGGCCCAGGGCACCGTGGAGACAGGAGGAGACAACCCCCTCATCGGCCTGATCGTGGGAGATCCCGATTTCCGGCTGACGCAGGAAGAAGTGAGCCCCTGGTTGGACCCGGTCGCCTTCACCGGACGCTCTGCCCAGCAGGTCGACGAGTTTCTGGAAGAAGTCGTGGTGCCCGCGCTCGAAGGGACCAAGGCAGCGGAGATCGCAGCGCCGCGGGTGTAGGCGCGTCTCAACTCTTGACGCCCTCCGCGGTTCCTGCCATGCTTTTTTCATCGGGCGATGACCTACCGCCCAACCCCGCTCGGTCTCCCCCCGCGAGACCCTCGGCCGGGGCAAAGGGGTCTCCAAGCCTCGGGTCGTGTGACTTCGTTTTTCTGGAGCCGATGGCAGGCGGGGGCTGGCTGTCGTGTACTCCGGGAGACGATGCACATGACCCAACTCAAGAAGCTCAAGAAGTCCATTCGCTCCCGGTCTGAAAAGACCGGAGAGAGCTATACCGCCGCCCGCCGGCAGGTTCTTCTCGCGCAGAGCAAGCACACAGAGACGCCGGAGACGCCCGCAGCCGCTGTCGTCGCCGTTCCGGTACTATCCGCTCCGCCTCCACCCGTCCGCCCAGCCACGGCCACCAGGGGCTCGGTCAGCGACGAGTCGGCGCGCAAAAAGACCGGTTACGGCCTCGATCACTGGTTTGCCGTGCTCGATACGTTCGGCGCGGCGGCCAAGGGGCACACCGCGGCGGCAACTCATCTTTACGAGCAGCATGGAGTGCCAGGGTGGCACGCCCAGGGGATCACCGTGGCCTATGAGCGTGCACACGGGTTGCGGGAGATGAACCAGTCGTGCACTGGCACGTTCCAGGTGAACGTCTCGAAGACGGTTCCCGCCGGTGTGGCCACGGTGATAGAGGCTCTCGAGAGCGCCGGCCAGCGGGCCGAGTGGCTCGAGGGCGCCGATCCCGGACTCGTCCAGGCGCTCGACGCCGCCTTCCTGGGCGACAAGCCGCGGGAGGTGAAGACCAAGGGAAGCGACTACGCCTGGCTGCGCTTCCCGTGGGACGGCAGCAAGGTGGAGATCCGCATCACCGGCAAGCCCAAGGGGGCGAGCGTAGTAGCGGATAACTCAAATCTCGCCAGCCCCGAGCAGGTCGAGCAGAGGCGCGCGCAGTGGCGGGTGGCGCTCGAAGGGCTCCAGAGGTATCTGGGGAGATAGGCCCCCTTCACGGCCCTCTTCTCCCGACCAACACCGGGAGAAGAGGGCTCTTCGAGGGGTGCCCTCCCAAGGTAGAGACCGCCCACGGAGCAGTCTTCAGTCTATGGCCAGCAACTCTGAGAGGAGAGAACGCAGAGACGGAAGTTGCGTTTCGACAACGCCCCAGACGACTTCGTCGAGGATTGTGTCGTAACCATGGATCAAGACGTTGCGGAATGCGATGATACGGCGATGATCCGCAATTCTTTCAGCGAGCGCCGGATCGAGCTTCGCCAGCTTGCCGAGCGCTTCTCCGAGGATCTCGAACTGCCGTTCCACTGCTGATCGCAGCATGGCATCGACACCATACTCTTCGAGGCTTCGACCCTCCGTGAATTGAACGATGAGGTTGACGGCCCCCTGCATGTCGAACAGATACTTCCGGACCTCAAGCCGCATACAGCAGCCTTCTCGAAGGCTGTATTCCCTGCAGGAAGTAAGGGTTCTTGATCGCGGCGGTCATGACCAGGTCGATCGGCCGGCCAAATAGGCCCTCGAGCTCTTCCAGCAACCCGAAGTAGCGATCCGCCAGTTCGGCGGGCGATGCGGCAGCGAAGTCGACGAGGAAGTCAAGATCGCTTCTGGAGTCGTTGAATCGCTCGCCAGCCGCTGATCCGAAAACCTCCAGCCTGCGGACGCCAAAGCGCTCGCAGAGAGCCTCGAGCTCGATTTTTCGGTTCGCAATCATGGGATGCATGACTCGCATTGTACTCCGGAGGGATGGCCGCCCGCTAACAGGGGCTCTCCACAGCCCCCAGGAGGCAGATCAGGCACAAAGTTTACAGTGTGGTAACATCGGCCCCAGCGCACGTCGTTTCAGCGCTCCTCAAGCTACTGGACCCCAGAGCTCTCACGAAGATGGCTCAACACCACCTTACGGAGAACCCAAGCCCATGCGTCGAAGGCCGGACACACAGTTCGTTCTTTCAGTCACCCTCGCCTCATCACTTCTCTGCCTCACCCTGTTGGCGGGGTGCTCCAACAATCGCAAGGCTTCGACGTCCCTCGAGCCGAGAGTGCCGATTCAGAGGGGAACGGCCTCCTGGTACGGCCCCAACTTCCAGGGCCACCGCACTGCCAGCGGCCAGCGGTACGACATGAACGACAAGACCGCCGCTCACCCCTCCCTCCCCTTCGGCACACAGATAGGCGTACGCAATATCCGTACCGGCCGCGAGGTGGTGGTGCGCGTCAACGACCGCGGCCCTTTCAGCAAGCGCCGCATCATCGACCTCTCCTACGCCGCCGCGAAGGAGATCGGCGTCGTGGGTCCGGGCACGGCGAGCGTCGAGCTCTACCTCGTGCCCCCGACCGGAGAGCCGCAACGCTACACCGTCCAGGTGGGCGCCTTCGGGGATCCGGACCGCGCCCTCGCCCTGCAGCGCGAGATCGCGCGCTATTACCCGGAGGCCGTCGTCGATTCGGACGGTACCTGGCACCGGGTGCAGATCGGCGCCTTCGACGACCGCGACCATGCCGAGTCGCTGCGCCGCGAGCTGATCGTCATCGGCATGCAGGCCGTCGTCGTCTCCGCCCACTGAGTGCCGGCAGTGCCGGCGTAGCGATGGCTGACGAGGAATCCGCTCCAGGCGGCGGAATTCCTCGTTCCCGGATTGGTGTTGTAGAGTGTCTGCACAGCCTGCAAGGGTTACTCCGAGGAGACGCACGATGCGAGAAGGATCTCTCCAGCGTTCTACGACCATTCAGCCCGACCGGCCGTCGCGGCTGAAGTTGGCAGGCTTCGTGTGGGTGGCGGGGCTGGCTTTCCTGGCCTACCTGGGTGTGGCCATCGCCTCCGGGAGGCAGGAGGGAGGACCGCATCTCTTCGGCGGCTTCGAGCTTCCGGAGGACCACGCGGCCATTCCGCTTTCCCGGCTCCCCGTCCTCGGCCAGGCCTCCTGGTACGGCTCGCAGTTCCACGGGCTCGAGACGGCCAGTGGTGTGCCGTTCGACATGAACGCCATGACCGCCGCCCACCGCACCCTCCCCCTCGGCACCCACGTCCTGGTGCACAACCTGGAGAATGACCGCAAGGTGGTGGTCGAGATCAACGACCGCGGCCCCTACATCACCGGCCGCGATATCGACCTCTCCTACGGCGCCGCCCGCTCCCTCGGCATGGTGGCCCCGGGTGTGGTGAAGGTCGAGATCACGCCTCTCTGAGGCGTCCCCTCACCCCAGCTCGGCCAGAAACGTCTTGATGCCATCGTCCAGCCGCCGACGGTCCTGGTGGCGTTCGAGGGCGATCTTCACCAAGCGGTCCACGAGCTTGGGGAGGGGGACTCCCGAGAGCTCCCAAAGGCGCGGGTACATGGAGATGCTGGTGAAGCCGGGAAGCGTGTTGATCTCGTTGACGTAGAGACCGTCCTCTCCCCCTTCATACAAGAAGTCGACGCGGGCGAGACCGGCGCCGCCAATGGCGGCGAAGGCCTGGACGGCGAGATCGCGCAGCCGCTCCGCGACGGCTTCCGGCAACTCGGCCGGAGCGATCAGGCCGGCGGAGTCCAGCAGGTACTTGTCCGCATAGTCGTAGAAGTCCTGACTGGGAACGATCTCCCCCACCGCCGCCGAGGCCTCCAGATGGCGGTAGCCGAGCACCGCGCACTCCAGCTCGCGCCCCTTCACGCCGCGCTCCACCAGCACCGTGTCGTCGAACTGGAGGGCGAAACGCACGGAGGTCTCGACGCAGTGACGGCTCTCCACCTTCTTCACGCCCACGCTGGAGCCGCCGACGCTGGGCTTGGCGAAGAGCGGAAAAGGCAGCCGCTCACAACGCTTCACGACACCGGCGGGATCCTGCTCGAACTCGGCGCGGCTCACCGCCTCGTAGTCCACGACCGGTACGCCCGCGGCCTGGAACTGGCGCTTGGAGAGCACCTTGTCCATGGCGAGAGCGCTGGCCGCCACACCCGGTCCCACGTAGGCGACGTCCAGCATCTCGAACAGGCCCTGCATGGTGCCGTCCTCGCCCCAGGTGCCATGGACGATGGGAAACGCCACCTCGACCCCGGACGCCAGCAGATGCCGTAGCGTCGGAGCAATGGGTACGCCCACCGGCGGGATCTCCTTGAAATCTCCGCCGATCACCGCCTCGGACGCCTCGCCGTCGATCCAGCAACCGTCCGCGGCGATGCCCAGCGGCGTTACCGTGTGCCCCGCCGCCCGCAGCCCTTCGATCACCGTGCGCGCCGAGCGGATCGAGACCTGATGCTCGACGCTGCGACCTCCGAAGACGACTCCGACGTGGGCCATGCGGATCTCCTGTGAAGCTCCGCCTTTCCAACGGCGGATGGAAGGGGGAGTCTATCTTGGCAGGGAGGGTGTCAGGAAGGCACTTCCGACGACTCCTCGCCCGCCACGGCCTCCAGCCCCAGATACCGCTCGACCGGCACGCCCACCCGACTCTGGAAGCGCTGGCGGTAGCTCTCCACCTCGCCGACCGCCTCGTCGAGGAAGAGCCGCTCCACCCGGAAGAGGGGAACGAACATGGTGGAAAGGCCCAGCGACTGCTCCCCGGGCCGCATCGCCTGGGCCATCCAGTCGTCGAAGCTGGAAACGTTGATGCCGCGCAGCATCACGCCCGCCACGCCAAGCTCCTGCAAGACCCCCCAGAATTTCTCGGTGGGATTCACCAGGTGGACGATCACCAGCGAGCCGGGACCGATGGTCACGAGCCGTGCCCTTCTTCGGATTGCTCAGACAATTCGAGAAGGACGCCGCCCGCGCTCTTGGGATGGACGAACTGCACCCAGCAGCCGCCGGCGCCGCGGGTGGGCTCGGGGCGGAGCACCTGGTAGCCCCCCTCGCGCAGGCGGGCGTCGTCGGCGCGGACGTCGCTGCTCGCGAGACACAGGTGGTGGATACCCGGGCCCCGCTTTTCGAGGAACTTGGCGATGGGCGAGTCGTCCGACAGCGGCTCCAGCAGCTCGATGTGCGACTCGCCGCAGGCGAGGAGCGCCACCCGCACGCCCTCGTGGGGCACCTCTTCGATGGCTTCGACGACCAGCCCGAGGGCCTCGTACAGCCCTCGCGCCTCGGCGATGGAGCGCACGGCGATCCCCACGTGGCCGATGCGTTCGATCATGCCATGCGCTCCTCGGTCAGGCCGGCGGTCTCGGCGGTTTCCTCGCGGGCCTCTTCGCGGGCGTCCTCCAGCACGCCGGAGAAGAGCCGGTCCGCCACGCGGTAGGGGTCCAGCCGCTGCCGGTGCCCCCGCTCCACCTCGCGGTCCACCCCCAGCACACGGTCCGCCGCCGCCACCACCCGCTCCTTGAGGATGGTCTCCACCCGCAGCCGCAGGTGGGAGAGACGCCGGCGTTCGATCTCGCCGCTCGCCTGGAGGAACTCACGGTGGCGCTCGACGGCGTCGAGCAGGCGGTCGATCCCCTCCTCGCGGGCGGCCACGGTCTTGAGGATGGGCGGAATCCAGGCGCCGTGCTCGCCGATCGAGAGCATCATCTCCAGGTCCCGCACCGTGCGCTCCACGCCGTCGCGGTCGGCCTTGTTGATGACAAAGACGTCGGCGATCTCCAGGATTCCCGCCTTGATGGCCTGGATGTCGTCCCCCATGCCGGGGACGGTGACCACGGCCACGGTGTCGACCGTGCGCACCACGTCGACCTCGTCCTGGCCGACGCCCACGGTCTCCACCAGCACCCAGTCGAAGCCGGCGGCGTCCAGAAGATCGACGGCGTCGCGGGAGGCGCGGGCGAGGCCGCCCATGGCGCCGCGGGTGGCCATCGAACGGATGAACACTCCAGGATCGGTGTAGTGGCCCTGCATGCGGATACGGTCGCCCAGCAGGGCGCCGCCAGTGAACGGGCTGGTGGGATCGACGGCGATCACGGCGACCGTCTGCCCGCGCTTGCGGCAGAGACGGGCGAGGCGGTCCACCAGCGTGCTCTTGCCGGCGCCGGGCGGGCCGGTGATGCCCACCACCTGTGCCTTGCCCGTTTCGGCGTAGACCCGGCGGATGAGCTCCCTCTGCCCCTCACCGCCGTCCTCCAGAATGGAGATCGCCCGCCCCAGCGCCCGCGGCTGGCGCGCCATGACGCGCGGCACCAACTCGTCGAGCGCGGCGGCGATATTGCCGGCGCCGGTGTGGCGGGCCCGCATCACTTCCCCTGTAGCAACTGCCGCGCGATGACCAGCCGCTGGATCTCGCTCGTCCCCTCGCCGATGGTGCAGATCTTGGCGTCGCGGTAGTACTTCTCCGCCCGGTAGTCCTTGATGAAGCCGTAGCCGCCGTGGATCTGGACGCCGCGCTCGGAGCAGAACACGGCGGCCTCGCCGGCGTAGAGCTTGGCCTCGGAGGCGAGGCGGCTCACCCGCTGGCCGCGGTCCATGGCCTCGGCGGCGGCGAAGGTGAGGGCCTCGGCAGCGGCGATGCGCACCGCCATCTCCGCCAGGGCGAACTGGATGGCCTGGAAGCTGGCGATGGGCTTGCCGAACTGCTCCCGCTCTTTGGCGTAGGCGAGCGCCGTGTCGTAGGCCCCCATAGCCGTGCCCAGCCCCAAGGCGGCGATCGAGATGCGGCCGCCGTCCAGGATGCGGAGCGCCTGCACGAAGCCGTCGCCGACGTCGCCCAGCAGCCGGTCCTCGGAGACGAAGCAGTTCTCCATCACCACCTCGGCGGTATCCGAGGCGCGGATGCCCAGCTTGTTCTCCTTCTTGCCGGGACGGAAGCCTTCCATTCCCTTGTCGAGCGCGAAGGCCGAAACGTTGTGGCCGCGCGGCCCATCGGCATCGGTGACGGCGAAGACCACGCAGACGTCGCCGACGCTGCCGTGGGTGGTGAAGGTCTTGGAGCCGTTGAGCACCCAGCCGCCGTCCACCTTCTCCGCGCGGGTGCGGGTGCCTGCGGCGTCCGAGCCGGCGCCGGGCTCGGTGAGGCTCCAGGCGCCAATCTTCTCGCCGCTGGCGAGCGGCGTCACCCAGCGCCGGCGCTGCTCCTCGTTGCCGAACTTGAAAATGTGGTTGGTGCACAGCGAGTTGTGCGCGGCGATGCTGATGCCCACTGAAGGATCGACGCGCGACAGCTCGGTCACGACGATCACGTATTCAATATAGCCAAGTCCCGCGCCGCCGTACTCCTCGGGGAAGAGGATGCCGAGGAAGCCGAGCTCCCCCGCCTTCCGGATCACTTCGCGGGGGAACTTCTGCGACTCGTCGAACTCGTCGACGATGGGGTCGACCTCGCGGCGGGCGAACTCCCGCGCGGTCTCCTGGATGGCGCGCTGCTCTTCGGTCAGGGAAAAATCCACGGGTTCCTTCCTCCAGCCTTCTTGAGGCCGAGCGACGGGGCGCATGGTATCCCGGGGCTATTCCGGGGACAAGGGGATGACAACGCGCTTGGTCGCGAAAACCCTCATCACCCCGACCCTCTCCCGACCCCTCCCACACCTAGAGGTCCCCCCGCCCAAGACCCTCACCCCTGCCCCTCTCCCGACCACCCCATCCGCCGCCCCGGGAGAGGGGTACCCCTGGGGCTTCCCCGCCTTGCTCCCTCTTCTCCCGGTGAAGGGGGCTGGGCGGGGTCGGGAGAAGAGGGCCGGGGTGATGAGGGTCTTGGGCGGAGGCGCTCTGAGCAGCTCCGCCTTTGTAGGACCCTACTCGGCGAACTCCAGGATCATCTCCGTCCACATCTTCCCCGGCACCTCGTGACGGGTGGCGGGCTGGAAGGAGATTCGCTTCGCGGCGGCGAGCGCCGTCTCGGCGAAGCCCAGGTTCGGGGGCGCGCCCTCGCGGACTCGGGCGTCGATCACCTTCCCGCGCTCGTCCACCAGCAGGGCGAGACGCACGTCCGCCCGCACACCGGTGCCGTGAGCCGCGCTCGGATAGGCGAAGCGGGGAAGGCTGAGAGGCACCGGCTCCTCGACGCCGGGACCCGGCTTGAGCAGATCCGGTGGCTGGGTGCCCTCCTCCCAAGGCCGGGAATCCCGCCGGGCCAGGGTCATGGGCGGCGCCGGGGCCGGCCGCTTGGCAACTGGCAAGGCCTTCCGCCTCATCTCGTTCATCGCGGCGAGCCGGGTCGGAGCGTGTTTCCGCCGCAGCTCGCGCGACGCCCGCTCCGGTGCCGGCCGGGAGCGCGGTTTCCGGACGTGCGCCGGAGCTGGAACCGGGGCCTCTTCGGCCTCGAAGATTTTCGGAGTCTCTTTCGGGGTCTCGGGAGCCTCCAGAGTCTTCGCGGTGTCCGCGATACGCGGCAACTCCGCCGGCTTGGGGGCCGGCGGAAGGATAGGTTCCGAAACAGCCGGGGAGGGAACAACCGGCGAGGGCTCGGGCGGCCGAGAGACAACCGGCGAGGGGCTGGGGGCATGGAGCGCGGCGGCAAATTTCGGGGCCGCCGCCCGGGGCTCCGCGCCGGGCCGCCAGACAGCCCGGGCGACGATGAACAGCAGCAGCAGGGCGGCGGTGGCCAGGGCCAGCCGGAAGAGAAGCGGAGAGTTCTCGGGCTCCACCAGAGGCCGCGGTGGGGCCGAGCCCCAAGTGATGTCGTCCACCGTCGAGCCGCCTTCGCCCCTGCCACTATCGGCCACCAGAACCAGAGGAAGCGCGCCCGAGCTTGTGTGCTCCGACGCGGAGGAGCGTAGATAAAGCCCCGCCGCGGTCTCGCCTGTCTCGCCGGTCTCTCCAAGGGGTGCCTCGGTGCGCTTGGTGTGGTGAGGGTCTTCAGGATCGTGGATGTCCGCCGCGTCCTCCAGCGTTGTGGCCGCCGCCGCTGTCGCGGGCACCACGGCGAACAAGGCTTCCACCTCCATTTTGTCCACCGGATACCGCATCTGGATCTCGGCGATGGCGGCGGCGAAATCCGCGGCCGACGGGACACGGTCCTCCGGCCGCTTTTCCAGGGCGTCCAGCAGGATCTTCCGGAGATCGGGAGGGATCTTCCCATCCGGATCGCTCACCTCGAAGGCGAGAGGTGGCCGTTCGAGATGCCCCGCCATCAGCGAGAGCGGATCGTGGCCGGAGACGGGGCAACGGCCGGTCAACAGCTCGTAGAGAACGACGCCGAAGGAGTAGAGATCGCTGCGTTCGTCCGCCGGACCGGCGCTGAACTGCTCGGGCGAGGCGTAGCGGGGCTTGCCCAGGAAAAAGCCGGACTCCGTGGCGCCTACACCCTCTTCCAGGGCCTTGGCGATGCCGAGATCGATGAGCTTGACGAGGGGGAGACCGTCGGCGTCCCGGGTGAGCATCAGGTTGTCCGGCGCGACGTCGCGGTGGACGATGCGGCTGCGGTGGAGCGCGCCCAAGGCCTTGAGCGACTGGCGGGCCATCTCCAGGCCCAGCGCCAGAGGCGGCGGACCGTAGCGCTGGAGGATCTCGCGGAACGTCCAGCCCTCGATGAGCTCGCTCACCAGGTAGGCGCCGCCCTCGGCGTCCACGGCGAAGTCGTAGAGCACCGCGAGGTTCGGGTGCCGCAGACGGCTCGCCACCCGCGCCTCCTGAAGGAAACGGGCGGCCGCCTCCTCATTGCCCACCGCCCAGGAGCGGATCACCTTGATCGCCCGCAGCTCGTCCAGCAGGCGATGCCGTACCTTGTAGACCGCGCCCATCCCACCCTGCCGGAGCCGAGCCAGCACCTCGTACTTCTCCTCGAACGATCCGTGCAGAAGCGCCATGGGCCCTCCTTCTTGGCGAAAGAACCTGGGGCCTCTATGGTAGCAGCCTTAATTACCGATCGCGTCCTCTTCCAGCCGGCGGCGCATGCCACGGACGCGCTTCTGGCGGTTGCGGCGCTCGAAGAGGCGGATCTGGAGGAGCTCGCGGTCGGCGTGGTCGATGGTGTGCTCCAGGCTTTCGTTGCCGTGGCGGTTGGCCCAGCCCAGGGAGAACGGAGGGATGCCGAGCTCGCCGGCGGTATCTCGCAATCGCTGGCCCACCTCGGCCACGACGAGTGCCGAGGTGCCCAGCAACAGCAGGAGGAACTCGTCGCCGCCCATGCGCACCACGGCGTCCTCGACGCGGGCGTTCTGCATCAGGAAGCGGCTGATGCGAACGAGCACCTCATCCCCCTTCTGATGGCCGTACGCGTCGTTGTGCTCCTTGAAGTTGTCCACATCCACGACGATGGCGCCCCAGGTGTCCAGCGTGCCCAGCTTTTTCTCGACCTCTTTGAGGAACCGCCGGTTGAAGCAGCCGGTCAGGGGATCGCGCAGGCTCTGCTCGTGGAAGCGGGTCTCCATCAGCTTGCGGTGGGTAATATCTACCAGAATGCCGTGATAGAGCACCTCGCCCGTCTCGGGGTCAATGACGGAGTTGCAGGTATCGAGCACGGTGCGCTCCACGCCGTCCGGCCGCCGCAGGACGAGCTCGTACTCGCGGACTCGCCCTTCGCGGGCCAGCTGGTCCGTCTCCTCGCCCCGCCGTTCGGGATTGGCATAGAGATCCTGCACCCGAAAGCGCTTCAGCTCCTCCAGCGACGAGGCGCCGAAGATTTCTACGCAGGCCGGATTGGCGTCCAGGATTTCCCCCTCCTGGGTGGTGATATAGATCCCCTCGCGCAAGTTGGCAATAAACTGCCGAAGGGTTTCAGGATCGTCAAGACTTCTGTGGCGTCCTTGGTTCATGGCGATTACCTCAGGCGAGAAATCCAAGTCGCACTACTATACTAGGCAAGATCGGGGCCAGGGTTTCGGACTCCCCCGGAATCCCTCCGACCCACCGCCACGTTACGCTAAAAAGCAGGCACCCGGCGCTCCTGTCGGGTGGCCCCCTGGAGGATCTTCAGGATGAGCCGAGTCGTTTTCGCGCTGGCGCTGCTCCTTACCGCCCTCCCGGTCCTCGCCGAGGAGAATCCGCAGTGCCATAAAGGTCAGAGTCTGCGGGAGGACGACAAAACGACGGGCGTGGTGGTCCTGAAGACCAAGATCAAACCCGAGCCCGACACTTTCGATCCCCTGTTCATCTGGACCTCGGACGAGCCCGGCTCAGTGTCGTTCACGGTCCTGGGCAACAGTGACCGCGCGCGGTATGCGCACTGCAATGGGCTGACGCTCACGGTGGATGGCCGGGCGGTCGTGATGAGCAAGCCAAAGTACCAGCAGGAGGCGAGCAACGCCAGGGCCGTCGAGTACCTGACAGCCGACATCGCCTGGACGGAAGCCGAGAGAATCGGCGCCGCCAAGGCCATCCGCTACAAGATCTGCAACGACGAGTTCCACGCCTCCCCGGAGCTCGTCTGCCAGGCCCGGGACGTCATCGAAGCCGCCACCGCGATGCGCAAGGCGCCCGCGGCGAAGAAGCCGGCAAAGAAGCCCAGGTGAGTAACAAAAAAGCTGGCATCGTCCTTTACCAGGACACCCGGTTCATGCGAGGTTCCTCGTATGGCCCTTATGTCCCAAAGTACCGCGCGTCCGGGTGGTGGAACACCAGCGCGGAGACGCTCGCCTCCGGCTCCATCATGTCGCCTTCGGTGAGCTCGACTCCGATCTCTTCGGGGCGCAGGGCGTGGAAGAGCTCGCGCTGGAAGGCGAGGTCCGGGCAGGCGGGATAGCCGAAGCTGTAGCGCTTGCCACGGTAGTGCGCGGTGAGCTTCTCCTCCAGGGGCATTCCGGCCTCGTCCGGGAAGCCCCAGCGCTTGCGCAGGCAGGCGTGGAGCCACTCGGAGGCGGCTTCGGCCGTTTCCAGGGCGAGGGCCGCGAAGGCGTGGCTCTTCAAGTACTCGCCCTGGTCCTTCCAGGCTTCCACCCTTTGCCGTATGCCTTCTCCCGCCGTAGTGACGAAGAGGGCGAGGTGGTCGCCGGGCAGGACGTAGTCGGCCAGGCACAGGCCCCCGTCCCGATTCTGGCGGGGGAAGGTCCAGACGGCGACCGGCTCGCCCGTCTCGGGATCGCGCAGGGTCACCCGGTTGCCCTCCGCCTCGGCGGGGAAGAAGCGCCAGACGGCGCGGGCCTTCATGGCGCCGTGGCGGGCGACGTCCTTGAGCTCGTCCACGATCCGTTCGAGCTTGGCGAGCTTCTCGTCCCCCTCCTCCCGCAGGCGCTTCACCGAGCCCTTGAGGCCCAGGTGCTTGCCGTAAACCATCTGTGGGTTCAGGTACTCCCAGACCTTGTCGAGATCGAGCTCGGCGACGTGCCGGTCGAGGTCCGGCGGTGCCGGCACGGGGATGTCCCGCCGCACCTCGGCCGCAGCGTTGCGGCCGGGATCGGCGGCCTCGCCCGGCTCCACGACGGCCTCGGCGGTATCGGCCGCGATCATTACCGCAACCTCCTGGTTCAGGCCTGGCCGGCCGGCCGGGTCCATCAGCCGCTCCACCAGCTTGAGGCCGGCCATCGCGTCCTTGGCGTAGGTGCAGAGGCCCGTGTAGGCCTGGGCGATCTTGCGGTGGGTGAAGCGGCGGGTGAGGGCGGCGCCGCCCACCAGCAGCGGCGTGTCGATGCCCGCGGCGGCGAAGTCGCCGGCGGTGAGCACCATCTGCTGGGCGCTCTTCACCAGCAGGCCCGAGAGGCCGATGATGTCCGGCTTGTGGTCGCGCACCGCCTGGATCAGCCGTTCGGAGGGGACCTTGATCCCCAGGTTCACCACCTCGAAGCCGTTGTTCGAGAGCACGATGTCCACCAGGTTCTTGCCGATGTCGTGGACGTCCCCCTTGACGGTCGCGAGGAGGATCTTGCCGCGGGAGGACGAGCGTCCGTCGACGGCCTTCTCCATGTGCGGCTCGAGATAGGACACGGCGGCCTTCATCACCTCGGCGCTCTGCAGCACCTCGGCGACGATGAGCTGGTTGTCGTTGAACAACCGGCCCACCTCGCTCATGCCGGCCATCAGGGGACCGTTGATGATTTCCATGGGGTTCGGCCAGCGCTCGTCGGCGAGCGCCGATGCGAGGTCGTCCTCCAGACCGGTCTTGCTCCCCTCGACGACCGCCCGGGCGAGACGCTGTTCGAGCGGTAGCTCGGCTCGGGGCTGGACGGCAGCGGAGGTGCGGCCGCGGAAGTGGGCGGTAAAGGTCTCGACCGCGCGGTTGCCGGCCTCGACATCGCCCAGCGGCAGGAAGATCAGCGCCTCGGCGAGGTCCCGCTCCTCTTGGGGGATGTCGGCGTAGCGCGCCAACTTCTCGGTGTTGACAATGGCGGCGTCGAGCCCGGCCTTGGTGCAGTGATAGAGGAAGACGGAGTTCAGAACCTCGCGGCCGGCGTTGGGCAGGCCGAAGCTGACGTTGGAGATCCCCAGGATGGTCTTGCTGTCCGGGAACAGCTCCTTGACGGCGCGCACGCCCTCGATGGTCTGGGCCGCCGAGCCGAGGTAGGCGGCATCGCCGGTGCCGCAGGGGAAGACCAGTGGGTCCCACCAGATGTCCTCGGGCTTGACGCCCATCTCCTCGACGAGGATGTGGAAGGTGCGCCGCGCCACCTCCACCTTGCGCTCGACATCGACGGCCATGCCCTTCTCGTCGATCAGCCCCACGACGAGGGCGGCGCCGAAACGCCGGGCCAAGGGGACGACGCGGTCGAAGCGGCTACGGCCGTCCTCCAGGTTGATGGAGTTGAGGATGGCCTTGCCCTGACACCAGGTGAGCGCCCGTTCCATGACGGCGGCGTCCGTCGAGTCGATCATCAGCGGCACCTTGACGAGGCGGATCAGCCGGTCGAGGAAGGCTTCCATGTCCTCCATCTCGGGGCGGTCCGGGTCCTGGAGGCAAACGTCGAGGATCTGGCCGCCGGCCTTCACCTGCGTCCGGCCGACCTCGGCGGCGGCCTCGTGCTGACCGGCCTGGATGAGCTGCTTGAACTTGCGGCTGCCGAGGACGTTGGTGCGCTCCCCCACCATCACCGGCCGCTGGGCCTCCGAGAGCTCGACGGCTTCGAGGCCGGAGATCATCGAGCGGCGGTGGAAGGGAATGGGCCGCGGCTTCCGTCCCTCGGCAAGGCGCGACAGGGCGGTGACGTGGGCGGAGGTGGTGCCGCAGCAGCCGCCCACGAGGTTGAGCCAGCCGGCGTCGAGGAAGCGGGTGAACACGCGCTCGAAGACGTCCGCGCCCTCAGTGTACTTCCCCTCTTCGTTGGGTAGGCCGGCGTTGGGCACGCAGGCCACCCGGGTGCGGCAGATCTCGGAGAGGGTGCGCACGTGGTCGGTCATCAGCTCCGGGCCGGTGGCGCAGTTGAGGCCGACATAGAGAAGGTCGGCGTGGAGCAAGGAGACCGCCAGGGCCTCGGCGTCCTGCCCGGCCAGCATGGTGCCGGTGGTCTCGATGGTGGCCGAGACGGCGACGGGCACCTTCCAGCCGGTCTGCGCGAAGGCGCGCTCGATGCCGATGAGGCCGGCCTTGACGTTGCGCGTGTCCTGCTGGGTCTCCAGGAGGAGATAGTCGGCGCCGCCGGCCATCAGCCCCAGGGCCTGGACGCGGAAGTTCTCGATCAGTCCCTCGAAGGTGACGCCGCCGGTCACCGAGATCGCCTTGGTCGTGGGCCCCATCGAGCCGCAGACGAAGCGCGGCTTCTCGGGCGTCTCGTGAATCGCGCAGGCGGCGCGGGCGAGCGCCGCAGACAGCCGGTTGAGCTCGTAAGCCTGGTCCGCGAGGCCATACTCGGCCAGCACCAGGGGCGTGCCACCGAACGAGTCGGTCTCCACGATGTCGGCGCCGGCCGCGAGATAACCGTCGCTGATGCCCTGCACCACGTCGGGACGGGTAATGCAGAGATATTCGTTGCAGCCTTCGAGCTCGGGGCCTCCGAAGTCGGCGGCGGTCAGATGCGCGGCTTGCAGCGCGGTGCCGGTGGCCCCGTCCAGCACCAGAACGCGGGACGCAAGGGCGGCCAACAGTCGTGCCGTGCGCTCGTCCACATCGGCGGGGCGGGGTGGAACCGGTACGTCGAAGAGCGGATCGCTCACTTTGTCTCTCCTCCCAAGGTGCCAGGCAAAGAAAAAGCCCGGCTCGTAAGCATCACGAGACGGGCTATCCGCTCCGGACACTTAATTGTCACCAGGGGCGACCGCATCCTCGCTCACCGGAGCGAGAGGGCACCTTGGGTGTCCGTCCCAGGTTGCCGAGCCCGGCTGAGAAGCCGGACCGCTCGTAATGCAGAGCGAAGAATAACTTGGAAGGGGAGGCGGTGTCAAAAGACGACCCTCGTCACCCAGGAGAAGAGGGAGCAAAGCGAAGACGCTACGGCCGGGCACCCCTGGGAGCGCCGGCGTCCCGCCGGCCACTAACTCCGCTTCTTTCTCCCCCTCTCTCGGCCGGCCCCGGCGGCGCCGCTCCGTCCCAATTTCAGAAGACCGGCTGGATCGGCAAAGAGGCTGCCGTTTCCGATTCGGTTGTCCGTGGTAAATCCGGGCTGTGACCGAGCCGGCAGAAGACCCTCATCACCCCGGCCCTCTTCTCCCAGCCTCCCCCCCGCCGGCCGGGAGAAGAGGGAGAGGTTCATCCCCCCGCAAACCCTCACCGGCAGCGGGGGTGTTCGCAAACCGCGATCCACCGCCGCCGCGGCGGCGCACGAAGAACGATCTGCCAAACTCTGCGTCCCTGTTTTGCCACCCACCGCCCGTCCGGCCCAACGGGCCGAGAGACCCAAGCCCAGGGCCGAGGCCGAAGGCCGATGCCCTGGGAAAAAGGGCATCCCATCCTTGCGGCCTGAAAGGCCGCGAGAACTTGCATGCAGGCGTTGAGCGACGTCATCGGCCGCCTCAGGAAGAGCTCGAACGACTGGCTTCCAAGACGTGGCCCTCGAACGTGGGCCAACGGTCTCGCGGCCTTTCAGGCCGCACTGCGTTGTCAATCTCTCCACCCAGGGCATCGGCCTTCGGCCTCAGCCCCGGGCTCAGTTCTCCCGGCCCGTTGGGCCGGACGAAGCTCCACCCCGACTACACCACCGATGTTGACGAGGAGAAGAGAATCGGTGTAGCGTATCTATGTTCCTTAGAATGAATGATATACACCTTCTTCACCGGCAGCCTGAGCAGGCGTGGAGACTGTCGGAAGGCGTTGGAGAAGCAGATGGATACAGTTGATGTTGAGGTTAGGCGCCACATGAGCTCCAGCCTTTCAAGGAGATAGCGATGACAGGGACTCCAGAAGCCGCAAGGCCTTCAAAGCCAGCCAATGGCGCTTCACCAACTCTGAGTGATCGCTTTGCTATGGTTGTCGACCTCTTAAAACATGAAGATATCTTAGTGAATCTGAGGACCAATTGGACACTGGCAATTCAGGGCTTGCTGTTTACCGCTTTCGCAACACTTCTTGGCCTATTTGAGAAATTCACGTTTCCGGTACCAAGCCGGACCCCAATTCACGCCGGTCTATTCTTGATATGCGGGCTCGGCGCGGCATCCTGCGTGGCTGCGTACCTAGGTGTCCGTGGGGCAGAACGGCAACAAAGCAAGCTAAGCAAGTGGTGGGACGAACAGTTCATTAAGTCGGGCGACAAATCAGATCCACCGCCCTACCCACCGCTCTACCCTCACTTCAAAAACGATAACAAGCACCGCGCCTCCGAGTACTTTGTCGTGCTCGCCTGCATCTGGGTCGTAATATTTATCACGATTTTGTTTTCTTCGGCTCTCGTTCCGAAATTGCACTAATTCGGTCGGTCTAGCGGACGGCTAACGCAACCGCTCACCTTCAACCCCGTTTAGACGTCTTCCTTGCGAGCTATGATCTATGAAATTGAAATCACCCACTTTGCGCCCGACCCGATTGTTGAGCGCTATGCAGGAGCGACCTCTGAGGACGCCGTCCAACAAATTCAACTGGATCAGGCCATCGAGTTCGTGGTTTTCGTCGCCGCACTCGACCGTGAGCGCAACGTGGATTGGGGCAACTTCTGCGTGTGGTGCAATGCTGAGCGGGCGTTGATTGAGCTACGCGAGCACCGTGAGCATTACGCCACCGACCCGCTATTGCAGCCCGAGCAGACCAGAGAGGTACGGTTCAGAGACGAGGATGGCAGCAGCTTTTCTGTTCCTTACCAGCGGACCGTTACCCGCGACCAAGCGTTGGCCGCAATGCGCTTTTGGCTTCCCTTTCAGGAGCACACCCCGGAACTGGCATGGAGCTAGCCCGCCCTGCTCTGCACCGGCTCGCTTATCCGGGGATGGGGCACCTTCTCTTATGTAGAAGCCTCATCGCGCGAAAGAGGCATGCCTTCAAGGACGGGTCGGGTCCAATGAAAAGAAACTAAAAATTTTTGCTGTATGCTCGAAAGGAGATCACCGTGCGTCAACGCTTCACCAGGTTCGTGAACCCCTTGAGATTGCCTCTCCTCTTGACGGCCTTGGTCATCGCCGCGATGACTTCCGTGCCTGTGGACAGCCGTGCCGCCGGGAGCTGCCCAAAGATCTATGACTATACTTATTACTATGACGCCGCCCACACGCAGTATGCCGGATACTGCGCAGGGGCCTGCTACCCGGGCGGGGCCTGGTGCACGGGGGTGCAAACGGATTACTACGTTCGCTACGGTGGCGAGCTCTGCGACTGTTCAGTGTAGGAAGCCAGGGCGCGGCCCGGCATTGAGCCCATCTGCCCTGGAATCAAATGCCCGGCGCTCACCGCCCCAACGGCAGCCTCACCTTGAACGTCGAGCCCTGGCCGACGCGGCTTTCGACTTCGACCTGGCCGCCGTGGGTCTGGGCGACGTGCTTGACGATGGCGAGGCCGAGGCCGGTGCCGCCCTCTTCGCGGGCTCGGCCCTTGTCGACCCGGTAGAAGCGCTCGAAGAGGCGGGGGATGGACTCGGGAGGAATGCCGATGCCGGTGTCGGTCACTTCGAGCACGGCTTCGCCGTCCGACCTCGAGAGGCGAATCGTGATGCGGCCCTCGGGGCGGTTGTACTTGATGGCGTTGTCGAGGAGGTTGAGGACCAGGCGCTCCAGGCCGTCGGGGTCACCCAGCACGGGGGGCAGCGGCTCGTCGCCGGTCTCGACCTCGATCTCCACCCTCTTCTCGCGGGCGACGGCGGCGATCAGCTCGACGGCGCGGTGGACGACGGCGGCGAGGGCGACCGGCTCGCGCTCCAGGGCCGGGGCGACGCCCTCCAGGCGGGAGAGGGTGAGCAGATCTTCCAGCAGCTCCTGCAGGCGCCGGCACTGGCTGACGATTCTTTCGATGAAGCGGCGGGCGGTGGCGGGCTCGTCCAGCGCGCCGTCGCGCAGGGTCTCGGCGAAGCCGCGGATGGCGGCGAGGGGCGTCTTCAGCTCGTGGGAGACGTTGGCCACGAAGTCCTTGCGCATATCGGCGACGCGGGTGAGGTCGGTAGTGTCGCGAGTCGCCACCACGGCACCCTGGCGGCCGCCTGTACCACCGCCGAGCGTGATCGGAGAGCTGGCCAGCAGCAGCGTGCGGCGCTCGGGGGCGGCGAGCTCGATCTGGGCGTTCTGCGGCTCGCCCTGCCGCAGGGTGGCCTCGATCAGCCGCGCGAATCCGGGGTGGCGGATGATCTCCAGCACCGGCCGGCCCGCGAAGTCGCCCTCCAGGTCGAACAAGCGATAGAAGGCGGGGTTGATCATCAGGGCGCGGCCATCCGGCCCCACGACCAGGACGCCTTCGGACATGCTGGCGAGGATCTGCTGGAGCTGGTCCCGCTCCTTGCGCACCGCCTCGAACTGTTCCTCGGCGGTGGCGGCCAGGCGGTTGAGGGCCAAGCCGAGGGCCGCCAGCTCGTCCTCGTCCGGCACGTGGACGCGGGAGGCGCGGCCGGCGGCAATGTCCCGCGCATCGGCGATGAGCCGCGAGAGGGGCTGGAAGAGCCGGCGGTCGAGCCACAGCGAGGTGACGAGGATGGCGAGGCCCGCCACCAGGGCGGCCAGCGCCAGGGAGGCGGCGAGGCGGCCCTGGAGCGCCTGGAGCTGCTCCAGGGGCTCCGCCAGGCGCAGGATGTAGGCCTCGCCCCGGGGGCCGGCCAGGGTCTGGGCGGCGTAGACATAGGTGTCGCCGGTGGTGGCGCTCGTGCGCACGGCCATTCCCGAGCCGCGGGCCAGGGCCTCGCGGACCTCGGGCCGGCGGCGGTGATTCTCCATCGCCGCCACCCGCTCCGGCGCGACGGTGCTGTCGGCGATCACTACGCCGTCGCTCCGGATGAGGGTCGCGCGCAGGCCGCTGTCGGCGGCGAGCTGCCGTATCCAAATCTTCAAATCCTTGGGGCCGGCGGAGTTGCCGGAGTCGGTTGGCGCCTCGGCCACCCGCCTCTCGACGATGGGCGTGAGGATGCGCAGGGTGTCGAAGAGCTGCACCGAGGCCGCGTGCTCGAAGAGGCCGGGAAGCAGGAACCAGAGGAAGGCGCCGCCAACGGCGAGGGCCGCCAGGGCCGGCCAGAGGGGAGCGAGCCGCAGCTTGGGTGGCAAACCCAGGCGCCGCACGGCGGGTCAGGGCCTCAGCCGGTAGCCGACGCCGATGACGGTCTCGATGCGGTCGGCCTCGGAACCGAGCTTGCGGCGCAGGCGCCGGATGTGGGTGTCCACCGTCCGGCTGTCGATGTCCTCGGCGTAGCCCCAGACGTCGGAGAGGAGCTGCCCCCGGGTCTGCACCCGGCCGCCGCGCTCCATGAGCAGCCGCAGCAGGCGGAACTCGGTGGCCGTCAGCGGCGTCTCCTGGCCCTTGACCCGGAGCTGGTGGCCGCCGATGTCGAGCTGAATGGCACCGACCTCCAGGAAATCGGTGGCGGCCTCCTCGGGGTGCCGGCGGCGCAGCACCGCCTTGACCCGCAGCACCACCTCGCGGGGGCTGAAGGGCTTGCTGATGTAGTCGTCGGCGCCCAGCTCGAGGCCCACGATACGGTCCAGCTCCTCGCCGCGGGCGGTGAGCATGACAATGGGCAGCCGCGAGGTGGCGGCGTCCCGCTTGAGCATCCGCGTCAGCTCCAGGCCGTCGACGCCGGGGAGCATGAGATCGAGCACGACGAGATCGGCCGGCTCGCGCCGCAGGGCCTCGAAGCCGGTGTCCCCCCGCCGCGCCACTTCCACCGCGAAACCCTCCTTCTCGAGGTTGTACTGCAACACCTCGGCGATGTCGGGCTCGTCCTCGATGACCAGAATTCGCTCTCGTGCCATTGAGCGGAGGCTATCATAAGAGTCTTCCACAAACGATGCGGAAAACTCTGTGGAAAAGAACCCCCAAACCGCTGGGAGAGGCTGTGTTTCCGGGCCTTTCCCCTCTTTGACCAAGCGGCTGTGCAACGTGGTCCAAGTAACTGATTCGATTGAGTTTGTAGGATTTACGGCGAGCGCCGTATCACGCCCGGGAAATCGATTTGGAGAGTTTTCCACAGAAGAGCGTGTGAAGGCGGTGTGAGAGTCTTGTTAACTCTTTGTGACACTGAGATTTACCGGAAGTGGAGGAGATTTCCACCACAGGACGGACCGAGCGTGAGGTTCTTACAACACACTGTAGAAATTCGTGCTCTTCAGCCTGCGGCCACTTCCAGCCCCTGGCGCAGGCGAAGGGCACAGCCGAAGATTCTTTCAAAAAACCTGCCATGCTCTCGCGCCGCTTCCAGCTCGAGATCGACGGCGTAGCGCGACACCACTTCGAGGGTTACCTTGCGGGTGCGGATGGAGCCGTAGATCTCCTCGACGCGCGAGGCATGGGTGCGGTCCAAGGCGTCGGCGACGCGCAGCAGGGCCGCGAGCTTGCGGATGATCCGCTGCTGCCAGGGCTTGAGCGCGGCGAGCGTGGGGTGGCTCGCCTTGGGGGTGGCGCCCCGGTGATAGCGGGCGACGTGGGCGATGATCTCGATCTCCCGCGGGTCGAAGGCGTCGAGCACGGCGTTGGAGATGAGGTAGTAGGCGTGCTTGTGGTGGCCGCGGTAGTGAATGGAATAGCCGATGTCGTGGAGCAGGGCGGCATACTCCAGCCACTCCCGCTCGCGGCTGCCGAGGCCGTGGACCGAGGCGGTGACGTCGAAAAGACGGGTGGCGAGGCGGGCCGTCTGCAAGTTGTGCCGGTAGACGGTGTCGGCACGCTCGGCGACGCGGAGCACCTGGCGCCGCCGCAGATCCTCGGGCCCGCCGAGGGCGGGCACGGGCTGGCCGAGGGCCGCCAGCACCAAGCCCTCGCGCAGCGCCCGGTCCGAAACCTGGAAGCGGTCGACGCCGGCGTGCTCCACCAGCTCCCGGAGCAGCACGGCGCCAGCCAGCAGGCTCTCGGAGCGCGGGCCGCCCACCGGCGGCAGGGCGGCGATCTGGCGCCGCTTCAGGGGACGCAGCCGCTCGACGAGCTGGCCGAGGTCCTTGGTGCGTACCTCGCGCAGGCCGGAGGCGAGCTCCTTCCACGGCCGGTCGGCGAAGAAGTCCACGAGGTCGGCGCAGCAGACCGCCGTGCCGGAAGTCGCCACCAGCCGCTCCACCGGCCCACGCGGCACGGTCTCGGTGAGGCGGCGGGCGATCTTGCGGCGCAGGCGGTCGAGCGAGGCGCCGGTGGGCGGGTCGCCGGCCAGCTCGCCGGCGCAGCGCAGCGAGCCGAGGGCGAGACTCACCACCTGCTCGACCTCGCCGCCGCGGGTGGCGATCCACTCCGTGCTGCCGCCGCCGATGTCGGCGACGGCGGCGGAGCCGGGCCCCAGGTCCACCACCTCGCGCACCGCGCGGTAGATCAGCTCGCCCTCCTCGACGCCTGTGAGGAGCTGCACGTCGAGGCCGGTGTGGGCCTTGACGCGGGCCAAGAAGTCCGCGCCGTTGGCCGCTTCGCGCACGGCGCTGGTGGCGACGGCCACCACCCGCTCCGCCCCCTTGAGGCGGGCGATGGTGGTCATCTTGGCGAGCGTCTCCAGGCCGTCCTGCATGGCCGCCTCGGAGAGGGCGCCGTCGCCGAAGCCGGTCTTGCCCAGGCGCACCATCTCCCGCTCGCGGCCCAGCAGACGATAGCCGCCGCTGGCGCCCACTTCGGCCACCACCATGTGGAATGAGTTGGAGCCGATGTCGATGGCCGCCAGGCGCTCGCGGGTGGGGACGGCGGCCAAGCCAGAGGGCATGGGCTCGCCGGAGACCCCTGAAATCGGGAACGTCAGGGCTTGGACGACCACAGTCGGTAAGGAGCTCACGCAGGCGATTGTAGAGGATGGTTTCGGGCGCCGCGGCGCCGGCGCGGTTTCGTCACGCGGCTGTCATGGCACTGTCTTGCCCGGTTGTGGCAAGATTTGCTCTGGCGATTCCCTCGCCTGCCGGAGGTTCGATTCCCGTGACAGAGCCCAATCCATCGCGCCCGGAGCGCCTCGACGAACGCATTGAGCGAATCGAGCGCACCGAAAATCCCAACCTCCTCAACCGCGAGCTCTCCTGGCTGGAGTTCAACGCCCGGGTGCTGCGGGAGGCGGAGGACCCGGACAATCCCCTGCTGGAGCGGCTCAAGTTCATCGCCATCTTCGATTCCAACCTCGACGAGTTCTTCATGAAGCGGGTGGGCGGCCTCAAGCAGCAGCTCGCCAGCAACGTCCGCGAGCTGGGGCCCGACAGCGGCGGCACGCCGCGCCAGCAGCTCGCCGCCATCAACGCCGCGGTGCGGCCCCTGGTGGCGCGGCAGCGGCGGCTGCTCAAGGACGAGCTGTTGCCGGCCCTGCGCCAGCACGGGCTGGAGATCGTTCCCTGGAGCGAGCTCAAGGCGAGCGAGCGCCGCCACCTGGCCCAGGAGTTCGACCGCCGGATGTTCCCCATCCTGACGCCGCTGGCGGTGGACCCGGCGCATCCGTTCCCCTTCATCTCCAATATCAGCCTGTCGCTCGGCGTCGCCATCCGCCTGCCGGGCGACGACGCGCCGCGCTTCGCCCGCATCAAGGCGCCGCACATCCTGCCGCGCTGGGTGCAGGTGCCCGAGCTGCGGGACCGGGCCTTGCGCTTCGTGCCGGTGGAGGACGTCATCGCCCATCACCTCGACCGGCTCTTCCCGGGAACCGAGATCGTCGAGTGCCGCCCCTTCCGGGTGACCCGCAACGCCGACGTGCAGCGCAACGAGGAGACGGCGGAGGATCTGCTGGAAGCCATCCAGGAGGAGCTGCAGGAGCGCCGCTTCGCCACCGTGGTGCGGCTGGAGGCGGCGAAGGGGATGTCGCGCTGGATGAGCGACTTCCTGGGCGAGGAGCTCGAGGTCGGCGAACAGGAGATCTTCGAGGTCGAGGGGCCGCTCGCGCTCAAGGACCTGATGTCGCTCGCCGCCTCGGTCCCCCTGCCGTCGCTGCGCTACCGCCCCTGGGCGCCGGTCGTGCCCCCGCGCTTCCACGTCGACATCGGCGACGAGGCGGAGATCTTCGGCGCTATCGCCGCGGGCGACATCCTGGTCCACCATCCGTACGACTCGTTCGCCAGCAGCACTCAGCGCTTCATCGAGGCGGCGGTGGTGGACCCCGCGGTGCTGGCCATCAAGCAGACGCTCTACCGCACCTCCGCCGACTCGCCGAACATGCAGGCGCTCATCCGCGCCGCCGAGGCGCGCAAGCAGATCGCGGTGACGGTGGAGATCAAGGCGCGGTTCGACGAGGCGGCCAACATCGAGTGGGCGGAGGCGCTGGAGAAGGTGGGCGCCCACGTCTGCTACGGCATCGTGGGCCTCAAGACCCACGCCAAGATCGCCCTCGTGGTGCGCCAGGAGAAGGACGCGCTGCGGTGCTACACCCACATCGCCACCGGCAACTACAACCCCGAGACGGCGAAGCTCTACACCGACCTCGGCCTCTTCTCCTGCGACGAAGTGCTGGCGCAGGACGTGGCCCAGCTCTTCAACATGCTCACCGGCTTCGTCTACCAGCCGCAGTTCCAGAAGCTGCTGGTGGCCCCCATCTCCATGCGCCGGCGCTTCCTGGAGATGATCGCCCGCGAGGTGGAGCACCAGCAAGCCGGCCGCGGCGGGCGCATCGTCGCCAAGATGAACGCGCTGGACGACCGGCAGATCATCGACGCCCTCTACGACGCCTCGGCGGCCGGGGTCGAGATCGACCTCATCGTGCGCGGCATCTGCCGCTTGAGCCCGGGGCTGCCGGGGCGCAGCGAGACGATCCGCGTCATCTCGATCGTCGGCCGCTACCTGGAGCACGCCCGCATCTTTTGTTTCGGCAATGGCGGCTCCCCCGAGTATTACCTCGGCTCGGGGGACTGGATGTCGCGCAACCTGGACGCCCGGGTGGAGGCGGCGGTCCCCGTGGAGGACCCGAAGCTCAAGGAGGAGGTTCAGGCTATCCTCGACCTCCAGCTCGCGGACAACTGCAAGGCGTGGGACATGCAGTCCGACGGCACCTACGTCCAGCGCCAGCCGGCCGCGGGCGAGGAGCCGCGCTCCAGCCAGGAGCTGCTCATGCAGCGGGCCTTGGAGCGGGCGGGGCGAGCGTCCACTCCGCCGCTCCCGTGAGCCGCGCCAGGCGCTCGACGGCCGCTTCCAGGGCCGCCTGCCGGCCCTTGCTCGCCCGCACTCCGGGCTCCCACCACAGACCTTTGATCTCCAACCGTCCCTCCTCGCGGTGGAGCTTGGGGTCCAGCCGGCCTACCAGGCGCTCGCCTTCCAGGATCGGCAGCACGTAGTAGCCGTGCTGGCGCTTGGGACCCGGCACGAACGCCTCGAAGTGGTAGTCGAAGTTGAAGAGGCGAAGCGTTCGCTTGCGGTCGCGCAGGATGGGGTCGAAGGGCGAGAGCAGGCGCACTCGCGGCGGCGCCGGGGGGAGCGAGGCGGCCTGCTCCTGCCAGTCGGGAATGGCCCAGGCTCGCCGCGGCTTCGAGCCGTCCTCCGCCGCCACTTCCGTTTCTACCTCAACAGTGGCGATCTCTCCCCGCGCCGCGGCTTTCTCACCCCAGGCGCGCGCCTCCCCCAGAGAGATGGAGCGCCAGAAGCTGGCGAGCTCGTAGGCCGTGGCGACTCCCAGCCGCTCCAGGGCGGTGCGGCAGGCCCAGTCGACGTGTGCGGCCTGGGTGGGCGGCGGCGCGGCGTGGCCGGCCGGGAGCACCCGCTCGGCGAGGTCGTAGACCTTGTGGAAGTTGATCCGTCTGGCGATCGCCAGCTCGCCCGTGCGCCACAGGTACTCCAGGGCGGCTTTGTGGGGTTTCCATCCCCACCAGGTTTTGTCCGTCCCGGCGGGCCGCTCGTCCTCGAAGTCCTTGGTCATCAGCGGCCCTTCGCGGGCGATGCGCTCGCGGACGTGGGCAACCACCCTGCCGGGGTCCGGCCCCACGCGCTCCCGCCACCAGGGGTGGTCCATCACCCGCTGCCGGTAGAGCTCGAAGCGCGGCTTCCACTGCGGGTACCAGACGGTGGGGATGGCCGAGGCGTCGTGCGTCCAGTGCTCGAAGAGCACCCGCTCGCGCTCCAGCAGCCGCTCCAGCAGAGCCGGCTTGTAGCTCTGGAGGCGGGAGGCGAGGGTCAGATGCTGAGCCCGGGCGACGACGTTGATCGAGTCGATCTGCACGAAGCCCATGCGGGCGATCAGGTCGTACAGGGCCAGCGGCGTCGCCTTGCGGCGGGGATCGTCGAGCAGCCCTTGAGCGCCCAGCAGCAGGCGCCGGGCGGTGGCGGCGGGGACGCGAGGGAGAGTGGTGATGGATTGCTTCGCCATGGGGCGAAGAGGATATCGTTTCAGTTACGGATTGAGTGGCGAAGGCGGCCGAGGAACTGGTTGAGCGCGTGCCCGCGGTCGAGGAACGGGAGCACCGGCCGGCTGCGGATCCCCAACTCCTTGCGCACGACCAGAAGCCCTCGATGGTGAGGGTCGACCTTCAGCCCGTCCAGCACGGCGCGGACGGCGGCTGAGCGCTGGCGGGCTAGCAGGCAGGTGCGGGCCAGGTTGTGGTAGTTGTCCGCCTGATAGAACTCCACCTTCACGGAGTGGCGGCAAAGCTGGAGCCCCTCGCGCACCCGCTGCTCCCGCAGGGCGATGCCATAGCCGAGGTAGGAGTAGAAAATCCCCGGCAGACCGGTGTCTCCCCGCTCGGCGATCTGCCCCAGGTGCCGGAGGCCCTCGTTCCAGTCCCCCCGGCGGCAGCAATCGATCCCCCGCCGCAGCGTATTGAGCAGCTCGGTGCTTACAGCCATCTCGAAGAGACTCCTCCAGGGGTGGAGTAAGATAATAGGTAAATGTACATAAATGCCAGCCGGGGTTCAAGAGGCCTCGCCATGCTAGACTGAACGCACTTTGCTTCAATAGAGGATGGCGTTGTATGAGTGATTCGCAGAGCTCCCCGGCCCAGCGCGAGGTTCAGGAGCTGACCGACCTGGCGCGGCGGTTCAGCGAGAGCGGGCGTCACGAGGAGGCGGCCGATCTGTTGATGGTCGCCCTGCGGCTGGACCCCAAGAGCCTGAGTGTCAAGCTGGGACTGGCCGAAGTGCGTAAGCGCCATCAGCAGCACAACGGGGGAAGCTCGCGCAGCCTGCGCGACCTGTTGCGGGAGGGCTTCCGGCGCAACGCCATCGATGCCTCGCACTTCCTCGGCCTCGCCCATCTCTATGCCGACAAGGGGGAGAACGCCCGCGCCGTCGAGTGCATCGAGGTGGCCAAGGCCAACGACTTGGCGAACCCGGCCAACCACAAGCTTCATGCCCGTCTGCTCTTCCGCCGCCGTGACTTCGACGGCGCCGCCGAGGAGTTCAGCCGCGCCCTGCGCTACAACCCGTTCGACCGCGAGACGGCGGAGAACCTCGGCCGCGCCGAGTTCGAGCGCAAGCAGTTCGAGCCGGCCCTCGGCGCCACGGTGCAGGCCTTCCTGCTGCTCAACGACGGCGACGAGGAGGGCGTGCGGCGCCTGCGGCGGCGCATCCAGACCCTGAAGCAGATCCTCGGCTGGGGCAACCGCGAGCTTTCCCGCCTCTTCCGTGAGCGCGAGGAGATCGTGCACACCGCCTTCGACCGTCTGGAGTGGCACCGCGAGCGCTTCCTCGAACAGGGCGGGCTGCCGGGTGCCAACCTCAGCATTTCGGCGCCGCCGCCCCCGCGCCGCGAGACGGGCGGCCAGATCGAGCTCGCCGCCCGTCTGCGCCGGCTGAAGCCGCTGGCCCACTTCTCGGACGAGCTGATCTTCCGCCTCACCCAGGCGGTGCGGGAAGAGGAGCACGACATCGGCAACCTGGTCTACGCCCACCGCAGCAGCGGGCGCGAGCTCTACGTGCTGGAGCGGGGGGAGATCAACCTCCAGCGCACCACCACCTATGGCACCTTCACCCTCGGCTTCGTGGAATCGGGCGAGCTCTTCGGCGAGGGCGGCTTCCTCACCGGTCACGAGCGGAATTCCGACGCCATGGCGGGCGTCGCCAGCCAGATCATGCGCCTCGATCCGCAGGTGATGGACAGCCTCGTCGAGGCCTCGCCCGAGATGGGGGTGCAGGTCTACTGGACCCTCTGGCACAGCCTGGCGCGGAAGCTGCGCGTCGCCAATGACCAGCTCAAGACGTTCTTCTCGGACGAGTCGCTGCCCGAGAGCTTCCTGCGCCTGCGCAAGCAGCCCACGGGCGCGGCGGCGAGCGTCACCGTCGAGCCGTCGGACAAGATCCGCCTCTTCCGCGAGCAGGGGCTCAACCGCCGCGAGCTGATGACGCTCGCCACCTTCTCGAAGGAGAAGCGTTTCGCCGCCGGGGCCTACCTCTTCCAAGAGGGGGACGAGGGCTCGGAGATGTACGTCGTGCTGGAAGGCCGGGTGGTGATCTCGAAGTTTATCCCCGGCGCCGGCGAGGAGGCGCTCGCCGTCCTCGAACGAGGCGACTTCTTCGGCGAGATGTCGCTGATCGACGGCGAGCCGCGCTCGGCCGACGCCAAGGCCCACGCCGGCCCGCTCACCGTTCTGGCGCTCGACCAGGGCACGGTGCGGGAGATCCTGGCCATGGACCCCCACGCCGCCCTGGAGTTCCTGCAGCTCCTCTGTCGCTTGGTCGCCGGCCGCCTGCGCGAGGTCGACGAGAAAGTCATCGGCTGGCGGATCATGTCGGGCGAGCGGAACGAAAGCGTGTCGGCGTAGGGGGGAGAACAGTACACGGATCCTCACGGACCGACAGAAAACCGCGCTTGTTCGTCCCTGTCTGTCCGTGAAAGTCCGTGTTCGTCCGTGTTCTTCTACTCGTACCGCAGCGCCGCCGACGGGTCCACCCGCGCCGCCCGCCAGGCGGGCACCGAGCAGGCGATCAGCGTGACGAGCAGCGCGAAGCCCACCACCGCCAGCAGGTCCCGGGAGGAGACCCGGAAGGGCACGGAGCTGATGAAGTAGATCGCCGCCACCTCGGCGTCGAAGCGCACCAGCTCGAAGGTGGTGAGCACCCAGCAGATCGCCGAACCGGCTGCCACTCCCAGCAGCGTCCCCAGCGTTCCCAGGAAGCCGCCGTAGATGAGGAAAACCGCACGCAGCTTCGCCGGCTTCAGGCCCAGCGCGCCCAGCAGGCCGATGTCGCGCATTCGCTCCCTTACCAGCACCACCAACGTCGAGGCGACGTTAAAGGTGGAGACGAGCACGATCAGGCCCAGCACGAAGAAGAGCACCACCTGCTGGAGCTTCAGCGCAGTGAACAGCTCGCGGTTGAGCTGCCGCCAGTCGGTGACGACGAAGTCCGGCGCCAGCACCTGCGTTGCCGCCGCGGCGATGCGGGGTGCCTCCTCGGCGTCGGCCACCGTCAGCTCCAGCAGATCCACGGACACCTGGCCGCCCATCAGCGACTCCACCAGGGGACGGTCGAGGAGCACCCAGCTCCGGTCGAACTCCGCGAAGCCGGTCGAAAAGGTGCTGGAGACGCGCAGGCTCTGGTAGTGGAAATGGGGCCGGCCCTCCTGGAAGCCCAGGGCCACCAAGCGCAGGACGTCGCCCGGGTGGGCCGCCAGCTTGTCCGCCAGATCCTTGCCGAGCACGGCGCCGGGGAGGCCGTCCGGCCCCGGCCGGAGCTGCTGGGCGGTGGCCGAGAGCTGGCCGCCGCCGGGATCGATGCCGCGCAGCACGATCTCCAGGCCCGCGGGCCGGCCGGAGCTGGAGAGGGAGCCCTGGCCATAGGCGACGCGGCCGAGGCGCTTCACGCCGCGAATGCCCAACAGGCGCTGCCGCTTCACCGCCGAAAGGGCGGCGTTGCCGCCCACGGGATAGGCGATCACCGCCGCGTTGCCTCGCACCAGCTTGTTCTGCAGATCCTCCCGGTAGCCGGTCATCAGTGCCATGGCGATCACCATGGCGGTGACGCCGAGGGCGGTCGAAAGGAGGGCCGCCCGCGCCGTGCCGTCCAGCAGGCGGCTGCGGCGGCCGCGCAGGAACCGCCAGGCGATGAGCCAGGGCAGCGGGCCGGAGAGAAGCGGATCGGGTGAGCCTGTCTCCCCCTCTCCCGGCGGAAGGGGGGGAGGCTGGGAGAGGGGGCCGGGGGGTGAGGGCATCACCGGCGGGTTGCCGCGCCCAGGAAACGGTCGAAGAGGACCGCGGCCTCGTGGGGACCGGGCGCGGCCTCCGGATGATATTGCACCGAGTAGACGGGCCGGCCCTCGGCCGCGAAGCCCTCCACCGTGCCGTCGTTCAGGTTCACCTGCGTGACCTTGCAGAAGGCAGGGAGCGACGCGGGATCGACGGCGAAACCGTGGTTCTGGCTGGTGATCGCGATCTTTCCCGTCGGCAGGTCGCGCACCGGCTGGTTGCCGCCGTGGTGGCCGAACTTGAGCTTGAACGTCCGGCCGCCGAAGGCGAGGCCCAGGAGCTGGTGGCCCAGGCAGATGCCGAAGATAGGCAGGTCCGCCGCCAGCAGCTCGCGGACGTTGCCGACGATCTCCGTCAGCGGCTCCGGATCGCCCGGGCCGTTCGAGAGCACGACGCCGTCGACTCCCAGCGCCTTCACCGCGCTCGCCGGCGTGCGCGCCGGCAGCACCGTCAGCCGGGCGCCGCGCTCAGCTAGCGAGCGCAGGATGTTCGTCTTCACCCCGAAGTCGTAGACCGCGAGGTGCCGCCGCTCCTCGCCCACCGCCGGCATCTCCCAGGGCGCGGCGCAGGTGACCTCGTCCACCAGGGCGCGGCCGGCCATGGTGGGAAAATCGGCCAGCTCGGCGGTCAGGCCGGCGATGTCCGACCTTTCGGTCGTGATGACGCCGCGCAGGGCACCCCGCTCCCGCAGCCGCCGCACCAGCGCCCGCGTGTCGAGCCCCTGGAGGGCCGGCACGCCGTGGCGGCGCAGGTAGGCCACCAGGCTCTCCTCCGGCGAGGCGCCCGAGGGGCGGACGGTGAACTGGCGGGCGATGAAGCCCTCCACCCACGGCTGGAGCGACTCCGCCACCTCCGCCGTGGTGCCGTAGTTGCCAATGTGCGGCTGGGTCATCACCACGATCTGGCCGCGGTAGGAGGGATCGGTGAGCACCTCCTGGTAGCCGGTCATCGAGGTGTTGAACACCACCTCGCCGAAGCGAGTGCCGGCTGACACGGCCTCGGCCTCGAAGACGGTGCCGTCTTCGAGCAACAGCAAGCCGGGTTGGAGCGCTGGGTTCTTCAAGATCGGTTCTTGGGCTTCTTTAAGAAGCGGCCACAAGAAAGCGTGCCGCGGGGTGCGCGACAGGGTATCATGGTCGCCCAGGCTCACGTTCACGAGGAGAAACGGCATGCGGACATCGCGGTACACGCGCACCGGCTCGCGCCCGGCGATCCTTAGGATCCCGGCGATTCTGGCGCTGCTCGGCCTCCTGGCCCCGGCCGCCTTCGCCGCCGCCGGCTATATGGTGTATCTGAAGGACGGCCACACGATCCCGGCCAAGGAGAAGTACAAGGTCGAGAACGGCAAGGCGATCATCACCCTGCTCAACGGCACGCAGTCGTTCCTGCCACTGGACCAGGTCGACGTCGCCAAGACCGACGAGGCCAACCGCGACGGCTACGGCAAGGCCGTCCTCCTCCCCGGCTCTCCGAAGGACGTGGGCCCTGTCGCCAAGGCGCAGAAGGACCGCACTCTGGACGACCTCATCCGGGCCCGCGGGGCCGCGCCGCGCGAGTTGCCGGCGAGCCGCCGCGACAAGAGTGTGGGATCGCCGGGACAGATGTCGAAGACCAAGGCGGGCTTCAACGACCTCTCGACCCTCCCGCAGAGGCCCTATGCCAATGCCGAGGTCACGACGGAGCTGCAGCAGTCCTTCCACGGCCAGGGCTTCGAGGACGTGGAGATCTTCGAGGGCACGCAGGGCGACCGGCCGCTGCTCATCATCACCACCAACTCCGAGGGCAGCGTCTTCAAGGCCCTGAGCGCCGCCGCCAACGCCCTGCTGCGCGTCCGCGAACGGTTTTCCAACAAGGTCGGCGCCCTCGAGCTGCTGATGACCATGCCCAGCCGGGAGCGGGCCGGCCAGTTCGTGCTGACGCCCGACCAGGCTTCGGAGCTGGCCGCCAAGAAGGTCGACCTCACGGCCTTCTTCGTGCGCAACGTGCAGTTCTAGGCTTCGCGCGTCTCTCGGGGCGGTGCTAAAACCGCTGAACGGCCGGGCGCCGTAAGATGCCCCGTGAGACCTAAAACAAGAACGATCGTCCTGGTCTGCGTTGTGGCCCTGAGCCTGGCGGCCCTCCTCGGGCATCGCTGGCTCGCACTGGGCTGGAACGCGTGGCACTACCCCGTCGCGGTGGCTTCGGCCCGCACCCAGGTCGTCGTCGCCGGCGGTTTTGCCTATGTGGCGGCCGGCGCCGAGGGCATCGAGGTCGTCGACTTGGCGGCGCAAAGGCGGCTGCGGCTCGTGGCGCCCGTGGCCCCGGCCGACCGCATCGACGACTTGGCCGTCGCCGGCGTCTGGCTGTTCGCGCTGGACGCCACGCCGCCGGGACATCTGATGACGTATTCGCTGGCCCATCCGGACCAGCCCTCGCCATCGGGGGCGATCGTGCCGGTGCCGGTGGGGCCGTTCTCGGGAGTGTCGGCGGCTGAGGGGCTGGTGATCGTCTCCGGCGGCACCTCGCAGCTCACTTTGCGGGAGGTCGGCCTCGACGGCCACTTCGGCTCCAACGTGATCACCGCCGACCTCGGCCGCGGGCAACCGGACGTCGCCCTGCGTGCGGACGGCCGGATGGCGGCGGTCTCCACTCATCTCTATGGCCCGGAGTTCGCCATCACCTTCGCCGAGGTCCAACGCCAGCCCCTGGGTTTCCGGCCCTTGAGCCAGCTCCGGCTGAAGGACGCCGGCTTCACGGCGGGCGGCTTCAAGCCCGGGCACTTTCCGTTGGTGGCGGCCTGGCGCGGCGACCGTGTGTACGTCGCCGACGGCGGCGGCCTGGAGGTGGTCGACGTCGCCGATCCGGCGCAGCCGCGCCGGCTGGCCCAACTCCGGCAGCCGCGGCCCGCCATGGACGTGACGGTGGCGGGCGACGAGCTCGACGTCGTCCGCGCCGGCTCGCGGCCCGCGGTTCTCCGGTTCCACCTGGACGGCTCCGGCCTGCCCACGCCGGCCGGGAGTTGGGCCTTGCCCGCCGGCAGCCGGCCGGCGGCGATCGCCCGCAAGGGCGGCGACCTGCTGATCAGCCTGCACGAGCGCGGCTGGCAGATCGTGCCATCCGGCAGATTTTCACCGCTTCACCTCAACCAGCCCTGATTCACCCAAAACCCTTACCAACCCAAGGAGCGAAACCATGCAACTGCGACCCAAGTTGTTGACCGTAATGACGCTGGGAGCCCTCGCCGCCTTTTCCGTCGGCGCCTGCAAGGACAAGAGCGCGGAGACCGATGCCGCCGCCACGCCGGCCGCGACCGCCGCCGCCGCCACGCCCGCCGATATGGCCACGCCGAAGGCGGGCCCGGTGAAGTACCGCGTCGAGCTCACCCCGCTGTGGACCAAGGCCAGCTTCCCTTTCGAGTATCCCGACACCTCGCTGATCCACAAGCCCCACTTCTCCGGCATGATCGGCACCGCGCACAACGCGAGCTACCAGATCTTCGCCGAGGGCAAGCTGCCCACCCCGGGCCTGGAGCACCTTTCGGAAGAGGGCAAGCACAGCCCGCTGGACGAGGAGATCAAGGCCGCGATCGCCGCCGGCAATGGGCTGACACTGTCCGAGTCTGAGCCGCTCAAGGACTTCACCAAGACCTCCTCCATGGAGATGACGGTGGACGATGCCCACTCCATGGCGTCCCTGGTGGCCATGATCGCCCCCAGCCCGGATTGGTTTGCCGGCGTCGACGTCAACCTGATGGAGAACGGCGCCTGGGTGGCCAGCAAGACCGTCGACGTTAGCGCGTGGGATTCCGGGGGCGACGACGGCACGACCTATCTGGCCGACGACAAGGACAACAACCCCAAGAAGCCCACCACCCTCAACATGAGCAAGCACTTCCTCAAGGACGGCAAGCCCCAGCCCGTCGCCCGCCTCACCTTTACCAAGATGTAGGCAGCAAACACCCGCCCCGGGATCTCGCGGAGCTTCCCGGGCGGGCCGCCGAATCGAGACCCTACCCTTGAGCGCCCTTGCGGAGCAGGATGGCCGCGGCGGCGGCTTCCGGTGAGACCACGGCGCTGATCTGATCGCCGGCTTTGAGCTCCGTGTCGCGGTGCGGTACCGTGGAGCGAAGGCCCCGGCGCACGGTGACGATCAGGCAGCCGGAGGGCAGGCCCAGGTCCCCGATACGGCGGCCGTCGAACGGCGCGCCGGGACGGACCGTAAGCTCCACCATCAGCGTGCCCTCGAGCTCCGGCGAGTCCTGGCCGCGCAGGACGTCCCTCTCCAGCAGGGCCTCGTAAATGGGCTCGTCGCCGAGCAGGTTGGCCACGCCGTAGGCGGTGAAGGAGGCGGCGAGCAGCGGCAGCATGAAGGCATAGTTCGCCGTCATTTCGAGCAGCAGCACGATGCCGGTGAGCGGCGCTCTCACCACGGCGGTGAAGAGCGCGGCCATACCGATCACGGCGAACGCTTCGGTGGGGACTCCCGGCGCCAGCCACGGGCGGCAGAGGAGCCCGGTGAGCAGGCCGGCCTGGGCGCCGATCACCAGCAGAGGCGCGAAGATGCCGCCGGCCGTGCCGCAGCCATAGCTCGCCATGGTCATGGCGAAACGCAGGGCGAGAAAGCAGGCGAGCACGCCGAGGCCGAAGTCGCCAGCGAGGGAATGCTCGACCATGCGCGCGCCGCCCCCCAGGGTTTCCGGCAGAAACCACCCGAGCGTTCCGATCGCCGCGCCGACCGCGAACCCGGCCATTCCTCGCGGCCATCTGGCGGTATGGGCGAAGAGATTCAGGCTGCCGAGCAGCGCGCGATTGAACGCCACGCCCATCAGGCCGCAGACCACGCCGATCAGCAGGAAGAGCGGCAGGCTGGAGAGCGCCGGTGCGGCCATGTCGGTGAGGTGGAACTGCGGCGACTGGCCAAAGAGGAAGCGGGTGACGAGGTCGGCGGTGATAGAGGCCACGAAGGAGGCGGTGAGCACGCCGGGGGCGAAATCGCCTTGCAGCTCCTCCAGCACGAACAGCACCCCGGCGAGCGGCGCGTTGAAGGCGGCGGCGAGACCCGCACCGGCGCCGGCGGCGATCAGCACTTGGCGCTCCCGTGGGTTGACCTTGAGCCAGCGCGAGCACATCTGTCCGATCGCGCCGCCCATCTGCACGGTGGGCCCCTCGCGTCCGAGCGCCAGCCCGCTGCCGATGGCGAGCACGCCGCTGGCGAACTTCACCGGCAGAACGCGCCACCAGCGCATACCGCGCAGGCGGTGAAGCACGGCCTTCAGGTGAGGAATGCCGCTGCCCGCGGCTTCGGGAGCCAGGCTCTGCACCAGCCACAGCGCGAGACCGGCAGCCAGCGCACTGGCCAACACCACCACTGTGAAACCCGCGCCGCCATGCGCGTGGGCGAAGGCGAGCAGGGCGGCACGCAGCCATTCGGCTCCCTCCAGCGAACGACGGAAGGCTACGGCGACCAGGCCGGCGATCAGGCCGACGAGCGCCGCGCGCGGCACCAGCCGGCGCCGGCGCTCCTGGCGGCGCACGAACGACGCAACTTCGTGCGATAGATCCGCCGGTGTGATTCCAAGCTCGAGCGGCTCTCCGGTGCCCTCGCCGGCCGGCGTCATCTCCGCACCTGAGATGGAAGCTCGAAGCTTTCTCGCGTGGCGTGGAGGGAGGAAGACATAGAACGGACCCGCCGGCCGGCACCATAGCGGACGATCCCGCACAAGGCAAGGTCGTCAACCTCGCCAACCGGCGATAAAGCCCCTTACTCCGAGAAGTCCAACAGCATCTCCGTCCACATCTTGCCGGCGATGCCGTCGCGCGTCGCCGGGAAGAACCGCGTCCTCTTCGCCGCCGCCAGGGCGACCTCCTCGAAGCCGAGGCCGGACTTGTCGCCTTCGCGGATCTGAGTGTCGATCACCTGGCCGTTCTCGTCCACCAGCACGGCGAGGCGGATCGTGACCTTCTTGCCGCTCCCCTTGGCGGCGGCGGGATAGGAGTAGGAGGCGAGGGTCTTGACCTCGGGCTCCTCGACGTTCGGCTGGCCCCGGCGGATCGGATCCCCCGCCTTCATCGGCTCCAAAGGCGCCGCAGGAGCCTTGGGCTCCGCCGGAGTGGGCCGGGGCTTCGGGCCGGGTTTTTCCTCGGCGGCCCGCCGCGCCGGCGCGACGGGCGTCGGTGACGGGATCAGGACGGCTGGAGCCGGCGTGGAAACGGGAGTGGCCGCCGGCTCGGGGCTGACCGTCGGGGTCGCCGGCGTCGGCACGGCGGCGAGCTTGGCGGGGTTGCCGGGCCGCTGCGCCAGCCAGAGGCCCAGGGCCGCGAGGATCAGCACGGCTCCGGCCGCCGCGATCCAGACGGACTTGCGGGAGGACGGCGCTGCCGCCGCGGCCCCCCGCACGCGGGACGGCGGCGGCGGAGCGATGGGCACCTTCTCGGGCTCGGCGATAGGGGCGATGGGGCGGACTCGCATGGGGCGCGAGGCCCAGGTGGAGTCGAGATCCTCGGGCGACGCGATGAGCCGCGTGAGATCGGGCCGCGGAATCGGGGACGCGGGGGCTGAGGACGCCGCAGGCGCCGCGGACATCGCAGGAGGAGGAGCCGGCGCCTGGGGCCGGAGGGAGGCCGGCTCGGCCTCGGTACGCAAGGTGGCCTGGCCGGTGACGACTCCGGAGGCGGGCGTTCTCGCGATGTCGAACTGGGAGTTGAGATGATCCTGGGTCGAGCCGGGCGGCACGATGGCCGGCACGTCTCCCAGCGCCAGCGGCCCCAGGATGCGCCAGACCGACTCGGTCTCCTCCCGGGTGAGGGGGAAGCGGTCCTGGAGCATCGTCAGATCCCAGACGAACTGCTCGGAGCTCGCCATCCGCTCCTCCGGCTTCTTGGCCAGCGACCGCAGGACGAGGGCCCGCAGCTCGGCGGGCACCCGCCCGGAGGGGTCCGTGTCGGCGAAATCCAGCGGCGGGCGGAAGAGGTGGCCGGCCATCAGGGCTGCCGGCTCGGTGCCCGCCACCGGGCAACGGCCGGTCAGTAGCTCATAGAGCACGACGCCGAAGGAATAAAGGTCGCTGCGCTCGTCGAAACCGCCGCCGCCCAACCGCTCCGGCGAGCCGTAGCGCGGTTTGCCCAGGAAGACGCCCGTGGTGGTGAGCCCGCCCGGCCCTTCCAGGGTCTTGGCGATCCCCAGGTCGATCAGCTTGATCAGCGGATTGCCGTCCACGTCGCGGGTGAGCATCAAGTTGTCGGGCGACACGTCGCGGTGGACGATCTTGTGCCGGTGGAGATAGCCGAGCGCCTTGAGCGACTGGCGGGCGATCTCCAAGGTGAGTGCGACCGGCAGCGGCCCGTAGCCGTTCAGGACCTCCAGGAGGTTCCAGCCGTCGATGTACTCCATGACGATGAAGGCCTGGCCGTCGTTGCCGACCGCGAAATCGTGCAGCACCGCCACGTTGGGGTGGCGCAGCTTGATCGCCGCCTTGGCCTCGCTCAGAAAGCGGTCCGCCGCCTCCGCTCCGGCGTCGCCCTGGGAGCGGATCACCTTGACGATGCGCACCTCGTCCAGCAAGCGATGGCGGACCTTGTAGATGGACCCCATCCCTCCCTCGCGGAGCTTTGCGAGGATCTCGTACTTGCCGTCAATCTGCTCGTTCAGAAGGGCCACGCCGCTCCCGCCATGCCGAAAAGCCGTCGTAGAGGAAAAGGAACCTCCGAATAGTACCAGGAACCCGGCCGCAGGGACCCTCACCCCTGCCGAAGACCCTCACCCCTGCCCCTCTCCCGCCCAACCCGGTGAGGGGGGTGCGGCATAGGCGCTAACTTTGCTTCAGCGTTCCCCCACCCAAGACCCTCATCACCCCGGCCCTCTTCTCCCGACCCCCTCCGCCCCCTCACCGGGAGAAGAGGGAGCAAGGCAAGAACGCCCCAGGGGTACCCCTCTCCCGGGGAGGG
>DASYJD010000102.1:0-174622 GCA_035996875.1 Thermoanaerobaculia bacterium
AATGGCTTAAGTATACGGCCAGAGGGTTCCGCAACCGCGACCGTTTCCGCGATGCAATCTACTTCCACCTCGGTGGCCTCGACCTGTATCCAGCCGGTCTTATCCCTTCAGCGGTCACCCACACAAAACCGTGAAGCGCCATGTAGTGATGCCAGAGCTTGGCACTCTCTTCCCAACGCTCCTGGGGAGTCATGAGGAACCAGTCCACCCACTCAGGCTCGTAAAGATCCTCGATCGCGATCATGATTCGGTGGAGCACCTCCGCGAGATCTGCCCTCTTGACACCCCGCTCCACCATCCCTACACTACCGACCGATCGGTAGAATTCTACCGGTCGGTCGGTATCGGAAAGGATTCATCCTTTGGCACGAGCGCCGGAAGCGGGGTCGGATGTTCATCGGGAGCGGCACAGGACGGTGCTGGAGACCGCGGCCCGGCTGATCTGCGAGAAAGGGTACGAGGCGGCTTCGGTGCAGGACATCGCCGATGCTTGCGGGCTCACCAAGGCGGGGCTCTACTACTACATCCGCAGCAAGGAAGAGCTCCTCCTGGAGATCATGAGCTACGGGATGGACATCTTCGAGGAACGCGTCCTCCTCCAAGTCCTCAACATCGCCGATCCCGTCGAACGCCTCAAGGCGTGCATGGAGAAGAACATCTTCCTGGTGACCGAGGGCTGGAGCAAGGAGGTCACCATCATCCTCCACGAGCACGAGACGCTCACCGGCGCCGCCCGGGCCCAGATCAACGCCAGGAAGAAGCGCTACGTCCACTTTCTCGAATCGTCGTTCGAAGAGGCCGTGCGGGAGGGACGCATCCGCCCCGTCGACCCGCGGGTGGCGGCGTTCTCGTTCCTCGGGCAGGTCCTCTGGATCTACAAGTGGTTCCGGCCGGACGGCAAGATCCCCGCCGCACAGCTCGCCCGCGAGATGCAGGACCTCTTCTTCGGCGGCCTGGAGATCGATTCCGGGAAGAAGGCGAGGAAACCGGCGTCCAAGAAGACCGCCAAGAAGAGGGGTAGAACCGCATGAGACCGAACCGCGAGGTGGGAATCGCCGGCTATGGCGCCTATGTGCCGCGCCTGCGGGTGCGGACGGCCGACATCTCGAATGCCTGGCGCTCGCGTAGCGCCGCCGCTCCGGCCGTGGCCGAAAAGTCCGTCCCCGGGCCCGACGAGGACGTGGTGACCATGGCCATCGAGGCCGCGCGCACGGCCCTCGACCGCGCCGGCACGGATCTCGACGACATCGGCGCCGTCTGGGTGGGCACGGAGTCGAAGCCCTACGCCGTGAAGCCTTCGGCCACCATCGTCGCCGAGGCGCTGGGCATCACGCCTCACGTCGTGGCCGCGGACATGGAGTTCGCCTGCAAGGCCGGCAGCGAGGCCATGCAGGCCGCCGTGGCCTTCGTGGGCTCCGGCATGGTGGAGGCCGCGCTCGCCATCGGCATGGACACCGCCCAATCCAAGCCCGGCGACGCCCTGGAGTACACCGCCGGCTGCGGCGGCGCCGCCTATCTCTTCTGCGAAGCCAGCAAGGCGATCGCGGTGGTCGAGGCCTCCATCTCTCACGTGACGGATACGCCGGATTTCTTCCGCCGCGAGACGGCCCACTATCCCGAGCACGGCAGCCGCTTCACCGGCGAGCCCTCGTACTTCCGCCACACGCTCGCCGCGTCGCGCAAGCTGCTGGCCGAAGTGGGGCTCGAAGCCAAGGATTTCGCTCACGCGGTGTTCCATCAACCGGTTCCCAAATTCGTGGAGAAGGCCGCGGCCGAGCTCGGCTTCACTCGCGAGCAATATAAAACGGGCCTGGTGGCGCCCCGCATGGGCAACGCCTACGCCGGCTCGTCGCTCCTCGGTCTCGCCGCGGTGCTCGACGTCGCCCAGCCGGGCGAGCGCATTTTCTTCTGCTCCTACGGCTCGGGCGCCGGGAGCGACGCCTTCTGCTTCCGCGTCACCGAGCGCATCGTTGAGCGCCGCCGGGGCGCCACCGTCCTCAATTATCTCGACCGCCGCCGTGTCGTGGACGGCTATGGCCAATACCTGCGGTTGCGGGGAAAGATCAGGAGAGCGTGAAGGTTATGAACGAGGTCTTCATCATTGGTGCCGGTCAAACCCCGGTGGCGGAGCACTGGGACCTCGGTCTGCGCGATCTCGGCACCATGGCCATTCGCAATGCGATGGCCGACGCGGGCGTTGAAACCGTCGACGCCCTGTTCGTCGGCAATATGTTGGGCGGGGCCGTCAACGGTCAGGAGAACCTCGGAGCGCTGCTGGCCGACGCCGCCGATCTTCTCCCCGCCGAGGCCTGGAAGGTGGAGGCGGTCTGCGCTTCCGGCGGTGCCGCCGTGCGGGCCGCGGCCATGTCTGTAGCGGCGGGCATCCATGAGGTCGTCGTCGCCATCGGCATCGAAAAAATGACCGATGCGGTGGGCGACAAGGTCGCCGCCGGCCTCGCCACTGCGTCCGACGGCGACTACGAAGCGAGCCACGGCCTTTCCTTCGTGGCCCTCTCCGCCTTGATGATGCGGCGCTACATGCACGAGACGTCCGCCTCCCGCGAGGAGTTCGCCCCCTTCGCCGTCAACGCTCACAGGAACGCAGCGCTCAACGCCAACGCCATGTTTCGCGAGCCGATCTCCGCCGAGGCTTTCGCCCGCTCGCCCCTGGTGGCCGCGCCCATCGGCGTGCTCGACGCGGCGCCGGTGTGCGACGGTGCGGCCGCCGTGGTGATCTGCTCGCGAGAGTTTCTTCAATCAACACACAAGCCGGTGCGCATCGCCGCAGCGGCGGGCGCGACCGATACGATCGGTCTCGCCGGCCGTCCCGATCTACTCACTCTGGGAGTGGCCAAGTTTTCAGCCGACAAGGCCTATGCCGCCAGCGGCTTCGGCCCCAAAGACATCGATTTCTTCGAGGCGCACGACGCCTTCACCATCATCACGACGCTGTCGCTCGAAGCCTGTGGTTTCGCTCCCCGCGGCGAAGCGCTGAAGCGGGCCGCCCACGGCTGTTTCGGCACCGGCGGCTGCGTCCCCGTCTCGACCTTCGGCGGCTTGAAGGCGCGGGGGCACCCGGTGGGAGCGAGCGGTACCTACCAGATCGTCGAAGCCACCATGCAGCTCCGCGGCGAAGCCGGGCCGAACCAGGTACCGGGGGCGCGGGTGGCGATGACGCAGTCGATCGGCGGACATGGATCGATTGCGTTCGCTCACATTTTGGAGGCGTGAAGACCCTCATCACCCCGACCCTCTTCTCCCATCGCACTCCCCCCGACCGGGAGAAGAGGGAGTGGTTAGTCTGAAGAAAAAGTAAGAGCACTTCAGGAGATTTGCCCATGGATCTACCTCGCTATCACCGCCTGACCGCTCCCTATTACCGGCTGGAGGGACAGCGCTGCATTGGCTGCGGCGCCGTGCAGTTCCCTCCCCGCTCGGCATGCGGCGCCTGCCGCGGATTGGACCTCGCGACTCATCGGTTCTCGGGACGTGGGACCGTCTTCTCCTTCGCCGAAGTTGCCACGGCTCCGAAAGGATTTTCGGGGCCGTATATGGTCGCGCTGGTGGATCTCGCAGAGGGCGTGCGGGTGACGGCGCAGCTCACGGACGTGGATCCGGAGGACGTCGAGATCGGCATGCCCGTCGAGATGGTGACCCGGCGGATTCAGGAGAAGGGGCCGCAGGGATATCTCGTCTATGGCTACAAGTTCCGGCCGGAGCTCGAAGCCCGGATGGCGTTATGAGACGGGCACGCTGGGTGGATCTCGCCGAGGCCGTCGCGTCCGTGCCGGACGGCGCCTCCATCGCTCCGGGCGGCTTCATGCTGGGCCGCGCTCCCATGGCGCTGGTATTTGAGCTGGTGCGGCAGCAGCGGCGCGGGCTGCACGTGATTTCATTGCCCAATCCCCTGCCAGCGGAAATTCTGGTGGCGGCGGGAGCGGCTTCGAAAGTAGAGTTTCTGTTCGCGGCTCTCACGCTGGGTGGCAAAGTGCGCTCCATGCCCGCTCTCAAGCGGGCCATCGAGGGCGGGGCATTGGATTGGGCGGAGCACGACGGCTATCGCGTGGTGCAGCGTTTTCGCGCCGCGGCCATGGGCCTCCCCTTCCTGCCGGTGCCGGACGCGGAGGCTTCGGCCGTCTCCCGTCTCGATCCCCTGCCGCGAGTTTTCGATCCTTTCACCGGCGAGTCCGTCGCGGTCGAGCGCGCCTTCCATCCGGACGTCGCCCTGATCCACGCGCGCGCCGCGGACGAGGATGGAAACCTTTTTATCGAAGATCCCACGACCGACGTGCTGCTGGCCGGCGCCGCCCACCGCGTCCTCGCCACCGCCGAGGAGCGGGTGGCCCGCATCCCCCGCGTCACCATCCCCGGCTTCCAGGTGGATCTGCTCGTCGAGGAGCCGCTGGGCGCTTACCCCACCGGCTGCGTTGGCCTCTACCCCGCCGACACCGTTCATCTGGAGCGCTATCTGTCGCTCGCCGAAAGCGGTCGGGAGGCGGAGTATCTGGAGGGTGTCATCCGCACCTCGCGGCGTCAGGCCGAGCTGGCCAGGGAGGCGGCATGAGCACGCTCGCGACAGCAACCCCGGCGGAAACCGTCGTCGCCGCGATGGCCCGGGAGATCGAGGACGGCGCCGTGGTGGCGACCGGAGTGGCCTCACCGCTCGCCATCCTGGCTATCGCCGTGGCGAAGGCAACTCACGCGCCGCGCATGACGTACATCGCCTGCGTCGGCTCGCTCGATCCCGAAATCCCCAAGCTCCATGCGTGCTCGGAAGACCTCGCGTATCTCGACGGCCGCTCCGGCGAGGTGAGCATTCCCGATCTCTTCGATCACGCGCGGCGGGGCCGCATCGACGTCATGTTCTTCGGCGCCGCCGAGGTGGATGGCGCTGGCGACACCAATCTCTCCGCCGCCGGTTCGCTGGGGAAGCCGACCACCAAGTTTCCCGGTGTGGCCGGAGCCGCCACGCTACGCCGCTGGGTGACGAAGCCCATCCTCGTCGTCGGCCGCCAGAGCCGGCGCAACCTGGTGCCGCGGGTGCAGGTGGCCTCGACCAGCGACGTCAGCCGGCGCACCCGGCTGCTCACCGACCTCGGCGTCTTCTCGCTCGGCTGGCAGGGTGCGAAGCTCGTGGGGCGCCACGCCTGGGCCGCCGGGGACCGCATCGCCGAGCGCACGGGTTTCACCTTTCAGACGTCCGATCCGCTGCCCGTCACTCCCGCTCCATCCCCTGAGCACCTGCGTGCCATTCGCCGCATCGACGCCGACGGCCTGCGCGACCGTCTGATCGGCTGAGGAGAAAACCTTATGCAAGCCATCGTTCTGCGAGCCTTCGGAGCCCCTGCCAACCTGCGGCCGGAAACCGTCCCCGACCCGACGCTGAGAGCCGGCGAGGTCCTGCTGCGCGTCGAGGCCTGCGGCGTCTGCCATCATGACGTAATCAATCGCCGGGGAAATCTGCCGCGCACCAGCGTGCCCGCCATTCTCGGGCACGAGGCGGCTGGCGAGGTGATTGCCGTGGGTCCCGGCGTCGAAGGCTGGGCCGTGGGCGACCGGGTGGCGACGCTCCAACGTCTCTCCTGCGGCGACTGCGCTCACTGCCATGCCGAGCGCAATAGCCTGTGCAAGAACGACACGCGCTTCTTCGGCGAGGAGATTCCGGGCGGCTACGCGGCCTACATGGCGGCGCCGGCGGCGGGGCTCGGCCGAGTGCCAGCGGGAGTTCCCTGGCCGGTAGCGGCCGTCACCTGCTGCACGACGGGCACGGCCGTCCACTGCCTGCGCACCCGGGGCCGATTGATTCCGGGAGAGACGGTGCTCATCACCGGCGCCAGCGGCGGCGTGGGCATGCAGGCCGTGCAGCTCGCCCGTCACGACGGCGCCCGGGTGATCGCCGTCACCTCCAGCGCCGGAAAAGCGGATGTTCTGTTCGAAGCCGGCGCCCACGAGGTGATCGTCAGCCCCGATCTCGACTTCGCCAAGCCGGTCCGCCGCGTCACCGATGGCCAGGGGGTCGATCTCGCCCTGGAAATCGTCGGCAGCCTCACCTTCGCCCAGACGCTGAAATCCCTGGCACCCGGCGGCCGTCTGGTCACCGTGGGGAACCTGGAAACGGGAATCGTGGACCTGAATCCGGGCCTCGTGATCGTCAAGGAGCTGGAGATCCTGGGCGCCTACGCCACCACCCAGGCCGAGCTCAACGAATCGCTACGCCTGGTGGAGACGGGAGCCATCCGCACCTGGGTCTCGGACGTCCTGCCCCTCACCGACGCCGCCCACGCCCACGACCAGCTGGAAAAGAGAGACGTCGCCGGCCGGCTGGTGCTCGCGCCGGTGCACTGAGGGAGGGATGCCTCTGACCGAATTCATCGTTATCGTCTCCCTGGCTTCTGTAGAGACGCTCCCAGCCCGCCCACGACACCCTCGGCAGGCCATGGCAGGCGGGACGTCTCGGCAGCGGCGATACCGGCTCGAAAGATCCGATCCTCGGGCGTCACAATTCCGCGTTATTGAACCAACCCCCGCGTCCACCTCGCCCCGCCATGCGTTTGGTAAATTCGGCCAATATCTCCGCCGCGGAGACGTCCCGCCTGCCATGGCCTGCAAGCGTTTGCGTTAAGGGCTGGGATCGTCTCTACAGGCATGCTGGCGGTTACGTGAGCGCCTGCACGATATTGGCGGTCGTAACGATCTGCCCCACGTGCCGTTGAGTGTGCTCGGCAGCGTGGAAGAGCAGCCCGAGCACCGTCGACGGCAACTGGAGGCGCCCGACTCCACGAGCTTCGAGCAGCGTCGACTCTGGCGTGCGGCGTAGTTGATCGAGAGCGCGGCCCACCTGCTGCTCGAAAGCCGTCACGAGCGCGGTGGCTTCCGCGGGCGGAGATCCGGGAGTCGCCTCCATATCGAGAAAAGCTCTTTGCTCCGCGGAGAGTGCCTCACCTCGGGCATAGGTGAATAGCCGATCCAGGCTGCCCGCCGCATGGCGGACGTGAAACCCTACCGAAGCGGCTCCGCCGGGCCGGGCCCAGAGATCCTCGAGCGATAGCGACACGACAACGGCCCGCACTTCCTCCAGAGACTGGAGAAGCGAATGAGCCACAGGTTGTAGAAGAGGAAGAATTTCCGGGATGGGGCCACGCATCCAAACTTCAGGCTTATTCAAGGCTGTCATAAGGAAAAGATAGCAGGCGGCGGCCCCATAGACCGCCGCCGGGTGAAAGCTTCAGGGCGGGGGTGGTCCAGCCAGGCAGGCGCACGCCCGGTCAGGATATTGAACGCAGGTCCAGATGCAGTGCAGGTGATCGCACCCGGTCGAGGAGTTGTAGGGGTCGGTGCTGTCCGGGTCGCAGTGGCAGGACGGGTAGGGGCACAGCGGCGTCGGGCAGCACGGCGGATCCCCCGTGGGCAAGTCGGCAAACATCGGCTTGGCGGGCGGGTTTTTGAGCACGGCGGACTCCACGCCGGCGAGGAAGTTCGAAGAGCCTGGCAGCACCGTATCCGGCTTGCCGTCGCCGTCCGTGTCGACCATCACGCCGGCTTTGTATTGCGGCGTGTTGACGTACGTCCAGACCGATTTGCTCCCCGGGCCGAGGTCGATGCGACGGGTCAGCTCGCGCTTGCCGCTCTTGTCTCCGTTGACCGGAATGAACACCGCCTTGACGTTCAAGGCCAGCGGCGCCGAGTAGGTTCCCCCAAGCGCCTCGGTACGGAGGATCTTCATCGTCGTCGTCGGCTGCGGGCCGGCGAGATTGACCGAGACGTCATACTTCCCGCAACTCGTCTCGATCGGCTGGGTGCTCAACAGCGAGAGCGCCAAGAGCTTGATGCGCGTCGTCGCCTCTCCCTTCTCGTTGAACACCGCGTCGTCGAGCCGGCGCACCACGGTGTCGATCGATCCGAGGCTCCGCGCAGGCGTCATCGCCAGCGGCGAGCCCTTGAACACCACCGTGCCGGTGAAGGGCTTCGAGTCCGCGCAGAAGAAGCCCGCCGGAATGGGCTCCTGCGCGAAGCTCGTCTTGGCGAAGCCCGCCACGGTCATCCACAGATCGACCCCCTGATGAATCACGTCCTGCGCGGCCTCCGCCGCCAACAGGGGAGAGCCGCCGATCACCGCGAGGATCAAGGCGGCCCCTACGGCTGAACGAATCAAGGCCTTCGACACTTTCATCGTCCGCTCCTTTCCTGGGATCGGGGATGACGGATTTTCCCCCAATCGGGAAAATGGCAATCCCGATCCTCCTAAAGGAAAGGTGCTCGAAGGTCGTCCTCGCGAGCCGATCGGTCGCACTACGATCTGCTTTGGGTGCAGTGTGTCCTCCGGGGCGGACCCAGATGGATGAAAGGGTGGCGCGGCCCGCCCCGGCGAGTTGCCAGCTCTGTTACTCTCGCGGCTCCGAGGGCGACTGGGTGGCCGGGAAGGGCTTTGTCCATAGATAGGTGGAGACCACCGGCCGCGGCGTGTTGTCGCAGCGATAGATCCCATAACCCTCATCGCCGTCACAAGTTTTGAGAACGTAGATGAAAGCCTTCGGGATGTTGAAGCCGCTAAGGATTCCGTCGCCTCCTCCCCCCATCTCGATGAGGAGGTTCTTGATCCGAACCCGTTGCGTGCTTTCGGTAATGTTGGTGCCGGCGACTTTCCAACCGAACTCGGTGACCCACATCGGCTTGTAGCCGTTCCGGGGATTGAATCGCCTGATGATGTTGGTGATCCGGTCGTGGATGTCCCAGGCGACGTCCTCGCTGTGGGCATCGCCGCGAGTCGTGGCGTGATGGAACGACACCACGTCCACAAAATCAGAGGCGTTTCCGTCGGGATAATTCGTCTGATCGAACTGCTCCCAGATGGTCACGGATCTGGACGTGCTCTTCGACATCGCAGGACCGACGACGAGGGTTCCGGGAGCGTTGCGGCGGATGATGCGCGCCGCCTCCACGAAATAATCGATGTATGCCGGGTAGCTGGTGAGGCTGCGATCCCATCCCACACCGAATGCCCCCTGCCCGCTCAGATCGGGTTCGTTCCAGACTTCATAGGCGGCGATGCGGCCCTGAAAGTGCAGCGTGACTTGATCGACAAAGGACTTCCAGAGCTCGATGTCGCAGGCCGTCGCCCCATTGGAGCCGCCGCCACACCAGGCGGGCGCTCCGCTCAGGATGAACAGAACCTGTTGGCCGCGGTCCAGCGCGCCTTGGACGCGACTTTCGGCGATCGAGAAATCCCAGACCCCAGGGCTTGGATTGATCTCTGCCCAGTACGAGCCGGTACGCACCCAACTGATGTTCGCGTCCCGGGCCAGTTGGTCGGAGCCATTGACGCCGATCGTCACAGGACCGTCGGCGCGAGCAGCAGAGAATGACATAGCCCATAGAAGGGCGACGAGAACGGCACGAGCTTGTATCTTCATGTTGTATCTCCGTTGGTTCGTCTTCTGTAGATGCGACTCGGACAGAGAGCTCCGGAGGAGCTTCCGCAGAGGCAAGTCGGTGACGTGGATAAGAACGGAGCCCGGTTCTTGCTTATTCCAAGATTTACAGGGGGTGGACATAAAATCACGGAAGGGATTGACTAAAATCTACGGACACGGCTCAGATGGGCCGGCCATGGCAGCCATGCCTCAAGACGAGCCATAGCCTCTCTCAAGCTCGACGATCTGCTCCATCAGCTTGGCGAGTTGTCGAACGCCTGTGTATCAAGAATCGGTTGAAAAGCGATGCCTCGCGAGCTCATGTCGTGACGCACAGAACCCCTCCGGGCTGGGCGGTCAGGCTTTTTCCGTCCGTTCCCGCGCCTCTCGTAGCCGTTTCAGAAAAGTCCGGTAGAAGCGGTGCGAGTGGATCTCCGCCACGAACTCCTCGTGGGCGCTGAGGCGGACACCTCCGCGGCGGCCTCGGTTCTGCCAGCGATAGTGATGTCCCAACTCGTGGGCCAGCACCTCGATGTAGTACCAGATACTGAGGACCTCAGGCGCCGGCCACGACACCTGGACGCCCTGCGGCGACACGTCGACCTTGGCGAAGAAACGCTGCATTCCAGCGATGAGCTTGACCGATGGGAAGGAGCTCCAGAACCACTCCAGAGGCAGCGAGTAGAGGATGATGCTCTTTTCAGGCGCCGGTAGAGGGCGAACGGCCTGCCGACATCGTTGGAGCTTCGCGGCCGCAATTCGATCCGATTGAGGCCGTGGAGATATGCGAGGGGAACTTCCCGCTTGAGCACGCGCCGCAACATGGAGGCGGTGACCGGGTGGCAATCCCCCGGCAGGGGCTTTCGCTCGATGATCCTGGGGAGGACCGGCGCGCCTTCCTCGTCCCGTGTGACGAGCCGTTCTGCCGCTGCGGCAGGTTGTTGGGTGCGATAGCTCTTGGACATGGATTGCGAGGTTCCGGGGAACTCGATGTACCATCCTCAAAGAATGATACCTCACCGATTTGTAGCCGCCATGACACGTCCTCCGATCTTCCTCCTCTCAATCGCCGCCGCACTCTTCTCCGGCGGGGCAGCTCTGGATACCCTCTCCCCGGGAACGGCTTCCGCGGCCGAGGCGCCGCGCCCGAACATTGTCTTCGTTCTCACAGATGATCAGGAGCTGACCCTCGGCTCGCTCGACTTCATGCCGCGGACCCGGGCGCTCATCGGCGCGCAGGGGACGACGTTCGCCAGCCACTTCGTGCCGCTCTCCCTCTGCTGCCCGTCGCGCTCGACGATCCTTACCGGCAAGTATCCGCACAATCACCGGGTCTATACGAATTTCCCGCCCGACGGGGGCTACGAGCGGTTCGATGAGCTCGGCCACGAGGCGACAACGATGGCCACGGCGCTCCACGCCGCGGGCTACCGCACGGCCCTCTTTGGCAAGTATCTGAACGGCTACCCGGGAATCGAGGATCCGACGCACGTCCCATCCGGGTGGGACGAGTGGGCGAGCCCCGTCGCGGGCAGCCCCTACGCCTCCTATCACTACACGCTCAACGAGAACGGCACGAAGGTCAAATACGGTGGCACGGCCGCGGACTACATGACCGACGTGCTCTCGGGCAAGGCCACGGACTTCGTCCGGCGCACGGCCGGGACCGGCCAGCCGTTCTTCCTCTACATGGCCACCTATGCGCCGCACCGGCCGTCCACTCCGGCAAGGCGCCACGCCAACCTCTTCCCCGGTCTCCAGGCGCCTCGCACGCCGTCGTTCAACGAATCGAACGTGACCGACAAGCCGGGCCGCATCCGCGCCCTGCGCCGCCTCAAAGCCGGGCAGATCGCCGCCATCGACGCCCTCTACCGCAAGCAGCGGCAGGCGCTCCAAGGAGTGGACGAGGCGGTGGCGGCCCTGGTGCAGGTGCTTCAGGACTCTGGCCAACTCGCCAACACCTACGTCGTCTTCACCTCCGACAACGGCTTTCACATGGGCCAGCACCGCCTGGAGCCCGGCAAGTACACACCCTATGAGACGGACGTCCACGTGCCGCTGATGATTCGCGGCCCCGGCGTGCCGGTGGGTGCCACGGTGACGTCGTTGACCGCGAGCGTGGACCTGGCACCGACCTTCGCCGAGTTGGCGGGCGCCGTCCTGCCCCTCGCTCCCGACGGCCGCTCGCTCGTTCCATTCCTCCATGGGCAGACGCCGGCGGGCTGGCGGCAGGCGGTTCTCCTGGAGCAGTTCGCGTTTCCGCCCGCTCCGCCCACCACCGAGGACTCGGTGATCGAGCCTCCCGATCCGCAAGACGAAAAGGCCGTCACCAGTTATCCAGCCCACCAGGGGCTGCGCACGGCAGACTTCAAGTTCGTGGAGTACGGCACCGGCGAGCGCGAGGTCTACGATCTCCGCACCGATCCCGACGAGACGAACAATCTGCGGAATCGGGTTCCCCTCGCCTGGCTGAACAGTCTCTCCGGCATCGTCCACGCGCTCGGCCACTGCGCCGGCGCAAGCTGCCGGCAGCTCGAGGCGCAGCCCGTGCCGCCACTGCCGCACCACTGAAATTCGCTCATGCCCGAAGGCGGGGCAGCGTTGGCCCCCAGGAGGGCTGTCGTCGCCCCCGCCGGGGCCGGAGTCGCCCTGGCGGGGGGAGCTTCTCCCCCGGTAGGGGCGGCCGTCGCCCTCGTGGGGGGAGCCGCTCCCCTCGGGAGGGGGGCCGCCGCCCCGAGGAGGGCGGCCATCGCCCCGGCCGGGGCCGGCGTGGCCCCCCTGGGGGGAGCCGTCCCCCCTCGTGGGGGCGGCCGTTCCCCTCGTCGGGGGAGCCATGCCCCTCCCGAGGGCGACCGTGCCCCCGGCGAGGGCGGGCGTGGCCCTCGCGGGGGCCAACGCCGCCCTTCATTCGGGCGAAAGCTGAGAGAGGAAGGGAGAAAACCGCGCCGGGATCGGCGCGGCTCAGGGCTCGGAGTGCGAGTCTGCGGCAGGAATGGGCATCACGCTCGCCTCTCCGGGGACCATCGCCCGCGAGCGGCGGCGGACCGGCCGGATGTTGAACCGCACCAGCCCCTCGTTGCGGTGACCGTAGTGAGCACGGACGGCGGCGCGCACCCGGACGGCGAGATCCTTACCGCGTCCCTGCATGATGACCAACTGCTGGGTCACCGCCTGGGCCCGAGCCTTCAGAGAGATTTGCTCGTTGGCGAGCGCCTTCGTGTCCAGGATCATGGCCGCCATCTCGTCTCGGAGCGGCCGCAGGGACGGAATGTCCGCCAGCCAGTCGTCCACGCCGCCCAGCAGCGTCGTCCAATCCCCAAACAGCTCTGCGCGAGATTCTTTCGGCATAGTCACACTCCTCTGACACTATTGAGCCTCCGAAGGCTCAGGGTTTGTACCGATGTCACGATCAGCGACTCTCAGTGTCTATCAGTACGCCCAAGACGTCAAGCATCCGGACCTCTGTCCTTCCTAATTGGCTCTCCCCAACCAATTTGACCCCTACCGACTTCATGATATGACAGCAGATCATGAAGACTCTCTACGGAACGGGTCTCTGCCTTCTTCTCGCCGCCTGCGCGACATCGCCTCCGCGACCGGCCGTCGTCGCCCACCGGCCGCCGGACGTCGAGGCCTTCACCGCGACGCTCGACGCGCTCCGCCTTCAGGCGCACATTCCGGGGCTGTCCGTGGCGATCGTCCAGGATGGACGGGTGATCCTCGCCCATGGATTCGGCGTCTCGGACCTGGAGTCGCGCCGGCCCGCAACGCCGGAGACGCCCTACAACATCGCCTCCGTCACCAAGCCCATCTCGGCGGCGGTGGCGCTGAAGCTCGTCGAGCTTGGGCGACTCGACCTCGACCGGCCCATGACGACCTATCGCGGCTACACCGAGTTCTGCGACGAGTTCCGCAAGGGCGGCGGCATTTTCTCCCGCGACCTTCATTGCGACAGCGAGCCCCTGACGCTGCGCAACCTGCTCTCGCACACCGTGAACGGCAAGGCGGGCGAGGGCTTCCGCTACAACCCACCGATGTACTCCTGGGCCTCGCGCCCCATGGCCGAGGTGGCGGGCGAACCGTTTTCGGCCCTGGTCGAGCGCTACGTCTTCGTGCCGGCGGGGATGACCCGGTCCGCCCGCACCCATCGCAACCTTCCCTTGCGCGCCGACCTGGCCGAAGCGCTCGCCCGGCCCTATCACCTGGACGCGAGCGGCACCCTGGTCCGGTCCGAAGATCCCCCGCCGCAGGGCGACGGCGCCGCGGGCGGAGTGATCTCGACCGTGCTCGACCTGGCGAAGTTCGACATCGCGCTCGACGGCGGCAAGCTCATCTCCCCCGCCTCGGTCCGGCAGATGATGACGCCCATGCGCAACGCCGCCGGCACCGCGCTCCCCTACGGCCTCGGCTGGTTCATTCAGGACTACCGCGGCCACAAGCTCGTCTGGCACTCCGGCTGGTGGGAAAAGGCGTACTCTGCCCTCTACCTCAAGGTTCCGGACCGTCACATCACCATGATCCTGCTGGCCAACAGCGAAGGCGTGTGGTGGGACAATCCGCTCGACAAGGCCGAAGTCGAGAAGTCGCCCTTCGCGGCAGCGTTCCTGGAGCGGTTTGTGGGGGACGGAGAGAGGTAACACCGACGCTCGTCAAGGGCTGGCTATCCGCTCATCTCACGATCGGTCCCGGCGATTTCCCTCTGGATCCGCAGAGTCAGCCGCAGCGCTTCGGCGGTCCACCGGAACTCTCGGCACTGGTGGGAGCTGAGGACGTGACCCGCTCGTGCCTGGAGCCAGTTGGAGAGCACCTGGTAGCCACCGACACGGAATGCCCAGACCTCGGGCTCGATGCCCTCGAAGCGCAGGCCGTGCTCGTTGACGTAGACGCGTCCCTCGGATTCCCGGTAGTTGCAGAGCTTTCGCCGGGAAGCGCCCAGAGGCTGGCCGCTATCGCCGAGAAAGCGCACGGACGACTGTTGCAACCGGTCGTCCTCGAGGAGATGGAGGGAGATCAACTCGCCGCCCAACTCGGCCAGCCGGCGGAAATGATTTGGGTCCCGCGAGAATTGGATGCGGGGAAACTCTCTCCTCAACAGCTCCCGATAACGTTTCCGATAGCAAGGGTTGTAGAGAACCGCATAGATGTAGCCAAGGATTTCGGAAGCCTCCGGGATGGCGCCGTAGTCTTCTCCAAGCTGCCGCGACAACTCCGGCGCGACGTTGGGAAAGCCGCCCGCTTGCGGATAGAGATGAAGTGGAAAGAGAGAGTTGACGTCGTAGGCGCTCAACGCCTTATGCCCCGCAATCCAGCGGGTCACCATCGCCCCGGGCTCTTCCTTGCACTGCCGCGCCACGATCAGGCCGAGGTTCGCGCCGGTCCACATGTGTGCCATGACGGCCCGCCGCGGGCGGGCGAGCAACTCGGGCGCATATAACAGGTGGCGAACGTCGAAGGGCCGCGCCAGATATGCGGTCAGGCAGCGGCGCCACCGGTCGTTCTCTCGCAGCCCGAACCGTTCTTCAAACACCCGGCGATCGAGGCCTGCCAGCAGAGAGTCCTGGCCTGTGATCACTCCCGCTGAATGAACAGGGAAAATCTCCGGCAAGGCCATTCCCCGCCGGTACTCCTCCTCGATTCGGGCATCTCCGGCAAGAAACAGGTAGGAGGGGAAACATGGCTGCACCTCGCTCCACGCGGTGGTCTCGACGCTCCCCCGGGCCAGCGTGCGAAGCTTGGCCGGGCGAGGGCCGAAGAGGTCGGCTCGCAAGACTCTCCGACGCAGCCCCGGCCTCTTGACCAGCAAGAGGATCGCCGCTCCCTGGGCGACACTTGAAAAAACGTTTTCATCCGATCCGCCGTCCGGTGCCTTTTCTCTCTTCCGCTGATTGCCGTGCAGGTCGAGGGCGTAGATCTCCTCGAAGGTCCTCATCAGCGAGCGGCGAAGCCCGCGAAAGGTAGGAGCGTCGAGGCCGTTGTGATTGACCACGAACGCGACGATCCCCTTGCCGCTCAGGTCGATCTTCCATTGCGCAAGGCGCAGGAACTTCACGTAGTCGTCCGAGAGCCACTTCGGGTTGCGCTCTCCCAGCGGCTGGCCGTCCACCCGGAAGTAGCCCTCTTCCTCTCGGCCGTCCGGCAACGGGTAGCCCCGCACCAGCGAGGTGATCCACGGCCCCTGGTTCGCGGAATGCCCGCGCCAGGGCGGATTCCCCACCAGCACCGGCAGCGTCGTCTCCTCCGAAGGTTCGAAGGTCGTCGCTTCGGGGCCGGCCAGAGCGTCGGCGAGCCGAAAAGCGATCCGTTCACGCCGTCCTGCGAAGCCCAGGCTTTCCAGAAACCGGCGCATCGCCATAAGCCCGCGGGCATGCTCGGAGGCCAAAAGCTCGACGCCGTGAAAATGGGGCAGCAGGTGCCGGCTCAGGAGAGCCTGAATATTGCCGTCTGCCTCCCGGTGCGCGGCCACGGTCCGCCGACACGCGGCGAGCACGAAATTCAGCGGTCCCGCCGCCGGGTCCAGCAGGCGCACCGCGGGATCTGCCAGCCCGGCGGCCCTGCCGAAACGGCTCTGCAGCAGGAGGTGGACCGAGCGGACGACATAGCCGGTCACCGGCTCGGGCGTCGCGTACACGCCCCGCGTCCTACGCTCCGGCGGGGAAATCGATCACTCCGCACCGTCCTTGTAAAGGAAGAGCCTGTGCGTGCCGAGCCTCATGACGTGGAGAAAGAGTCTCTCTCCCGCCACCAGAGGAAAAACCTCCGCCGGAATCGTGATCCTTCTCTCTCCACCGCCGTGAGCGGCCGGCTCAAGAACTGGTGAAGAAATCGCCAGCGGTTGTCCGCCGAGACCGCTTCCCAGTTGTCCGCCAGGAACTCGCGGTAGATCTCCAGGCCCAGGTACACGGAGAGCGGCCCCACGTCCAGGGAGAGGACGTCGCCGGGGACCGCGCCCAGTCCCCCCAGGACTTCCTCGGGAAGGCTCAGGACTCCGGCGGACTCTACCGTCAGCTCGAAGTGACCGTTCACTCCGGGCACGACAGAGGAGAGTCTGATTCTTCCAGGACTGGAGCGGGCCTGTACTCCGCCGCCGCTCTGAGATCCCGAATCGCCGGTTCGAGGCAATCCGCCAGAACGCATTCGATGACACGGCGGAGCTCGCTCGTGACATCTGGCTCGGCGTCGAGGTCGGCTTGGGGTTCGCGTTCCAGAGCGGAAGGAGGAAGGGCCGCGAGCATTCTTGGCAGCACATTGCGAACCATTTCCAGGATCGCGACAAGAATTCGGAGCTGTGCCTGTACGACGGTTTCACCTATGGACATGTCAACAGTTTCCTCCATCACCGGATCGCCTCCATTCGCCCTACTCGCGGTTTCCCTTTCCTCTTATAGAGAGGCAGAGATTCGAGCTCGTGCTCCGCGAGCCCCCACACCGGCCGCATCGCCGCCACGCACTGCGGACAGCCAGCCAGGAGATGGCGCACAATGGTCCGCGCCTCGGCCTGCGACGCCTCGCCGCGCAGGAAGCGCTGAAGCGCAGCCGGCTCGGGATGACCCTGGGGGTCTCTGTTTTCCTGTAGGATTGCCGTGTGCACAGAGGAAGCGTAAGGGTTGGTCCCGGGTTGAATCGCACGGGCGCGAATATTCTCTTGTTCCATGCCGGGAAAGTTCCTTCTCCGGAGTTGTCCCAAAAAGTGCCTCAGCGGAAACCTACTCAGAGAAGGAGGTCTCTGAGCCATGACCTTGCTGGACAAAATCCCCTCGGCCCTGGGCCTCGCGCTGGGCTGGCTGCGCAACGCCCGCGGCTGGTCCAAGAAGCGGCTGGCCCTCGCCTTACGAATCGCGGACGACTCCCTCCTCTCGCGCTACGAGCGGGGTGATGCGCTCTCCCGCGAGAACCTGGAATCCGTCCTCTTGCCCCTCGACTATCCGCCGGAGGCCATCGACGTGCTGCTGTTCGCCTACCGGCTGATCTTCCACGAGCTGCCGGCAGAACCGGCTTCCTCCCTGGCCCTTACCGCGGAAGAGCGCCGGAGGATCGTCCGCGCCGTCCTCGCCTCAGGCTGGACCGCCGCGGAGGTCACCTGCGACGAGTTGATCCGTCGCAAACGACAGGAGAAGCTGGAGGCGGCGCGCCGCGAGGCCGAGGCGGCCTGGGAGCGGCTGAAGTTGGCCACCCCCGAGGAGCGCCGAGAGCTGATTGCGACGTTTCCGGAATTCCGCACCGTGGCCCTGGTGACACAGGTGTGCGAGGCGAGCGTGAGGGCTGCGGCCCACAGAGTTGACGTCGCCAAGGAGCGGGCGGACTTAGCTCTTTACATCGCCGAGAGGGTGGCAGGCGAGGCGAGCCTGCAAGCGCAGGGCTACAGTTGGGGTCACATCGGAAATGCCCGCCGGGTGGCGACCGACTTCGACGCCGCCGATGAGGCGTTCGCCCGGGCGTGGAAGCTTTGGCGAGGAGGAGCCGGAATCGAGCCCGAGTTGCTCCCGGAGTGGCGGCTGCTCGACCTCGAAGCCTCTCTCCGGCGGGCGCAGCGCCGGTTTCCCCAAGCTCTGGCGCTGCTCGACCAGGCCCGGGCTGTAACCGGCGGCGATCCGGTGGCGGCGGCCCGTATCCTTTTGAACAAGGAGCATGTCTTCAACCAGATGGGAGACACCAAGGGTGCGCTCGCGGCCCTGAAGGCGGCAGAGCCATTCGTCGAGGGTACGGGAGATCCCAACTTGCTCTTTGCGCTCCGTTTCAATCGGGCCGACCTCCTATGCCGCCTTGGGACGTGGGGGGAGGCGGCGAGGCTCCTGCCGTGGGTGTCGGAGATGGCAGGGGAACGTGGCAACGAGCTGGAACTAATTCGTACCGTTTGGTTGCGGGCGAAGCTGGCAGCCGGCCAGGGACAAGGCGAAGAGGCGAGCTCCCTCCTGGAGCACGTGAGCCAAGACTTCACGGCCCACAAGCTGCCTTATGAGGCGGCTCTCTCCTCGCTCGATCTCGCGGTCCTCTGGCTGAAGTCCGGAAGGAATGGGGAGGTGGCGCAGCTTGCGGTGGCCATGAAGTGGATCTTCGACGCTAAGGGGATCGATGACGCGGCCCTGGAAGCCCTTGGCCTGTTTTGCGACGCCGCACGGCAGGAAACCGCAACCCTGGAGTTGGCGCAACGGGTTATCGCCGAGTTGGAGAAGGCGGAGCGCTCGGCCCCTTCCTCAGGCAGGGGAACAGGCCGAGCTTGAAGAGCTACGAATGGCAACGGCCATTCGGGTCGATGTGGCAGCCTTCGTCCGTTTGGAGGGTAGGCGGAGGTTGCTGTGCGGGATGGGAAACGCAGAGGCCGTTCGGATCGATATTGCAGCCGGTTTCGCTCCACAGGCTCCGGAGGGCATTCCAGAGCTGGTTGAAAAAATCGACTTGGGTCTGTTGGAGGGCCTGCGCCGGCCGCGCGCTCTCAGCGGACCGAGGTCCGGCTGCCCAGACGCACGGTGTGGCGCAAACGGCAACCAGCAGGAGAAGAATCGTCGTGCGGCGGAAGATCCTGGTCATCATGGCGGCTCCCTGGCGAGCGGCTCCGCTCCGGCCGTCATGGCCGAGCGGGCAGCTCTTCGGGGAAAAGTGGACCAAACAAACATAGCCTATGTCCACCACAGGGGGAATTCAGGTATGGCGAAGCGCGGTGATCCGAAAGTTCTGAGGCTGGTGGTGCGCTTCCTGCGCGATCATGCCGACCTTTCGCAGGCGGAGTTCGGGAAGGCGTGCCGAGTGGACCAAGCCGCCATTTCCCGCTATGAGACGGACATCCCAGTTCCGGAGGAGGTGCTGCGCCGCATGGCGGCGGTGGCGTGCGTGGAATGGTGGTTCGTGACGGCGCTCCGCAGCCTTTACGCCGCGATCCTCGCCTCGGCTCGCAGGCGTGGGCTCGCCAGTGCCAAGCCGATCGATCTGGAGGTCCTGGAGCCGGCGCTGCTGGCGGTGGCCCCTTACCTGATGGAGGACGGCCTGGCGCGGTCACTACCCCAGCCAGCCGAGGAGGCGCGCCGAGAAGCGGAGGAGGTCTGGGTAGCCCTGGAGCGCTTCCCGATTCCCGACCGCCGACGGTTGCTTGAGTTGGCTCTCCGGCCCGGCCGCAGCGTGGCCCTGGCGGCACGGGCCTGCGAAGCGAGCGTGCGGGCCGCGGCTCACAAAGTGGAGGACGCGCTGGAGTTGGCGGAGCTGGCCCTGTTCATCGCCGAGCAGGCGCCGGAGCAGCGGCGCTCCCGAGCCTGCGGCTACTGCTGGGGCTACATCGGCAATGCTCGCAGGGTGGCGACGGACTTCGACTCGGCCGATGAAGCCTTCATCTGGTCGTGGAGTCTCCGGAAGGCGGGGACGGAATCCGAACCTGGGCTGCTCCCGGAGTGGCGTCTGCTCGACCTCGAAGCGTCTCTACGGCGGGCAGAGAGGCGGCTTCCGGAAGCCTTAGCGCTGCTCGATCGCGCCCGGACTGCCAGTGGCAGCGAACCGGTGGCGGTCGCTCGCATTCTCTTGAACAAGGATCACGTCTTGAACCTCAAGGGCGATTTCGAGGGCGCGCTCGCGGTTCTGTCGGAGGCGGCTCCCTTCGTCGAAGCCTCAGGAGATCCTCACCTGCTCTTCGCGCTCCGCTTCAATCGGACGGACGAGCTGAGCCACTTGGAGCAGTGGGAGGAGGCGGCGAAGCTGCTCCCCGTGGTGACCGAGATGGCGGCGGAGCAGGGCAACGCCCTGGACCTCATTCGGCTCGCTTGGTTGCAGGCGAAAGTGGCAGCCGGACAGGGCCGGGCCGAGGAGGCGATCACCAAGCTGGAAAAGGTGAGCAGCGACTTCACGGACCGCCGGCTCCCCTACGAAGCGGCGCTCTCCTCGCTCGACCTCGCTGTAATCTGGCTCAAGGCCGGGCGGACCGCGGAGGTGGCGCTGATCGCGGTCGGCATGAAGTGGATTTTCGACGCCAAGGGGATTCAGCGCGAAGCGCTGATGGCGCTACGCCTCTTCTGCGACGCGGCGGAGCGCGAGGCGGCGACGGTGGAGTTGGCGCGGCAGGTGATCGCCGACCTGGAGAAAGCGGAGCGCTCGGGCCCTTCCCAGGGCCACGGAAAAGGCTAATCAATGCCACAGCCCGTTCCGCTTCACGGCAAGTCGTACGAGGAAGCTCGTATGCAAGTTTACGAGTTTCAGTTGATGACAGGACTATCGGCTCCAGCTATTCTCACTGATGTTGGGGGGAGCAAGATTCTTTGATTGTAGCCTGTGACTATGGAGTTGCCGCCGGGCGTCCTGGGAAGGACGACGACGGCAATTTTTTTGTCCCCGCCCCTCACCCTGCCTCCGACGCCCAGATCCCGCCGCTCTTCGCCGCCAGGGCACGCAGGCACTGGAGGCTGTAGTCTTCCTTCCCCATCGGCGGCATCACCCCGAAATACTCCACGTCCTTGCCGTGGAAAGGAACGACGGCGAGATGGAAGCTATGCACGATGCCGCCCCTCTCGTAGTAGACGATCCAGACGTTGGCCGCATGGGTCGCAAAGATGAGGCGCCGCCAGGGGAGGTTGGGGTCGACGACGGCGTCGCTCACCTGGAACGGCTGACCCGGGTCGGCGATCGATTCGCCGTGCCAGGGGGCGGAGACGAGCTTCCGGACGTTCGGCGGGATTTCGCTCCAGCGGTAGACGGTCTGGAGAGGCTGCGCGAAGAGCTTGCGAAGCGACGCCGCATCGTCCGCACGGGCGGTGGCGGCCAGGCTCAGGAGAGATACGCTCAGCAGCGCCGCGGGGACGAGCGTTTTGGGTTTGAGCAGAGACATGACGTCGACCTCCTGGTCTGCGACGTGGAACGATCCTGCAATGGATTGGACACCGCGGAACGTCGATTCGAAACTCCTAGCGAGGCAGGTACTCACGCATCTGGCCGTAGAGAGGAGTGAGACTCTCGATCTGGCACGAGTCGGAGTGGCCGATGCCACCTCGAAACACGGTCGAGCCGTCCGTGCCCGGAACACGGTGCAGGTCCACGGTCGTTCCTGCGAGATCGATACGAGGAAACTCGTACGATTTGTCCTCCCTCTTATAATCTCCTCACATGACCGCGTGGGCGCTCGACCTGGGGACGACCAACTGTGGCGTGGCGTGCTGGGACGAGGCCCCCGGCCGGCCCCGCCTCATCGAGCTGCCCACGGTCTGCCGCAAGCTCGACGCCAATGATCCGCTGGAGGCGCCGCGCCTGGTGCCGTCGGCCGTCCACCTCCTGGAGAAACCGGGCTTTCTCGACCGCCTGGGGAGTTGGCCTCCTTTGGAGCGGCGGCTCTTCCTCGGCCGGCGGGCGCTCATCGGGCGGGCGGCGCTGCAGCACAACGAGGGGACGGTCTATCCGTCGTTCGTGCCCACCTTCAAGCCCGCCTTGAGCGAAGAGTCGTTGCGTCCGCTGGCGCGGGTGGGACGGGAGAGCGTCACTGCCCGCGACGCCGCACATGCGTTCCTGCGCGAGCTGCTGTACGAGGTGAAGCGGGCGACCGGGCACCGGGTGCGCGACCTGGTGGTGACGTCGCCGGTGACGGCGTTCGAGACCTACCGCGCGGAGGTCCAGCAGGTGCTGCGTCAACTGGGTGTGCACCGGGTTCGCTTCATCGACGAGCCGGTGGCGGCGGCGCTCGGCTACGGGATCAGCTTGAGCCAGGAGCGGACGGTCCTCGTGGTGGACGTGGGCGGCGGCACGATGCACGCCGTCCTCGTCCGCCTGTCGCCGCAAGGCTCGATCAGCGGACAGGCGAACGTGCTTGCGAAGCGGGGGCGGACGATCGGCGGTAACGCCGTCGACGGTTGGGTGCTGGACGACCTCTGCCGCCAGATGGGCCACCGGCTCTCCGAGGACGGCGACGAGGTCGACCGCCTGTGGCGGCGGCTCATGCTCGCCGAAGCCTGCCGGGTGAAGGAGGCGGTGTTTTTTCAGCCGGAAGAGGCCTTCCTGATGAGCCCGGAGAGATCTCTCCTGCCGGCGGCGCCGCGCCAAGGGGACGGGTCGAAGGGGTTCGTCGCGCTCACCCGCGACCGCCTGCGGGAGATCCTCGACGAGCAGGGCTTCTACCGCAGCCTTGCGGCCTCGGTGGACGAGGTCCTGGAGCAGGGCGGCGTGACCGCGGATACGGTCGACGACGTATTGCTGGTGGGAGGCTCGACGCTCCTGCCCGGCTTCTTCTCCTGGTTCGAGGAGCGTTTCGAGCGGCGGCGGGTGCGCGCCTGGCAGCCCTTCGAGGCGGTCGTGTTCGGCGCCGCGTGCTTCGCCGGCGACCGGATGGACGCCTTGGATTTCATCGTTCACGACTACGCGTTCGTCACCCACGATCCGAAGACGGGCGAGGCCCAGCACACCGTCATCGTGCCGCGGGGGACGCGCTTCCCCACCTCCCCCGAGCTATGGAAGCGGCAGTTGGTCCCCACCTGCGCGCTCGGCGAGCCGGAGAGTCTGTTCAAGCTCCTCATCTGCGAGATCTTGCGTCCCGACGGAGACCCGAGGCGCTTCGTCTGGGATGCGGCCGGCGACGTGCACAAGGTGGGCGGCGCCTCCGGCGACGGCGAGGTCGTCGTGCCGCTCAACGCGGCGAGCCCCACCCTCGGCTACCTCGATCCGCCGCACTCGCCGCGCGACCGCCGCCCTCGCCTCGAAATCGCGTTCGGCGTCAACGCCGAGCGCTGGCTGATGGCCACCGTCCGGGACTTTGCGCCGGCGCCTCCACCAGACGGCCCGCGCCTGCCTGGAGGCGCTCGGTGGTAGCACGGCCCCCGAGGACGTCGACACGTTGGCCAAGGTCCTGGTGCGCGAACAAAGCGAGCTCGCCACCGCCGCCGCGACAGCCCTGGGGAGGACCGGAAACCCTGCCGCCGAGCCACCACTGATCCAGGCTCTCCAGAGCGAGTCGAGGGACCTCCAGGTGGCGGCGGCAAACGCGCTGGCGCGCATCGGCACGGTGGCGGCCGTGCTGCCGCTCAAGGAAGCCGCCGAGCGATCGGCCCGCGACCCCGCACTTCTCAAAGCCACGCGCCAGGCGATCGCGGAGATCCAGCTCAGGCTCCCCGGAGCCTCCCCCGGCCAACTCTCGCTCGCCGGCACCGAAGCAGGCCGGTTGTCCCTGGCGCAAACCGAAGCGGGTCAACTGTCGCTCGCGGACGATCCGGCCGGCCAGCTTTCACTCGGCGGTGAGCCGAGATAGCTTTCGAGAGGAACGGTCCGCCTCTCCCGCCTACGAGGAAGCTCGTATCGAAACTTACGAGTTTCAGTGGATGACAACGGGCCGAGGTCCCGGCTACTCTCTCTCGTGCTGGGGGGAAGCAAGATTTTGAGTTGTAGCCTGTGAGAGGGTCGCCGCCGGATGTCCTGAGAAGGACGACGGCGGCATTTTTTGTTCCGCTATAAGTACTTTTCCGCCTCTCGCCGCGTGACTCCCGAAACCCGCCCTTCTCGTTCAGCCAGGAATCTCCGTACCCGCTCCGGGTCCTTCTTCGACACCTCGCGCAGGACCCAGCCCAGGGCCTTGCGGATGAAGAACTCCTTCTCTTCCAGCAGCCGGTCGGCGTAGCGGACGAAGCGCGGCCAGTCTCCCCCGCCCCGGCGCAGGGGAACGAGCAGGGCGAGGACGGCGGAGCGGCGGAGCCAATAGTCCGGGTCCTTCACCCAGCGATCGAGGCGGGCGTTGAGGCGCGCGTCCCGCTCCACCAACGGCCCCACGATCTGGGTGGCGATGAAGTCCACGTAGGCCCAGGAGCGGGAGCGGCGCAGGAGATCTTCCAGAAGATCGATGTCCTCGCTGCGCAGCAGCGCGACGCGCGCCTGGAGCAGCTCCATGCCGAAGGAGCGCAGCTCGTGACTGTTCGTGGCCCAGAGGTCCGCCGCAAGCGCCACGAGCGCCGGGCGATCCAATTCGGGATGGGCCTTCAGCCAAGCGCGAGCCGCGGCCCGGAGATCCGGCGTCGTCACCCCGATGAAATCGAGATCGCTCTTGAGGTAGCTCTTCGAACCCTCGGCCCGCTCTTTTGTGCCCAGGGGGCGCAGGATCGCCTCGATCGCCTTGCCCTCGGAGCGCCGCCCCCGCCCAAGACCCTCATCACCCCGGCCCTCTTCTCCCGCTCCCTCGCCACCCCCCTCACCGGGAGAAGAGGGAGAAAGGCAAGAACCCTTCAACCGGGTTCCCCCCCGCCGGCGCGGCGCCGCATCCGGGTCCCAGCCGAAACGCTCGAGGTCGGTGCGTCCGTGGGCGTCGAAGATCACGCCTTCCTCTTCCAGGAGATGGCGCTGATAGCCTTCCCGCACGCCGAGGTCGCCACGGCTGCTCACCTTTCCGCCCGCGTTGATGACCCTCTGCCAGGGGAGATCGAGCCCGTCCGGAGCCTCCCGCAGGGCGGTCCCCACCAGGCGCGCCCGCTTGGGCAGCCCTGCGAGAGCCGCCACCTGACCGTAGGTGACGACCTTGCCGCGCGGCACGCGCCGGATGACGGAGTAGATCTTTTCGTACGGTCCTTGCTTCGCGGCCATGGTGAGGACGATACCGCATCGCCTCTATACTCAGGAGATGAGAAAGCTATCCGTCTTCCTGCTCCTGCCGGTCTTCCTGTCGCTCGTGGGCACCGCCGGGCCACGGACTCCCGAGAGTGACCGCGCGGCGTTGGCGGCCCTCGAAAAGACGTGGCTCGAAGCCCGCAATGCCGCGGCGCTGGCGCCCATTCTGGCCTCGGATTTCGTGCATCCCGTGGCGAGCGGCGACTTTCTCACCCGCCAGCAGATTCTCTACTGGCTCGCCCACCATCCGCCGCCCCCGGATCTCCACCGCAAGCTCGACGGCATGACGATACGGCTCTACGGCGACACCGGCATCATCACCGGCACCGTCGTCACTTCCGACTCCGACGGCGAGTTGCGCCGGAGCGTCTTCACCGACGTCTTCGTCTTCCGGAGCGGCCGCTGGCAGGCGGTCAATGCGCAGGAGAACGCCGTGGTGGGGAAACCGCCGGGATAGCCCGTCATCCGGCAGCCCTCCATTCGCCGTAGTACCAGACGAACCAAAACTCTTCCACGACGAGGAGTGCCACCTCTGGCGATTCAATGCGGCCGGCAAGATCGACCGCATGCGCCACTACGTCGACACCGCCAAGCACGCCGCAGCGGCTCACTCGTACCAGATCTCGACCTCGTAGCCGTCGGGGTCCGAGGCGTAGAGGTACGGAACGCCGGGAGCGAACTCGCCGCGGCTGCGGACGGTGCCGCCGGCCTCTTCCACGGCGCGGGCCGCGGCGTCGATGTCCGCCGGATCGACGAGGCGGAAGCCGAAGTGGAGGATGCCGCCGGCCTTGCCGATCTCCTCTTCGGTGCCCGTCTGGAAGACGATGACGTCGTGATGGCCCGGCGTCTCGATCTGGATGAAATCTTCCTTGTGATAAGTCTCCACGGCACCGAAAATCTGACAGTAGAAATGGGAAGAGCGCTCGACGTCATGAACGGCGAGGGCGATGTGTGTCAAGCCGTAGGTCTTGATCATTCCTCAATCCTTTTTGACTTTTGCCAGCACCTCGGAGTCCGGATTGAAAATCAGGCTCTTCGGCTTCTCCGGGAAGGGTAGGGTAAAGGTTTTCTCCGCATCGTCCACCATCACCCGCAGGCGCTCCTTTTTGCCGCCGCCGAAGTCCACGGCGACGGGGACGGACATCTTGAAGCCGGCGGGAACGTCGGCTTGGCGGACCCTGAGCGCGACAGGCCACTTTCCTTCCGCGTCCGGTGTCGGGGCGATGTTGTAGCTCCAGCGATAGCTGGGGATCGCCGTGCCGTCCACCCACTCGTCGAAGAACCAGGACCAGTCCGCCGGAGCGCGGCGGGCCACGGCGGCTTGGAAATCTTTCGTCGAGACGAAGCCGCCCTGATGCGCCGCCAGGAAGTCGCGCAGGACGTCGACGAAGGCCTGATCGCTCTTTGTCTGGTCGCGCAGCATGCCACGCAACATATGGAGCACCAGGGCGCCCTTGGCATAGACCTGGGACGAGTAGGCCGTGGGCAACTCGCCGGTGTTGGCCCGCCAGCCGTGGCCGATGGGGCCGAGGCGGTTGCCGTAGGCGCGGTTGAGGCGGCTCACATTCGGCCGGGCGAACTTGCTGAAGCTGGTTTGGATGGAGCCGTTGAGCTCGTCGTCGTAGGCGCGGATGATTTCCTGGAAAAGCCCGGGACCATCCTTCACCTTGGCCTCGACGAACATCATGGCCGAATACTCGGCGAACGCCTCGCCCAGCCACGCGTCGCGATAGGACGCAGCCCCCACCTGCACTCCCCACCACTGGTGCGCCGCCTCGTGGCCGCGGAACAGCTCGGCCGCTCCCGGACCCAGGATTGAAAAGGTATATTCCGACAGCTCGATGAAGCCGTCGAAAGCCTGCCCGTGGCCGGCGTGGATGCCCGTGGCGTAGATCGGCTCGGGCGGCAGCTTGGTGCCGAAGAGATCCTGATAGAACGCGAACGCATGGCTCACGTCCTCGGCGACGTTGCGAAAGCTGTTCATACCGCCGACGTTGGCCCGCGAGCCGAAGGCGATGACGTCCGGCACGCCCGGAGCTTGGACCTTTTCCTCGCGGAAGTGATCGGCGAAAGAAAACGTGAGCATCTTCACGGGGTGGTCCACGATCCATACGGACGTCGAGGTCTTGCCGTCGTCCCGGTCGCTCGCCTCGTCCCGCCGGCCCATGGCGCGGACCTCGAACTTCTTGCGGACCGTCAGCTCCAAGCGCGCGGTGTGGGAGTCGGCAAGGATGGTCTCGTCGCCATCCGTTCCGGGATACCAGTCGCGGCCCGGGGCGTAGTTGCGGAGATCGACGTCGTACGCGAAATCGAGCCGGCGCTCCTCGCCACGGACGAGAGGACGTTCGAGCAGCACGACGAGCGACGCGTCGTAAAGACGGCCGTCGAGCCCACTGCTGCGCTCGCCGACGTGATCGCGCAGAATGGGCAGCGGCTTGCCGTTCTCGCTAACGGAGGCCACTTTCGCGAAGTTGTCAAGCACGAAGAGCACGGCCCGGTCGCCGTCGCGTTGCGGGATGAAGCGGACGCCGATTTGAAACTGCGCGTTCATCCAGTCCTTGTCCCGCCCGGCCTTGGTGAGATCGGCCTTGACGTCCACGTGCTGAATGTCGATGGCCGGGCTCCACCGGCTGTTGGGCCGACCGCGGGCGTCCCGATCGGCGGGCCGGTCGAGCGCGAGCCACACCTCCTCGGTGGGATAGGTGGTGTTGAAGTACAGCAGCCGGATCTCCTCCAATCGTTGTGCGTCATAGTCGTAGGCCAGCCAGCCGAAGTCGCTGGTTTTCATCTCGGCCCGCAGATAGCGGTCGTGCGGATTCAGCAGGGCCTGGACGACGCGCGAGTCGGCGTCGAAAAAGCGTTGGGTGAGCCACTGCAGGTGGCGCTCCCGGGCCAGCTTGTTGACCTCGAAGCCCCTGGCGGGCGGGATCTCGACGCCCTTGAGAGGGAGCTCTCCTGCGGTGCGCAGCACCAGGGAGGAGAACGGCTCGTCGATGTTCATCAGCTCCGGCTTCTGGGCGAAGCGGCGAAGTTGGGCGAGCTCGATCGGATCCGGCACGGCCATCTGGAACCGTCCCTTCCCCTCGAAGACGAGCCCCGTCACCGCCCCCGCCGAAGTCGGCTCCTCCAGCCAGATTCTCCCCGATTCCAGAGTCCAAGCTCCTCCCTCGTCGCTCCAGCGAATGCCGCCCGCCGGCACGGCGATGGGCTCGCTGCGGAAGCGCCAGCGTTGAAGGAGATCGTAATCCGCCTTGGCGGACTCCGGGGTCTGGGCGAGGCAGGGAGAGGCGAGGGACAGGAGGACTGGGATCAGGAGGCGACGGAGGAGCATCGGGACATTGTATGTGCTTGGCCGGGCGGATCGCAGCCGACTGTCGCGCGGGTTTCCAGGCCTCCACCGTGGGCCGGTTCCACTAGAGGGCCGGCCCTGTTTCGCTCCATGGCGTCAAGGGTTTGGCATTGTGAACAGCTTGCGGAGCGCAGGCAGCGGCAGCCATAAGGTCAACGGCTGGTCGGCAGCGCTTGGATGCGCCAGTCAACCGACATCGGACAGGCGGCAGTTCCCATGGCGCCGCATTAATGCCTCAAGTCGGGGGCGCGGTCGATCGGCGTCATCCCAGGCCGCCAGAAAGGCTTCCCAGTCACGAGCAGTTAGGACGATCGGCTCGCTCTCAGGCATAAATTGTCCGGTCTGCTCATCGGAGAGCAACTCGTTGCCTTCATCGCGACGGCTGGCCGCATTGGTGGACATAATACACTCCATTCCCTTCGAATCTTCGCTGCCTCCAGCGGGCGCACCCTGCTGTAGCACGGGTGAGATGATACGCCTTTCGCTCGGCTAGAGTCAAACAATTGTAGGGGGTTCTCGTTTGCCTAGTTGGGCTAACCTACTAATTCTATTGAGAAATTCCGCTGGCGCATCTCCGCTGGTCCAGGTCACCGCCTCACCGGGAGCTCGCCCCATCGCTCCACCCCTCCTCCTCGAAGAACGGCATGGCCGCTGTTTCCGGTTTGGCGAGGTCGGCGGCGAGGAGGGCGACGCCGATCGTTCCTTTATAAAGGCTGTCTTCGCGTTCGGAACCTTTTTCGATGTCCAGGGCCGCGCGGTTTGCGAGGTCGCGGGCTCGGGCCAGCCATTGCGGACCGCCAGCGTGACGGTGGTAGTTGAGCAGGGCGTAGGCGCGCCCGCCGAGGCCGCAGCAGAGGCTGCCGTTGCCGTCCGGCGATTCCCAGGTGTTCATCGCGGCGGCTTCGGCGAGGGCGAGCCAACGGGAGTTCCCCAACTCGCGGTAGGCCAGGGTCCAGAGGAAGACGAAACCGGCACTACCGTTGCACCAGCCGGCCATGGAGCCGGCATGGCGCCGGTGGCCCTCCTCGGTTCCGTACCAGGGCCAGCGAACGCCGCGACCCCACGGCTGGGCGGCGGCCGCGAGCTCGGCGAGCCGCTTTTCCAACCGAGCCGGCCGCGAGGTTCCGGCCGCGCGGCACCATTGCAGGCTGGCGTAGAGGTAGCCGGCCCAGCCGTGGGCGATCCCCAGATTCGCCAGCCGGTCGCAACGGGCGATGGGCGGCTGGGAGTCCAGCTCTTTCCAAAGATCCGAAAGGAGGCCGTCGCCGAGAGCGGTCAGCTCTTTACGCGCTTCGGCGTTGGCGTCTCCTGCATCGCCGGTCACCGTATCGAATAGGAGGGCGGCGGCGAGCAGGACTCCCGAGCGGCCAAGGGTGAGGTCGGGATTTTCGCAAGGTTTTCCGGCCCCGGCGAGGAAAGCGGCGACGGCTTCGCGCTGCGTTCCGCCATCGCCTTGGGCGTGGGAGACGAGCGCCTGGACGCAGAAGAGGCCATTGGCGGTGTGGTACGGGGAGACGCGGCCCAAGGCGTCCGGCCCCAGCCCGATTTCCGGATTGTAGAAGGAGTCCTCCTGGTTGACGTCGCGCAGGGCTCGCGTGACCCAGAGGTCGGCAAGGGAGAGGAGCTCCGAGTCCTCCCGCGTTTGGGCCAGCCGCAGGCAGGCGTAGGCGATACCGGCGGACCCATAGTTGATCGAGCCGCGGGGTGCTGTGGGGAGGCCGTTCACGAACAGCGACCCGCCGGCACCGATGCGATCGAGAACGCGGGCGAGGAGAGATTCGACGGGAGAAAGGCTGGCCGGCCGCCTGCGCTCTTCTCCGGCCTCCACGCAGTCAAGGGCATTTGCCAGCTCGGCCAGTGAGGCGAAACGATCCTCAGGGTTTTTGCTCAGGGATCGCGACAGGACCGCTTCGAGATCCGGCCAGGGATCAATTCCCCGATTTGCGAAGGGAAGAGGTGGCTCCTCGGCGATCTGCCGCAGCATCTCCGTCTTCTCCAGAGAAAAGTCGCGATAGTGGACGCCGGCCGCCAACTGATAGATGAGCGTGGCCACGCCATATTGCTCGCCCGCAGGCGTGGCATCCGGCGGCCTGAGGCCGGCCTGCGCCGCGAGGGCGTACTCGGGCTCGAAATAGAAGGCGACGCCGCCGCGCCAGATGCGGGCGAGATGATTCGGAGCGCCGTCCCAGCGCGCGATGCCGTAGTCGATGAGGCGGACGCCGCCGTCCGCCGCCAGCACGTTGCGGGGATGGACGTCGCCGTGAATTACACCGCGCTCGTGAAGGCCCGAGTAGGCGCGGGCGATGGCGCGGCAGAGCGCCAGCAGCCCCGTACGATCTCCGCTCCGGCGCAACTCGTCGGCGGCGGTGACGGCGTCCACTCCCGGCAGCCACTCGATGGCGAGATACCGCCGGCCTTCAATCTCGCCGGAAGCCAGCAGGCGCGGGGCTCCGCCGCCGTCCAGGTGCTCCAGAATGGCGGCCTCACGCTCGAAAAGGCCGGTTTTGCCGGCCGAGGCGGGACGCTCGATCTTGAGGGCCGCGAAGTGGCTTGGATTAGGGTCGGGATTATCGAGGCGGCGCACCTGGTACAGCTCCGTGTCCTCGAGCCCCTGCACGCATTCCACCACTTCGAAGCCGGCGATCTCGTCGCCGGGAAGCAATGTCGGATGGATGCTCTCGGCGCCCGCGTCCCCTTCGGCGACCAGGAAACCGGAGCTCACGAGCCCCTGCAGCAGCGGATACGCCTGCTCCAGGGTCTCCTCGGGATCGACCTCGCGCGCCAGGCTGTAGCGCAGGATGGCCTCGACGATGGTGCACGGCGACTTGAACTCGGCGATCAACGCAGCGGCCTGGGCGTCCACGACCCGGGACGGCGTGCGCGAGCGGGGGCGGGTGACGGCGTAGTCGCCCTCCTCGCAGCGGAGCTGGCCGCGCAGCTCCTCCGGCAGCTCGGCGACAGGTACCAGGAGCACGTCCGGAGGAAGCAGCAGCGGATCGGTGATGGCCACGGGTCAGTCCTCGCGAAAGAGCCCGCCGCCCGGAGTCCAGGAGCCGGTGTCCACGCCTTCCAGGCGGAGGCGCTCGAGGGCGAAGCGCCAGGGCTCGACGCCCGTGTCTCCGGCATTCTTGACTGCCAGGAGCGCCACCGCCAGCCGGTGCGTGAGCCAGAGGCGCCAGCTTTCGCGTCCGCTCCACTTGGAGTCCGCGGGAGGATCGACGCCCCAGGAGAGAAGGCCCTCGGCGGCGATCTCCGAGGTGAAGGGGACGCCATGAGCCGGGGTGCCGGCAAGCCGCTCGGTCAATGCTTCCGCCGCCGCGGCGAGACGCTCGAAGCTGGGATAGTAGGCGACCATCTTGTCGGGGCGCAGCAGCCCGGCGGCGGAAGAGCCGATCTTGAACTGGGGAGTGCGCGCCACGGTCAGGGCGTCGAGAATGCGGCCGAAGCCGTCCGCGAGAGCCTCGGGAGCGGGGCTGATGTAAAGCTTCCAGGTGGCGCCTGTCGCCGAGAGGCGGCCGCCCTCGCCGCCGCGATCCACCCCGCGCCACCGCCAGCTCAGCCAGTTCTCCGATGGGCCGGTCCGCGACCAGCTCCGGTCGAGGAGCCGGCGGTGAGGTCCGCCCGCGCCGATTCCGAGATGGCGCTCGACGGCGCCGGAGTCGGGAAGCAGGCGCTTCCAGGCGGGATTGAGCGGACGGCGGTTGTAGCCATAAAGTCGCAGCGACAGACGCAGTGGATCGGAGACGGCGAGCGACTGGCCGTAACGCAAGGCAGCGAGCGAGAGATCCGAAAGCCGGCCGCCACGGGCTTCGCCTCCCCCTTCCCAGAGCAGCTTGAAGGCCGTGGCACCGGAGACGAACGTGCCGTCGCCGCCCGCGATCTCCAGAATGCCGTCCGCCACGAGCTGAGCCGCCACGCGCGCCGCGCCTTCGCCGGACATGAGGCGGACGTAGGCCGGCAGCGGACCGGGCTCGCATAGGGTGAGGAAGAGGAGGGCCGTGTCGCGATCCACGGACTTGAGGCTCAAGCCGCCGGGAGACGAGGGAGAAGGACGCAGCACACCGTAGAAGCCCGGCTCTTTGTCGAGGCCCGCGAGGGCCTGTCGGAGATCCGGCTCCAGCCGGTCGAACAGCACCAGCTCGTAGCGGGGATTGGCGCGCAGCTCGCGCCCGAGGATCTCCTGCTCGCGGAGGTAGCGCATGTCAGGTCAATGATAGCCGCTGCCGGTGGGACGAACCCAGAAAAGCAAAGGGGGCGCCCTGAACAGGCGCCCCCGGGGGAAGCTCAAATCGCTCTACGAGCCGTACGTCGTCACCGGCACGCTGGCCTCGGTGCGCACCCGCGTCAGGTAGTCGAGCTGCGAGGGCAGGGTCGAGACCAGACGCTCGGTCTTCTCCTTCATGGCGCGGAAGGCGCGGTGAGCGCCGGCCGGATCGATATGGTCGAGAGCGGGCAGGCTCTTCTCGGGCTGATAGTTGAGGCCGAGCAGCATCACCGAGTACGAGTAGGACTCGAAGCCGTGGAACGCCGGGTTGATGTTGCGGGCGTTCGGCAGCCGTTTCTTCCACAGCGCGAAGCGGTCTTCGAGCGACTCGGGGAGCTTGAGGTTCTTGGTCGCGCGCCAGAACTCGGTGTCGTTGCGGTCGGTCGTGCGGTAGTGGAGGATGAGGAAGTCGCGCACGCCGTCGATGGCCTCGGCGACCACCTTGTTGTAGCTCTTCGCCGTCTCCTCCTCGATATAGTCGCCGGGGAGATGGTTCACCAGCTCTTCGATGCCGTTCTGGATGAAGAAGATGCCCGTCGATTCCAGGGGCTCGACGAAGCCGCTCGACAAGCCGATGGCGACGCAGTTCTTCACCCAGGAGTTGCGGCAGCGGCCGATCCGCATCTTGACATGGTTGGGCTGGATGCCCTCGGCGCGGGGTCCGAGGTAGGCGCGAAACTCCGCCTCCGCCGCCTCGGGGGTCGTGAACTTGCTCGAGTAGACGTAGCCCGTGCCGTCGCGGCCATAGAGCGGAATGTTCCACACCCAGCCGTTGGTCAGCGCCGTGGCCGTGGTGTAGGGCTGGATGCCGTCCTTCTGAACGTCGCGGGGGATCTGCAACGCGATGGCACGGTCGTTCAGCAACGACTCGGAGAACGAGATGAACGGCTCGCCGAGCGTCTGATTGATCAGCACGCCCCGGAAGCCGGTGCAGTCGACATAGAGGTCGCCCTCGATCTTGCCGTGCTCGTTGGTGACCAGATGGTCGATGCTGCCGTCCTCCCGCAGCTTGATCTCGGCGACATCGTCGACGACCTGGTTGACGCCGCGCAGCTTGCCGTAGTTGGCAAGAAATTTGGCCAGCAGGCCGGCGTCGAATTGATAGGCGTATGGATACTGCACCTTGTGCTCGGCAAGAATGTTCTTCTTGCCGCGGACGTCGAGAGAAAAATAATCCTGGACCTTGTCGTCGAAGACGCGGCCATCGTGGAACCGGGGCGAGCACTTGGCCTCGCACATTGCCGGAATGGTGAAGCAGGCCTGATCGAAGGGCTCTTCGTGCCGCTTGAGCTTGAGCCACCACTCGCCCATGTTGAAGCCGTCGACCACCTCATAGCGCTGGAACGGATGGTAGAAGGTGCCGCCGTCCGCCCGCCAGTTGACGAACTTGATGGCGAGCTTGTAGGTGGCGTTGCAGCTCGGCATCCAGTCGGACTCGTCGAGCCCAAGGAAGTCGAAGAAGAGCTTGACGGTGCTGAAGGTCGCTTCGCCGACGCCGACAGTCTTGATGTTGGCCGACTCGATGAGGGTGATGTCCATTCCCGGCAGCGCCTTCTTCAGATGCGACGCCGTCATCCAACCCGCAGTTCCGCCCCCGACGATCACGATTTTCTTAGCCATCTCGATGTTTCCCCCGAAAAAAGCAATTAATTCCATGGCGACCCGCGAGCTCGCGGCCGCCGGGCTCCCACCGAATTGGTGAGAAGTGGTTACTCCTTGACAGGTGCAGCGAGAGCCCGAATAGGGGACAAGCGTGTGAGAACAGCCTGTGAGGATCTGCCGCCCCGGCGGGCCCGCTTCAGGGCTTGCGGGCCACCACGGCGAAGAACTCGTGCGGCTGGTTGAGGCGCATCGCCAGCGTCTTGGCCGCCCTTTCGGCGCGATCGACCTCCGGCATCAGCCGGACCTGGACGTCCGTGAAGCCGGCCTCGGCGAGGATGCGCGGGAATTTCAGCCGGTTGCCCGGGCCCTTCAAGGGAAGAGCGTAGTCGAAGCCGCCGTCATACCCCGAGCGCAGCCTGCGGTCGGCTGCCCAGAGGTTCTCGAAGCGGGTCACCGCCACCAGGAGATGCCCCAGGAAGCGCTTGGCACGATAGGAGAAGGGATTGTCGAACCAGTCGCCGTCGATCACCACCGCGAGACCACCGGGTTTGAGCACCCGCTTCCAGTCCGCGACGGCCTTCTCCGGCCGTGGCAAGGTCCAGAGGACGTTGCGGTTGACGAGGACGTCGAAGGCCTCGTCCGGCTCCGGCACCGTCTCCGCGTCCCCCACCGCGAACTCGGCCGTGAGCCCCCGCTCCGCCGCGTTGCGCCGTGCCTGCTCCACCATCCCCGGCGAGAGGTCCAGCCCCTTGACCCGGTGCCCCATCTCGGAAAGGAGAAGGGCCAGGAATCCCGTGCCGGTGCCGACGTCCAGCACCGCCTTGGGCGGCTCCCCCACCGTCCCGGAGAGAAAGCCCGTCCATCCTTCCTTCTGCAGCCGGTTGCGAATGCCCTGTGTGCGCTCGAAGCCTGCGCTTCGCCCGTCCCAATAGCCGGCGATCGTCTTCTTCAGCGGGTCCGCGGACGCTTCCATGAATACCTCCAAGACAGACACTACCTCCAAGACTCCGGGCTCCCGGATCAGCACCGGGCGGCGGAGTATACCAGCCTGGGGGAGACGCTAGGCGCCGGGATCGGCGGGATTGCAGGTCGACGGCTCGCCGCCGTTGGGCATCAGCTTGATCTCCAGGCGGCGGCTTTGGCCGGCGACGAGGCGGATGCCGCGGCAGGTCACCGGAGCGTAGCCATCCATCGCCGCCGCGCCGATGTAGACGCCCGAGGGGAGAGCGTCGAACTTGAAGCTGCCATCGGCGCCCGAGACCTGGTCCTTGGGCTTGTTCTCGCCGGCCTTGAGCATCGTCACCGCCACTCCGGCCAGCGGCTTTCCCTGACCGTCTTTGACTTGGCCGTCCACTGCGGCTGATGGCGGCACCTCCCGGGGCGGGGCTGCGGAGGCGAGCCTCGCGGTCGCCGGCACGACCGCAGCTGCCACGACGATCGCAACGCCGAGCACGATGGACATGGAGCGGGAACGGACTTCGGCCATATCGGTCTCCCTTTGGGCAAGCGGGCGCTTTGAGTCCAGCCTGGTTTTGTCAGATCCTAGACCTCTCGGGCTCGCGCCGCAAATCCGTCCCCCCGTCTTTCGGCTCCGTCCCGGCCATCCTCGATCATCGCCGGCAATCGGCTATCATCGACCCCGCCCCCATGACCGCCTCCGACCGTACCCAGAAGCTCAGCGTGGTGATTCCCTGCCTGAACGCGGCGGCGACGCTCGGCGTTCAGCTCGCGGCCCTGGCCGGCCAGGCTTGGGAGGGCGAATGGGAGGTGATCGTGGCCGACAACGGCTCGACCGACGGCTCGCGAGCGGTCGTCGAGAGCTATCGGGCCGTGCTCCCAGGCTTGAGGCTCGTGGACGCCTCGGACCGCCGGGGCCAGGCCCATGCCCGCAACCTCGGCGTCGCGGCGGCCACCGGCGACGCATTCCTGTTCTGCGACGCCGACGACGAGGTGGCTCCCGGCTGGCTCGCCGCCCTCGGCCGGCAGCTCGCGCGGCACGATTTCGTGGCCTGCCGCTATGACAACGAAAAGCTGAATCCCATCTGGGTGCAGCGCACGCATCTCAATCCCCAGAGGAACGGCCTGACGCGCTACGACTATCCGCCCTTCCTCCCCCACGCCGGTGGCGGCGGCCTGGGAGTGACCCGCCGGGCGCACGAGGCCGTGGGCGGTTTCGACGAGACGCTGCCCGCCCTGGAGGACACGGACTACTGCTGGCGCCTCCAGCTCGCCGGCTTCCAGCTCCACTTCGCGCCGGAGGCGGTGGTGAACATCCGCCATCGCGGCGACCTCGGGAGCATCTACCGCCAGGGCGTGAGCTACGGCCTCCACAACGTGATGATCTACGAGCGCTATCGTAGCCAGGGCATGCCCCGGCTGGGCTGGCTCCCCGGAGCCCGGAAGTGGGCGAGCCTGCTGCTACGGACGCCTCTCCTTCTCCTCACCCGCGAAGGGCGGGCGCGCTGGATGTGGCAGCTCGGCTGGCGGGTGGGGCGGATTCGCGGCTGTTTCCGGTACGGGGTGGTGGCGCCGTAACCCGCCCCTGAAGCGCTTCAGAACGGCAGCAGAATCGAAGGGCTCGTCTGGCTGAACCAGATCAGGCCGTCGTAATCGCTGCTGATCACCGTCGGATTGAAGCCGCATCGCGAGGCCACGGCCCCGATGCTGCGGAAGAGGCGCGATTTCCCAACCCAGGCGGCGGCCGGCGAGGAGCTGGGAATCCCCCGCAGGTCCACGATGAATCGCGGAATGCCGGGCGATCCGAGGAAGGCCTCGACGCTGCCCGGCAACGACGGAACGGCCGGACGGGGACCGAGGGAGCCGTCGCCAAGAGCGTTGTACTCTCCCTGGCCGAAGGCGAAGCCGAGGACGGCCAGATCCCGGCCGAAGCGCTGCGACAGGTAGCTTCCCATCCAGGTCGGCCGCTTCCCCACGTGCGCGTTGTGGGCCCAGAGGACGATCTTCGAATCCGGCGGCGCCTGGTCGAGGATCCACCCGACGTTGTCCGCCATGCTCTGGTCCCGGGAGACGGTGCCGGTGACTGCCTCCACGGACTGGAGCACGACGCGGGCGTTCTGGATCGCCCAGTCCACGTCCACCTGGGGCAGGCGGGAGAGATAGGCGCCGCGCTGCGCCGTCATGTGCTCGAAGACGTTGCGGGCCGCGGCCTCGCCCTGGTCCGCCGGAATCGGGCTGGGTAGTCCGTTGACCTCGGCGTTGGCGACCTTCTGGGCCGCCGCCAGGTCCTGGCCCGCCTGCGCGGCGAACCCGGGCTCGACCGTAGCGAGGAAGGAACGAACGTTGGCCGCGGCCACGTCGGCGTACTGCATGTCGAAACCCATGAACTGGATCCGCCCGCGGCCGGACTGGTTGAAGGCCCGCATCCACTCGATCATGTCGAGCACTTCCTGGGTGTTCCACGTCCAGAAGTACAGCCCCTTGAGCGCCTCCCGGGGGTCCCCGCGGCCGTTGAGGACGTAGTCGTTGACCCGGGTGGCCTCGGGCTGGTTGGCCTCGATGGCGAAGAGGGTGAAGCCCATCTCGTTGGCCAGGAACTCGACCAGCCGGTGCTTCATCTGGAAGAACTCGTGGGTGCCGTGCGTCGCCTCGCCGAGGGCGACGATGCGGGCGTCGCCGACGACCTTCTTGAGCTTCTGAAGGTCGTCGAATCCGTTGCCGGCCTCGGCCGTGGTGAACGGGATGGCCTGCTTGCGCAACCACGAGACGGCCGCGGGAGCCGGCTTCGCCGTGGACGGCCGGGGGCCATCCACGAACTTCTTGCCGTCGACCTGGAGGGTGAAGCCGTCGAACCAGGCCGTGCCACTGCCGCCGAAGGTGGCGCCGAACTCGATCTCAGCCGCACCGGCCGGGACGTCGACGTCGAGGGAGTGCTGAGCCCAGCCGGTGGTGCCGGTCACCATGTCGCTGCTGGTCACGGACGTCAGGATCTCGTCGCGATTCCGGGTGGCCTCCAGCCACAGGCCGGCGCCGCCGTCCCGGCCGCCATCGTCGACGCCGTCGGTGCGGATCCAGGCGGTGATGCGGAGGTGCTTTCCCGCCGCCAGGGCCGGAGGGAAGATTTGGTCGCTCAAGCCGAAGTCCTGAGCGTTCGCCGTCCAGGGCTGAGACCCGATGTAGCGGATGCGGAGGCTCTGGTGCCCCGAGTGGGCCGTCGAGGGATCGAAACCGTACTCGTAGAGCGTGCTGCCGCCCAGCGCCCAGCCGCTGCCGCACTCGGCGGTCTCGAAGTCGAGGTCGAGATAGGGGTTCGGAGGCTTGGCGGCCGCGCCCGCCACGGCGGGAACCAGGAGCAGTGACAACGACAGCAACGTGGCGGCTTTCATCGCATCTCCTTTCGAGAGCCTCGAATCGGAAGCGATTCTAGTCTGTGTTAGCCTTCCGCCGCCATGCGAATTCTCGTCACTGGACACAACGGTTACATCGGCAGCGTCATGGTGCCGATGCTGCGCGCGGCGGGGCATGATGTGGTGGGCTTCGACGCCAATTTCTTTGAGCCCTGCCTGCTGGCCGGCCAGCCCGCGGAGCACCCCGTCCCTTCCATCCGCAAGGATCTCCGTCAAGCCGAGCGCCGGGATCTGGAGGGCTTCGCGGCGGTGCTCCACCTCGCCGGCCTGTCCAACGATCCCCTGGGCAATCTCGACTCGACGCTGACCTTCGACATCAACGACGCCGCGTCGATCCGTTTCGCCCGGCTGGCGAAGGAGGCCGGCGTCGAGCGCTTCCTCTTCTCCTCGTCGTGCAGCACCTACGGTGCGGCCGGCGACGATTTCCTGGACGAGTCGGCGGCGTTCAATCCCGTCACTCCCTATGGCTTTTCCAAGGTGCGCCTGGAGCAGCAGCTCGGCGAGATGGCGGACGACCGCTTCAGTCCCACCTATCTGCGCAACGCCACGGCCTATGGCGTCTCCCCCCGGCTGCGGGTGGACCTGGTGCTCAACAACCTCGTGGGCTACGCCGTCACCACCGGCAAGATCCATATGATGAGCGATGGCACGCCGTGGCGTCCCATCGTCCACATCGAGGACATCAGCCGCGCCTTCCTCGCCGCACTGGAGGCCCCGCGCGAGCTGGTTCATGACCAGGCCTTCAACGTCGGACGCACGGCGGACAACTACCGCATCCGCGAGTTGGCGGAGATCGTCGCCGAGACCGTTCCCGGTTGCGAGATCACCTACGCTGCGGACGCCGGTCCGGACAAGCGCTGCTACCGTGTGGACTGCGGCAAGATCGAGCGCGTCCTCCCAGCCTTCAAGCCCCACTGGAACGCCCGCCTGGGTGCCCGCGAGCTATATGACGCCTACCTGAAGGCCGGCCTCACGAAAGAGGACTTCCTGGGTCCCCGCTTCATCCGGCTGAAGCGCATCCAGGAGCTTCAGGCCGAGGGCCGGCTGGACGCGGCCCTGCGCTGGCAGGCGCCGGTTCCAGTCTGAAAATCATGGCCTGAAGATCCGCACCACCCACGTCCCCTTCCGGTTCGTGATCGCCGTCTCTTCGAGCAGCGAATAGATCTCCGCGAGGCGCCGGGCGATCACGTCCGCCCGGCGGGAGCGGAACGTCGAGACCACGAAGCAGCCGTCCGCCGTGAGATACGGCTCGTAGCGCTGCACCGAACCCACGGGATCGTTGAAGTAGTAGACGCACTCGTTGAACACCACGGCGTCGAAACGGCCGGAAGGAACATAGGTCTCGGCGTCCGCGGCGGCGAATGTGGCGTGCTGGGCCGCGCGAGGCGCCGCCTGGGCGATGGCGGCCTCGGAGAGATCGATCCCATGGTAGTGCCCGTAGCCGTAGGGAATCAGGGAGTCGAGCAGAAGGCCCTCGCCGCAGCCCACGTCGAGCACCGAGCCGCCGGGTTTCAGGTGATGGAGGTAGCCCGCGATGACGCTGTAGCGGGCGAGTTCGTCCAAGCCGCGCATGAACTCCCAGCCGCCGCGGCGGTACTGCTCCTCCCAGGCGTCTTTCGCCACCGGCGCGTCGCCACGGCCGGTGGCGAGCTCCCAGGCGTGAACCCGTGCGGCGAGGCGCTCGGAGAAGGGAAAGCGCCGCCCGAAGAGGAGCTTGTAATACAGGATGTAGACCGGCTTGAACGCCCGGCGGCTCAGCCTTCGCAGCGGCTCCATCGTCCTCCCCTAGGTCCTCCAGAGTTGCCTTGGGTTCGGCCTCATCCTATCGCGAGCCCGCTTGGGGCCGTATAAGGTATAGAGAAATGCAAACTTGCATTGCATCGACCTTCCAAACCTCGTACTATGTCACCAGGTCATATGCCGTTGTTGTTTCGAAGACCGGAGGCAAAGCCGGCTCCTTCCGTCTTTCGCCTCGCAGCTCAAGGAGGCCGTTGTATGAAAACGCGGTTCGCCGCCAGTCTCGTCCTCGCCGCTCTCGCCGCCGTGCCGTTGCAGGCCGCGCCCGTCTGGGTGCCGGTCGTCGGCTTGCAGGGAGCCGGGGGACACACCCTAGCCACCAAACTCTGGATCTCCAACTACGCCGGGCAGACGCGCCCCTACTCAACCGTGTTCCGGCAGGCGGATGGTGTGGTGGCGGACGACGGCGTCCAAGGCAGCGTGCCGGCCGAGCGGGCGATGTTCTTCGACAAGGCTTCCGCGCGCGAGGAGACGGGGCTGCTTGAGATCGAGGCGGCGGACCTGCGGGTCGACGCCTGGATTCAGACCTCCCGTGGCCGGCAGACCTTTATGACCCGGGTGCCCGTGATCTCGGCGGACGTTCAGACCGAAGGCGGCGCCACGACCTTCCTCAACGGCCTCGACCGCAATCTCGCCAAGATCGGGCTGGTGAACCTGGGCGCCGAGGCGGCGCGCTGCGACGTCGACTTCCTGCGCGCTGACGGCAGCCTCGCCGCCGCCAGCGCCACCGTCGTCGTGACCGCGGGCACCCTGCAGCAGTTCGACGACGCCCTTGGAGTGCTGCCGGCGGACCAGGCGGTCACGGCCCAGGTCTCCTGCAGCCAGGCGTTCTACGCCTACGCGGTGGCGGTGAACCCGGCGACCTCCGAGGTCTCCTTCGCGACGCCCGAGAGCGCCATGGCCGTCAAGGCCGCGGCCAGGAAGACGCCGCAGACGACGGTCGCTTCCAAGGGGACGATCGTCTTCAACGCCCCCGGCCTGCTCCACAAAGCGTCCAAGCAGAACGAAAAGGGCGTCATCCGCGTCCCGGTGCCGCAGGCCTTGGCACTGCGGCAGATGACGGTCGACTGGGACGTCACCCCCGGCCCCTGGAGCACCAAAAACCGGGCGGGCGCTCATGGCCTCCTCTGGTTGTACCGCGGCAAGTTCCGCAGTAACACGGTGGCCAACGTCAGCTTCTACGGCCCGAACAAGAATTTCGTGAAGACCAACCAGAACATCGACCTGCCGCAGGGCGCGAACACCAACGCCTCGGGCAACATGATGCTGGAGCAGGGCAAGGTCTTCCACTTCCACTACGTCTACGATGCGTCCGCGAAGTCCATCGTTCTCACGGTGTCGAAGAACGGCCGCGTCGTGAGGACCGTCCGGTTGGCGGGCTCGGCGGCCAACAACACCCTCACCGTGCCGGCCGGCGGAATGATCGGCGAGTTCGGCAACTACAGCACCCAAAAGGGACCCGAGGTGGCGACCTGGGGCTGGAGCTACAGCAACCTGCGGGTGGAGATGGTTCAGAGGTAGGGCGACCGGGCGACGCGCGCGAGGCGGGCCTGAACGCTTTGTTGAGGGAATCCAAGCTAAATATCCTTCAGACAAAGCATTTTTGGGCTTGCCCCTGCGCTGCCCGCGCGCTATTATGTACAAGTTTCAATTCGTTGCGCCAAACCGCGGAGTCCCGCGGGAAGGAGATGTTTTGCATCCGTAACTCGCTTCGCAGGAGGTGAAGTGCCATGAAAAGAGCGTCGAGAGCGTTCTTGAGCAGTCTCTTACTCTTGCTGCCGGGGATCGCCGGGCCAGCCTTCGCGGGCACCGTCTACATTCCCATTCCCGATCCCGGGGGCCTCAACGGCGGCGCCAACTCGGTGAAGATCTGGCTGAGCAACTCCGGAACGGCGCCGAGCACCGTCACCACGACTCTTCTGGAAGCGGACACGGACGGCACCCACCGCAGCGCGCCCGGGACGCAGAACACCATCGCGCCGGGCCAGACCATTCTGTTCAGCGGCTCCGGCGCACCCGGCAAGGTGGAACTGGTGGAGATCGTCGCCGACTCCACGGACGTGGCGATCAACGCCCGGCTGACCTCCCTGGGCAAGGGCGGCCTGCTCGCCTACTCCGAGCTGCCGGTAATCTCCTCGGCGAACCTCTTCGCGAGCGGCAAGACCGCCACGGTTCAAGGCTTGGGACGTGATTCCCAGACCGGCGACGTCTCCAGCCTCGGGATCGTCAACCTCGGCCAGCAGGCGGCGCAGTGCACGGTCAAGATCTTCCGGGCCAATGGCTCGCAGGTCGTCCCGCCGGTACCGCTCGCGCTCAAACCGCTATCCTTTCTCTACTTCTCCGACACGCTGGGAATTCTCAACGAGCTCAACGCCGTCGACGCGCGCATCCAGGTGAGCTGCAATCAATCCTTCTATATCTACAGCACGTTCTTCTCGGGGACCACGTCGCAGCTCCTGTTCCTGAGCCCCGCAGCCGCGGGCTCATCGCTCACGGCTCCGGGCGGCGCCACTCCACCACCGCCGTCACCGCCTCCTCCCCCGCCGCCGCCGCCCACACCCACGCCGAACCCCACTCCCACCGTCGCCGGCAACGTCTTTCAGGTCCAGGGCCTTTTCCATACGCCGACCGTGGGCCATGAGAAGAAGCAATATCTGATCGGTCTCAACCACGCCATCAACTCGAAGAAGGTGGTCGTGGACCTGGACATCATTCCCGGCCCCTGGAACACGGCCAAGCAGGCGGCCAACCACGCTCTCATCTGGCTCTACCGCGGCAAGTTCCGCAGCAACACGATCGCCAACGTCAATGCGTTCGCGCCCTCCAAAAGCTCGCTGAAGATGAACGAGAACCTCGACCTGCCGGCGGGCGGCGTCGCGGCCAAGGACGTGCCGGTCCCCTGGGAAAAGGGCACCTTGTATCATCTGCACTACGTCTACGATTTTGCGACGAATTCGATCACCTGCGACCTGACCTCGGGTGGCAGGACGGTGAAGAGCATGGCGATGAACGGGACCTCGAAGCAGAAGGCGGTCAACATCCCCACCCAAGGGATGACCGTGGAGTTCGGCCACTACCCCAACCAGTCCGGGCCGGAGGTCGCGAGCTACGGCTGGCAGTACCTGAACCTGCGGATCGAGTTCGTACCGCAATGAAATAGAGGCTAACCCGTGGCCGGCGCTTCTTCCTGCGCCGCCGGCCGGCCACGGCGCCTCCGGCCCGGGTTCTGGCCCACCGGCTCCGGCGGCGCCGGTGGCGGGGCAGGCAGGTCGGACGGCGGCGGCAGGAGGTACGGAGAATCGGCCCGCAGCCAGAAGCCGCCGATCTTCCTGTAGCCATACTTCGGCATCACTTCCGTCGGCATCCCGAGCTCTTTCTTGATGCCCCAGATCTGGAAAAAACCGTCCGGGCGCTGCTCCTCGAGCAGCCGGATCTCGTCGTATTTATCGTGCCCCGGCGTGAACGATTCGTAGTTGTCCTCGTCGATCGGATGAATGGGATTTCGGCGAGCGATCACACGGTCGTTGTAGCCAAGGATGTCGATCATCCGGTAGCTGGTGAAATACGCGGGGATGCCCGCCCAGGCCGTGGCCACCACGGCCTGGGGCTTGAGGAGCTGCCGGAAGACGAGCGTCTGCCAGACCACCTGGCGCTGGCTCTCCACCAGAGGCGGCCGCTGCGTCGCCAGGAAGTTCGCCCAGTTGTCGTCCGCCTTCTCCGAGAACCAGAGGCCATTGGCGGAAAGGAGAGCGGCGGCGGTCAGCGCGGCGATGGCGAAACGCTGCGCCGCCGCAAATCCCTCGTGGCGCCGGCGCCAGGCGGCGAGCCCTCGGTTGAGCAAAGAATTGAGCAGCACGAAGAGCAACGGCATGACGAACACCACGAAACGGTTGGCCCGCACGTTGATGTCCTTCTCCCAGACGTCGCCGCCGACGTAGACGCTGTAGGCGAAGTAGAGGGCGACCACCGCCGCCGGCAGGGCGAGGCGGCGGTGCCGCGCCAGCGTCGCCGCGGTGCCCAGTCCCGCCACCAGAACGAGAACGAGGTGAGCGCGAAGGAAGACCCCCATCAGCGCCAGGCCGCGCAGCAGCCGCACGACGAGAGGAATGCCATAGAGCTTCAGGTAATAGGTATTGGGCAGGACGTCGTGGAAGTAGAACCAGCGGAACAGGCCGTAGGCGAGGGAGACGCCGGCGAAGACGGCGAGCCCGCCGAGCCAACTGCGCCGGCCGGCCGCCCGCAGGCCGCCCCGCACGACGATGTAGCCCTGCACCGCCACCACCAGCAGCATCATGTCCATGCGCAACAGGAAGGCCGCCGTGCACACCAGCCAGAGCGGCAGGTGGCGGTCCCGCCCGGAATGGACGGCGGCGAGCGAGAGGTGAACGGCGAGCACCGTCAGCAACGCCTGAAGGCCGCTCTCCATGCCCACCAGCGACCAATAGGCGAGGGGATAGTAGAAGGCCGTGAGCACGGCGGCGGGAAGCCAGTGGCCGGCTTGGGGCTCGGAGAAATGATCGAGGACCAGCCGGCGCACCACGACCACCGTGCCTCCCAGGCAGAGCAGCGACAGGAGCTGGACCGGCAGGCTCATGGTGCGCGGCGCCAGGGGGAGGGCGTTGACGGGGATCATAAGGAACGTCCACAGAGGGTGGGTGAAGCCCTCCACCGGCTCGCCCCACCGCGCCCAATTGAGGCCGTGCCCGAACACCAGGTTGCGGGCGTAGGTCATCGAGATCATCGCGTCGTCGAACAGGCAGAAGAACCGCCGCCCGTCGAGATCGAACGAGGTGCGGTAGATGAACCACCCACCCCAGACCGCGAGGACAAGCAACAGAGCCCACAGCGCCCAGGGACGGCGGGAGACAGGAGAAATCGGTTCGTCGGAAATCATAAGAGTCGTATCGGCCTCGATGAGGGTCTTGCTATCTCTTCCCGCCCGCCACATACCCCAGAGACCGCAGCTCTTCCTCCTGCTTCGGCGTGAGCTTGGGCTGCTTGCCGACGGAGCTTCCGGGAGCGACCTCGTTGCCGTTCGCGGCCAGCCAGGCGTTCTTGAGCTGGCGGGCGAGGCGCTGGATCGTCGGCGGGTCCTCCACCTTGACCGTGCCCTGCGGCGTCCAGCGCCAGAGGGAGAGCTGCGGCGGCTCGGCCGGCAGCCCGGTCAGCGGCAGGGCCGTGGCGAACTCTTTTTGCAGACGGCCGAAGATGGCGTCGGCGGGCTCCGCGAGGGGCGGCTGGAGCTGGCCGCCGATGCCGGCATAGCGGGCGCGGAAGTAGTCCGGCTCCGGCTTGCCGAAGTGGCTCTCCCAGAGGAGCTGGAGGTCGCCGTCCACCAGGGAGAAACGGTTCACGGAGTTGCCCAGGTAGAGCTCGGAGAGGGCGCCCTTGTCGAACGGCTCGAAGAAGCTGGGCGCCGTGAAGGGCTCGGGAGTGCCGCCGGCCGCGGTGATGAGCGTCGGTCCTACCCGGATGGTGGCTACCCGGCGGCCAGGCTGAATGGCGAGCTTACGCTGAAATCCCTTGGGCAGCTTGATGACCAGCGGCACCTCCACCAGCACATGCCCGAGATTGCCACCGTGGGCAATCTGGCCATTCTCCTTGAACTCCTCGCCGTGATCGGCGGTGACGACAAGGAGCGTCTTGTCCCACTGGCCGCTGCGCTTCAGGGCCTCCAACATGCGGTTCAGCATCGTGTCGGCGAAGGCGGCGTTGAGCTTGTACATGGCCCGGAAGAGCCGCTCCTTGTCCGCCGGCAGAGGCACGGCGGGATCGGCGTAGACCTCGAGATCCAGCGGCTTGAGCTGGTGCGGCATGTCGGGAGGGATCTCGTCGAGCCGGTCGAGGAGAGGATCGCGCCGGATGTAAGGAGCGTGCGGCGGCAGGATGTGAATCCAGACGAACTCGCGGCCTCCCTTGAGCTGCTCGAGGCCGGCCACCGCGCGCTTCCCTTCCTTCAGGTACTGGAAAAGATCGAACCCCTGGGAGTAGCCGAACTGGGCTTCCAGCCAGTGGTTGGAGCGGAAGGCGGAGGTCTTGTAGCCCACTTTCTTGAGCGACTCGGGAAGGGTGACGAAGCGGTCGTCCAGCACGGCCCGGTCGTTGGCCCAGCTCTGCGCTCGCCAGGGCTGAAAGCCGGTGAAGAGGGCCGCCATCGAGGGGACGGTCCAGCTCGACGGCGAGATCGCACGGCCGGCGTAGTCCGCCTGCTTGGCCAGGGCGCTCAGGGCCGGCATGACCTTGGGCGGCCCCCCCAGGGCGCCCACCATGTCGGCCCGCAGGGCGTCGATGGTGATGAGCACGATAGGACCCTCGTGAGCCGGCGGCCCCCGGTGGCAGGCAATGGGCAGGACGCCCAGGGCGGCGAGAACGCCCAGGACGGCCAGGGTACCGGCGGCATGGCGGCGATTCAGGATTCGTCGAAGCAAGCGTCTTCCTCTCGTCCCGGGCGGTGGGTCCGGGAACTGCGGTAGGATACTCCACGTGCGCGGATCGTCTGTTCGCCTGCTGAGGGGAGTTCTCTGCCTCCTCTTCTTTTACGGATCACTCGCCGCAGCCGTTGCTCAGGAAGATCCGATCCAGGCCGCCCGTGAGGGCCTGGTTCTGATCCCCCAGGGAAATTCGGCCCGGCTTGAGCTGCCCGGCGGCGGAACCCTGTCCCTGAGCCTGCCGGAGCGCGCCGAGGTCTCCTCCCTGGCCGCCACGGATGGCGGCTGGATCGCGGCCGGCAGCTTCCCGGACGCCGCGGGCCGCCAGCGCCTGTTCCTGCGGACGGGGGACGACAAGAGCTACAGGGAGCTTCCCGAGCCGCCCGGTCAGGCCTCTTCACAGCGCCGAGGACCGGTGCTCCTGGTGGACGGCGGCCGGCTCGCCGGGCTTGCCTGGCTGGAGGGGGATGGCAACCGTTCCCTCGCCGTGCGCGCCGCCGCCTGGAACGGCAAGACGTGGCGGTTTCCCCAGTGGGTCTCCCGTCCCGGTCCCGGGAGCCAGCTCGCGCTGGCCGGCGCCGTGCTGGCCGATGGCGCCTGGCTGCTCGCCTGGAGCGCCTTCAACGGCACGGCGGACGAGATCGTCTGGAGCCAGAAGGTCGGAGCGAGCTGGCTTCCCGTGAGCCGCGTCTCGGCGCCCAACCCGGTACCCAACATCACCCCCGCCCTCACCGCCACAACCGGCGGCGGAGCGCTGATTGCCTGGAGCCGATTCGACGGCCACGGCTATCGAATGCGGATGGCCCGCTTCGAGCACGGGAAGTGGATCGACGAGCATGCCGCCGGCCCCTCCGGCTCTCTCTATCCTTCGTTCCTGGGCGCTCCCGACCGCCCTCGCCTCCTCTACCTGGAGGCTGCGGCTCGTTCCTGGTCCGTCCTCGACCTGGACACGACAGGCAAGGTGCAGGCGAAGGCCTCCGTCTCCGCGCCGTCGCGGTTGAGCCGTCCGGTCGTCGATTCGCTGGGCGAAAGCGTTCGCCTGCGCTGGCCCGCCGAGAAACAACAGGGGACGGCGACCCTGGAAAAGGTCCCGTGACTCTCCGCCAGCTCGCCTCCGCCGTCCTCGCCCTGGGCCTGATCCCATCCCTCGCCGTGGCTCAAACACTGCCGCGCCAGTACCTCTGTTTCGGAGACAGCATCACCGAAGGTCGGGGCGACGATCCCGCGCGGGCGGAGAAGGGCTATCCGCCGCGGCTGCAGGTGCTCCTGCAGACCGCGGGCGTCAGCGCCACCGTCATCAACAAAGGCCTGGGTGGCGAGCGCACGCCGGACGCCCTCTCCCGCATCGACGGCGTGGTCGCCCTGGGTGTGCCGGGCGACTACCTGCTTCTGATGGAAGGGACGAACGACATCTCGCGAGCCATCTCCACCGAGACCACCATCTTCAACCTCGACGAGATGGCCCGGCGGGCCGAGGCGAAGGGCATGCTGGCCCTGCACGCCACGGTCATTCCCCGCAAGCCGGACTCCAAGGTGGACGCCGACAACATCGTGAACGACGCCTTGAACGGCAGCATCCGCAACCTCGCGGGCGTGCGCCAGCGTCGGGAGGCCGATCCCTACGAGGTGTTCCGCACCACACCCAACACGTTCAGCTTCTATGTATTGGTCGCGGACGATCCGGTGGGGCATCCCAACTCCGCGGGCTACGACCTCATGGCGCGGGTCTTCTTCAATGCCCTGCAAGGAATCGATACCGTGTCGCCCGTCACCGGAATCGTGAGTCCCGCCAACGGGGCAAAGAACGTGGCAGCGGACACGCGGATCAACGTCGACGTCTGGGACTTCGGGGCGGGAATCGACTTGGCCAACACCTTCTTGGTGGTCAACGGCACGGTGACGTCGGTGGTGCCCACCGGCAACGCGGTACGGGCCCGGCTGAGCTATCAGCCGCCGGCCCCGCTCTCGGGAATCGTCACCGTCGGCCTGCGCTCCCGAGACCTCGCGACGACGCCCAACACAGTGAATCGGGAGATCAGCCGCTTCACCATCGCTGGCTTCGGCACCCTGCAGGGAGACCTCAACCTGGACAACCGGGTGGACGGCGCCGACCTGGTGATCTTCGCCCTTCACTTTGGCGCTCTGCGCGGCGACGCCAACTATGTCGCCAGCGCCGACTTGAACGCCGACGGCATGGTCGATGGGGTGGACCTGGCGATCCTGGCCTCGAACTTCGGCAAGTCGGTGACGCCGTAGATGGAGCTCGCGGACCTCCTCGCACGGATCGACTCCTGGGAAAATCTCCACACCGAGTTCAAGGTGTGGCCGGTGCACCCTGACGACCTGGCGGCGGTTCTCGTCGCGTTCGCCAACACCGATGGCGGGGACTTGATCCTTGGGGTGAGCGAGGGACGCGAGATTGTTGGGATCGGAGACTCTGACCGCGTGGCCCGGGATGTGGACAACGTCGCGGCGAACAACTGCGAGCCGCCGATCACGGTGATCCAGGAGACCGTCCGGTCGGAGGAGGGTCGGACGGCCCTCGTGGTCCATGTATCCAAGGGCGACATGCGCCCGTACAGGACGAACCGGGGCAGCTACTACGTCCGCACCAGCTCCGGCCGCCGGCAGGCATCCCGGGAGGAGCTTCTCCGGCTCTTCCAGGCGACCGAGAGCCTCTACTATGACGAGACGCCCCTACTCCGTCTCTCCATCCAAGATCTCGACCTCGCCGCTTTCGCGAGCTATCTCGAAGAGACGGGGCAGTCCCAACTGCGCGACGACGATTCACAGCGGCTCCTCGCCAACTGGTACCTGACCGCGAACGGCCACCCGACAGTCGCGGGCATCCTCCTCTTCGGCCGTAAGCCGCAGCACCATCTTCCCTATGCTCAGATCAATGCGGCCCGCTTTTCCGGAACCGATAGCTCCTTTGATCCGATCGACCGCAAGGATCTCGGCGGGCAGCTCCTCCAGGTGATTGATCAGGCCGAGCGGTTCCTCGATCTCCATCTGCCGGTCCCTCATGAGATCCGGGGCTTTGAGCCCGAGCCGAAGCCAGAGCTCCCGAAGGAGGTGCTTCGCGAGGCCGTCGTCAATGCAGTGGCTCACCGCGACTACACCATTCGCGGCCCGATTCGCCTCTTCGTTTTCGACGATCGGATTGAGGTCCATACTCCGGGCCGTCCCCCCAACGGCGTCGACGCGGACGCCATGCGCTCCGGAGCCCACGTCGTCCGCAACCCATGGATCTATGCCCGCCTCTCCGACGCCGGATTGGTCACCCGAGCCGGGACCGGCATCCGGCGCATTGTGCGCCTAGTGCGGGAAGCGACGGGACGTGAGGTCGGGATCGAGGTGCGAGACTTCGAGGTGCTGCTTACGTTGCCGAGGAGGCTTGCCAGCGCTCCGGCGGGCTAATTCGCGTACCCCAGGGCCTTGAGCGCCCGCTCGTTCTCGTCGTTGACCTCCTCCTCGCCGCCCTCGGCCCGGGCGCGGCGCATCCAGTCCGCCAGCTCCTTGCGCAGGCGGCGGACCTCCTCGGGCTTCTCGGCGGCGAGGTTGCGGGTCTCCAGCGGATCGTCTTTCAGGTTGTAGAGCTCGAAGCCGCCGGTCGTGGAGGTGGCGGCTCTCGAGCGCTTGCCGCCAGAGTTGAAGACGAGCTTCCAGATCCCTTCCTGCACGCTGTGGTAAAGGTCCGGTTTGCGCCCGGCCTCGGAGAAGGCCTCCTGAAAATCCTGAGCGGCGCCGGTCTTGGTGTCCCGCAGAAGAGGCCAGAGGCTATGCCCTTCGAGCCCCTCCACCTTCCGCCCCGGCGCGATGAGGTCCTTGAGCGTCGGGTAGAGGTCCACCAACTCCACAGGCTGGTTCACCCGGCGACCGGCAGGCAGGCCGTCCATCAGGAAGACCATCGGCACATGGGCCGTGGTGTTGTAGGGCAGCGGCCCGTGCTCGAACCAGGAGTTGTGCTCTCCCAACTCCTCTCCATGATCGGCAGTCACGATCACCAGGCTGTCCTCCAGCAGGCCGAGCGAGCGCATCTCGTCCAGCAGCTTTTGGATGTAGGTGTCGGCCACCCGCACGTTGGCGTCGTACTGGGCGACGTAGTACTTGAGGTCGGTGTGGCCGTCGAGCATATATCCCCTGTTGATGACCTTCTGGGGAACCTCTTGATCGCCTCGGAACATCGGGTCGCCTAGGAAGGGATTGGTGGAGCCATCAGTCAGCATGTAGGGCGCGTGGGTGTCCGAGTAGTGGAACCAGGCGAAGAGGCGGTCCGACTTGGCGTACTTCTTGAGCAGCGGCACGGCCAGCTCGTTGACCTTCGGGGCGCTGGCCAGGGGACGAAACAGCTTGGGATCGTCCGGGAACTCGCCGGTCCCCCAAGTCTCCGCGAGCTCGTCGAAGCCGCGGTTCCACCCGAACTTGGACGAAACCACGGCGTTGGAGACGACGCCCATCGTCGTGAAGCCGCTCTCCTTGAACAGCACCGGCAACGTTACGTACTTCTCGGGGACGCGCACGGCCGCCTTGTGGGTGATGCCCGTGGTGTGGGGATACAACCCGGTGAACATCGAAGCGAACGAGCTGCCCGTCTTCGGCCACTGGCAGATCGCGCGATCGAACGTCACACCCGTGGCCGCCAGCTTCTGCAGGTTGGGCGAAGTGACCCGGCCATAGCCGTAGAGGCTCATATGGTCAGCCCGCAGAGTGTCCACCGTGATCAGAAAGATATGACGCGGAACGTGGAGCCCGGCCGCCGTGCCGCCGCCCTGTTTTTCGCCACGGCAGCCGGCCAACAGCGTGACGGTAAGGACGGCCGCCACGAGGCAAAGCCTTTTCGTAACCTGAAACGATTTCATGAGGTCTGGACTGAAGTCCTACGCGGATTCGGAAATCTTAGAAGCCGCCTTGTTCAAATCCCCGTCGAGGGTCACCAACTCCTTAGCGGCCATCGCGATCCTGCCGAATTAGAGCGGTAGATTCGGACGGCGTCCGGAGTCCCATGGCCTGGACTCTCTCGAAAACGTCTCGGAGGCTAAGACGCACCGGCTCGACGGCAGCTTTCTCGAGAATGATCAGGATCTCTCCCTGGAGAGACCGACGAAACCGCCTGGCCCGCTCTTGGAGCTTGGCGGCAAGTTCTTCGGGGACGTTCTCGACGGAAAGGGTCACACCCATAGGCTCTCCTCTACCATTACTCTCTACCACATCTTATGGTACTCCCCTACCCCCAATGAAGGACGCCGGCTGAAGTGGCGAGCGTCTTGTCGAATCGGGCAGATTCAAAGTTCAACTTTCAATCTGCCCGATTTCACCCGCCTTACTTCCGCGCCTCCCCGGTCCCCATGCTAACCTCGCCCTCGCCGCATGCCTCCCCTCCGCGTTCACCCTGGCAATCCCCGCTACTTCCAAGACGCCGCCGGCCATGCCGTCTATCTTGCCGGCTCGCATCACTGGGACAACCTCGTCGACAACGGCGAGCGTCCGGGCGGGTTCGACTTCGAGGGCTACCTGGACTCTCTCGCCTCATGGGGCCACAACTTCATCCGCCTGTGGGCCCATGAGGCGTGGCTGCATGACCTCCAGCCACGCCCCTGGCTGCGCACCGGCCCCGGGCTGGCGCTCGACGGCCTTCCCCGCTTCGATCTCACCCGTTTCGATCCCGAGTACTTCGCCCGGCTGCGCTGGCGGGTACTGCGCGCCGCCGAGCGGGGGGTCTACGTCTCCGTGATGCTGTTCAACGGCTGGTCGATTCACAACAAGGGGGAGGGCAATCCCTGGGACCGCCACCCCTTCAACCGGCGAAACAACGTCAACAGCGCCGACGGCGATCCGGACGGGCGGGGCGACGGCGCCGACTCCCACTCGCTGCGCGTCCCCGCTGTCCTCCGGCTTCAGGAGCGGTATGTGCGGAAGGTGGTCGAGACGGTCGGCGACCTGGATTCGGTGCTCTGGGAGATCTCCAACGAAAGCCCTGGCACCTCGCGCGCCTGGCAGACTCACTGGATCAGCTTCCTGAAAGGCCTTGAGGCCGGCAGCGGCCCGGGCCACCCGGTGGGAATGACATTCGCCTTCCCAGGCGGCCGCAACGAGGACCTTTTCCGCAGCCCGGCGGACTGGATTTCTCCGGGCAACCGCGGCGGCTGGCGGCGCTCCCCTCCCGCGGCGGACGGCGCCAAGGTGGTGGTCGTGGACACCGATCATCTCTGGGGAATCGGCGGCGGCCGGGCGTGGGTGTGGAAGACCTTCCTGCGCGGCCACCACATCCTTTACATGGACCCTCTCGACGACGATCCCGTCCGGCAGGCCGCCCGCGAGGCCATGGGCGACACCGTCCGCTGGTCGCGGCGGCTCAACCTCGAAGCCTGCTGGCCGCGGGTCAACCTCTGCTCGTCTGGCTACGCCCTGGCGAACAAGCGGCCCGGAGAGATGCTCGCCTATCTCCCTCGCGGCTGGGGGTGGATCCGTCTCGGCTGGCTACCCGGCCCGCTACGGCTCGAGTGGTTCGATCCCGTGAAAGGGCAGTCGTTGGACGGCGGCACGATGACGGGCGGCGCGCTGCGCTGGCTCTCGGCGCCTTGGCGCGGAGAGGCAATCGCCTTCCTGCACAGGGCACCGTAGCCTTCCGCCGTCCTACTGTTCGTAGCCCTCGACGATCTTCGGGTCCCGGACCGCCGCCTTATTGGGGTCCTTGCCGAACTCGCGCCGCGCCCGCCGCTGTCGCAGAAGATCCCAGCACTGGTCGAGCTCGACCTGGAGCGCCTGATGGCGCTGGCGGTCGTCGGGCGAGTGGTCGCTCTTACCGTCGAGCTGATGCTCCTCGTCGACGAGGTGTTGGATGCGATGCAGAATGCTCTTGTCGTCCATGGTACCTCCGTGGTCTATGGTATCCGGTTCGAAAACCCCGGGCTGGATTCGTGAGAAGCCCTATGCTTGAATCGCGCCAATGCAAACCGCCGCACCGAAGGTCGCCGCCGTCGTCATCAACTACAACGGCAAGGACGTCACGAAGCAGGCGGTCGAAAGCCTGCGGCGGATGACCTATCCGAACTTCGACCTCGTCGTCCTCGACAATGCCTCGACCGACGGCTCCCCTGAGGCTCTCGTCCGGGACTTTCCGGATCTCCTCCAGGTGCGGGTCGAGGTCAACCGCGGCAGCTCCTCCGGCTACGCCGCCGGCTTCCGCTGGGCCTTCGAGAACGGCTACGACTACGTCCTGCTGCTCAACAACGACATCGAGGTCGAGCCGGAGATGCTGGCGGAGCTGGTGAAGGTGGCCGAGTCGGACCCGAAGATCGGCTGCGTCGGTCCCAAGTGCTACTTCCATGGTGACCGGCGGCGGCTGTGGTCGGCCGGTGGCATCCTCCGCTTCCGCGAGTCCATCACCCGGGAGCGGGGCTACGGCGAGATCGACCGCGGCCAGTTCGACCAGGACGCGGACGTCGACTACGTGAACGGCTGCGCCATCCTCATCCGCCGCACCGCCGCCGAGGCCGCGGGAAGCTGGGACGATCTCTTCTTCATCTGTGTGGACGACGCGGACTTCTGCACGCGGGTGAAGCGCCAGGGCTTTCGCTGCGTCTATGCGCACCGGGCGGTGCTCTACCACATGGTGGCCTACACGACGGGAGGATACAGCGCCAACCGCAACTTCCAGTTCGGCCGCAGCGGCGCCATCTACGTCCGGCGCTACGCCAATCCCTGGAACTGGCTCACCTGGCTCGCCTTCACCGCCGCCGCCCTGCCTGTGGCCTGGCTGCGCGAGGCCCGCAAGGGGAATCAGGCGGCCGCGGTGGCGAAGCTGAAGGGAATTCGGGAGGGGATGAGGATTCCGATCCCGCCGCCGCCGCGGCTCCGTCCTTAGGACTGCAACCTACTGGAGGCCTAGAGCAGCAAGAGACGGGACCTGTGACGCCCGTGCGAGAAGCTCCGCCAACGTCTCCGCAGAACCGATTGCGTCCAGCCGTTCACGCACACCTTGGGGAACGGGTCCAAAGCGGGCCTCGAGCTGCCGCAATAACACAGATCGAATAGACGAGAGGCCCTTCTCAAGGCCCTTCTCAAAGCCATTTCGTTCCCATTCCCTGGTCCACTCTTTCACTCGTTCCTCAAGCATCGACTTGACCTCCTGAAGCTCCATCACTTTCGGAACCTCGACTCCCGGCAGCCGGGCCGGAAGCAACACCCTGACCATCCAGATCGCGAAGGAGCGCTTCAGTTCTGCCTGATCCGGCTCCTTCAACCACTCCAACAGCGCTCCAAGCACCCGTTCGATATCGGCGGGGCTGCGGCTCTTCTCCAGACGAAACAGCGCCGCAGCCAAGTTCCGAAGTGGCTCGAGTTCTTCCTCGGCGATCCGACCCTCGTCCAACAGAAAGTACCGCAGCCGGGGCTGGTAAGTCTCCATCCCTCCGGGCACATCTGCCAGCAGCTCCGCAATGTCCTGGGCCGCATTCCACCGCCGGTCCCCATTATAGAGAACCAGAGGCAGAACCGGCGGCAGCTTGTCCCCCGGAGCCACCATCCCTGTCCGGATTAGATCCTGGTAAAGCAGCCCCACGTAGGTCATTAGCCGCACAGCCATGAACGGGTCGACCGTCGACTGGAACTCCAAGAGAAGATATATGTATAGCCAGCGATCCCCTCCCCAGCGAACCCTCCATACAACGTCACTCTCGCGAGAGCGAAGGTCGTCGCTGACAAAGTGGACCGGGACCTTTTCGAGGCTGGAAAAGTCCAACCCCGCCACCCATTCTTCGTGAACGAATCCCCGGATCAGGTCCGCCACCATGGGCGCGTGAGAAAAGAGCAGCTTGTAGCCGTTGTCGTGCTCCGCCATTTACACCGCCACGGGACATGCCCAAAGAGAAAACTACAGCACTTTTACCGGACATGTGCCGCCAATGCAAGAGCCTGGAGACGAGACCGTCACACCACCTGCTTCAGCCAGTCCAGCCGCGACCGCTGGTACCAGTGCCAGCGCACCGGCCGACCCAAGCGCATCAGCTCGGGGACGTTGACGAACTTGTACCGGTCCCCCAGAACCTTGAGGATGCGCTCGACAGCAGCCAGGGTGGGCCGTCGGTCGCGGTACCTCTCGTCGGTCGTGGTGTACAGCGTGTCGTGGAAGAGAACGATGCTCCCCCGCCGCATCCGGCGGTAGATGCGGGCCAGCATCACCTCCGGAGGATCGTCCCGCCAATCCTCGGCGATCACGTCCCAGCAAACGACCTTCAATCCCAGCGCGAGGGCGTCGAGACGCGAGCCCAGGCTCTGCTCGCCGTAGGGCGGACGAAAGAGACCGGATGCGTGAGGTCCCAGCACCTCTTGCGTCCATGCGAGCTGCCTGCGCCGGAAGCGTCCTTTGAGCGATGGCATCGAGAGATGATCCCAGGTGTGATTGCCCAGGGCATGGCCGGCCGCGGCCATCCGCTCGATCAACTCCGGATGCCGGCGCGCGCTCTTCCCCACCACGAAGAACGTGGCCTTCGCCCCATACCGGTCCAGGAGATCGAGAAGCGGCGGCGTGTCCTCGGGATGGGGACCGTCGTCGAAGGTGAGGGCGAGGACAGGCTCGGCCGTCGAGACGCGGATCACCGTGCCGAGGAGAAAAGCGCTCTCGGAAAGCCCCCGCTTGACCGCCGCCTTGAGCCACGGCAGGGCTCCCCGGGGCGAGGAGCCCATTACCAGCGCGTCACGTTCGTTGGGGCTCATGGACGCCACTGTAGAGACGCCTCACGGGGAACCCCGTGGGGCGTCTCCCTCGAAGGGTCGCACTCGACGTTTCCGGAACGGGCTGGAGCGCGCATTTCGTCGATGTTCAGATCTTTCAGGTGGCTGCGAGGATCTCGCCTCCGAGGAGACGCCCCACGGGGTTCCCCGCAGGCGTCTCTACAGTGGCTGGCATCGGTAACGAGACCTCCGCCGACTCGGCAAACTCCGCCTTCCATGGCCTAGGTCCCCGCGGCAACCAGATCCGCCGGAGGCTTATAGACCAGTCCGTCCCGGTCCTCAGGCGGGTTCGGATCGTAGAGCCGGATGATCTCCTCGGGGACCGGCGAGAGATCGGAGGCCCGCCGCAGCTCGAAGAGGGTCGTGCCCGTACAGTGGCGATCGATGCTCGGCGCGCCGCCCAGAGAGGCGAGCTCATCGAGATGGGCGGTGCGGAAATCGATGCTGAAGCGGGAACGCCCCGACGTGTTGGGCACCGTCGAGTGCAGGTGCGCTCCCGAGAACAGGATCAGGCCTCCCGGAGGGCACACGACGCGGACCTCCGGCTCCAGGTCCAGCGGCTCGAGCGGCTTCGGCTGCCTGCGCGTGTCCGCCTTGACCTCCTTGGCGGCGTTGGCGCGGCCGACCTTGTTCCACTGATAGTGGTTGTACTCCTCCGAGCTGTTCTTGACCGGCTCGTTCCAGTACCGCGGATGGAATGCGAACGAGCTTTCCGACTCGAAGGGGTAGACCGGCAGCCAGCAGTTGAGTTGGCAAGGCGGCGAGGAGTACCAGATGTCGCGATGAGGATGAAGGACATAGGCGACGCCGGCCGTGAGATACCCACCGCTCGTGGCGACCCGCATGCGAGGGACGTCGAAATAGGTCTTGTCCATGTCCGCCCCGAGGTCGCGAAGGAGATCGAGCAGCAACTCCAGGGTCCGCGGATGATGGATGAACCGGGGCTTGAGAGGCCCCACGATCTCGACGAACTTCTCGACAGGCAGGCTCTCCTGGGCATGCTCAGGGCCGAGAGGGCTGAACGCCTCCGCGATCAGCTCGCGAGCAAGCTCCGTGAACGCTTGGGTGCTCGGGCGCGGCGAATAGACGAAGACGTCCCCGGAATAGAGTCGGCGCCGGCGGTCGTCGTCGGACAAATGGGAGTCGAAGTACAGGGTGGTCATGAAGGGCCTCGCGTGGCTTGGAAGATGTCAATCAGAGAGCGGATGGCTTCATCGAGGCCAAGAACTGGGCGAACTCCTCTTGCAAATTCTTTCCGCGGTGAAAACCTCGCTCAGCGATTACGTCCAGCGCCTCGCGCGCTAGCTGAAGCTCTCCGGGCTCGATGTACTCCAGAATACCTCGGATGTCCTCGACATCCTTGGGGCGTCCTGCCAGCACTTTCATTGCCAGAAGATATCCTGCCCCCACCACTGGAACCATGATCCCGGGGAGGATCTCAAGCGCCTTTGCTGTCGCTACGATCTCGGGCTCCAGACCTGAAGACGCAAACAATAGGTCAACGACGATGCCGCTCTCTCCTTCTACCGGAGAGACCAGCCGAACCGTGGCTAGGCGACCGTCGGGTTGCTCCAGGATCGCACCCTCAGGATGGTCACGGTAACCTCGCAGCCTCAATCCTAAAACGGCGGCCTCAGCCTCCGCTTCTCCGGCCAGGGCGAGAACGATGTCGACATCTCGGGTAGTTCTTGGTTCTCCATGGACGGCAACAGCGAACCCTCCCACCAGAGCCCAGTTGAGCTCAAGAGCCCTAAGATCGGCAACGAGCCTGATCAGGACTCTTTGAACGATGTACACGAATAAGGGCTCGCGCTCAGGAGTGTCTGGAAGGTCCGGGCTCGATGTAGGGCCGCTTCTCCACCCATGCCGCAAGTCGGCTGGAGATTTCGGCCTCGGTCGCCTCTGGATATCGCCGGTAAAGATTCTGTTTCATGATCAGAATCCCCGCCTCGGAAAGATCCAAGGCCAAGCGAAAGCGAGCGATCATCCTCGGGTTGCGGATCAGCTCCATACCCTTCATTCTACTCCATTTCTGGACTCTTGACGCCTCTTCCCCGCCTCAGACTGCTGCCTCTCGCCCCTACCTGCGCTACACTCCGCCCCCGTGAGCCGCATCGTCAATCTGGCCCTTGCGTCGGTCACGGCGTTCTTCCTGCTGTTCCCGCTGACGCTCGGCAAGCCCGGCCTTCCGACCCACCTCAAGGCGGACGAGGCGGGATACTACCTCGCGTCGCTCAGCCTCGCCCATGACCACGACCTGCGGGTAGAGCCCAAGGACGTCGACCGCGCGTTTCAGGAGTTCCACTACGGCCCGACCGGCAACGTGATCCTGCTGTCCGACGATGGCTGGCACACGGTCTACTTCGCCAAGCCCTACCTCTACTCGCTCTTCGCCGCTCCCTTCGCCTGGAAGCTCGGGGCCAACGGCCTCGTCTTCTTCAACATGCTGATGACGATGGCGATGGTGTGGATGGGCTACTTCTATCTTCGGCGATTCAACCCGCCCGGGGTCGCAGCCCTGTTCTCGGCGTCGTTCTTCCTGCTGAGCGTCGGCTTCTCCTACGTCTTCTGGCTCCAGCCCGAAGTCTTCAACAGCTTCTCCATCGCGGCCTGCCTCTTCTTCGGCCTGCCGCGGACGGACGAGGCAGGCCTCCCCGACCTTCGCCGCGGGACGCTCTTCGCCGCGATCTCGGGCGCCGTGCTGGTGCTCGCCGTCTACAACAAGCCGATGTTCGCAGCCGTGGGGCTCGTCCCCCTCTGGATCTACTTCCGGGACCGCCGATGGAAGACGGCCGGTGTCTGGCTCCTCGGCACCGTCCTTGGAATGGCCGCCGCCTGTGGACTCGCCATCGCACTTACGGGTCATCCGTCCGCCTATCTGGGCGCCAAGCAACGGCAGGGCGTCACGCTCTGCGAGCCGGGGAAGGTGCCGCTGACGCCGGAGGCCGCCAAGGCTCCGGCCCCGCCGCCGCCCCCGGCGACGCCGGCCCCCGCCGTCGTTCCCATCGCGTTCAAGGTTCCGGCCTCCACGGTCCCAGTCGCTACGGACCCGGTGACCAATTCCACCACCGGTAACTCGTGGACATGGCTGATCCGCAAGCCGGACATCACCTTCTACGAGCTGGTCGAGAACATCACTTACTTCCTCGTGGGCCGCCACACGGGGATGCTCGTCTACACTCCGTTCGCAGGCCTCGCCGTACTCTTCTTCCTCCTCTCCGGCACGGGACGGCGCACCTCGGAGCGCTGGCTCCTGCTCGGCGTGCTGGCGGCCGTGGCCCTCTCGTTCCTGGTGTTCATCGCCTGGAACTGGCAGGGGGGCGGCGGCTTCGTGGGCAACCGCTATTTCATCAGCGCGATCCCCGGCTTCCTCTTCCTGGTGACGGAGATCCGCCCGCGGTGGCTCGTCGTCCTAGGCCACATCGCGGCGGGCCTGTTCCTTGGGCCCCTGCTCTTCACGCCGTTCGGGGCCGCCGTGCCGGAGCCCACTCTCCAGTCCCACGTGCGCGGCCTGCCGTTCCGCTTCCTCCCCCTGGAGCTGTCGCTGAAGAACGTACCGGGGTACGAACGGGTGCCGCTAGGCGACGTGCGGATCATGGGGCGGAAGGACGTCTTCGTCCCCATCGGCGATCCAATGTGGGTGGCCGGCGCCGCTCGCGTGGAGCTCTACCTGATCGCCGATCACCCGCTGCCGAAAATGGTCTTCCAGGTGAGCAGCCTCGCCCCGAACAACCGAATCGGGCTGGCCCTGGGCGGCCAGCGCCAGGTGCTCGACTTCGAGTCGGAGCTCGACTCCCGGCGCATCACCTTCGACGCGGTGAAGCCCTATCGGGTGCGCCACCAGACCTTCGCCACCTTCTGGGTCTACCGCCTCGTGGTGACCTCGCGCACCGGCAGCATCCAGCACTGGACGCGCGAATATCCGCCGAGCTCCTGCCCCTACTACGTTCAGGACGACCGGTCGAGCGAGAACTTCTTCGCGGGCGCCGGCATCTCCTATCTGGGTGCGGGCGCGCAGCTCGACGCCGATGTCTATGAGATCGAATGGGGGAAGATGGAGGCACCGGCGCAGGTCCACGCGGGCGAGAAGCTCGTCCTTCTCACCCGGCTGGTCAACCGTAGCGCCCACCCCTGGACGGCGGAGGGCTCGGCGCGGGTGAACCTCGCCTATCACTGGCTCGACGAGAGCGGTAAAGTGTTGGAGAAGGACGGCCAGCGGACTCCCCTCCCCTGGCCTGTGGCGCCCGGCGTACCAATCGAGGTGCGGCAGAAGGTGATTGCTCCGAAGACTCCGGGGCGCTACATCCTGGAGCTGGACCCGGTCTTCGAGACGGTCGCCTGGTTCGGGGAGAAGAACGGCGGCAAGACACAGCGCCTCCCCATCGAAGTGCTGCCGGCCGGACCGGTCATCCCGGAGACACCAAGTGTTAGATGAGCTGCGGGAAGACGCCCGCCGGCTGCTGGAGATCAAGACCAAGCCCTTCCCCTGGTACATCATCGAGTCTCTGCTCTTCGAGACCGGCTATCAGGCGGTCGTCCTGTATCGCATCGCCCACTGGTTCAAGAAGCAGGGGATTCCCGTCCTCGGTCCCCTGATCGCGCGCTACAGCCAGTTCCTCACCGGCGTGGACATTGCTCCAGGCGCTGAGATTGGCCCGGGCTTGCGGATCAGCCACGGCACGGGCTTGGTGATCGGCGGCTACGCGAAGCTCGGCCGCGGCGCGCTTCTCCTCCACGGAGTCACCATCGGCTCGCCGCATCCCGGCAAGGTCGAGAAGATGCCGGTGATCGGCGACAACGTCTTCATCGGAGCCGGAGCCAAGGTGATCGGGGATATCACGATCGGAGACGATGTCTTCATCGGCGTCAACGCCATCGTCGCCGTGGATGTCCCCAGCGGCAGCCGGGTGCTGTGCACGGCGGGGATCAAAGTGGCTCCGCGACGGGATTTAGAGCCGCCGGCGTGATGAATTGACGGCAACGCATCAACTAGGTGCGGCATTCGCAAGACCAAAGGCCGCATCAAGAGCTTCTATCGCCGCATAGAAAATCTTCTCTGCGGCCTTCCAAACTTTTTTAGCCGCGATAAATGTTTTTTAGACTGCAAAAACTCCAGGGAACACCGCACTCCCTCCTCTCGTCTTTGCCTGACGACTACCAAATCCTGCAAATCAAAGATTCGCCATCTTCTCTTTGCTATTATCCGCGGCCAATCTAGAAATTATGGCCGCAATTTTTCTATCATTAACCGCAATTAGCTCGCGATAAGCCGCGGCATCTCCTCAATAGATCGCCAAAAAACAAGATTTCGCTGCAAACAAAGCCTAACACCTCGCAACGACAGTCCAAAACACTGCCAAAATTACTTGACCTGCTGTATTTCGTCCAAGAACTACCGCAGTTGAACCCTTGAAGCCTGCAATGAGCCTTCTGCGCGAGAAGCTTCGCGGGTTCGAGCTTCTCTCCGAAGGAGTAAAGGCCGCAAGAAGACCTTCCCCGATTCCAAGGAAGACAGCAGTTGCGGTCTTCACTCATGCTATTCTTCCGCCAAAATCTTTGGTCGCCGTCTTCCGTCCTTCCCTTGCAGTGAAGAGGACCCTAGTTGCGGTGTGCTGGAGAGAGAAGCCCGCGATCTAGACAGTCCCATCTACCAGCGGAGGTTTTCCGATGAGCTCGAAACGTTCAGTTGCGGAGATTTTGGCTTCCCTGGAAGGCCGGGAGGTTTTTCACGGGGAGCGGGAAGTTTTCCATGCGGGCCAAGAGGTTCATCACCGCGATCAGCGGGCTGTTCACGCGGCCGAGTTGGAGAAGGTGCGACTGCGGCTGACCGCCTTTCGGGAGGCGGCGGCCTCCGCCGTCGAGATCGTCGATCAGCCCATGATCGATCAGCCTCCGGAGGAAACCAGGGTGCCGGCGACGACGACCGTGTCGCCGGAGGTGATGTCGAAGCTTTCCGGCCGGCTGATTCCGAGCCGGATCGTCCGCTCTGTCATTGCCAGCCTGCCCGACGACGAGCCCTTCGGCCCCACCCTCGTGGCGGGCGAGACCAACCGGCGCCATGCCGCCACTCTGAGGCGGCCCCTCGACACCCGCACGATCTCGGACATCCTGCGCCGCATGCGCGCCGAGGGCCTCCTCCACCTCGTGCAGGAGGGGAAGGCCTTCCACGAGGCCCTGTATGCGAAGGGCCCGCGGAAGCGGGCCTGACTGCTTACGCCGCGGCAGGGTCTGGAGGCGCTTTCGCCAGATCGGGCGCCACGACGCGAAGGACTTCGCCTAGTTCCCGAAGGGGGGTCCGCGCCCTGCGCTCCGCCATCAGGAGGGGAAGCGCGACGAGAAGCGGCGGATCGAGCGCCGTCAATGGGCGCAAGCGCAGATCCACCGGTCCCGGTGGACCCCCGCTTGCTCGTAGCGTCACCGGTCCTCCGGAGGCCACTTGGCGGACCGCCCGGCTGGAGAGCAGGAAGTCACGCGGGTCGGGGATCCGGGAAAAACAGGCCGCGAATAGGTAGTACTTCCCCGGCCCCGGGGAAAGTTCGGACTCGACGCACATCCCGCCCGGGCATAAGTGCCGGGGCGGGGCGGCGGACCTCTTCCTTCGAGAGATGAGCTCCACGGTCGTGCCCTCCTTCGTTGACACCCATATTCGAGCCGGACTTCACCCGCCCGGCGTCTCCATCGCCGCCAGCAACCCCTTCATTCCCCGTAGCGACAGGATCGCCTGCTCGCGGGCGCCGTGTTCCACGGGCTCGGCGGCGTAAGCGGCTTGGACGTAGAGGTCCGTCAGGCTCCGCGCCGGGTCTTCGAGCCGGCGCAGGTGCCGCGGGAGTAGCTGGAGCAACTCGTAGGGCGTGGTCCTCTCAGGGCGGGGATGGCCTAGGAAGTTGAGGAGAGCGAGGAAGCGCTGATATGCGGCGAGGACGGCCTCGCGGGGCGGCAAGGTGTCGAGGTCTTCGAGATCGGCCAAGGGATCGGTTCCGGCGGCCTCTTGAGCCTTCCGGGGAGTGCGGTTGAACAGGCCGGCGAGGCGGGCCAGTAGAGCGCGCAGGCGGTCGGTCAATCTTCCCCACCATCCGCCGAGATGGGGCCACAACCTCAGCAGTGCCCACACGCCGCCCGCGATCAGAACGAGGACGAGCGGCACGATCAGCCATTTCGCCAGCATTCCCAGCAGGTTGAGCAGAGCGGCGGCGGGCCCTCCCAAGACCGCGGCGGCTTGAGAGGACCGGCCCTCGCTTCGGGGATTCGTCTGGCGTCCCTGGCTCCCGTCCTGGCTCCCGCTTTCCTGGGGAGGCCGTTGGCCGAGCTTTTCAATTTTGTCGCTCGTCTGATAGCCGCGGTCCTTCTCCTCGCCTTCGCCTTTTGCCGTGAGTGGACGCAGGCGGCCACTGCCCTGGAAGTGAACGCCCGGCATCGCGAGGGAGGCGATCAACACGACCATCAAAAGGGCTCCGGCCAAGGCCAGACGCTTGGGTACGACGCCCGCGACAACGTGCGCACCGGCCCGCTCGGCGCGGCGGAGGGTATCCAGGGCCGAGCCTGCGGCGAGGACGACTCCGGTCGCAAAGAGGAAGATGACGACCGCAGCCTGCGCCCGCACGCCGGTCTGAGGCGCGGCGTTGAGGAGGACCGGCTCCCCCAAGGCAAAGGCAAGAAGGGCCAGACCAGCCAGCCGCGCCACGGCGACAGACGGGTTCGGCGGTACGGACCGTGGCTTCTCCCGGCCCAAAAATTGACGGAATAGGCCGGACTGCCCGGTCTCTTGCTCCCGTTGCTGCCGCGAGGCTTCGACCCGCAGGCGCTCCAGACCATAGAGGCGAAGCCCTGGGCGCGATGGCAGGTCCGCCTCCGGGCTCAGGCCCCGGGTCACCCCGGTGGCGAAGCGCCAGACGGCGGCGATAATCAGCAGGTTGGCGAGTCGCTCGCCGGCCGAGACGGAACGCTCCTCCCACGGCGCCACCAACATCACCAGAACGGTGGCACCGAGGAGGGCCGCCGTGTAGCACCCTTGGAGGTCCGCGTCGCCCATGACCCCTTGATAGCGGTACCGCTCGATGAGCACCGTCGCCACGGCGAAGCAGAAGCCGATCCACTTGAGCGACGGCCCACCGCCGAGGAACGCCGAGCGGACGTCCACCAGGTAGAACAACAATGAGGCCACCATGGTGATGACGGCAGCCGGCACCACCACATGGTGAGTGAAGAGTGTCGCCAGGGAGTCGAGCCCGGCGTCCTCATCGTGCCGGTTCACAGCGCGGCAACTCCCAGGCTCTCCAAGTCGGAGTCATCGCGCACCGGGTAGATGGGAACGCTGGGCGGCAGATCGGCGGCGTCCGCTTCCTGCCCGGGCCTCTGAATCCACACCACGCCAGCTTCGAAGCCCGAGCGCCGCAGGCCGGAGAGCACGGCCCCCAGGCCGGCACCCAGGCTGGGCGTGACGACGAGGACGACCAGAGAGCGAGGCAAGCGAGGCAGCTCGGAGTCGAGAAGCTCGGGCAAAGTCAGCCCCGGGGCCAGGGCCAGCCGTGCCAGCGCGCTCCCCAACTGCTCCCGCTGCCGGCGGCCCCTTCCGGGCGCCAGCTCAACCGGACGGAAGGCAGAAATCCGCCGGCGGGTGCCGAGATCCTCCAGCGCGTCCTCCAGACGGCGGAAGCTGCCGCCCGTCCAGTCGGCCGGGTAGCGCTCGGCCGCATCGCCGCCGTTGGAAAGGAGGGCCACCGCCTGTCCACCGCCGAGGACGAGATCGGCGATGGAGGCCGCCGCCGTCACGGCGAGCTCCAGGGTGGGATCGCTCTCCTTCTCTCCTCCCGACGGCACCGGCCAGGCGGCCTTCCCCATCTCCACGGCAAGCAGGACGCCTTGCAGGACCGCCGGCTCGAAGAGCTTCACCTGCAGCCGCCCCGAGCGTGCGGTGGCCCGCCAGTGGATGCGGCGCAGGCTGTCACCCGACTGGTAGTCGCGAAGGCCCAGGAAGCGGGAGGGATCTTCGAACAGGCTCCGGCGCCGGGGTACCTCGTGAACGGGCCGGTGGCCCAGGGGCTGCCCCTGGCCGAGAGGCACCACGCGGGGGAGCACGGTGATGAAACGCACTTCCGGGTCCACCCAAAAGCGCCGCACCAGGCCGAAAGGATCGCTCGCCTCGATCACCGCCGGCCCGATGCGAAACAGACCCCGGCGAGTGGTGTGGAGGACGCAGCCGGTGCGTAGCGTCCCGTCGCTACGCACGGTCTCGAAGCCGCAAGCCGCGCCCTCGACGTCCAATCCAGGCTCGACCTCGTCGCGCCAGAAGAGCCAGAGCGCCGGCAGCGGCTTGCGGTTGCGGAGCACCAGGTGCGACTCGATCGACTCGCCCAGTTCCAGAGTCTCCGCGGTCTCCGAGGTTCCCATCGAGTCCCTTCCCAGACTGCGCCGCACCTCCAGGCCTAGGAGGCTGGCGGCCGGCAGCAGCGCCGCGAGCCCCAGGGCCGCGAGGGTGACCACCGCGGCATAGAGGAAGAACCCGGCCGAGAAGAAGGAGAGAAGGAGGGCGATCGCCGCGGCCGTCAGCCCCCAGCGCAGCGCTTGGCGCCGCCGCAGGTCCCGGATTTCGCGACGGACCTCCCCGGCCGGCGGGTCCGCCGCGGCCGTCGCCGTCATCGCGCGGGGGTGAAGTGGCTGGTGAACGCAGCGGGCCCCGGATCGATGATGGGCGCCGGCACCAGGGCGACGGCCTGATCCACCACCTGCTGGACGGTGCGCTTGGAGAGGCGCCCTTCGGTGCCAAGGATCACCCGGTGGTAGAAGATCGAGGGATAGAGGCGCTTGACGTCGTCAGGCAGCACGAAGCTACGGCCGGCGAGGGCCGCGCGGGCCTGGCAGACGCGGAAGAGCCCCTGCGTGGCGCGCGGCCCGGCGCCCAGAGCCAACTCTTTCGAGCCGCGGGTTGCCGCCGTCACCTGCACGATGTAGCGCCGCACCTCGGGGTGGACGTGCACCTCGCGGACCTCCTCCTGGAGCTTCGCCAGCACCTCCAGGCTCAGCACCGGCACCACCCCGTCCAGTGGATCGCTGAGATCCCCCCGCTCCAGCATCTTCTCTTCCGCGCGCAGGCCGGGGTAGCCGATGGAGAGGCGCATCAGGAAGCGGTCGAGCTGGGCCTCGGGCAGCGGGAAGGTCCCCTCGTGCTCCACCGGATTCTGGGTGGCGATGACGAAGAAGGGGCGCTTGAGCAGATAGGTGTTGTTGTCCACGCTCACCTGGCGCTCGGCCATGCATTCTAGCAGGGCGGCCTGGGCCCTGGGAGTGGCGCGGTTGACCTCGTCCGCCAGCAGGATCTGGGTGAAAACGGGCCCGGGGCGGAACTCGAACTCGCCCGTCCGCTGATTGAAGATGCTGGAGCCGGTGACGTCGCCGGGCAGCAGGTCCGGCGTGCACTGCAAACGGCGAAAGCCGCCGCCGAGGGTCCGTGCCAGGGCCTTGGCCAGGAGGGTTTTGGCCGTGCCGGGCACGTCCTCCAGGAGGAGATGTCCCTCGGCCAGAAGGCAGGCGAAGACCAGCTCGAGCACCGCCCGCTTGCCGAAGATCACCGTCTCGAGCTGCTGAAGGACGGCCTCGGCCGCCTGCTGGACCTGTTTCACGCTTGGCCTCCCCTCCCGGAAAGGTGGCACGGGGGAATCTGGAACAACTCTACTCGTTTACGGTCGGGGAGGGGACTTCGTTGCGTGCTGGACAGTGGAAGAGACTGCCCGAGCGGCCCAGCCTTCTGGACCGCTCCGGAAGAGGACCCGAGAGGCTCAGCAGGGATTGGGAGTGCAGAAGCCCTCGCCCGGCGGGCAGGTACCGGCGCACTTCCGGCAGGAATCCGAGCAGACCTTAACGACCGCAGGCAGGGCAATCGCTCCGCTGTTCGTCGACTCGAAGAGGCCAACCGCGGGGTGCGCAGGGGTCATCGGCACCTGAGGGCTCTGAACCAGGTTGAGGACGAAGGTGGGATTCGGGGCTGAGGGCGTCGCAGAGGCTTCCGGCAGGGCTGCCGCATAGACTCCGAACGGGGCCAGGAGACTCAACAGTGCGAACAGGCCAATCATTTTGCGCATCGTTTCCCCTTTCAGTTGGCGTAGCGGAAGACGAAGCAAAGAGTAACATCAACTACCTCTGACGTCCCGAGGCTGAAGGAAACGCTCCATCGCGGATCACGGGGATGCCGGGATGGATCTCAGGAGATGCGACTTGCTGGCCTAGGCTTCGAACAGACTCTCAAGCTCGTGAATCAGCAGAGGAAGATTCGGCTGGGTAAAGCTCATCCCAGGTGCGGGAAGCCGATTGTGCTTGATATCTGGGGGAACGTGCTTATGGTGGGGGTGGGTACTCTGGAGGCTCGGATCCTGAGGATGAGGCTGCGAGTCGTACCAATAGAGCTTCTCGTGACCCCGCCAGACTTCGTAACCATAGCCTTCGATGTAGAGCGGCAGGCGATCGAAGACGAGCCGTTCAAGGACGACCAGGCGGAAACCGCTCTCGAAGTGAACCTCACCCGAGACTCGTGCCAGCGAATAACCTCGCCGCACAAGGGTCACTGTAGTCTGCCTGATGGAGGGGAAACGCTCGGCCAGGGTGTAGAGAAAATGCTCGTAGTCTTCAGGCGTGCGAAACGGGTTCGTCATGCGGCGGCTCGGATCAGCCCCTTCAGGCTGGACGAGCCTCCTTGCTTTCGCTGGATTTCGTTCCGGTATTCCGCCTGCCGAGAGAGCCACGTCCGATAGACGCTCGCCCATTCGGTGAAGTCCAGGACCCAGGCGTCGTTCTCCGGCTCCTCGCCGCCGGCATAGGCGACATAGAAGGTCTCGGAGCGCAAGCCGTACTTACGCTCAAACTCCAGAAGCTCCTCTTCGAGGGCGTGGATGTCGGTAAGAATCTCTTGGGGAGGCATCGTCCTGATCTCCGCCGTCATTATAGACGCAGCGCCTCCTTTAGATCAGCCGGCCTGCCCAGGCCGGACGCGCACTTCCGTCACTTCGGCGCTCCGCGGCAGGGAGAGGGCGTTGAGGACCACGGAGGCCACGTCCCGGGGTTGCAGGAAGCGGTCGGGATCGTAGGGCTTCCTCTCGTAGCGATGGACCTCTTCCTGCATGGCGGTCGCGGTGCGCCCCGGGAAGATGGTGATCACCCGCACTCCTTGCGGATGGACCTCCTCCCGCAGGCCGTCGGCCAAGGCCCGGAGGGCGTGCTTGGAGACGGCGTAGGATGCCCAGCCGGCGCGGGCGGGCTGAAAACCCGCTCCCGAGTTGATGAACACCACCTGTCCTTGCCGGGCAACGAGGGATGGCAACAGGGCCTGGGTGAGCAGGTAGGGCGAGCGGACGTTGACCCGGTAGAGGCAATCGAGATCCTCCACCGGCGCCGTGGCCACGAGGCCTCCGGCGAAGTAGCCGATGCTGTGAATCAGGATGTCGACGCCTCCGAACGTCTCCGTGGCCCGCGCCGCCAGTGCGCGGATGCGGTCGTCGTCGGCGAGGTCGGCGGCGAAGGTCTCGACTCTCGGGGAGAAATCCCGGGCCCTTTCGGCGACCAGGTCGAGCCGCTCAGCGCTACGGCCCGCGAGGAGAAGGCGGGCGCCTTCCCGCGCCAAGGCCACGGCGATGGCCTCTCCGATGCCGCCGCTGGCGCCGGTGATCACCGCGACCTTACTCATGAGCTTCATGGGTCCACCTCCCGGAGCAGGCCCGCCTCCAGCAGCGCGTCCGCCGCATCGCGGAGCGCCGCGAAGGTCAGCTTCGAGCGCTCGGCGATGTCGAGCAGGGAGTGGTCGCCGTCCGACTGGTTGAGCACCCAGAGGAGGGCAAGCTCGCGAGCCCGGCCGGCGTCGTCTCCGCCGATCGTCCGGTATAAACCCCGGCGGCCGAGTTGGGGCTCGCACTTGGGGTTGAGGTTGAGGTACCGGCGGTTTCCTTCGAGAACGTCCACCACGTTCAGATAGGCGCGCAGCGACCCGGCGAGCGTGGCGGGCTGGACGAAGGCGAGGTCGTCCGCCGACGTGTGGTATTCCGGATAGCGTCCCCAGGGAGTGCGGGTGAGGGAGCCCACGGGCAGGTCGAAGCCGGGGGAGCAGTACTGGCGCTCGTCGTAGCCGAAGGGGACGAACTCCTCGACGCCGAACGGCTCTCCGGAGGCTTCCAGCACCGCCTTCACCACGCGATCGATCTCCGCGCTCCCCCGCCGGCTCCGCTTGTAGTGGAACTCCCCAGGGTCTCCCAGGTTGGCCGCCACGAGGCCGTGGGCAATGCGCCCAGCGTGCTCCTCGTTGCGGGCGAGCCAGGCGATGCTGCCGATGGTGCCGGGAATGAAAAGGAAGCGGTATCCGTAGCGCCTGCGCGAGCGGGCCGCCAGCTCGCGGGCGAGCCAGGTCATGACGGCAATACCCGAGAGGTTGTCGTTGGCGAGCGACGGATGGCAGATGTGGGTCGAGAGGAGCACCTCACGATCCGTATCGCCGGGCAGAAAGCATTCGCCATAGGTGAGCGATCCGTCCGCCAGGGTCGAGTCGACGCAGACCTCATACTCCCCATCCGGTAAGGCTTCGAGCTGGTTATGGGCCAGGCAGAATCCCCACGCCTCCTTGTAATAGGAGGTGCGATAGGGGATCAAGTCCGGTTTGAACGGCAGCGTGAACAGATGCGGCCGCAGCTCCGAGAGGGTCATCCGCGCGTGGACGGGGACGCTGTAGTTGAGAACGTGGAGGTTCGATTCCTGAAAATCCGCCACCTTGCGGCCCGAAGGATCTTTGATCCAGGCGTCCCGGATGTTCCACTCGCGCGGCACCGTCCAGTCGAAGGCCTGGGTACCCGTGGGAACTTCATGGACGGATAACGGAATACGGTCGGCAATCATCGCCAGGGTGCGGCGCACGCCGTCGCCCGTGATACTGCGGCAGATCGGGAACGCCTCGGCGATGAAGGCGTGCATTTCATCGCCAAGCATCAAGGCTCCTCCCCGAACAGCGGCAAGTTCCTATCCTTCTCCGAGATCACCGTCACCGGCTCCGGCCAGGGAATCGCGAACGCCGTATCGTCCCAGCGATATCCGCGGGCCGCGTCGGGAGCGTAGGGCTCGGAAATCTGATAGGAAACCTCGGTGCCGTCCTCCAGGGTCTGGAAACCGTGGGCCATTCCCTTCGGGATGTACAGCTGATTGCCCGCGTCTGCCGAGAGGACGACCGCGAAATGCTTTCGGAAGGTGGGAGATTCGGGCCGCAGGTCCACGATCACGTCCCACAAGGCGCCGCGGGTGACGCGCACGAGCTTGACCTCTGCATGGGGGGCGATCTGGAAGTGCAAACCGCGCACGGTCCCGCGCCGGTGATTGAAGGAGACGCTGCACTGGGCCACGGCCGGCTCCAGACCTCGCTCCACGAAGTCGCTGCGGCTGTAGGTGCGGGCGAAGAATCCACGCTCGTCTACGAAGCGCTCCGGCTCCAGGACCCAGGCGCCGGGCAGCGGGGTTCCGCGGAAGATCATGCGAGGATCTTCACCTCGGGGATGGCCACCACGAAGCGGCCCCCCCAGGAGCGGACATCCGCCATCTGCTCCATGATCTCCTCTTTCAGGTTCCACGGCAGGATGAGGACGTAGTCCGGCCGCGTCTCGCGCAGGCGGTCCGGCCCGTAGATGGGAATGCGGGTGCCCGGCAGGAAGCGCCCCTGCTTGTGCGGGCTGCGGTCCACCGTGAAGTCGAGGAAATCGGTGCGCACCCCGCAGTAGTTGAGCAGCGTGTTTCCCTTGGCCGGCGCGCCGTAGCCGGCGATCGACTTCCCCTCTTCTTTGGCTTGGATCAGGAAGCGCAGAAAACCCCGCTTGACCCGCCGGACCCGCTCGCCGAAGGAGCAGTAGGTCTCCAGGCTTGAAAATCCGTCCGCCGCCTCCAGGGCCAGGAGCTCCACCACCCGTTGCTCCACCCGTCTCGCCTCTTCCATGTGACCCGCAAAGATGCGCAACGATCCGCCGTGGGTGGGCAGCTCCTCGACGTCGAAGATCGACAGGCCGTGGGCCGCAAAGATCCGGCGCACCGTGGAGAGGGAGAAGTAGGAGTAGTGCTCGTGGTAGATGGTGTCGAACTGGTCCTCGGCCATCAGCCGCACGAGATGGGGGAACTCCATCGTCAGCACACCGGCAGGGGCGAGGAGGAGCTTCAGCCCGGCGACGAAGTCGTTGAGGTCCGGCACGTGCGCCAACACGTTGTTGCCCACCAGCAGGTCGGCGCGAGTGCCGGCCGCCACCAGCTCGCGGGCCGTCGCCGTGCCGAAGAACTTCACCAGGGTGGAAATGCCCGCCGCCTCGGCCGCCGCGGCCACGTTGCCCGCCGGCTCGATGCCCATCACGGGAATCCCCCGCCCGGCGAACCAGCGCAGCAGATAGCCGTCGTTGCTGGCCACTTCGATCACTTTATGGCCCGCTCCGAGGCCAAAGCGCTCGACCATGGCCGCGGCGTAGGTCTCGGCGTGGCGCAGCCAGCTCTCGGAGTAGGAGGAGAAGTAGGCGTAGTCGGAGAAGATCGCCTCAGGCCGCTCCTCTCCCGGGAGCTGCACCAGGAAGCACTTGCCGCAGACGTAGACGCAGAGCGGAAGAAACGCCTCGGCCTTCCGCAGATCCTCCGGCTCCAGGTAGGAGTTGGCGAGCGGCTGTGCGCCGAGGTCCACAAAAACCTGGGACAGCGGGGCGCCGCAGAAGCGGCAGGCCAGGCCCGCAGGCCCGATCGATGGGCTCACCATTTCTTCCACGGCGTCTCCCCACGCTTCCATAGATCATTGAGATGGAGATAGTCGCGGTAGGTGTCCATGGGGTGCCAGAAACCTTCGTGGAGATAGACCGAGAGCTGGCCGTCGCGGGCCAGATTGCGCAGCGGCTTCTGCTCAAGGAAGAGGTTCGGATCGTCGTCCAGATAGTTGAAGACCTCGCGCTGGAAGACGAAGAAGCCGCCGCTCACGACGCCCTCCGCCGTGGGCTTCTCGTCGAACTCCACGGCTTTGGGGCCGTCAATCCGGATTTCGCCGTAGCGCGAGGTGGGGTGGACGCCGGTTACGGTGGCGATGCGCCCCTGCGACCAATGGAAATCCAAGAGAGCGTCAATGTCCACGTCGCTCACGGCATCACCGTAGGTGAAGCAGAAGGTGTCGGCGTCGACGTAGTGCCGCACCTTCCAGAGCCGGGCGCCGGTCGCCGTCTCGGCGCCGGTTTCGGCGCAGGTGACCCGCCAGCTCTCGAAGCCGTCCTGATTATGCACCTCCAGCGGCCGGCTGCCGTCCATCGTCACCGTGAAGTCGCAGTGCATCTCCTTGTAGCGCAGGAAGTACTGCTTGATCTCCCAGCCCTTGTAGCCCAGGCAGAGGAGGAAACGGTCGAGCCCGTGGGCGCCGTAGGACTTCATGATGTGCCAGAGGATCGGCTGCGGGCCGATCTCCACCATGGGCTTCGGCCGGTACTCGGTCTCCTCGCGCAGCCGGGTGCCTTTGCCCCCGCAGAGGATCACCACCGGCATGTCGTGCTTCGCAGGCCTGCTCATTCGGCTCCTTCGCGGTTTCTACCGACGAGTGCGATTCTACCTACAAGTTGATGTAGCCCAGGCTCCGCAGCTTGTCGATCTCCCGCTCGTTCATCGACTCGTCGCGGCTGCCGTGGGGCAGGCCCGGGGACAGGCCGAGCCCCCGGTACGACGGCACGGTCCTTACAGGATGGGCCTGCACGAATGCGGGATCCAGCGCTTCGAGGAGGATCTTCCCCTCGGCGTCCTTGGGCACGGGCAGACCCAGGAGATAGAGCACCGTCGGATAGATGTCGTAGATGCCGGCCCCCTCGAGCGGCTTCCCTCGCTTCACCGGGCCGCCCTGCATGAGCAGGATTCCCGGCGGCCCGTGAAAGTGCTGGGTGTAGAGCTTATCGACGATCGTCGGGCTGTGGCCATGGTCCGAGACTACGATCACCACCGTCTCCGGGCCCACCTTGGCGAGCAGGCGCGCGAGGAAGGCGTCGAAGTCGCGGTAGATGCCGGGGATGCGGTCGCGGTTCTCCGCCAGCTTGGCGGCGGTGCCGAAAAAGTGGTCCGGCTGATACCACTTCCAGTACCAGTGCTGATAGCTGTCCGGCTGGTGGGTGTAGAGGTTGACGAGCTTGGGCTGGGGGTGCTCGGCCAGCATCTTCATCAGCACGCCAGACTGCCACGCAAAGTCGCCGCCCGCGAGGATGGGCGTCAGCGACCGGTAGAGGGCGACGTTGCGCGGCTGGGCGAAGAGCTCCAGGTATTTCGAGGGATGGGAGGAGTATTCGTCGAAGCCGTAGGAGAAAAACCAGCTCTCCGGCCGCGCGGGCTTCAGGGCCGGAAACGAGTAGAAGTAGGCGTCCGTCAAGCCGATCGAGAGCCCCGCCCGGTCGGCGATCTCCCAGAGGGGGGGCGAGGCCACGAGCGAGAAGCGATCGACGGGAACCTGCTCCGTCAAGCCCAGGGGCGAGACGAGGTCCGCCAGCTCCTTGAAGAAGATGCGGTGAAGCGGGAAGATTCCGGCCGAGGCCAGGCCCGGGAACCGGATGCGATAGAAGTCCAGCACGCCGTGCCGGTCCGGAGCGTCGCCGGTGTAGATCGAGGCCCAGATCACGGCCGAGTTGGAGTGATGGATGGTGGCGAGGTCGGCGGTCGAGCCGTTTTTCACCATGCCGGCGAAGGCGGGCAAGCTCCCCTTCTCCATCATCGGCTGAATGACCCGCCAATCCGCGCCGTCCAGCCCCACGAGCACGACCTTGAGGCCGGTATCCGCCACGGCGATCTTGGGCGGTGGCACGCCCTGCGGGCGAGCAGCAGCCGTGTAGAGCGGAGCCGAGGCGTGCACTGCTATGGCCAGCACGGCCAGGATGGCCACAGTGCAGCCCAGCCAGCCCCGCCGGTTGAGCGAAGCCAGCAGACGGAACAGCCCCCAGGAGGCTGCCGAAACCACGGCGGCGATCACCGCGGCCAGCAGCGCCAGCACGCCCGCCATGCCCCAGGCTCCCGCGGGATGAAAGGGCGCCTCGTCGTAGGTCAGCCCGTAGAGAAGGGCCACTTCCCAGAAGAAGAGGTTGTAGATGAACAGCCCGGTGCCGAGCCCGCGCCGCTCCAGGCTCTCCGGCCGCGAGAACGGCCAGACCGCTAACGTGGCCGCCAGGAAGAAGGCGGCGCTCCAAAGGCCGTAGAGCAGGCCGAAGTAGAGCAGGATGAGGAACGCGTCGCTGGCCGACCCGATCTGGTTGTGGACGACGTGCAGCAGCGACAGCGTAGCGCCGTAGAGCACCGCGCCGTAGAGGAAGCCGTCGGCGCAGGCGTCTCGCAGGGCTCGAAGTCTCATGCCGGAGGTCTCAGGGGGCTGAACGAAAAGTCTAGGGATCGGGAATCGCGGAGCGGCAGGTCTCAGGTCCGCGAGAAGCTAACAGACGGGACCTATTCCATCAACTGATGATAACCCTGCGTCGTCTCCATCGCCGGTGGCACTCCAAGCTCGTCAAGGAGGATGCCACAAAGCTTGTCATACTGCCGGCGCACCAGGTCGCGCCGGCCCTGCTGGGCGTAGAGGCGCATCACCGCGAGATGGACTCGCTCGACGAGCGGATCCTCCACCAGGACGGTGCGGTAGGCGTCCAGGGCCTCGCCCGGCTTCTGAAGCCGGACATACAGATCTCCCAGGTCCCGCAGCAGCTCCAGATAAGTGCGCTGAAAGGACTCCCGACGGGCGGCGACCCAGCCTTCGTAATAACCCTGGAGAAATGGGCCGCGGTAGAGCTTCCAGGCTCGCTGCCGGGAGTCGACGGACGCTTCGAGCTCGTTGCGGCTCTCCTGCTCCTTCCCCTCCTCGACCAGCCGGCCGAAGTCGAGGACGTCCACCTGCCAGGTGACTTCCGGGCTGAGCCGGTAGAAACCGCCGCGAAACAGCAGAGGAGAGGGGAGATCCTTCCTCTTGTGCCCGCCTTCCAGGGCCCGGCGGAGATGGCTTAGGGTGGGGTGGAAGTTGCGCTCGATGGTGCGCTCTCCCTCGATGGGCCAAACGGCTTCGATCAGCTCTTCGCGGCCGGCCTGGAGGCCTGGAGACGAGGCGAGGTAGGCCAGAACCTGGAAGGATCGCCGCAGCCGGCAATCGAGATCGCGCTCTCCTTCCTCGTCCCGCTGCCGGGCGAGCGGGCTGCCCAGCAGGCCAAGGACGTAGGCCGGCCGGCCCAGCGATCCGTTCCCCCCGGTCTCCGCGACAGCCGGCAGCGGCGAGAGCGCCGGCCGCGGGGCCCGCTGCCGGCGCCGGCGGCGCTCACGATCCAGCAGAGCTCCGAGGAGACGCGGCAGCCGGTCGCGCTCGGGACCCTCCACCCAGAGTCCAAGAGAGTCGATCACCCGCCAGGCATCGTCGCTACCTTCACCGGTGTCGGGCCGCTCCTCGGAGGCGTCCAGCAGGAGGTCGCTCTCCTCCCGCGGCAGGATGTCCAGCACCTCCTGCCGGAGGAAGAGGCGCACGCCCGGCAGATCCAACAGGGCGTCGGCTCCCGCGCCTTCGAGCCCCGAAGTCCCCGCGGCTTCGAGTGCGAGCCGCAAAGGCCGGTACCAACCATCGGTGGCCTCCCACAGGGCGCGTGCGGCCAGCGGTGAGGGCTCGCCGCCGGTGACGAGAAGACAGAGGGTGGAGACTTCCGCCGGGTCGAGCAGCAGCTCCTGGGGAGGCACCACGTCCAGAGGAAGCGCCGAAGGAAATCGACGGCTGGCCGCAAAAATCAGGCGCTGCCCGGGAATGAGCCAGCGCTCGGCCGCGGCCAGCCGCTCGGCCGGCGGCTCCCCGGCGGCCACGAGCCAGCGGACCCCATCCTCATGAGCCGCTTCCAGGGCCTCCCGCAGCGCCGCTTCGCCGGCACCCGTCTCCAGTGCCGCGAGGGGAAGCCCACGAGCCCGCCGGCCCTGGCGGGCGAGGAACGCCTCGACAACGGCCATCGCGCCGCTCCCCGGCCAGCCCCACAGCTGGACGAGCGGCGATTCGCGGGACTCGATTCCACGCAGCAACCTCTCGATCTGGGGAAAAAGATGGTACGGCTCGAAGCTCATGCGTCAGGGTCAGGAGTTTCGGTGGTCCGTCAACCTGGCATCCGTCGTCTCATCAGTCGCCAGAAGCTCCCGCGACAGAGCGGCGAGGCAACGGTTGGTGACCTTGCCAATGCTCGATGGCTGGTAGCCGAGCAGGGCCGCGACCTCCGGCAGGTCATACCCCAGCCGGAAACGGAGCCGGAGCACCCGCCGGCATCGTTTGGGCAATCGGTCGATGAGGTTCTCCAGGTCACAGAGGAGGTCTCGCCGCTCCTGCGGCGTCGCAACCGGCTCCGAGAGCCACTCCAGGATCGTCGCGTCCACCGCCGAGTAGATCTTACGCCGGGTCGCGCGCCAGTACATCAGGCAGTGGCGCCTCACCGTGCCGAACAGCCATCTCTCGGGATCCTGGACCCGCTCCCATTGATAGAGCAGGGCGAGGAGAGACTGCTGGAGGATGTCCTCCGCGTCTTCGCTGGGGATGCGGTGATACGCGAGAAGCCGCTTCAGCTTGGGTTCGACTGCCTTCAGGAAATCCTCGAAGGAGGCGGGGTTCTCGATTGGGGCCGGGCTGAGCATTCAGGCCAGAGGAGGAAAAAATGGTGTAATCCCAACTTAACACCCTTCTCAAAAGCCGTCCAGCTTATAGCCGTTCAGGTATAGCTACGAAAGGACACGCTTTCAGCCGGTCCGCAGGAAATCGCGGACCTGTTGCATGTCTTCCCAAGTGGGTCGCTTGAGGGCAGGATTCCGCAGCAGAGCCGCAGGGTGATAGGTGACCATGGTGGGGATGCCCTGCACCTTGAACCACTGCCCGCGCATGCGGCCGATGGGAGAGTCGTTGCCCAGGAGGGTCTGGGCCGCCACCTTTCCGAGGGCGACGAGAACGCGGGGACGGACGAGGGCGATCTGCTTGTCCAGGTAGCCGCGGCAGGCGGTCATCTCGTCCGGCTGGGGATCGCGGTTCCCCGGCGGACGGCATTTCACGACGTTGGCGATGTAAACCTCGTCGCGGGTCTTCTCGATGGCCTGGATGATGCGGTTGAGCAATTCGCCGGCGGCGCCCACGAACGGCAGCCCCTGACGGTCCTCCTCGGCTCCCGGACCCTCGCCCACGAACATCAGCTCGGCGGCGGGGTTGCCGGTGCCGAACACGACTTTCGTCCGCCCCTCGCTCAGCCGGCAGCGGGTGCAGCCGGCAGCGGCAGCCGCCAGGGCCGCCAGCTCGGAAGCCCGACCGGCGGCCTCGCCGCCCAAGGGAATGGGCGCCGCCGCCAGGTGCGCCGCCGGCTGCTGCGGTGGCGCCACGGCGGTCCGCGCCGGGGTGCGGATCGAATCGACGTAGAGATCGCCGTATCCCATCTCGCCAAGGTAGGCGAGGAGACCGGCGAGCGCGGGTTGCAGAGGAGGTCTCACGATGCCGGGAGCATAGCCGCGAAAAGGTCGAAGAGCGAGGCTGCGAGCGCGGCCTTGGGCCGGCGCGAGAGGAAGACCGGCTCACCCTGGCGGCGGAAGACGGTGACCTCGTTGTCCTCGCTCTCGAAGGCGATGTCGCGGCGGGAGACGTCGTTGGCCACCAGGAAATCGGCGTTCTTGCGTTCCAGCTTGGTGCGGGCGTGGCGGTCGAGATCCTCCGTCTCGGCGGCGAAGCCCACCAGCACCGCCCGCGGCGCCACCGCTCTCAAACCCGCGAGGATATCCGGGTTTTCCTCCAATTCGATCGCCGCGGGGTCCTGTCCTTCTTCCTTCTTGATCTTGCCGGGAGCGATCCGCCGCGGCCGGAAGTCGGCCACCGCCGCGGCCATGACGATCAGATCCGCCGCCGGGGCGTGCTCCCGGACGGACCGTTCCATCTCACGGGCGGTAACCACGTCGACGCGTCGTACGCCCGAGGGCGAGTCGAGCGCCACCGGACCGGCGACCAGCACCACCCGGGCACCCCGGCGGGCCGCCTCGGCGGCAAGGGCGAAGCCCATCTTGCCGCTCGACCGGTTGCCCAGAAAGCGGACGGGATCGAGCGGCTCGTGCGTGGGGCCGGCGGCGACCAGCACCGTGCGCCCGGCGAGCGGTCCAAGGCTGGCGGCGGCCTCCACCGCCTCGACGATGGCCTCCGGCTCGGCCATCCGCCCTATCCCCACTTCCCCGGAGGCCAGAGGCCCCGCGACCGGACCGGCAAACCACACACCGCGCCCTCTCAAGGCCGCGGCATGCTGCTGCGTCGTAGGTTTTTCCCACATGGAGGAGTGCATGGCCGGCGCCACCACCACCGGGCCGGTGAACGCGAGTGCCGTGGTGGTGAGGAAGTCGTCCGCCAGACCCAGCGCCAGCCGCGCCAGCACGTGCGTGGTCGCCGGGGCCACGCACAGTACCTCGGCCCAAGCGGCGGCCGCGATGTGCGCCTCCTCTCCCTTGGCTCCGGAACCTCCGGCAGCCAAGTACTCCTCCTGATAGACCGGCCGGCCCGAGAGCACTTCCAGGGTGAGGGGAGCCACGAAGGAGACGGCGCTCCGGGTGAGGGCGCACCGCACCTCGTGCCCCCGCGCCCGGAAGCGGCGCACCAACTCGGCGGATTTGTAGGCGGCGATGCCGCCGCTGACGCCGAGCAGGACTCTCAAGGGAGATCAGCTCCTAGTGAACTTCCGCGGCTTGAGTCTCTTCGGCGGCCGGCGCCTCCTCCGGCTCCGGCACCGGAGGCGGACCGTAACCCCAGTCGACGAGCTTGTTGTCGAGCTCCTCCAGCGCGATCCGGGTGGGCTTGCGCTTGCCGGCCTCGACCTTGGGGCGGGCGCCCCGCATGAGTTGCTCGGCCCGGCTGGCGGCGACGAGCACCCGACGGAACTTGCTGTCCATCGTCGGTTTCGGCTTCTCTTCCATCGAAAGTTTCTCCTTGGCGGCTGTCCGAACCCCGGATCGCCGCCGGTCGAATTCATCTGGCACGAGGGGAACCCCGGTCCTGAAAATCTCGCAGAATCTCCTGCACCCGGGTCTGCATGCGCTCTCGCCGGTGACGCTTCGCGAGGATGATTGCCACCAGCGCCTCGCCCGCCCGGAGGGCATCGTCATTGATGATAACATAGTGGTACCGATCGTAACGCTTCATCTCCCTCAGGGATGCCGCCAGGCGCCGGGCGATGGTCGCCTCGTCGTCCTTGCCCCGATGCCTCAGCCGGGTCTCCAGATCCTCGTAGCTGGGAGGCATGACGAAGATGCCATGCGCCTCGGGGTGCCCGGCGAGGACCCGCTCGGCCCCTTGGACGTCGATGTCGAGCACCACGTCGATGCCCTCCTCCAGCCTGGGGAAGACCTCGTCGCGCGAGGTGCCGTAGTGGTTGTCGTGCACCTGCGCCCATTCGAGGAAGGAGCCGGCGGCGATCATCGACTGGAAGGTAGCCAGGTCGACGAAGTGGTAGTCCCTGCCGTCCGTTTCGCCGTCGCGGGGCTGGCGGGTGGTGTGGCTCACCGAGAACGCCAAGCCGCCGAAGCCGTTGAGGCCTCCCGCCATGAGGCTTTGGATGAGGGTCGTCTTCCCCGTGCCCGAGGGCGCGGAAAGAATGAACAGCTCGCCGGGATGCATCGATTCCTTCAAAAGTTGTGGAAAGGAGGGTGCTGCGCTCGCCGTATCGTATCACTACTCCACGTTCTGCACCTGCTCGCGGATCTGCTCGCAGAGGACCTTGGCGTCGAGCACGGCGCGGGTCATCTCGGCGTTGCGACATTTGGCGCCCAGGGTGTTGAGCTCGCGGAAGATCTCCTGGGTGAGGAAGTCGAGGCGCTTGCCGGCCGCGGCGGTCTCGCGGGTGACGCCGCGGAAGTGCTCCAGATGAGAGCGCAGGCGGTCGATCTCCTCGCTGACATCGCTGCGGTCCACCAGCAGGGCCACCTCTTGAGCGAGACGCGCCTCGTCCAGGGGCTGCGCGCCCAGGAGCTCGGCCAGCCTCCGGCGCAGAGCCGCCGCGATCTCCTCGCGCACCGAGCCGCGCAGGGCGTCGAGCCGGTCCACCGCCTCCTGAATGCCGTTCAGCTTCTCTTCCATGGCGAGGATCAGGCTGGCGCCCTCCGTCTCGCGGCTGGCCACGAGTTGGGCCACGGCGTCGCGGGCCACGCCGAGGAGCAGCTCTGCGTCCTCATCGCCCCACTCCTCCCTCTCCAACTCCACCCGGAACGCCTCGGGGAGCCGCAGGAGATCGCCCGCCGCAAGGCCACGCTCCACCAGTCCTGCCTCGACGAGTTGGTGAATGGCCGTGTGGGCCTCCCGGATCACGCCCATGTGGACCTGGACGGTCGCCTTGCGCTCCGCCACCGAGCGCACCTCCACTCGCGCCTCCAGCCGGCCGCGGGCCACCTCCCGGGCGATGAGGTCGCGCAACGCCGCCTCGCTCCCCCGCAGATCCTCGCCCAGCCGAAGCTGAAGATCGAGGAACCGGTGGTTCACCGCCCGCAGACTCACCGTCACACCATGCCGGGCGTTCTCCCCCGACGCTTCCCCGTAACCGGTCATGCTGCGCATCGCTCAATCTCCTTTAGCAAAACTCTCCGCTGACTCTTCGGCCCCATCCAGCCGCCGCTCCAGCTCGGCCGCCGCCTCGCCGAGATCACCCCGGCGCGCGACCGCGAGGGGCTCGCCGTAGACGAGGTGCACGGTCGAGAGCGGCAGAGGGATCAGGAAATGGTCCCAGGAGTGGAGCCGCTTCGCCCGGCTGGCTGCCACCGCCACGGGCACGATGGGCAGCCCGGTCGAGGCTGCCGCCAGGATTACCCCCGGCTGCACCTCGCTCGCCGGGCCTCGGGGGCCGTCCGGCGTGAAGGCGATATCCCAGCCTTCGGCCGCCTTGCGCAGCAGCGAGCGCATGCCGGCGATGCCGCCCCGGCTGCTGGAGCCGCGGGAGGAGTCGATCCCCAGCCGGGCGACGGTGCGGGCGATCAGCTCGCCATCGCCGCTCTGGCTCACCAGCACCGAGATCCGGCGGCCACGATACGCGTAGGGCATCAGCAGAAGGTGCCGGTGCCAGAAGGCGAGAATGAACCGCTGCTCCCCCTTCTCCCAATCGCGCAGCCACTCGTCGCCGTGATGGCGCAGCCGCACGGTCGCCCGCAACATCCTGATGAACCAGGCGGCGAGGAACGAGGCGATCCCAACAGGCGCGCTCACACCCGGAACTGTAAATCGAACAATCGCTTGTACGAGCCGCCGAGGGCCAACAGCTCGCGATGGGAGCCCTCCTCCACGATGCGGCCCGCCTCTACCACTACGATGCGGTCCGCCCGCGTGACGGTCGACAGGCGGTGGGCGATGACCAGCGTCGAACGCCCCTGCATCAGGTTGTAGAGGGCTTTTTGCACCAGCGCCTCGGACTGGCTGTCGAGATGCGAGGTCGCCTCGTCGAGGATCAGGATGGGCGCGTTCTTGAGTAGCGCCCGGGCGATGGCCAGCCGCTGCCGTTGACCGCCCGACAGACGCACGCCCGCCTCGCCGATCACCGTGTCGTAGCCCCGGGGGAGCTGCATGATGAACTCGTCGGCATAGGCGGCCGCGGCCGCCTCCCGCACCCGCTCCAGCGGCAGGTCCAAGCGGCCATAGGCGATGTTGTTGCGGATCGAATCGTTGAACAGCACCGTGTCCTGGGTGACGATGCCGATCAGAGCGCGCAGGCTCTTGAGCTTCAGGTCGCGGATGTCCACGCCGTCGATGGTCAGCCGCCCGGCATTAGGGTCGAAGAAGCGGGGCACGAGATTGACCAGCGTCGACTTGCCTGCCCCGGACGGTCCCACCAGCGCCACGATCTCGCCGGCGCGGATGGAAATCGAGACGTCGCGCAGCACCGGCCGTTCCTCGTACGAGAAGGAGACCTTCTCGTACGCGACATACTCGTGCACCGTCGTGATCTCGCGCGCCCCGGGTCGCTCCTGGATGTCGTCCGGAATATCCATGAGCCGCGCCACCCGCTGGCCCGAGGCCATGGCTTCCTGCAGGATGAGATTCACCTTGTTGAGCTTGCGGATGGGATCGTAGAGCATCAGCAGCGTGGTGAGGAACTGCACCAGCTCCGGGGCCGACAGCTCGCCGGCGCGAATCGACTTGCCGGCGTAGATCAGCAGGCCGGCGGCGCCCACCACGGCGATCGACTCGACCACCGGGCCAGCCGAGTTGGCCAGCATCTGAGCCCAGAGGTTCACCCGCAGGTGCCGGCGGGTGGCCTCGCGAAAGCGGCTCAGCTCGAACTCCTCCATGCCGAAGGCCTTCACCACCCGGTGGCCGCGCACGCCCTCGGTCATCAGGCTGGCGAGGTCCGCCATGCGCTCCTGGCTGCGGTGGCTCGTACGCCGCATCCCCTTGCCGAAGCGGATGATGGGATAGAGGAGCGCCGGCGCCGCCACCAGCGAGATCAACGCCAGCTTGAAGTGGGTCGACAGCAGCAGGGCCAGGAGGGCGACCAGGGTGAAAGACTGCTGGAACAGGTCGAGGAGGCGGTTGGCTACGGCGTTCTGCATCAGCGCCACGTCGTTGATGACGCGGGCCACCAGCTCTCCCGACGGATGCTCGGCATGGAAGCGGCTCGACTGCTGGAGGATGCGCCGGTAGAGGTCGTTCCGGACGTCCGTCGTCACCCCAAGGCCGATGTGCTGAAAGGCGTAGCCCGAGATGAAGTCAGCGAGCGACCGCAACAGGAAGACCAGCACGAAGAGGACCGGGACGAAGTAGACGACGTTGCTGCGGTCGATCCCCAGGTGCCGCTTCAGCGACTCGTAACTGCTGTCGATCTGCCGCGCGAGGTTGAGCCGCTTCTTGAGATCGCCGAGAGATCCGCGCTCGGGCCGTTTCGATCCCGAGTCCGCCGGAGCCGAGGTGATGGCCCCCAAAGGTCCGGGCATGGTATCGCCGGCGAGCAGCACCTCGCCGAAGATGGGCTTGATCAGCGCCGCCGTGCCCGCCGTGGCTGCGGCATAGACGAGGATGCCGGCGGCAGCCAGGATCGCCCAGCCCGTGTAGCCGCGCAGGTAATGCCAGAAGAAGGACGACATTTTCTTCAATTGGACGTCGCCTCCGCAAGCATCTCCGCCACCTCTCCCGCCGCCCGGCCGCTGGCGCCGCCTGCACCAAGGCGGCACCGCACCTCGGCGAGCGCCGTCCGCATCTCCCCGCGTGCTTCGGCGTCGGTCAGCAGGCGGGCCGCCTCGGCGGCGATCCGCTCAGGGTTGGCCTGCCCTTGGATCAGCTCGGGCACCACCCGTCGGCCCAGCACCAGGTTGACCAGGGCGACGTTCGGCAGCCGCACCAGCAGACGGGCGAGGAGATAGGTCCAGCTCGCCAGCCGGTAGACCACGACCATAGGGGTGCCCAACAGGCCCACTTCCAGAGTTGCCGTGCCCGAGGCACAGAGCGCCACGTGAGAGTCGGCCACGGCGGCGAAGCGGTCGCTCTCGACGATCGCGACGGTCAGGCCCGAAAGCTCGACGGCCTCGTCCAGCAGCTCGCGGGGCACGGTGGGCGCCCGGATGATCCGCGCTTCGACGGGTAGCTGGCCGGCCAGCCGGCGCACCGCCGCCAACAGCGTCGGCAGCAGAGCCTCGACCTCGCTCAACCGCGAACCAGGAAGAAGGGCCACCCGGAAGGGACCTTCGCCACTCCCTTCGCGATCCCAGACCTGAGGAAGAACCGGCACCTCATCCACCAGAGGATGACCGACGTGGATCACGTCCACTCCGTGGCCGCGGTAGAAGTCCACCTCGAACGGGAAGAGCACCAGCATGCGGTCCACCAGGCGGGCGATGGTCTTCACCCGGCCCTTGCGCCAGGCCCACACCTGAGGGCTGATGTAGTAGACGATCTCCAGGCCCCGCTCTTTGAGCTGGCGGGCGAGGCGGAGGTTGAAGTCGGGAAAATCGATCAGCACGGCGAGGGCCGGGCGGCGGCGGTCCACCTCGTGGAGAAGGTCGGCGAAGACCTCGCGGATGCGCGGCAGCACCTTGAGAACCTCGGTGATGCCCACCACCGCCACCTCGGAGCTGTGGGCCACGGACTGCAGACCCGCGGCCTGCATCTCGTCGCCGCCGAGGCCGAAGGCGGCCAAGCCTGGCACCCGCTGACGCAGCTCCGAGATCAACCGCGCGCCGTGGAGGTCACCGGAGGCTTCGCCGGCGACGATCAACAGCTCGCGGGAATTCGATTGCATGCCGGGGATCAAGGAATGGGAGCCGGCGGACCCGAGGGGAAGGGATACATCAGCCAAGCCACCAGCAGGCCGCCCCCCACCATGCCGAGGAAGATCTGAAGGAAGAGCTTGACCTGCTCCCGGCGGTCGCGGCGCCAGAGAAGAGTGAAGAACAGGCTCACGATCAGGGCGTAGGTCACCATCAGGAGGAAATGGCTGAGCATGTGGGTCACTCCTTCTTGCCGCGGACAATGTCCCAGGCGTCGAGCACCAGAAGCAGGTTCATCAGCCCCGCCGTGAGCAAAAAAGCGGTGCCGTACTCGTAACCCGCCCCCATGACGTTCCCCCCGTAGTGGAGGCCAAAGCGGAGGAGGAAGTACGGGAAACCCATGCCCATGGAGCCGAGCGTCGCCAGGATGGTGAGCGGCTGGCCGGCGACGACCGTGTACAGGTTGCCCTCCAGCTTGCAGCCGATGATCAGCGAAGCGATGACCAGCACGAAGAAGGCCAGCCCCCGCGCGTAACGCTTCAGATAGATGTGGCCCAGCCCCGGCACCAGCCAGGCCGAGAGCACCGCCACGACCGGGTTTCCCTGCGGCCGGACGGCCGGCGGGGCCTGCTGCCCCGCGGGAATGCTGCCGGATTCGGCCAATCAGTCCTCCTCTCGCGCGAAAAGCGCCCGTAGGCGCTCGCGGGAATGGCGCAGATCCTCGGGCACGAGCCGGACCTCCGCCAGCACCGTCATGAAATTCGTGTCCCCGGTCCAGCGGGGGACGAGATGAAAATGGAAGTGCCCGGGCACTCCCGCGCCCGCCGGCTTGCCGATGTTCATCCCCAGGTTGAAGCCGTGGGGCTGATAGGCCGCAGTCAGCACCCGCTGAGTGGAGAGCACCAGCGGCCAGAATTCGGCCTGTGCCTCCGGCCCGCTCTCCTGCGGCGAAGCCAGATGCTCCAAGGGCGCCACCATCAGGTGGCCGTTCGAATAGGGATGGAGGTTCAGCATGACCAGGTGATGCCGGGCCTTGTGGACCACCAAGCCCTCCGGATCGTCCGGTTGGCGCCCCGCGGTACAGAAGAAACACTCGGAATCCGTTGGATTCGCGGTGATGTAGGAGTACCTCCAGGGAGTGAAGAGCTGTTCCATCCAGGATCCGAAGAAACGGCAGACGTCCCTTTCAGGAGACGCCCGGCCGGTTCAGCACTCGTCGTTGAGAAGCTCCCTCAGCTCCTTGCCCGGCTTGAAATAAGGGATCCGCTTAGGCGGAACCTTCACCTTGTCGCCGGTTTTGGGATTGCGGCCGGTACGCGCTCCGCGATGCCGGATGCGGAAGCTGCCGAAGCCCCGCAACTCGATCTTCTCTCCATCCTTCAGCGAATCGACAATGCTGTCGAACACCGTGTTGACGATGATCTCAGCGTGCTTCTTGGTGAGTTGAGTGGTGCGAGCGACCTCTTCCACCAGCTCGGCTTTGGTCATCCCGTCCTTCAAGGGCACCGTCATCTCCCACCCCTTTTCTCTCATGGCCACAACGGGGCCCCTTGCCTTTTCGGAAGGAGCTCCCGCCGTTCCGGGTCCCAAGAGCTACTCCTCCGCTTCCTCGTCGGACTCCGATTCCGCCTCAGCCTCTTCCTTGTCGGCCTCGCGCTTCTTGCCGCGGGCCTCGCCTTCGTCGACGCTCTTCGCGGCGACTGAGGCCTGCAGCTCCGCAAGCTCCTCCTCGGTGGGCTGCGACACCCCCCGCATCGAGAGGCCGACCTTCTTCTCCTCCTCCTCGATGCGCAGGATGCGCGTGCGCACCCAGTCGCCGACCTTGAAGTGCTCCTCCAGCTTGGCGCCGGCCGGCACGTCGATCTCGCTGATGTGGGCCAAGCCCTCGAGACCGTTGTAGATGTCGATGAAGAGGCCGAAGTCGGTGACGTTCACCACCCGGCCGTCGAGAGTGTCGCCGGGGCGGTGACGCTCGGCGAAATCCTCCCACTCGTTGGGCATGAACTCCTTGATGGAGAGGGAAACGCGCTGGTTCTCGACGTCGATATTGGTGATCCGCGCCTTGACCGTGTCGCCCTTCTTGAGCACCTCGCTGGGGTGCTTGACCCGCTTGGTCCAGCTCATGTCGGAGACGTGGATCAGGCCGTCGATGCCGTCGGTGATCTCGACGAAGGCGCCGAACTCCGTGAGGTTGCGCACCTTGCCTTCGATGACGCTGCCCTCAGGATGGCTGTCCTCCAGCTCCTCCCACGGATTGCGCTCGGTCTGCCGCAACGACAGGCTGATGCGCCGCTGGTCCATGTCGAGCTCGGAGACGATCGCCTCAACCTCATCGCCCACCTCCAGAATCTTGGCGGGGTTGACGACCTTCTTGGTCCACGACATCTCGCTGACGTGAATGAGGCCCTCGACACCCTCCTCGATCTCCACGAAGGCGCCGTAGTCGACGATCGAGACCACGCGGCCCTTCACCCGGGAGCCGATGGGGTACTTCTTGTCCACCAGCGTCCAGGGGTCGTCCGACCGCTGCTTGTAGCCCAAGGAGACACGCTCGGTCTCGGGGTCGAACTTGAGCACCACCACCTCGACCTCGTCGCCGACCGAGAAGTGCTCCGAGGGGTGATTGACCCGCCCCCAGGAGATGTCGGTGATATGCAGCAAACCGTCGATGCCGCCGAGGTCGATGAACACGCCGTAGTCGGTGATGTTCTTCACCGTTCCCCGCAGGCGCGCCCCTTCCTCCAGCCGCTTCAGCGTCTCGGCCTTCTTCTTCACCAGCTCGGTCTCGAGCACGGCCTTGCGCGACAGCACGATGTTGTTGCGCCGGCGGTCGAGGCTGATCACCTTGAACTCCAGCTCCTGGCCGCGCAGAGACTCCAGGTTCTTGACCGGCTTGATGTCCACCAGCGACCCAGGCAGGAAGGCGCGCAGGCCCACGTCCACCGTCAGACCGCCCTTGATGCGGTCGGTGATGCGGCCTTTGATCACGCGGCCATCCTTGTAGGCCCGCTCCACCTCGGTCCATCGGCGCATCCGCAGCGCCTTGGAGTACGAGAGCAGCACGTGCCCCTCGAGGTCCTCGGTCTTCTCGAGCAGGACGTCGACCTCCTCACCGACCTTGACGGACAGCTCGCCGCCGCGGTCCGTGAACTCCTCGATGGGGATCAGGCCTTCCGACTTGTACCCCACGTCGACGATCACTGAGTTGGACGTGACGCCGATGATGCGTCCTGTCACGATCTCACCCTCGGTGAGATTGCGCATGCTCTCGTCGTACAGCTCGAGGAGCTTGCGGTACTCCTCCGAGTCCCGCTCATCCTCGGACTCAGCCGTCATCAACGACTGGTCCTCGAGTTCTTCACTGGCCGGCATAATGAAAACGTTCCTCCTTGGGCTTGGATTCAGGCGCTCAGCCTGTCTTCCCCCACGGCCGTGGGGGTGTCGAGCTCTACTTAAGTCATTGAGAACTCGGGCCTTCGAGTATAGGGGGGGCAGGAGCCGGTGTCAATCCGCCGCTGAAACGCCGCCAGACGGGACTTCCGCGAGCATGGCACCCGCATTGCAGAAGGTTCTGGGCGAGGTCGGCGGGGATGGTCCCCGCCGACATCCTCTCCGGGAAACCGCCCACAGGGAAGACAGCAGGAGGGTAAAAATGAAACGCCAGATCTTCACACTCCTCATGGCCATCGTCCTTGCCGCCGCCACCGGCCTCTTGGCCCAGACCGGCGGCAGCAGCGGCACGACCGGCTCCGGCACGGCCGGCAGCGCCACCTCCGGCACCGGCGGTACCGGCACCAGCGGCACGATGGGCTCCAGCGCCACCGGCAGCGGCACGGCCGGAACCATGAACAACGGCACCACCACGAACACCACAGGTACCACGGACACGACCGGAACGACAAGCACGATGGGCACCACCACCACGGGAACGAACAACCCCGAGCTCAACCCGAACAGCTCCACCGGCACGGCCGGCACTGCCACGGGTGCTACGACCGGAACCACCCCCGGTACGACGGGGACCACGACCGGCACTTACAACAGCACGACCGGAACCTACACCGGCACGGCGACCGGAACCGCGGCGGGAACCACCGGTACCACCACCACCGGCTCCTATAACGGCACCACGACCACCGGCGGCACCACCGGTTCCTACGGTGGCGCCACCACGGACGACACCACGACCACCGGCACCGGCACGGGGAGCCAGATGCCGAACACGGCGAGCGACATGCCACTCCTCGGCCTGATCGGCGCACTGTCCCTGGCGGGTGCCCTCGGCCTGAAGGCCAGCCGTTAAAAGGATTTGAGGGGGTACGGAGCCGCGAGCGACGACTCGATTTCGGCCCGCACCCCCTCGTCTCGTTCTCCCGCCAGGGCCTCCTTCAGAACGCCCTGCACTTCCGATCCTCCGATTCTTCCCAGCGCCCAGGCGGCGTGACCGCGTACTTGGGGCTCTCCTTCACGTATCGCTTCTCCGAGCGGTTCGACATAGCGCGAATCCAACCGGTTCCCCATCGCCACCGCAGCATTGCGCTGCAACCCGTCGAGCTTCGCCCGCTTCATCGGGCTCTTCCGGAAGCGTTCGACATACTCTTCGCGGGGAAGGCGCAGCAGCCGCTCCAGAGTGAGCTCCCCTCGTTCGGGCGGCAGCTCCATCTCGGGATGGACCGCCACGGCCGGCTCCGAATTCCAGGGGCAGACCTCCTGGCAGACATCGCAACCGAAGACCCACCCGCCCACCATCCGCCGCGCCTCGGGAGGAAGCGGCCCGCGGTGCTCGATCGTCCAATAGGAGATGCACCGGTTGCTGTCCAGCCGGTAGGGCTCGGGGAGCGCGCCCGTGGGACAGGCGTCCAGGCATAGGGTGCAACTCCCGCAGAGGTCGGCGAGCGGCTGGTCCGGCGCCAAGTCGAGCGAGAGGAACAATTCGCCGAGGAGGAACCACGAGCCGCCCTCAGGATGAAGCAGCATGGTGTTCTTCCCTACCGCACCCAGACCGGCGCGGGCGGCCAACTCCCGCTCCAGCACCGGGCCGGTGTCCACGTAGCGGTGCGCCTCGCACCCGGGGAACGCCTCGCGGACCCGGGCCTCCAGAGCCCGTAGCCGCTCCCCCATCACCTCGTGGTAATCCTGTCCCCGAGCATAGCGGGCCACCCGGCGCCAGAGGTCCCCCTTCGGCTCCGGCTGCCGTTCCCCATCCTCGTTGAATAGGGGGTGATACTGGAGGGCCACGCAGAGGACGCTCCGCGCTCCCGGGAAGATTTGGGACGGATCGAGCCGCGCCTCCAGCCGCCGGCCCAGGTACTCCATCCCCGCCTGATCTCCGCGGTCGAGCCACCGCACCAGGGCTTCCCCATGCTCCAGCGAACCGAGCATGGCCACGCCGGCCCGGTCGAACTCGGCTTCGAGGGCCCAGGACTTCAGGAGAGTGGCGGCGGCGCGGGGGTCCATGAGGATAGGATAGCCGTGTCGACGGTCTGATAGCCTGCCCCTGCGCCCGCAATGAGCGACTGTGTTTGAATAGCTTTCATGGACACGGCGACTGAATCTCCCGACTGGAAGGAGATCGACGCGCGATTGGGGGAGATCAAGCCGCCGATTGCCCGAGAAGTGTTGCTGGATCTCCTAGCGGGCGAAATTTCTTCGGTCATCGCCCTGTCGCGTTTGATCCTCGCTCTCGGATGGCCTTCCGAGGTGGAGGATCTGCTCGCCGAGGTCGCGCAGCATTGGGGCAGGCCGCTCCATCCCTCTCTTCGTGAAACGGCGCGCCTGCTCCACGATCATCGCGAGGGATGCGAGGGAGTGGCTCTCATGCTGCGGGAGCACCCGGAGCCCGCGGTGTCGACGGCTCCGGCGGAGGACGTGATCGCCGCCAACCGGGCTTTCTTCGACCGCTCCGTGACCCGCAGCGAGATGGCGAGCGTCGCCGCCTACTCCCTGGGAGATCCGAAGATCCTCGCCAGGGCGACCCGCGAGGTGGTGGATCTTCTCGCGAGCTGGGATCTTCTCGGGGCAGACCGCAGGACTCTGGAGATCGGCTGCGGTATCGGCCGCATGCAGGAAGCTCTGGCACCCCGGGTCGCCGAAGCGCACGGCATCGACATCTCGCCGCGGATGCTCGACGCGGCACGGAAGCGCTGCGCCGGCCTCCCCAACGTCCACCTAACCCTCGGCACCGGGCGCGATCTCGCCGCCTTCGCCGACGAGAGCCTGGACCTGGTCTACGCGGTGGACTCCTTTCCCTACATCGTCCAGGCCGGCCCCGCGCTGGCTGAGGCCCACTTCCACGAGGCGGCCAGAGTCCTGCGGCCCGGCGGCGACTTCGTCATCTTCAACTACTCCTATCGCGATACCCTGAAGGCCGACCGGCGGGATGTCCACCGCCTCTCCCGTGCCGCGGAGCTCGACGTCATGGTGGCCGGCTCTCAGCCGTTCACCTTCTGGGACGGCATCGCGTTTCGGATGCGGAAGTAATCCGATAGAATCTCTCCGCGGCCGTTCCACTGCGCCGCAACTTTTCACTGCAAGAGGAGAAGAACTCTTATGGCCGACTGGGTCGAAGAGGGCGACGACGCCCCTGATTTCACTCTTCCCGCCGACGACGGGGGGAAGGTCAAGCTGTCCGATCTCCGCGGCAAGCCCGTGGTGCTCTATTTCTACCCCAAGGACGACACGCCCGGCTGCACCAAGGAGGCCTGCGCCTTCCGCGACCGCACGGCTGATCTGAAGGCCAAGGGCGCCGTCGTGCTCGGCGTATCGCCCGACGACGTGGCGAGCCACGGCAAGTTCCGCGACAAGTACAGCCTCAACTTCCCCCTCCTTGCCGACATCGGCCATCAGGTGGCGGAGAGCTACGGCGCTTGGCGGGAGAAGAACATGTACGGCAAGACGTCCATGGGCATTCAGCGCTCCACGTTCCTCATCGACCGCGAGGGCAAAATCCGCAAGGCTTGGAAGAAGGTCAACGTCGACGGGCACGACGAGCAGGTGCTCGAGGCTCTGGGCTCGCTATAGGCCGCAACGATCTCCGGGCGGGCCGCTCGCGGCTCGCCCTTCCTTCAGTTAAACTTCCCCCGCCATCGCGTCCCTCGGGACCCGATTCAAGATATCCGACCGGACCCTCTCCAGGGTTCTTCCCCTTGCAGTCCGGGCCCTCCAGGGTGGCCCGCAAAACTGAAGAGCCAGATTCCTACGGCGAGCGGCGGCGTCCGCCCGCGAGAAAGGTCTCCGATGGAACTGTTTCAGCAAATGGTCGAGATGGGCCACGAGCGGGTGCTCGTCTGCTCGAACCCCGACGTGGGGCTTCAGGCCATCATCGCCGTTCATTCGACCGTCCTCGGCCCGGGGCTGGGCGGGGTGCGGATGTGGCCCTATGGCAGCACAGACGAGGCGATCACCGACGTCCTCCGCCTCTCCCGCGGCATGACCTACAAGGCCGCGGCCGCGGGCTTGAACCTCGGCGGCGGCAAGGCCGTCATCGTCGGCGATCCCAAAAAGATCAAGAGCGAGGCCCTCCTCCGCGCCTTCGGCCGCTACGTCGAGTCCCTGAACGGCCTCTACATTACCGCCGAGGACGTCGGCACGGATCTCGACGACATGGAGGTCATCCAACACGAGACGCGGTGGGTCACCGGTGTTTCGCCCGAGCACGGCGGCGGCGGCGATCCCTCGCCGGTCACCGCGTTCGGTGTCCTCCAGGGCATTCAGGCCGCTGTGGCCTCCCATTTCGGCGACGGCGCGCTGAAAGACCGGTCGGTGGCAGTGCAGGGCCTGGGCAGCGTCGGCTACAACCTGGCTAGGTTCCTGCGCGAGGCGGGTGCCAAGGTCTTCGCGGCCGACATCAACTCGGAGGCCACGGACCGCGCCCGCGACGAGCTCGGCGTCGAGGTGGTGCCCACGGGTGAGATCCTCGAAGTGCCGTGCGACGTCGTGGCCCCTTGCGCCCTGGGCGCGGTGCTCAATGACGAGTCGATCCCCCGGCTGCGGTGCCACATCGTGGCCGGTGCCGCCAACAACCAGCTCGCCGACGAGCGGCGCCACGGCCTGGAGCTGCACAACCGCGGCATTCTTTACGCGCCCGACTTCGTGATCAACGCCGGCGGCCTGATCAGCGTCTACAGCGAGCTCGTCGGCTACAATCGCGACACGGCCATGCGTCTGACCCGCGGCATCCACGCCAACATGGCTCGCGTCTTCGAGATCTCGCGCGCCCAGTCGATTCCCACCTCCCTGGCCGCCGACCGGCTGGCGGAGGACCGGATCGGCCGGGTGAAGGCCCTCGGCGGCCAGCACTGGGTGCGGTCCGTGCGGCGGCGCGCCGCCGAAATCTAGGGAGGACCTCATGAAGATCCGGCCCCGGCTCCATGTCGCCGCCATGCTGCTCGCCCTGGCGGCTCCGGCGTTCGCCGCCGCCCCCATCTGCGACGGCTCGACCGCCTTGACGCTGATCGGAATGGACACGGCCGCCGGCCGGACGCTGTTCGCCATCCCCGCCACCGGCACGAGCCAGGCCCAGTGGATCGTCGAGCTGGACGCCGAGGGGCGCGAGGCTCGAGCCTATCCGGACGATCCGAAGGGACGCTTCGGAGCCTCGGTGGGCCCCGGCCCGGTCGTCGCAGTCCATCCCTGCGGCTCCTCCTGCCTCCAGCCGGTGCAGTGGAAGGACGGTTCATGGGAACCGTTGGGCGATCACCTGGCGGCTCCCGAGGCCACTACCGTCGCGGCGACCTACGACCGCACCGGCGTCCCCTGGATCCTGCTCTATGGCCATGGAGCCACGGCCGGCCAGCTCAAGGCCTGGGCCTTTCGCCTGGAGAACCGGGTATGGATGAGCCGGGGCTCCATGGAAGTGGCCGCGGTCGGTGAGCCTCAGACTCTCCCCGCGCCGCAAAGGAAGGACGGGATCCTCACCGGCACCGGTCTCTTTTCCGCCTCCGGCCCGCCGGAAGCCTGGGTGACGGGGCTCCCCAGCGTGCCGGCGGCACGGCGCGGGCAGCTCATCGCGCTCACGGGAACGTCCGCGGCGTACGTCTCGGGCGATGGCGTGGTCTATCTCTCGGACAACTCGGGAAAGGCCTGGCGCCGCTCCACCTGGACTCCTTGGGGAGCCCAGGACACGGTCGGCATCTGGCGACAGGGAAAGGACTACTGGGTCGACCTTCCGTCCGGCGACCACCGCGGCGCGCTCCGGCTCGCCTGGTTCGACCATCGCCGGCCGTCGGACCAAGTGCTCGTCCTCACCCGTCTGGGCACAGCCGGGGAGTGGCTCCGCCTGACTGAATCTCCCGCCGAAGTGAAGACGAAGAACGACGAGCACCTGCCGGTGACGCAGGTGCTCACTCCCCAGGGCGATACCTGGCTCCTCCTCTCCGGCTGCGCTGCGACCGCCGAAGGCTCCGGCCTGGTGCTCCGGGTCTTCGACGGCAAGGCGATGTCGGCTGCGAAGTTCCTGACGCTGAAGGCGGCGGGCAACCCGGGCAACTGAGGTAGACTCAAAACCGGGGTGCGCCATGCTCAAGAGCTTGGAGATACAGGGTTTCCGCTGTTTTCGCGAGCTTCGCGTCGAGCCTCTGACGCGAGTGAACCTCTTTGTGGGTCTGAACAATGCGGGTAAGACCTCCCTCCTGGAAGCAGCCGAATTGGTGGCGATCGGACGAGTGGAAGGACTGGTCCGGAGCGCGGTGCGCCGAGGTGAGCGTGTCTTAGGAAGATCGGATCTATCCGAAGAATTCAAGGAGCATGTGGTGGATCCTTCCCACCTCTTCTTCGGTCACGATATTCAGGTGGGAAAGGCCTTTGGGATTACAGGATTCGGCGAGGAAAGGCACTGGGTCCAATGCGAGGTCGAGCATGCTTCTGTTCAAGAGACCTTAATTCGCACTCTGTATTTTCAAAGCCATAGCACGGCTCAAAAACGGGAACACGAACGCCTCACGATCTCGCCTTCGGGCGGCGTGCTTCCTCCTCCGCGCCGGTTGTCGGAACCGCCGCGAGTGAATTTCCTTGCTGCAGACTCCGCCGATTCCGCTTCCTTGGGCCAACTTTGGGATGATCTCCTTCTCACCCCCGAGGAGGAAGAAGTTACTAAGTCTTTGAGAGCCATTGAACCCCATCTTGAGAGACTGGCATTCCTCAGCGAGACGAGGGGGAGCTCGTCAAATATTTTAGTAAAACTCAAGCAGTTTGAACAACGGCTTCCACTTGGAACTCTTGGGGGAGGCTTGAAGCACCTCCTTGGCCTGGTTCTGAACCTACTCTCAGCACGTGGAGGCTGCCTTCTAGTCGACGAGATCGATACAGGCCTTCACTATTCCGTAATGGTCGACATGTGGCGGCTCCTTATCGAAAACGCCAAGAGACTCGATACTCAGGTCTTCGCGACAACCCACAGCTTGGATTGCGTTCGCGCTTTGGCTCGCTTGGCCAAGAGATATCCAGAAAACGCCGCTGAAGTCATGGTCCACAGGCTGGAAAGAGAGGCCTCAAAAACAGTCGTGTACGACGCAGACGAAATTGTAATCGCCGCTGATAGCCATATTGAGGTCCGGTGATGCCTAGACCTTCGGAAGAGAGTCCTTACAGGCTGCTCGTCGAGGGCCCTGACGACCAGTTTTCAGTGATCCATCTAATGGCACGACATGGCTTCGACTGGAATGACGAGGCTTCCATCCGGCCTTTGATCAGCAGTGAAGGTGGTATCGACAAGCTGCTGGCGGCGACCTCGGTCAGTCTCAAGGGGACCTACGTTCGGCTTGGAATCATTCTTGATGCGAATTCGGATCCTGCCCACCGATGGGCCCAGGTTCGAGACCGTGCGCGACGGGCAGATCTGAACCTCCCGGACTCACCCCAGCCGGAAGGGACTATTATTCATGGCCACCGGCCTGGGTCGCGGATCGGCTTCTGGTTAATGCCGGATAACAAGTCACTCGGCGCTCTGGAACACTTTCTTGGAAGCTTGGTGCCCAGCGGACATCCAATCTGGATCTATGCAGATGAGGTTACCACGCAAGCGCGGAAACGGGGAGCATCGTGCAAGGAAAAAGACCACGCTAAAAGCGTTCTCCATACTTGGCTGGCTTGGCAGGACGAGCCTGGACTACCGTTTGGGATCGCGCTCAAAGCCGGATTCTTCGAGACGGACAACGAAAACGCTCTCCGGTTCGTATCCTGGTTCAACCGTCTTTTCGTAGACACCTGACACGGCTACTCCCGCTTTTCGATCATCCGCGCCATCCGCTCCACTACCTCGTCCACCGAGAGGTCCGAGGAGTCGACGAGGACGTAGGAGTCGTCCATCGTCAGCGGAGAATCCGGGCGGGTGCTGTCGCGGTGGTCGCGGCGGCTGATCTCTTCTTCCACGTCCGAGTAGACGGCGGGACGCCCCGCGGCGCGAATCTCTTCGAACCGGCGGCGGAAGCGCACGTCGGCGCGGGCATCGAGGAAGAACTTGTGGGGCGTTTCGGGGAAGACGCGGGTGCCGATGTCCCGACCTTCGAGGACCGCCCCGAACTGGGAGGCGGCCTCGCGCTGCAGGCGCACCATGCGCTGCCGCACCTCGGGATAGACGGAGATCGTGGAGGTCGCCTCCCCCACCTCGGGAGTGCGGATGCGGGACTCGACCGGCTGGCCGTCCAGCAGCACCTCGAAGCTGCCGTCCGGGCGCCGTCCGAGATGCACGTCGGCCACCTCGGAAAGAGCGATCACCGTCGCGTGGTCGAGAGGATCGGCGCCGCTCTCCAGCACCTTGAGGCCGATCGCCCGGTACATGGCGCCGGTGTCAAGAAAGGGCACGCCCAGCCGCTCGGCCAGACGCCGGGCCGCGGTGCTCTTGCCGACTCCCGATGGACCGTCGATGGCAACGATCAGTGGAGCCGTCATCATCGCCGGCCCTGGCGCGGCTTCGGAGCGGGGCGGCCCCCCTTTGGCGCCTCCTTGCGCGCACCAGCCCGCTTGACGGTTCCCGGCCTGGGGGCGGCCCGTTTCGCCGCCGGCTTGCGGGCTGCGGCTCGGCGCGGCGGCGCGGACGGACTTTTCGCGGATGCGGGAGCCTTCCGGGCCGGCGCCTTCTTCGCGGCCGGCTTCTTTTCAGCCCGCCGGCCGGTGGACTTGAGGAGGCGATGCACCTCCTGCTCGGTCAGCGAGCGCAGAGCGCCCACCGGCAGAGCACGGTCGCGCAGGGTGCCGATGGCGACCCGGCGCAGCTTCAGCACGCCATGGCCAATGTTGAAGAACATCTCGCGGATCTGCCGGGTGCGGCCCTCGGTAAGCTCGACGATCCACCACGAGTTGTCGCCCTCGGACTCGGATTTGCGGCGGGCCCCCGCCACTTTGAGGGGAGCGCGCGCGGTGATCCTCGCCGGCGCCGTCCGCTTGCCGTCGAGGACCATGCCGGCGCGCAGCTTCTCGAGCTGGGCCTCGGTGGGCAGTCCCTTCACCTTGACCTCGTAGGTCTTGACGCTGCCGTAGCGCGGATGGGCCACGCGCTGGGCGAACTCGCCGTCGTCGGTGAGCAGCAGGAGCCCCTCGGTGTTGAAGTCGAGGCGGCCCACCGGCACCAGCGCCTTGCGCATCCCCGGCGGCACGAAGTCGATCACCGTGCGCCGCCCTTCGGGGTCCGTCACGGTGGACATCACGCCCTTGGGCTTGTTGAGCAGGAAGTAATGATGCTCCTGGAGCGGCTGGATGCGCCGCGAGTCGACCTTGATGGCGTCGCGCTCGGGATCGGCCTTCTCGCCCAGCTCGGCCACTTTGCCGTTGATGGTGACGCGGCCTTCCTGGATCAGCTCCTCGGCCTTGCGGCGGGAGGTGGCGACACCGGCCCGGGCCAGGATCTTCTGCAGGCGATCTTCGCTCATGAGTCCTCCACCGGCAACTCGTCCTGCCGTTCTTCGAGCTCCGCCACCTCGCGCAGGAACTGCTCTTCGCTGTCCCTCAAGGGCGGCTCGTCGCCGGATTCCTGGGGCAGCCCTGCCAGCTCGGCGAGGCCGGCCACGGCGGACGCATCGCCGCTGCCGAACGTCTCTTCGAACTCTTCGAGCGGCGGCAGGTCCTTCAGGCTGTTGAGCCCGAAGTGCACCAAGAACTCCCGCGTCGAGCCGTAGAGGAAGGGCTTGCCCACCACTTCCTTGCGGCCGACGATGCGGACCATGCGCCGTTCGAGCAGGGTCTTGACGACGCCGGCCGGGTTGACGCCCCGCAGCTCCTGGATCTCGGGCCCGGTGATCGGCTGCCGGTAGGCGATGATCGCCAGCGTCTCCAGGGCTGCCATCGACAGCTTGTTGCCGCCCGAGACGTCGAAGAAGCGGCGCAGCCAGGTCACCACCTCGGGGCGCGTCGCAAGGCGTACGCCGCCGCCCACGTCCTCCACCAGCACGCCCCGGCCGCCCCCGCCGCCGCTACCCTCACCGTCGCCGGCCGAGTAACGGGCCAGCACGGACTCCAGGGCCTCCGCGGCCTGCTCCCTCTCGTCCTCGTCGAACAACTCCAGCAGCTTCGTGCGCGGCACGGGCTCCGAAGAGACGAAGAGGATGGCCTCGATGGCCGCCTCCATGTCGCCGCGTTCCGTCATGAGCCTAAGGCCTCCCGATCGGCGTCCCCCAGCTCCCGCGTGGTGCGGTAGAGGAGGATGTCGCCGGCTTCCGTCTGATGAATGCGGACCAGGTTGAGCCGCGCCAGCTCCAGCACCGCCAGGAACACGGCGATGGCCTCGGCCCGGCAGGTGCGGTCCTTGAGGTCGGACACCAGGTCGAAGGGACGCCCGGCGTCGAGAATGCCCAGCAGGCGATCGAACTGTCCGCGCACCGAAAACTCTTCGAGCGAGAGCTGGAGCGGCGGCGGATGCTCCTTCTCGTAGCGCACGAGCGCGGCCTTGAAGGCGCCCATGAGATCGAACAGCGAGACCTCGCCGAGGTCCACCTGCTGCTCCTCGTCCTCCGGCGCCGCCGGCAGCGGCTGGGGACGGCGCGTCCAGATGCCCAGGCGAAGGCGGTCCACCTCCGCCAGCGACTGCGCCATCTCCTTGAGCCGGCGGTATTCGAGCAGCCGCTCGACGAGCTCCTGGCGCGGATCTTCCTCGGGCTCGCTTTCTTTGCCCGCCGGCCGCGGTAGCAGCATCTTGGACTTGATGTGGATCAGCAGCGCCGCTTCGTAGATGTACTCGCCCGCGATGTCGAGGTTCAGCTCCTCCATCAAGCCCAGGTAGGCATGGAACTGGTCGCAGATCGTCGCCACCGGGATGTCGGTGATGTCCACCCGGTTGAGCTTGATGAGGTGCAGCAGCAGGTCGAGCGGCCCCTCGAAGATCGGCAGGTGAACCCGCCAGGCCGCAGGGAGAGGGCCCTCGGCAGCCTCTGCCTCGGTCTCTCCCGCGCTGAGAGCCTCAGGAGCCTCCTCAAGAGGTAGATCCGGGAGGCCCGGCGTCTCCTCGCTCATCCGGCGACCTTCTCCGCGGCGCCGGCCATCGCTTTCCGGATCTCCTTGCGGTAGTCGAGGCCCATGGCATCGCGCACCTGCTCCATCGTCTCGGCCGTGCGTTCCCGCGCCTTCTTCGAGCCCTCCAACAGGATGTCGTAAATCGTATCGCGGTCGCGCAGCAGCTCCTCGCGGCGCAGGCGCATGGGCTCCAGGTAGTCGATGAGGATCTGCGCCAGCAGCTTCTTGTCGTCGACGCAGCCGATGGTGGCGGCCCGGCACTCGCGGGCCACCCGCTCCTGTACCTCGGGAGTAGACACCAGCTTGTGGAAGTCATAGAGGTTGCAGACCTCGGGCCGCCCCGGATCGCTGCGCCTGAGGCGCTGCGGATCGGTGAACATCTGCATGCACTTCTTGCGGATCTCGTCCGGGGAATCGGAGAGGTTGATGGCATTGCCGTAGGATTTCGACATCTTGCGGCCGTCGATGCCCGGCACTTTGGCGGCGGGCGTGAACAGGGCCTGCGGTTCGGGAAAGATCTCGCGCTGATAGAGGTAATTGAAACGGCGCACGATCTCGCGGCTGATCTCCAGGTGGCTGGCCTGGTCCTCGCCCACCGGCACGAAGTGGGCGCGATAGACGGCGATGTCCACCGTCTGCAGCACGGGGTAGCCGAGGAAGCCGTAGGTGTGGAGATCCTTGTTCTCGATCTGCTGGATCTGCTCCTTGTACGTGGGCACGCGCTCCAGCCAGCCGAGCGGCGTGATCATCGAGAACAGCAGATGAAGCTCGGCGTGATCCGGCACCATGGACTGGATGAAGATCGTCGACTTCGCGGGATCGAGCCCGGCGGCGAGCCAGTCGGTCACCATTTCCAGGGTGTTGGCGGCGGTCTGCGAAGGATCGGCGTAGTCGGTGGTCAGCGCGTGCCAATCGGCCGCGAAGTAGTAGCAGCGGTAGCTGTCCTGCAAGCCGATCCAGTTCTTGAGGGCACCGAAGTAGTTGCCCAGGTGGATCTTGCCCGTCGAGCGCATGCCCGAGAGCACGGTCTTCTGTTCGGTCACTTCTCGTGTCCCCCTTCTCAGGAGAGATTGATCACCACGGCCAACAGGCCGTAGAACGGCAGGAGCAGCAGGAGCGCCAAGGCCAGTCCGGCCGGAACCCCGATGATAAAGCCATAGGGGCGCACGGCGGCAAGCCGCGCCGCCCAGTCGGGCGGCAACAGGCGCAGCGCGATCTGCCCGCCGTCGAGCGGCGGCAGGGGAACGAGCTGGAAAGCCGCCACGAAGGCGTTGATCGAGGCCATCCGCACCAGGGTGAACATGACGGGAAACGAGCCCAGCTTGTCCACCCCCAGCGGATAGGCCAGCGAGGCGTACGCCGCCTGCCGGGCCTCCGCTCCCAGCACGTGAACACTGACGATGAGTGCCACCGTGGCGGCGGCCGAAAGTAGTAGGTTCGCCGCCGGCCCGGCCGCCGCGACGAGGATGCCGTCCCACCCCGGCCGGCGCAGGTTCGCGTCTACCACCGGCAGAGGCCGGCCCCAGCCGAAGACGGGAAAGCCGAAGGCCAGGAGGAGCGCCGGAAACAGCAGGGAGCCCAGGATGTCGAAGTGACGCAGGGGATTCAGGCTGGTGCCGCCGATACCGCTCGCCGTGGGATCCCCGCACAGCGCCGCCATCCGGGCCTGGGCCGCGCCGTGCAGGGAGACCGCGAACAGCAGCAGAAGGAGCTGCACCGCGGCGATAAAGACGAGATTCGGGGTCATTTTCCAGCCCTTCCGGGATCAATATCTCCGGGATCGATCACTTCGCCGCCGCCGTGGCCGGAGCCGCGGCGAGCCGGCGGTCCACGTCCGTCATCAGACGCTCGTTCTGGGTCAGAACCCGGCGCTCGACCCACAGGGCGTACCCTTGAGACGCCGCCGACAGATAGAAGAGGACGTGATGGACCCACCGCGGGACGGAGCCGGTCGCCACACCACCCCCGACGATAAAAACCGCCATCACCAGCCCCATGGCCAGCATCAGCCACGGGTAGGACTCGTTCTTGAAGCGTTTGGTCTCCTCGATAGTGGCAAGGTCGAGGCCGTTCTCTCTCACCGCGTCCTTGATCGCCTTGCCGGTGCCGATGAGGTAGAACATGATCCAGCAGTGGGAGAACAGCAGCAGCAGGCTCGAAGCGAGCGCGATGAGCACGTGGAGCGGCATGTTGGTATCCGTGGGGCTGTGCAGCATATAACCGGCCACGGCGGCGGCAATGACGCCGAGGGTCGACATGGCGCCGACGATCAGCAGGGCTCTTCCCATCATTCAGACATTCCTCCAAAGTCCTCGCTTACGGCATCCAGGTGCGAGGCGAGCACCGCCTCCCGCCAAAGCGTTGCCGCCTTGAAAGGGCGGTATCGCTCGTCCACGCGGCGCCGCCCCGCCTCGCCCCGGCGCCGCGCCTCCTCGGGCCGCCCCAGAACGTCTTCCAAAGCCCGCCCGAGAGCCCGCGGATTTTCCGGCGGCACCAGCCAGCCGGTCTCTCCCTCCTGAACGACCTCGGGAATGCCGGAGACGGCGCTCGCCACCACCGGCACGCCCGCCGCCATGGCTTCCAGCACCACCAGCGGCATCCCCTCGTAAATCGAGGGCACCACCAGGGCCGCGGCGCCGGCCAGCAGCCGCCGCACCCGCCCGGCTTCGCAGTTGCCGAGAAAGGTCACCGCCCTCCCCAGGCCCACTTCGCTCGCCCGCCTTTCCAGCCATTCCCGATGCTCGCCGTTTCCGGCGATCCGCAACGCTATAGGGCGAACGTAGCGCAGGGCCTCCAGCAGCACCTCGACGCCCTTGCGGATGCGCAGACGGCCGACGAAGAGCAGATAGTCCGGCTCGTCCCCGGGGATCTCCTCGGGCTCCACCACCAAGCCACCGGTGACGTTGGGAATCACCCCCACGGCGTCCACCCGGTAGTCGCGGCGGATCTCGGCGGCGGTGACCTCGCTGGGCGCCAAGACCAGGTCGGCGGCCCAAGCGGTGAGGCAGCCGAGGATGACCTGCAGCGGGCCTTTCAGCCAGCGGAAGCGCAGCTCGACGGCTCCCGGCCGGCCCAGCACCCGTCCCTCGGCGACGAGCGGCCGGACCGCCCGTAGCTCCTCGACGTAGCTCACCTGGAGGAGGGCCACCAGCAGGGGGTGCGGCACCAGGAGCGCGGCCACGACCGCCACCAGCAGGGCCGCCAGCGCTCCGTCCGACTCGTGCACCTGCACGACGTGAGGCCGGAAGCGGCGCAGCGCCCGCCAGACCGCCGGCACCACCAGAAGGGGAAAGAACACCTTCGGACCCGCGGCCCCACCGGACCCGCGGCCCAGCACCTCCACCTCGTCCCCGTGCTCCCGCAGGCCGGCCGCCAACTGTAGCACCTGTTCGCCGACTCCGGAAACGTCCCGGGGCGGCAGGGTGTTGGCGATCAGGAGGACGCGCATGCCCCCGCCTTCTCCAGCGCCTGGTCGGCGAGCGCCCGCCGCGCGGGCTCGTCCAGCCGGCCGAGGAGCTCCCGGGCATCGTCCCGCGCCTTCACCAGCCAGTCCCAATCCTCCGGCAGGCGCGCCATCCGCAAGGGCGCCAAGCCGGCCTGGCGGGTGCCCAGCACGTCGCCCGGCCCACGCAGCAGAAGGTCCCGCTCGGCGATCTCGAAACCGTCCTGGGTGGATGCGAACACTGCCAGCCGCTCCCGCCCCGCCGCCGTCAGCCGGCCCGCGGGGCCATGAATCGCCACGCAGACGGACGCACCGCTCCCCCGCCCCACCCGGCCGCGGAGCTGGTGGAGTTGGGCGAGGCCGAAGCGCTCGGCGCTCTCGATCACCATCCACGTCGCCTCGGGAACGTCGACCCCCACCTCGATCACCGTCGTCGCCACCAGCGCCCTCACCTCGCCGGCGGCAAAAGCCCGCATCGTCCGCTCGCGCTCGGCGGCGGGTAGCCGGCCGTGGAGGACTGCCACCGGGAACCCCGCCAACGCCTCCCGTACCCGCTCCTCGACTTCGGCCAGGGATACGGCTCCCGCGCGGTCGCTCTCGTCGATGAGGGGCACCACGACATAGGCCCTGGCTCCGGCTGCAACCGCTTCACGCATGCGGCGGTAGACTTGACGACGGACACGGACAGGCACCACTTCCGTGCTCACCGGGGTGCGGCCGGGCGGCATCTCGTCCAGGGTGGAGACGGGGAGATCGCCCCACGCCGTGAGGGCCAGGGAGCGGGGTATGGGCGTCGCCGTCATCAACAGCACGTCCGGCCTCGCGCCTTTGCGGCGCAGCAGCTCGCGCTGGACGACGCCGAAGCGGTGCTGCTCGTCGATCACCGCGAGGCCTAGATTGCGCAGCTCCACTCCCGCTTGAATCAGTGCGTGCGTTCCCACCACGAGCTGCGCCTCGCCGGAGGCGATCCGCGCCCGCAAGCTCGCGTCCGCCGTGCCGCCGGTCAGCAGGACGGTTCGGTAGCGGCCGCCCAGCAACCGCGCGAGACCGGCATAGTGCTGCTCGGCCAGCAGCTCGGTGGGGGCCATGAAGGCGCCCTGGAAGCCGCTCTCCAGGGCCAGCGCCAAGGCGAGAGCGGCCACCGCCGTCTTGCCGCTGCCCACGTCCCCCTGAAGCAGGCGGTGCATGGGATGAGCAGTGCCGAGGTCGGCGACGATCTCGCCCAAGACCTTCTCCTGCGCCGCGGTGAGCTTGAAGGGGAGGCTCTGCCGTACCTGCCGCAACGTCGCTGGACCCAAACGGTATCGTCGCGACCGGAGCTCGCGCGCCTCCCGCTCACGCCGCAGGGCGAGCGCCACCTGCATCTCCAGCAGCTCGCCGTAGATCAGCCGGCGGTGGGCCGGAGTGCGGCGCGCGTTCAGGGCTTCCACCTCCTCGTCCCGCGGCCGGTGAAGAGCCTCCAGGGCCTCGCCCAAACACGGCAGGCCGTGGCGCTCCAGCAGATCCGCCGGCAGAGTCTCCGGCACCTGCCGCAGATCGGCCTCCGCCAGCAGCGAGTCCATCAGTCGCCGCAGGAGGGCAGGACCGAGCGGCTTCAGGGCCGGGTAGACGGGGACGATGCGGGCGCTGTGGACCGCTCCGGCCGCCGGCTCACACGACGGGTTCAGCAGCTCGACGCCGCCGCCCTTCGCCTCGCGGACCGATCCGTGCAGCAGGTGCTCCTCCTTAAGGCTGGCCGGGTCCGCCAGATTCGCCAGATAGGGACGGTTAAACCAGACCACCGGCAGCCGGCCCGTCGCGTCCTCGACGAATCCCCGTACCAGGCTGAACCCCCGCCTACGGGTGCGGATGCGGCGGAGCTCTACCAGCCGGCCGCGGAACGTCGCCGCCACGCCCGCGAACGCGCTCGCCACGGGCGTCACCACGCGGCGGTCCTCGTAGCGAAAGGGCAGATGATGCAGGAGAAGATCGCCAACCGTAATGCTCCCCGCCGCGGCGAGAGCCCGGGCGCGTGCCGGCCCCACTCCGCGTGCCTGGCCGAGGGGAGTGTCGAGGTCCAGGACTCTATGCACCCTGGAAGCGCAGGATCACGACGCCGAACCGCACCTCATCGCCCGGGCGGATCTCGGAAGGAACGCCGGTCTCCAGACGCTTGCCGTTCAGGAAGGTGCTGTTCATGGTGCCGATCTCCTCGCCGAAGAAGAACTTGCCGCTGCGGCGGTAGATCTTGGAGTGACGGCGGCTCACCGAGCGCTGGTTGTCCACCGGGGTGAGGTCGACGTCGGGGTAGATGCCGGTCACCGGATCCTTGCGGCCGATGGTGGTCTCCGGGCCGTTGGAGAGGGGAAACTCCATTCCCGAGGGGACGTGCACCAGCTTCTCCGGCCCCTCCGCCACCACTTGCGCCACCGGCCGCGGCATCTCGCGCGATGCCGTGACCTTGGTGCCCAGGAACGACTTCAGCATCTCGTCCGTCTCGCGCAGCCGGCGGGAGAGCTTGCGCATCATGCGCACGGCGATCTCCGGGTTGCCCTGGAGGAGCTGATCGAAGGTGGAGCCGTTGATCTGCAACAAGAGGATGTCGGTCAGGGCCCGCGCCGAAGCCGCCCGGGGGAGATCCTCCAGCACGGACATCTCGCCGAAGAAGTCCCCTTTCTCCAGAACGGCGAGGACCTGCTCGTCCTCGCCCACGACGTTGAGGATCTCCACCTTACCCTCGTTGATGATGTACATCTCCGTGCCCAGGTCGCCCTCATGGAAGATGTACTCCCCAGCTTTGTGCTCGGAGGTATAGCCCTTCCTGGGCGTCGGAGGGCCCGTATTGCTGGTGGTCTTGAAAACTGTATTGGCCATCGGACCCTTATCCCTCACCGAGTACGAGCCGGCCTGCTTCGGTGTCCAACCGCGCCATCTGTCCCAAGGGAAGCGTGCGGTTCGGCGGCACATGGCCGCTCGCCAGCCCCCAGGCCAGCGGCCAGGAGTAGCGGGCGAGGCTGCCGGCGATCTGCGCCGGCCAATCCACCGGCTCCCGCCCAGGTTCCTGGGGCTCTCCAAGGTGGCCGACGACCATGCCCGCGATGTTTTCCAGAGTACCCGACAGGGCCAGGTGGGTCAACATGCGGTCGATCCGGTAGGGCGGCTCGTTGACGTCCTCCCAGAAGACGACAGCGCCCGCGAGGTCGGGAGCCCAGGGCGTGCCCAGGGTGGCGGTCAACAGGCTGAGGCATCCGCCCAGGAGTGGCCCCCGGGCATTGCCAGATCGAATCATCGCTGTGAACGGCAGTGAAACAGGATAGTGGCCGGCGAGGGCTCCGAGGAACGAGGCCTCGTCCTCGGGCGAGAGCCCCCGCGCCAGGTCCGCCGCCACCATCGGGCCGTGGAAGGCCACCAGCCCCAGCCGTCGCACCACCTCCAGCAGGAAGGGGGTGAGGTCGGAGAAGCCCATGTACGCCCGCGGGTGGCGGGCGAGAAGGTCCCAGTCGAGACCGGGGAGAATCCGCAGCACGCCGTGGCCGCCGCGGGCGAAGAGGATGACCGGCAGGTCGGGATCGGCCGCCAAGCGGTGAAATCCGGCTAGGCGCTCGGCGTCGCTGCCCGCGAACAAGCCGTGCCGCAGGAGGAGGTTGTCCGCCAGCACCGGCTCGAAGCCCAGGAGCTTCAGCGCTGCCACTCCCGCTTCGAGGCGGCTGGGATCCACGGGGCCGGACAGTGCGGCCACCCCGACCCGGTCGCCGGGACCGGCGGGGGGCGGGAGATGAGCGGGAAGAATCAAGACGCCGGAGAGCTCCGTAAGCCGAGTTCTGTATACCCGGCGCCGAAGCGCCGGACAAGTGGTCATTCCTCTGGGACCGGCGTTGCCGCCGGCCTCAAGCAACCTACCCGGAAACGGCCCCGCGCCCGGCGAACCGGACGTGGAGGCGGGACGGGCAGCCCGCGAGTCCGTTCCCCTATTTGGTCTTGCTCCGCAGGGGGTTTACCAAGCCTCGTCCGTCGCCGGCCGAGCGGTGCGCTCTTACCGCACCGTTTCACCCTTACCGGACTCCCGAAGGCGCCCGGCGGTCTATTCTCTGTTGCACTTTCCGTCGCGTCGCCACGCCTCGCCGTTAGCGAGCCTGCTGCCCGTAGGAGCTCGGACTTTCCTCTCCGCGCCGGCCGTGAGGCCGTGCGAAGCGACCACCTGGAGCTCTCCAGCAAGGGTATTGTACCCCAAGCGGGTCCTACCACCGGGTCCGCTGATTCGGCAGCGGCCAGGGCACGTCGATCTCCTCGCCGTCGGGATTCAGGACCTCCACCTCCGGCACCTCCCGGACCTTCCGCCGGGCCGCCGGCGAGGGCGAGGCGACATCCGCGGAAGGTGGCCGCAACGCCTCGCCGGCAGCGAGACGCTCGCGCACCCGCGCCAGCAGCGCCGGCAGATCCGCATCCCGCGATCCGAGCTTCACGGCCCGCTCCAGGTTCTCGGCGGCAACGCGGAGCCAGCGCGAGTTCTTCGCCTGCAACGTGCCCAGCAGAGCGAGGTACTCGGGCCGGCTGTCGTCGACCCGCACGGCTTGCTGGAGCAGCTCGATGGCGAGGTGATAGTCGTTGCCGGCCACCAGCTCCATCGCCCTCTGGTAGTAGTCTTGAGCCACGGCCCGCACTTCCTCCCGGCGCTGCTCCGGGAGCGCTCCGAAGGCGGCGGCTCCCCAGGCTCCCGGCTTGAGATCCCGGTCGTAGGCCTTGCGCCGGTCGGTCTGGATGAGAGTCAGATAGGCCAGGGTGAGCCGCTCGAAGAGCATCTCCAGCACCCCTTCCCGGCCGGCGAGCCCGAGGCGGCCGGCATTCGCGGGGTGAACCAGCCGGGCGATCTGATCGTAGGCTTCGTGCACCTCCTGTGCCCTGGCCGTCGGGGGGATGCTCAAGAGGCGGTAGAAGCTGGCCTCCCCCACGTCTCTCAGCATCCCCGCCACCCGCTGTCGATGGGCTTCCGCGTCCAGGTGCGGCGGATGGTCCGCCAGCCTGCGGCCGATCCGGTCCAGGAAAAGCCGGAGCTCCTCGTCCGTCGGGCGCTGCGCCGCGCTGCTTGAATTCTCCATGCGATTCGCCGGCATTCTATCGCTTAAATGTGCGACCCCGGATCTTTTGCCACGCAAGCCCGCTGTTTTTTCGTACTATGTGCACAATGCGCTGGAAGTATTTGGCCGCTGGCCTCGCCCTCCTGATCCTCGCCCTCGCCATACGTCTTCCGGCCCTGCCCGCCGGCCTTCCCTACATGAGCTATGTGGATGAAGGGCACGTCCTTCATCACGTGCTCCATCTCCTGGTGAAGCGGACCTGGGAGCCGGACACCTACAGCTACGGCTCTCTGCCTTTCTATCTGATCGCCGGGACGACTCTCGCCTGGTCGCCCATCTATGCGGCTATCCACGGTCACCCTCTCGCCGACGACCTGTCGCCCAGTCCCTACCACTATTACGACATCGTGGAGCCGGTGGATGTCCTCGTCATTGGCCGGCTATTGACGCTGGCCTTCTCCCTCGGCATCGTGGCGCTCGCCGGCCTGCTGGCCCGGCGTCTCGCCGGTGCCGCCGCCGGTCTCTTCGCGGCCTGGCTCGCCGCTCTGGTCCCCGCCCTCGTCGCCCGCAGCTCCATCGTCAACATCAACCCCATGGTGGCCTTCTTCGCCCTGGCGGCGCTGTTCTTCGCCGAAGGAGCGCGGGACGGCAGCCGGCCACGGCGCGATGCCGCCCTGGCAGGAGCGATGACGGGCCTGGCCGCGGCGACCAAGTACCCGGCTCTCCTGGTCTGCCTGCCGGTGGCTCTGGCCGTCCTCCTCGCCCAGGTGACCTGGACCGAAAAGCTCCGGCGCCTCCTCCTCGCCGGCGGCGCCGCCACCGCGGCCCTCCTTCTCGCCATGCCGGCCATCGTCCTGCGGCCCGCGAACGTGATGGCGGGGGCGAAGGAGATGTCCCGAACCTATGGCACGCAGGAGATTGGGCTCTACTGGGAGCAGGCCGTGCACCGGGCCGAGTGGGACCTGCCGCTGGAGCATCCTGAAGTCGGTATCGTCTTCCTCGTCCTCGTCGCGGCGGGGATCGTCGTGGCGCTGCGCGACCGCCGCTGGTCGCGGTCCGCGTGGGGCTGGTTGCTATTCGCCACTGCCACCGGCCTTCTCGTGGCGCCCTACAAGTTCCGGGCCTTCCGTAACCTCCTGGCCCTCGTTCCCCTCGGCTGCGTGCTCGCCGCGCTCCTCTACGCCGAAGCTCGCCGCCGGCTCTCACGGCCATTCCGGCCCGTATTACTGGACCTCGCCGCCGCGCTCCTCCCGATCGTGCTCTTCGCTCCCGCCGTCTATCAGTACTCCGCCTCCCAGTTCCGCCTCGAGGACTCGCGGACCGACGCCCTGCACTGGCTTGCCCGCCACGCCCGGCCGAACGAGCGCATCCTGTTCGCCGAGGAGCTCGTATTCATGCCGGGCCGCGTCGACAGCCTCCCCAGCGAGACGGCGGTGCGGCCTTGGCAGAAGGCCTGGGACCGCATCTGGAAGCGGCGCTTCCATTACCTGGTGCTGGGCGAGATCGCCACTCCCGAGGGGCGGCCATGGATCCTCCCCGCGATGCGCGAGTGGATCCTGCAGAACTATCGGCTGGAGGCGACTTTCGGTTCCGAGAAAGGCTTGCCCGGCCCATTCCTCTTGAAAGGCAACCGGCAGATCATCTACGTCCTGAGGCGGATACCCCCGCCGTCTTGAGATCGCCTCAAATCAAGGCGTCGGGGAGAGGAGGATCGGCGTGTGACTCCTCGCGAGCCTCCTCGTGGAGCTGCGAGAAGATGCGCTGGCCCACGGCGGGTCCCAGCGCCTTCTGGAGATCTTCCAGGCTGGCCTCCTTCACGCCCTGAGGGCTGCCAAAGGTTTGGACCAGCAGCTTGCGGCGCCGCGGACCGACGCCGGCCAGCTCGTCAAGCCGGCTGTGCAGGGTGCGGGCGGAGCGCCGGGCGCGATGGCGGGATACGGCGAAACGGTGGGCCTCGTCGCGGATCTCCTGGAGCAACCGCAGGCCCGCGTCGTCCCGCCCCAGACGGAGGGGCTCCGGCAGCTCGGGGGTATAGATCTCCTCCTCCCGCTTGGCCAGCGAGCAGATGGACGTCTCCTCCACTCCGAGCTCGGCGAGAGCCGCGAGCGCCGAGTTGAGCTGGCCGCGCCCGCCGTCGATCAGGATCAGATCGGGCATGGCTCCTGTCTCCTCCAGCACCCGCCGGTAGCGCCGCTCGACTGCCTGCCGCATGGACGCGAAGTCGTCCGGCTGCGTGAGGTCACGGATGTTGAAGCTGCGGTACTCGCTCTTGCGCATCCGCCCCTCTTCCCACACCACCATGGAGGCTACCGTCTCGCCGCCCTGAAAGTGAGAGATGTCGAAGCCCTCGATACGCCGCGGCGGCTCCTCCAGCCCGAGGTGCTTCTCCAGGGCCGTGGCCCCCGGCGCCACCTTGAGCCCCCGGAACCGCCGCTTGTGGGCCAGCTCCGCGTTGTGCATGGCAAGGGCCACCCGCTCGGCTTTCGGTCCCCGCGAGGGCATGCGCAGGTAGACCCTCTCGCCCTTCCTCTCCGACAGCCAATCGATCAGCGCCTCTTCGCCGTCGATCGCCACCGGCAGGTGGATTTCCTTGGGGATGAACGTGGTGCGGTCGTAGACCTGGGGCAGCACCTCCGACAGCAGGAACTCGGGGGTGATGTGGCCGACGCCCTCCCAGAACAGCTCCCGGCGGTCCAGCACCTGGCCGCCGCGCATGATCAGCGACGCCACGGCCGCGTTGCCGCCGGAGATATGGACGCCGTAGACGTCCAGGTCCTCGTCCTCCACCGACGAGAGCTTGCGCCGCTGGCTGATGGCCTCCACCTCGGCGAGCGTGTCCCGGCGTTGCGCCGCCCGCTCGTAGTCCTCGGCCTCGGCGGCCTCCCACATCTCCCGCTTGAGCCGCTTGGCGAGCTGCTCGTTGCGGCCGGCGAGGAACAGCCGCGCCTCGTCCACCGCCTCGCCGTACGCCTGCTTTGTCGTCAGTCCGGCGACGCAGGGGCCGAGGCAGCGGTGCATGTCGTAGTACAGGCACGGCCGCGCCAGCGAGCCGTCGATCTCGATGCGGCAGACGCGGATCTGAAACAGCTTCTGGACCAGCTTGATGGCCTTGCGCGCCAGCCCGCCCGGCAGGAACGGCCCGAAGTACTCCGCGCCGTCGTCGCGGATGCGGCGGGTAAAGGCGATGCGCGGATACTCGTCCTGTAGGGTGATGCGGAGATACGGGTACGTCTTGTCGTCCCGCAGCAGAATGTTGTAGCGGGGTTTCTTCTTCTTGATCCAGTTGTTTTCGAGAAGCAGGGCCTCGGACTCGGAATCGGTGACGACAAACTCCAGATCGACCGCCTCGGCCATCATGACGGCCAGACGGGGCTCATGATCGCGCGACAGGTAGGACGTCACCCGCTTGCGCAGCGACTTCGCCTTGCCGACGTAGAGGACCTTCCCGCCGGCATCCTTGAAGATATAGATGCCGGGCTTGTCGGGAAGCTCGTGAATTCGCTGGGAAAGAAGCTCGTGATCCGGCATGGTGTCCCCGTGGGGACAACAGGATAGCGTGACCGGAAATGCCTGGCTACGGCTGGCTACGGAATGATGCCGGGCAGCAGGACCGGCGGGCTGGCCTGAACCTGGAAGTTGACGGTCAGCACGTAGTAGACCTTGACGGGCGAGCCTGCCAGCGTGGCGGGCTTGAAGACCCAACTCTTAACCGCGTTCTCGGCCGACTCCGTCAAGCCGTCGGGCAGCTCCTTGAGCGGCCGGACATGGGTGACGCAGCCCTCCTGGTCGATGATTGCCTCGATAATCACCGTCCCTGTTTCTTTCGCCCTTCGAGCCTTCTCCGGGTAGATGGGGCGCGACTGAAACAGGATCTCCGGCCGCGTGACCTCGCCTCCGACCCTCTCGATATCGGCCGCGGTTTCGGAGCTCGGCCTGTAGGGAGGGATCGGACCCTCAGGCAGATTCATGCGGGCCTGACAGAGCACGATGTGGGCCTGATCGAAAGCCATGCCAACCGGTCCCGCGTCCTTGATGTAGCTGCGTGCGGTCTCCGCCGCCTCCGCCCAGCGCTGCCGGGTCAACAGGACCTGGGCCAGATTGTACCGGGCCAGCGTCCCCCAGGCGCCGCCGCTGCTCACGGCGCGGCGGAAGCCGTCCTCCGCCTCGTCCAAATCCTTGGAGAGGTAGGCGGCGGTCCCGAGCTGGTCGTAGGCCCGCGCCTTGAGGCCCGGAGTCGACAGCAGCGGGAGGGCCTGCTTTACGGCCTCTTTCGTTCGCTTCCAATCCTTCTGCGAGGCATAGACGTGCGACATCCCGAGGAGGCACTCGCCGCAGGGGCCGGCCGCGAGTGTCTGCGACCGCTCGAGCTCGGCCCGGGCCTCTTTGAACTTCCCGTCGCCGATGAGCTGAAAAGACCGATTGAGCGACTCGGTCAAGGCGGGAGGCCGGGCTGGCGCAGGCGGCTCCGTCTGGAGCGCGAGGACGGGACCGCCAATCCAGAAGGCCGCCAGGATGACCTCGAGAAAAGTCTTCTTCATCGCTCCGCTCCTATCTGCCATGCTGGATCTCCTTGAGAAAAGCCTCCAGATACCCACCCCACACCGCCGGCAAGGAATGCGTGCCGTGCCCCCTCGTTTCGTCGCTGATTGGAATCAGCACGTATTTCCCGTGCTTGACGCGCGGGATCAGCTTCTCCATCAGCCCCAGCTCGGGCGGATTGACTTGGTCGTCCGCCGAGTTGATGGCGAGGACGGGCGCCGCGATCTTCTCGAGATCCTTGGACGGATCGTACTCGCGCGACGCGTCGAACGCATAGAGCGCGTCGTTGGCGTCCAGGCCCGCCGCCCGGCGCGCCATCTGCTCGACGAGGAACGCGTCCGCCTGATCGCGGGTGGGCGCCGTCTTCTGCCACTGGAGGGGGCTGCTCGTCATCATCAGAAGGATGTGAAGAAAGCCCATCATGCCCTGCCGCGGCTGAGCCTGATATTCGCCGTGCCGCCACTCCGGATCGCCCTGAATGGAATCCATGGCCATCTTGCGCATCATCCGGTTGCGGCCCGCGATCTGAGTCGGCGCGCTCGCCAGCGGCACGAGGCCGTCCATGAAATCGGGGTACCGCTCCCCCCAGACCCACGTGTGCATGCCCCCCATGGACGTGCCCATCACGAGGGCCAGATGATTCACCTTGAGCCCCTCGGTGAGCAGCCGGTACTGAGCCGTCACCATGTCGTCATAGGTGTAGCGGGGAAAACGCAGATGAAGACCGTCGCTCGGCTTGCTCGACTGGCCGTGGCCGATGCCATCCGGCAGCACGATGAAGTAGCGCGCCGCGTCGAGAAGCTGGCCCGGGCCGAAGAGCCGTCCCGCGAAAGTCTCCGAAACGAAATTGCTCCCGGCGCCGGTGGTGCCGTGGAGGACGAGCACGGCGTTGCGCGTCACCCCCTGAGCATCGCGCACGGGGTGACCGATCGTCCGGTAGTGAAGCTTCAGCTCCGGCAGTGTTTCGCCCGTCCCGAACCGGAAATCGTGGAGGACGAAATCATTCTCGACCGGATCGGGATAGGACGCGGCGGCTGCCGGTAGTGCAGTCCCAGCGAAAAAACCCAGGGCGACGAAGACAGAAAAGATCCGCGAGCGTAGCGTCATGATTCCTCCAAGCGTCCTATCATTTTACAATCCGTCCCCGGCGAATGAAGTCCAGGCGCGGAAACTCGCGCGCCAGATACTCGTTGCCGCCAGCGAACAGGGGATCCTGCTTGCCACCGCGAATCCCGCCTCCCGAAGTTTCGCCGTACTCGGTGTTCAGCGCGTCGATTGCATCCATCCCCTCGACCACCTGTCCGAAGGGCGCGAAACCCTGCGCGCCTGCCGATTGATCTCCGGAGCGTCCGGGTGCAGGAGAGCCTGGTCGCGAACACTGCCGCGCGAGGCGCAGGTCCATAGAAAAGCTACGAGAACCAAAGCAAGCAGGTTGCGAATCATGATGGGGCGGACCGCGTGCTGAGAGACTTTCGCTCCGGCGCCACGAAGCGCGCCAGAATGGGACCGAGCACGGCGAGTAGCAGCACATAGGCCGCCGACAGCGGACCCAGCCGCGGCTCCAGGCCCGCGCTCACACCCAACCCCGCGATGACGATGGAGAACTCCCCGCGCGCCACCAGGGCGGCTCCCGCCCGCCAGCGGCCGGGCCCCTCGATTCCTGCCCGCCGCGCCGCCAGCCAGCCGGTGAGCAGCTTGGTCAGGGCCGTGACGGCGCCCAGCGCCGCTGCCAGCGGCAGCACTTTGGGCAGACTGGCCGGATCGATCTCCAGGCCAAAAAAGAAGAAGAACGTGGCAGCGAACAGGTCGCGCAGCGGCGCCAGCATCCGGTGAGCCCGCGCGACGATCGCTCCCGTCAGCGCGATGCCCACCAGGAAAGCTCCCACCGCCGCAGATACCTGAAGCCTCTGCGCCACACCCGCCACCAGCAGGACGAGTCCGAAGGTGCTGAGCAGGATGATCTCGTCCGACTGATGCGAGACCGCGCGGCTGATCGCCTTGTCGAACCGCAAAGCGACGAACAGCACCACACCCACCGTGGCGAGAGCGATCACGATAGAGATCACGCCCTCCCGCCATCCGCGGCCGACGAGCAGCACGGAAACGAGCGGCAGGTAAATCGCCATGGCCAGATCTTCCAACACCAGCACGGAGAGGATGGCCGGCGTCTCCGGATTGTTCATCCGCCCCAGCTCCCCGAGTACCTTGGCGATCACACCCGACGAAGAGATCCATGTCACGCCGCCCAGCAGCACGGCGGCCAGCGTTCCCCAGCCCAACAGGAAACCGGCCAGGAGCCCGGGCAGGAAATTGAGCGCGAAATCCGTCAGGCCCGATGGCAGCCCCGTCCGCAGGCTGGCCCCGAGCTCCTCTCCCGTGTACTCCAGCCCGAGCATGAACAGCAGCAGGACGACGCCGATCTCCGCGCCGATGTGCACGAACTCCTGGCTGACGTTGAGCGGCAGAAGCCCGCCGTTGCCGAACGCAAGCCCCGCCAACAGATAGAGAGGAATGGCCGAAAAACCCCATCGGCTCGCAAGGCGCGCCAGCACCGCCAGGCCGACGATCGCCGCCCCGAGCTCGATGAAAATCCGCGAGATATCGCTGGAGGCAGCCAAGGCGATCAGCATTGGCAGACTATATCCTGCAGTCCCCTGGGAGTGCCTCAGATCGTTTCGGGCTCCTGACAGCGTGGCGTCAGGACGCATTCCGCTGCGATTCGGGTGGGCGGTCTTGGGAACCGCCCACCCGGAATGACACGTCTTCTAGCAGTCAGCGCTGCACTGCTTGGTGCCCGCACAAAGCTGAATGCAGGTGGGATTCGTGCACGCGCTGCCACTGATGCCGCCGTTCACGAAGTTGGCATCCTTATCTTCCAGGTTGCGGAGGGTCTCCTTGGCCAGCGCGAGCTTCTTGATCTGTTTCTTCATGACCGTTTTTCCTTACCATCGAAGACCGCCTTCATTGGCTGCCTCGTGCAAGGTAACGAAACGATCCGGGGAATCCCCTCACTCCGCGCTTCCCCGGCCGTCCGCGAAAGCTTCTCTCAGGATTCGTAGGAGCCGGACGCGGCGGAAGGGCGCGAGGAGAGGCTCCAGGTCTAGGCCGGTGAGGACCGGAGGGGGTGAGGCTGGGGCTCTGAGGATCGCCGTTGGAACGGGAAAAAGCTGATCGATCGTCTCCTCGGGAGCGGTCCGCGCCACCTCCATGCGGCGCTCCGGGGAGGTCAAAAGCTGATAGGCGTGGTGGATGCGCGCGAACTGCTGAGGGGCGAGCTCAGGCGGGTAGCGGCGCACCAGCTTGCGGTAGGCGCGGGCGATCTCTTCGGCTGTAGCCGCAGCCGGCAGTCCCAGGACGGAGTATGGAGTTTCCATGCGTCAGCCCTTCCGAAAATCGATCACGGAAAATCCAACCCGAGTTGAGGGACGCCGCCACTCCGGCGTGGCTTCTTCTTCGGCTGCGGGCGGCGGCGAGGGCGGTCAGGCTTGCGCCTCATACTCTCGACGCGGTGGATCGCCGCCAGGTTCTCCGTGAGGACTTGGCGGCCTTCCTCCTGGATCCCTGGAGAGGCCAGGAGCTGCTGGATCTTTTTCTTCAGCCGCTGGAGACTGTCATCGTCAGCGGCGACAGCGAGCACCGGCACGATAGGACTCCAGAGCTGCCACCGGTCGTCGAGCCGGTCGATCGCCGCCCGGGCGAGGCCGCGAAAGGCCACCTCCAAACCCTTCGGTGCCCACGGGATGAGTGTCTTCTCCATCACGCGAATAGCGGCGAGGACGCCTTCGCTGCCGGGAGAGCCAGCCAGAAATCCGGCAAGCCGCTTCTCCGCCGCGGCCCAGTCCGGCCGCCAGCAGTCGACGGTCAGCTCGATCGCGGCGAAGCCGAACGTCCCTGCCAGGGTCGGCCGCAGAAGCTCCAGCGACACCCGGGCGCCGGTACATGTCCGGCGTATCGCCTCGGGATCTCCCGTGTCCTCGAGGGCTGACACACACAGAATCTCGGCGAGTATGTCGCCCACCTCCCTGCCCATGAACTCCGCGACCTGCGCCCATGCAACGACGGAAAACAGCGGCTTCAATCTGTTGAGGATCCGGGCCAAGTGTCGCGGCCCCTCCTGGGCGACCCGCGCCATCAGCCTCTGCTCGACCGGCCCCGCATTTGCCCTGCCAATGCCGTCGAGTTGAGATTCCAAGGTGCGGAGCAACCGGGGAGCGTCGCCCACGAGGGCTCCGGCCACGCCCGCGATCAACAGGCCGGAGTCGCCGGGCTGATGCTCCAGCAGCGAGATGGCCGCTTCCGCCGTGTGGTCGCAGAAACCGGTCCCGTCGCAGAGCTCGAACAGCTCGTCGCGCAACACCCGCGCCACCTCGGCCCGCTGCTCCGGCGGAAAGCGCCGGCCGACCTCGGCCGCCATCTCTCCCAGACGGACGAGGATATCGTTGGCCGAGAGCGCGGTAAGATCCGGCGCCCAGTCCTCGTCCTCCTCGTTTACCTCCTCCCTGGAGCTGCGGCGACCCGCCCAAAGCTCCACGCTCCAGAGGGCCGCCAGATCTCCGGAGTTGACGGCGGTACGGCTGCGCGACCGGAGGAGGCGGATCAGCTCTTCGTAGCGGCCGGACGCCAGGAGCTGCTGCGCCTGAGCCCGCTGGCGCAGATCAGCAAGCCCTCCTCCTGCCAGGTCCACGTCCGGGGCCAGCAGCCTTGGATCGGCGGCGTACAGGGTCGCGAGGCCCGGCGATCCCTCCTGCGCCGCCACCCCTTTCAGCACGCTCCGCCACCGCGTCCGCACGGCGTGATGGAGGGGTGCGAGCAGGGACGGTTCCGAGGGACCGAGCGCTGCCGCCAGCGGCCCCAACTCGCGGAGCCAGGCGACGACCGCTTGGCTCCCCTTCGCCCCGTCACCCTCCGGAGGCTCGGACAGCCAGGCCTCGAGACCTTCGAGAGCGGCGAGCAGCGACAAACACTGGTCGGCGGCAGCGAGGAGGAGGCGGAGCTGAGAGTCCTCCCCCGGAGTCAGGCCCCGCAGGGTCCGGAGACCTTGAGCCAGGGCCTCGCGATCCACCAAGGACGGTGCGAAGCCTCGCGTTTCCAGCTCCTGAAGGGCGGCGAAAAGCTCCGTAGCCGCCCGCAGGTAGGGATCGTCGTCCAGGGACAGGTCCGGCGAGTCCCGGGTCAGGCTCAGAAGCTCCGCGAGGAGACGGGGAGGCAGTGCACCGGCGGCGCCTTCCGTCTCAGCCAAGGCCGCGAGCCGCGAACCGGCCACGTCGAGGCGGCCCGCCGCCAGCTCCAGGACACCCTCGCTCAGGACCGCCAGAGGCCGCAACGGACCGCTCCGGCGCAACGAGCGAAGGAGGCGCTCCAGCCGGCCGAGGTCGCCGCCCGCCAGGCTCTGCCGCACGGCGCGGTCGGCCACCTCCATCCACTTCGCGGCGAATGGCGAGCCGGCGAGGTCCGCGACCTGCTCGGCAGCGTGGACGAGGATCTCGTCATCGACGCCCCGCCGGTACAGCTCCGCGAGCCGCACCAAGGCCGACTCCTGAAGTTTCTGCTGCTTCTTGAGGCTCCGCTTCTTGCCGCTCACGACCCGACCTCGGCCTCCTCGGCCTCTTCCAACAGCTCCAGGAGCTCCTCCTCGGCCGGATCGACGTCTTCCGGGCTGGCCTCCTCGTCGGCCAGAATCTCCTCGTAGGACACCGCGGCGGCGGCGAGGCGCTCCTTCAGCTCGCCGGGCGGGAGAGCCCCAGCCAGGACCCGGGCCTTGCGCAGGATGTAGTTCTCGACCGCCCCGGCCGCCCCGGCGGGCGCCGGCTCGCGCCTGCGGGTGGAGAGCGTCACCTCCTGACGGTTGTCGGTGCCCTTCTGGTGGACGATCACCCCGATGACGCCGTCGAGGTCGTAGCGGAATTCCACCAGAACCAGGCTGCCGGCGGGGGCTGGCAGGAGCTTGAACGAGAAGTTGCCGATCAGGGTGTTCTCGCTGCAGCGGGAGCTCTCGCCCTGGTAGACCTCGACCGCCACGGCCTTCTGATCGTCCAACAGGGTCCGGAAGCCCTCGGACCGGGTCGCCGGCACCTGAGTGTTGCGGCGGATGATGGTGGAAAAATGGTCGGCCCCGCGGCCCCAGAGACTCTCCTCAATATCGTGGCCCAGGGTCTTGATGCCCAGAGAGTGGGCCGCCACGTCCACCAGGATGTGATCGAATACCTGGCCGGCCAGGATCGCTCCCTGCACGGCGGCTCCCAGGGCCACGCAAAGGGCTGGATCGACGGCATGCTCGACCGGGCAGGAAAAGCGCTCCGAAAGCAGCTCCCGCACCCGCGGGATGTGCGTGGAGCCGCCCACCAGGATCACCAGGTCGATGTCCTTCGCCGTCAGGCGGGCCTCGGTCAGCGCCCGGTCCACCTCCGCGAGGGTGCCGGCGAGCAGGCCGTCGATCAGCGCCTCGAAGCTCAGCCGGTCCACCTCCAGGTCGAGGTGAAAGCCGCCGAGCAGAGCCTCCTCCATCACCCGGGCGTAAGGCCGGGAGGAGAGGTCGATCTTCGCCCTCTCGGCCGCGTCCTCCAGGCGCGCGCGGAGCCGCAGGTCGTCGGGCAGGTCGCGGCCCGCCCGCTCCCGCAGTTGAGCGGCCAGATGGTCCGCCAGCAGCCGGTCGAAATCGTCGCCGCCGAGCTGGTTGTTGCCGCAGCTTGCCCGCACTTCATTGATACCGCCGCCGATCTCCACCACCGAGACGTCGAAAGTGCCGCCCCCGAGGTCGTAGACGAGAACGCGCTGGACACCGGCCTCGTCACGGCGGGAGGCGCCCGCGGCATCCGGCTCCAGGGGCTCCGCCGCCCGTGGCGCGATCTTGCGGGCCACCAGACGGTCGTAGACGAGCGCCGCCGCGGTCGGCTCGTTGAGGATGCGGACCACTTCGAGGCCGGCCAGTTCTCCAGCCCGCAGAGTGGCTCGGCGTTGGGCATCGCCGAAGTAGGCCGGCACGGTGACCACGGCCCGCTCCACCGGCTCGCCGAGCGCCGCCTCGCCCATGACCTTCAGGTAGCGGAGGATCTCGGCCGAGACCTCCTCGGGCAACATGCTCCGGTCTCCCAGGCGCAGGGGCGCCGTCTCTCCCATGCGGCGCTTGACCGAGCGCACCGTCGAGGCCGGCTCCAGCACCTGGCGGTTCCTGGCTCTCCGCCCCACCAGGAAGCGGCGCGTCTGACGGTCGAAGCCAACCACCGAGGGCACGATGGGCTCGCCGTCGATGGCGATCACCCGCGGCCCTCCGGGCTCCATCACCGCCAGACAGGAGTTGGTGGTCCCGAGATCGATGCCGAAAATCCTCTTCGTCGTGACGTGCGTCATGGAGCTCCTCAATCGCGGTCATCGCGGTCATCGCGGCTGTCGTGGCGGTTGACGACGACCCGCGCCGGGCGCACCACCCGCTCCCCTAGCCGGTAGCCGGGAAGGATCTCCTCGACCACCCAGCCGTCCGGGAGATCGGGCCGGTGCGTCACGCCATAGGCCTCGTGCCAGCGGTCGTCGAAACGTCGATGTTGGGCGGGAATGGCTTCGAGCCCCAGCGAATGCTGAAGGTTGCGCACCCGCACTTGGAGAAGAGAGAGGCCTTCACGCAGAGACTGGGGAGCGTTCTCGGCCGGACCGCCCATCGCAGCGCCTTCCGCCGGCACCGCCTGCGATGTCAGCGTCTGCGACAAGCGCAGGAGTTGGAGGACCGACTGATCCAGCTCCAGGAGCGCCCGCACCTGGGCGGAGTTGGGCAAGGACGGCGGCGAAACGGCTTTCTCCGCAGCCCCGGAGAGCCCAGCGACCGCCTCTTCCACCCGCGCCTGGAACAGCTCCTGGGCATGGCCCTGGCGAAGCACCGCCTTGCGCAGCAGGCTGAGCTCCTTGCCCAGAGCCTCCAGCAAAAGGGTGTCCGGCGCCTCCCGGGCTTCGTCGGCGATCACCTCCTGCGGGTTGAAGTGCAAGTGCCCTCCTCGTCGTGTCCGAGCCGATCTTATACTCGAAAAACGTGTGAAGGGAAGAGCAATCCGCACACTCCGTCGTCGCCGGAGGTAGTGATCTTCCGTCAGCCCGTGCCAGTCTGGAAGCAGAGTTGACACGGCAGGGCGGTCCCTGCGGGCAAATCGTCGCCTTGCTTGTCTCCCTCTTCTCCCGGTCGGGGGGAGGGCGATGGGAGAAGAGGGCCGGGATGATGAGGGGCTTTGTCCGTCAGACCCTGACCGGCGCGTGGTCGCCGATTGGCAGGGTGACGAGGAAGCGGGTGTCGCCGGGGCGGGATTCCAGCCTCATCTCGCCGCCGTGCCGGCCCACCACGATGCGGCGGGCAATGTCCAGGCCCAGCCCCGTGCCCTCCCCCATCGGTTTGGTGGTGAAGAAGGGCTCCCAGATCCTCGCCGCCAGCTCGGCGGGAATGCCCGGGCCATCGTCGGCGATGACGACCTCGACCTTGCCGTCGACGCGCCGGGTGCCGACGCTCACAGTACCGCCGATGCCGGTAGCGTCGAGGGCGTTGTCGAGCAGGTTGGTCCAAACCTGATTGAGCTCGCCAGGAAAAGCTTGAATGGCGGGAAGCTGCGGATCATAGTCGCGATTCACCTTCACCTGCTTGACCTTCGCCTTGTGGCCGAGCATGGTGAGAGTGCTGTCGAGGGCGCGATGGAGGTCCGTCTCCGTTTTCTCGGTCAGCTCGCGGTCCATGTGGGAGTATTCCTTGACCGCGCCGACCAGGCCGGAGATCCGGCGCGTCGCATTCTCCATTTCGCCCAGCACGAGATGCAGGGCAATGCCCGACTCCACCCAGGCGAGGGCCGCCGGCAGCACCTCCCCGGGAATGCCCACTGCGAAGCTATCGAGATCGCCGGCGGTCATCCCCGCGGCCACGAACGTGGGAGCGAGCCGCCAGGCGTCCTTCACCTGCCGGTCCTCCATCCAGTCCGTCACTGCGCTTTCACGATCCGACTGCTCCATCGGGTCGAGCGCCATGCCGCCGGTACCGGCCAGTCCGGTGCCCTGCTCGGATGTCGCGTGCAGCCGGCACAGCATCACCATCTGGTCGGGTTCGACCCCCTGGCGGATCAGCGCGGAGGTCAGTCCCGGCAAGGCGGCGACGCGCTCCCGCAGCTCGACGACCGACCGACCCAGCGCCGAGGCCGGATTGTTGAGCTCGTGGGCCAGCCCCGCCGACAGCTTGCCCAGCGCGAGCAGCTTCTCGTTCTGTTGCTCGACGCGGGTCGTCTCGCGCGCCCGGTCGGTCATCACGCCGATCAGCCGCGGCTCCAGCACGGGAATGGCCGCCAGCATCTCTCCGAAAAGGCTTGCCGGGATTGCGGCGATGCGGGTGGGACCGACGGCGCGCACGGTGCTGGCCCAGGTGCGCATGCGCGAGAAGGGCAAAACACCGGTGATCTCGCCGGCCCTGGCGACGAAAACGCGGGAGGATTCACCCCCCCTTTCGCGCCGCCCCATCATCTCTCCCGCGAAAATGATGGACATGCGGTCCGCCGGTTCGCCCTCTCGCGAGATCAGCTCGCCATCGGCGAGATGAAGCTCCTCGGAATGCTCGGCGAGCCAGTCGATCTCCGCCTCCGCCAGGTCTGCCAACAGCGGTATGCCCCGCAGAGCCTGACGCAGCGGCTCCTCCCCTGCCCTTCCGGTCTCTCCCGTCGTCTCGTCCATCGTGGCTCCGTCCTCGGCTGTCCAGCTTTGGCTTCAGTCCTCTCTGGTCAACCGGCGGGCCTGCTGGTGAATTTCCGTCTATCTCACCGGTGTTTCCGCCTTGTGCTGTGCGGCTTCGATCTGCGGCAGGAGGACGTCTCGAACATACGACCACTCCGGCTGCAGCCGGAGAGCCGCACGGGCCTCCTCGCTCGCGGCGGCAACATCGGGTGGGGACTGTTGCAAGTACGCAAAGGCGAGGGACATCAGCGCTTCCGGTTTCCCCCAGTCCGGCCGCGGCGAGTCCGCGTTCGTGGCACCGCTCACCTCGAGCATCCGGCGATAGGTCTCCACGGCGCGCTCCACGCTTCCTCCGTACGCGGGCGGCGAAAAGAGATAGGTGGCGCCTACCGCCCACAGCACGCGGGGATTGTTCGGCTCCAGCTCTCTCGCTCGCTTCAACAACCCTTTCGACTTCTGCAATTGCTCCTGCATGGCGGCGGGATCATTGGGGTGAAATCCCGCCAACCAGCTATACACCAACGCTGCCGCGGCATGGGCGTCGGCGAAGTCCTCCCGCTGGCGAACCGAGGCCTCGAAATCCGCGCCGGCCCTTTCGAGATGCGCTTTGACGTCCTGAGTATCCATCCTCCGGTTGACCCCGTTGATGGCCATGCGCCAGCTTGCGAATCCCGCCCAATAATGCGCCAGATATCCCAGCGCGGGATCGTCGGCCAGCGGTGCCAACTCTTCGCGCAATCGAGCCAGCTCGGCGAGATCCGCGCGGTAGTCGGCGGACATCAGCTTGGGTTTAGCCGCCACGAGATGGCTCTCCGCGTCGCCGGCGACAAGTCCTCGTTGAGGCTGGCCATGACTCGGGGCCGGCGCCGGGTGACAACCCTCCAGCAGCGCCAGCAGAGACAACAGAAATCCCGACCTTCTTCGCATCGTTCGCCCTCCTTGACGTCGTGTACCTGGCAATGACTCTCCCCTGGGACGGGGCCCGGCACAAGCTCGGATCGACGAAAGGGCTGGAGCCGTCGCCGAACGAGCCACTGGAGACGTTGAACGGCGGGAGAAGCGCTCAGCGGACGAGGCGCCGCAGCAGCTCGGAGGCCGAGCGGCTGGCCACGATCTCTTTTCCATCGCGCAGCTTGATCAGGAGGCGCCGCTCGTCGAAAGGGCGCAAGAGCTCCACCGCCTCGAGGTTGACGATATGCGAGCGATGGACCTGCAAGAAAACCTCGGGGTCCAGGCGTGACGCCAATTCGCCGAGGCTCGTGTGGAGAAGATGGCTTCCCGTCTCGCAGGTCACCTCAACATAGTCGCCGCTCGCCCGAATGTGCCGGATGGTGCGAGCTTCGATCGGTACGATCCCATCGCGCGTCCGGGCGAACAGCAGACGCAAAGGTGATCCGAAAGCGGCGCGGGCTCGCTCTGTCGAGGGCACCGCGCTCGGTACGAGTTGGCGGCGCACACGCTGGAGCATGGTATGGAAACGCTGGCGGCCGAAAGGCTTGAGCAGATAATCGAGAGCGCCAATTTCGAAAGCGGCCAACGCGAAACGATCATAGGCGGTGGTGAACACGATCTCCGGCCGGTGGTGGATGCGCTCGACCACTTGCAGGCCGGAGAGCTCCGGCAGCTCGACGTCCAGAAACACCAGGTCCGGTTCCAGCCGGTCGATCAGGCGTACCGCCTCCGCGCCGTCGCACGCTTCGCCCACCAGGGTCAGCCATTCGACCTCGGCGGAGTACTCGCGCAGGCTGTGCCGGGCGTGGGGCTCGTCCTCGACCAGCACAGCCCGCACTCTCGTCTCGCGAAGGCTCATGGCTCCTCCAGAGGGCTCTGAACCGGCAGCTCGAGGACGGCGCGGACGCCTCCCGCGGCAGCATGCAAATTCAAGCTCGCCTGCCCCCCGTAGAGGGCAGCAAGGCGCTCCTGAAGAAGCCGCAAGCCGAGCCTGTGGCTCTCGGCGGGCGGCTGCGCGGAAACTCCAGGTCCCTCATCTTCCACCTGGATTCGCAACCGGCCCTCCGCCTGATGCGCGCTGATCAACAGGTGCCCCCCTTCGGCGCGAGGGGCGATGGCATGCCGGATCGCGTTCTCGACCAAGGTCTGGAGGGCGAAGCTCGGTACGATGCAGTCCAGCGTTGCCTCCGTGGCTTCGAAGCTCACGCGCAGCCGGTCGCCGAGCCGCAGGCGTTCGAGATCCAAATAACTCTGGACGAACGACCACTCATCCCGTAATTGCACCTCATCCACACCCTCGCGCTGGATGCGGAGGCTGTAGCGCAGGAGATCGCCCAGCCGCTCCAGTGCGGCCTCCGCGACCGCCGGCTCGCGCCGCACCAGGCCGACCAGCGCATGGAACGTGTTGAGGATGAAGTGGGGGTTGAGCTGACTCCTCAGGGCCTCGAGCTCCGCCCGTGCACGCAGAGTCTCTGCGCGGGCTGCGCGCGCCGCCTGCTCACGGCTCGACGCGGCGTAGTGCCATGCGTAGGCAAGGCCCGCGAGAGTGCAATAGATGAGCAGGTCGTTCAGGATTCGATAGGGAAAAAAGCGCAAGTCGATTCGCTTCACGGAGCCCGTGAACAGCAACTGGTCGAAGGCCACGAGCGCCAGCCAGCCGGCGGCGGACGCCAGGACGAAAGCGATCAGCAAGCCGAGATGCGTCGCGAAGGCGCGCGCCTTCCGGCCCTCGGGCCATGGCAGCCGCCCTGGAAGCCGCAGGACCAGCAGCCCGAGCAACGCATCGGGCAGCACGTTCACGAGAGCGCCGCGAACCGCGTAGCCCAGCGGAACGCTGCTGGCGATGAACGCCGCCACATAGATGGTGACGACCGGCAGCCACGCAGCAGCGTACGCCCACCGCCTCCCCCGCCCTTGGGTCAAAGATTCGGACATGGCAGGCTGATGATACTTGCAGGCGACTCGCAAGTCGCCGATCCAGCGAAATAGGACCCGTCGCCTTCAATCCTGCTGCGGGATCTGGATTCGGATTTGACACAGCAGGGGTCTCGTGGCCATACTTTGGTATGAAGCTGGTAGGAGACTCATCATGCCCAATGCCGTGAAAATTGCAATCAGCCTTTCGCCAACGATTCTCGACTCGGTGGAGAAAGAACGGCGTAAGCGAGGAGAGAGCCGTAGCGAGTTCTTCCGTCAGGCCCTTCAAGCATTCCTGAGTGACCTGCAAAAACGCAAGGACGTGGAGCGATACGTTCAAGGCTATATCGAACACCCAGAGCGCGCCGAAGAAGTAGACGCGATCCGCTCGGCGAGCTACGCGGCTCTGGCTGAGGAGCCCTGGGATTGAGGCGTTGTGAGGTTTGGTGGGCTGATCTCCCGCCGCCGGCCGGTCGACGCCCGGTTGTCCTGCTCTCGCGCGACGAAGCCTACATTGTCCGCGCCCAAGTGACTGTGGCGCCCGTAACAACCAACTGCCGTGACATTCCGGTTGAGGTTGATCTCGGTCCTGAAGATGGTCTTCCCAAGAGGTGCGTCGTCAATCTCGACTCTGCCGTCACAATACCGAAATCACACCTCGAACAGTGCATCGCGCTCCTCCGTCCCAAGAAGATCAAGCAGATCGACGCGGCGCTTCGCTTCGCGTTGGGCCTGAGTGAGTGATCCAGCCGCCAACGATTGAGGAATCCATGCCGGTAAACATGCAAGGGAAAATCTGCCTCGTGACCGGTGCGACGTCCGGCATCGGCCGGGCGACGGCGCTGGGGCTCGCGCGTCAGGGTGCTCACGTCGTGATCGCCGGCCGCGATGCGGCCCGCACTCAGGACACCTTGGACTCGATTCGAAAAGAGACAGGGAATCCACAAGTGGAATCACTGCTGGCGGACTTCTCGTCCCAGGCGGAAGTCCGCCGGCTCGCGGCGGAATTCCGTGCGAGGCACGGCCGCCTCGACGTGCTGGTCAACAACGCCGGGGCTGTCTTCATGGAACGCGGAGTGACCGTGGATGGTTTCGAGCGGACGTGGGCGGTCAACCACCTCGCCGGCTTCCTCCTGACACTGGAGCTGAAAGACCTGATCGAGGCGAGCGCACCCACCCGCATCGTGAACGTCTCCTCAGCGCTGCATGCCGGCCGGACACTCGATCTCGACAAAATCCAGGAAGAGAAGATCTACGGCATACAGGGCTACGGGCAGTCCAAGCTGGCAAACGTCCTGTTCACCTACGCCTTGGCCCGCCGTCTGGCCGGGACGGGCGTCACCGCCAACTGCCTGCATCCGGGAGTGGTGTCGACCAAGTTGATGAAGCCCAAAGGCAGCTCGATCACCAAGGTGCTGATGACCTTGATCCAGCCCTTCCTCCGCTCTCCGGAAAAAGGAGCCGCGACCTCCATCTACGTGGCGTCATCCCCGGAGATCGCAGGCGTCACCGGCAAGTACTTCGTCGACTGCAAGGCCGTGCCTTCCTCGCCCGTCAGCTACGACGAAGCTCTTCAAGAGCGGCTCTGGGAGCTCAGCCTGCGGCAGACGGGCCGGAAGGATTGACCTACTTCTCTCCAAGGGCCTGCGCCTTGAGGATTTGGTATTGATTATTCCACCATACGACAGCCGGCGTGCTGCTCGTGGGTTAACCAGACCATATTGCTCTTGTCTTGCGGGTCGCCCCCGAACACCAACAGCTTGGCGTACCACTTGATCGTGCTTGCGAACTGGCTATCTGGTGCGTTCGCATTACCATGCCCCCGGCAGGCGACTCCTCCACTTCGAAGTACATCATCGCCACCTCGGGCTGCATCGCAGCCATCCCGCTGGGCGTCACCGCCATCCGGATCTGCGTCACCGCCAGCCGGATCTACTCCACGGCCAACCCGGCGTGAGTCACTGCAATCCTGGAGTGCCCTACCGCCATCCGGTTGTGCGACACCGCCACCCTGGTTTTACACACCGCCGACTCGCGGTGATCCACCACCAACCGGCGGTGATACGCCACCAGCTCTCGGTAATACATTACCAGCCAGCGGTGCTACACCACCAACTCCCGGTGATACACCGGCAGTCGTCGGTGAAACACCACGAGCTTCCGGTAATACACCGCCAGCCCGTTTGGTGCGACGCACAGCGGGCTCGCGGTGTCGCACAGCAGGCTCGCGGTGTTGCAAATCGAGCCCGCGGTGAGGCGCACCCGCTTCGCCGAGTCGCAGAGGAGGTCCGCCGCGTCACACACCGCGGTCCAGGTGATGCTCGCACGTTCGGCCACGCCGCACGAACGGCGAACGGAGCCCTCGAGTCTTCTTGGCGCGTCACTCGGCGGTCGTGGCGCCGCTCAGCGACGTCTTCCGGTAGCGCGCCGGCCACTTGCCGGTGCCTCTCCGTTGTTGAGTGAGGACGCCTTCCCGTGTCAGCTCCTGGAATGTGCGGTACAGGGAGCCACGATCCGGCACGTAGCCGAGGACTCGGCAGATGTCGTTGCGGTCGAAGACCTCGGGAACCTCGGCGAGCGCATCCTGGACGTCGTTGAAGAGAGCCCAGGGGCCTCGCCGCCCGGGCTGAGGAACCGCCGCAGAGGGGACCCGCACGGCCGGAGCGGAAAGCATCAGGGGAGCCGCCGCCGCCACCGGCGGCGGGATCTCGACTCCTTCCCCACCCGTGGCAACCCAGACGAGCTGCAGCGCCCGGAACTGGTGCCGGTAGGCCGCTTCCAGGAGCTCGACGCCTGCTTGTAGCTCCTCCTCCAGGCGGCGCTTGCGCTGTTCGTATTCGTCGCGTGTCATGGCGGGTGAATTGCATCACAAGGCCCCATGAGAGAGCAAGGCCGAGGCGCCAGATTCTTTCTCAGTCACGAGCCAGTCACGAGCAGTGGGAACAGAGGAAGGATGACGCGGCCCGTCACAGGATCTTGTCCTGTGGCGGGCCACACTATCCATGGCTCACTGGGCGGTGGGCACCTGGCCGGGCTCCCGCGGTTGCGGCACCTTCTGCGGCGACTTGGGTTGCTCCTCAGGCGAGGCGCCAGAAGAGCGGATGTTGATCACCTTGTTCAACATGTCAAACCAAAACGGCGCGCCGAGCGAGATGGCAAAGGCCGTCAGTAACCAGCCGAAAAAGTGGAAACGGATGGTGTTCCACCACGCATCCCACCACTGGCTGGCATTCCGGTGGTGACTTCTGATGCCAGGCCAGAGGCGGAAATCCTTGTTCGTCGGCTCGTAGTTGCGCTGCCCGGGCAGAATCCAACCGACCGGCAGGTCAAGACTGGAGAGCTTGGTCTGCAGCCGTTCGATATCCTTGATCGATCCGGCGGCGGTCCGCGGGTTGGTTGTCGATGTCTGTTGTGTAGGATTCGGCGCCGGTGTCTCGGCGGCCGGAGTGGTGGGGGTTGCGGCAGGGGCTGGAGACGAGGCTGGGGACGGGGTCTGTGCAGGTGAGGAGGCCGGCTTGACGCTGGTTGCCCCGTTGGGCTCCTGCTTGGCGTATGCCTGCGCCTCGGCCACGACGGAGTCGCGCAACGCTTGATTTTGCGACAGCGCATTCACCACCAGGACCGAGTCGACGTTGATGGCGAGTGTCACTGCCACGGCCAGAACGATGTGGATCTTCTGAGTCGTCCGCTTGTACCAGCCACTCACACGCTCCATGGTGTTGTTAAACCAAATTTCAAGATTCTTTTTAAATAGTTCCAGATCGCCGCGTGACTCACCCAGCAGCGCGACGAGCAGCCTCTTGAGCTTCTTGTCCGGCAGCTCTTGGATCGTCGCCTGGAGTTGAAGCCAGGGGTCAGGGTTCTGGGCAGAGGTCGTGCTTTCTTTGAGAACGTCGAGCAGAGCGACTGCAAAGGTGCGGGAAGGAATGTAGGAAGGGCCGACGACTCTGGCCGCCGTGGCCGGTTTCTTCGGTGCCTTGGGCGGTAAGGGACTGAGCCCCTGGATCAATGGGTGATCGTAAAGCTTGGCTGCCCATTGGGTGGCCCCGTCTGAGTCGAGCAGGTTACGAATTCCGTCCCAGAGGTTCGTGGACCGCAGCCTGAGCCAGCTCGAAATGAGCTCGGTGACGGCAGTCACGATGAGGCTGAGCAGCAGGTAGACGAAGACCACGCCGATGGCGACTTCCAGGACGATGGAGCCGAACATGGGAATCCTCCTCCGAGCTTTAGTTCTTGCTCTCAGTCAAGAACCGCAAAACTATAGCACGGCTTGGGCTCGACCTACGGCTCTTGCGGCTCTTCACCCGGAGGAGGTCGCGGGAGTGGCAGCGGGCCGATGAGGCACTCAGCCGGCGCTAACCGCGTCGGAGACTTCGCACAGAATCGGCTCGAACTGCGCCAAGGCCGCCGCAGCCTTCATGTGAGGCGCCGCCTCCGGGTTCTTGCCCATGGCTTCGAAGTCAGCCTTGCTTCTCCACTGCGCGTAGTTCACGACTTTCTTTCCGTCCAGGCTGCGATGGATGTTGGCGGACACGAAGCCCGGCAGATGCTTCATCGTCTGCTCCGTGGCCTCGATCAGTACCTTGACCAACTCGTCCTGCTTGTCAGGCTCGACCGTGAACACGTTGATCAACGTCAGCACGCTGCTGCCCTTTTCTATCGTCGACATTGGAGGGTCCTTTCTCTGGATGTAAGAGGCCGGCTCGCCCGCACCACCACTCCCCACTGAATGGCTTCTGACCCCATTGCACGCCTCGTACCAATGGGACGGGACTGGTTTGGCAGCGCCATCGTTTTCCTCTACTATTCCTTTGAACGGACATGCCGAACCGCCAACCGAAGAGGAAAGCCAAGCACGCCCGAGGGCGTTCCTCGAAGAGCTCTTCCGATCGACGCTATCTTCTTCAGTTCGTAGGGGCGATCGTCCTCCTGGCGGCCTTTCTCATGATTTTTCCGACGGAGCGGACTCTCTATCGCTGGTGGAACTGCTCCCACTACGTCCAGGCCCAGGTGGAGGTTGTCGCGCAGCCTTTCCAGGGAATGCGGCGGATATGGGTTCGCGTGCTCTCCAGCGGCGAGGAGCTGGAGATCATGCCGGCCGATTTCGACGAGCTTCAGGTGGGGCAGGCGATCACGCAGGCGAAGGCAGAGCGAGGTCAGCGCTTCTCTGCCTGGTACAACCCGCAAGCCCACGCCCGCTTCGGCCTCCGGCTCTACGATCAGCGGCTCATATCCATTCAGCGCCACCCGACTCTCGTCACCGGCGCCGAGCTCCTGGGCTGCCTTGCAGCCACTCTCATGCTGGCCCTTCTGGGCGGTTTTCTTTTCAGAGCGCCGTATCGCGGGAACTAAGGACTCGCCGCCGGTTTCGACGAGATTCCGAGAACAGTGCGAAAGGCCGCCGGCGCCGAAGCGATATAAATGGTGCCGTGGTGCTCGTCCGGCATGGGCCGGTAGAACCAGACGAGGCCCGCAGGGGCTCCGGTCCGCAACGCACCGGCCAGCAGCCCGGTGCCCGCCATGATGTCCTGTTCGTCGGCGTGCGTGAGATACAGCGTCTTGTGCAGCTTGGGCTCCGCCTTCAGCCAGTCGGCGGCGCCGCGAACGAGGGAAAAGTCGTTCCACCAGACGCTGGGGCTGAAGGCGATATAGGTATCGAACAGATCCGGTTCGAGCAGAAACGTTTCCACGATGAACAAACCAGCCAGCGATTCACCGACGATCGCGGTTTCTTCTGTAGGGTGATAGCGCGAGCGAACCTGCGGCATCAGCTCCTCGCGAATGAACTGCCGGAAGGCCGCCGAGCCGCCGACGTGAACCGCGATCTTCTTGTCCTTTTCCTCCCGGGTAGGACCCGTCATATCGCGCCGGCGCTCGGTGTTCTCGATACCGATCACGATAAAAGGCCGCATGGTCCCTTCGGTCACCAGAGACTGCACGGTCTCGGTGACATGAGGAAAATCCTCTGCCATCCCGCCATCCGGCATGTACAGCACCGGGAAACGGGTTCCGCCATGCTCCGCGTAGCCCGGCGGCGTGTAGACGTTGATGCGCCGCGTCTCGTGCAGTACCTTGGAGTCAATAGTGAATGATTGCGGCGGCGTTTCTGCGGAGAGGACCGTAGCCAGACAGAGCGCCAGCGAGCAAAACAATGTCTTCATAGGGCTATCCTATCCGCGGTCGTCTCTTCTTGGCGTTCAACGACGAGTCCAACGCGCATCACCCGGAGGCTGCCGTAACGTTTTCGCTCCCGGCTTTTTGGAGTTTCAGGGCTCTGACGTGACTACGTGGGCGGAAACGGCCAGCGCGGCCCGAACCAGCCAGCGGTCCAGACGATCCAGATCGTGACAGTGCAGGATCTCCAGGCGCTGCGCTTCGCTCACTGCGATGCCGCGTGCCTTCAAAAGATTGAGAACACCCTCGGCTTTTCCTTCGGCCTTCCCTTCGTTCCTCGCCTCGGCTTCCCGCTTTCGGATCGCCGGGTTGCCCTTAGCGGCCAGAGCTTCGACCACCGAGTTGTCGGCCACCGCGGCATCGAGCAACGCCGCCACCGCCAGCGGGGTCACCAAGCAGGGATCCTCGATCAGCGAATCCGCCGCCAGAACACGCCAGCTCTGACTCTCCGGCGACCATTCGCAGGCTCGCCGCTGACCCTTGACCACGACCGTAAAGATCCGGCGCACACCCCGGCGATGCATCCGGATCGCCTTCTCCGTCACCTCCGGCTCGGTCTGCTCCGAGACCACTTCGAAAGCGATCTCCTCCAGGTAGCGCGCGCCCGTGGCGGGATCGACGCCCTCCTTGTACACACAGGCATCGCTGGCGAAGTCCGAATCCTCGTCGAGGCGCGTCAGCAGGTCTGCCGCCGTGCGGTAACCTGGGGCCTTGTGAGCCCGGAGGACGTAGTCGAGGTCGCTCTGCTGGTCGGCGTGAGGCGGATTGGCCGGCATGGCGACCACCCGGCGACCGCCGATGATCTCGTCTCGCGTGACCTCCGGCTCGACCAAGTGATCATCGACCCGAGGGAAAGAGCCCCGGCCCGGCAGGCGCATGGAGGAGCCCGAGCCGGAGCGGCCCGGAGCCTTGAGGCCATAGAGTGTGCGGTTCTCATCCATCGCCGACATCATAGCAAAGAACGGGATCGCCGGTCGAAGGAACCCGAGCGCGCGCTCTACGAGACTGCCGCTGCCAGTGGCTGAGACCGGCGCGGAAGCCTCTATGAGGGTCTGCTCCGCCGAGGTGTATGATCCGGGGCTGGCCGCTGGTCCACTCGGCTTCCCCTCACCCGGCGTAGATCTGCAGCTCCCGCAGCTCGCGGATCTGATCCCGCAGGGTCGCCGCCTCCTCGAACTCCAGGCGCTTGGAGGCGGTTTTCATCTTTTTTTCAAGACGAGCGATGCGCTCGGCGAGAGGTAGGTCGACGTCGCCCGCCAGCTCGGAGAGACGGTGGGGCCGGCCGAGTAGAGGTCGAGGTTGCTCATTGCCACCAGGGGGTTGTGGATGTCCTTCAGGATGGGTCGCCGGCTCGATGCCGTGCTCCTCGTTGTAGAGGCCCTGCCGGAAGCGCCTTCTTCGTCGAGTCCGTCTTGCGGTCGGCGTAGAAAATCACCCGGCCGTTGACGTTGCGGGCGGCGCGGCCGGAGGTCTGGATGAGTGAGGTCTCGCTACGCAGGAAGCCCTCCTTGTCGGCGTCCAGGATGGCCACGAGGGAGACCTCCGGCAGGTCCAGCCCCTCGCGCAGCAGGTTGATGCCCACCAGCACGTCGAACTCGCCGCGGCGCAGGCCGGTGATGATCTCCACCCTTTCCAGAGTCTCGATGTCGCTGTGCATGTAGCGCACTCTCATCCCGAGCTCAGTGAGGTACTGCGTCAGCTCCTCGGCCATGTGCTTGGTGAGGGTCGTCACCAGCACTCGCTCTTTATTCCCCACGATCTTGCGGACCTCGGCCATGAGGTCGTCCACCTGACCTTGAGCCGGCCGGATTTCAATCACCGGGTCCAGCAGTCCGGTGGGACGGATGAGTTGCTCGACGATGACGCCGCCCGTGCGCTCCAGCTCCCAGGGGGTCGGTGTGGCCGAGACGTAGATGCGTTGCCCCATGCGGCGTCGAACTCTTCGTAGGTAAGCGGCCGGTTGTCCAACGCCGAGGGGAGGCGGAAGCCGAAATCCACCAGGGTCTGCTTGCGGGAGCGGTCGCCGTGGTACATGCCCGCACTTGGGGGATGGACTGGGCGCTCGGTGTTCTCGATGCCGACCACGAGAAAGGGCCGCATGGCCCCTTCGGTCACCATGGACTGCACGGTGGCGGTGACATGGGGGAAGTCCTCCGCCATCCCGCCATCCGGCATGTACAGCATCGGGAAACGTTGATCAGCGTGCTCATCGTAGCCGGGCGGCGTGTAGACGTTGATTCGCCGCGTCTCGTTGAGCGCCTTGAAGTCGATCGTGAACGATTGCGATGGCGCAACGGGAAGATGCGGCAGGGTGTTTCTGCGGAGATCGCAGCAGCTAAACAGAACGTCAGGGAGCAGAATATCGTCTTCATAGTCCAAGACTCGCAAGGACCCGTATAGCCTATCATTGCGTGTGGCCGTGGACCTCTACTAGCTTGGCGGTCCTGGGGACCACGGTGATCTGGAGTTCGTAAGTTTGGCGGGGCCGTGAGGCCCCGCCTACTGGTTAGCGGAGCTGCCGATGCTGATTTCGCTTGAGGTATCAGTTCCAGTTCTGGTAATTGCCGCCGTTGCAGCCAAGAGTATAGACCTCGTTGGCCGCATTGCTGTCCAGGCATTTGCCAGTGGAGACGTTGACCAGACGCTTGCCGGAACGGTCCCAGTTCTGGTAGTTGCCGCCGTTGCAGGCTATAGCATAGACCTTGCCGTCGGCGTTGCTGTCCAGGCACTTGCCAGTGGCCGCGTCGACCAAGCGCTTGCCCTGGCTTTCCCAGTGCTGATAGTTCCCGCCATTGCAGCCGATAGCGTAGACCTTACCTTCGGCGTTGCTGTCCAGACAGAAACCGGTTGAGACGTTGACGAAGGCGTTAGTTACAGCGGCCGCTGGCATCGACATCCCGAGCATCGTCAGGCCGGCGGCAACGATGGCTGCCCTGCCGACTGCGTGGAATTTACACATGGTTGATTCTCCCTTGTGGCGGTCGAGGGACCGGTTCATCCGGTTCTGCTGCAACCGTCTACAAAGGTCTTCGCCAGCCGTATCGGGTTTCTGACAAAGGCTGATCGTCGCAGGAAGCCATCCGCTCGATAGGGAGATTAGACCACACGCCGGCGAAACTTCACCCTGCAAGTCACGACTGGAACACTTTCATGAAGCCGAGAGGGTGTCACCCGGCATAAATCTGCACCTCCCGCAGCTCCCGGATCTGATCCCTCAAGGCCGCAGCTTCTTCGAACTCCAGGCGCTTGGCGGCGGCTTTCATCTCTTTTTCCAGGCGGCTGATGCGCTCGGAGAGGGGAAGGTCGACATCGCCCGCCAGCTCGGAGAGGCGGGTGGGGCCGGCGGAGTAAAGGTCGAGGTTGCTCATGGCCACCAACGGGTTGTGGATGTCTTTCAGGATGGTCGCCGGCTCGATGCCGTGCTCCACGTTGTAAAGACCCTGCCGGATGCGGCGGCGCTCCGTCTCGTCGAGCGCCCTTTTCATCGAATCGGTGCGGCGGTCGGCGTAGAAGATAACCCGGCCGTTGACGTTGCGGGCGGCACGGCCGGAAGTCTGGATGAGCGCGGTCTCGCTGCGCAGAAATCCTTCCTTGTCGGCGTCCAGAATGGCCACGAGGGAGACCTCGGGGAGGTCCAGCCCCTCGCGCAGCAGGTTGATTCCCACCAGCACGTCGAACTCGCCGCGGCGCAGGCTGGTGATGATCTCCACCCTTTCCAGGGTCTCGATGTCGCTGTGCATGTAGCGCACCTTCATCCCGAGCTCGGTCAGGTACTGCGTCAGCTCCTCGGCCATGCGCTTGGTGAGGGTCGTCACCAGCACCCGCTCTTTCTTGTCCACGATCTTGCGGACCTCGGCCATCAGATCGTCCACCTGGCCCTGCGCCGGACGAACCTCGATCACCGGGTCCAGCAAGCCCGTGGGGCGGATGAGTTGCTCGACGATGACGCCGCCCGTGCGCTCCAACTCCCAGGGGGCCGGTGTCGCCGAGACGTAGATGCGTTGCCCCATGCGCGCGTCGAACTCTTCGTAGGTGAGCGGCCGGTTGTCCAACGCCGAGGGGAGGCGGAAGCCGAAATCCACCAGGGTCTGCTTGCGGGAGCGGTCGCCGTGGTACATGCCCCGCACCTGGGGGATGGACTGGTGGCTCTCGTCGACCACCAGCAGGAAGTCGTCCGGGAAGTAGTCGAAGAGGGTCGGCGGCGGCTCCCCCGGCGCGCGGCCGGAGAGGTGGCGCGAGTAGTTCTCGATACCGTGGCAGTAGCCGATCTCCTTGAGCATTTCGAGGTCGAAGCGGGTGCGCTGCTCCAGCCGCTGGCGCTCCAGGAGCTTGCCCTGGACCTCGAGCTCGTCGAGGCGCACGACGAGCTCGGCCTTGATGCCCTCGATGGCGCTCTCCAGCTTGTCCTTGGGCGTGACGTAATGGGTCTTCGGGAAGACGGAGACGCGTTCCACCTCTTGGAGGACGTTGCCGCGCAGCACGTCGAAGCGGGTGATGCGCTCGATCTCGTCGCCGAAGTACTCTACCCGCACGCCCACGTCCTCGTAGGAGGGGACGATCTCCAGCACGTCGCCACGCACCCGGAAGCTGCCGTGGAAGAGGTCGAGCTGGGTGCGCTGGTACTGCATGTTGACCAGCCGCTGAAGGGCCGGCTCCATACCCTCGGTGTCGCCGCGGCTGAAGAACTGGAGCATGCCGAAGAACGCCTCGGGAGCGCCGAGGCCGTAGATGCAGGAGACGGAGGCGACGATGATCACGTCCCGGCGCTCGAACAGCACCTTGGTGGCACGCAGCCGGAGCCGATCGATCTCCTCGTTGATGCTGGTCTCTTTCTCGATATAGGTGTCTGTCGCCGGGACGTAGGCCTCGGGCTGGTAGTAGTCGTAATAGGAGACGAAGTACTCGACGGCGTTGTTGGGAAAGAAGCTGCGGAACTCCTGGAAGAGCTGCGCGGCGAGCGTCTTGTTGTGGGAGAGGATGAGCGTGGGCCGGTTCACCGCCTCGATGACCTTGGCGATGGTGAACGTCTTGCCCGAGCCGGTCACCCCCAACAGCACCTGCTCCTTGTCGCCCCGGTCGAGGCCCTCGGTGAGCTGGCGAATGGCCTCGGGCTGGTCGCCCTGAGGCGTGAAACGCGAAACGATTTCGAAAGCGGCCATGGAGGGGATTGTATCGCGGCGGCTCGGCGGCTGGTTTGGCTCCCGCAACCAGGCAGTGACCACGCCTGCCCCCTCACTCCCCCAACCCCTCTCTCCCCTCGCCCTCCCCCCAACCGGGAGAGAGGGGAGCCGGAAAGCCAAAAATGGCGGAGTTGCTCCTGGCTGTTCTCCCTCTTCTCCCGGTTGGGGGGAGGGCGAGGGGAGAAGAGGGCCGGGGTGATGAGGGGCCCTACGTCGTCGCAGCCGGAACCGGCGTCCCGACCGGTGTAGGACTCGGCGTCGGGCTTGCCATTGGCGTCGGGCTGGCTACCGGAGCCGGCACCGCCGGCTTCCCCGCCACTTCCTGGAGGGAGTGGGTGAAATCCACGACGTCCTGGCGCGTGATGCTGGAGCCTTTGCGGGTGATCTCGATGATCTTGAACTGGAGCGGCTGCATGCGCTCGGGGGGAACTTTGCCGTCCTGGATGGCCTTGCGCACGTCGGCGAAGGCCTGCTGAAGATTGGCCTTCTCCTCGGGGGTCACGTCCTTCGGGAGCTGCGCCAGCAGGTTGGTCTCCATCTGCTGGAGCGACCACTGAAAGAGGGCGACGGCGTGGGTGCCGACGTAGTAGATGCCGCCGAGCACCGCGATGGCGCCCACCAGAACGACGATGACGCAGCCGACGATCAGCGGCTTGCTGCAACCTCCGCCTCCTTGCGGGATCGGACGGGGCGTGGGATTGAACGGAGACGCTGGCGGGGGCGGGGACTGCGGTTCCATTCGGTCCTCCAGAGACGGTTGCGATTTCTGGCGTGAGCGCCTTTCTATCACCGCCGGACGAGGTGGACAAGCCGCGGACAAGCCAAGCCCGTCCCCCGACGCCTATAATGCAAACCATGGAGTACGAACCTCTGCCGCCGCGCCCCTCCCGCCATGACTCGGCTGATGAGCCCCCGCAGGGCCGCCGCCTGCTGCGCTGGACGTGGCCCGTGCTGCTGGCCCTGATCGTGGGCGCGGTCAGCGGTGTCGCCATCGCCGCCGCGATTCACGTGCCACGGGTGGAGGCCATGGGCTCCTTCACGCCGAGCCTGGTGACGCAGCTCCTGGACCGCAACGGCCACGCCTTCGCCACCTTCGCCCGCGAGCGGCGGGTGATGCTGAAAGAGAGCGAGATGCCGCAGATCATGCAGAACGCGGTGCTCGCCTCGGAGGACGCGAACTTCTTCCGTCACGGCGGTATCGACGCCATGGGTATCGCCCGGGCCGCCGTCACCGACCTGCGCCGCGGCCGGGTGGTCGAGGGCGCCTCGACGATCAGCATGCAGCTCGCCCGCAGCCTCTTCCTCTCGCGCGACCGCATCTGGAAGCGCAAAATCGAGGAGGCCTTCCTGGCCGTCGAGCTGGAGAAGAACTACAGCAAGCCGCAGATCCTCACCCTCTACCTGAACCTGGTGAACCTCGGCCACGGCAACTACGGCGTCGAGGCCGCCTCCCGCTACTACTTCGACAAGCCGGCCGCCAAGCTGACCCTGCCCGAGGCCGCCATGCTCGCCGGCATCATCCCGGCGCCCAGCCGCTTCAGCCCCTACCGCACGCCGGACCAAGTGCTCAAGAACCGCGACCGGGTGCTGCGCCGCATGCTGGAGGAGAAGTTCATCAACCAGCAGCAGTACCAGCAGGCGCTCGCGACGTCGCTGCTGGTGGCGCCGCAGCAGGCGGAGGAGAGCTTCGCCCCCTACTTCTCCGAGGAGATCCGCAAGCGCCTGGAAGCGGACTACGGCGCCACCACGCTCTACGGCGGCGGCCTTCAGGTGCAGACCACCCTGGACCCGCAGATGCAGCGGGCCGCCGAGGCTGCCATCCGCTCCGGCCTCGTCAAGCTCGACCACCGCCGCGGCTGGCGCGGTCCGATCTCGACGCTGGAGGCCGCGAACCTGGAGAAGGAGGTGCTGCCCACCTGGAGCCAGGGCAAACCGGCGGTGGGCCGCTGGTACCAGGGCCTGGTGCTGGAGTCCGGTCCCAAGGAAGCGCGGGTGAAGATCGGCAAGGAGGTCTACTCCCTGGGTCCGGAGGGCATCGCCTGGACCAACCGCAAGCAGCCCTCCGACCTGCTGAAGCGGGGGGCCGTGGCCTGGTTCCGCTTCGAGGTGCCGGAAGCGCCGAAGCCGAAGGCCGACAAGGCGAAGGCGGCGACTCCGCCAGCGGCCGCCGCTCCGGCGGCCCCGCCGCGCCTGATGCTGGAGCAGCCGCCGGCCATGGAAGGCGCCGCCATCATCATCGAGCAACAGACGGGCGCCGTGCGCGCCATGGTGGGCGGCTGGGACTTCGACCGCAACAAGTTCAACCGCGCTACACAGGCCAAGCGGCAGGTGGGCTCCTCGTTCAAGCCGTTCGTCTACGGTGCCGCCCTGGAGGCCGGCTGGACTCCGGCCGACACGCTGCTCGACGCGCCCACCGCCTTCACCGGCGCGGATGGAAAGCTCAGCTACCGGCCCGAGAACTACTACCACAAGCACGCCGGCATCGTGACCCTACGCCGCGCCCTGGAGCAGTCGATCAACGTGCCGGCCGTCAAGCTTCTCGACCTGATCTCTGGCAAGCGGGTGGTGGACTTCGCCCACCGCTGCGGCATCCAGACGCCGCTGCCCACCTGGCCCTCGATCGCCCTAGGCTCCGCCGATCTCATCCCCCTGGAGGTGGCCGCCGCCTATGCCACCATCGCCAACCAGGGCACGCACATCGAGCCCTACACGATCGAAAAGGTGACGACGCCGGACGGCCAGGTGCTGATGCAGCGCTTCCCCGCCACCTACAGCGCCATCACGCCGCCCGTCGCCTACGTGCTCAGCCACATGATGGAGGGCGTGGTGGATCACGGTACGGCCTATGCCATTCACGACCTGCCGATCGACATCGCGGGCAAGACGGGCACCACGGACGACTACTCCGACGCTTGGTTCGTGGGCTTCACGCCGCGTTACACGATCCTCACCTGGGTGGGCTACGACGTGAAGAGGTCGCTGGGCGCGGGCATGAGCGGCGCCGTCGCGGCGCTGCCCATGTGGAGGACGATCGCCGAGCGCGGCCTCGCGGACGGCTGGCTGCAAAAGAACGAGACCTTCCAGGTGCCGCCGGGCGTGGCCTTCAAGGACATCGAGTACTACAGCGGACTGCTGGGCGGCCAGGGCACCCGGACCCTGAAGGAGGCCTTCGTCGCCGGCACGGAGCCGAACCGGCAGTACAACCCACAATGGTCCACCATCGCGAGCCTCCCCTGGTATCAGCAGAAGGCGTTCTACATTCCGAAGGAACGGGAGGCCATGCCCGCCAAGGATGGCCAGGAAGCCGGCCCGCAGCCGCCCTCCAGCCCCGGGCCGCAGGACGCGCCGAGCCAGGAGCCGCCGCCGCCGTAGGCTCCTACTCCTTCCGCCCGACCATCCCGAAGTCCTGGCAGCCGAACAGCAGATCGTCCAGCCGGTCGCGCAGGCGGTTGACCTGATCGGCCAGGCTGCGCTGCTCGGCGGGGAGCCTGGCGAGGTCGATCTCGGGGAGACGGTCGGCCGGCGCGAAGGGGCGCAGGTCGAGCCGCTCGACGGGGTCGAAGCCGGCGAGCTCGTACATCAGCTTCAGGCTCTCCGGATGGACGGGACGCACGTGCGTCGGGTCGAGCCAGAAGTTGCGGGCGGCGACGACGACGGAAAGCGGGTTGGGCGTCTCCAGAATCAGCACGCCGCCGGGCTTCAGGGCGCGATAGGCCAGGCGGACCAGCCGGTCGAGCGCGTCCGCGGGCAGGTGCTCGATGACGTGGAAGGACACCACTCCTCCCAGGCTCCCCTCCTCCACTGCGGCCAGCACGGCGAAGAGATCGCCCACCTCGGCCTGGAGCCCGCGGTCGCGGCAGAGCTCCACCATGCGGGCGCTCGAATCCACGCCGCGGCCGGCGAACCCCCACTCCCGCAGGAGGGCCAGAGCCTCGCCGCGGCCACAGCCGAGGTCGAGCACGGCGGAGCCGGCGGGCAGATCCTTGAAGAACGGCCGGTAGGCGGCGATCCGCTCGTGGATCTCCTCCTCGGTGCCACGATAGCGACGCTCCAGCTCCAGATAGCCGTGCTCTTCATGGGCTCGGGCGACGACCTCGGTTGAATGGCCCCCCGGTTCCACCGCTGCCAGGGCGGCGCCGAGGCTGCCGAGCAGATCGCGGGTTTCCCGGCGGTAGCGGTCCATCTTCTGGTCGGCACGGGCGAAGAGGGCGTCGTTGTGCCGCATGATCTCGTGGATGCCCGTGGCGTCGAGGGCCTCCTGATATTCGATGCGGCGCTGGTGCTCGGCGCGGGCGATCTCGTGCCGCTCCAAGTGCTCCAGCAGGATCAGGTTGAAGGTGCGCTGGCGCTCCCAGAGATCGTTCTGGGGGACCTTGACGACGGGACGGAAAAGCCGTTTGAGGCCGACGATGATGCGGCCCAGAACGCCGCGATGGCTGCGGATGGGGAACGGCTGATCCCCGGACCACAGCCATCGCCAGTCGGACAGATCGCGTGTGGGATGCTCGACGAGGAAGTCGTCGATGGACGGGGCGCGGCGCTCGGGATGTTCGGGACGTGCGAGTCCGCTCGACATCCTAGGTCCGCGCCCCGGGTACAGCCTTTATTCTGCGGCCACCACCGAAACGGTCACCTCGGCGACCACCTCGGGATGGAGCTCGACACGGACGGAATGATCGCCGAGGGCCTTGATACCCCCTTCGAGATCGATGCGCCGGCGGTCGATGGAATAGCCCTTCTTTTCCAGCAGCTCCGCCACGTCACCGGCGGTGACCGAGCCGTAGAGCGTGCCGGTGTCGCCGACCCGCTTGGGGATCTCGAGCCGCAGGCCGGAGAGCTTGGCGGCGATCTCGGCCGCGGCGTCGCGCTCCTTGGCGTGCTGAGCGTCGATCTTGGTGCGCTGCTGTTCGAAGTACTTGATGTTGGCGTGGCTCGCCTCGAGGGCGATGCCCTGCGGCACCAGGTAGTTCCGCCCGAAACCGGGCTTGACGTCCACCACCTCGCCACGCTTGCCGAGGTGGCGCTGATCGCTGAGCAGAATGACTCTCAAGCGTAGGCCTCCTAGTCCGTGGTGAACGGGATCAACGCCAAGTGGCGCGCCCGCTTGATGGCCTGCTGCAAGGGGCGTTGGTGATTGGCACAGGTACCCGAGATCCGCCGCGGCAGGATCTTCGAGCGCTCGGGAATGAACTGCTGGAGCAGCTTGACGTCTTTGTAGTCGATGTAGTCGATCTTGTCGGCGCAGAACTTACAGACCTTCCGCCGCCGGAAGAACACTTTTCTGGCGCGTGCCATGGCTTAGATATCCTCCTCGTCCGCACCGACCAGCGGGCCGATTTCGTGCTCTTCCCTCGGAACGGCCGGAGCCGCTCCTTCGGCCGGTTGCCGCCGGGCTGCCCGCTTCAGGTCCTCGTCGGTGCGCACCGTCAGGTAGCGCAGGATTTTCTCGTTCTGACGCATCCGGTGCTCCACCTCGGGCAGCGCCGTCTTGCCGATTTCGCTGGAGACGTAGAACAGGACGTACTTGCCCTCGTTCAGCTTGTCGATCGTGTAGGCCAGCTTGCGCCGGCCCCAGTTCTCCTCGGCGGTGATGGTGGAGCCGCCGGCGGTGATCATGTTGCGGTATTCGGTGGTCATGGCCACGACGTCCTCATCGGAGACGCGTGGGTCGACCACGAACATCAGCTCATAGGTGCGCATTGGTGCGGCGATCCTCCCTATGGACTTGGTCGGTCCCGCTTCATTGCGGAACAGAGAGGTTGACGAACGGCGGCACCGGGTCCCGGTCCGCCTGTTGACAGGGACGCAAATTGTACACGGTTGCGCGGAAATGGCAAGAGGAACAACGGGCTCTACCCGTTGAACTCCCCCATCGCCGCCTCCGCCCCGTCCCGCAGCCACACCTCGACGGCGTCGGCGGCGCGGCGGATCATGGCCTCGGTCTCTTCCCGCTCGTCCTCGGCGAAGGGCGAGAGGACGAAATCCGCCAAGTCTTCGCCCGGCGGCCGGGTGTCGCCCAAGGGGGCGACGCCGAGGCGCAACCGGGGCACCTCGGCGGTGCGCAGGCTCTCCAGAATGCTCTCCAGGCCGCGGTGGCCGGCCGGGCTGCCGGCGCGGCGCAGGCGCAGCTTCCCCAGCGGCAGGTTGACCTCGTCATAGACCACCAGCACGTCCGTGGGATCGAGCTCGTAGCGCTCGACGAAGCAGTGGGCGGCGTGACCGCTGCGGTTCATGTAGGTCTGCGGCTTAGCGAGCAGAACGCCGTCGACCTCCTCCCCTGACGGGGCATGGGCCGTCAAAGCGTTGCACTCCAAGCAGTCGAGGGCGAGGTGCCAACGCCGGGCGAGCTCCTCGACTACCCGGAAGCCCACGTTGTGGCGGGTGTCGCGGTACTCCTCGCCCGGGTTGCCGAGCCCCAGGATGAGGCGCGCCATGCGGGAAGGCGGCGAGGCTTACGCCTCGGCCTTGGTCTTCTTGATGACCTCGGGCTCCGCCGTGGCCTCGGCAGGCTCCGCCTCGAGCTTGCCGTGACCGACGGAGACGATCACCTTCTCCAACTCGTCGAGCAGCACGACGCCCTCGGGAATCTTGAGCTCCCGGGCCTCGAAGTGCTGGCCGATGTGCAGGTTGGTGACGTCGGCTTCGAGGTGCTTCGGAATGTCGCCCGGCAGGCACTCGACGTGGACCTCACGGGTGACGAAGTCGAGCAGGCCGCCGTCGACCTTGACGCCCACCGAGGTGCCCACCAGCTCGACCGGCACCGCGACCTTCACCTTCTGGTCCATCAGCACGCGCTGGAAGTCGATGTGGATCACCTGCCGGCTCATCGGATCGATCTGCATGTTGCGGATCATGGCGTGCCGCTCTTTGTCGCCGAGCTTGAGCAGGAAGATCGGGTTCTCGCCGCCGTGACCCTTCATGGTGTCGACCAGGGTCTTGCGGTCGACCTCGATCGACACGCTCTCCTTGCCGCCGCCGTAGACGACGGCGGGGATCTTGCCGCGGGCGCGCGACCGCCGGTTGGCGTTCTTCCCGGTCTCTTCCCGGGGCTGGACTTCGATGTTCATGGTTTCAGACATGGGATTTCCTCTTCTTCTATTTTTTTCCGACAGGGCTAGACGAACAGGGAGCTCACGGAGCTGTTCTCGTGGATCCGGCGGATGGCCTCGCCGAGCAGGGACGCGACGGAGTACGGCCGCAGCTTCGGCAGGCGGGCGAGCTTGTCGTCCACCGGGGTCGTGTTGGTGATGAGCACCAGCTCGAGGGGCGACTTGGCGATGCGGTCCAGCGCCGGCCCGGAGAGGATGCCGTGGACGCCCGCGGCGAAGACCCGGTTGGCCCCCTCCTTCTTCAGCGCGTCCACCGTCTTGGTCAGGGTGCCGGCCGTGTCGATGATGTCGTCCACGATCAGGCAGTTGCAGCCGGCGACGTCGCCGATGACGTGCATGATCTCGGCCTCGTTGGGCGCCGTCCGCCGCTTGTCGACGATGGCGAGCCCGGACTCCAGGCGCTTGGCGATGGCCCGCGCCCGCTCGACGCCGCCGGCGTCGGGGGAGACCACGACGAGGTCCGGGAGCTTCAGCTCGCGCACCGCGTCCAGGATGACCGGCGCCGCGAACAGGTGGTCCACCGGCACGTCGAAGAAACCCTGGATCTGGTCGGCGTGGAGGTCCATCGTCAGCACGCGGTCGGCGCCGGCGCGGGAGATGAGGTCGGCCACCAGCTTGGCGGTGATGGGCACCCGCGGCTTGTCCTTCTTGTCCTGCCGCGCGTAGCCGTAGTAGGGGATGACGGCCGTCACCCGCGACGCCGAGGAGCGCTTGAAGCTGTCGAGCAGGATCAGCAGCTCCATCAGGTTCTCGTTGACCGGGTTGCACGTCGGCTGGACGACGAAGACATCCGAGCCGCGCACGTTCTCCTCGATCTGGCAGAAGGTCTCCCCGTCCGAGAAATTGAAGGAGGAGACCTTGCCGGCCGTCAGGTTCAGGTACTCGCAGATCTCCTGCACCAGCGCCGGATGGGCGCGCCCGCCGAAGATTTTCAGCTCACCGGCCATACTTCCCCTCTGCAACGGACTTCCCTCGCGATCTCGCCGCGAGCGGCGAGCCTCGACGCGCGACGGTGACGTGGATCCCATCTGCCTGCGGATCTGGTTGGGGCGGGAGGATTCGAACCTCCGAGTGCCAGATCCAAAGTCTGGTGCCTTACCGCTTGGCGACGCCCCAGTGTCTCGGTTTTTCCCGTCCGGGCGGCGGCTCCGCACTGCTCACCGGCGGGCAGCCGCCGGCGCACCAACCGCGCACCTCTCCAACGCCCGGGTACCAGGAGCCCCCCAAGGAAAACCAAACGCGACTACACGGACCAGAAGGAGTCGCTGAGGTGAATCTCCTCGACTTCCTCCAGGGTCTTGTCCGCGGCGGCGATAGCATGTCCTTCCGCCCCGGCGCCCTCAGTGCTTCCGTCTGCGATGGAGGGCCGCAACGCCCGCTCGCCGCGGTTCGCCGGCGGATCTCCCCGCTCCTGAAGCACCCGATCATACTCGGCCAGCACCTTTTCCTCGATCGTCCGCCGAGTCTCGTTGTTCAAGGGGTGGGCCACATCCTTGAACTCGCCGTTCTTCTTCTTCCGACTCGGCATGCTGATGAAAAGCCCGTCTCGTCCCTGAATGATCTTGATGTCGTTGACCATGAAGCACTGGTCAAATACGATCGAGACGAACGCCTTCAGCTTCTCCTCTTGAATCGGAAAGACCTTGACCTCTGTAATCTCCATTTCGATGTCCTCTCCGGGTCATCCCTGATCGGACCTCCGCGTGCGCAACGACGCGACCCGACGGTAAGAAAATCCCCCGCCCACAGTTCGCGGCGGCCACCCCCCAACCCCAAGACGCCGGGCCGGAACCCGTCACGCCCCGGAGGGGCCGCACTATACACGCGTCGGCATCAATCGACACATTATATACTGGCTGGGACTTCCCGGTAGCACCGCGAGGAGACTTCGGCTCCTGGCGCGCCCATTTGCACAATTTCGAGGGCACGCCGCCATCAACCGCGGCCCTCTATGCTAGAGATGAGGCGCAGGCGTGTCAAATCGCGGCCGTGCCTGCGCACGCCTACTCCTCGCCGGAGGGCAGGTCCGGATCGCCGCAGGGCGTCTTCTTGTAGTCCGACGGCACCGCGAGGCGCGCCGGTTCGCGGTCGAGGTTCTCGTGCAGCACCTCGCGCCAGCGCACCTGGACTCCCCGCTCGCGGTCGGAGAGGATGGCCCAGTCGTCGCGGCGTATCCACCAGACCTTCGGCGTGCTCCCTTCCGAGAGAGTCCAGCTCAGCACCGAGCCCCCTTCGCCCAGGGCGCCGGTCCAGCGCCGCTCCGAAGCGTCTTTGAAGTCGAACTCCCGCCCCCGTGGCTCGACCGCCGGCGAATCGGGCGCCGGCTCGCCCGGTACCCGGCCCATGAGCAGCGACGGCAGCGACAACAAGGGGAAAGGGCCGAGCGGCACCCCCGAGACGTCGAACCGCCCCTCGAACTGGCAGTAGTTGTGGCTGTGATGGTTGAGCCACAGACCGTCGGCGTTGTTGACGTCGAGGCTCCAGAGCGACCGTCCCAGGGGATCCGAGGCCTGGATCTGATAGCGGGCCGGCGAAACGAGGCGGAGAGTCACCTTGAAGGAGCCCTCTCCCTCCGGGCCCGAGTAGCTCACCCGGTACAGCCGCTGCGAGCCGTAGGCCTCCTGCGGCATCTGCCAGGGCAGGAGAACGCGTGGCGGCGTGGGCCGGGATTGGGGAACAGGTACCGGCCTGGGGGCGCAGCCGGCCGCCGACAGGAGGAGCAGCAGCAGGAGGCACAGCGCCAGCGCGGCGCAGGCGGTCTCAGGACCGCGGCTTCTTGTCGAGGTCACCGAGCTTGCGCCGCACCTGCTCCACATTGCCTCCCTCGAGGTCGAGCGACCGCTGGTACGCCTGGCGAGCCCTCTCCGTCTGCCCCAACGCAACATAGACATCTCCCAGGTGCTCCTGCAGCGTCGCATCCTCGGGATCCAGGCGGGCGGCCCGCTCCAGCATCCCCCGGGCCTGGTCGGTGCGGCCCAGGCGGAAATAAGTCCAGCCCAGAGAGTCGACATAGGCACCGTTGTCGGGATCGAGCGTCACCGCCCGGCTCACCAGCGCCAGAGCCTCTTCCAGATTCATGCCAGCCTCGGCGAAGGTGTAGCCGAGGTAGTTCATGGCGGCGTGAAAGTCGGGATCGAGCTTGAGCACGCGGCGGAGCTCCGCCACCGCGCGGTCCCGCTGCCCCGTGCGGTCATAGGCCGCACCCAGCAGAAAACCGTCGGCCAACTGGTCCGGGTGCGCCGCCGCCAGCTTTTCGAGGATCGGGATCGACTCCTGATAGTGCTCCGCCCGCTGGTAGGACTGGGCCGCCGCCAGGGCCGCGGCGTCGTCGCCCGCGGCGAGCTCGGCGAGCTCGTGCTGGGCCTCGGCGTCGCGGCCGGCCCGGAAGAGGACCTCGGCCCGGCGGCCGGCGACGGCGGGAGACTTCTTCTCCTTGTCGAGCAGGGCGAGAGCCTCGTCGTAACGCTTGGCCCGCCCCCAGACGTCGGCCTGGAACAACACCGCCGTCTGGTGGATCGGCGGGTCGCTCGACGCGAGGAGGGGACGCAGGAGCTCGCTCACCTGGTCCCACTGCTTGCCGTCCATCGCTATCTGCGCCGCCTCCAGCCGCATCTCTCGCGACTCGTCGGCCTTGCCGTCCTTGGCCAGCACGTCCGAGAGGTCGGTCAGGGTGCGCTCGGCCTCGGCCCGCCGACCCGCCCGCTGCTGCAGCTTGGCGACGGCCATGGCGAGACCGATGTCCTTGGGTTGGCTCTCGCGCACCTTGGAGATCAGGGCGAGCGCCTCGGCGGTCTGCCCCTGGGCGGTGAGGATCAGGCCCTTGAGGAGGAGGACGGGCTGATTGTCGCCTCGCGTGTCCCCCCCTTTGGAAGCGGTCAGCGGCTCGACCCGCTTCAGGGCCTCGTCGAGCTGGCCGCTCTGGTACAGAGCCCAGGCGTACTGGCGCTGGTAACGCGGGTCCGCGCGCGCCTCCTCGGGAGCGCCCTGCAGCGTTTCGAACACGGCCTTGGCGTCGCCGCGCCGGCTTTGCATGTCGGCCAGGCTGAGCCGCGCCTCCAGCGAGCCGGGATCGAAGGAGAGGATGTCGGTCAGCGCCTTCTCCGCCTCCTGCGGCTTGTTGGCCCGCACCAGCGACTCCACCAGCAGGGCGTAGGCCATGCGCTGCTGCGGGACGTTGTTCACCAGCTCCTGGAAGACCGCCGCCGCTTTGTCCGGCTGGTTCTGATCCAGATAGATGCGGCCCAGGGTCATGAACGACTGGGCGTCCGTGCGGTCGTGCTGGCGCACCTCTTCGAGGGCGTCGCGGGCGGTCGCCAGGGCCGCGGGATCGACCGTCGCGAGGTCGATGTAGACGTCGCCCACCGCCCGCAGGACGTCGAGATTGGCGGGCGCCAGCCGGCGCGCCTCGGCGATCTTCTCTCCGGCCTTGCGCAGCGACTCGTCGCGCTGCGAAGGATTCCGCGCATACTGGGCCATACGGGCCAGGAGCTGCGCGTGCTCGACGTAGATGTAGGCGGTCTGCGTCGATTCAGGGACGGCCAGCTTCTCGGCCTGCTCATAGGCGGCCAGGGCGTCGTTGATCGAGCCCTCGACGGCCAGCAGCTTGCCGAGCGTGAACTGGTACGAGGCCGCGGCACCGGCGGAGACGTCGGCGGCAGGCGCGGCGAACAGCAGAGAGGGAAGTAGGGCCAGGCAGGCGGCGAAAGCCGCAGGGGACAAGCGCTTCACCTCCGCAGGATACCAGCGCCCCAGGGCGCTTTACAAGGCTATAGAGGCGAACCTATAATGGCCCCCTTGCGCTTAAGTAGCGGAAAGTGAACAAGTTAACCAGATGGCGAAGCTCGGACAGCTCTTGGTGGCGCGCGGTTGGATCACCGTTCAGCAACTGACCCGTGCCCTGAAGAACCAGAATGTGGCCGGCGGGCGGCTCGGCACCTGCCTCCTGGAGATGGACGCCCTGAGCGAGGAGCTGCTGCTCAAAGGGCTCGCGGAGCAGCACGGCGTGCCTGCCGCCGGCCCCGACGATCTGCGGGGAGTGCCCGACGAGGTGCTGGAGCTGGTTCCCGACAAGCTCGCCCGCCGCCAGCGCTGCGTCCCCTTCCGGCTGGAGGGCAGCCGGCTCGACCTGGCGGTGACCGACCCCCGTAACCTCTCGGCCCAGGACGAGATCGCCTTCGCCTCCGGCAAGCGGGTGAAGGTCTTCGTCGCCCCCGAGATCCGCATCCTGGAGGCGCTGGAGAAGTACTACCACGAGGAGTGCCCGTCGCGCTTCGGCAACGTGCTCGACCGCCTCAACCGCGCCCGCTTCCTGTGGGACAAGCCCGCTCCGGCGCAGCCCGAGATCACCCAGCCGGTGCTGCGCAGCCTTTTCGACCCGCCGCCGACGATCCAGATGCCGCCTCACCTGCCGGAGCTGGCGCCCCCGCGACCGGCAGGCCCACGGCCCATGGCGCCAATGCCCGACATGCCCGACATCCCCGCGATGCCGCCCATGCCTCCGAGGCCCGCCGTGCCGGCGACCGTGATGCCGGTGATGCCGGCGAAGCCCGCCCCCGCTGCGCCGAGGCCCGCCGCGGTGGCTGCCGGGGCCGCGGCAGCTCCCCTGGCGGCAGCCGGCGCGGCGGCTTCGGCACCGGCGGTCCTGGACGAGCCGGAGCCGGCAACCGCGGCTCTGCCCGCGGCGGTCCCGCTGCCGAAGGCGGCTTCCCTGCCGCGCGCCAAGTCCGTCTCCCTGACCCCGGAGGAGCGGGCCGAGCTCGGCGCCTTCTCCTGGGTGGAGCCGGCCACCGGGAGCTCCGGCCAGGCGCCCATCACCCTGGACGAGGCCACGGCGGCGCTCGCCAAGGCGGGAGATCTCGACCAGGTGGGCGAGTTCCTCCTCGGCTTCCTGGGCCGCACCTACCGGCGGGCGGCCCTCTTCCACGTCACCCGCGACCGCGTCGCCGGCTGGCGCATCCACGGCACCGGGATCGATCGCGAAGCCTTCGGCAAGTTCTCCGTCGGCTTCGATCAGCCGTCGCTGTTCCTCAACCTGCGCCAGGGCAGCAGCCTCTACCTCGGCCCCCTGCCGCCCATGCCCGCGCACCGCCAGCTCGCCCGCACCTGGGGCGGCGACCTCCCCCGTGACTGCGTCATGCTGCCGGTGCGCGTCAAGGACCGCATGGTCCTGGTGCTCTACGCCGACGGCGCCACCGGCGGCACGGTGTCGCTGCCCACTCTTCAGCAGCTCACCACTGCCGCCACCGCCGCCGTCGAGCGCTGCATCCTCGCCCGCAAACACGGCGAGCCCAAATGAGCCCGCGCCGCGACAACGTTTCCTTTTGTTGACACTTCTCGAGACCGGTTGCTAGACTCGCCCCCGCTTCGGAGCTGCAATGATCAAGTCGGACATCGTCGACCGCGTCGCGGAAATCACAGACGTTCCCCGGGTGAAGGCGGCGCAGGCCGTCGACACCATCATCGAGGCCATGAAGACCGCTCTCTGCGACGGCAAGCGGATCGAGCTTCGCGGCTTCGGAGTCTTTCAAGTCCGCGACCGCAAAAAGGGCGTGGGACGCAATCCCAAGACCGGCGTCGAGGTGGCCATCTCCCCCGGCAAGACGGTCCGCTTCAAGCCCGGCAAGGACCTGAAGAATCTCTGACCCCGGTACTGACCTCAATACTGAGCAGGGCCCTCCCTGGCCGCCGCGGCAGCAACGACCGCAAGGGGGCCCGGTCATCGAGCTGCTGCCGGCGGCCGGTGCGGCGGGCGACGTCTACACCGCCGCCGCCCCACGGCCGGACGGCCCGCGCTATGGCCGCGCCTTCCTGCTGTTCGTCCTGACGCTCCTCACCACCACGACGCTGGGGCCGATCATGGTCCAGCTCAGCCGCACCGACATGACGGCGTTGAGCGGACCCTGGCTGACGCTGTCGGGCGTGATGCGCGTCTGGAGCGACCCGGCGCTGCTGCGCCTGGGCCTCGCTTTTTCGATCCCGGCTTTACTCATCCTCTTCGCCCATGAGATGGGGCATTACGTCGCCTGCCGGTTCTACGGGATTCCCTGCACGCTGCCCTACTTTCTGCCGGTGCCGATCAACTTCGGCACCGTCGGCGCCTTCATTCGCATCAAGTCGCAGATCCGCACCAAGAGCGAGCTGTTCGACGTGGGGATCGCCGGGCCCATCGCCGGCTTCCTGGTCTTGATTCCCTTCCTGCTGTGGGGAATCGCCCACTCCGAGCCTGCCCGCCTCCTGCTGGCTGCTCCCGGCTTCGACGAAGAGCTCACCCCCTCGCTCTATGTGCCGGGCCGCTGTCTCGCGATCCTCCTGGCCACCTGGCTGTTCCACGGCCGGCTCGCGCCCGGGATGATCCTCAACCTCCATCCCGTGGCTCTCGCTGCCTGGCTCGGCCTGCTGGCCACCTCCATCAACCTGCTCCCGCTGGGGCAGCTCGACGGCGGCCACGTGCTCTACGCCGCCACCGGCCGCCTCCAGCGGCGCCTCGCACTGCCTCTCTGGATCGCCCTCGGCCTGATGGGTTACCTCTGGCTGGGCTGGCTCGTGTGGTGCGTGATCATCCTGGTGATCGGCCTGTATCACCCGCCGGTTTGGGATGAGACCATCCCTCTGGACCCGGTGCGGCAGAAGCTGGCGTGGATCGGCCTGATCCTGCTGATCCTCTCCTTCATGCCGGCGCCGCTGAACGCCGTGTACGTGCGCTGAGCCTCAAAAGTCTGCCACCAGCGTCACCGGCCCATCGTTGACCAGGGCCACCTCCATCATCGCCCGGAAGCGGCCGGTCTCCACCCGGAAGCCGCGGCCGCGCAGATCGGCCACCAGGGCGTCTACCAGCGGCTCGGCCTCGGCGGGCGGCGCGGCGCGGTCGAAGGAGGGGCGCCGGCCGCGGGCCACCGATCCCGCGAGGGTGAACTGGGAGACGACCAGAAAGGCGCCCCCCACGGCGGCGAGGTCGAGGTTCATCTTGCCCGCAGCGTCCTCGAAGACGCGCAGGCCGGCCAGCTTTTCGGCCGCGGCCCGCACTTTCGCCGGGCCATCCGGGCCATCGCCGCGCTCGATTCCCACCAGCACGAGCAGGCCGCGGCCGATCTCCCCGACCGTCTCGCCCGACACTTTCACCGACGCCGCCGAAACTCGTTGTAAGACGAGACGCATTTTTTCCGTTCTTATAGAGAGGAGAAATTTTCCGCGCATCCGGTCCCGCCGGATACTGGACCCGGCGCTCGGGTCCCCGGGACGGATGTGATACCGTAACCGATTCCAGACCAGAGGAGAAACGCACGCATGGTCAACAAAGTGATCCTGATCGGCAATCTCGGCCGCGACCCCGAAGTGAGATCGACCCCCTCGGGGCAGCCGAACGCCAAGTTCACCCTGGCCACCAGCCGCCGCTGGCGGGACAAGAACGGCCAGAAGCAGGAGCAGACCGAGTGGCACCAGATCGTCGTCTGGGGCAAGCAGGCGGAGATCGCCGGCCAATATCTCACCAAGGGCAAGCAGATCTACCTGGAGGGGCGGATCCAGACCAGCTCCTGGGACGACAAGCAGACCGGTGAGAAGAAGTACCGCACCGAGATCATCTGCGAAAACTTCCAGATGCTCGGCTCGCGCGGCAGCGGCGGCGGCGACTTCGAGTCGCACGGACCGTCGTCCTCGGCCTCCTCCTCCTCCTCCTCGCCCTCCCAGGGCCCCTCGTACGACGAGGGCGGCTTCGGCGAGCCCGAGGACGACGACATTCCCTTCTAGAGCAGCTCCCCTCGGAAAAAGACCTGAAGGACCTCGAGGACGGCCGTCCTCGAGGTCCTTTTTGTCCTTTGAGTCCTTGTTTGCGACGATCCGTTCGCCTGATCCGTAATTATCAGCAGAACACCTCGACTTCACCACGCTGTTATTCGGAGAAGGAGAAAGCGTCATGCTCGCACTTCGACGATTCCTTTCGGCAATTCCACTTCTTACAGGGGCGCTCGCCGCCTCGCCCCTCGCCGCCGCCCCGCAGTGGGCCCCGCTCGGCCCCTACGGGGGATTCGTGGACACTCTCACCGCCGACCCGGCCGCCCCTCAGGTGCTCTATGCCACCGCCAACCGTCAAGGCACCTTCAAGAGCGTCAACGGCGGCGCGACATGGACCTTGATCCACACCGGCTACGCCAGCGGCAACGTGGCCGTGGACCCCTCCCTGCACGCGACGATCTACCAATCGATCGATTTCAAGCAGATGTTGAAGAGCACGAACGGCGGCGCCACCTGGAGCTCGTCGAGCCGGGGCCTCCCCAACGCCAATCTCACCGTGCTCGCCGTGGACCCTGCCAAGCGCAACCGGGTCTACGCGGCGACCGACGGCGTGTGGCACAGCCTCGACGGCGGCCTCTCGTGGAAGGGGCCCCGCCGGCCGCTGCCGGTGGGCGCCGCGCGCCACGTCCTGGCTCTGGCCGTCGCCCGGCGGCCCTCTGGCACCGTATACGCGGCCACAGAGGCCGGGGTCTTCAGGAGCGTCGACGCGGGCGACTCCTGGAAGCCCTCCAGCCGTGGCCTGCCGCCGGGCCCGGTGACGGCGCTGGCGCTGGCGCCCTCCAACCCGCAGATCCTCTGGGCCGGCGCCGGCAGGACCGTTTTCCACAGCATGAACAGCGGCGCCACCTGGAGACCGGCCGCCGGGCTGCCATTCGGAGCCGGCAGCGTGAGCTCCCTCGCCGTGGCCCCGGGCGATCCCTCGACGGTGTGGGTTGGGACGCTCCTCCACGGCGTCTATCGCACGACCGACGGCGGGGCTCACTGGACGCCGGCCGGCCCCCGGACCGCTCCCGGCGTGGCGGCTCTGGCAGCCACGACAGCCAACCTCTATGCCGCCATCATCCCCGCTTTCCGCGATCCCGGCGGCGTGCTCGCCAGCGGCGACGGAGGCGGTACCTGGCAGGCGCGCAACACCGGCCTCTTCGCCCTCGAAACTCTCGATGCGGCCATCGATCCCCACCATCCGGAGATGCTCTGGGCGGCGGCTTTCGGCGCGGGCCTCTATCGCAGCACGGTGGGCGGGCAGGTGTGGGACGTTCCCACCCAATCGCCGCCTCCTTTCTCCGATTCGCCGGTCCAGGTCACCCACGTCGCGTTCTCGGCCGACGGTGCCATCCTGGATACCGTGTTCAACGACTTGCTCTGGACCAGCGACAACGCCGGCGCCTCCTGGCACCTCGCGCTGGGACCCCAGACGGTCCCGGCGGCCTTCGTAACCTTCCTGCTCACCCACCCTCTGGACGCCATGGCCCTCTACGCCGGGTCCGGAGGTGGACAGCGCCTCTTCGCCAGCCACGATTCCGGAGCCACCTGGCAGCCCCTGGAGCCAGGGTTCGACTGCGCCTTCAACACCCTCGCCGCCGCTCCCTCGGCACCCGCGACGCTCTACGCCGGTGGGACCCTGACCACCAACCCCTCTTTGACTTGCCACCTCACCCGCGCCGCCCTCTTCCGCAGCACGGACGGCGGCGCCACCTGGACGAGGGCGGACAACGGTCTTGCGGGCGACGGCGTTCTCTCCCTGGCCGTGGATCCCTTCGACCCGCGGACCCTCTATGCGCAGAGCGGCGGCCGCCTCGGCAACTCGACCGGAGTGTCGAAGAGCCTGGATGGTGGCGCCACCTGGTCCGTCCTCGCCTCTCCTCTGGTCAGCGATCTCGTGTTCTCGGCCGGCGGCGGTACGCTCTGGGGGAACCAGGGCGCCCAGGTTTTCGCCAGCCGCGACGGCGGCGCGAGCTGGCAATCCGTGGGCGGGCCCACGGTCTTCAACATCGACCGCCTCATCCCCGATCCGGTCGATCCCGACCGCCTCTATGCCGCCACTTCGGGCGGCGTCTGGGTCTTCCAATAGCTATCCATCTGCGATCCGTCCAACAGGAGACTGCATCTTGAATCGCCTGCTCGTACTCTCCGTGCTCGCCATGGCCGTCATGGCTTCGCCGCTCGCGGCCACCCCGCATTGGGTCCCGCTCGGTCCCTACGGGGGATTCGTGGACACTCTTACCGTCGATCCGGCCGCCCCTCAGGTGCTCTATGTCACCGCCGGCCTTCAGGGCACCTTCAAAAGCGTCGACGGCGGTGCCTCCTGGGGCTTGGTCCACATCGGCATCGCCAGCGGCAACGTGACCGTGGATCCCTCCCGGCACACGACGATCTATCAGTCGCTCAACTTCAAGCAGGTGCTGAAGAGCACGGACGGCGGCGTCACCTGGAGCTCGTCGAGACGGGGCCTTCCCAACGTCATCGTCACCCTGCTCGCCGTAGACCCCGCCAAGCGCACCCGCGTCTACGTGGCGAGCGACGGCGTGTGGCACAGCCTTGACGGCGGTTTCTCCTGGAAAAGCCCCCGCCGGCCGCTGCCGCAGGGCGTCGCGCGTCACGTCCTGGCCCTGGCCGTCGCCCGCCGTCCCGCCGGCACCGTGTACGCGGCCACAGGCGCCGGGGTCTTCAAGAGCATCGACGCGGGCGACTCCTGGAAACCCGCCAGGCAGGGCCTGCCCGCGGGCGAGGTGACGGCGCTGGCGATGGCGCCCACCAATCCGCAGATCCTCTGGGCCAGCGTCGGCAACGCCGGCATCTTCCGCAGCACGAACGGCGGCGCCTCCTGGAGACCGACCGCCGGGCAGCCGGAGGCGGCCGGCAGCGTCATCTCCCTCGCCGTGGCTCCAGGCGATCCATCGGCGGCGTGGGCCGGGACGCTCGACCACGGCGCCTATCGCACGACTGACGCCGGGGCCCACTGGACACCGGCCGGCCCCCGTGCCACCGCCCGCGTGGCGGCCCTGGCGGCTACCGCCGCCACCCTCTACGCCGGTCTCGCCCCCGGTTTCCGCGATCCCGGCGGCGTGCTCGCCAGCGGCGACGGGGGCGTCTCCTGGCAGCCGCGAAACACTGGCCTCTTCGCTCTCGAAACCCCCGCTGTAGCCATCGATCCCCACCATCCGGAGATCCTCTGGGCGGCAGCCGGCCCCGCGGGCGTCTACCGCAGCACGCAGGGAGGACGGGTATGGGAGCTTCCCACCCAACCTCCGGCGCCGGACGATCCCACCAGCCTGCCGGGGCTCAACGACGTGGCGTTCTCCGCTGACGGCGCCCTCCTCTACACCCTGTTCAACCAGGCTCTCTGGAGGAGCGACGATGCCGGCGCCTCCTGGCGGCTCGCCCTGGGACAGGACACGACGCCCTCCACCCCGGTCTTCTTCTTCCTCCCTCACCCCGTGGTGGCTTCCACCCTCTACGCCTGGAGCGCGCCGAACCTCTACGCCAGTCACGACTCCGGCGCCACCTGGCAGGCTTTGAGCCCTCCCGGACCGACCTGCTTCTTCGAGACCCTGGCCGTGGCCCCGTCGGCGCCCGCGACGCTCTACGCAGGTGGTGCCAACGACAACAACGGGCCTTTCTTCTGCCGGAACACCCGTTCCTCTCTCGCCCATAGCGAGGACGGTGGCACTTCCTGGGCGGCGGCGGACGGCGGCCTGGGAGGAGTGGGTGTCGCCTCTCTCGCCGTCGACCCGCTCGATCCGCGGACCGTCTACGCCCAGAGCACCGAGGCTCTCGTCACCCCGGCCGGCGTGTGGAAAAGCACCGACAGCGGCGCCACTTGGCTGCGGACCGGCAATCTCACCGCCGACAAGCTGGTCTTTTCGGCCGGCGGCGGCACGCTTTGGGGAATCCACGGCACCCAGGTTTTCGCCAGCCACGACGGCGCCGCGAGCTGGCAGTCCGTGGGCGGGCCCCAGATCTTCAACATCGCCCGCCTCGTCCCCGATCCAGTCGATCCTAACCGTCTCTATGCCGCGACCAACGGAGGTGTTTGGGTTTTGGAGCCGTGAGGCTCCGGCGTGTTAAAGTCGCTGCCTGATTTCCGTTGTCGATCGCCGGCTGGAGGTGCGGCCCTCGTCGGGCTGCCCTCTCCGCCGGTTCCTGAGGGGCTGGAGCAGAGGGCCTGCCCCTGGCGAGCGGGAGACTCGCGCATGAGCCTCGAGGACCACACTGCACCCGAACCGCCACTGTGGCGCCGCGTTTGGAGCGCACCGGAGCAGGAGATCTCCAGCGCCGGCTTCGGCGGCGAGCTGCTGGTGGCCGGGTTCCGCCTGCTAATCTTCGTCGTCCTCCTCTTCTTCCCATTGCGCGAGCTCCTCCTCCAGGAACAGAAGGGGAGCGACGTCCTGGCTCTGCTCACCGCCACCACCATGGGGCTGGGGCTGGCACTCGCCGTCTACTCCGCCACCAGCCGCCACTGGGGCCGTGCCTGGATCGGCTTCGCCAGCAGCCTGCTGGACGTCAGCCTGGTGAGCGCCGTGCTCGGCATTTCTCTGATCCTCGGGCGGCCCCACGAGGCGACGAACAACCTCGCGATCTTCCCCGTCTACTTCCTCGCCATCGCCGCCACCAGCCTGCGCTACGACGCCCGCATCTGCCTGCTCTCGGGCGCCCTGGCCCTCGGCGAATATCTGGCGATCGTTCTCTATGCCGATTGGCGCTGGAACCTCAACTCGGCCGCCTTCGCCCCCTATGTCTACGGCCAGTTCCACTGGAGCACCCAGATCTGGCGCATGGCCCAGCTCGTGGGCGCCACGGCCCTTGCAGCCACTCTCGTCGTGCGCTCGCGGGAGCTGCGCCTGCTCTCCACCCGCGACCGCTTCACCGGCCTGCTCAACCGTGCCGTGTTCAACGAGCAGCTCGAGCGCGAGGTCGCCTTCGCCCGCCGCGAGGACGGCCGCTTCGCCGTGGCGATGATCGACATCGACCATTTCAAGAAGTTCAACGACACCTACGGCCACGCCGGCGGCGACGAGGCCCTGCGCTCGGTGGCGACGACGCTTCGCGAGTCGTGCCGGGCCACCGACGTGGTGGCGCGCTACGGCGGCGAAGAGTTCGCCCTCGTCCTGCCGGGGGTGATGAGCGCTCGCGCCACCGATCTGCTGGAGCGCATCCGCCGGGTACTCGCGGTGAAGCCGATCCGTCTTCCCAACCGCGCAAAGCCGGTGAGCCTGACGGTGAGCGTCGGCGTCGCCCTCTGGCCCGACGATGGCCAGAACGCCGCCGAGATCCTGCGCTGCGCCGACCAGCGCCTCTATCAGGCCAAGTCCCAGGGGCGCGACCGGGTGATCGGCCCCGCACCCGGCCGCCATCTCCTCACTGCGGAGCAGCGGGCCAACGCCGCGCAGGACGACACCGTCTCCATGCCGATCCTGCCGCGGGATTAGGTGGACCCGCGGGCTTAGAGCGCCCCCCACCCAAGCCCCTCATCACCCCGGCCCTCTTCTCCCGACCCCTCCCAACCCCCCTCACCGGGAGAAGAGGGAGAACTGCCAGAACGCCCCAACCGAGTACCCCTCCTCTCCCAGGGAGGGGGTTTGGGGTGGTCGGGAGAGGGGCAGGGGTGAGGGTCTTGGGCGGGGGAAGCTCTAAGCCAGCAAAGTCAGCGCCTATGCTCGAGGCAGTTTCTTGTTCCCGGTGAGGGGGCTGGGCGGGGTCGGGAGAAGAGGGCCGGGGTGATGAGGGGCTTTGGGCTGCGAGGCCTCATCCAAGGGCGCACCATATAATCCCCGCCATGCACCATAATCCCCGCCATGCACCGTTCCCTGAGCTGGGCCGTCCTCGCCCTGCTCCTGGCGGCGACGCTGGTGGGGGCGGTGACCTTCGACCGGCGGAGCTGGCCGGGGCTGGTGGGCGATGAAGCCACCTACCTCATGCAGGCCCAGAGCCTGGCGTGGGATTTCGACCTGCGCTACTCGCGGCAGGATTACGATCGTTTCGTGGAGCAGTGGGGCGTCAAGCCCGACGGCCTGATCCTCCAGAGCGCCGACGGCGGACGCACACTGACCTACAGCAAGCCCGCCTCCTACGCCGCCTGGATCGCCCCCTTCCTGCGCCTCTCCCCCACGCGAGGCGCCTCGATCGCCAACGCCCTCCTGCTGGCGCTGGCCACAATTGCCGCGGCGCGGACCCTGAGCCGCCGCCTCGGACCCGCGGCACCCCTCTGGGTGGCCGCCTGGGTCTACGCCTCGGTCGCCTTCGCCTACGTCTTCTGGGTCCACTCCGACCTGTTCCTGATGTGCCTGACGGCGATCGCCCTCGCTTTGGCCTATGGAGCGCCGCGCGAGGGCGAGACTGCGGAAACGACGATCAAAGCCGCCCTGCGCTGGCTGGCGGTGGGTGCCCTGCTGGGACTGGTCTTCATGTCGCGCCCCTTCTACGGCACCCTGCTCCTGCCTGCCGCCCTGGCCGTGCCGAGAGGCCGCCGGGTTTCAGGGATCGCCGCCCTGATGATGGGAGCCGTCCTGATCGTCCTAGCCTCCGGCCTCGCCAACCTGGCGGACGCGGACGCCCTGACGCCCTACAGCGGCCACCGCCAGAGCTTCGACTCCAAGACCGGCTTCCCCGAGGTGGACCTGCCGGCCGATTCCTGGGCCGGGCAGATCGCCCAGCGTGGCGACCACACCTGGCGGGCGCAGGTGAACTTCGACCGCGTTCAGACGGCGTGGAACGTCCTCTACTTCTTCGTCGGCAGGCACGTCGGCATCCTCCCCTACTTCCTGCCGCTGCTGTTGGGCCTCGCGGCCTTCCGGCGGGGCGAGGGAAGGGGGATGCTGATCCTGGCTGCCCTGGGCGCGGCGTTCTGCTTCCTGCTCATCCGGCCGTTCAACTTCTACGGCGGCGGTGGAGCCCTGGCCAACCGCTACTTCCTCCCCCTCTACCCGGCCTTCTGGTTCGCCGCCGGCCGACCGCCGGCCAGGGCCTCCTGGGCCGTGCTCATCGCGATCCTGGCGACGCCGTTCCTCCTGCCTCTCTGGATGCACTCCGAGCATTACCTGCTCGCGCCCGAGGGCGGCTACTCGTACGTCTCGCACTCCGCCCAGCGCTTCCTCCCCTACGAGACGACCCTCTCGCACCTGAAGCCCGCCGGCCAGGAGGACTTCGTCCACAACGCGATGTGGATCCGGCTGCTGACCCCGAGCCTGCATCCGAAAAAAGAGGGCGAAACGTTTACCGCGATCGAGTTGGACGAGTCCGGACGAGGTCAAATCCTGATCGGCAGCCCGGCGCCCCTGGACGGCGTCGAGCTCGATGTCCTACCCCCCCTGCCGAAGCGCCTGGACATTTACGGCAGCGAGAGAGTGACCGCCATGCCCTTGCCCGGAGGAGTCGCCGGCAACCTCCTCCACTTCGCTCACCCAAGGGCCGCGCATCGCATGTGGTGGACGGACGATCCGTACTATCTCTACCAGCTCCGCCTGGAAGCCTCGAAGGGGAAAAGCTTCACTTTCACGCTATACCCCAAGAGCACACCCCTGGGAGTGCCGGCGTCCCGCCGGCCTGACTAACCAGTCTTTGTCTTCCTCCACCATGCGTAAAAAACTAGCCCTCTCCGCCGTCTCCCTCCTCTTCACGCTCCTCGTGGCCGAGGCCGCGCTGCGGATCGTGGGAGTCGGCTCCGCCGGCCGCGGCTCCTCCTGGTTCGCGGGAGGCAATCATCCCCGCTACCTCTTCCAGGCAGACCCGGAGAGCGGCTACACCCTGCGCCCCGGCTTTCGCGGCGAGGAGATCGCGCCCGGCAAAGAGTTCGACGTGCCCGCCGTCGTGGATGCCCGAGGCCTGCGCGACCAGCCGCACACCGCGCCGGCCCAGCCTTCCGTGCTGACCGTAGGCGACTCCATGACCTTCGGAGAAGGCGTCCCTGCCGAACGCACCTTCTCGGCCATCATCGAAAGAGAGACCGGAGTGCGCGTCTACGACGGAGGCGTCCCCGGCTACAGCAGCCGCCAGATGGTGGCCCGCCTCCGCCATCTCCTGCCCGCGCTGCATCCCGCCGTGGTCGTGATGACCCTCTCCCCCCTCTGGGACCGCCAGCGCTGCGCCACCCCATTCGTCTACCGCGACGGCTACATCGTGGCCCACACCTACGTCGACCGCCTCAAGCTGATCGGCGGCAACCTCTACCTGCAAGAGACCCGGCTACCCGTCCTCGGCACCGCGACCGCACACCTCAAAGCGCACTCCAACCTGCTGCGCCTGGCCATCCCCGCCCTCGCGAACGGAGCCAAGAAGATCTTTCTTCATCCCGAGAAAGAAGGCCTTCCAACCGCATCGGACTACGAGCCCACCGTCCAGGATCTCGCCGAAGCCCGCCGCCTGACAGAAGCGCAAGGCGGCCGTTTCCTGGCCCTCTTAGTGGACGACCGAGGCCCCGACTACCGCCGGGACCGCCTCGCCGTCCAAGACCGCCTGAAAGCCCTGGGAATCCCCTTCATCGCCGCCCAGGATCTCCTCCCCGGAGCGGACTGGAAGCGTCTGAGCTATCCGAGAGATACTCACTGGAACCTCTCCGGCCACGAGGCCGTGGGCAAAGTGCTGGCGCCGCGAGTCAAGGAGATTGCGTTTCGGTTGCGGAGCGAATGAATGGACAGCGCGTACACCCTACTGTGGACACGTGAACGCTGTACGGCGCTACGAAAAACGGGAAATGAAGGCAAGCCGCTTCGGGTACTCTTCGGTGGCATCCATCAATCCGCTCCGTCGCTGAAACACGCAGGGGTCGAGCGCGGCGATGTGCTCTATCCGGTCTCGGTCTATAAAGGCACGCTCTACGTACTCGCTGGGGTCATCGTGGACAGGTACGTCGAGTTCGCGGAATACGCTGTGAGCCAACTCGGCCTTGAGCCGCACAAGGTCGTTGGGCGACACGAGTACGAGATCAAAGAGCTCATCGAGGATCAGTGTGGGCCCGTCGGGCACCGAAGTCCGTATGGCTGTGGTACGGAAGTGGCGCTTGCAGCGAGGTCGACACCCCTGAGGTTTGATCTCGCAGTAGCGCCGGAGCACCCCGAGGCGATCAGCTTTTGTCCACGGCGCGGTGGGCGATTGGGCCTTCTGCACGTCCGGGAGGGGAATTTGGCGAGCGCGATCAGCTTGCAGGGGAGCGTCCGCAGGCTGTGCGGGCCGAGTGCCGAGTTGTTTGCGAATTTGGTAGGCTTATCCGAAAAGTCGGTACGATGAGACTCACAGGAGCAAAAAATGCCCGTCTCGACCCGACACGACCCCTTCCCGGTGAAGGCCTCCTATCATGGCATCTATGCCCACGGCGTCGAGACTCGCGCCGACGCGAGGATGCTCCATGTCTCTGGGCAGGTTGGTGAGTCTCCAGAAGGGCGGTAGAAATGGGGAAGGGACTGCAGTTCTAACCATCACCCGGGAGAAGTGTGCGTCTTTCAAACTGTCGCGAAAGGGAATGGCTCGAAGACAACTTCCGAAACCAAGACCGCGACGCTCAATCCGTTTCGCTGACGCCGCCCCGGCGTTCGGCGATCTCTCGTTCAAGGTCGTCCCAGTCCAGCAGAGGTTCCCCAGAGGCTACGATACGCTTCCGCAACTCCCAGAGCCGACGGCCGAGCGGAGTTTTCGGCTGGAAATCCTCCATGATAGGAAATGAGGGCGGTTCGGAATCCATAGCGGTTGCATCCTATCCAAGAAAGACGCTGAAGGCGATGAGGCAGGTCTTGGCTTCGCGGGCTTGCCTGCGGGCGCCGAGTGTGTATACTTAGGCGTATGGCCCGTATGCAAGTCTACCTCCCCGACGCATTGTACGAACAGGTCAAGGCCCGTGCCCTACCCGCTTCGGAGTTGCTTCAGAAGGCGGTCCGTGCGGAGCTACGCCGGCAGGACCTGCTTGCCGAGACCGACCGCTACGTTGCGGAGCTGGTCGCTGAAGTCGGCCCCCCCACGACAGCTCAGCGCACGAGTGCCGCCACCGTCGCGCGGCGGCTTTCGCGCCGACCGGCTCGCAAGGTTGGCTGATCTCTTCTTGCTGGTCCTTGATTCGGGTGGAGTCACCCGTCTGGCTGAGCGGACCCAGCAGACGACGGCGCTGATCCAGGCTTTCCGCGAGGAAGACTTGTGGCCTCCCCTGGTTCCCTCCATCGTGCTCGTGGAATGCATGCAAGGGCATCCTGGCCGCGACGCTCTAGCGAACCGCCTTCTCAAGACCTGCGACATCGTGGAGGAGGTCTCTGAGATGTTGGCACGGCGAGCAGCGCAGTTGCGGAGGCTGGCACGGCGAGGTTCCGCGGTGGATGCGCTCGTCGTTGCCTTGGCGGAACCAGGCGGAACCGTGCTGACCTCGAACCCTGGCGATCTCAACGCCCTCGCTCAATACGCACACGATGTCAGCGTGGAGAAGGTTTGACGCAACGGAGTGGCCTGCCACTCGGCAACCTCCGTTCATCCACCTGACCTTCCGCCGCCGGGCAAAGCGCTGACGCCGCGGATCAAGGAGATGGCGGCGGGACGCAACCTGGGCTTCTGATTTCCGCCACAAAGCAGGCAAAACACGTGCCGCAGATCCATACGGCGGGCCAATGGATCGATCCATTCGACCACCGTATCGATACAACGCTTCGCCGATGCGTACGGCGGTCCGTCGTATCGATACAGCGATCCGCCGATGGATACAGTGCCACGCCGTATCCCTACATCGGGCTTGGCGACGCTTACGGCGGTCCGTCGTACCGATACAGCGCCTTGCCGATCCTTACGGTGGCACGCCGTTGCCATGCGCGGGTCCGCCGATGCTTACGGCGGTCTGCCGTATCGATGCAGCGCGCTGCCGATGGATACCGGGTCACCATGTAGCCATCTATCGGCCTGCCGCCGCCTACGACGGTCCGCCGTATCGATACAGCGGACCGCCGATGGATACGGTGCCACGCCGTATCCATACACCGGCCCGCCGATGCTTACGGCGCGCCGCCACATCGATACAGCGCCTCGCCGATGCTTACGGCGAAACGCCGTATGGATCCATTGCTCGGCCGATGCCTACTTACCCATCGGGACTCACGGCCCCCCGATCTCACCGCACCCGGTACAACGTCACCAACCCATCCGCCCCCCGCCACACCACGTCGTACCCCATCGCCAACTGATCCAACACCTTCCGCACTGCCGGCTCTCCGAGCCGGTCAAGCCGGAGCCCCCAGATCAACACATAGTCCACCTTCCCTCCGGTCTGCTGCCGGTACGCCAGGATCTGCGCCCGGGGCGGCTGCTGCTCGATGCCCAGCAGGCCCACGGAGAGGTGGACGTACGGGTTCAGCTCCGGACGGTAGTAGATCGGGAAGTAGTCCTCGTTCGCCTCGTACAGGGAAAGATCCACCAGCCGCTTCTCCGCCCCGATGTAGCCCCCCGCGTGGAGGAAGGGCTCGGTACGGAAGGCGAGCTCGCGGCCGTTGGGCTGCTCGCCGTGGTTGGAGTAGGAGAGGTACAGGAAGGTGTGGTCCGGCTCGATGTGCTGGCCGGCTTCGGCGATCTCCGCCAGGTGCTGGTCGATGAGGGCGTAGGCGCGGGCGTAGGCGAAGAGGAAGAGTACCGCGAGAGTTGCCGCGACGGTCTGAATCCAGAGCCGCCGTCTCGCCGAATGATCGAAGGCGCCGAGCCAGAGGATCAGAGCCAGAAAGGGGAACAGGAGGAGGCGGTGATTCACGAAGCCGCCGCCGGAGATCTCGCTGGGCGCCAGAAAGTAGGCGGCCAGGAACACCAGCACGACGAGAAGCAGACCGTCTCGCACCTCAAGGCCGCGCCTCCCCCGCTGCCTCAGGCACAGGAAGGCGACGACGTAGAAAAGCAAGGCCAGCGCTGCTGCCAGCGGCGGCGTCCAGTGGCTGAGCGAGGCCAGCGAATACAGACCCGCCAAGTGCTTGAGCTTCACCCCCAAAGGGAGGAAATCGATCTTCGAGCCCATCCGCTTGCCCAGGAAGGCGGCCATGAGGATCACCGCCGGGAGGAACGCCACCAGCGGCGCGAGCAGCCAGCGACGGACTCCGATCCACAGCGATCCCGGGGCGGCTCGCAGATCCAGGATGAGCCGCCAGCCGGCCAATGTCAGAAGAGCGGCCACCGTCATCACCAGGGTCACTGGATGGCAGAAGTAGACCCAAAGGATGAGGAGAGCCAAGCCCCCGGTTCGTAGTGGCGTCATCTTCTCGCCATATCGCAGCCAGTAGCCGACAGTAAAAAAGAAGGCCGGCAGGCTGAAGCAGAAGTTGAAAAACCCCATGTGCAGCGTGTAGTTGTAGATGAAGGGAAAGGAGAGCACGGCGAGGAACCCCGCCCGCCGGTCGATCCCTCGAAGCGCATAGCGCACCGAGACGGGAAGCAGGATCGCGTAGGAGGTGAGCAGCGCCTTCTCCGCCAGTGGCACGGTGAGGAAGCGAAGAACGCGGTTCATCAGGAAGAAGATGAAGCCGTTCGGCAGCGCCTCCCGGTTCAGCACGTAATACTGCCGCAGCAGCCCCGCGTCCGCCCTGCCGAACTGGCGCAGGATGAAGGCCAGCGCCTGGTGCCCCGGGCCGTCCTGGGTGGGGACGAAACGGAACGCCCAGATCAGGGCCACGTGCAGGATCAGGAGGACCCCGAAGAGAAGGCCCTCGCCAGTGATCCGGCGGCGGGGAGCGGCAGAGGGCTCGGACATGAGGGGGGATGGTATCGCAGGGCCGGATTTTCCTCCGCTCCTCCGCTGTTCTCCCTTTCCGACATGAATGCCACGACAAAGCTCTACGCCGCCCCTGCCCTGGCCCTCCTGCTCGCCGCCTGCTCCGGCTCGACTCAGCCGGTCACCCCCAAGACTCCCGGTAAAGCGCCTGCGAAAGTGACCGCGAAAGGACCCGCGACGTCACCCATGCCGGCCCCGACGTCTCCGCCGGCCATTCCCGCGAAGCCGGCCGAACCGGTGAAGGTGGTGAGCGAGTCCGTTCAGGACCCGCACTCCTACGCCCGGCCCCAGGAGGCCACGGTCGAGCACCTCAAGCTCGATCTGACGGTCGACTTCCAGGCCCACCGGCTCACCGGCCGCGCCAGCCTGCGGGTGAAAAACAAGCTCGGCGTGGACCATCTCATCCTCGACACCCGGGGCCTGGACATTCAGCGCGTGACGCTCGACGACGGCAAGACCGAGGCGAAGTGGAGCCTGGGAGCTGCAGACAAGCTCCTGGGCCAGGCGCTCGACGTCCAGATCGCGCCCGGCACGGCCTGGGTGAACGTCGACTATTCGACGCGCCCGGAAACAGCGGCCATCCAGTGGCTCACTCCGGCGCAGGCCGGCAGCCCGTCGCCGCTCCTCTTCACGCAGTCCGAGTCCATCCTGGCCCGCACCTGGATTCCCTGCCAGGACTCCCCCGGCGTGCGCATGACCTACGAGGCCACGATCCGCACGCCCCCGGCGCTGATGGCGGTGATGAGCGCCGAGAATCCCACCAAGAAGAGCGCGGACGGCGTCTACCGCTTCCGCATGCCGAACGCCATTCCGTCGTACCTGCTGGCCCTGGCCGTGGGCGACCTTGAATTCCGGCCTCTGGGGACGAACAGCGGCGTCTACGCCCTTCCCTCGGTCGTCGAGCGCGCCGCCTGGGAGCTTGCAGACACGCCGAAGATGATCGCCGCCGCCGAGGCCCTCTACGGGCCCTACAAATGGGGGCGGTACGACATCCTCGTCCTGCCCGCGAGCTACCCCTACGGCGGCATGGAGAATCCGCGGCTGACCTTCGCGACCCCCACCATCCTGGCCGGCGACCGCTCGCTCGTTTCCCTGGTGGCCCACGAGCTCGCGCACTCCTGGTCCGGCAACCTGGTGACCAATGCCACGTGGAACGATTTCTGGCTCAACGAGGGCTTCACCACCTATTTCGAGGGGCGGATCATGGAGGCGGTCTACGGCCGTCCCTATTTCGACATGCTGGCCGTGCTCGGACGCCAGGATCTCGTCGACGCCTTCCAGGAGCTGGGCGCCACCAGTCCCGACACGCAGCTCTACCTCAACCTCGCCGGCCGCGATCCCGACGAAGGCACGGGCGACGTCGCCTACGAGAAAGGCGCCCTCTTCCTGCGCACGCTGGAAGCTTCGGTGGGCCGCGAGAAATTCGATCGCTTCCTGCGCACGTATTTCGATACGTTCCAGTTTCAGTCCATGGACTCCGCCCGCTTCGTCCAATATCTGAAGCAGAACCTTCTCGGCGGCGACGAGGCCCAAGCGAAGAACCTCCAGATCGACGCCTGGGTCTACTCCCCCGGCCTGCCCACCAACGCGATCGAGCCTCATTCCGAGGCCTTCGCCCCTGTCGATCAGGCCGTCAAATCCTTCGCCGGCGGCGCGCCCGCTGCTCAGATCTCCACGACCGGCTGGACGACGCACCACTGGCTCCACTTCCTCGAAACGCTGCCCACGCCTCTCGACCGGGCGAAAATGGCGGACCTCGACGCCACTTTCCACTTGAGCGATTCGGGCAACAGCGAGATCCTGAGCACCTGGCTGATGAAGGTCGTGCAGGGCAAGTACGAGCCCGCCTACCCCGCCCTCGAGCGCTTCCTCACCACCGTGGGCCGGCGCAAGTACCTGAAGCCGCTCTACACCGAGCTGGCGAAGACCCCGGAAGGCGCGGAGATGGGATTGAGGATCTACGAGAAAGCCCGGCCGGGCTACCACTCCGTGTCGCAGGTCACGGTGGATCAGATTCTGGGGTGGCGGGGGTAGGGGACCTTACATCACCCTGGCCCGAGAGGGTTTCACTGAGGCGGTGAAGCGAACTGGCGCACTCATAGGCCGTGCGCACTCGGCGCCCGTTGAGCCAGTCGGGGCGACCGAGGAGGAGCAGCGTGCCACCCGGTTCGGGCAGGTAGGCCCGACAGGCTCGCATGGCCACCCGTCTGAGGACTCGCTCCGCCGGATAGGCCGGCACGTTCAGCTCATCGTACGACCATCGGTTGAGGTCGATGAATGCCGGTGCCGTTTGCTGCCACGTGTTGCGGCGAATGACCTTCGGCAGTGCCGCAATGCTGACTTGCGAAATGACGATCACCGCCTGCAGGGTGTTGCCGGAGTACAGGGCCCCTGAGAGATAGCTGTCCCAGAAGCCCCAGAAGCTCAGCGCCGGCATCACCCAGGCGAGGGCGAGCACGACCCATTCCTGCAGTCTGAGCCGCTTGCGCGATGCCTTGGGGATAGGTAGGTCTTCCCCGGCAAACAGAGCCATCACGCTGGCCGCCATCGCAGCGTTCCAGACCCACACCACCGAGTTTTCGCCGCTCGCCAGCAGTATGGCGATATTCGTCACATGTAACAGCACGGCTCCGGCAACTCCGACGCGGCGGAGGCGCCGACTGCCGAGGATGAGGGCGATCCCGAGCTCGGCGACCGGCGGTGCCCAGCCCACGCTTTGCAGCCAGAGCGCATGCCGCGCCGCGATGCCGCCAACGAAGTCCGGCCAGATGCGGGTTACAAACGAGACGTTCATCTTCTGCACCGCGCCCCAGAAGTAGAGCGCGACGAGCAGGGATCGGCAAATCCTCAGCGCCATGTGTTGATCGTCAGCCGACGAGGCGGCGGATCCCAGCACGGCCAGCAACAGCGCATACTCGTAGACCCAGGGCTGAAGGCGAGATTGATCGCCTGCGACCAGCACGGCAAGGGCGATCAGCGCGACTCCGATCGCCGCGCGAGAGCGCGCTCGCTCCGTCAATCCCAGCGCAAGACCCATGATCACCAACAAGAGGAACGCGACCTCTGCTGCGAGGGGCAATTCGGCCGGCGGGACAATGGGCGCACGCGGATAGAGGCGATCGACCGCTATCCATAGCCGCGGTGACATCGCGATTCCAGCCAGCAAGCCCACGCTGGCGATCCGCAACGTCCAGCGCAGACGCAGGCGTGGCTGCTGTAGCGCGCGGGTTGGCATTGAGGTGCTGCCCGGCCCCTAACGTAACGGAAAAACTGGGAAAACTACTCCTCCCGCTCCACCACCACCACCGTCACATCGTCCGCCACCGGCCGCCCCCCGCAGTGGAGCCGCACCAGCTCCATGAGGGCGTCGGCGGTCTCTCCGATCGGCTGGTCGCGCAGCAGCACGAAAGCTTCTTCGAGCTTGTCCAGGCCCAATTCCTGGTCCGCCGGGTTGCGCGCCTCGAAGGCACCGTCGGAGTAGGCGAGGATGCGGTCGCCGGGGGACAAGGCGACTTCCTCGACGGGTAGGGGACGGTCGCTGAAGATCCGGTTGAGCAACGGCCCCGTGGCCCACAGCCGCTCGACGGTGCCGTCCGCCTTCAGCCAGAAGAGCGGCGGATGGCCGGCGTTGATGTAGCGCAGCCGGCCGTCGGGCAGCAGCAGGCCGTAGACCATCGTGGCACAGGCGGCGGCCTCGAAGAAGTCGATGCCTTGGAGCACCTCCCGCGCCACTCGCTCGGGATCGACGCCCCGCCTCCGGGCCGCGTCCAGGGTGGAGCGCAGCATGCCGGCGTACATGGCGGCGCTCACTCCATGGCCGACGACATCGCTCACCGAGACCACGAGCCCTTGGTCCACCGCCTGCGCGAGATAGAAATCGCCTCCCAGGGCGTCGCAGGAAAGGAGGCGGCCGTCGACCCGCCAGCCGGAGGATGCCACAGGCTCCCGGGGCGACAGGCTCTCCTGGAACAGGCGCGCCTTTTCGAGGTCCGCCGCCAGCTCGTTGGCGTAGCGCTCCTTGGTGAAACGCTCGCGCTGTAAACGCAGACAGCGCTCCACCAGGGCGAGCAGGACCCGCCGGTCGAACGGCTTGAAGAGGAAGTAGAACGCTCCTTCCTCCAGCGAGCGGAAGAGCTTCTCGTCAGGCTCCGAGATCGAGCCGGTGATGAGGATCACGTCCGTCCGCGGCCGGCGCTCGCGGATGGCGCTGCACAGGCTGTAGCCGTCGCCCTCCTTCAGGCGCACGTCCACGAGGGCGAGGTCATACCGCGCCGCCGCCACCCGCTCCAGCGCTTCGGGAGCGCCGGCCACGGTCTCCACCCGATAGGTAGGCGAGAGGATCCGCTCAAGCGTGCGCCGCAGACCGGCGTCGTCGTCCACCACCAGAATCCGGCTGCGGCTCAACTCATCGCTCCGACCGGCTCGACAGGCGCTTCATCCCGGGCCAGCCGCATCTCCATGGTGACGCGCGTCCCCTCTCCCGGCAGGCTGCCGATCTCCAGGCGCCCGCCGTTCTGCCAGGCGAGGGCCCGGCAGATGGCGAGCCCCAGGCCCGTGCCGCCGGCCTTGGTGGAGAAGAACGGCTCCTGCACCTTCTCCATCAGGTCGGGCCGGATGCCCGGTCCATCGTCCTGCACCGACAGCACGGCGCCGCCGTCCTCCTCGCGGGTGGCGATGACGATCCGCCGCCCCCGCTCCTCCATCGCCTCCAGCGAATTGTTCACCAGGTTGAGCACGATGTGCTGCAAGTCGTTGCGCGAGAAACGCACGGGCGGCAGGCCTTCGGCGAGGTTCAGCACCGTCTCGATTCCCCGCCGCAGGGCCTGGCCGTGGAAGAACGGAACCGTGTCCTGCACCACTTGATTGACGTCCACCGGTCCGTCCCCCGCGCGGCCCGCCCGGGCCACCCGCAGCATGTTCGCGAAAATGCGCTTGCAGAGTTGCGCCTTCTCCACCACGAGATCGAGATCCTGGCCCAGCGTCCGCGGATCGAACGTCTCGCGCCGGAGATCCTCCCGCACCTGCTGCGCCAGCGGCAGAATGGTCCCCATGGCGTTGTTGACGTCGTGGGCCACGGCGTTGGCCAAGGTTACCAAAGTCGCCTTCAGCTCCGCCTGAATGGCCTGCCGCTCCAGCGTCATGTTGACCCGCGCATTGCGGATCGACACCGCCGCGGCCGGCAGGAACCGCTCGACCACCGCCACGTCCCAAAGGTCGAACGGCCGCCGTTTCCAGGCGGCGATCTTGAGCAGCCCCAGGAACTCGCCCCCGAACGAGAGCGGCGCGCACAGCAGGCTCGTGGGCGAGGGGATGGCCCTGCCCCGGTGATAGCTGAGCATCTCCCAGAACGGATCGCCGCCGCCGTCGCCGTCCAGCCGCCGCAGCCCCGGATCGAGCTCCAGCTCCTCCACCATCTCCCGCGGCACGCGGATCTCGTGGCCCACGAAGGCGCTCTTCCCCTTCATCCAGGAGATCTTCTCGGCGTCGATACGGAATATGCCCGTCGAGGCCTCCCAGGTGAGGAAGGACGAGGAGTGATCGTAGTCGACGAGCTGATGCAGGCCGTCGAGAATCTGGTACGCCAAGTCGATGGGACGCAGCTCCGAGGTGATCTTGCTGCGGATGCGGTCCAGCACCCGAGCGAGGCGCTGCTCCTCCCGCCGGCCCAACTCCTGAGCCAGCACGCCGCACAACCGGTCCAGCGTGCGCCGGGCGCTCTGGCCGAAATCCCGGCCCACCTGGCGGGCCGCTCCCACCGCCGCCACGGCCCGGCCATGGACCACCACCCGGGCCACCACCGACGACCGCGACGCCGCCAGCCGCTCGTCCCGCAGATACGCCGCCGTCCGCGGCACGTCGCACAGCCCGCTGTCTCCCCGTATCACGAGGATCTCGCCGTCCTCCCCCACCACCCAGGCGCAGTCCGCTCCGAGCCGCAGCCGTACCGCATCCGCGAAGTGGCCATAGAGCTTGCGCGACGGCCCGATCCCCTGGAGATTCGTCTCCAGGACATTGGCGAACAGCTCCGGCGGGGCTTTCTTGAGGTCAATCATGGCATCGGTCCATCGAGCTGGCGCGTACTTCAGCGCGAAGAAGAATAGGGTACCACAGCGGCGCCTTGGGCTTGCTCCCGGGCCGGCGCGATAAGATCGCGCCGGTGAGACGATCATGTTACGGCTGACAGAGCTCCGCCTGCCCCTGAATCATTCCGAAGAAGAGCTGCGGGCCGCCATCCTCAAAGAGCTGGGGATCGACCCGCAGGAGCTGACCCGCTACTCGGTCTTCCGGCGCAGCTTCGACGCTCGCAAAAGAGGGGCGATCGCCCTCATCTATCACATTGACGTCGAGACGACCCGCGAAACCGAGATCCTCCGGCGGCTTCGCGCTCATCCAGAGATCACTCATCTCGGGGCCACGCCGGACACCTCGTATCATTTCGTGGCCCAAGCGCCGAGAGATCTGACAACCCGGCCGATCGTGATCGGAATGGGACCCTGCGGTCTCTTCGCCGGCCTGCTGCTGGCCGAGATGGGATTTCGTCCGATCATCCTGGAGCGCGGCAAAGAAGTCCGCGAGCGCACCGTCGACACCTTCGGGCTCTGGCGTCAGGGAGTGCTCGATCCGGAATCCAACGTACAGTTCGGCGAAGGCGGCGCCGGAACCTTTTCCGACGGCAAGCTCTACAGCCAGATCAAAGATCCGGGACATCGCGGACGCAAGGTGCTCACGGAGTTCGTCGAAGCCGGAGCGCCGCCCGAAATCCTGTTCGTCAACAAGCCCCACATCGGCACTTTCCGATTGGTGAAGATGGTGGAGACCATGCGGGCAAAGATCGAGTCCTTGGGAGGCGAGATCCGCTTCAAGAGCCGCGTCGAGGATTTGCTGATCGAAAACGGAAAGGTACGCGGAGTAACTTTGGCGGACGGTCAGCATCTGGCCGCGAATCATGTGATCCTTGCGGTCGGCCACAGCGCCCGAGACACCTTCCAGATGCTTCACGCACGGGGCGTCTACATCGAAGCCAAACCCTTTTCGATCGGATTCCGCATCGAGCACCCGCAATCCCTCATCGACCGCTGCCGCTTTGGGTCGCAAGCAGGAAACCCGCTTCTAGGGGCCGCCGACTACAAGCTGGTGCACCACTGCCGCAACGGCCGCTCGGTCTACAGCTTCTGCATGTGCCCGGGAGGCACCGTCGTGGCAGCCGCCTCGGAGCCCGGGCGGGTCGTCACCAACGGCATGAGTCAATATTCCCGAGACGAAAGGAATGCCAACAGTGGCATCGTCGTCGGCATCACGCCGGAGGACTATCCCGGAAGCCCCCTCGCCGGCATCGACTTTCAAAGGCACTGGGAAGAAAGAGCCTTCGAGCTGGGAGGCCGAAACTACGAAGCCCCCGGCCAGCTCGTCGGAGATTTCCTGGCCGGCCGGCCCTCCAAGGAATTCGGTTCGGTCCTACCGTCCTACAAGCCCGGAGTGCACCTCGGACACCTGAGCACCTGCCTGCCGGACTACGCCATCGAGGCCATTCGAGAAGCCCTACCCGCCTTCGACAAGACCCTCAAAGGCTTCGCCATGAATGACGCCCTGCTAACCGGCGTCGAAACCCGGACCTCCTCGCCCATTCGGATCAAGCGTAACGAAGACTTTCAGAGCCTCAATACGGAAGGCCTCTACCCTGCCGGAGAAGGAGCCGGCTACGCCGGCGGAATCCTCTCCGCCGGGGTGGATGGGATCAAGGTGGCGGAGGCAGTGGCGATGAGGATTGTGGCGGGGGTAAAGCAATGAATCGACACGAGAAAGATCTCAACCAAGGCGCCGGTTTTCCCCAATGTAGCGCCTCAACCGGCTGGTCCGGACAATGGCCGGTAAGAAACTGGGTGCTAGGGTAAGAGTGCGTGCCGCCCATGGCCGGCGTCTCCCTGGTGCGGCTTCGGCCGCCCGTAATGTAGCGTGGTCAGGGCTTCGTCAATGTCATTGGTGAGGTCCGCTACTGCGGCCATCTTGTTTGAGAGACTGAGCAATACCGACGATTCCCACGCGGCGCGCATTCCCTCAATTGCCTTGCTCTCGGAGGATGCGACATGTCCAAGCCATCGCAAGCGGTTGCCGGCGCTCCCCGGCGTAGAAGTGTTCAGAAGCCCGGTAAGCGCTCCCACAAGAAGGCAGCCGCTTTGCCGCCGCTGTCCGTGACCTACGCCGACGCTGCCGGCATCGACATTGGTGCGAGCAGCCATTTCGTGGCCGTACCGGCGGATCGTGACGCTGAGCCGGTGCGCGAGTTCGCCGCCTTCACCGACGATCTGCGGCGTCTCGTCCAGTGGCTGCGGGAATGCCGGGTCACAGCCGTGGCCATGGAGTCCACGGGCGTCTATTGGATTCCACTCTACGAGCTGCTGGAAACCGAGGGCTTTGAGGTTCATCTGGTCAACGCGCGACACGTCAAGGGGTTGCCAGGTCGCAAGAGCGATGTGCTCGACTGCCAATGGCTGCAACAGCTCATGAGCTTCGGACTTCTGCGCGGGGCCTTCCGGCCGGCCGATAATGTCTGTGCACTGCGCGCCGTCTGGCGCCACCGCGACATGCTGCTGTCGTATCAATCGCGCCATGTGCAGCACTTGCAAAAAGCACTGACGCAGATGAACGTGCAGTTACACCATGTCATTTCGGACATCATGGGGGTGACAGGTCAAGCCATCGTGCGCGCCATCGTCGCGGGTGAACGCGACGGGCGGGTGCTGGCCCGTCTACGTCACCGGCGCATCCGCGCCGAGGAGGCCGAGATCGCGCGGTCCCTTGAAGGCAATTGGCGCGCCGAGCACCTATTTTCGCTCAAGCAGGCCCTCGCGCTCTACGACGCTTATGCCAGCCAGATTGCCGACTGCGATGTGGAGGTCGAGCGCCGGCTCGGCGCCCTGGAGGCTCATGAGGTGCCGCCGGAAGCACTCGGAGGTGCTCAGCGGAAAAGACCGAAGAATGCTCCCCGCTTTGATGCGCACAAGGCCCTGTTCAAGGCTGTGGGCGTGGATTTGACGCGCATCCCCGGAATCGAGGCCAGTTCGGCACTGAAGATCATCAGCGAGATCGGCACTGATTTACGCCGATTCCCCACCGTTAAGCGCCTTACCTCCTGGCTGGGTCTGTGCCCAGGCACCAAGATCTCCGGCGGCAAATCCCTCTCGGGGCAGACCAAGAGATGCGCCAACCGCGCCGCGCAGGCCCTTCGCATGGCCGCCCAATCTCTGAGAGGGTGTCTGGAAAGTTTCGGATGTCGATGCTAAAATACCCGGCATGAGCTATCCAAGCGACCTGTCAGATGCGGAATGGGATGTCATTCACCCTTTACTGCCGGCTGCTAGGCCCGGTGGCCGCCCGCGCACGACCCCCTTGCGCGACCTAGCCAACGCCATCTTCTACGTGATCCGTAGCGGTTGCGCTTGGAGGATGCTGCCTAAGGACTTTCCTCCTTACCAAACGGTCTACGATTACTTCCGAAGATGGCGCAGAGACGGTACGTGGGAGAAGATCCACGACACGCTGCGAGAGTGCCTACGTAAAAAGGACGGGCGAGAGGCGAGTCCAAGTGCAGCGATTCTCGACAGTCAGAGCGCCAAGACGACAGAAAAAGGGGCCCCAGAGGGTACGATGCGGGCAAGAAAATTAAGGGCCGCAAGCGGCATATCCTAGTCGATACGCTGGGTTTGATCTTGGCCTTCGCGGTTCACCCTGCCGACATCCAAGACCGTGATGGGGCCAAGCTGGTTCTGGAAAAGTTAGGGTCTCGCTTCCCACGCTTACAGAAGATTTGGGCCGATGCCGCCTACGCTGGGAAGCTAGTGGATTGGGCCAAAGAGTTTGGACCTTGGGTTCTGGAAATCGTCAGGAGATCGGACGCTGCGAAAGGATTCGAACTTCTGCCTCACCGTTGGATTGTTGAGAGAACTTTTG
>DASYJD010000103.1:0-102504 GCA_035996875.1 Thermoanaerobaculia bacterium
CGGCGGCTCCTGCGGTCGCCCTTCGGGCTTCCCTGCGGAGCCGCCGCCCCCCTTTTCCGCGGCCGGGACTATTAACGACTCCCTCGTGGAGTGTTACCTATGTCTCCGGTCTGAAGTGTTACCCATGTCTCCGGCCGTCCACCTCAGATGTCGCGGTCGTGTAGACTGATTGGGAGGGAGAACGAGCCTTGAGCCCTGAGAGAAGCTTTCATAAGGACTTCGGCAAGCCCAGGCATGAACCCTTGGCATGCCCACCGCTCGAACGCTTCGTTTTCACGGACCACGCCCGTTTCGAGATGGAGCGGCGGGGAGTTTTGGAGTCAGAGGTATCTTCCGTTCTCCGGGCTTCCGAGCAAACAGAGGAGCAGAGACCGGGCAGGTGCACCTATCAGAAAAGAGTCCCGGGCCCTTCAGAGGACACGGTGTACCTCCTGAGAGTCTTCGTGGACGTCGATCGAGATCCCGCCGAGGTCGTGTCCGCCTATCGCACGAGCAAGGTCGGGAAGTACTGGAGGCTCCATGCGAGTGATCTATGACGTCGGCACGGATACGCTGAGCATCATCCTGAGCGACCTGCCAGTCGTCGAAAGCGACGAAGAGAAGCCTGGCGTCATCTTGGACTACGAAGCCGGCGGCAACGTCGTCTCGCTGGAGATCCTGGATGCGTCGAGACGGGTCGACCAGCCGAGGCAGATGGTTTACGAGCTGTTGCCGACTGGAACGGCGGGGGATCGATAAGGGTCCGAGAGCGGAGGAGAGGGGACGGGGTGAGGCTTGCGGAGGGCAAGCCGGCGGCCCTAGCTTTAGGTTTTCCGCAGCCGGCTCAGCTCCGCTTCCAGAACCCTGAGCCGCTCTTCGGCAGCCTGCTGGGCGGCCTCCGCGGCCTGCGCCCTCGCCTCCGCCGCCTGTCGCGCAGCCGCCTCCGCCTGCCGCGCAGCCTCCTCTCGGCGGCGCCCAGCCTCCTCCCGGGCGTGGGCCTCCAGCAGCTCCTCCGGCCAAAAAATTGCCTTGCCGGTGGAAGAATCCACCAGCCGCAACCGATCTCCTTCAGGCCGCATCCGCAGGCCCGTGGTACGGCTCAGCAGCGAGCCATCCAACTCCACAGGGATGGGCTGATAGCGGCCGCGCAACAGCCGGAAGCCCTGCAACCGTGGCCGCAGATACTCACCGAAGGGATCGAAGAGGATGTACTCCTCGATGCCAATCCGCTCGTAGAGGGATTTCTTGGGGCCTACGTCCTTGCGCCGGGTCTTCCGTGACGTCACTTCCACGATCAAGGTAGGCGGCTTCTCCTGCCAGAGCCGATAATTGGGACGGCTCCACTTGCCGGCCCCCTTGACCAGCACCACGTCCGGAGAGACGCGGGCCTTGGGATTCCCCTCCTCGTAGTAGAGAAAGAAGTTTCCCCCCACTCAGGCGTCCGGCACCGCGGCGTAGCGGCCGTTCAGACCGAAGAGGAGGTCGATGATGACCTGGGCGTGCTCTGGGGTTTCGGCCATGGGCTGGCCGTCGGAGATGGGGTAGTCGATCTCCTGCTCGAGCGGAAGAACACTCATCCATGCCTGCCTTTCCCCAACGGGTTGCGGGATGACACCACGAAACCCGCCATCACGCAACTCCTCGCCCTTAGATGTTAGCACGGCTCCCATCCTACTTCGCCGCCGCCGACCGTTTACCGCCCAGAAGATCGATGATCTTGACGACCGCCGGCAGCCCCGCGGTCAAGCCCGTCACCACGGCCAGGGTATGGTCGAGCAGCTCTTGCTGGGTGGCGAAGAAGAACGCGAGGGTGGCCGAGATCAGGGCAAGGAAAGGCCAGCGGAAGCGATCCCAGGCGCTCGGTTCGGCGCTCTGCTCGAGAGCCAGAACCTGGCTCTTGCAGAACGCGGAGCACGCGAAGCGGCGGAAGCTCTCGTTCAGCAGGCAGAAGTTGGGACCGCGCCGAATCAGGCCCCGAGCCATCAGGCGGCGGATTACCCTGCGGTTCTTCTCGTGGACCAACCCCTCCTGGGCAAGATGCTGGAGAACCACCTTTTCACCGCATGAGCAGCTTTCCCATACGGTGCTGTAATAGCCTTCCGCGCGTTCGCCGAACTCTTCGAGCAGTTGCTCGCGTCCCATCCCGTGCCGGCCGAGGTCCACCCCCTGGGCGATCTTTCTCAGGAACGGATCCCTGCCGCTCTCCTCCCTGAGCACTGGGGATTTAATGATGAGGTTCTCCGACGTGGCCCCGACGAGGCCCCGCCAGCGGAGGAAAGGCTTCAGCAACTCGCCCCAGAACGAATCGCCCGGCGCTCGGCTCACGGTGGGCCTGGAACGCAGGTCCTCTTCGACGAGGGTGAACGCGTGCAGGACGGCCCGCCACCGGTTGTAGATTCCCGGCGCATCGGCCGTCGCGGGCAGAGAACCGTCCGCCGGCTCGCAGGAGAACAGGCGCGCCGGGCTCACCTGCGACAACACGATGATGCTCCGCTCGCGCAGCTCCATCAGAGTCTCGAGCAGAGCCAGCTTGCGCGCATTGAAGGCGGGATCAGAGATCCGGTGCTCGAAGCCCGCCACCAGGACGCCGCTGGCGGAATCCACGACCTCGCGGCATCGCCTTGCCAAGACTTCTCCGCCGGGATCGCCTGCCAGCTCGATCTCCCCCAGATGCAGGTACTGGAGCCCCATGGCGCCGGCCTCCACTTGCGAGATCGGGCTCTTGCGCACCAGGAAGAGATTGCGGCCGGCAATCGGCGCCAGGGTGTCCCCGGCGACGGTCCAGAGCGGCTCTCGGACGTCGACCAGGAAGAGACGCCGCGAGATGAAGAGCACGAGTTGGAAAAGGATCGACATGAAAAGGAAAAACAGGCAGAGGCTCAGCACCGTACCCACCACGAGAGAGCCCCCGGAGCGCTCGCCGAAGAAACCCGCCATGGCAATCTCCTCGGCGGTGCCGGCGAACAGGCGAGGGAAGCTCGAGCTGAGGTGGATCTCGGGTCCCCGGCCGCCCCGGAGGTGCAGATCCATAGCGTCCTGCTGCACCTGGTGCGAGTCCCAGCTACAGTCCGTGGCCTGGTCGTGCAGCAGCTCGCCCATCTCGGCGGAGCTCACCGAGTACCGGGGCATGAGGTTCTCCAGAAACTCCGGCAGGGGGTCCCTGGAACGCGCCGCGGCTCCGGACTCGCAGCGGCAAAGTACCCTTTTGTTGAGACGCTGAGTCTGGAAGAACGAAGAGCCGTAGAAGCCAAACACCGGCGTCTGGTTCTCTCCTTGAGCGTTCCTTACCCGTCCCCGGTGTCTCCCCTCGTCCAGCGCGGCGAGCCCTCGTGCGAGCTTGAGCTGGCCGTGCCGGATGAAGCTGTGGAGCTCCAGACCGTGGACCGCCTTGAAGATTCCCATCGTCGGCAGGACGGTCGTCAGTACCACGAGCAGCAGCGCCGCGAGGGGGTAGGCGCGGGCGACCGGCAGGTGGAACTTCTCCGCCCACGTCCGCCACTGCGCCGGGTTCCGGGCGCTCAACAGGCTGGTGAGTACGATCAGCAGCACCACGGCGGCCGCGGCGGTGTAGTCGATCCAAGAGCTCGCGTCCTCGTGCGGCAGGTTCCCGAAAAGAGTCCAGAACAGACCGACGGAGAGCAGAGCGTAGCCAGCGTAGACGGCGATCTTCTTGCCGCTCGTGGCCCGATCCGTCAGACGGATGTAGCAGGTCAGGAGCGCAAAGAACGGCAGGGTCGAGGCGATACCGAGCAGTTGGCCAGCCTCCGGCAGGCGTTTGATCGCCAAGCCGAAGGCAAGGCAGTACAGGGCCAGCAGCACGGCGAGGTTCATGTAGTCCCCTGCGCGATGGGGACTGGGCCAGAGCCAGGGCGCACGGTATCCGGGCCGAGCGATGACCAGGGTAAAAAGGACCAGCGCGAAGGGGCTGGAGGTGAGCAGCAGGAAGAGGACCGTGGTCACCACCCATCCCATGTTGAGACTCTGCAACTGCTCCTCGTTGCGAAGCGCCACCACCGTCCACGGCAGCTTCTCGACCGGCTGCAAGATCGCCATGTAGTCCTCTCCGCAGTAGCGGACACTTATCTCCTCGCCGCGGTGGGCGAAGACGGCTGAGCGGAGGCGCTGGTCGCCGTCGGTCTCGGTGAAGAAATTCTCGACTCCGTTACGGTCCGAGCTGGAGTGGAAGAGGACCGCGCCCGTGTCGTCGATGACGGCGAACTCGAAACCGGGTGGCGTGATCGGGTCGATCGCCGAGCGCAACGGAAGGGTCAGCGTCGCGACTTTGAAGCCTCGGGCCTCCAAGGGCGCGATGGCGGGAGCGGCGATCACCGCCTGCCGCCGGTTGTTGCTCCGGCTTCTCACGGATTCGACGACGAAGGGTCCGAGCTCTTTGCCCGCCACGCTGCCGGGGGAGGCCCATTCTTTGCCGTCCCGGACTTTCTTGAAGTAGTCCCGGTCATGAACGTTCAGGGGGCGCCGCGGCTTCTTCGCGCTCCACCTGAGCTTCTGCCACCCTTTTTCGTCGATCAGGGCGAAGCGGTTCGAAGACGGCAGAGTCCTCGGCTCCCACACCTCTTGGCTCGCAGTATGGCCGCCAGGGACCGCCTGGTCCTGAAGGTCCGCCAGTTGGAGGTGGGCGGCCTGGATCTCCTTGGAGACCCCGCTTGCCATGTCGAGCGCGAAGTCACGGAGCTGTTCTTGCGAAACGTTTCTGATCTCCGTGTAGGCGTAGGCATCGAGAAGCGAGAGGGTGAGGATGGCGACGCCAAACAGGCTGCAGATCCCCAGCAGCAGCACGTCGAAGATTCGGACCCGCTGGCGTTCGCCGATCAACCGCAGCCGGATCAGGGGCCAGGCGAGGGCGGACAGCACGAGAGGAGCGAGGATCAGCAGCAGGAGCGACGACGAGATCGCCAGGCTCTTGTAGACGAACTTGTCTTTTGACACCAGCCCGCACAGGAGCCAGGGCTCACGGACGTTCCCGCCGGCGAATCGCGAGCCGACGGGCAGGCTGATGGGCTCGACGAACAGTTTGTACTCCCGGCCGCCGATCTCGACGTCGCGAAAGCTGGCCGCCGAGGCGAAGGAAGGGGTTTTTTCTTCTCCGGATTCCGCCCCGGGCTTCCTGGAATCTCCCGATCCGCCCTTGGCCGCCAACAGGCTGAGGTGCGTGATTCCGAGCTCCGGAACCCGGTATTGATAGACCACCTCGCCGCTCCTCCGCGCCAGGAGCACCCCGTCGAAGGCTTCCTTGGAATCGAAGAGAGCGGGGAAGATCGCGGCCGTGTCGAGCTTGTAACAGAAAGGCTCCGGTTCTTTCCCGGCCGGTCCGGCGTTTGCGCCGGGTTCCTCGTTGTCCGGGTCGATGTTGGCCAGCTCGAAGTCCGTGCCTCGGAGCCGGAAGAGAGGCTCCGTCTTGCTGCCGTCGAGAGCCGCGCGGTCGGCGGCATCCACGGAGCACTCGATCGGGGTCAGCCCATTGTCCTCCAGCGCGCTGCCCCCGGCTTGACTCTTCAGGTAGTCGCCATGGCCCAGGATCGACTCCCCGACCATGTTCCCCATGGTCGCTAGGAGGCGGAAGTTCCTTCCCACCAGATAATCCGTCTTCTTCTGAGCATAGAGGAAGTAGTAGCCACAGAGGACCAGGATCAGGCCGACGAGGAAGAGGATCGGCGTACGGACCCTGCTCATCAGCCCCCCGGGCTCCGACTCACCGTTGTTCGTGCTTTGACTCATGGCGAAGCTCCTGATTCCCTGAGGCGGCTCCGCCTCAAACCCTGCGTAGCTGGGGCACCTGCTCCAGCGACGGAGCATCTCTCGCATCGGCCTCCACGGTCGCACCCGGAGCGGAGAAGCGATAATGCTTTCCAGAGACCGGGCCCGCGACGGTCAAGGCCGCCTGTCCTACGTAACGGAAGACATGGCGCTCGGGTGTGTGGCCCCCGTAGGAGCCGGTTAATTGCGTTCGTTGACTTCCACAGCATGACATGGGGAAACCTCCTTGTCTTCGATATAAAGTGCCGGCGGCGGTGGCGTGTGTGGTGCTGTGAGCCGCTCCAGGAAGATCGCCAGCGCCGAGAACGAGGGCCACAGGAGCAGCCGCTCCCGCCAGGACTCGCCGAAGCCAAAAGCGAACGGAGCGCTGATCCACAGGCTGAGACAATAGAAACAATCCAGCAGCTTGCCCGCGAAACCCTCCCCCGCCGCGCGGCGAAGCCGGACGACGACGTCCCACGGACCATCCTCTGCTTGAAGCAGATGGGTGATCCGCCAGACGCAGAGGGTTGCGAGAAGCAATTCGTAGGCTTTCATGGCGTTCGCGTTCGTCAGATTGTCAATAGAAAACAAGCGGCCCGCCGTAGGGAACCGGCGAGCCGCTGGAAGTTGATTCTACTCGGGCTCCAGCGCGAACGCTTTCGGTGCGGCAGAGGCGTCCAGATACGAAGCCGGCTTGCCTTCAAGGGCGACCTTGAGCTGCAGGAGTTTCTTTTCCGGGGGCATTGTTCTCTCTCCTTCAGGGGTGCTCGGAAGAGATCAGAGATCGACGTAGACAGGGTTCTGCACAGAGTAGGAATTCTCGCCCACGGTTACCTGGAAGTTGAGAGTGGCCGTGCAGTGTGACAGCGTTCCGCCCAGGCCCACCCCGCGCACGAGCAGGCGGTGGAGGACCAGGGGCGTTAGGAAATCGTTGGGAATGGCATAGGTCGTCCTCCCGACAAACAGGCCCGCTTGGGAGTAACGATCGACGTCCAGAGCAGCGCTCTGGATCGAAGCTCCGCCAGTCGCCCATTGCGGATCGATCTGGATCGCGAGGACGTAATCCTGAGGCTGCACGCTGGCCGCGGCGGCCATGGTGCGTGGCGGCGGCACGAAAGAGCAGCCCATACAGGGTGGATCATCCGGTTGAGGAGCGACCCAGCGCTGGCTGATGATGTCTGGCAGGAGGTAGAGAGGGCAAGAGCTCTTGCCGGCTTCGGTTGGAGGACTAGCGGCAAAGAACTGGGGCGCCGGGTTGGAGGCCGATAGACAATCCGGCGGCAAGGTTGCTGCCGTGAGCGCAGGAAACGAAATGGTGTCAGCCAGATCGTCGGGGACGAGTGCCGAAAGGTTCGCGGCCTTCGGATCCCCGGCCTGGCACTTCGGCACCGAGGGCAGCCCCCCCTCGACGCGAGCCCTTGCGACCGCCTGGCAGAGCGACAACCGCTCGATGCGGGGAGCTCTCAGCAATTTGGAGAACGGCCACAGGTCCCTCCAGGCGTAGTAGTCGGACCGGCTGGGCTGGAAGTTGTCCGAACGGCTGGGCTGGACGTTGCCCGACCGGTCGAGGAGTTTCATCACTTGGTCCGCCTTGAGCTCCGGGCGCAGTTGCCAGACCGCAGCGGCAATGGAGGAGACGACGGCTGTGGAAACCGAAGATCCCGTGTAAATCGCCGTGTCGTCCTCGTTCGGTCCCGTTTTCGCCGTCGCGTGGTCACCAAAGGCGACACGCTTGGGTAGTCCCCCGCGTCGATAGTTGGGCAGAGGCAAGCCCTGCCAATCCACCCCGCCCACCGCGTAGACCAGCTTGTGGCCGAAGAACGGACAATAAGAAGGGCGGCGCAACTCCCACGCGGCTGGCAGGAGAGGCCACTTGGACTCCTCGCCACCCCGGCGGTTGCCGGCGGCGGCGATCACCAGCGCGCCACTTTGGCGAGCGAATTGGAGGGCGTTGTAGACGAGCTGCGCGTCGGGCTTGAGCTGCGAAACCCTTCGCTGGTCGATCTCGCCGAGCATCTCGCCGTCCCAGCCCAGAGAGAGGTTCAGGATCAGGTGCTTGTGCTTCGAGTCGGGCCGCCACTGCACGACCTCGTTCACGATCGCTGCGGCGAGCTCGTCAACCAAACCGAGGTTGCCTCCCGGGCCGCTGGTGCCGGAGTCCGCGGGCGGATTGTTCTTGTTAAACTTTGTATGGGACAGCGCCAACCGGGTCGCCAGCTCGACCCGGCAGGGATCGTTACCCTGGCATACCAGTTCGCTGGCAAGGTGCACGAGCGTATAGCCGTGCTTGGAAGGCCCGGAATGGCTTGGTACGCCTTCACCGTCCTCCTGCGTGTCGATGAAGACCAAGCGAACCTGCGGATCAGCGAGCGAGTTTACAGCCTTTGGAGGTGGGGTCGCTGCAGGCATTCCAGAGCTCTGAGCCAGAAAGTGTTGAGCAAGAGTCTGCGCCGGCTCGAGATCGATCTCGCCAGCCGGAACCATGGCCATCTGGCTGTTGGCTGCCGACACCAACCCGCGCAGGGACTTGGGGAACGGCGGCGGCGGGTTGGTAGTACCCGTATAGGTGTAGGTGCAGAATCGATCGAGCCCGAGGTCGTGCAGCAGTGGGGCGGCAGCGACCAACTGGCTCAGTTCCACCCGCGGCCGTTTGGGATCGCTCGGCCGGCAGTCCTTCCGCGGCTCGCGCAAGGTCTGGTCCAGCCAGTCGTCGGCCTGCCAGTCGGGCACCCCCGGGCACGGGGCTGTGCTCTTGGGCCGGAGCCCCACAACCCGCCACTTCACCTCGGCGCTCTCCATTTTTGGTTTCTGAAGCTCCTCCTTTCCTGTGCATTCGGTCGGGTTTGTTTGCAGGGCGGCGTGGCTGGAGGCGTTGGAGCTCAGCACGGCCAAGGCTAGAGAACAGAGGATCGTACAGGATTTCATGACTCATTCCTCCTGGGTGCGGCAGGGGGCGCTCCTCACTGAGCGTCCCGATTCCATCAACTGTCGCGACTAAGCAGGTTTTCGCACCTGGAGGAAAATTTCTGACAGCGACCGCGGCGGTCAGGGCTCGAGCACGCGGAAGCTCGTGCAGTCGGCCTTCGGATGCTGTTGCCGGCAAGCGAGCTCGGCGCGTTGGAGCTGGCCTGCCAGATCCGTTCCTGGCTGCCAGCCACGGTAGAGCTCGCTCAGGAGGTCGCGCGCGTCGTCATCGAAGACGGGCCTGGTCGCGGCGATCACGGCCTGTGCGCCGGCGAGGAGGAAAGCGTTGGCGAGGCCAATCCCCTCGCCGGGCGCTTGCTCGGACGTGCGGCCGGCATCACAGGCGGAGAGCACGATCCATCTCGGCACCCGGCGAAGCGTCAGGACATCCCCGAGAGTCAGGCGCGAGCGGTCCGCCAGCGGGAGCGCGCTGTCCCAACCGGCGAAGCCTGCGAAGCTCCCATGACCGGCAAAGTGGAAGAGCCCGGCGTCAGGAAGCACTGCGGAAACCGCAGAGGAGGTGGCCTCTTTGCCGTCCAGCCGTTTCAGAGCCCAGCCATGGCCCCAGTTGGCAATTGCATCGGCGACCGCCTTCGCTTCTCGCTGCGCCGCGGGTAGGTAACCCTGGTCACTCTGAGGATTGGAGACGAGGAGCGCTACATTCCGTCCAGAGGGTGGGAGGGAAGGGCTGCCTTGCCGGATCGGCAGATCGAGGCTGTAGACCACGAGGTGATGGGCGAGCAGAGGCTCACCGCCGAAGGGCAGAGCGTGAAAGTCGACGGTCCGCAGGCCGCCGTAGGGCAGCACTCGTATACGGCCGGCATGCTCGATGGCCTTCTGGAAAGGTGCGAGCAGGAGAAGGGCCTGCGCTTGAGGATCGGTGGGCGGATCGGCGGCCATCTCGAGCTTGCTGATCTCGATGTCCCGCCCGTGGGCGGCGAAGCCCACCCACCCCACCCGCAACGGGTGATAAGCCAAGATAAGCTCGCCTTTTCCAGGAGGGGAGAGGCTGCTCTCTCCGCGTTCGACGGGATTTCCGAGCCCCGCCACCGCACTATCGAGGTCCTGTTGAGCCTGCGCGAGCTGCGAAAGGTGTTTTTCTTTCGCCTGGTCAACTTGATCCACAGGGAGTTGCCATTGCTGGGCAGCCTCCCCATCGATAGAGCCTCGCAATGCTCGGTATCGCGACAGCGCTTGATTCCACTTCTGCTGCTCCTCGGGATTGAGCTGGGTCAGCCGGTCCCGGATCGCCAATTGGCGAAGCAGCCGCGAGCGGTCCCGGCGTACCAAATCGAAGGCGCGTTGCCGCAGGCCCTCCGTAAGGAGTAGCTCCAAGTACTGACGCGTGGCGATCTCGCGCTGCCCGACGAGGGTGTCGCGTCCTTCGTCGATTGGAACGTGCGAGCTCTCCTCGTCGATGAGGCGGTCGGCCTCGGCGAAGTCGGTGAGTGCCGCCACCCGCTGATTGAGGACAAGACGAGCATGGGCTCGTCCGACCGCAGCCCGGAAGCGCCCCTCCAGCGATAGAGCCCGCTCGGCTTCCTGTGCGAGCTCGTCGTAAAGTTGAAGCGCTCGCTCCGGCTGAGCTTTAATCACCGCCCGTGCTTCCAGATCGAGCCACCAGAGGCGCAGGTGCGGAGTCGCCTTCGAGGCGAGCTCCTTAGCCTCTTCCAAGGCGCGCCCGGCTTCGGCCCATCGGCCGGCCTGTTGATGGGCGAGAGCCAGATTGAGGCGGGCGTTGAGCCGTTCGTCCGGCCGGGCGCACTGGTTACCATCGAAGATGGTTTGGGCTTCTTGCAGGATTTGAGTCGGATCCTGAGTTATCCCCGCTCCTCCTTCTCGCGCAAGCAGGCGGGACCACGCCCAATTGGTCAGCAGAAGCCCTAGATCGCAGGGAGATTCGATATGCGTATCCTTTCCCAGGTCGGCTCCCACTTCGGCTCGCAAGCGTTCGAACATGTCTGATGCTTCCTGCGAGCGGCCGAGAACCTGAAGGACGCCAGCCAGGACCTGCTCGGCCTGCCAGCGTTGGTGGGCGAGATCGACACGCCTCGCCAAGTCAGCCGCTTGCCGAAGTTGTTGCAGAGCCGAGCGGTAGTCTCCGACCCTTTGGGCAAGCCGGCCTCGGGAATAGGCCACCTGGCACTTAGCCCCGGTTGGGGTCTCGGGAGGGAACCGCAGACCCTCCAAGCTCTTCCGCGCTTCGTTCAAGCGGTCCTGAGTGAGATAGAGCTGCGCCAGACCGGCGGCTTTCTCGACCTCGCCCTTCAGACAGTTCACGGCGCGGTCCGCCGCGATTCCTTGCACGAGGTAGGTCGCTTCCTTTTCGAAGTTTCGATCCTGGTGGGCAAGATTGGCGAGCGAGCGCAGGATCAGACCCTGCTCTTTGGAAGGAGCCTGTTTCAGGAGCTGTTCCAATTGCTGCCGAGCCTCCTGTCGCTTGCCGAGTGACTGGAGCTCGTTGATCCTGTCGAACCAGTCAGGTTTCTCGGGCCGGGCCAGGGTGAGAGACCAAGGGGGGCCACACGTACCGTCGGGCCGGCACAGCCGGACCGTGAGTAGGGAGGAGCACCCCCGCGGAAGCTGCTTCAGCCGGAAGAGACGGCCACCGGCGATCGACTGGCCGCTGGCTTTCACAATCCGGTCCCTGACCCGGATCTCCATTTTTAGGTCGGAATCGTTCTTTATCCAGAGGGTGAGCTTGCGATCGGGCCTGAGTGGGCAAACCGGACCCGGCAGGTAGACAGACCAGCAGCCGGTGTACTCGACCTCGGGGACTGGGAGTGGAGGAGCAGTCGACTTGGACCGAGAGTCACAGGCGAGCAGGAGACCAGCAATCCCCAAGAGAACGGCGTGCCACCGAATCATGGTGAGGCGCGAGGTCCGATCAGCAGATCCTTTGAAATTGCCTGCCAGTCCGCAGACTGGGTCCGGCCTGCACGCAACTCGGTTTGAAGATCGCTTGCGGATGGAATCCTATCTGGACGACCCACGACGACCCAGACCTTCCATTCGCCGGGTTCGAATCCGTTCAGTCTGCCATCAAAGCGAAACGAGCCGCCAGTGCCCACTTTCCCTGGCTGCCACGAAAAGACCTCGGCGCCATGGGCAAGAAACGCCTTGGCCTCGACCGGAGTGGTGACGGGATGCGGCGGTCGGACGACGAACATCAACTGGGACTCGGGATCGAAGACCGGCGTCCCTCTCGCAGGCCCAAGCTGTCCTCCCCGGACAGTCTGGTTTCCAATGAGATCATCAAAGGCATAGGGAGGCAGCGGCTGCACCGCCGGCGTCCGCACCAGGAAGAACACCCCAGCCGCCACCGCCGCCGCAAAGCCGACCCAGACTTCAGCTCTGCGGATCACGCGCCGAAAAGGGAGGACGCGGGAAGGCGGCTTTTGCGGCTCGGGTTGCGGCGCTGCCACCGGTTTGGCCCGCTCGGCGTTGATCGCGCTCACCACCCGGGCCTGAAAATCGGCGCCGAGGGGACGGAAGGCCTCGAAGGCTTCCTGGTTCTCAGGGGATGACTCGGAGAGGGCCTTCAGCTCGGCCTCCTCTTCCGCGGTCAGGGTGCCGGCCGCCAAGCGGTCCCAGCGTTCGTCGAAGCGGGCCTCCTCGGCCTTGGTTTCGCTTCGTGCCAGATCTCCCAGCTCGCGTAAGAGTCGATCGCTCATATTCTTTTGCCCTCCTCCTAGGCATTTCGTGCCGAGGCCCCGGTTCCTGACATCTCGGCCAGCAGCTTCCGGGCCCGGCGGGGAAGGCGGCTGCGCCAGGCGTAGACCGCGTCGGCGGAGAGGCCGCTCGCCGCTTCGACCTCGGCCTGCGACAACTCCTGGATGTAGATCAGGTCGAAGAGCTGCCAGCCCAGCGGGCTCAAGCTTTCGTTGAGCCGGTCGAGCAGGAGGGCGAGCTGCTCACGGCTGGCGGCGATCTCTTCCGGCCCACGCTCCGGAGCGGGGGCATCGAACTCGTCGTCCGCGAACGGCTCCTCCTTCCAGGGATTCCGCCGGCCGCTGCGCAGGAACGACAGAACCTGGCATTTCGCCACCAGCCCGACGAAGTTGGCCAGGGACAGCCCCCGCTCGGGTTGCCAGGAGCGCAGCACGCGGGCGTCGCGGTCGAAGAGCGCCACCCAGACGTCCTGGCTGAGATCCTCGACCTCCTCGCGGACGCTGCGTCCGCCGGCCAGTGAGGACCGCCGGGCCAGCAGGGTGCGGGCCACGCGAGCCTGGATCACCGGCGTCAGCAGAGCGACGAGCTTGGTCAGGGCGGCCTGATCGCCGGCCAGGGCTCGCCGGGTCAGGATGGCGGTGTCCTCGGGGTTCATAGATGCAGATCGTTCCTGATTGCTTCAGTATAGGACAGATGGCGGCGATCGAACACGATCTTTACGCAAACGACCGCCAGCAGCCAGCCCGTGACGACGTCCAGAACGTGATGCTGATGGGTCAGCACGGTGGAGGCGGCGATCAGGACCGCCCACGACCAGAGGACGGCTTTGACCGCCTTCGGGGCGCGAGGAGAGAAGACCGCCACACAGACGACGCCCATCGCCACGTGGAGCGACGGCAGGAGGTTGTAGGTGAGGTTCAGCCGGTCCGCGAGATGAAAGAGGGCGGCCCAACTCCCCAGGTCCCCCTCGTGGGGCGGCGCGAAGGCGAGCTCGGCGGGAAAGGCGAGGAACCCCACCCCGGCGCAGGCGATGACGACCGCCAGCGTCCAAACCGCGGCGCGGAATTCACGACGGGTTCGCAAAATAAACGGCGCCAGGAGAAACAGGAGGTAGAGCGACATGTAGAAAACCGTCATCGCGGGGACGAAGGGAATGCGCAGCTCGGCGGGGAAATGCACCGGCACGCGCAGACCGCGGCGCGCGGTGAGCGAATCCGCACCGCCGTAGACGACCGCGAACCAGAGGCCGTTGGCGAGCGACAACGCCGCCGCATATCGCAGGTGGGCCCAGCCGGGCCAGGCCAGAAAGGGTTGGGGTGTTTCCGAGACTTTCCGCTCTTCAAGGCCGGCCGCGATTGGAATGGACGTCACTGGGGGCTCTCGCCGAGATCTTGCAGAATCGCCGCGACGAGCTCGTGGACGCCGCTTTTCGGCTGCAGGTAATGGTCGGCGCCCCAGAGCGGATAGACCAGGCCCGGCAGGGCGCAGACGTCCGCGAGCACCAGTGCGCCGTCGTTGGGCCCGAGCGGCGTGAGCCGCCGATGGCAACGGCGCGAGATGCCGCGGTCCAGATGCTCGCGGAGGGGAAATCCGACGACGCTGATCAACCGCATGTGCGCCGGCAGGCGCAACTTGAAATCGAGCGGTTGGCCGGGGCCGTAGCGCAGGTCGGGCAGAAAGCTCGTGCTCTGCCCGCGGAGCCAGTAGTAGAGAAGGCTCAGCACGGCCCCGGGATTCCAGGGGGACAGCAACCATTCCGCCATCGGCGTGCCGTCGAGAACGCCGCAGAGGCTGATCCAGACCACCACGTTCCTGAAGGCGTGCTCCGCGTCCGGCTCGGCGAGCGCCATCTTCACGTCCGCGCCGCCCTTGCTCAACGAGGTCAGGATCATTGGCCGCGCGGGCTGTTTCGTCAACCAATCGCAAAGGATCCGCGCGTTCTCTTTCAAGCTTCCGGTACTGGCCAGAGGAACGAGATCGGTCGGGCAGCCCAGGCTCTCGGCCTGCTCGCGCAACACCTGGCCGTCCGCGCCGGAGCCTGGATTCTCCCGATAGAACGCCCCGGGAACGATCACCAGGATGGCGTCCGAATTCCAGACGGTGGACGTCGGCCGCTTGCAGGTCTCCTCGATACGGCGGATGAACGGCCCATGGAAGGGCGACTCCAGGAGGCTGCGGTAGAGCCAGGTCGTCGCCGCGTCGATTCCCTCGCGCGCGGCAAATTCCCGCAGCTCTCCGGCGGTCGGGAGAGGCCGCGTTTCGAGCAGGTCTCCCGCGGGAGCGATCATTGCCAAGCTGGTCAAGCCTTCCTGCGCCTCCTGCCGAGGAACCATCCGATCAGGAGACCGACGACGAGTGCGATGCCGATCACCCAATGGGCCGTCCCGCTTGGTGAGGTCCAGAAGCGGATTGTCAAAGAGATTGTCCGACGCGTGCAGGTTGGCGATCAGCCACTTGTCGCCTTCTTTGACCAGCGTCGCGCTCCACCGCGCGGGCAGGTCGAAATTCTTGCCGTTGGCCAGCTTGAAATGCTCGACGGCACTGCCGAAGGAGATGCCCGTATTGCCGCCGTAGAGGATGGTGAGCTCATCCACGTTGACGTCCGCCTTGTAGCTTTCGACCACTTTGTTCGGACCCTGAAGCATGCGATTGAGGTACGACCGGATGCCGTCCCGGCCGCGGCTGACCTCCGCGTTGTGCCAGGTGATCACCGCATTGGGATGGAAATACGTGAGCTCGCTCTCGACGTCGCCTTTGTTCATCGCCGCGAGGAGGCCGTCGCGGAATGCGCGCAGCTCGGTGTGAATGGCTTCAGGGCTCGGAGGCGGTATGGGTATGGACGGCGTCTGGGACAAAGCGGGCACGGCTGCCAGGCACAGGAGCATCAACACTGCGGTGAATTTTTTCATGGTCACCTTCGCGGGTTGGGGTCGGTCGAGGGGCCGGGGTGGCTGGCGGCTCTTGCGGCAGGGACGCCACCCAATGGAAAAAATCGATCATGTCCTGATCGTCGGGTCCGAGGCTGCGGGGGTTGTACCGGGTGGAGCGCAACTGGCGCGCCTCCTCTTTCAAATAGCCGAAGGTGAAGAGCCTGCGCAGCCATAGCCGGAGCGGATTGAAGGCCCGTAGCAGGCCGCCTCCGCGGCGTGCCTGGACGATGCCGTGGCACCGGGTGCTGCCGTCCTCCAGCGGCTCCATCGCCATGAGGAAGCCGCTCCGCAGGTGCTCGAACTCGGCGGTGATCACGGCGAACGTGCCACCCCAGATGGTGAGGGTGATCTTCACCGTGCGGCCGGCGGTCATCCGCAGGATGCGATCGAAGATCGTGTGCCCCACGACCTTCGCGGGATAGCTGTTGCGCCGCGCGTAGGGCGCCGGGCAATCGATCACAGGCGGCGCCAGGAGCTCGCGATCGTGGACGGCGGCGAAGTGCTGGCGATCGAAGGCATGCGCCGAGTTCATGAACCAGGTGCAATCGGCGACGTAGCGAAACACTTCCCCGGCGACGTAGTCGTCCGGATTCGCGCCGAGAAAGAAGGGCAGCGGAAAGAGCGGCTCGCGGCCGTTGAAGAAAAAGATCAGGCCGTGCCGCTCCTCGACGGGGTAGGTTTGCAAGCGGGCGAAGGACGGCGCGGGAGCTTGGTTCGGCAGGGACACGCAGACGCCGTCCGTCCCATAGCGCCAATGATGGAAAGGGCATTGAATCGTTTCTCCCACCACACTGCCGCAGCCGAGGTCCGCTCCCAGGTGCGCGCAGTGCGCGTCCATCACCGCCACCCGTCCGCTCGCGGTGCGATAGGCTACGAGCTGGCGTCCCAGAATGCGTTGGGAGTATGGACCCTGACGCAACCGCCGGCTTTCGCAGAAGAGATACCAGGACGCGGGAACCGCCGGGAAGGCGCTCGCCTCCGGGGCTTGGCCGGGGCTACTTGATGACTTTGCCTGCATAGCGGTTCTCCACGTGCTCGGCTGAAAGCTGCGGTCCGCGCCATTCGCGCAGATAGGCCCGCAGGAGGCTGCCGCGCGGCTCGCGGGCCGTGGCCTCGCCCGAGAGCACGGGCAGGTAAAGCCAGGGCACCGTCGGGCTCAGGTGATGGTTCAGGTGCCAATTGTGATTCAGCCAGACGAGATCGAGGAGCCCGAACGTCCGCAGGTTCAGCGCGCCCTTCTGCACGTCGCGCTCCGTGCCGTAATGATGGGCGTACTGCATCGCCGACCAGAGGAACCCGAAGCCGAACATCACGGCGAGATACTGGAGGAACGGGATCTTCCAGAAATAGATCATCGCGGCGTGCACCAGGAGGACCGCCAGGGCCTCCACCTGGATGAGCCGCCGGTACCGGGGATTCAACGACTCCAGGAACGCCTCGGTGGGCCGGTTGAACTTCGTGTAGCGGGGCGTGATGATCGTGGGCCGGAACAGGACGACGAAATTGGTGAGATAGATGAGCACCCAGAACATGCCGGTCAGGGTGCCATACAACTGGACGTATTTCCAGAAGCGGTTCTCGTCCTCGAAATAGAGATCGAAGGCTTCGTCGTCCGACCGGTTGCGGATGTGATGGCCGATGTGCCCCTGGCGAATGAGGTGAAACGGCGCGGGGAAGAACAGGGCCAGAAGGACGCCCACCGCTTGATTCACTTTCGGATTCGGATGCAGCAGGTTGTGCTCGGCCTCATGCAGCATCGCATAGCCCGAGTTCATCGCAATGCCGTAGGCAAGGGAGAGCAGCGCGATTAATCCCCAGGAATGGCCCCAGGAATGGACCTGGCCCGCCGCCCATAGAATCAGGCAGAGCGTGCAGAGCTGGACGGCCGCAATGGTGAGGTTGAGCCGTGCTGGAATCGGAAAACCGGACCGATTCATCGCACGACCTCCCACTGCGGCCCTCGCGGTCGATACCCACAGATCTCCAGGGCGCGAAACTCGGGCGCTGCGTCCAGCCGGGCGAAAGTCCTGGGGACGATCTCGCGCGAGTAGAGAGACGTCCGGTATTCGTTGTCAGAGGAAAGAGCCAGCAACTGGCGCCGCAACTCCGGCCGCCGCTCGCGCAGCTCCGGAAGCTCGCGCACGAGCTCGTCGACGACGCGCAGTTGGGCACGCTTCGGCGCGGTGAAGAATTCGCCGAGCATCCAGGCGAATAGTTTCGCGTTCGCCTTGCGCAACACGGGATGGCTTCGATGCCACAAGGCGTCGAGAAGCTCTTCGTCCCATCGTACGTGCCCCACCTCGTCGGCCAGATGAAGCCGATGCGTCTTGACGAAATGGGGCTCGACGGATTCGCGATGCCGAAGGATGCCCCGCGAGTAGAACAGGGACCGCTCCTCCTGCACGAGCATGAGCCAGAGGAACAATGGGAAGAGGAGCGGATGGGCGACGGCCCATCCCGAAGCCGCCTGCCAAATCTTCGGAACCTGGACGAAATAGAAGTCGCGGCCGGCATAGAGGTCCGGAGCGCAACGCTGATTCAGGCGCCGGAACATCGCCGAATGTTGCCGTTCCTCCTCCTGAAATTGCCGCAGACCGTCCGCGAGACGGTCCGGCCAGGCTTGCCGCAGCAGGGCCTCGAGGATCGGGTGGCCGAGGGCCGTTTCGAAGTAGAGGATCTGCTCGTTGAAATAGAGCGCATGGAGCTGGTTGTACCGCAGGCGCTGCTCCGGGGTCAGCGCGCCGTAGGCCGGCGTGTAGAACAGCGGCGTGAAGGCCTCCGGAAGGAAGAGCTTCCCCGAATCGACGGGCGAGTCTTCGAGGACGGAAGCCCTGGCGATCGCGTTCATGATCCTCTTCCTGCTGGCCGTGGGAACTCGGTTTTCGGGAGTCTACTCTGGAGCCAGGCTCCGGATCAACGCGGCAACCGGCCGCCGAAATGAACCTTTGGGGCTGCCTGCGGCACTTACTGGCCTGATGCAGCCCTGCGTTCCGCTCGCAGGACGAGTGGCTGCGTTCCCATCAAGGAGGGAATCATGACGATCCAGAGAGTCACCCTGCCGGTGCTCGCGCTCGGCTTCCTGCTCGCCGCCTCAGCCCTGGGCCAGCCTCATCATGCCGCGGGGACCATGGGCACCAAGATTTATGATCCGGAGCCGCACGGTGGCGACCCCAGCACGCCGGAGGGCTGCGCGGGAGTGGTGGCCAAGATCACGATCCATGACATGTCCTTCTCTCCGGCGTCGGTGACCGTCGACCCGGGGCAGCCGGTGTGCTGGACCTGGTCAGGGAGCCTCCCGCATACCGTCAAGGCGGACGACGCGTCGTTCTCGAGCGGCAATCCGGCCGAGAGCAACACCTTCCAGCACACCTACTCAGCACCGGGCACCTATGGGTTTTATTGCCAGGTCCACGGCAGCCTCACCGGCGGAATGCGCGGTCAGGTCATCGTCCGTGGCGAGAGTCCGGGCAACAGCGGCGGTCAAGGCCCCGGAACCCTTGGGTTTGCAACCCCCACCTACGAGGTGAGCGAGGCGGCCGGAGCGGTGACGCTGACCGTGGAGCGCGCGGGTGGCAGCGATGGCGCTGCGACCGTCAAGTTCGCCGTCGCCCAGGGAACGGCCAAAAGCGGTAAGGACTTCATCGCTCGTAGCGGCACGCTGAAGTGGGCGAACGGCGACCAGGCTCCGAAGACGATCGACGTGGCGATCAAGAACGACAGCGCCAGGGAGCCGGACGAGAGCTTCTCTGTCAAGCTCAGCAAGGCCACCGGTGCCGCGCTCGGGGTGAGCATCGCGACGGTGACCATTCACGACGACGACGGCACGGGATGCGGCGCGAGCTCCACCGCCGCCTCGCAGTTGCGGGCGACCGGGCAGTCGGGAAGTGAAATCCGCCTCACCTGGGAGGGTGCGTCGACCGAAGCGAAGTCGTTCCACATCGAGCGGAGGTCGCTGGGCGGCACCTTCCAGGAGATCGCCGCCGTCGAGGCGGGAGTGGAGAGCTTCACCGATTCCGGCCTGCCCGGCGGCGCCGACTTCCAGTACCGGGTGCGCACTGAGGCGGCCGACGGTTCTTCGGCCGTCTCCGAGATCGCCGCCGCTGCCACCAACGGCCTGACCACACCGTGCGACGACTCCGGCAGATCCCTGTGCCTCGGCGGCGGCAGGTTCGAGGCCACGGTGGCCGGTGGCCGGGAAACCAAGCAAATGGTGCTGCCCGAGGCCGGAAACTCGGGGCTCTTCGCCCTCTCCTCGAGCCAGGATCTGCAGCTCCTGCTCAACGTGCACGACGGCTGCGCCGCCAACAATCACTACTGGCTCGACCTCGCGGCGGTGACTGCGGCTGCCGAGGCCGAGTTCACCGTCCGTGTGCGCGACACCCAGACCGGCCGCACCTGGGTCTACGTCCATCCGGCCGGCAGCGCCCCGGCGCCCCTGCGGGACGTCGAGGCCTTCGCTACCTGCCCGTAAGCAGTCTTCACCCTATAATGGGCTCCTCCAGGCCAGGAGGAGCCCATGACGCCGAACGACGACAGTGGCGCGACCGCGGAGCTGCGGCGAGAAGAGGCGCGCGTCGAGGCGCGCAGCGGCGTCTTCAAGAAGGAGCTTGGGCTCACCGACCTGGCGCTGACCCAGGTTCTGTTCATCGTGGGGCTGCCGTGGATCGGCGTCGCCGCGAAGCAGGGGCCGTCGCACGTCGTCCTCTGGCTGCTGGCGATGCTCTTCTTCTACCTTCCCTCGGCGGCGGTGGTGATCTACCTCAACCGCATCATGCCGCTCGAGGGCGGTCTCTACCAGTGGGCCAAGCTCGGTTTCAATCCACTGCTGGGCTTTCTGGTGGCGTGGAACCTGTGGCTGTTCGCCATCCTGAATACCTCGGAAATCGGGCTCCAGGTCACGCAATATGTACGGTACATCCTGGGGCCGAGCAGCGAAGGATTGACGAGCAGCAAATGGTTCATCGGCGCCGTGAGCATGGGGTTGATCGGTGCCCTGGTCCTGTTGACGACGGTGGGGCTCGGCGCCGGCAAATGGGTGCACAAAGCGGGTGGCGGGCTGATGCTTGCCACATTCTTCGCGATCCTGATCCTTCCCTGGCTGAACTTGGCGCATGGCACTCTGCCCGCTTTCCATCCGCTTCGCATCGAGATGCCGGTCCTCTCGTTGATGAGCCTGAACCTGCTGGGGAAGATGGGCTTCGGGGCGCTGGGCGGCTTCGAGTACGTCGCCATTCACGCGGGCGAGTGCCGCGATCCCGTGCGCTCGATCACCCGCTCCGTGTGGCTGGCGGCGCCGGTCATCGGCTTGCTGTTCATCCTCGGCACGAGCTCGGTGCTGGCAATCATCCCGCAGGGCCAGATCGACCTGATCGCGCCCATCCCGCAGGTGCTGAGCGAGGGATTCCGCACCCTCAACTTCGTGCTCCCCATCGCCACGACGACCATCATGGCCCTGCTCTGCATTCGGATCGCCCAAGCGAGCGTGATGTTCGGAGGCAACACTCGCCTGCCGATGGTGGCCGGCTGGGACCGTCTCCTTCCGGACTGGTTCACCAGGATCCACGCCCGGTACAAGACGCCGGTCAACTCCATCCTCTTTGTGGGAGCCGCGACGCTCGCTCTGGGGCTCGTGGGGTTGATCGGAGTGGGAAAACAGGAAGCCTTCCAATTGCTCTGGAACGCCTCGGGAGTCTTCTACGCCCTCACCTACCTCGTCCTGTTTGCCATTCCGCTTTTTGGATTGCGAGGAGTCCAGCCCCGTCCTCCGCTCTGGCTGAAAATCAGTGCCCTCTCCGGCCTCCTGATGACCCTGCTCAATTTGGTGTTCTCAGTCGTGCCGATCATCCAGGTGGAGAGCCGGCTGATGTTTGCAGTGAAGATCTCGGGGTTGATCGGGGTGACGAATGCGGTGGGGTTGGGGATTTATTTGGCGGTGGGGAGAGGGCGGCGGGGTCGCTACTGACTGCGCTGCAGAGGGTTCAGTGCAAGGGTTATCTCAATCCGCTCTTGAGCCGCGTACGGTATTCGCTGCACGCTGCTTCGAGAGAGGGCGGTGCGGGCTCTTGCAGTTTCTCGGAATTGCACATCTGGACCAGCGTGTCGACGTGGCGCTGACATTCGCGTTCCGAAGCCAGGCGTGGATAGTTGGGCCTTCCTTCCTCAACTGTCTCTCCGTCGAGATAGGCCAGCCACGTCTCGATGTTCCAGGTGGGGATGAATACGGCGACACGCTCATCGCGGGCACGCTCCGCGATGCCGGCCTCATGGCATGCTTTGTTGAGCTGATTCAAGCGAGCCGTAGGACCTTCGGCGTCACCATCCATCATTACGACCAAGACCTGGCTGACCGGCCGAGAACGGTGCGCTTTGAGCTCCCGGGGAAACCGCTCCCGCACGAACTGCTCCCCGGCTCCCCGTCCGGGAGGCGCTTTCTCGATTCGCATTGACCGGGTTTCCCAGCCGATGGCATTCAGGAACCGGCGGGCGAAGACCTCCTGCTGTTTGTCCTCGCAGAGGAGGACGAGCTGAACGCGACGGCTCACAGCTCCCATCCCCGAGCAATGATCTCAGAGAGCTTGAGCCCTGCGTCTCCCGGGATTTCGCTCAGCCGGCGGGTGGTAATGCTGCCCGAGCTTTCACGTTTCAACAGCACTCCGGCCTCACTTCCGAGATAGTCGATGAGCTCTGGGTGGTGCGAACAGAGGATGGCCTGCCGAGGCCGCGTGCCGCAGGCGTCCGAGAGGGCCATGAGCCACGGCTGGATCTCGGCTAAGGAAAGATAGTTGTCGGGCTCATCAAGGAACAGGACGTCCTGATCTCCCGCGAGGTTGATGAGTGCGTACAGTGCGATCAACGCGCGCTGGCCATCAGAGAGCTCGTCGAGTCTCAGCTCATAGCGCCCGTTCTGCCCTTCGAACACGACGATGAAGGCCCGGGCCTCCGAGCCCACCCTCTCCATCCGGATCGACTGGAAGTCTTCCAGCACCTTACGCAACGTCTCGACAACGTTGATGACAAGATCTTGCCGCTCTTGGATCTGGTACCGATACCAGGACGCCAGATTGCCACCGTCCGTTTGTAGCAGCGGTTCCTCGGAGACTGTCTCGGATTGGAATCGCTTCGGGTCCAAGGCGCAGACCGATACATCGCGCATAAAATCCAGAAAGCGAGTGAGCCGTTGGTTGATCGGCCGGGCAGCCACGCGCGCCATCGCCGACTCTGACCAATCTGCCGAATACTGCGCACCGAGGGAATGATTGTCTCGATACAGTTGGACCTCGCCTCTTTGAAACTCAAAGAGAGGCTTCTGCTCGGCCTTCAGCGACTCCAGGACGATCCGTGCCCGTCGGCTTTCTTTTTCGTGCTCGACTTCGAGCCGGTATGTCAGATGGGCCTCGTCGTCCAATTTCACCATCACTTCGAAAACCTGAAGCTTGCGATCCTGCCACCGTGTCAGCGAGCGGGTAGGAAAGAGCTCTGGATCTGTAACCTTCGCTACGCCGCTCAGCAACTGACGCAAAGCGAACAACACGGCGAGCACGGACGATTTACCGGAGCCGTTCGGCCCGACGAGAAGCGTCAGTTCCTGAAGCTCGAGCTGGAAGTTTACAAGGCATCTGTAGTTGTCCACGTACAGTCGCTTCAACATGGTCGTTCTCCCGCGGCCCGCGCGCAGTTCGTCGAGGGTGCAAGCGTATCAGGTCCCGATGATCTGTACCCCGTTCCAAGTCGTCCGAACCTTGGTCCCGATGATCCAGACCTCGCTCCGAATGGTTCGGAGCTTGGCCAGACCGGGTTCAACTGACAGCACCTATGCTATCATACCTCGCGATGGTGATCGTTCTGGATACCAATGTCTTCGTGGCTGCCCTCTTGGGTCCGGCGGGAGCAAGTCGCTCGGTCCTCCGAGCATGCCTGGAAGGTCGGTTGTTCTCCTTGATGGGGACCGCCCTGTTCACGGAATACGAGTCGCTGCTGTCACGGGACGCTCTGTTCAAAAAATGTCGTCTCGACGCCGGCCAGAGGGACGCTCTCTTTGATGCCTTCCTGAGTGTCTGCCGCTGGACGACCATCTATTTTGGTTGGCGTCCCAACCTCAGAGACGAGGCCGACAACCACCTGATCGAGCTCGCCGTTGCCGGCGGCGGCTCAATCATCGTAACGAAGAACATCCGGGATTTCCGGAGTGCTGAGCTCCACTTTCCTGGCCTGCGGATCCTTCCTCCTGAAGACCTTGCAAGGGAGATCTAGATGGCGACCTTAACCATCCGTCTATCCGACGAGAAACATGAGCGCCTCCGGCAACTAGCCGAGAGGCGCCAGATCAGCATGAACAAGCTGGTCGACGAGCTCTCGACCATTGCCTTGACCGAGTTCGACGCCGAGACGCACTTCCGGGCACGCGCGGCCCGTGGCTCCCGAGAAGAGGGACTGAAGCTGCTCGACCTTCTGGATAAAAAGTAGGCGTTTGCACGCGTCGCGGCGTTGGCCCTCCCTTTACTGCAAGAGGAGTCGTCTTTGCGCCAATTGCTCTCTAGCATGTGGCGATGGCTCCCTCTTCTGAACGATGGCCCGTCATTTTGCCGCAAGATGTCTGTCCAATGACTGGATGAACGCACTCTTTGCGGTATTACGTCCTCTCTTCGGATCGTTGGGCCGCTTCCGGCCGCAAGATGGAGACGCTTAGATGGGAGATCGTGGAATGTTCTTGGCCCGCCGCCTCGCCGTGCTCTCGGTTAGGATCTCCGGATGGAACCCGTCCAGCCCATCCTCGTCGCCGATCTGTTTCCCAGGCTCCACGCGGAGCTGATCGCCCTTCTTCGGGGCCTTTCCCCGGACGACTGGAGCCGACCTACGGTCGCCGGGGCTTGGACGCTCCAGGACGTGACCGCTCATCTTCTGGATGTAACGCTCCGGCGGCTTTCGTTCCAGCGGGACGGGGCGCGGCTGCCTCCGCCCGAGCGGCCCCTTGCCGGGTACGCCGACATCCTCGCCCTCCTCAATCGCTTGAATGCGGAGTGGGTGGCGGTCGCCCGGCGGTTTAGTCCTCGGGTGCTCACCGATCTCCTCGATCTGGCGGGCCGGCAATTGGCCGAGCTGATGGCCACGCTCGATCCGTTCGCTCCGGCGATGTTTTCGGTGGCTTGGGCCGGGGAGGAGACGTCCCTCCTATGGTTCGACATGGCCCGCGAGCTCACCGAGCACTGGCACCACCAGCAGCAGATTCGCGACGCGGTGGGGGCGCCGCCGCTCACCGCCTACAGGTGGCTCCACCCGGTGCTCGATACTTTCTTGCGGGCTCTGCCTCACGCCTACCGCGAGGTGAAAGCCGCCGAGGGCTCTCGCGTGGTTTTCGAGATCCGGGGCGAGGCCGGAGGCGAATGGACGCTGGTGCGCGAGGGGGCGGCCTGGCAACTGTACGCGGGCGCCCCCAAGGAGGCGGACTGCCGGGTGATGATGGATCAGGACACGGCCTGGCGGCGGATGACCAAGGGGCTGACTGCGGAGCAAGCGCTGGCGCGGATCGAGATCGCGGGCGACCGTTCCCTGGGCGAGCCCGTGGCCGGGATGCTCTCGGTGATGGCTTGACGCAGAGTCCCCGCGGCCGCTACGCCCCGTCTCCCACGGGAATGATCCACGCCGGCAACGCCCGCACCGCTCTGGCGGCCTGGCTTTCCGTGCGCAGCCGGGGCGGTACGTTCGTCTGGCGGGTGGAGGACCTCGATGGGCCGCGGGTGGTTCCCGGGCTCGCGGCGGCTCAGATGGAGGATCTCGCCTGGCTGGGCCTCGATTGGGATGAGGGGCCGGACGTGGGAGGTCCCCATGTACCCTACGTCCAATCGGAACGGAGCGATCTCTACGAGGCCGCGCTCCGGCGGCTTGCGGCGGCCGGCCGTCTCTTTCCATGCCGGCTCTCGCGCAAGGATCTCCAGGCCGTGGCCACCGCTCCGCACGGCGCCGAGGAGACGCCGTATCCCGCGTCGCTTCGGCCCGTGAATCTCGAACCTGATTGGTTCGAGCGGCTGTGCGGTATGGAGCGGCCGGACGCGGCCATCCGCTTCCGGGTTGACGAAGAGCCGGTCTCGTGGACCGATCGTGTTTTTGGGCGGGTGACGGAGCGGGTGGATCATGCGGTAGGAGACTTCGTGCTCAAGCGTCGCGATGGGCTGTACGCCTACCAACTCGCGGTGGTGGTGGACGATCTCGCGATGGGGATCGACGACGTCGTGCGGGGCGCGGACCTGCTCGCTTCGACGGCGCGGCAGATCCAATTGATCAAGGTTCTGGGCGGCACGCCGCCCGCCTATGCCCACGTGCCCCTGATCGTGAGATCCCAAGGCGAGAAGCTGTCGAAGCGCGATCAGGCGCTCACCCTGCGTTCGCTGCGGGAAGAGGGCGCGAGTCCGGAGGCGGTGACCGGCTACCTGGCCCACTCTCTCGGCCTGCTCGACCGGTCCGAGCCTTGCCGGCCGGCCGATCTCGTCCCACTGTTTGCCTGGGAGAAGATCGGCCGCGCCGACTGGGCGTTGGCGGAGGGGATACCTACTTCTTTTTCGCCGTGAACACCCCTTCTGGCTGATTGAAGGTCAAGCTGGTGACTTTGCCCTGCGAGTCTTCGATAAAGAAGACGCTGATGACCGCTGCTTCCTTGAGAGTGAACTCTCCTGCCAAGCCGGGAACCAGATGGTAGAGCGGCTGGCCGGGGATGCTCACCGTCAGAGTGCTGCCCGCCAGCTCGATCCTGCCTGTGACCCCGGTCATCTCGTAATCGCCCACGTAGCGGGCCAGGAACTTGGGATCGGACTGTCGCGGGTCGGACTTCTTGGTGAAGACGATCTCCTTCACCAGGGGCTCGAGCTGGGCGGAGACCGCCGCGACGTTGCCTTTCACATCCCCCTGAAAGAGGAATTTGACGTTTTCGAACGTCGGGTCCTTGGCGCCCTCCTTGCCGTTCCATACCTCGTAGTGCCAGTGCTCCAGAGGTTGCACGATGTCGTGGTACGTCGCTTCCAGATGGTCGCCGGCTACCGCCACCTTGAGAAGGCCATAGCCCGGGTGCTCGTAGTCGCCGGCATACTCTTCGAGCTTGTGGGCGGGCTTGGTGCCCGGTTTACGCACCGTGGCCTTCTTCGCCTTGGCTTCCTTGGCAGTCTTCCTGGCTTCGCCGCGCTTGGCGAGATCCTGACCGCTCCAATCGATGGGCTCGAGCTTCAGCAGCCGGTCCGCGGTGTGGCGGGCGAGCCGTTCGGGCACGCCGGTGCTGTCCTTGTTGGTGAGGATCACGATTCCGAGGTCGTCCTGAGGAAAGAGGGTGACCAGAGCCGAGAAGCCGTCGATGTTGCCGCCGTGTTCGACTCGGGTGTGACCGCGATAGCTCTCCACCAGCCAACCCAGCGCATACGAGCCGGGCGTGATCTCCGGCCGGTCCGAAGGCACTCCGAGCACCATTTGCGGCGCGTGGATGTCCGCCAGCGTAGCCTCGCCGATGATCTGCCGGCCTTCCAGCTTGCCGCCGGACAGATGGACCTTCAGCCACTTCGTCATGTCGTTCACCGACGAGTTGATAGAGCCGGCGGGGCCGATGAGGTCGATGTTGCGGAAGGGCATTTGCTTGATCGTTTCCATGTCGTCGTCCTCCCGGTAGGGGAGGGCGAAGTCGGCCGTTTTCTGCGACTCGGCGACGGAGAAGTTGGTGTGTGTCATCCCCAGGGGCTGGAAGATGCGCTCGCGGACGTTGTCCTCCCAAGTCTTGCCGGTGACTACTTCCACCAGGTAGCCGGCGGTCAAGAACATCAGATTGTTGTACTGCCACTTGGCGCGGAGCTGCTCGTTGGGCTCCAGGTAGCGGAGCCGGTCGACGAGGTCCTTGCGGGTGGAAACGTTGTTGTTGTACCAGAGGAGATCGTGCCGCGGCAGTCCCGAACGATGAGTCACCAGGTCGCGCGGGGTGATCATCGCCGTGGTCTGCGGATCGTACATCTGGAAGCCGGGAAGAAACGTGCGTACCGGCTTGTCCCAGTCGAGTTTCCCCTCGTCCACCAGGGTGCCGATCGTGAAGGTGGTGAAGGCCTTGGTGGAGGAGCCGATGGCGAACAGCGTGTCCGGTGTCACCGGTAATTTCTGGTCCCGGTCGCGATAGCCGAAACCCTTTGCGTAGACCACTTCGTCGCCCTTCACGACGGCGACTGCCAGGCCCGGCACCTTCCAGTCCACGATCATCTTGTCGACGAATGCATCGTAGCCGGCGAGAGTGCCCTTCGCGGCCTCGGCCGGGGCCGCCGCCCGCGCCAGGCTGAAGGGGAACTTGCCGCCGCCCTGCTCGAAGTCGCCGGAAATCTTGTCGCCGCTCAGGGCGCCATGAAACGTGGGCGATCCGGGGATTCCCTGAATTTCGAACGCGACGTTGGCGCCTTCCATCTTGATACCGATCAGCGGAAGATCTTTTGCTTTCTGGAGCGGGATCGAGATGTCCCCCGTCCAGGCCCCGCCCTCGCCTGCTTTGAAATCGACGTCGATTCCCAACTTCTGGCCGGGGATCTCGATCGCGCCCTCCCAGTGGCCCGCAAGTCCGGTCTCCGCCGCCAAGGCGGGTGTGGCGCTCAGGACCAGCGCGGCCATCGGGATCAGAACGATCAGCCACAACGCGGCGATTGCCGCGGAACGCTTCCGTCGGGACAGCATGGTCAAACCTCCTTGGGTGGTGTGGTGGGAAACTGCAATCACGGGCTCTGATACGTTGCGCGAGGCGAATGGTTACGCGCGGGGGAAGTCTGCGCCAGCCAGCGATACACTGCGCGGATGGAGATCCGCCCTTATGAGCCGCGAGACCGTGCGGCGGTGCGCGAGGTGTGCCGCGCCACGGCCTACGAGGGCGACGGCGCCGCTCTTCTCGATCCGCGTCTCTTCACCGACTTGATGACCCGGGCATGGACCGACTTTGGTGCCGGTCCTCTCTGGGTTGTCGAGCAGGATGGGGCCGTGCAGGGCTACCTCGCGGGGTGTTTCGATTTGCGCCGCTTCGCCCGTCTTCAGACCTGGCGCGTGGTGCCGCCGGCCGTCGCCCGGGCGCTCGCCGGCGGCCTGCTCTTCCGGCCTGCCCTCTGGCGGCTCGTGGCGGGCCTGCCCCGATTCATCGCGGCCAGCCGCGGCGGTCCGCGCCTGAAGGATTATCCGAGTGAGCTCCACATCGACCTTTTGCCGCCGGTGCAGGGCCGCGAGCTCGGCACGCAGTTGGTGGAGATCTTCTTGAAAGAAGCGTTGAACCGGGGTGTGCCGGGGGTCCATGCCACGGTCTACGAGGAGAATGAACGGGCCCGGCACTTCTTCGAGCGTCTGGGGTTCCAGCCTCTGGGGCGCCGGCCCGCCTTCCGGCCTCCGCCTGCGGATGGCCGCACGGAGTGGAAGATCGTGTATGGCCGAAAAATCGACCGGTAGACGCCTCGCGCTGCTCGTCCTGGCGGGCGCCGCGGTGTACCTGGCGGTCTGGCCCCACGAGCTCGGGCATGCCGTCGCGGCCTGGCTTCTGGGCTGCAAGGCGGACGGCTGGCGCACCGGTACCCGCTGGTTTCTCTGGGGCAGCCAGGGCGGAGCGATCGATTTCGCCTGTCTGGCCCGCCGAGGGAAGGAAGCCCTGGCCTTCACCGGTCTGGCCGGCATCGCGGTCAATCTCGTGCAACTCGGCGTCGCTCCCATTCTTGGCGCCTGGTGGCGGCCGGCGGCAGGGGAGAAGCGGACCTGGTGGCTCGCCGCGACTCTCCTCTGGGCTCTGGCCAACTACGCCGAAGCCTTCTCCTATCTCGTCCTCAATACACTCTGGCTGAAGTCCGACATGGCCGGCGTGGTGACCGCCACCGGGATCTCGCGCTGGGCGTGGTTCGCAGGGGGGATGCTCGGTGCAGCGCTGGTTGCATCTGCGCTGCTGCCGGTGGCGAGGAGGACGGCCGGCGCGCTCGCCGGTCCGGGCGGCTCGACTCGGTTCTACCTGGGATTCTTTCTGCTCTATACGGCGGGAGTGGGAATTACCGCGGCGGTGAACCGGGTGTTGCTGGGGTAGGGAGCGCTCAGGTTCAGGGCCTACGCCGGTTTTCGAAGAACATGCGCCTTAAAGGCGCCTCTTGAGCACCGATCTAGCCGCGTGGTAACCGCACATGCCGTGTACGCCTCCGGTGGGTGGCGTGCTTGCCGAGCAGAGGAAGACCCGCGGGTCGGGTGTGGCGTAGGGATCGAGCAAGGAGACCGGCCGGGTGAAGAGTTGCGCGAGGGTGGCGGCGCCGCCGTTGATGTCGCCCCCCACGAGGTTGGGATTGTAGGCTTCGAGCTGGGCCGTATTCCGTGTGTACCGGGCCAGAATCAAGTCCCGGAAGCCGGGTGCGAAGCGCTCGATCTGCCGCTCGATGACCTCCGTCTTGTCCACCGTCGAGCCATTGGGCACGTGACAGTAGGCCCAGCCCGTGTGCTTCCCGGCGGGCGCGCGGCTGTCGTCGAAGACGCTGGCCTGGCCCACGAGGACGAAGGGCCGGTCACATTCCCTTCCCCCAAAGGAGGCCCGCTCCGAAGCCTCGATTTCCTCCAGCGTGCCGCCGACGTGAATCGTTCCAGCCTGGCGGCACTCCTCGGCCTTCCAGGGAATCGGTCCCGAGAGTGCCCAGTCCATCTTGAAGACCCCCGGGCCATAGCGATACTTCTCCAGGCGCCGGCGGTAGCGGTCAGGCCAGCGCAGACCGTCCAGCCGCAGCATCTGGGCTGGTGTGAGGTCGAAGAGATAGGCCTGGGCGCTGGGAAGCTCGTCGATCGACCGCACGAGCCGGCCGGTGACGATGCGGCCTCCGGCTTCCCGCAGAACGCCGGCCAAAGCGTCGGAGATCCGTTGCGCGCCGCCCACGGGCTGGGGCCAGCCCACGGCGTGGCCGGTGACTCCGAGCAGCAGGCCGAAAGAGGCAGTCGGGATGCTCTCCAGGGGTAAGAACGAGTGCGCGGCCACGCCGGCGAAAAGCGCCCGGGCGCGGAAGCCGTGGAAACGTCCGCGGGTGAATCCGGACGCGGAGCGCAATCCCCGCAGGCCGAACCCCGCCATCTGGAAGGGGTGCCGCGGCCAGTGGAAAGGACCCAGCAAGTCGGGCGCGAGCCCCTCCCAGGATTCAGCGAGCGGCCGGAAGACGCGGTCCCACGCCCGCGCGTCCGCGTTCTCGTGGAAGCTCTCGCCGGTCTCCTTCGTCCCACGCGCGAGAACTGCCGCCGTGCCGTCGTCGAAGGGATGTGCCAGGGGGAAAGGCGGGTGAATCCACCGCAGCCCGTGCCGCTCCAGCGGGAGTTGGGAGAGAAAAGGAGAACCCACCGTGAGCGGATGGATCGCCGAGCAGACATCATGCACGAAGCCCGGGAGCGTAAGCTCCGCCGAACGCGCGCCGCCCCCTACCGTCTCCGCGGCCTCGAACAGCTCGACCGACCAACCGGCTTGAGCCATGGCAATGGACGCCGCCAGGCCGTTCGGTCCCGCTCCGACGATGACTGCGTTCCGTTCCATGCAGCCATCCTATCCCTCTTCAGAATCGCTTTCGCCTTTGGGGTGGGACTGCTTCCACTCCGAAGAGAGGACGCTCATGAAGATCTCGCTCCAATAGCTTCCGGGGGCGCCGCGGACCTGATACGACTCGCGGCGCATGCCCTCCTGCCGAAAGCCTACCCGTTCATAACAGGCGATGGCGCGCGGGTTGACGTCGAAAACCCCAAGCTCCACGCGATGCACCTGGAGTGTGTCGAAAGCGACGGAGAGAGCGCTACGCATCATCCCGACTCCAAGGCCGTGTCCCCGGGTCGCTGGGTCGAGCAGGACCCGGCCAATGCGTAGCGACCGATTGCGGCGATCGATGGCGCCCAACTCGACGTGACCGACGACCTTGTCATCGCCCGCAGCGACGGCCTTGAAGATCAGCCGGTCGCCGCGCTCGGCGCTCTGCCGCAGATGCCCTTCCAGATGCTCCCGGGTCAGCGGATAGTCGAAGCTGGACGCCGTCCATAACTGGAGAGCCTCCAGCGAGGGAATCCAGCCGATGAGGCGGTCGATGTCGGCCGGGGTGAACTGTTGAAGCTCGATCATGGGAGGCGCGAGCATACTACGGGCTCTCAGGTCTTCCGACTCTGGATCGGGCGAGTTGTGGGTATTCTGTATAATCGGAGCCAATTCCATGGCCGATCTGTCAACGCCCACCCTCGGACCCAGCGCTCACCTCGACACCTTCTGCCGGGACTCGTTGCCGCCTCCGGAGCTGTGGCCCCGGATGATTTTCTCCGGCGTGCTGGAGCTGGCGTATCCGCCACGGCTGAATTGCGTGGCCGAGCTTCTCGACGCCCGGATTGCGGCGGGAGATGGAGAGCGGACGGCGGTCGTCTTCCCCGGTGGGAGTTGGAGTTATGGCGAGCTTCACGCGACGGTGAACCGCATCGCACACGCGCTGGTCGAGGATCTGGGACTGATTCCAGGGAACCGGGTTCTGCTACGCGGCCCCAACACTCCGATGCTGGCGGCCTGTTGGCTGGCGGTGGCGAAAGCGGGCGGAGTCGTCGTGTGCACCATGCCCATGCTGCGCGTGCGCGAGCTGACCTATATCGCCGACAAAGCTCAGATCCGCCTCGCCCTCACGGATGCTCGCATCGCCGCGGAGTGCGAGCAGGCGATGCGCACGAAAGGTGATGGCTCGCCACGAGAGGGGACGGGCGTCGTCCATTTTCAGAGCGATGGCGGGGAGGGCGAGCTCGAAGCCCTGATGCAAAACAAGCCCACAGATTTCGCCGCTTGCGATACGGCTGCGGACGATGTCGCGTTGATTCTCTTTACTTCGGGCACCACGGGCCAAGCCAAAGGCACCCTGCATTTCCATCGCGACGTCCTGGCGGTGAGCGATTGCTTTCCGCGCTATATCCTGAAGCCCACGGCAGACGACATCTTCTGCGGCTCGCCGTCGCTCGCTTTCGCCTATGGCGTCGGCGGCCTGCTCTTCTTTCCCCTGCGCTTCGGCGCTTCGGCGCTGTTGATCGAACAACCTTCGGCGGCGAATCTGTTGCAGGGAATTCAGGATCATCGCGCGACGGTATGCTTCACCGTGCCGACGGCGTACCGCGCCATGTCAGGGCTCGCCGGAGGCTACGATCTCACCAGCCTGCGCCGTTGCATTTCGGCGGGGGAGACGTTGCCGGCCGCGACGTTCGAAGCTTGGCGGAATGCCACGGACATCGAGATCATCGATGGCATCGGCTCCACCGAGATGTTGCACCAGTTCATCAGCACGTCGGACGGCGAGATCAAGCCGGGGTCCACCGGCAAGGCCGTCCCCGGCTACGAAGCGAAGGTCGTGGACGACCACGGCGACGAGGTGGATGCCGGCGTGATCGGCCGGCTCGCCGTCTGCGGCCCCACCGGCTGCCGTTATCTCAACGATCCCGAGCGGCAACAGCAATACGTGCAGAACGGCTGGAACCTCACAGGCGACGCCTATCTTCGGGATGCGGACGGCTACTTCTGGTACCAGGCGCGGACCGACGACATGATCGTTTCGTCGGGTCACAACATCGCCGGTCCGGAAGTGGAGAGCGTGCTGCTCCATCATCCCAAGGTGAAGGAGTGTGGCGTAGTGGGCGTGCCGGACGAAGAGCGAGGGCAGATCGTCAAGGCTTTCGTAATCCTGAATCCGGGAGCGGAGCCCAACGCTGAGACGGTCAAAGAGCTCCAGGAGCACGTCAAGCTCCACATCGCTCCTTACAAATACCCCCGGAAAGTCGAGTTCGTGGACACCTTGCCACGCACGGAGACGGGAAAGCTTCAGCGCTTCAAGCTGCGGCAGGGGGGCTGACAGAAACTCTCTCACGCTTCCTTCGTACCATGGGATGGCATGGCCACCATCCAGGTCGCTCTCGTCGAGGACCAACCCCTCACCCGCCAGGGCCTCACGGCGCTCATCGGCGGCACGCCCGGATTCGGCTGCGCCGGCGCTTGGCGGACCTGCGAGGAGATGCTCGCTCGGCTGCCCGAAGCCCACCCGGACGTTCTCCTCCTGGACATCGGCCTCCCCGGGATGTCCGGCATCGACGGCGCGCGCCGCGTGCGGGAGATCCTCTCCAAGCTCCCCATCCTCATGCTCACCGTCCACGAGGACAACGAGCGGATCCTCGAAGCTCTCTGCGCCGGGGCCTGCGGTTACCTGGTGAAGAAGACGCCGCCGGCCCGGCTCCTCGAAGCCATCCGGGAGGCTCATGAGGGGGGATCGCCCATGAGCTCCCAGATCGCCCGGCGCGTGGTGGAGGTGGTCCGTACCCTGCGGGTCGAAACCTCGCCCGAGACCGCCGAAGAGGACGGCGACCGCCTCACCGTGCGCGAGCAGGAGATCCTCCGTGGCCTCGCCGCCGGCAACACGTATCAGACCGCCGCCCTCAGCCTCGGCATCAGCACGGACACGGTGCGTTTCCACATCCGCAAGATCTACCGGAAGCTCCAGGCCCACTCGCAATCCGAAGCCGTGGCCAAGGCCCTGCGCCGGGGCCTTCTATGATCGATTTCACACCGAGGAGGACTGCATGATCGTGCAGGGGTCTTCCTTGGCAGGCTCTCAACCGTCTCATCATGCGGCTTTTTCGCGCGCTCCTTTCCCGGCAGACTCCAGCTATGGAAAGCAGTAACCACTTACGCGAAAGGAGCTGTATCAAGATGAAAAGGTCCACCATGCTTCGCCTGCTGTGCCTTGCCCTGCTCGCCGTGCTGGCCTCTTTCGGCACCTTCAACGTCACGGCCCAGCCGGCCCAGGCATTGACGTGCGCTCCGATGTTCTTCGGCTGTCCGTTCGATCACATCGAAGATCTCGGCAATGCGATTCGGTAAATCGATTGGAAGGCTCGCGGCGCTGGCGTTGGCCGGCGCCGCTTTCTTTCCGTCCGCGTCGGGAGCCTACCTGCTGTTCCAGCCAAGCGGCACGGCGTTGGACGACTGCGACGATGCGGGCCCAGGTTCCGAATCCGGCGAAGAGATTCTTCAGGGGCGTGCAGGGACGCATGAGGTCTCCAAGAGTCGGCATGCCTACTCGTCCTGGACCCTTTCTCCGGCGCATGGATATCGCATCGTCCCACTTGATGACGGTGAGAGAGAAGAGCTTTATTTGGGCACTCCGAATTCGGGGGGGCTGCGCCTCCAGGCGGACCAGCGGGAGCCTCTGCCTCCGGTTTCGGTGGACAACGGGCCTTTCCATCTACGGGTGAACGCACAGTCCGCCCGGATTCCGCGAGATCCCGTGAAAGAGCGCCCGGCCCGGCAGCCGGGTGCGCGGCTGACCGGCGTTCACGTTTTCCAGAACCCGCAGCCCCCGCCCGCACCGGGAACTGCGGCACCTGTCAGCAAGGATCAAAATGGTTTTACCTTCTCCTTCAGGCGGACCGACCTCGGGGCTCGCGATAGGAGGTTCAGCTATCAGCTCAAGGGGTGGGATCCCGACTGGATCGAGACCAAGAGCTGCTTGGCGCGCTATCCCGATCTCCAGCCTGGCAAGCCCTACCACTTCGAAGTCCGTGCAATGAACAGGGCCGGCCTCTGGAGCGAGCCCGCAGGGGTCACGCTTCAGGTTATTGCACCCTGGTGGCGCCGGCCCGACGTGCTCAGCCTGGCTGTGGCAGGTTTGGCCTTGGCCGGGGGACTTTACGCCGCCGCCCGGGCGCGGCGGCTCCTGCACATGGAGCGCCTGCGCACCGCCATCGCCGCCGATCTCCATGATCAGGTTGGAGCCGGCCTCACGGACATTGCCATTCTCTCCGAGGTGGCCGCCTTGAAAGCCGGCGATCTGCCGGAGCTTTTCCGCGTTGCCACCACTGCCCGCGAGCTGGTGGACGGGATGGGGGACATCGTCTGGCTGGTCAACCCGCGGAGGGACTCGCTGTACGAGCTTTTCCTGCGCCTCAAAGATTCGTACGCGGAGCTGTTTGCCCACGCGGGCGCGCAGCTCGAAGTGGGAGACCTCTCACCTTTTGAAGGAGCCCGCCTGTCCATGACCTATCGGCAAGACCTCTACCTTCTCTTCAAAGAGACCCTGTGCAACGCCCTACGTCACAGCGGCTGCCGCCGGGCCGGGTTGACCGTGAGCCTGCACCGGCGTCACTTGGAAGTTGAGCTGCGCGACGACGGCCGGGGCTTCGATCCCGATCATCGGAACGGCACCGGCGAGGGATTGGAAAGCATGCGCCGTCGCGCCGTGCGACTCGGCGGGAAGCTCTCGGTTGATTCTTCTTCGGTGGGGACGGCGGTGCGATTCGTGGGGAGGTTGCCGTGACTCGGATGCTTATCTGTCCAACCGCTCCTGCGCCGTCTCACGGTCCAGCACTTCCAGCGTCTGGTAATACAGAGCGTCCGCTTCCTCGCGGCTGTTGCCGATGGCGGTGAGACCCAGCTTTCCGAACTCGGAGACGGCGCCGATGAGGTGGAAGAGGACGCCGGAGTCCGTCGCCAAGCTGTAGTGGAGGCGGTTCTCGGTGAGGATGTCGATGACATCCTCGGGGAGCAGGCCGCGGTAGGCCTCGGAGCGAAGATTGTCCGTCGCCCGGTAATACTTGGTATTTCCCGCGTGGGAGAAGAAGAGTCCCGTTTCGCGGTCGAGCTTGCCGCCAGTGAGAAACTGGAGGGCGAGGTAGGGGTGGGTCGTGCCGCCCATCCGCAGGTTGATCTCCAGGGCCGCCAGGTTCCAGGGCAGGGCCGGCTCGTCGCGCCAGAGCAGAAAGTCGACGGCAAAACGGCTGACGACACCGTAGGTGGCGAGGACCTCGCCGATCCGCTGCGCGTGCTCCTGGATGGGCAGCCGGTACTCGTTGCGCGCCGGGAAGCTGCAACCGAGGAAAACCTGATCGGAAGGGCCGCCCAGAATCTGGTCGTGGGTGGAGATGGGCACCACGTCGCCGCGCGGGCTGATGCGAAGCTGAGCGCTGGGAGAAACCTTCTCATGGGCGTCGATGAACTCTTCGACGATGCCGCCCATACGGGCGAACTTGTCGAAGAACTCTTCGACGGTCTCGTTGACGACCGGCAGCTCGATGCGCTGCAACGCCTCCCGCACCGCGGCCCGGCCGCCCGCTTCCGGATAGCGAAAAATCGCGTTGCCCTCACCCGAGAAGCTGTCGTTGAGCTTGACGACGGCGCGCCGCATCTTCGGCCGCCGTGTCGCCAGCTCGACGAGCGACTCCTCGACCTCGGCCCGGCTATGGAGATCCTCGAAACCCTCGGGCATGGGCACTCCGGCCTGGCGGAACACCTTGCGGCTGCCGGACTTCGTGCCGAGATGGGCGAGGTCGGGATCGCAGCCGTTGAGGGGAATGCCGAGGAGCACGGCGAGCCGGCGCTCGGCCGGCGTCGAGTTGAAGACGGTGAGATAGGCGCGCGAGGGATCGTGGATGCCCTCGCGGATACGTTCGATCAGACGCGGCCGGTCGAGGATCTTCTGCGTGAGCGAGCGCGGCGAGGCGTCGTAGGCGCAGAGGAGCGTCAGGCGCGAGCGGGCGTGGCTCGCGGGAATCCCGGCCAGAAGCTGGAAGTAATAGTCCAGGATCAGCGGGTGCACCGGCTGCGAGGTGACGTAGACCACTCGCGCCCGGGGATTGCGCAGCCGGATCAATAGAAAGAGCAGCCGCTCCTCGTAGAAGCTCGCGCCGTCGATCTTTCGCAGCTCGCTCTGATCGAGGGTCATGGACGGCACGACGACCGAGGTGTGGGGCTCCTCGTCGCGCATCATGAGCGCTTCCCAGACCTCTTGAAGGCGGGGCTGGAGCTCGCGGAACCTGGCGATCTCGGCCTCGAGGGTGAGGTCGGCGATGAATGGCGGTTGCAGAGTCACGATAAGTTCATCAGAGGCGGGTCAACCGACGGCCACCGCTTCATCGATCAGGTGATCTTCGTGCAGGCCGGCCTGGAATCCCAGCGACTCGGTCCGCAGCCGCATCTGCCGGCGGAGGTGGAAGCGCAGCGGTCCCGTCAGCGTGTAATCCGAAGTCAGCCGGAGCCGGGCGTCCGAATCCTCGTCCGGATAGGAACGCGTCATGGCTTCCCGGCGCTCCGCCACCCACTGCGCGCTCACCTCGCCGCGCTCGAGCTTCTGCTCCAGGATCAGGAGCTGGCGGGCGCGGTCCACGATCTCGGGATGGTGGTTGACGCCGAAGACCCGCGGCATTCCGACCTTGTCGCGCGCGAATTCGAGCATCGTCAGCGCCTCTCCCTGGGGTCCGCCGACGCCCTCCGTCTCCCAGCCGATGGGTATGACGCCGGCCGGGAAGGCCCCGGGCCGCGGGATCAGGTCGAAGTAGCGGCTGTCGAGGATGCGCAACCGCCGGTCCTCCGCAAGCTCCTCGCCGAAGCGGCGAAACCAGGGATGATCTCCGGATTCGGGATCGAGCACGTTTTCCAGCACGCCGGCGCTCTTGCCCCCCTTCTCCGGGCCGCGGAAGACGGGCTGGGCGAGCCCCGACCAGTGGCAAAGCACGCCGAAGGTGTGGCAGACAGCGAGGAGCGCCGCGCTCTCGTCGTCGAGGATGCGATCGAACAGCCGGTAGAGCGGCGCCTGCCACGATGGGTCCTCGCGGACGCCCTGACTGTAGGTGGACTCGCCGTCGTTGGCGTGCGGGTCGAGGTGGCCAGGACCGCCCGTGCCGAGGTAGAGAGAGAAACGTCCGCCCGGCGCCTCGGGGATCATCCCGGCGCGGCGCACGTCGAAAGACACGGCGCGAACGCGGAGGCCCGTCTCCTCGGCGATGGGCAGCAGCTCACAGGCGGCGTCGAGCAGACCGTGGACGAGGCAGTCGTGCCCAAGGTTCGGCCAGCCGTGGTTCATGTCCAGCACGGCGACGTCGACAAAGTTGGGATCGGCGGGAGGCAGATCCTCCGGCCGCTCGACGCGGACATAGTCGAAGGCGCCGCAGGGAGCGTCGGCGGGGCGGCCTGTACCGCAGAACTGGGCGCTCCCGGGGAGCTTGTGACGGCAGAGGAACGGCATGTCAGTGGCGAAAGACTACCAGGAAGTGGGAGGAAGGCCAAGCGGCCCTCATCTCGCCGACGGCCCTTTCCAGCCCGGCCCTCGCAAAACTTTGCCCGGCAGGGCGCCTGTCATCTTGCCGCCGTCGATCACCGGCTCGCCGTTGACCAATACATATTCCATTCCTTGCGATAATTGATTGGGATTTTCGAACGTCGCGACATCGGCCACGGTCTCCGGATCGAAGACCACGATGTCGGCCCACAGGCCGGCTTTGAGGACGCCGCGGTCGGCGAGGCGCAGGCGGGCGGCGGGGAGCGCGGAGAACTTGCGGATCGCTTCTTCCAGGCTGAGCTTCTTCTCCTCCCTCACGTATTTGCGCAGAATACGTGGAAAGGTGCCGTAGGCCCGCGGATGCGGATGCTGCTCGCCCAGCAGGCCGGTGGTCGAGGTACCCTCGGAATCGTTGTTGATCGATACCCAGGGCTGCACCAGGGCCAGCGCCACGTCCGGCTCGGACATGGCGAAGACGGCGACTCCTGTGGATGCTTCATCCTGAATGAGGATGTCGAACAGCTCGTCGATCGGGTCCTTGCCCTGGAGCTTCGCGACCTCGGCGAGGGTCTTGCCGAGCAGGGGCTTGAGCGCCGGAGCGTGCAGCGAGCAGAGGAGGATCGCCTCGGGACCGGGAATCTCGTGCCATTCGTTGTCCCACGCCGAGGACGGGGTCTCCATATCCTTGCGAATGCGCGTCCGCATCGCCGGATCGCGCAGCCGTTCGATGAGCTTCGTGGTGCCGCCGTCGTGGGCCCACGGAGGCACGAAGGCGGCGAGGCCGTTGTACCAGGCGGGGTAGGCGTAGGTGTCCGCCGCAATGTCCACGCCCGCGCGGCGGGCCGCTTCGATTTTGGCGACCACCTCGGGCATGCGGCCCCAGTTCGTCCTGCCTGCAACCTTGAGATGCCAGATTTCAACCGGAATGTGGGCCTCGCGGCCGATGCGGATGGCCTCGTCGAGGGCCGGAATGACGGCGTCCCCCTCGCTGCGCATGTGGGTGGCGTAGATGCCGCCGTAGCGCGCGGCCTCGGCGGCGAGGGCGATCAGCTCCTCGGTCTTGGCGTAGGGAGCGGGCGGATATTGAAGGGAGGTCGAGACGCCGACGGCGCCCTGCTCCATGGCCTCGCGCACCAGGGCGCGCATCTGGTCGAGTTGGGCCGGCGTGGGCTGCTTGTCGTCGTCGCCCAGGACCATCCGCCGCACCTGTGTGGCGCCCACGTAGTCCGCGACGTTGATGCCGATTCCCTGCTTTTCCAGGCGGGCGAAGTACTCGCCGTAGGTCCGCCAGTCCGAGTTGAGATGGAGGTAGTCGTAGCCGACCTGGTCCGCCTTGACCAGCGCGGCCGACTGCGGCGCGGCGGAGCCGCCCTCGCCGGTGATCTCGGTGGTGATCCCCTGGTAGATCTTCGACGGTAGGCGCGGCTCGACGAGGATCGTCAGCTCGGACTGGCCCAACATGTCGATGAACCCGGGAGCCACCACCTTGCCCGCGGCGTCGATCGTCCTCTTCGCCGGCACCGTGGCGTCGAGATGCCCGATGGCGGCGATGCGGCCGCCGCGAATCGCCACGTCACCCGCATACCAGGGCGAGCCCGTGCCATCCACGATCCGGCCGTTGCGGATCACCAGATCGTAGGGTCCCGGCTGGGCCGCGAGACTCGCCGCGGACAGGAGCACAGCAAGGCCGTTGAGCCAGATCTTCATCGTGTCCCCTCCTCGTTGGGCGGGGATTGTATCGCGGGGAGGGGCTGGCGCAGTTGCATGCCGGCGCGGGAACCAAGAACACAAAAGGACTTCAAAGACAACAAGGACACGGAGGGAGGCCGCCGCCTTCGCCGGCTCGGCAATCGCGACTGGTTAAAGCGCTCCACCTGAGCCGGAAGCGAAGTCTGGCGTCTAGGACGCCAGACTTATTTTCTCCTTCCGTTAGGGTGTCGGGCTCACCACCGCTCGCTGCTGGTTGCTGTCGTACCGGCGGAACATCATGACTCGAGCCCAATCGAAGACGTACTTCTCTGTCTTGGCCCTCACGCCTTCGACCTCCAGCACAGTCCCGCCGCGCCGGCCGCGGAAGACATCGGGACGCTCGCACCAGAGGGCCACATATCCCCCTTGATCCCGACCACCGCGCTCCACGATTCGCGGGTCCTTCCGGCCACTAGTAAAGGCAAGCACGCGCCAAGTTCCCGGCTTACCGAGCCCCTTGACCTCCGGGACGATGCGATCGGACTTCACCTTCACCTTGCGTTTGTCAAGCTGAAGCGCAAGACCCGAGACTTCGCCGGAGGCGATCTCAAAACGGTTGCTCTCCCGTCCCTTCGACTCAATGGTGAAGGGTGCTCCCACGATCTGGGAGTAGTCGCCGGTTTCTGCAGTGAACGCGAAGAGGGAGCCGCCGGACTCTATATAGCTCTTGACGATGGCAGCCGTGTCGGTGCGCTTGAGGAGGCTCGCCATGTCCCTGTCATCGAGGACCAGCAGGTCGATATCGCGTAGATGGCTCGCTAGCAGGAATCTCAGCACATCGGGATCGCGAGGAAGCGGCTCGGGTCCAGGCTTCGGCTTGGGGCGGGGCTCGGTCGCCGCTGTCGCGGGTGCCGAGGTTCGCGTCTGACTGGCGGGTGGCGCAGTGGGCGGCGGTCCCGACAGTCGAATCGCATCGGGCCCCCCAATCACCCCTGTCGTCACACCCTCGGCGACTCCCTGGATGACCGCCACGCCGACCTCCCGCCAGAAGCCATCCTTCTCCTCCGGGTCCTCCTTGCGCTCCAGAAGGACATCCAGAATGCGGGTAATGTCCCGGTCGATGAAGAGATCGGCCATAGCGGGATCGGGCGTAACGCTGAGGGCGCTGAGACGCCCTCCCAGGCCGAATCGGGTTTTCACATGGAGGGTGGGAGGCCTGGCTCCGTCCTCTTTTCCCTGCGCCGAGCTTTTGAGGGGAGGGCTGTCCTTGCTCTGGGGATCATAGATCGGCGGCGCGGCGACTTTTGGTACGAGCTCGACACTGCGACGCCAGGCGCCGAGCCCCGGAGATGTCGTCGACGCCGTGTAGATGTCCACCGGCAGATTGCTCTGCTCCCGCAAATCGGAGAAATCGAGAGGGAGCTCGATCCGATGCTTCGTATCCTTACCCTCCAGAATTACCTTACTGGCGGGCCGCGGACCCGTTGTCCCAAGCGTGAGCCCGAGGGTTTCGCGCAACAGGCTACTGTGGGTAGCCTTGTCCTGGTCGTGGTCCCGCACCGTGACATCGCCAGTGTGAAGCTGATATCGGGGCTCCCAAAGTGTCATACTGTAGTCCCCGGCGGGCAGCACGCCGCCTTTGTAGTCCTCGACGATGAGATCTCCACCTTTGTATGTAGAGAAATCGAACGTCTGGCCCGTCGCCACGTAGGTCGGGCCGTAGTCCGCACGCCGTGGCGGCTGCTCGTCGAAAAGATCGCAGCTCTCGTCCTCGGCAAACTCGCTGGGGCGACTGATCTGATTGATCTCGAGCCCCTTACGTCCGATGAGTACGACTCGCTTGGGCTTCTGGTCGAAGTCTTCGTCCAGGTATTGGCGCTTGATGCGGGGTGCCAGAGAGCCACCCTTTTTTCGGAAATGAAGATCCATCGAATCGCCATCGACCGTTTCGGCCGCCAGCGGATCGACGTGCACCACGAAACGCTTCTGTTTGGGATCCGCCCCTGCGAGAGGACCACCGCTCTCGCGGTCGAAGACCTTGGTCTCGCCTTCTACGTCCCGGGCTTCCCAGTGCGGGCTCTCCGTCTTGAGCCCTTCGTAACCCGGCCTCTCCAGCCGCATCGAATACCAGCCGCTCAACAGGTTCTCTATGCTGTAGCTGGTTGGGTCGGTCGTCCAGGGTTCGATTAGATCTTTGTCGCTACCGATGTTCACCGTCGTGCTGCGTTCGACCGGTGGCTTTTCTTCGTCGAGTGCGGAATCGAGGAGGATGGGAGTGAGGAAGATCTGAACGTTCTCCGGATCGCTCAGGTTGAACTTCAGCCTGCCATAGTAGGGTCGTAGGAACTCCTGCTCCAGCGCGATGCCCAGGCGTTCGACGATCGAGCGCAGACAGCCTACGGGGCCGCTGCGTTGGGCGGCGGCGATGATCCGGCCATCCGCTCGTGACAGGAGCTTGGCGTCGATTTCGATCCGTGGTCCACTGATACGCCGAGTGGGCCGCCCTTCCGCGCCGGGCTTGCCGTCATCCTTCTTTTCCACCGTTTTGGCCTCGACCATCTCCGGCAGAAGGGTGACATTGCCAAGGACGATTGCATCCAATTTCTCGAGCAGCTCCCGGGCGTTGGGATCCGCCGTCTGGAGATTAGTCATGCCCCTCTGATTGCGCTGCCACTCCGCGAGCACATCGCCCAGCTTTTGGCGCTCGACTACGACGAACTGGCTCTTGCGTTTAAGGAAGGTGACGAGCATGGCTTGGACCGAGGAGCCGTAGCGCATGCTCTGGGCTTCGGAGTTGGTGTCCTGAAAGTCGTAGACGGTGATCCGCGGCTTGCGCTGGGCTGTGTAGCGCCCGTTAACGGAAAAGCTGGGCTCCGCGTGGGCCGCTACGGCGACGAAGAAAACCAAGGCGGCGCAGCAGATGTGGGAAAGTGTTCGACGACGGACAATCATTTCGATTTCTCCTTTAGATAAAATTGGAGCTTGCGTGCGACCTCCCCAGCCAACTCTTCGGACGCGGCGTCGCAAGCCGCTCCCCCGTTGGCCTTGGAGCGGACGGCGGATATCGTTCCGAGATCGGCCGATGCACCGTGCCCCTCCACGCTGGCTGCCGTGGTAAGCGAACAGGAGATCCAGGCTAGGCCCGATTCGTTGTAGGGCTCGGTTTGGGGCGTACTGACGTTCAACCGCAGCGTCCAGCCGGTAGCGGCGATTGTCCCGGCGGCGCGTCGAACGGCATTGGCGAGCCCTGCCAGGGGCGCGCCGGAAACCTCGATGCGCAGACCGCCTGTGGCAATGGACTTTGGTGTCTGCGACACCACCTCGTCTCTGGGAAGCTGGGAAGATAGACCGGATGCAGATTCCCTCCGAAACTCACTCCGATGGTTCTCTCGGTTTTGCTCGATACTTACGGCAGCGGGCGTCGGTGCGGCCGTGGATTGGGAGATGGGCAAGAAAGCCCTCCCTCCAACAAGCTGTGGGAGCTTCGCCAAGGCGGCAATCAGAAGCAGCGCCGACGCGCCGGCAAAAATCCTAAGTCGAAGCCCCCTGGAGACCCGCGAGGGTAGAATGGCATGGTCTGCGAAAAGTGGTAGCAGCATTTCCGAGGTGTTGCGCTGGAACAAGATCGGGATGGCCCAGTCCGCGCTCTCTGGGCTCAGGGAGTGGATTGCTTGGCGACCCTCGGTGACTGCTTCCTCCAGGGGCATGCCCCTGGACAGATGGTTGTAAAATGCAGTGCTGAAGGCGACTGCATAATGGTCGGCGATAGGCGCCTGCATCGCCACGACCGCAGGCACCCCGCCAAGAACCAGCGCCGTCGCGACTCCACCAAAAGGGTTGGCGGTTCCCTCGGCGTCGGTGAGAGCTGTGCTGCACGCATTTAGGACGACAAGCCGCAAGGAGGCGAAGTCCTTGATCTTGGTCGACAAATGGCGGCCGGATACCGCCTCGACCATGCCATCGACCCTCGAGAAGAGCACGGCACCCTCGCCTGTGACAGCCTCGAACGCACCATGGCCCATGTAGTGCAGGACGTGAAAAGCCTTCTGAACCAGCGCCCTGCGGAGAGCCCCAGAATCGGCTTGCTCTAACACTTGGATTTCGATAGAGGGGTTCGATCGCAAAGCTGTGCTCAGGCTCACCAATTCACTCGCCAGATCGAGATGGCCATGAGCCGGCTGCTGCGCGGTGACGATTAGAATCCGTAAAGGTGGTTCCACCTCTGGCGGCACGGAGGATCTCTGGACATCCAGAGCACGGACGATCGGTGTCCGCCGGCTGAGAGCCAGGAAGTCCTCCGTCTCGGATCGGTAAAGGAGCTCCCAAGGGATCCGCTGGAGACCGACGAGACTCCGATCCCTCGGATTGATTCGAAGGCGGATACGCAAACCCTGGCCATCGGCACTGACCCGGCTCAGGCTCTGGAGAAAGAGGTCGCCGATCTCTCCGCGGAAAACGGCACGGAAGAGCTTCTCTCCTACTTCGGCACTGGATGATTTCTTGAGGAGCGGAGAAGCTGAGAGATCCCGAGCGCTCCTTGGGGACGGCCTTACGTCTCCTTCCGGAATCTCCAGAACGGCCTCCGCCTCCCCCGCTGGCGAACGCAGAACTCGGACGAGGACGCCAGTTCCTGACCGTGGCCCGACTTGCATCTCGAAGTCTTCGTACTTCAAGGCGGCGCCTCCTCACAATGGCGCACCGGGCTCTGTGCCGCACCCCCAGCCTCCCCGGGACCCTGATAGGAGGAGCCAGGACGGAAGTGTCAGAGGATGGACGGCCGGTGAGACGGCCAAGTGCTTGTGGAGAAAGACACCAGCGCGAGAAGGAGGTTTAGTGGAGGCCTGCAGGAAAGAAAAAAGTATAGCATGCCTTCATGCTTATTGCGGCTTCGTCCCTTGCCGGCCTTAGTTGAAATACCGATAGTAGCCGCCGCTGTGCTTGACGGTCTCGTCGGAGTGTGCGGAAACGTCGACGACGGCGGCTGCGGCGGGCGGATAGCCGGTCCTGGCCAGGGCGGAACGGAAAAGCTCCGTCACGGCAGACAGATGTCCCGCCGTCTGGAAGCGTGCGAGCTCGGCATCGTCTCTGAAGAAGATCGGGCAGCAGAGCCCCGGCGGTTCGGTCAAGCCCATCCAGATCTCGACGGACCGGTAGGAGAAGCCCCGCTGCCGCAGGAGCTCCTTGACCTCCCGGCTCGCTCGCCGGCCCTTGGATTTGTAGCGAAGTTCGTTGCGGAGGTATATGTAGGGGCATTTCACGAAGAAGACGTAGAAGATTTTCACGACGGGATCCTGGTTCGAGAGCCGGAAAATGACGTAGGGTCTGGCATCGAGCATGCAACTATATGATTCCTTGCCGGAGGTCCATCGGCATATACCGGCAGTGAACGGCTCAAAGGAGGTCTCCAGATGACGACAACCAGCACCATCCCACATCCGCCGATCGTTTCGCAGGACCAGTGGGTTGCCGAACGGAAGAAGCTTCTGACGCAGGAAAAGGAGCTCACCAAGCATCATGACCGCGTGAACGCCGAGCGGCGACGCCTTCCGATGGTGAAGGTCGAGAAGGACTACGTCTTCGACGGCCCGAAGGGCAAAACGAGCCTCCAGGATCTCTTCCAGGGACGCAGCCAGCTCATTGTCTATCACTTCATGTTCGATCCCGCTTGGGACAAGGGGTGCCCAGGCTGCACGGGTTGGGTCGACTCCCTGGGCGACCTGTCGCTCCTCGAGGCGCGCGACACGAGGCTCGTCGTGGTGTCGCGGGCGCCGCTGGCCAAGCTGGAGGCGTACAAAGCGGAAAGGGGATGGGACATCGACTGGTTCTCCTCGTTCGGCAGCGACTTCAACTACGACTACCACGTGACGCTCGACCCGAAGGACCCGGCCCGCGAGTACAACTACCGGAACAAGGCCGAGACGGAAGCGGCAACAGGCCATGCCGTCAAGATGGAGGGCGAGGCGCACGGCTTGAGCGTCTTTTTCCGGCTCGACGACGATGTCTTCCACACGTACTCGACCTACGCGCGCGGAGGCGAGTCGCTCTCGGACTCCTATCGCCTCCTCGACACGACGCCCTACGGGCGGCAGGAGAGCTTCGAGGACTCGCCCCCCGATTGGCCTCAGAAGCCGACCTACGGGTAGATAAGACCCTCGGGAGAAGAGGGCGAAGGTGTCCCTGGCAGGCGCCCTCGAAAATCTGTCAGACTCCCTGCATGAGCATCGATCGCGACGAGGTGGTTCGCCACACTGCCGAGCATGTCCGCCGGGCTCTCGAAGGGGAGCCTTCCGGGCATGACTGGTGGCACGTCTACCGGGTGTGGAAGAGTGCCTTGGCCATCGCGGAGGGGGAGCCGGCGGACCGCTTCGTCGTCGAGCTGGCGGCTCTCCTTCACGACCTTTCCGACCGCAAGCTCAACGGCGGCGACGTCACCCTCGGTCCCAAGGTGGCCCGCGAGTGGCTCGTGGCGCAGGGAGTCGATGAGGAGACCGTCGCTCACGTCTGCGAGATCATCGCGGACCTGTCGTTCAAAGGGGCCGGCATCCCCACGCCAATGCGCACTTGCGAGGGCATGGTGGTGCAGGACGCCGACCGGCTGGACGCCATCGGCGCCGTCGGCATCGCTCGGACCTTCGCCTACGGCGGCCACAAGGGGCAGGTGCTCCATGATCCCGAGCATCGCCCCGAATTCCACGCCAGTGTCGAGAGCTACTACGCCAGCCAGGCGACCGCCATCAACCACTTTTACGAGAAGCTGCTGCTCCTCAGCCAGCGGATGAACACCGAAACGGGCCGCCGGGTTGCCCAGGGACGCCATGCTTTTCTCGAAGAGTTCCTCGCCCGCTTCCTCGCCGAATGGGAGGGCCGCGACGGGGAATTCTTGGCGGATGGGATAGAGTCGCCGCTTCGCTTGCCTTTGGAGGATCGCCGATGATTTCTTTCTCTCATCTCCCGCATCTCGTCGCCCTGGGTTCGCTCTTCGCCGCCGCCGCGAGCTTCGGCGCGGATCTCCCCAAGCCCAAGCCGGCTTCGCCGGTTCCGGCCGTCGAGGCGGTCGATCATCTGCTGCTCGGCGTGCCGGATCTGGACGCCGGGATGAAGTGGTTCGAGGAGAAGACGGGAGTGCGGCCCGCCGCCGGCGGCAGTCATCCCGGCCGCGGCACGAGGAACGCCCTCGTAGCGCTCGGCGGCCGCCACTATCTGGAGATCATCGCTCCTGATCCGGCGCAGGCCGGGGTGGACAACCCGATGGTCGCCGGCTTGAGGAAGCTCACGGCGCCGCGGCTGGTCACCTGGGCTGCGGCGAGCACCGATCTCGAAGCCACTCTCTCGCGGCTCGACGCGGAGAAGGTCGCCCACAGCCCCGCCACGCCCGGCGCGCGGAAACGCCTGGACGGGCGAGAGCTCGCCTGGCGGACCGTCGGCGTGCAGAGCGAGCTGGGTGAATTGATTCCCTTCTTCATCGACTGGGGCACGACTCCCCATCCGTCGGCGGATGCCCCTGCGGGCGCGCGCCTGATCGCCCTGACGTTCCGGCACCCCAAGCCGGAGGCGCTCACCGCGGAGCTCGCCCGCCTGGGAATCGCCGCCGTGGTCCGGCAGAGCACCCAAACCGGCCTCACGGCGCGCCTCGAAACTCCCCGCGGTCCGGTTTCGCTCGACTGACCCTCCGAGGAAGAGCGGCGGCTGCAACCTTTTCCGCGCTGCGGCGTAGGTAATGCCGCGATGTGCCAAGTGGAAAGGACAAGCTCTTGATCCGCGTCGAAACCCTGACCAAAAAGTTCGGCGACAAGACCGCCGTCGACGGTCTCTCCTTCCACGTGGACGGCGGAGAGATCTACGGGCTCCTGGGGCCGAACGGAGCCGGCAAGACGACGACCCTCTCGATGCTCAGCGGCCTGCTGGCCCCGGATTCGGGCCGCATCACCTTCGAGGGCGTCGATCTCGCGAGCGATCCGATCGGCTGTAAGCGGCGGCTCGGAATCGTGCCCCAGGAGGTCGCCGTCTACGAGGAGCTTTCGGCGACGGAGAACATCCGTTTCTGGGGCAGCCTCTACGGTCTTTCGGGAAAGGCGCTCGGGCAGGCGGTGGAGCAGGCGCTGGCCCGGGTGGAGCTCAGCGGCCGGGCGCGCGATGCCGTCAAAACCTTTTCAGGCGGCATGAAAAGGCGCCTCAACCTCGCCCTCGGTCTGGTTCATTCGCCGCGCGCCCTGCTGCTCGACGAGGTGACGGTGGGCATCGATCCGCAGGCGCGCGCCAGCATCCTCGAAGTCGTGCGGGCCGTGGCGGACTCCGGCACGGCGGTCATCTATACCTCGCATTACCTGGAGGAAGCCGAGCGCCTGTGCGACCGCATCGGCATCGTCGATCACGGCCGGCTCCTCGCCGAAGGGACGCTCGCGGAGCTCAAAGCCAAGCTCGGCGAGGAGGAGGTCGTCACGCTCTGGGGCCGCTTTCCCGAGGACGTGGCGCGGACCGCCCTGGCCGATCTACCGGAGGTGCGGGTGATCTCGGCCGAGGCCGGGCGGATCGCCTTCACGGCTGGAGGAAGAGGGGCGGCCGGGCTGCTCGGAGCGATCTACGGTAAAAACCTTGCGATCGATCGTGTCGCCATCGAGCCGCCGAGCCTCAACGCCCTGTTCCTCAAGCTGACCGGAAGGGAGCTGCGCGACTGATGCGAGTCCTCCTGGCCATGGTGGGCAAGGACCTGCGGCGTCGCGTCCGTGCGCCGCTGTCGACGCTTCTGCTTCTCGCCTTTCCCCTCATCTTCGCCGGGCTCCTGGCCCTCACTTTCGGCGGCCGCGGAGACCAGGTACCCAAGGTCCGCCTGCTGATCGACGACCGCGACGGCGGCCTCGTCAGCCAGTTGGTGTCCTCGGCCTTCCAGCAGGGAGATGCACAGAAGTATTTCGAAACGAAAAAAGTGGAGGATGTCGCGGGCGGCGCCAAAGCCGCTGCGGCCATCGAGCGCGAGGGCGCGACGGCCCTCCTTCGCCTGCCGGCCGGGCTGTCGAACGATGTCTTTGCGGGACGGCCGGCGAAGCTCGAGCTGGTGAAGAGCCCGGCCCAGTCGATCCTGCCTGACGTCGCCGAGCAGATCACCACGGTGCTCGCCGAGGGTCTCTCGTCCGCCTCCCGCCTGCTGCGCGGGCCGCTCGACCAGATTCAGAAAACTCCCCCAGGAGATCCGTCGGATGCGCGAGTCGCCGAGATCGCCGTCCTCACCAGCCAGGTGGTGACGCGGGCCCGGCCCTACGTGTTCCCACCGGTGATCACTCTGAAGTCCGCGTCCCTGCCTGAGCCATCGAAGCCGGGAACGCCCAAGCCGCCGGCCGGGACCTCTCCTGCCATTTCGATCTTTCTCATCATCCTGCCGGGAATCTCGATCTACTCGCTGTTCAATCTTTCGGACCAGACGATGCGCGACCTGCTGGTGGAGGCGAGGCTCAAGACCCTTCGGCGGCAGCTCGCAGGACCGGTGACGGTGGGGCGGTTGCTGGCCGGCAAGACCCTGGCGACGGCGGCCGTCGCGGCGATCTCGCTGATCGTTCTGACCGCGGTCGGCGCGGTCGTGGCGCCGCATGGCATCAACCTCGTGGGCTTCCTTTTGCTGTCTCTCTCCTTGGTGATTGCGACCACCGGCTTCTCCTCCTTCATCTTCAGCCTGGTGCGGAGCGAGAAGCAGGGAGCCACCCTGGCGAACCTGGCCTCGCTGGTGATGGCTTTCGCGGGCGGCGCCTTCCTGCCGCTCAACAGCTTGCCCGCGGCGTTGCGCGCGGTTTCTCCCGGCTCGCTGATGTATTGGGCCAACACGGGGTTTCAGAAGCTGATCTCGGAAGGCCAAGGGTTCCAGGCGGTGCTCCCCAACATTGCCATCCTGGGTGGAGCGGGCCTCCTGCTGCTCGCGGTCTCGACGCCGTTGTGGCGGCGCCGGCTCCTACAAGGGGATATTTCATGAGCCGCTGGCGCCAGATCGCCATTCTCGGCGCCAACGACCTCCGGCTTGCGGTCCGCGACCGCGCCGCGCTCGTCTGGATGTTCCTGCTGCCGCTCGCATTCATGTGGATTTTCGGCGCGGTGAACAGTAGCGGGGCACCGCAGAAGGCGAGCCTGGCGATCCTGGACCGGGACGGCGGCTGGCTGGCACAGGCGCTGGTGAAAGAGCTCGCCGGCGAACGGATCGAGACGACCGTGCTGAAACCCGGCAGTCCTGCCGGGAAGGATGATTTCCCCCGTACTCTGACGATTCCGCAAGGGTTTACGGCGAATGTGCTGGCCGGGCACCAACAGATCCTGCGGCTGGAGAAGGGGAGCGGAGCGAGCCAGGAGTTCAGCCTCGCGGCGGAGGCCTACATCATACGGGCGATCGTCCGCATCGTCGGCCGCCTCGCCGAGGCCGGCTCGCAAGTGCAGCCGCAGACCTTCGCGGCCCTGGCCGCGCGTCCAGCGCTGGTGAGCGTCGCGGTCTCGACGGCGGGCGGCGGCCATGCGGTGCCGCAGGGTTTCGCCCAGAGCGTTCCTGGAACGCTCACGATGACCGTGCTGATGATGACGCTGATTTACGGCGCAGTATTTCTTACCCTGGAAAAACGGCAGGGGATGATCCGCCGGCAGGCGATGCTGCCCCTCTCGCGCGGCACGGTGTATCTCGGCAAACTCGCCGGGCGGCTGCTCATCGCCGCGGCCCAGGCCGTGCTGCTGCTGATCGCCGGGCGCTTTCTCTTTCACGTGTCCTGGGGCTCGTCGCCGGGCGGCCTGGCCCTCCTTCTCGGCTCGTACCTGCTGGCGGTGGCAGCGCTTTCGACTCTGCTGGGGGCAGTCCTCTCGACCCCCGAGCAGGCCTCGGCGGTCGGCTGGATCTCGAGTATGATCCTCGCCGCCCTGGGCGGCTGCTGGTGGCCGAGCGAGGTGATGCCGCGCTGGCTCTGGCGCGCCTCGCACGTCCTGCCCACGCCTTGGGCCATGGACGGCTTCCATTCCCTGATCTCCTTCGGGCATGGAGCCGAGGCGGTCCTGCTTCCCGCGGCGGTGCTCGTGGGCTTCGCGGTCCTCTTTGCCGTCCTAGGATCTCGTTTCCTGGTCGTCGACTAGATTGACCTCCTTTATACTGACCTCGTCCGACCGCCGTCCGAGCCGTTGAGGGGTCCATGGCATCCCTTTTGCTCTAGCCATCGCAGGGCAATGGAGCCTGTTGTTGGAAAAAGGAGCGCACCCATGGAAATTGACTCGCTTAAAAAGCTCTACGTGGACGAACTGAAGGACCTGTACAGCGCCGAGAAGCAGATTCTTCAGGCCCTGCCAAAGATGGTGAAGAAGGCGACGCACCCGCAATTGAAGAGCGCCTTCCAGGATCATTTGAAAGTCACCGAGGGCCACGTGGAGCGGTTGGAACGCATCTTCGAGGGACTCGGCAAGCCGGCCCGGGGTAAGAAGTGCAAGGCGATGGAGGGCCTGCTCGAGGAGGGTAAGGAAGTGATGGCCGAGGACATGGACGACGACGTCATGGACGCCGCCCTCATATCGGCCGCCCAGCGGGTCGAGCACTACGAGATGGCGGGTTACGGCACGGTGCGGACCTGGGCTCAGTTGCTCGGGGAGAGCGACGCCGCCAAGCTCCTCCAGCAGACGCTCAACGAGGAGGGGGATGCGGACAAGTCGCTGACCAAGCTCGCGGAGACCTCGATCAACATTGAGGCCATGGCAGGCGTCTGAGCCGGATCCCAGGCAGGATTCCTGCTGAAAGAGGGGTGGAGAGGGTGAAATGTGCTGAAGGGAGACTCTGAGAAAGCACCAATAAGCCCTCGCCGCCTCCTCGGGCTCGCCGTGGGGGCGCTCGGCGTCGTCTACGGCGACATCGGCACGAGCCCTCTCTACGCGCTTCGCGAGTGCTTTTTCGGCTCCCACTCCGTGAAGCCGACGGCGCTCAACGTGCTGGGCGTGATGTCGCTGATCTTCTGGTCGCTGATCATCGTCATCTCGATCAAGTACCTGGTCTTCGTCATGCGGGCCGACAACCGGGGCGAGGGCGGAATCCTCGCCCTGATGTCGCTCATCCGTACGCGGGCCACCAGCCGCTGGGTGCTGATCGCCCTCGGCCTCTTCGGCGCCGCTCTGCTCTACGGCGACGGCATGATCACGCCCGCCATCTCGGTGCTCTCGGCCGTCGAGGGGCTCGAAGTCGCGACGTCGTTTTTCCATCCCTACGTCCAACCGATCACCATCGCCATCCTCATCGGTCTCTTCCTCCTTCAGCGGCGGGGGACGGGGAAGATCGGCGCCTTGTTTGGACCGGTGATGGTGCTGTGGTTCGTCACCCTCGGAGTGCTGGGCCTTCGCTGGATCGTCCGCGAGCCGAGAGTCCTCGCCGCCATCAACCCGGTGCACGCGATACGGCTCTTCCTTCACGATGGCCTGCGCGGATTCCTGGTACTGGGGGCGGTCTTCCTGGTGGCGACGGGCGGCGAGGCCCTTTATGCGGACATGGGCCACTTCGGCCTCCGGCCCATTCGCTTCGCCTGGTTCGCCTTGGCGCTGCCGGCGCTGCTGCTCAACTACTTCGGCCAGTCCGCGCTGATCCTGGCGAACCCCAAGGGCCTGGAGCACCCGTTCTACAATCTCGCTCCTCCGTGGGCGCTCTATCCACTGGTCGTGCTCTCGACGGTGGCCACGGTGATCGCCTCGCAGGCGGTCATCTCGGGGGCCTTCTCCCTCACCCTCCAGGCCGTGCAACTCGGTTACTACCCGCGCGTGGAGATCGTCCACACCTCGGAGGAAGAGGCCGGTCAGATCTACATTCCGAACGTCAACTGGGTGCTGATGGTGGCGACCATCGGACTGGTGCTCGGCTTCCACGAGTCGAGCCGGCTGGCAGCGGCCTACGGCATGGCGGTGACCACCACGATGGTGATCACGACACTCCTCGCCTACGTGGTGGCGCGCGAGAAGTGGGGTTGGAGCTTGGCGCGGGCGGGCCTCACCATGAGCTCGTTCCTGGTGCTGGACCTCGCCTTCTTCGGCGCCAACCTGGTGAAGATTCCCCACGGCGGCTGGTTCCCGCTGTTGGTGGCCGGCATCGTGTACCTGTTGATGAACACCTGGAAGCAGGGGAAAAAGCTCGTCGCCGAAGCCCTCGAGGAGAGTGCGCTGCCGCTGGCGGAGCTCATCCGCAGCCTGGAGCCGGGAAGGCCGGTCCGGGTGCCGGGCACAGCCGTCTTCCTCACCACCAGCCCGGACTCGACACCCACGGCCCTGCTCCACAACTTCAAGCACAACCGCGTGCTCCACGAGCAGGTCATTCTCATGCGGGTGGTGACGGAGGAAGTGCCCTACCTTTCCGAGGAAGACCGGGTGGAGGTCGAGACGCTGGAGAAGGGGTTCTACCGCCTGACCGCCCGTTACGGCTTCATCCAGGAACCGAGAGCCCAGGACGTGCTGGACTGCGCCCGGCAGGACGGCCTGGATCTCGACATGATGAAGACCTCCTTCTTCGTGGGCCGCACCACGCTGCTGCCCTGCAACTCGAAAGGCATGGCCCTCTGGCGCAAGCGCCTCTTCGTCCGCATGGGGCTCAACGCTCAGCGCTTCACCGACTTCTTCCAGATCCCCGTCAACCGGGTGGTCGAGCTCGGGCTTCAGGTGGAGTGGTAGACTTCGCCTGCATGTTCCGAGCTTTTCCAGGAGATCCCGACGCCATGACTCACCCTTTCCGCTCTCTCGCTCTCGTTGCCGTTCTGCTCTCGCTGGTGGCCCTGCCGGCTGCCGCCACTTGTGGCGGCGGCGGGGGCGGTGGCACCGGCGGCGTGATGCCCGGCGGCGGGATGGACGATCAGACTCCGGTCTACCGCGTGGCCTGGAAGGTGCTTGGCCCCGGCGCCGCTGCGCCCAAGGCGCCGGACGCAGCGCTCGTCCTCTATTGGTTCCCGAAATCTCCGAAAGACGCCCAGGGCTCGCCGCTCCAGACCTCGCGTCCCCTCTCCCTGGCCGGTTCCCGCTGTGTGGCGACGTCGCTGGTGACGCCGGACAACCAGGACGTCCGCGGCACCTTCAAGGTGGCGGACAGCGACCAACTCGCGGTGTTGGCGGGAGCCGACGGCACGGAGATCGGACGCGTGGCGGCGAGCGACGGCAAGCTCGACGTTCGCGCCGTCGAGAAGCTCGTCTACGGCGAGCTCGACAAGCGGGAGGAGAACCTCCAGGCTCTCGTCGACGGCGCTGGGAAAAAAGAAACGTCGGACCGCGACGGCGCCATTGCCGACTATAAGAAAGTCTGGGAGCAGCGCTGCCTCGTTCCAGGCCTCGGCCGCAAGGCGGCGAAGGCACTCAAGAAGCTGGGTGTCGAGGTCGACAAGTCCGCCCTTCTGCGCCTCGGCCCGGACGGCCTGGCCGACCCCGGCCGTTCCGCGAAGGGCGCCGAGATGGAGAAGATCCTGCGGGCCGGGCTGGACGCGGAGATCGCCGCCCGCTATCTCGATGCCGAGAAGCTCTATGCCAAGGCGGTCAAGCTCGATCCGTCCGATCCCACGGCCCTGCGTTTCCTTGGCGAGCTCTACCGCCATCAGACAGGGCAATGGGACAAGTCGCGCGCCCTCTTCGAGCGCGTCCTGGCGCAGCCGGCGGACCCGATCGCCCGCGCCGTCGCCCTGCACGGCCTCGGCAAGATGACCATCCATGCCGGCCACAATGCCGAAGGGCTGGCTCTCTTCGAAAGCTCGCTCGCCGAGTATCCGCTGCCCATCACCTACCGCAACCTCGCCGTCTACTGGTTCTCCGAGAAGCAGGCCGAGAAGGCCGCGGGCTTCATGCGGCAGGCCCTCGCCCTGGCGCCGGAGGACGGCTACAACCAGATTTTCGCCGCCGTCTACCTCGCCGCTGCCGGGCACAAGGACGAGGCGACGAAGATCGCGAAGAAGAACGAAGCCGTGCTCGAAGCGAGCTACAACCTCGCCGCCATCTACGCCCAGGCGGGAGACCGCCAGAAGGCCATGGAGCTGCTGCGCCGGCATTTCTACGAGTACGAGCGCTTCGATCCGGTGCGGGCCATGGAGATGCAGGAAGCCCGCGACGACTACATGTTCGCCAGCCTCCATCAAGATCCTGGCTTCATCGAGCTGACGAAGCTCGCGCCTGGCCACGGGATGATGATGAGCGGCTCGAAGATGAACTAGAGCTGACCCGACGTCATCGCCGCCACTTTCGCCAGATAGGCCGGATCATGATACCGGCTGAGGGCGAACTCGCCCGCGTAGTCCGGCAGGGCCGAACCCGTGACATGGGCGGCCAGCAGCTCGGCCGCGCTCTGGGACGCCATGATGCCGTAGCCCGACATGCCGCAGAGAAGGTAATTGCCTTCGACCGGCGTCGGGCCGACGAGCAGACGGTTTTCCTTCGTCTTGCAGTAGTAGCCGCCGTCCACGTAGGGCCGGCGCATGCGGGGACCGAGGTAGTCGGCGAGGGCCGGCACCATGCGGGCGAGGCCGCGCACCACCACCTCCGGATAGAACGGATCGAACTTCGGCGGGAACACGGGCTCCATCGGCTCCAGGTGATACGTCCAGAGGAGCAGGTGCCAGCGGCTGTCCGCGCCGCCCTCGGGGCGGAAGTGGACGCCGGCCGGCAGCGTGCCGAGGAGCCAGCGCAGCTCCGGGTCCGCCGCCATCTCCTCCCGCTCCTCGTCGCTCCAGGCGAGGGTGACGGGATCGGTCCAGATCATCAACGGCAGGTCGCGCGGAATGAGCCCCAGGTAGTCCTCGAACATCACCTTGCCGTGGAGCTCGTTGAACAGCGGTAGCTCGACGCCGCTCATCCGGCCGACGGCGGGGGAGAGGGGGCCGGCGGCGTTGACGAAGCGACGGGTGGCGATCGCGTCCTCGCCCGATCCCTTCGCCAGGCGCACGCCTTCGACACGGCCGTCGCGCACCGTCACCTCTTCGATCTTTCCCTTGACGAAACGCATGCCGTGATCGCGCGCCTGCTCCAGCAGGTACATGCCGAGCTGCTGGGCCGAGAGCCAGCCGCAGCGGCGAACGTGGAGCATGGCGAGAGTGTCCTTTGCGAGGAAGGGGAAGCGGCGTAGAATGCGCGCCGGATCCAGGACCAGGTCGGCCCCCGTGAGATCGGGGGCCAGCTCCTCGGCCCGCTCCTTGGGGTAGGGCGGATCGTCCCGCTTGGTTCGTCCCCCGTGCCCGGGACGATGAATGCGCAGGTCGCCGGCCCCCAGCGCCGAGACCTCGCGAGCGCCGCGCTCCAGCTCGGCGGCCTGCTTGGGATCGGCCGTGAAGTAGGCATAGCCCCGGCGGTTCATCACGAAGACGTTGCCGCTCTCGGCCGCCAGCTCCTCCAGGAGATCGATGCTGCGGTTCATGAAGCGCACCATCGTGTCGCCGGGTCCCGGCCACCAGTTGCGGTAGCACTCCGTGGACTTGTCGCTGGTGACCGACAGGGGCGGCTGATGATCGACGAGCACCACGTCCCGCAGGCCGTGGCGTACAGTAAGGTGATAGGCGGCGGAGATGCCGGCGATTCCGGCGCCACAGATGACGACCTCGGCGGTGCGCATTCGTTTCCTCCCGGAGCTGAAGTGAGGCAAGCTTATCCGAAACTATCGTCCTTGCCGGCTCGTAGGGACTCGAAGGAGGATTTCTCCATGAGTAGTAAGTGCGTCGCGGCGATCCTGGCTCTCAGCCTGTCCAACGTTCCTTCGATGTGCGCCGCGGAGCCGCAGGCGGCCCCCGAGGCGAGGCCTGCGCAGGAGGTTCTCGAAGCCTCGGCCAACGCCTACCTCGCCGTTCCCGCCCTGCGCGACACGATGACCTACGTGGTGCAGGCGCCGGGCTCGGAGAAGGAGCCCAAAAAGCTGGAGTACGGCTTCGGCGCTGGGACCGACGCCTACGTCAAGGACGCTCTGCTCGCCGTCGTCGCGACCGGGGGCAGGATGTTCCTCACCCGCAGCGATGCGCCCGGGGCGTTCATCGCCGTGCCCTACCAGGGCGATTTCAGTGCCGCCCTGAACGGCATCGTCGGCAGTCAGGGTTCGCTCTTCGAGCCGACGCCGGTCGCCATGCGCACGGGAAAAGGAATCGACGCCTGGATCGACTCGCTGCGCTTCAAGCTCCTCGCTCCGCCGTTGCGGATCACCGGCAATCAGCGGATCGAAGGGCCGGGAGGGAAGGCTCTGGACGAGATCCACTTCGAGGCGGACAACGGCCAGATCACCTTGCGCATCGATACGAAGACCCACTTCTTCGCCTCCTTCACGGCCGAGATGCGGCCGCCGGGCGCTCCCGCGGGAACCGGCATTCACATCGACGCGACCTTCGCGCCGCAGGTGCTGGCGAGCGCGGCCGGGGTCGTCCACTTCGAGCCGGGCAACCGCAAGGAAGTGAAGAACCTCGCCAGCTTGACCTCCAACCGTCTGGCTCGGGGCGCGCCGGCACCGGACTTCGCGCTCGAGACGCTCGACGGCCGAAAAGTGGCCCTCCGCGATCTGCGGGGCTCCATCGTCGTGCTCGACTTCTGGGCCACCTGGTGCGCCCCCTGCTGGAAGACCCTGCGCGAGACCCAGGGGCTCTTCGACTGGGCGGCCAAGGAGCATCTGCCGGTAGCGGTCTACGGCGTCGATGCCCTGGAGCAACTGCCTACCGCGGAAGAGAAAAAAACGCAGTCGGCCGCCTTCTGGAAATCGCAGAAATTCACCATGCCCACCTTCCTCGACCCCGACGGCGTCGCCTTCCGGGCCTTCGGAGCCCCCGGCCTGCCCAGCATGGTGCTGGTGTCGCCGGACGGCACCATCCTGGCCTTCCATGAAAGCCTGTTTCCCGACATGCTGGAGACTTTGAAGACGGAAGTCCGGGACGGGCTGGAGGCGGGGAAGAAACAATAAATTTCTATCGTACCGCCGTGTATTCCGACATCATCCCGATCTCCACCCGCCGCTCGACCTGCGAGAAGCCGGCGGCTTTCAGGGCTCCGAGGATGGTGTCCGGCGGCACGCACTGCTCGATCGTCTCCCAGTAATATTCCATGAGCGTCTGGGTCGTGCGTCCGCCGCGGCCGAAGCGGGCGAGGAAGGGGAGCACCCGGCCCATGTAGAGTTTCAGAAACACGGTGGCGAGTCGCGAGCGGGGAGGAGTGATCTCCAGCAGCAGCACCTTACCGCCGGGCTTGAGCACGCGCCGGTACTCCTGGAAGGTGATGCGCAGGTCCGGCACGTGGCGCAGGGCATAGCCCATGCTCAGCATGTCGAACTTCTGATTGGGGAAGGGGAGCGTCTCGGCCACGGCCCGTACCCGGCGGCGTACGCCGCGGCGGCCGGCCTCGCGCAGCATGCCGGTCGACGGATCGAGCCCCACGACCGATCCCTTCGGCCCGACGATCTCCAGGCCCTGGACGGCGACGATGCCCGTGCCGCTGCCTGTGTCCAGCAGGCTCATGCCAGAGGTGAGGCCCGCGCGCAGCAGAGCCTCCCTCCGGTAATAGTTGCCCGAGCCGAAGCTCATGGCCTGGTTGATCCAGTTGTAGTCCGGGGCCGCCTCGTCGAACCACGTGCGCATCCGCTTCCTGCGCTCCGCCTCGTCGGCGTAGTAGCGCGTCAGCGGCGGATGAGGGGCCAGAGGATCGATCTCGGCGGCCTGACTGGCGTCGGTCATTGCGGGGAGCCTATCGCATCGGGGCCGAGGCTGCGAGTCGCTTTTAGGATCTCGCTAAACGATTCCCAGCCCCTGTAGAGACGCTCGCGGGGAACCCCGCGGGGCGTCTCTACAGGGGCTGGGGCCGGCGAGGAGATATGGAGCGATTGCGCCTTGTCGAACCTTCGGTGGGGGCGTCGACCAAGTGGGGCAAGACCTCGCCCAGGAAGGGAGGACCCTCGCCCGAGAAGGGGAAGGTCTCGCCCGAGTGGGGAGACCCTTCCCCTTCTCGGGAAAACCTTTTTCCCGAGTAGGGCAAGCCCTCGCCCGAATGGGGCGAAGCCTTTCCCGAGAAGGGGAGGTCTTCCCCAACTGGGGAGAGCCCTCGCCCCGCTCGGGCGAGCCGTTTCCCCGTTGGTCCGGGCGTCAGACCTTCACGCCGTAGTTGTCCCGCAACCCGTTGAGATGGTGAATCACATGACCGGTCATGTTGTAGGCCGAACCGCGTGGTGACACCGGGAGGTTGTTCGCTACGCCCATACACGTCCAGTCCTCGGGACGCAGATGGCGGTAGAACAGCACATGCCCTTTCCGCACGGCATCGAATTCGTCGAGCAACTCGGCGAGCGGGTAGTCGTCGTGCGGCGCGTTGCGGCTGTAGGCCTTCTCGTCGAAGCTCGGCAGGGGCGTCGCGTCGCCGCGGGCGACGCAGAGCGCGCGGTAGCCGAAGACCCGCTCGGTGTCGATCACATGCCCCAGGACCTCGCGGATGCTCCACTTCCCCTCGGCATAACGATGCCCGGCCTGCGACTCCGAGAGTCCACCCAGCGCCCGCCGCATCTGCGCCGGCTGGGCCTCCAGCACGGCTAGGATGTCTCCGTCCGGCACGAGTGAGATGTAGCGTTCAAAATAAGGTGCGTACTCCGTGGGTTCCGGCCGTCCGATGTTTGGCATTGACGTGTGACCTCCAGAAGGGAAGGTTCCCGGGGACGAGCCACTACGGTGGGATGTCGGTGCCCACGAGGTACCAGTTGTCCGCTGAATCGATATAGACGTACCAGACGGTTGTGTGGTTGTGGAGGTCGCAGCATTGGTGGCTGTACCGCCAGGAGGGATCGGCGGTTTGGTACTGCGGCAGATAGTCAAAACAAGTCACCATCGGCCCGTTGTTACACAGAGTCGCCGCTGCGGGGCGGGCAGCGAAAACGAACAGCAGGACGGCGAGCAAGCGCAGGAGCTTGGTCATAGGATCCTCCAGTCAAGAGAATTCTAGCACGGCCTGCTTGGCAATCTCTACAGTAACGGCTTGATGGGCTGCAACTGCCAGAAGCGCACCTTGCTGCGCTTGGCGAGGGAGACGTAGCGGTCCGGATCGTCCTTGGCGGCGCTCCAACTGTTGCCCGGCTGCATGTCAGTCTCGATCGCTGTCTCCACGGCGCGCGCCAGCGCCTCGTCGCGGATGATCACGCCGGCCTCGGTGTTGAGGTTCTCCGAGCGCGGGTCGAGGTTGAAGGTGCCGATGAAGACCAATTTCGAATCCACCACCAGGGTCTTGGCATGCAGCGCGGCCACCGGCTTCGTCTGGTTGGCGGCGGTCAGTCGTTGCAGGAGCGACCGGCTGGAGGCCGGCTCCGGCTGGTACTCATAGATCTGCAAGCCCATTTGGAGCAGGCGCTTGCGCTGGTTGCGATAGCCGCTGAAGGCTTGCAGGTTGTCGGTGGAGGCGAGCGAGTTGGTGTCGATGCGCACCCGCACGCCGCGGGCGATGGCGCGCCGGAACAGGTCGAAAGCGGCGTCCGACAGCACCAGGTAGGGCGACTGGATGACGATGCTGCGCTGCGCGTCGTTTACCAGCCGTGCCAGGGCCGTCGTGGTGTGACCGCCGCCGCCCAGCAGGAAGCGGTTGGCGTTCTTTCCCGGCCGGTCGCTGATGAATTCCACTTGCCCCCAGGCCACCTGGCCGGCGAGCCGCGGGAACGCCTGTGGCGTGGTGTCGATCGCCTCGTGAACCTCGGGTGCGAAATGCTTCGGCGACGCGGCGTAGGCGTGGATCTCGCGGTAGATCTTCTGGCTCTCGGCCTCGTCCACCGTCACGTGCTTCTTCAGCAGGCCCAGGCCGTTGTAACGCTCGTCCACGCGCACGCTGAGCGCATTGCCCCAGAACTCCTCGAAGCTCGCCTGCATGGTTTTGACCACGTCGCCCACCAGCAGCGCATCGCGATCGCGGAAATTGAATTCGTGGTTGTAGTCGAAGTACTCGGCGGCCATGTTGCGTCCGCCGGTGATGCCCACTTTGCCGTCCACGACGAAGGTCTTGTTGTGCATGCGCTGGTTGACGCCGCGGAGATCCGTGGCGACGTTGTAGATGCGCTTCTGGAGCGGCGTGCCAACCGAGGTTTTCGGGTTGTAGATGCGGATCTCGAAGTTCGGATGCCGCGCCAGGGCGAGCAGGGTTTTGTCCGGTACATCGATGAGCAGGTCGTCGACGATCACGCGCACCCGCACTCCACGCTCGGCGGCTCGCAGCAGCGCCTCCGCCGCCAGGATGCCGATGTTGTCGGTGCTCCAGATGAAATATTGCACTTCGATGGAGTGCTGGGCATGATCGGCAAGCCAGGCGCGGGCGATCAGGGCTTCATCGCCGGTGTCCAGAACGAGGCTGCCGCTCTGCCCCGCATGCGCGGCGATCTGGCCGTCGATGAACTCCATGCTCGCGTCGGGGCCGGCGGCCGCCGCACCGCCGAGGGCGGTGAAGAGGAGGAGGATGAGAAGGGTGGAGCGCATTACTTACTTTAGTTTGAGAGTGGCCTTTTCACCAGCCATCCATCGCCTAGCTTTGCAAGTATTTCCGAATGCTCCATCCAGTGACCTTCAGCAATATCACGCTCGGCCTTCTCAACGGCGCGCTGTAGATCAAGGCGTTTGATCTTGGGCCACTCGTAGTTCGCTCATCCAAGCGGAGTCTACACCCTTGCGGCGCTCGACTCGCTATTCCAGTGCTGTGGACCAGTCGCAGCGCCGGCCGCCGCCCGGGCATAAATGCCAGGGCTAAGAGCAGCGCCCCCTGAAGGGGACTTATAGGGCCTGTCACGACTACGGCCCGTTGGGCCGGACGAGCCGGCTACCCGCGTCATGTTCTGTCTCAAGGGAGTCGGTGAGCCTCCCCCACCTTCGTCTTTACTACTCGCTGCTACCGTTCCTCGCCGGACTGCCTGGAGTCTTCCGAAAAGTAGACGGCTTCGCGGCCGGTTTCCAGGACAAACCGAAGCGGATTGGGCGTTAGGGTCCGGCCAATCGTCAGGTTGAGGTCCGCCAATCGTCAGGTTGAGGTCCGGCCAATCGTCAGGTTGAGGTCCGCCAAATGAAACTTTCGGGGCTCCCGCCGAGCCCTTCGCCCTCACTGCGCCTTCACCTCCGTCCACAACTGATCCAGCAACTGCGTCGTCTCCCCGAGGTCCTCGATCAGCTCGCAGCGGTTGAGGATCTCCTGGGGAGGGTAGATCGACGGGTCGGCTTTGATCTTGGCATCGATCAGCGGTAGGGCGGCTCGGTTGGCGCAGGCGTAGTGGACGTGGTTGACGATCTCGGCCGCGATCTCGGGCTCCATCACGAAGTCGAGGAAGGCGTAGGCGGCGTCGAGGTTGCGGGCTCCCTTGGGGATGGCCAAGTTGTCGATCCACAACGTGCCCCCTTCCTTCGGGATCACGTACGCCAGCCGGCCGGCGGAGTGGGTGACGGCTTCGGCGAACTCGCCGTTGTAGCCCTGGGAGAGGTCCACGTCGCCCGCCGCCAGGAGGTTGGCGAAGTCCGAGCTGTTGTAGGTGCGCACCAGCGGTTTCTGCTGCTTGAGCCTCTCGGCGGCCTGGCGCAGGATTGCGGTATCTCTCTCGTTGACCGATTTCCCCATCAGCCTCAGGGCGGCGCCGAAAGCCTCCCGTTGATCGTCCAGCATCAGGATGCGGCCGGCGTGCCGGGGATCGAAGAGGGCCGCCCAACTGTCGACCGCCGGCTGGATCTTCTTCTGGTCATAGCCAATCCCCGTCGTTCCCCACAGGTAGGGGACGGAGTGGCCGTTGCCAGGATCGTATTTTTGATTGAGAAAGCGCGGATCGAGGTTCTTCAGATGGGGGAGGCGGCCGTGGTCCAAGGGCTGGACGAGCCCCTGGGGGATGAGGATCTTCAGCATGTAGTCGGACGGCACCGCCACGTCGTAGCCGGCGACTCCGGATTGCAGCTTCGCCAGCACGGCCTCGTTCGAATCGAAAGTATCGACGTTGGCATGGATGCCCGTGCGCCGCTCAAACTCGTCCACCACCTCCTGGGGCAGGTAGTTCGTCCAGATATAGATGTTGACGATCTTCCCTTGCGGTTTCGAGCCTTTCCCTCCGCCACAGGCGCCGGCGAGGAGAGCCAGGGTCAGCAGGATCGCGATTTTCTTCAATTTTCCTTCTCCTGGAGCAGGCGGTGGGCTGCGGCGATCAGGACGATCGTCACGGCCAGCAGCAGGGTCGAGACGGCATTGACCTCAGGGGTCACGCCCACCTTGAGCATGGAATAGATGTGAAGTGGCAACGTCGTGGCGCCGACGCCGGCCACAAAGGAGGTGATCACGTAGTCGTCGATCGAGAGAGTGAAGACGAGGAGGGCGCTGGCCACGATTCCCGGCAGGGCGAGCGGCAGGGTGACGCGGCGGAAGGTCTCGAAGGGGCCGGCGCCAAGATCGCGGGCTGCCTCTTCGAGTGCCGGATCGATCCCCGCCAGCCGCGCCCGCACCACCAGGGCCACGTAGGAGACGCTGAACACCACGTGGGCGATCACCACCGTCACGATCGAAAGCCGCAAATTAACGGCGCCGAAGAAGGTCACCAACGCCGCGCCCAGCACCACCTCGGGAATGATGACCGGCAGGTAGAGCAGCGTCTGCGTCGCCCGCTTGCCCCGAAACGCCGGCCGGGCGAGCGCCAGCGCTGCGGGCGTGCCGAGGAGGACGGCGGCGGCTGTCGTGATTCCCGCCACCTCCAGGCTGTTGCGCAAAGCGCTCAACAGGAGTCCGTCGTCCAATAGCCGGCGGTACCAATCGAAAGTGAAGCCTTCCCAGAAGGCCGTCTGTCGCGCCGCGTTGAACGAGAAGACGATGAGGATTGCGATCGGCACGTAGAGGAAAAGATAGACCAGCGCCGTGTGCGCCGCGAGCAGGCGCCGCGCGCCGCGGCCTGGCGTCACAGCAGGTCCTCCCCGCCACGGCGCCGTGCCAGGGCCGCATAACCGAGAAGCAGGAGGAGGACGGCTGCCGTCAGCTCGAAGGCGAGGGCCGCGCCGAAGGGCTGGTTGCGGGCCACGGCGAATTGATTTTGGATGAGATTGCCGAGCAGCATGCTGCGTGCACCGCCGAGCAGGTCCGAGACGACGAACTGGCCGAGGCTGGGAATGAAGACCAGAACGACGCCGGCGGCCAACCCCGGCAGGGTGAGGGGAAAGGTCACTCTCCGGAATGTCTCGAAGCTGCCCGCGCCGAGGTCCGCGCCCGCTTCGAGCAGCGAGCGGTCGAGCTTCTCGAGCGAGGCGTAGAGCGGGAGGATCATGAATGGCAGCTCACCATAGACCAGTCCGATCATCACCGCCGTCTGCGTGTACAGCAATTCCACGGGGTGGCGCAGGAGGCCGGTTCCTGCCAACACGAGGTTGAGCAGCCCCTCCGTGCGCAGGATGAACATCCAGGCGTAGGTGCGAATGAGGAAGCTCGTCCAGAACGGAATCACCACCAGTCCCAGCAATAAACCTTTCCATCGCCGCGGCGCCAGCAGAGCGAGATAGTAGGCGATGGGGAAGCTGACAACGATGCAGAGACCGGTGGTCGCGACGGCCATCCATAAAGATCGCCAGCCGATCTTCAGGAAGATGCCGTCGAACGACCGCGCGTAGTTGGCGAGGAACTCGCCGGAGCGCAGGTACTGTCCCACGTCCGCGATGGGTTTCAGGCCGCCGTAGATGCCCCGCTGGGCGAAGCTGATCCCGAGCATGAGGAGCAGGGGAACGAGGAAGAAGATGCCCAGCACCAGCCAGGTTGGCAGGAGGAGGGGGGCGATCCCTCGTGCAGCGATGAGGCCTCGGCGTTTCAATGGTCCTGGGGAGGAGGAGGTACCAGCTCTTCAAGCTGATCGGCGAGGCGCGGAAGGTACTCCCGGACGAGATCCCAGATCAATGCAGGGTCCACATCTCCATATTCGTGCACCAGCACATTGCGCTGAGCAACGATCTTGCGCCAGGGAATCCCGGGCTGCGAATGTTGGAATTGAGGGCTGACCCGATTTGCGGCCTCTCCGACGATCTGGATTGCGCGCTCCACGGCAAGGTAGAGCATGGCATTTTGAGAGTACTCGGAAAAGGTCACGCCGCGTGTGAAGTCAAGAATCTGATGGACCGCCTCCAGCATGTCCCAAAGATAGGAGGCGTCGCGTTGATCAGGCTGCATAGACCACTTGCCGGGTTCTCAAGATCTCATGTCTGCGGAATGGATTGCGTAATCCCCCTCGGCTGACGAGGTCCACCCTTCGATGGAGGGTCTTCTCCATCTCCTCCTGCATCTCGACGAAGTCAAAGAGGCTCAGCTTGGCCTGAGGAGTAAAAGTGACCAGGATGTCAATATCGCTTTTGGACGAGAAGTCCTCTCGAAGGACCGAGCCGAATAAAGCGAGCTCCTCGACGTTCCATTTGCGGCAGAAGGCCTCAATGATATCGAGTGGCAAAGGCAGGCGCGCCTGAGACGGGGTCTGGAGAGTCATGGGCATGAACGTAGCGTCCCATCCCCGAGGTGTCAACCCCGCAGTACCACCTCATGCCGCTGCTCCCAAGCCAGCCGGGCCGGGCTGCCCGGCGGGAAGGGGAGGTCCGACCCTGCGTTCTGAGCCAGGATGGTGAAGCGCTCGCCGCGCTCGTCCTCGACGATCCACTCCGTGTGGGCTCCGTGGTAGACCCGTTCGAGGACCGTCACCGGCAGCCCCGTCTCTCCTGAAGGCCGCAAGGCGAGCTTTTCAGGACGGACGACGAAGCGGTGGGCTCCACCTTCGGCTGTGAAGACGTTCGTGGCGCCCAAGAAGCGGGCCACGAATTCGGTGGCGGGCGACTCGAAGACCTCCACCGGGCTGCCCACCTGCTCGACTCGGCCGTGGTCCATCACGGCGATGCGGTCGGAGAGGGCGAGCGCCTCCTCGCGGTCGTGGGTGACGAACACGAAGGAGATGCCGAGGCTGCGTTGCAGGCCCTTGAGCTCCACCTGCACTGTGCGCCGCAGGTTCGGGTCCAGGGCGGCGAGAGGCTCGTCGAGGAGCAACACCTGAGGTTCGAGGACCAGCGCCCGGGCGAGGGCCACCCGCTGACGCTGGCCGCCGCTCAACTGGTCCGGCCGGCGGCGCTCGAAGCCAGTCAGCCGTACCAGCGCCAGGGCGGCCGTGACCCGCTCCGCCCGGCCCGAGCGCGGGAGCGCCTTGTAGCGCAGGCCGAAGGCCACGTTCTGCTCGACGGTGAGGTGGGGGAAGAGGGCGTACTGCTGGAAGACCATGTTCACCGGCCGCCGGTGGGCGGGCACGGAGGTAACGTCGGCGCCGCCGATCCGGATCGTTCCCGTGTCCGGCTCTTCGAGGCCGGCGATCAGCCGCAGCAGGGTCGTCTTGCCGCAGCCGCTGGGGCCGAGCAGGGAGAAAAGCTCGCCGCGGTGGATCTCCAGCGTCACCTCGTCGACGGCCGTGACGGGGCCGAAACGCTTGGAGACGCGGTCGATCTCGACGCTGAAGGCGGGGGACGTCATTGCGGGCGCCAGACACTAACACGACCGAACCCGTATAATCGTAGGTACCCTTGAGGAGGTGTCCGTGCGCTCAGCCCATCGGGTTCGGCTCTTCATCCTGCGCCTCGCCCTCGGCGCGCTCGCCGGCGCGGCGTTCCTGGCCGGGCCGGCGGCGGCCGGCGATGCCGCCTGGACCGCCTTCGGCCCGGGCGGCGGCAATGTCATCTCCCTGGCGGTCGATCCACGAAATCCCGCGGTGGTCTACGCGGTCGGCCGCCCCGATTTTTATGCCGTGGACGGCTCGCTCTTCAAAAGCGTGGACGGCGGGGCGACCTGGAAGGCCCTCGTCCAGGCGAGCCTCGTGGCGCTCGATCCGGAGCACCCCTCGACGGTCTACGCCGGCGGCAGCGGCCTCTGGCGCAGCGACGACGAGGGCCGGACCTGGACCGACATCTCCCCACGCCTCGGGGACGAGACCCTCTACATCGAGTCTCTGGCGGTGGTGCCGGGAGGTGGCCTGCTGGCGCAAGGCATTTTCCAGATGCTGCGAAGCGCGGACGGCGGCCGGACCTGGTCGTCTGTCCGGGAAGATCGGGACTTCTTCCAGGCGATCCTGGTGGACCGGGCGGATCCCGGACGCGTCTATTATCTGAGCGACACCGCGCTGTCCAGGAGCGACGACGGAGGGGTGCACTGGACGCTCGCGGGGCAGCCAGCCAACGGCGCCTACAGTTTTTACGGCGCTCTCATGGCCCTCGCTCCCTCCGCGCCGAAGACGCTCTACCTTCTGCTGGGCCCTGAGAGCAAGCTGCTTTTCCGCAGCGACGACGGAGCTGCGACCTGGCACCGGGTGGCGGCAAGGGGACTGTCCCTCGTCACCCCGCGGACCCTGCTCGTCGATCCGCGCTCGCCGGACACGATCTATGCGGCGGGCGAGGGAGGTATCTTCACCAGCACGAACGGAGGAAGATCCTGGAGCATCCTCAACGCCGGCCTGCCTCGCGGGTCCGATAACCGGCTGCTGCCGGTGCTCTCGCTGGCCCTCGCACCCTCGCAGCCGGAGACTCTCTTTGCCGGCATGCAGAGCTGGGGAGTCGCCCGCCGCGACAGCTCCGGGACGCGGTGGCGGACCGGCCTCCAGAGGGGCCTCACCGCCGCCGCCATCGTGGACCTGCAGTTCCACCCGCTACGCCCTGGAACCCTCTATCTCTTCCAGAGCGAGGGACGGAGCTTCCGGAGCGCCGACGGCGGCCAGACCTGGCAGCCGTTCGTCGGCGCGCACGGCCGGAAGGGCATGAGCGGCCTGGCCTTCGATCTCACGAATTCCGATCTCCTCTATGGAACCGATCCGGTGGGGACGTGGAAGAGCGCCGACAACGGAGAGACCTGGACGAGGCTCTCTTCCCCGAAGGGCCGGCTCGCCCTCCTCGGTCCTCACACCTTGATCGGCGCCGGTTGCGGTCTCCAGCAGAGCACCGATGGCGGGCGGACCTGGAAAGAGATAGTCCCTTGCCTTACCCCGGATGGCGAAGGCGGCTACCGAATTCCGCTCGCTGTCGTGGCCGATCCCAAAACCCCAGGCACCGCCTACGTGGAGTTCGAGGTGAACGGGGACACTCACCCCTTCCGCAATGAAGTCTTCCGGACCCAGGACGGCGGCGCCACCTGGACGTTGCTGGCGCTGGAGTATCCAATCGGCTTTGCCGTGGCTCCGAGCGACTCCCGCATCCTCTATGCTGTTGATGAGCCTGCATATAACTCCCTGCTTCGCAGTGTCGATGGAGGAGGGAGTTGGGAGGTCGTCAATCGCGACCTGCCCTCCTTGAGGGGGGCCTTGGTCGTGCATGCGGCCGATCCAAACACGCTGTACCTCGTGGCCGACTCGCTCCAGATCAGCCGCGACGGTGGCGCCACCTTCGAATCGGTCGACGCCCCTATGGAGCCCTGGGAGCTGACGGCCTGGCTTTGGACCGACTCGGCCCATCCCGGGGTCCTTTACGGCACCGCCTCCAGGGGAGGGCTGTTCGTGGGCCGGTTCGAGTAACGTGATGAATGTCCCTAGGTACGATCGAAGCAGATTCTTGTGGAGGTGACCCTTGCGCGTGAAGTTCCAACTTGGTTTTTCAATCCTACGAATCGCTCTCGGGGTGCTCCTCGGCGCAACAACTCTGGCCGGTCCGGCCGGCGCCCGCGATCCCCATTGGCGTTCCTTCGGCCCGGGTGGCGGCACCGTCACGGGCCTGGCGTCCGATCCCCGCGATCCCCAGATCGTCTATGCCGCCGTCTCCCAGGGCCTCTTCGCCAGCCGCGACGGCGGTCAGACGTGGAGAGGTTTCCCGTTGCCGCCTCCCGTCTTCGTGGTGGCTGTGGCTCCGAGCCGGCCCGCCACTCTCTACGCCGGCGGCTCGAAGATCTCTCGCAGCGGGGACGGCGGCCGGACCTGGAAGACGGTGTTGGACGAGAGCGGCCTGGAGATCCGCGCCCTGGCCGTGACGCCGGGCCAGCGGCCCGTGGTCTTCGCCCTCAGCCAGAGCACGCTGCTGCGCAGCGCTGACGACGGCCGGACCTGGACGACGCCCTTCACGTCCGAAACGCAGGCCGGCTCCCTGGCGGTCGACCCGGTCACTCCGGGTGTGGCCTACGTCGCGGACGGCACCGGCGTCTTCCGCAGCGCCGACTCAGGCGCGACCTGGACGAGAGTCCTGGATCTCGACGGCACGGTTCTGGTCGCCGTGGCCCCGTCGTCGCCGCGGACCCTCTATGCGGTCGCCAGCCGGACCGGGCCGGCCTTCTCGGTCTACCGCAGCGGAGATAGTGGCCAGACCTGGTCGAAGATCCGGGATCGGGAGGGCTCCTACGACCGCGCGCTGGTCATTGATCCCGGTTCGCCGGAGAAGCTCTACCTGGCCGGGCTCAACGGGCTGCTCGGCAGCTTCGATGGTGGCCGGATCTGGATACCTCTCGACACCGGGATGCCGAAGGATCTGTTCGGGGGAAGCCCCGGCGTCTTCGCCCTGGCGGTCGCCTCCCGGCAGCGCCGGACGATCTTCGCCGGCCTCGACGAGCTCGGAGTGGCCCGCAGCGACAATAGCGGCGGGATCTGGTCGGTTCCCGTGCAGACTGGCCTCGCGGCAGTCACCTATTCGTCCGTGTTCTTCAATCCCGGACGCCCAGAGGAGGCGTTCGTCGTACTCGATTCCCGCGGCGACCGGTGGCTGCGCAGCACCGACGACGGCTCGACGTGGTCGTTTCTGCCGCGGCGAGTCGCCCGCCTCGGCGTCCACTCGATGGCGTTCGATGCTGCGGACCCTGCCCGCTTCTATGCCGCCACCGACGAAGGAGTGTGGAAGACGCCGGACGACGGCAGGACGTGGTTCAAGCTCTCGGAAGACAGGTTCTACAAGGTGGCGACGGCGGGCCCCGGCGTGCTGCTGGCGTCGAGCTCATGCGGTCTGAGCCGCTCCCTGGACGGCGGCCTCACCTGGAAGGTGGCGCTGCCCTGCGCTTACGACGACTCTTTCAGCCAGCGAGTCATCGACCTCTGGGTGGATCCGAGCGCTCCGGACGCGATCTACGCGTTCATGAGTCTGTTCACCGAGACTCGCCCCTACAGCAGTCTGATCCTCAAGAGCACCGACCGTGGGGCCACCTGGCGGCAGCTTCCGCTGTCGAATCCCGACCTTTTCCTTGTGGCGCCGGGGGATTCCCGCGTCCTCTATGCCCGCCAGAACGCGCTTGACGGAGGTGGGCTCGAGCGCAGCCAGGACGGCGGCGGGACATGGCAGGTGGTCAACCAGCGCCCGGTCGCCGGCGACGAGCTCAGCTTCAGTCTTGCCGTCGACGTCCAGGACCCGGATACGATCTACCTCTCAACGTTCCGGCGGCTCCTCCGCAGCCGCGACGGTGGGCGCACGCTGGAGGTGATCGATTCCGCCTTCGATGGCGGCTCCGTTTTCACCGACCGTGCCCGTCCCGGCTTCCTCTTCGAGCACTCCTATCAGGGCGGCCTCTTCGAGCTGCAGGTGGAGTAAGGAAAGGGGAGTCGAAGGGGGAGGGATCGGGAGGCGGCAGGCCCGATCTCTGCCGCCTCCCTCGAAAACAGCGCGCCTTTGCGTCTCTAGCTCGCTAATACAGTACGCAGGGCCGGCGCGGAAGTTTCACTCAATCGGGCCGCCTCCGGCGGACGGGCGGGCCGGGTCGGAGCGCCGACGTAATACTGGCCGGGCAGCAGGGTCTCGTGCTTCATCACCACGCTGCCGTCCTCGACGCGGGCGCCCTCGCCGATGTTGGCGCCGTAGAGCAGCACCGCGCCGTTGCCCACCGTGCTGCGCGCGCCGAAACGGGCGGGGGCGATCTTCAGCACCCGGTCCTCGAAGCTGTGCAACTGCAACAGGCAGGAGACCGTGGCGTCGTCGTCGATGATCAGCATGTCGGGATCGACGACCTGCGCGAAGCGGGTGCCGAGCACCACCCGCCGGCCGATGCGGGCGCCGATGGCCCGCAGCCACCAGATCATGAAGGGCGTGCCCTCCAGGCTCGTCAGGCTGCCCCGCACGTAGGCCGCCCAAAGGACGTAGAGGAAGTCCCAGCGGCTGCACCAGCAGGACCACAGCGGATGCCGCCCCTCGCGGACGCGCCCGAGGAGCAGCCACTTCGAAACGAGGACGATCGCCACCAGGCAGGCGCCCTCGGCCATGGTGAAGCCGGGTAGCGTCAGCGCGAAGAAAACGTCCCGCGTCTCCGTGGCCCGCCAGTGCGGCAGAACCTTGAACCACAGAATGCCCAGGAATGCCGGGATGATCGGAATCAGCCCCCGCAGGTACTCCCAGAAGAGCCGGTTCACATAGCGGTACCAGGCGGGATCGTGCGTCAGCCGCCGGTCGCTCTCGACCACCTCGCGCCGCGGCAGCTCGATCAGCGGATGGCCGAACCACGAGGTGCCGGGCCGGATGCGGCTGGCGTCGGCCACGGTCGAGATCCCGATCAGGATGTCCGTGGGAAGCTGGGAGCCGCCGGGAATCACCACGTGGTTGCCGAGGAAGGTGTTCTTCGACAGCGTCGTCTTGGCGCAGGTGATGGTGCCGCGGTGCAGCCACGGCCGGCCCAGGTAGATGCCGTCGGCGAAGAAGCTCTCCTCGCCGATCTCGATCAGCTCCGGAATCACCTCCATGATGGTGCTGATCTCGCACTTGCGCCCCACCTTCATCCCCGCCGCCCGCAGCCAGCCCGGCCACAGCAGGGTGCCGCTCAGGGCGTTGCCGGCGCTCTCCAGCAGGCTCTCCTTGATGAAGACGACGAGCGAGGTCCAGCCGTAGAGGGAGTAGGTGCCCGGCCGCACGGAGCCCACCAGGCGGACGGCGAGCGCCTCGACCGGCAGCGCCAGGAAGAAGCCGGCGACGACGATGGCGAGCGCGATGAGGATCGGCGCCGCGGCGTACGACGACGGCGAGTAGAGCGTCTCCAGCCAGGGAGTCTTCACGAAGTGCTCGCACACCGCGGCGAGCACGGCCAGCGGCAGGAAGGCGAGCTGGGCGGTGACGCCCCGCGCCAGCAGCACCATGACGCCGTGGAAGGACGCGGGCCATGCCCGGCCCTGGGTGATCGCAGGAGCCGGGGGCGCCGGCCCTTCGAAGGCCGCCGGCACGCCGTTCCACAGCTCGCCGGCCGGAATGGTCGCGTGCGACGTCAGGGTCGAGAGGCTGGTGAGCACGGCTCCCGCTTCCATCGTGCTGTGCGGGGCCATGCGGGCTCGGGTGTCGAGCGTGCATCCGGCGCCCAGGGTGACGGGCCCCAGCAGCATCTCCTGGTCTTCGAGCTCGACCAGCCCCAGGGAGGCGTCGCGGCCGATCGTCGCGCCGTCGCCGATCTCCAGCAGGTCCCAGCCGCCGGTGCGCAGGTCCACGCCGCGGTGGATGTGGACGTCCTTGCCGATGCGGGCTCCCAGCGCGCGCAGGAAGCCGTTTTTGAACACCGTGCCCTCGATCAGCTCCCAGGGAATCAGGCGCGCGAGCTGTTGCACGATCCAGTTGCGCAGGTAGAGGCTTCCCATGTAGGGGTAGCGGCCCGCGCAGTACCTTCCGATCAGCAGCTTTTTGGCGGTCACCGTCACCAGCAGCGCGAGCGGAGCGTAGATGGCGAGCCCGGCGAGCGCGATTGCCGGAATCAGCAGCAGGAAGCCGGTGATCCCCACGTCGTCTGCCACCGCCGGCAGGAGACGGAAGGCGACGAGCCAGGCCGCGACCGACCCCGCGAGGACCGTGCCGAGGATCCACGCGAGCTGCACCAGGGAGACGACCGGCGCCAGCCTGGAGATCTCCCGCTTGGCGCGGTGGCGGTCCGGGTGATCTTCCGGCGAGGCGCTGCCGGCAACCCGGGCGGCGAGCTCCGCCACCGTCCGCGCCTCGTAGACGTCGCGCACGGTCAGCGCCGAGGTCAGCTCGTGCTTGCGGAGACTGGAGATCGCCTGCGCCGCGAGCAGCGAGTTGCCGCCGAGGTCGAGGAAGAAGTCGTCGTGAATGGAAACCGGGGCGCCCTGGCGGAGCTGGTCCGAGAAGGCCCGCGCCACGGCGCGCTCGGCCGCGCTGCGCGGCGCCACCAGGTCGCGGTGCGTCTCGATCTCCGGCAGCAGGTCGGGTAGCGCCGCGCGGTTGAGCTTACCGCTCGAAGGGCTCGCCGGCATCTTCTCTACGAAGCCATAGCGCACCGGCAGCATGGGCTCCGGCAGGCGCTCCCTCAAGTCGGCTCGCATGCGGTCGAGGTCCGGCGGCGCCGCGGGATCGGCCACCAGGAAGGCCACCAGCTCCTGGACGCCGCCCAGCGTCTGCACCTTGCAGGCCGCCGCGACCACGCCGGGGAAAGTGCACAGCTCCGCCTCGACGGCAGAAAGCTCGATGCGGTGGCCGCGGATCTTCACCTGCGCGTCCGAGCGCCCGAGGTAGACGAAGTCGCCCGAGTCGAGCTCGCGCACCAGGTCGCCCGAGCGGTAGATGCGCCCGAAGCGCGGATGGTCGACGAACTTCTCGTGCGTCAGGTCCGGCCGGTTCAGGTAGCCGCGGGTGACGGCGATGCCGCCGATGCACAGCTCGCCGACCTCGCCGCGCGGCACCTCGCCGAGCTCGGCGTCCAGCGCCCAGGCCAGGGCGCCCCGCAGTGGTTTGCCGATGGTCACCGGCTCGCCCGCGTACACCCGGGTCCGCACCACCGTCACCGTGCACTCGGTGGGGCCGTAGCCGTTCTCCAGCCAGCGCCCCGGCGCCCAGCGGTTGGCGACGTCGGCGGGCAGCTCCTCGCCTCCCAGGTAGAGGAGGTTGAGGTCGGGCAGCTCGTGCTCCGGGTCGTCGCAGGCACACATGCGCAGCAGTGTGGGAGGCGGGCAGAAGACGTTGATCGTCTCGTCGCGCAGCCACGGCACGAGGTCCGGTCCCAGCCGCACGACATCGTCGTTCATCACCACCAGCGTCGCGCCGACGGCGAAGGCGAGCCACATCTCCTCGACCGACGAGTCATAGGCGGCGGAGGAGCTCTGGCCGCAGCGGTCCTGCGGCCCAAGGCCGAAGCGCTCGGAGTCCGAGAGCACGAGGTTGACGACGCTGCGGTGCTCGACCATCACCCCCTTCGGATTGCCCGTGGTGCCGGAGGTGTAGATGACGTAGACGAGCGTCGAGGGCGTGAGCCAGGGTGGGGTGGGAACTGGAGAGGACTCGGTCGCCGGTCCAGCGTTCGCGATCACCGTCTTCTCGGCCGGGTAGCCCAGCGAAGCGAGCTGGGTGCGCAGATCCTCCGAGGTGATCGCGGCGACCGCCTGCGAGTCTTCGAGGACGAAGCGGAGCCGTTCGGCGGGAGCGGTGCGCTCCAGGCAGGTATAGGCGCCGCCGGCCTTCATCACCGCCAGTTGCGCGACGTAGATGAGATGGTCGCGGCGCGGCAGCAGGATGGCGACGACGCTCTCGCGATGGACGAACGGCGCGAGACGAGCCGCGAGCGCGTCCGCCTGCGCATCGATCTCCGCGTAGGTGAAGCGCCGGCGTGGCGAGGTGCCGGTGGGAGGGACCTCGATCGCGACCTGGTTCGGCATCCGGCGGGCGATGCCTTCGAAGATTTCATGCAAGAGCTGCGGACCGGTCTCGGGCACCGGCTGGATTTCCGGATTCATGATGGGCTACTTACCCTTCGCCAGATCGAAAAGATTGCGTGCGGTATTGAACTCCAGAACCGGACGGTCGTCCAGGTTCAGGGCGTCGACGCCCGCGAGAAAGGCGTCCACCTGCTGGGGCAGCGCCGCGGGATTGTTCATGAATTGCAGAACGCCGCGCCCGGTGACGCCAATTTCCGTGAAGTCGCGCATGAGGTTCGGGTTGTACAGCTTCGCCTTGACCTGCGGCAGCTCCATGCCCAGGGGCTGCGGCGACGCGAGGACGATCACGTCGGGTCCCACGCGCCAGAAGGCGAGGTTCGGGAAGACGGTGTGAATGGTGTGGATCATTGTGCGGAAATCGTTCCTCTTCATTTCGTAGAGCGGCAGCCACTGGCAGAAGATGCCGTTGGCGGTCAGCCGGTTCGCGGCTGAACGATAGAACTCCTGGGTGAACAGTCCCGTGGCTCCGGACACCCAGAGGTTGGGAGGCTCGGAGGTGATGACGTCGAAGTGCCCCGGCTCGCCGTCCACGAAATTGCGGCCGTCGTTGGTCACCACTCGCACCCGGCGGTCGTCCAGGGCGCGATCGTTGAAGACCGCGAAGTGCTTGCGCGCCATCGCGACCACCCGCGGATCGATCTCCACCACGACGATTTCCTGCGGCTCGGGATGGTGGACCAGGGCGCGCAGCGTGCCGCCGCCGCCCAGGCCGATGTCGAGCACCCGCCGCGGGTTGGGATGGAAGAGGAGCGGCAGGTGCCCGAGCATGAGCTGCGTGCGGTTGTCGCCCGCCGCCGTGCTGGCGTCGGTCCTGCCGTTGTCCTTGAGCAAGAGGTTGGAGCCGTGGCTCACCACCGCCACCTGCCCGTAGAGGCCCTGGCTCTCGTCCACCACCCGCATCGTCTTGGCCTGGGCCGCGTAGCCCTGCCAGTTGCCGATGTGCAGGCCATCGTAGTAGAGCGCCTGGAGGGGCGGCGCGAAGGGGAGCACCAGCGGGGACAGGAGCACCGCTCCGGCCAGCAGGACCGGCACGGCCGCCGCCGGCAGCCAGGGGCGGGCCTCCCCGGCCGCCGGCTTGGGAGAGAGCACGAGGAAGGCCACCGCCGCCAGGGCGTAGAGGGCCAGCGTCGCCACCATCAGCCCGGAGAAACCCCAGGCCGGCAGCAGGACGAGCTCGGCCAGCAAGGCTCCAACGACACCGCCGAGAGTATTGGCGAAGAACGCCCGGCCGGCCGCGGCGGCGCGCTCTTTGCCGGGATCGGTGCCGGTGACGGAGATGGCGCGGGCGCCGGGGACGAGGCTCGCCACCAGGGGAAAGCTCGCTCCCAGGGCCAGGGTCGCCAGCAGCACGATCAGCAGAATGAGCAGGCACACCGTGAGCTGGAACGGGTTGTAGCCCATCTGCCAATGGAAGATGCCGAAGTAGGCCCGGGAGAACAGGCCGGCCGAGCGGAACACCGCGATGCCGCAAAGGGCCACGGCCGCGTAGAGGCCGGCGGCGGCGGCGAAGGGGTTCTGGATGCGGTCGATGAAGCGCGACATCAGGAGGCTGCCGAGGCCGATGCCGGCGAGGAAACCGGCGAGCACCGTGGCGGTGGAGAAGACGTGAGTGCCATTGAGCAATGAGAAGAAGCGGTTCCACCCCGTCTCCAGCAGCAGCGCCGCGGCGCCGGAGAGGAAGAGGGTGAGGAGGACGATCCCTTGCCGCGCGTTCGCCGCCGCCGGCTCGGCGGGGGCCGTCGCGGTCACCGCTTTCGACGGCATTGCGGTTCCCGCCACCACCTGCCGGCTCCCCTTGCGGCGCTTTTTCCGGCGCGTTACGCTCTCCCGCCTGCGCAGCAGGATGAACAGGCCCAGGTCCAGCGCGCCGACTCCCAGGATCCAGGTCGACGCCGAGAGGCCACACTGCGGCACGAAGAAGAAACCCGCGAGGAGCGATCCTACTGCGGCCCCCAGCGTATCGAGCCCGTAGATCAGCGACAGGTCGCTGCCCGTTTGCCCCGATGGGCCGGTCGGAGGGGCCGCGAGCCGCACGGCGAGGGGGAAGACGCCGCCGATGACGAGGGCCGGCGCGATCATGCAGACGAAGACCACGGCGAGCTTCACCAGGGCCGCCGGCAGAGGCGCCAGGTCCGCGGGGAAGACGGCGAGGAAGAGACTGCGGCCGAGGTCGAAGATGGGCAAGCTCGCCGCCACCCAGGCGCCGAGGAAGATCTGCAGCCACCCGAGCAGCCGCCAGGGCCGCCCCGTGCGGACCGCCACCCGGCTGCCCCAGAGGGCGCCGCCGGCGATCCCGAGCAGGAAGATGGCGAGCACGCTGCTGAACACGACGGCCGTCGAGCCGAAGAGGAAAGAGATCTTCCGCAGCCAGAGGACCTGGCAGGAGAGCGACAGCAGGTTGGTGAAGAAGACCGTCCCGAACAGCAGGATTCTGCCGCCCGGCGCAGGCACGGGCGAGGCGGTCTGGCGAGAACCTCTCTTCATGAGGCGGGGAGTGTACCAGTTCCCCCGGAAGCGGCAGTGCTCCCCTGGGAGACCTTACTCCGTCTTAACAAATCAGCCTTGGCTGCGAAGGCGGTCGAGCTCGGCGCGGAGGCGCGCGATCTCGTCATCCGCGGCGCTCGCCCGTTCTTCCGCGGTGCGCTGGGCGTGGCGCACTTCCTGGCTGGGAAGGATGGTCTCGCCGGTCCTCGTATCCACCAGCCGCAGACCATGCCCTTCCTTCCGGAAAATGACCCCGATGGACTGGCTGCGAACCGCACCGCGGATCTCCAAAGGCATGGGCTGGTAGCGCCCGTTCACCAGCCGAAAGCCCTGGAGAGAGGGCTCCAGGTACTCCTCAAGAGGATCGTGAACGATGTACTCCTCGACTCCAAGCTGCTGGTAGAGCGCCTTCTTCTTGACCACGTCGTCGTCGCGGCTGCTCTTGGAGGTGACCTCGACGATCAGGCAGGGGACCTGCCCCTCTTCCCACAGCTTGTAGATCCGCCGCTCGCCTCTTGGGACACCCTTCGCAATGAAGACGTCCGGCGCCACGACGGCCCGCGGATCGCCCTCCACGTAGTAGAGGAACATGTTGGCGGCCACATACACGTCCGGAACGTCCCGAAGTTGCCAATCGAAGGCCTCCAGGAGATACAGACTCTCTCTGACGTGAACTCCGGTCTCGCCCATCGGCGTATTGTCGGATTCCGGGTAGTAGACCTCGCGCCTCAGGGGAATCGCGGTCATCGGAGTCATCCTTTCTCCAACGGTTGCGGGATCAGATCACGGCGGAGCCTCAGGGCGCAACCCTCGTCACTGGCAGTTTAGCATGGGGTCCCCTCACCCCCTCCCAAGCAGTTGTCGGGAGCCGGCCACGGCCGATTCCAGGAAGTCCTCCACCCGGCAGGCCTGTGAGCCGTTGGTGGCGGCGTTGGTGAAACTCGACGCTTCGAGCACGGCCCCCACCCAGCCCGCCGTCTGCCAGCGGCCGCCGCCGGCAAGCTGCGGCAGGACGTGCATGGGCGGAGCGGGCCAGGGCAGGACGTAGAAGTAAGGCTCCGCGATGCCGCCGTCGCCGGGCGAGAGGCCGGCGCCGATCGATCGCGCTTTCTCGGGATCGGAGCCGGGTTCGAGCATGATCAGAGTGGCAAGGTCGAAATGGTGGGGCCAGCCGCGCACCGGCGAGGCCCCGGGATTGCGGTCCGCCAGCGCCCGCAGCACGCGGTCGGCGTTGGCGAAATAGCGGCCGAGCTCGGCGAAGCCGGGCTCGGAGGTGGAGAAGACGGCACCGTGGAGCACGGGATGGGCGGGGAAATCCCCATCCGGGCGCTCCAGGGGCTTCTCCAGGGGCCGGCCCAGAAGGCCCTCGACCTCGGCGCGCATCCATTCGTAGGCTTCGTCGAGCGTCTTCCCCTCCAGAAGAAGCTCGTCGAGCACCGCACTGTTTTCGTCGAGCAGCAGCAGCGCGGCCGGCGACGGCCGGACGGCGGCGCGAAACGGTCGCTCTCCAGGAACCAACCCCTGAGCGAAGGCCCGGGGCCCCGTCTGCCACTGAAAGCTCTGCTCGCCATAGTCCGGCTGATGCGGCACGAGCTGCTTGCCGACCGCGGCGGCGGCCTGCGCCGCCCAATGAAGCTGCAAACGGGCCTCGGTCAGACTGCGAAGATCGACCGCGCCCAGAGTTTCCCAATCACTCATCACAAGATCCTCCCGCGCCTTGGATGCCGGAGAGCTGGAGACGTTTCAGTGGACCGAGCTTATCGTAGGGACAATCCCGAACGTCTCCATGTACGGGGCTAGAGGATCGACGGGCTTTCTCGAAACAGACGGAATCGTCGTGGTCATTCCCCATCGTAGAGACGCCACGTGGGGAACCCCGTGGGGCGTCTCCGAGGCGGGGAGGCCGGTCCCGTTCACCATGGCTTGCCCGCGGGGCGACCTGGAATCCTCGCCGATATCGCCGCTTGCCGAGACGCCCCACGGGGTACCCCGCGGGCGTCTCTACAGTGGCTGGCGGCGGTATCGCGTTTTCCCGTGGGATTCGCGGATTGGGCACCCGTGTCTTTTCGACAACCCTATCGGATAGACTTTCCCCTGAAGGAGAGCCCATCATGTGCAGAAACATCAAGCCCCTCTTCAACTTCGAGCCGCCCGTCACCGAGGGTGAAATCCGTAACGCCTCACTCCAGTTCGTACGGAAGATCAGCGGCTTCACCAAGCCGTCCAAGGCGAACGAAGAGGCCTTCGAGACGGCGGTCGAACAGATCTCCGAGGCCGCGCATACTCTGCTTGCCTCACTGGTCACCAACGGTTCGCCGCGCAACCGCGACGTCGAGGCCGCCAAGGCCCGGATCAAGGCAGCGCGCCGGTATGCCCCGGGCGATGCGGCCGGGGCAAGCTGAAGCGTCGAGGAGCCATGCCCACCAAACCCGACAACCAGAGCCCACCGACCTACCGCCGGTTGCGGGTCTACACCCTCGACCCCAGCCTGGCCACGAAGCTCGACACCGCGCTGATCAACCAGACGGTGTTGAAGGTCCCCTGGGAGATGGAGCTGCTCCCGGGGCCTACGGGTGAGTACCTGGAGGTGATGGACTTCGATCCCGCGAGCGACTGCTTCTACGCTCCGGTGGACCTCAACAACTCCTTCCTGCTGGCGGAGGACGGCCTCGCGCCGTCGGAGGGGAACCCGAAGTTCCATCAGCAGATGGTCTATGCCGTGGCGATGACCACCATCACGAACTTCGAGCGCGCGCTGGGCCGGCGGGCGCTGTGGGCGCCTCGCATCGAGCACGATCCGGAGACCGGCGAGTTCAAATCGGCCGAGGTCGTGTCCAAGCTGCGCATCTATCCCCATGCGCTGCGCGAGGCCAACGCCTTCTACAGCCCGCAGAAGAAGGCTCTGCTCTTCGGCTACTTTCCGGCGATCCTCGCCAATCCCGGGGAGAACCTGCCGGGCGGCCTGGTCTTCACTTGCCTGTCGCACGACGTGGTGGCTCACGAGACGACGCACGCGTTGCTCGACGGCCTGCATCGCTACTTCGCCGAGCCGAGCAATCCGGACGTGTTGGCATTCCACGAGGCCTTCGCCGACATCGTGGCAATGTTTCAGCACTTCACCCAGCCGGAGGCGCTACGCGATCAGATTTCCAAGACACGGGGCGATCTCGCGACGCAGAACCTGCTGGGCGAGCTGGCCCACCAGTTCGGCCAGGCCATCGGCAGCCACGGCGCCCTGCGCGACGCCATCGGCCGCTACAACAAGGCCACGGACAAGTGGGAGCCGCAGTCTCCCGACCCGGAGGACTATCAGGCGACGACCGAGCCGCACGACCGCGGCGCCATCCTCGTGGCCACGATGTTCGACGTGTTTCTGGCGATCTACAAGTCGCGCGCCGCCGATCTGCTGCGTATCGCGAGCGGCGGCACGGGCCGGCTGGCCGAGGGGAACCTCCATCCGGACCTCGTCAATCGCCTCGCCGCGGAGGCGAACAAAACCGCCAGCCACATCCTCCGCATGGCCATCCGGGCGCTCGACTACTGCCCTCCCGTGGACATCACCTTCGGCGAGTACCTCCGCGCGCTGGTGACGGGCGATTGGGACCTGGTGCCGGACGACGAGCGGAATTACAGAGTCGCCGTGATCGAAGCGTTCCGTCGCCGCGGCATCTATCCCCGCGACGTCCGCACCCTTGCGGCGGACGCGCTGAAGTGGCTGGGGCCGCCGGCAGAGCTTCAGGGCTTCACCTTCGCCGGGCTGATCAAGAGGCTCAAAACAGAGCCCCAATCTCAGTCGCAGACGCTCGAATGGCAGACGACCGGTACGCGCGACCAGATCGGCACGCGCAACCAGCAGTATCAGGAAGCTACCTGGAACTGGGTGAGGGAACAGCTCGTCAATGCAGAGACCGGCGGGGAGGAGGATCAGGCGTTGGCCATCGCCAAGGCTCTGGGCTTGTCGCTGGGCAACGACGCGCCGCCGACGGTCTATCGCGGCAGTAAGGACGGCCTGCCTTTGCTGGAGGTCCATTCGGTCCGCGCCGCACGCAGGACGCATCAGGATGGCCGCACCATCCTCGACCTCGTGGTGGAGTTCGTACAGCGTCGCCGGGGTTATCTGAACGCGGAGAAGCAGGCGAGGGCCGATGAACTGGCGCCCGGCGCCGGCGAATGGAGCACGCCCGAATTCAAGCCGGACTTCACGATGCGCGGCGGCTGCACCCTGCTGATCAACGGCGAGACCGGCGAGATCCGCTACTGCATCCTCAAGAGCATCTGCAGCGAAAGCCGGCTGGCCCGTCAGCGGGATTTCGCTTCGGATACAGGCGGGCTGTCACTGCGCGCCACCTATTCGATGCCAACTCCGGGTGCGGAGATCCCCGAGCCGTTCGCCATGCTGCACCGGCAGCGCTAATGAGAGGGATGATGCGATGAGCCCGAAACTAGCGACTCCGCCGAAAGGTAAGAAAAAAGCGGTCGTAGCCGCCGCGCCAGCCACTTCCTCAGGCGAAATGACTCCGCCGGAAAAAGGCGTCAAGGTGCGCATGTATCGCACGGGACTTGGAGACTGCTTTCTTTTAGCCTTTCCCAATCCGGCGGATCCGCGCGGTGTCTTCTACCTGCTGGTCGATTGCGGCGTCTACTTCAGGACGCCGACGCCGGACAACGTGCCTCGTATCCAGGCGATCGTGAAACACATCGCGGCTGCCACCGGCGGCGTCCTCGATTTGCTGGTGATCACTCACGAGCATTGGGATCACGTTTCGGCCTTCCATTCCTCTCAGGCCCAGTCGATATTCGATAAGCAGATCGAGCTGCGCAAGCTCTGGATGGCGTGGACGGAAAATCTGGACAATCCGCTGGCGAAGGATCTTCACGAGGGACGGAAAGCCGCGCGCGCCGCTTTGGTCAATGCGCTCTCCAAGATGGATGAGCTCAAGGGGCAGGGGCTGGCAGCGACCACCGACGCCTGCGCCCTGGTCGGCAATCTTCTCGACTTTTTCGGCGGCCTCGTCGAGGGGCCCAAGGAAGCGACGGCCGTTGACGGCCTCGGAGTCGCGGGCGACGCCCCGCTCGGTGCGAAGAAGAGCGTCCAGACGGAAGAGGCCATGCTCTGGATCAAGGGGACCTATGGCAAGGGCAAGGCGCAGTTCCTTCAGCCCGGTGACGGCCCGCTGCCGCTCGACGGTGTGCCCGACGCCCGCGTCTACGTGCTCGGACCGCCGGAAGATTCCGAGCTCATCAAACATTACAATCCCAGCGCCTCGGGAGCCGAGGTCTATCCCAAGGCCATGGCCGCTGCGATCGAGGCCTCCTTCTTCGCCGCCTTCGGTGTCGTCCCGAAGAATGCGGATGCGCTTCCCGACAGCGATGACGTAAAAGAAGCCCGGTGGATGAGCCTGCCCTTCGATGAGGTGCACCAGATCCCCAGCAAGGATGCCGCCGCGGTCAATCCTTTTTTTGACCAGTATCTGAAGGGCGAGACCTGGCGGCGCATCGACGGGGACTGGATGGAGGCCGCCAGCCAGTTCGCCCTCCAACTCGACAGCGCCACCAACAACACCAGCCTCGCCTTCGCGCTGGAGATCGGACCTCCGGGCAACGGCAAGGTGTTGCTTTTCCCGGGCGACGCCCAGGTGGGGAACTGGCTCTCCTGGTTCGGCAAGGTTCAGATCGGCAAGCGGGAGCTGGGCAAGGAAATGGTGTGGAGCAGTGATGGCAACGCCGGCAATGGCGGCACAGGCGTCAAGATCACGGCCGAGGATCTTCTGCGCCGCACCGTCTTCTATAAGGTGGGTCACCACGGCAGCCATAACGCCACCCTGCGAGAAAAGGGGCTGGGCCTGATGGGCCGCTTCGGCGGCACCAGCGACCTCGTGGCCTTTCTGCCAGTCGACGAGCACGTGGCCCGCGACCTGGCGCACTATGGCGAAATGCCGCTGCGCTCTCTGATCAAGGATCTCGCCATCCGCACGGGCGGCCGCGTGGCGCGCAACGATGCCGGAGCGGTGCCGAAGGACGAGACGTCGACGCTCGCGCCCATCCCGGGAGCTCCGGCGCTGCGCTTGGATTTCCTGGATGCGCCGCCGGACGATCTCTATTTCGAGTACACGGTGACGCCGCCGGGTTGACAGGGCCTCGCTCCTCTGTTTTTCTTGATCAACCTTGCTGAGTCTGGCGCTCTTACATAATCTTGCTATCATCAATCGTTCGGGAAACTTCCCGTTTCTGACCGCGTTCCTCTTCTCAGGAGTTACTTGGCGGCTTTGGTGGCCGTCGAGCGTCAACCGGCTCCTGGATCTGAGGAGGTCCCACCATGAAGAAGAAGATGAACGACAAGCTGGCCCTGCACAAGGAAACCCTTCGTACGCTCACCGGCCTCGATCTCGCCGGCGCGTTGGGCGCAGCCACCACCCGTACGACCGGAGCGAGCAATATCACGGACACCTGTGATACCTGCTTCGGGCCGAGTTGCCACGACAACACGAACACGAACACGTTCGGTTCCGCCTGCTGCTGAGGGTGTGTTGCCAATCCGGCGGAAGAGCTCTCCGCCGGGAATCATTGCCGTCTCCGGCCGGTGTGGAGAGACCGGCCGGAGCCTTGTCTCGAGGGAGTCAACCGTTGACCGTCCAGGAATCCCACGGCTTTGAGAGCATCCGCGAGCCCTTGCTGAGCGGTGACGCAGCAGCGGCGGCGCGCGGCGCCGTCGAAGCGATCATCGCGGATCTCGCTCAAGCGATGAACCCCGAGCGGCCCGCGGAGACGGAGCGGCCTGTGGTTTCGCCGCTCGCCTCCGGATCTGCCGGAATCGCCCTGTTCTTCGCTTACGCTCACCTCGCGTTTCCGGAACGCGGCCTGGACGACCTCTGCCTGCAAGCGATCCGGGAGGCGCTGGCCGCCGTCGCCGCGAGCCGTTTGGGCCCGTCGCTGTTCTCCGGCTTTACCGGCGTGGGCTGGGTGCTCCGGCATCTCGAGGATCGCATCTTCGAGGCGGACGAGGATCCCGGGGCGGAGGTGGAGAGCACTCTCCTGCAAGCCCTGACGACGCATCCGCAGATCTGGCCTGCCGAGCTGATCGCCGGGCTCGCCGGGTTCGGCCTGTACTTCCTGGAGCGCCTGCCGCGGGAGTCCGCCCGGCAGGGAGCCGAGTTGGTGATCGATCAGCTTGCGGCCACCGCCGAGGAGGCTGAAGAGCAGGCCGGCGCCGTCACCTGGTTCACCGCGGCCCACAGCGTACCGGCCTCCCACCGGGCGATGTACCCGGCCGGCTACTACAATCTGGGCGTATCCCATGGCGTGCCCGGAGTGATCGGTTTTCTCGCCGCGGCCCACCGCCAGGGAGTGGCCGCCGGCGAGGCCCGCCGTCTGGCCTCGGGAGCCGTGCGCTGGCTCCTCGCCCAGCGTCTGTCGGAGGGCGCCGGAGGCGTCTTCCCGGCCTACATCGGCCCCGGTATCGAGCCGGTTCCCACGCGCCTGGCCTGGTGCTACGGCGATCCGGGCATCGCCGCGGTTCTGCTCGCGGCTGCCCGCAGCTTCGGGCGGGACGACTGGGAAGGGGAAGCCCTCGCTTGCGCCCGGCAGGCGGCCGGACGCAGGACGGGAAAGACGGGAGTGTCGGATGCCGGGTTTTGCCATGGGACTGCGGGGCTCGGTCATGTTTTTCACCGTCTCTATCGATCCACCGGTGACCCGGCGTGCAAAGATGCGGCGCTCTTCTGGCTGGAGCGAACGCTCGCCATGCGGCGCCCCGGCCATGGACCGGGAGGCTTCCAGACCGGCGATTTCGGGGGGGACGGACAGCAGGGCTGGACGGACGACCCCGGCTTTCTGACCGGGGCCGCCGGCATTGGCTTGGCGCTTCTGGCCGCGATCTCGCCGGTCGAGCCGGAGTGGGACCGCTTGATGCTGCTGCGGTGAAGCCCCGGCGCTACGCTCCGATTTCGTGGACGTTGCCACGGATCTCTATTTCGAGATCACGGTCGCGCCGCCGGGCTGAGCTGAATTAAAGCTCGCTTTTCTTCCCCGCTCCACGAGCCCGCTGGGCTTGACCAATCTTGCTGACTCAGGCGGCTCCGGTAATTTTACCGGTCCGGCGGTGCATACTGTTTTTCGTGGCCCCGGACGGCCGTGGTGGCCGGCGGGCGGCGACAAAAAATGGATCAGAGGAGGTCCAAGCATGAAAAAGTTGGTCAAGGATAAACTGGCCCTGAACCGGGAAACCCTGCGTACGCTCACCGGGCTCGACATGTTCGACGCCAAGGGTGGAAAGACGACTGACCTTTGTACCACCGAAACGAGCAATCCCACGGCTACCTGCGACACCTGCATCGGTCCGAGCTGCCGGGCCGGCGGCACCGCCACCAGCGCCAACTGCACCTGCTAGTTTAAGTGCAGGATTGCCCGGCGCAGCTCGAGAGGGCTGCGCCGGGATTCATTTCACCTCCGGCCGGCCTCGAGAAGTCCGTCGCCGCTTCGGCAGGATAGGAGATCGAGCTCTGAGCACCGGCGAGCCCCAGCATCCGGAAACCAGCCGTGAGCCGCTGCTGAGCGGTGCCGCGGCAGCGGCGGCCCGCGATGCCGTCGAAGCGATCGTGGCCGATCTCGCCCCCCTGATGGCGGCGGAATGGCCCCGGGATGCGGAAGCGCCCGCCGTCTCGCCGCTCGCCGGCGGCCCGGCCGGAATCGCCCTGTTCTTCGCCTACGCACATCTCACATTTCCCGGTCGCGGCCTGGACGACCTTTGCCTGGCTGGAATCCAGCAGGCTCTGGCCATGGTCTCTTCGACCCACCTCATGCCGTCGCTGTTTTCCGGCTTCACCGGCGTGGGCTGGATGCTCCGGCACCTCGAAGGCCGGATTTTCGAAGCGGAGGAAGACCTGGGAGCGGAGGTGGAGTCCACGCTTCTGCAAGCCTTGGCCCGGTACCCGAAGCTCTGGCCCAGCGAGCTGATCGCCGGGTTGTCCGGATTTGGCCTTTATTTCCTCGAACGCCTGCCCGGCGAGCCCGCCCGCCGGGGAACCGAGCAGATTATCGATCAATTGGCGGCGACGGCCACGGCAGAGGATGGCGCAATCACCTGGTTTACGCCGGGCCGCGGGGTGCCGCCCACGATGCGGGAGATCGCCCCGAATGGCTATTACAATATGAGCCTCTCGCACGGCCTTCCCGGAGTAATAGGTTTTCTCGCCGTGGCGCATCGCCTGGGCGTGGCCGCCGGCGAGGCGCGCCGGCTGGCGGATGGCACTGTGCGCTGGCTCCTCGCCCAACGCCTGCCGGCAGGCTCCAGCGGCGTCTTTCCGGCCTACATCGGCCCTGGCATTGCTCCGGCTCCGACGCGGCTGGCTTGGTGCTACGGCGACCCGGGAGTCGCGGCGGCGTTGTTGCTGGCCGCCCGCAGCTTCGGCCGCGAGGATTGGGAGCGGGAAGCTCTCGCGGCGGCCCGCCATGCGGCTGGGCGAAGGGAGGGCGAGCTCGGGGTCGAGGATGCCGGCCTGTGCCACGGCGCCGCGGGCCTCGCCCACGTCTTCCACCGGCTGTTTCGGGCCACCGGAGACGAGACGCTCCGGGAGGCGGCCCTCTTCTGGCTGCAGCGAACCCTCGAGATGCGCCAGCCGGGCCTCGGGCCGGGAGGTTTCAGGCGGGCGGACTACGATGCAGCCGACCAGCGGATCTGGACGGCGGATTCCGGCTTCCTGACCGGTGCCGCCGGCATCGGCCTGGCGCTCCTGGCCGCGATCTCGCCGGTCGAGCCGGAGTGGGACCGCCTGCTGCTGCTGCGGTGAAAAGTCTCTCCGTGCTAGGCTCTCGGCGATCTCCTTGCTGTTGAACTAGGAGCCGCCGATGAACCCGAAGAGCGCGATCCGCCTCCTCGTCTCCCTTTGTTGTGTCGTCCTCCCGGTGCCGGCGAGCCTCGCCGCGCCCCCGGAAGCTCCGGCCGTGCCCGTTGCGCCCGCCGCGAACCTTACCGCCCTGCGCTGCGGCCATCTCCTTGATCCGGCGAGCGGCCGGGTGACGGAGAACGCCGTCGTCCTCGTCCGCGAGGGGCGCATCGAGTCCGTGACGCAGGGGACGGCGTTGCCGCCCGGAGCCAAGTTCGCCGATCTTTCGCACTACACCTGCCTGCCCGGGCTGATCGACAGCCACACCCACGTCCTCCTGCAGCCGGAGGACGAGCGCGGCGTGCCGCCGGTGATCAACAAGTCGCAGGCCTTTCGGGTCGTGCAGGGCGTGGCGGCGGCGCGCCGCGACCTCGGGGCCGGCTTCACCACCATGCGCGACCTCGACAGCGAGGGCGCGGGTTTCGCGGACGTGGCGGTGCGCGACGGCATCGAGCAGGGCATCGTCCCCGGGCCGCGGCTCCTGGTGTCGGGCAATCCCCTCACCATCACCGGTGGCGCCATGAACAACAGCGGCCTGAATCCGGAGCTGCCGGTGCCGGACCCTTCCGCCCTCACCGACTCACGGGAGGCCATGGTCGCCGAGGTGCGCCGGGAGGTGAAGAACGGCGTCGATTGGATCAAGGTCTACGCCACCGGACCCATGCGCTACGTCGATCCTGTGAGCCTGGAGCCGCTGAGCCAGTTCTCGGAAGAGGATCTGCGGGCGGTGGTGGACGAGGCGAAGCGCTGGCACCGGGACGTCGCCGCGCACGCCTACGGCGGCGTAGGATTGAAGAACGCCGTCCGCGCCGGAGTGCGCTCGATCGAGCACGGCATGATGATGGACGACGAGGCCCTGAGGCTCCTCGTCGAGCGCGGCACTTGGTGGTGCCCCACCCTCGCGGTCTACATTCCCGTGACGAAGGAGGACGACACGCCCTTGCGGCGGCGCATCGTCGCCCGCCACAGGGAGGTCTTCCAGAAGGCGATGCAAATGGGCGTGAAGATCGTCTTCGGCACCGACGCCGGCGCCTTCGAGCACGGCACGCAGGCGAAGGAGTTCGTCCGCATGGTCGAGTACGGCATGTCGCCCCTCGAAGCCATCCGGTCCGCAACCGTGCGCGGCGCCGAGCTGCTGCGCCTGGAGAAGGAGATCGGTACACTCGACGCGGGAAAAGCCGCGGACGTCATCGCCGTCGAAGGCGATCCGCTACGCGACATCGCCGCTCTCGGCCACGTGGTGTTCGTGATGAAGGGGGGACAGGTGTATAAATCGCCGGCACGATGAGAGTCTTGATCCTAGGTTTCGGCAATGTGGGCCGCCGGCTGGCGGAGATCCTGACAGAGCGGGCGTCGTATCCGGGCCTCGACGGTCTGGACGTGTCGGTGGTGGGCATCACGACGGGCTCGCGGGGCGCGGCGGTCCATCCCGCCGGTCTCAACCTCGGCCGGGTGCTGGCGTGGCTCTGCGAGCACGGCAGCTTCGTGGGCTTCCCCCAAGCCTCGGCGCTGACCAGCGAGGAGGCGCTTCAGACCCTGGACTACGACGTAGTGGTGGAGATGACGCCGCTCGACATCCGGGGCCGGGGCGCGGCGGCCATCGGTCACGTCCGGGCGGCGCTGGAGCGGGGGCGGCACGTCGTCACCTGCAACAAGGGGCCTCTCGCCTGGGCTTGGCGGCCTTTGCGTGACTTGGCGCGGGAGCGCGGGGTCTCCTTCCTCTACGAGACGACGGTGATGGACGGCGTTCCCGTCTTCAACCTGGCGCAGAGCTGTCTGCGGGGCAACACCATCCTGCGCATCGAGGGCATCCTCAACTCGACGACCAACTTCGTCCTCTGCGAGATGGAGCGCGGCCTGTCGCTGGGGGCGGCGGTCGCCGGCGCGCGCCGGCTGGGCGTCGCCGAGGCCGACCCCTCATACGACCTCGACGGCTGGGACGCGGCGGTGAAGGTCTCGGCGCTCGCCAACGTCCTCCTCGACGCCGAGCTGCCGCCCGAGGCCGTGGAGCGCGAGAGTCTGTCGGCGGTCTCGGCGCAGCGCATCGAGGACGCCCTCACTCGCGAGCACCGCCTCAAGGTGGTCTGCGAGGCGTTTCGCACCACGATCCACGGCGAAAACCGGGTGATCGGCCGCGTGCGGGTGCGGGAAGTCCCCGTGTCCGATCCGTTCGCCTTGGTGGAGGGCACCGGCTCCATCCTTCGCCTCACCACGGACATCCTGGGGAGCATCGTCCTCACCGAGGAGGACCCCGACCTGTCGACCACGGCCTACGGAGTGATCTCGGATCTGCTCCGCTTGCAGGAGGATCTCTGATGTCGCAATCCCCGACCGGTCCCTGGCCCGCTCTGCCGTACGGCGAATGGCGGCCGACCTATGAGACGCTCCACCGCTGGTCGCAGATCGTCGGCAAGACGCGCCTCGCGCTGGAGCCGATGGTCAACCACTGGTGGGAGGTGCCGCTCTACTTGAGCGCGCGGGGCTTCACCACCTCGGCCATGCCCTATGGCAGCGCGGGGCTCGTCGAGATCGAATTCGACTTCATCGATCATCAGCTCGCCTTCCGCACCAGCGAGGGCGCGCGGCAGTCCATGGCGCTCAAGTCCCGCAGCGTCGCCGACTTCTACAAGGAGTACCGGCAGATCCTGGACGGGCTGGGAGTCGGCGCCAAGATCTGGCCCGTGCCGGTCGAGCTGCCCGATGCCCTGCCTTTTCTGGACGATCAGATCCACGCCACGTACGACCCCGCCATGGCGGAGCGCTTCTGGCGGGTGCTGATCCGCGTGGACCGCGTCTTCAAGTCCTTCCGCGGCCGCTACGTCGGCAAGGCGAGCCCGGTGCACCTTTTCTGGGGCGCCCTGGACCTCGCCGTCTCCCGTTTTTCGGGGCGGCCGGCGCCGCCGCATCCCGGCGGCATGCCGAACGTCGGCGACTGGGTGATGCGCGAAGGCTACTCGCACGAGGTGTCGAGCGCCGGCTTCTGGCCGGGAGCCGAGGCGCTGCCGGAGCCGGTGATCTACTCCTACGTCTACCCGACGCCCGCGGGCTTCGGCGACGCCCCAGTGCGGCCCGCGGCTGCCTACTATCACCAGCAGATGGGGGAGTTCGTCCTCCCCTACGAAGCCGTCCGGACCGCGCCGGACCCCGAGGCCGCCATCCTCGACTTCCTGCAAAGCACCTACGAGGCCGCCGCCAACACCGCGGGCTGGGACCGGAAGGCGCTGGAGCGGGAATAGCCCGGCTCTGCGTTTTCGAGCCGGCGAACTAGGCGCTAACTTTCCTCAGCGTCCCCCCGCCCAAGACCCTCACCCCTGCCCCTCTCCCGCCCCCGCCCAACCCCCCTCACCGGGAGAGGGGTACCCCCCATAGGCGCTAACTTAACGTGCCTCAGAGGTTCCCCCGCCCGAAAACCCCTCACTCCCCCGACCCCTCTCTCCCATCGCCCTCCCCCCAACCGGGAGAGAGGGGAGCGCCAAAAAAGGCAGCCTTGCCTGCTCTTGGCTGTTCTCCCTCTTCTCCCGGTTGGGGGGAGGGCGATGGGAGAAGAGGGCCGGGGTGATGAGGGTCTTGGGCGGGGGCCGGCGCCCCGCGTCGCCGCCCAGGCCTGTTATGACAAAATCCCCCCACCCCATGACCCCCACCTTCCCCGACCGCACCGACCCCGACGGCCTGAACTTCCGCCCGCTGTCGTCCGTGGCGGACTTCGACGCCTGCATCGAGATCCAGCGCCAAACCTGGGGGCGCGACTTCTCGGACGTCGTTCCCCTTTCCATCCTGAAGATCGTCCAGAAGACCGGGGGGATCGTGGCCGGCGCCTTCACCGTCGACGGCCGCATGCTTGGCTACGTCTTCGGGCTCACCGGACTTCGTGACGGGCAGGCGTTCCACTGGTCGCACATGCTCGCCGTGACCCCCGCCGGCCGCGACCTCGGGCTCGGCACGCGCCTCAAGCTCTACCAGCGCGAGTGCCTTCTCCCCCTGGGAATCGAGGAGGTCCAGTGGACCTACGATCCGCTGGAGTCGCGCAATGCCCACCTCAACTTCAATCACCTCGGCGTCGGCGTCGCCGAGTACGTGGAAGACATGTACGAAGGAGAGATGGGGAGCGAGCTGGCTGCGGGAATCGGCTCGGACCGCTTCATCGTCTCCTGGCGCATTGCGAGCGAGCGCGTGGCGCTGGCCATGCGCGACAAACGCGCTGGCTCCGAGGAGCCCTTCCGCGAGGCGCCCGTGGTCAATCCGTTGGGCGTTTTGGGAGATCTTCCCGCGGCGTCCCGGGTGCGGGTCGAGATCCCGGAGAACATCCAGGCCGTGAAGGCCGAGCGGCCGGAGGCGGCCATGGCCTGGCGCGAGTCCACCCGGGCTGCTTTCGAGACCTACCTCGCCCGCGGCCATCGCGTCGAGGCGTTCTACCGCGACCGGGCGGCGGGGCGCTGCTACTATGGGTTGGAATCCTCGTAACGGAGACCTGGAGACCCAATGCTGCGGATCGAAACCATCACCCTGCGCGAGATCGCCCTCGCCTTGAAAGAGCCGTTCCAGATCTCGTCGGGCACCCAGAGCGGTCGCCGCATCTTCCTTTTGGAGCTGAAAAGCGCCGACGGCGTCGTGGCCTGGAGCGAGTGCGTGGCGGCGGAGTATCCCAACTACGGTCCGGAGACGATCGACACCTGCTGGTACGCCATCCGCGAGTGGGTGGCGCCGCGGGTCCTCGGCCGCTCCTTCGCCGGGCCGGAAGAGGTCCATCACATCCTGGAGCACAACTTCCGCGGCCATCACATGGCCAAGGCCGCGGTGGAGATGGGCGCCTGGGAGCTGGCGGCGCGAACCGAGGGCATCTCATTGTCCGCCAAGCTCGGCGGCACCCGCTCCAGCATCCGGGTCGGCATCTCCCTGGGGATTCAGGACAGCCCCGCGGCCCTGGTGGAGAAGGCGCGCGCGGCCCTGGAGCGCGGTTACCGCAAGGTGAAGATCAAGATCAAACCGGGGGCGGACCTCGAGTACGTGCGCGCCGTTCGCGAGGCGCTGGGACAGAGTGCGCCCTTAATGGCCGACGCCAACAACGCCTACGGTCAGGAGGACGTCGCAGGCCTGCAGGCCCTGGACAAGCTCGGCCTGATGATGATCGAGCAGCCCCTGGCCTGGGACGACCTGCTGCGCCACGCTCATCTCCAGAACCTGCTCAAGACTCCGATCTGCCTCGACGAATCCATCACCAGCGTCGAGCGTGTGGAGGACATGATCCACCTCGGCGCCGGCCGCATCGTCAACATCAAGCCGGGCCGGGTCGGGGGCTTCACCTCCTCGAAGGCGATCCACGACCTCTGCGCCGGTCACGGCATCCCCGTCTGGTGCGGCGGCATGCTGGAGAGCGGCGTCGGCCGCGGCCACAACGTGGCCTTGGCGTCGCTGAAGAACTTTACCCTGCCGGGCGACCTCTCCCCCAGCGAGCGCTACTGGGAGCAGGACATCGTCACCCCCGAGTGGACCATGGACGGGGATGGCTGGATCAAAGTGCCAACCGACCGGCCCGGCATCGGCGTCGAAGTCGACCGCGACCGCGTCGAGAACCTCACCGTGCGGCGCGAGGAGCTGCGGGCCGCGTGATCTACCGCATCCTCACGGACCTTCTGGTCGCCTTCCACCTCAGCTTCGTCTTCTTCGTCTGCCTGGGAGGCCTCTTCGTCCTGCGCTGGCCCCGAATGATCTGGGTTCATCTCCCCGCGGCGATCTGGGGAGCGATCGTGGAGTGGACGCAGACCGTCTGCCCCCTCACGACCCTGGAGAACCACCTCCGCCATCTGAGAGGCCAGGCCGGTTACACCAACGGCTTCATCGAGTACCACATCACGCGCGTCCTCTATCCCAACGGGCTGACCCAAGGCATGCAGATCGCCCTGGGGGTCTTCGTCGTGCTCCTCAACGTGACCGTCTACACCGTCGTCTTCCTGCGCCGGCGGCGCTTGCGCGCCGCTTCGTAAGTCCAATGAACGAAAGATGATGGAGCGCGCCGTCGAGGTCGTGGCGGGCCGCTGACCGTAGCCTTCCGGCGTCTCATCGGACGCAGGGAAAGACGTCTTCCCTCGGTCCGGCGTCTCATCGGACACAGGGAAAGTCACTTTCCCCCTATTTGGCGAGCCGGCGGGCATGTCCGATGAGCTGCAAGCCACAGGGAAAGCCTCTTTCCCCCTGTCCGGCGTCACGCCGGACGTGTCTGATCCGCCGCAAGACCGGGGGAAAGGCTCTTTCCCCGTGTCCGATGAGACGCCGGACAGGCTCGATGAGTCGAAGGACAGGGGGAAAGTCACTTTCCCCGCGTTTAAGGTCACGCCAGCCGTGTCTGATCCGCCGCAAGACAGGGGGAAAGCCTCTTTCCCCCTGTCCGATGACACAAAAGACGTGTCTGATCCGCCGCAAGATCGGGGAAAATCATTTTCCCTGTATCTGATGGCGCAGAGGGTGCGTCCAATGATTCATCAGGCAGAGGGAAAGAAGATTTCCCCCTGTCCATCGAGCCGCCGGGCAGGGATGATCAAGCGCAAGGAGTGGCTGGGACGCCGGCAGCCACGTCTTGGAAGAGCTCGAGCGGGTCCGGCGAAAGGCCGGGCCTGTCCTGCGAGAGATCGGACCGGTCCGGCAAGACGTTGTGCACGTTCCGGGAGTCGTCGGCTACGCCAGAGCAGGCGCCAACCAGGGCCGGCGAGGCGGCTGGCGCGGGCAGGGAGACGCCGGGCAGGTCTGGGCAGGCATTGGGCGGGGCCCGGAAGACATTGAGCAGGGCCGAGAAGGCGTCGAGCAGGACCAGCGCGAAGAGACTCAGGCGCTCCTACTTTGTCTGTATCGCTTTGCAGGAGGTCCGACCCTATCTTGAAAACGCGCAAGGTCGACCAGATCGCGAAAACCAGACCACGGGTACGATGACCAGTACGGCCCAACGGGCCGGGAGAACGGAGCCCAGGGCCGAGGCCGCAGGCCGATGCCCTGGGTGGCGAGATCGGCAACGCGGTGCGGCCTGAAAGGCCGCGAGACTGTCGGCTTGGCGTTTGAGGGTAGCGGTCGCGAAGCCAATCGTTCGAGCTTTTCTTGAGGTTCGGTCCGTGCGAGAAAAAACAAGGCGTTCCTGAGACTTATGCGGCACAGCGAATGACTTTGACGAAAAGTCTGAAGCCATGTAGAGTTAATGTAGCCTGCAGAATCGAAAAGAGCGGCTAACTTTGCCGCTTTTGCAGATGGCTGTGCCATCGATCATCGCAGAAATGTTAGACGGCGCTCAGTAGATAGTGGAGCCCCAGATGCGAAGGCCTGTCACGTTCGCCGTTCTTCTCGTTCTCTCTCTTCGGCTACCGGCTCGCGCCGGCGAGCGAGTGATGACTGTCGATACGGTGCCAAGCAGCGCCCATGTTGAGTTTGGTGGTTCTGAGATTGGCGTAACTCCACTTAGGATGAATCTGCCCACTGCTTTCTTCCAACCACCAATGACTATCTGGGCGCGTCACCTGAGCGCGCCGCTCAAGCTGAGGTTGACGCTGGCGGGTTACGTAACGAAAACAGTGGAACTTGGTGAGGGCCCCAATAGTTGGGTGAGCCTCAACGGGGCCAATCACTTCGACTACTACCTTCTCAAACTGGCCTACACGATTAAGCTGGACTCAGAGACCGCGACGCCCAGTAACGATGCTGTCGCCGTGGCTACGGCGCTTGAAAAGCTGGCACAGCTCAGAGATAAGAGCGTCTTGACGGAGGAAGAGTTTCAAAAACAGAAGCGGCGTCTGCTGGGCGAAACAGTGAGTAGCCCTTCTACTAGCGCGTCAGCCCCTCCCACCATTGATGCAACCCACTTCTGCGCGAATCTTCTTGTGGCGTCAACGGACGGCCATAAGCTAGACACTTTGAGTTCTCCGCTCCTTCCCGGAGCAACAGGCCCCATCGTCCGCTGCCTTTGGAAACAGCCCGCGCCGAACGTCCCTTCACTATCCTTCTACGTTCAATGCGGTCTTCACGATGGGCCAGCCGCTTGTAGCATGCTCGGCGCACAGCGCGTGCCATCGGACGCTCCTGAGATCATTTGTCGCGCCACTCTACAGTTAGAGTCCGACTACGTGTTCAAGAACGGCTGTGTGGCTACAACGTCAGGTTCCGGCGACCCCGGTTCTGCTTCCTCTCTTGTTGAACACGTGGTTCGAGAATTCATTCTTCGCCACTCGGGGTAGCATCGCATCATCTAATGCAACGCTCTGTGTCAGAAAGCCGTGGATTACGGATGCAACACCAATTGAAATCCTACACCGGTTGACGCCACCGCTTACCTCTAACTTCGTAGGCGACAGAACAACAACTCCGATAGTCCTGCCAGTTCGAAGACAGAGTCACCCATTTTACGCGTAAGATACTTCAACACGGCCTTCCAATGCCATCTCGATCCTTGAAGCCGCCACCGCCATTCCTTTTCCGCTACCGTCCGCCTAGCGAGCTGGGCTATCTCGAGGTTCTCCTTCAGCACGATCGAATTTGGTCTAGCTCGCCGGGGGCCTTTATGGACCTCAATGACTGTCGTGCCCGAATCGACTTTGCGGGAACCGAAGCAGACTGGCGCCGCTTTTACGAGCGGATGTTCACCACTCTGGGGCTGAAGGGGGCAAAGCTTGATCGAGAAGTTCGCGACGCGATCGTCAAAGGCGTCTGGAATGAGCCAACCAAGCATAAAGAAATCGCGCAGGGAATCCAGGCGGCGCTTAGCAATTCTGGCGTGATTTGTCTGACGGATACGGCAACCGACAGGCTAATGTGGTACAGCGACTACGCGGGCGTCGGCCGCGGCATCTGTCTATGTTTTGCGTCGTCGATGCCGCCATTCTCGGCTGTGCTCGAGGTCAACTATGTATCGCCGCTACCGACTGTGAAGTTTTCGGTGGACGGCGGCGAACAAGTGGACGCGTTCATTCTGAGCAAGGAGCGGTCCACCTATGCTTGGGAGCGCGAGTGGCGATACGTTGATTACAACGGGGGCGGAGGCCACAAATCGCTCTCGCCTATCGCCCTTCGGGCGATCGTTCTCGGCAGTCTTGCAGGCGCAGACATGCGAGATAAAGTATTGACCCTGGTCGGCCGCTGGAAGCCCCATGTCGCGGTGCTCCAGGCCATCGATGAACGAACAGATGTGGACCTGCGAGTCGACGGCTTGAGCGAAGCGCTCTCGAGAGGACCGGGGACACTTCTCCTGGATTATCTCCAAGCCATACCCCCAACTCACAGGCGGCCGAATCTCGACAGCCAACTCGAGGGCATCGCGGACCAACTCAACGCTTGCCAAGATCCCGCACAAGACATTTCCGCCCTTAGTCTGACCCGAGAGGCAGCTGGCGTAATCACCACCCTCTACAGACACGGAGGATCTGGTTCAAGCGGCCCAAGCTACACTGGTCTCGCGCCGATCCTATTCGAACTGGTCCGAGTAGTACGGGGAGAACCTGGGCTTCGGATCTAGGCGACACTGAGAGTTACTAAGGCGCCAGGGTTATTGGGGAAATGCCAAGGTGTGTCCGTCTGATCTTAGGGCAAGGTGCTGGGAGTCGCCACTGGCAGCGCAGTGCATTCAACGCAGCTACGGAATCGGTTGGAGAGGCTGTAAGGGCGTCAGATGATTGTTTAGCGAGGTGAAAAAATGAAAGAGGTCGACAAGCAAAGAGCTGCGGCCGCGATCCGAGCAAGAATGCTCGACTCCTTCGCGCCTACTTACCTTACTCTCATCAGCATTCTTCAAGGATCATTGCTGGGTTATCTATTTATAGTCTCCGACGGGTTTCTGGGCAACCTGAAAGACCAATCGATGACGAGTCTTGGTCTTGCGAGAATCTTATTCATTGGCGCAGACCTTGTTGTGAACATTGCCACGTGGAATGAATACCGCATGGGTTCTACCACTTTCGTCTGGATTCCGCGTTTACTGGATACGTTGGTGCCTTTCGGCCTTGCCATGATCCAGTTTTCCTTGGTTAGGACTATTATGTTGCACCCCAAGTATTGGTTCCTTTCCGTCGCTGGCTTCTGGGTAATAGCTGGGTTCGCATTCTGGCATATGTACTGTCGGGCTAGCGGTGAGCCTGAAATCAACGGAGCAGCTCTGCAGGCTCTGTCATTAGAAAAACGTAGCAATCATCTGCTTTGCGCGGGTGGCGCTACTGTCAATCTTATTTTTGCGGCACTGTTGTGGGATTTGACTATAAACCAGATTCAATCGTCTATAGCTCTGTTGATCTCGGCAACTATGTCGACGGTTTTCATGGTGATGGTATTTGTTAGAGGTGAATTGAGTTGGAATCGTGTTATTAGATTCTCTCGAGGGGGCCAGGAAAAGGTGCCAGGGTGTGCGACACGGAAGGAGGTTTAACGTGAGCTGAGTTTCAGCGTACGGAGAGACCTCCTGGGTCTCGAAGGCCAACGGGTGGAAGTCCCGTCCGGGGAATTGTCGGTTCGCCCGGTAGCCACTGGAGCAGTTGAGGCGAGAGATCGCCCACTGAAGCCTCCGGGGAAGTCCTGGGTGCAACCGGGGTGCAGATGCGCAGGCCGAAAGACGTGTGAACTCTGAGCAGGCCTCGATAGTTTCTCGCTGGAGCCGACCCTCCACCCTGAAGGGGAAGGCCGCGATGCCGGCGATGGAGCGGGTCCTTCGCCAGAATCGCCTCGACGCCGAGGACAGACAAGCCTTTGAGGCTCCTGGCGACAGCGGCCTCGGTCTCGAGGGTCTCTACCATGACCGCGATGCGTGCCCGATAGACCTCGGGCTCAAGGTGCGCCCAGCAGGAGATTGGCGAGAAAACGACAAGCTCCTCGGCGGTAAATTGGAGCGGGGTGATGTCCTTCCGCCGATTGCGGGCGGCGAATTCCTAGGTGCCTGAAAAGGTGCCTGGGTCATTACCCTGGCGTCGCTGACAAAGTCCTCACGGACCTTCTCGTCGCCTTCCACCTCGGCTTCGTCTTCTTCGTCTGCCTGGGCGGTCTCTTCGTCCTGCGCTGGCCGCGGATGATCTGGGTTCATCTCCCCGCGGCGATCTGGGGAGCCATCGTGGAGTGGACGCAGACCGTCTGCCCCCTCACGACCCTGGAGAACCACCTGCGCCACCTGAGAGGCCAAGCCGGCTACACCAACGGCTTCATCGAGTACCACATCACGCGCGTCCTCTATCCCAACGGCCTGACCCAGCGCATGCAGATCGCCCTGGGAGTCTTCGTCGTGCTCCTCAACGTGACCGTCTACACGATTGTTCTTCCTGCGCCGAAGGCGCCTGCGCGCCGCTTCGTAGGGCCAACCAACGAAAAGGGATGGAGCGCGCGCCATCAACGCCGTGGCAGGCCGCTGACCACAGCCTTCGGGTGAGTCATAGGACGCAGGGAAAGACGTTTGCCCTCGGTCCGGCGTCTCACCGGACACAGGGAAAGTTACTTTCCCTCTATGACGTCCGGCATTCCGCAGAGCACCCCCTTGCTGTCCGAGAGCGATGATGCTCGCATGGGGCAACCCTTCGGCTTGACGCTGATCAGGCCCAGCGGTAGACTTGCAGAGTCAGCAGCACAACTGAAGAGCAAGCACCCTAGCCTGAGGGGAGGCTGGATCGATGGATCTGAGCGGTCCTGATTCCAAGATCGCGTTGGCGCTGTCCGGAGGAGGCTTTCGTGCCACTCTTTTTCACTTGGGGTCATCCGATATCTGAGATAACGTAGACTATTTAGGCACTCCCTTTCGCTGGGATGCCAACCAACAAGCCGGCTTCTCGAGGGGGGAGAAGTGCGTGTTCTCTTTTTGGCCGGCACTTTACGGCTGGAGAGGATGAACCTCTCCGCAGACAACGGCATGCCATTGTGCGCCGGGAGATATCATGAACATAAGGCTACTTGGCATTTTCTTCATATTTCTGTCCTTAGCCTCAGGCGCTTTCGCACAGACCTATCACGATGAGGACTTTGCGTCTGGCTGGGCGACGAGTATCCTTATCAAGATACCGGCAAGCGCCACGGCCTCTGCGACGACGGTGGCGACCGGGGGAACGGGATCGACGCCTGCCTATCGGCAAGTCGGTCATTCCAACTTCAACAGCCTCTTCGTAGCCCACGTTCATCAACCGTCTACGTACAACCCAGCCACGGGGCAAGTGTCGTCGATCAATTATTCGTACGATCTTACTGGGGTTGGGTTGCCCGCCGGTGCCGCCGTAGCCTACCGCCTGTTACTAGTTCAGAACGGCTCCTACTATACCGGTCCCACCGATCTCATATCTAGCAACAATTGGACCGCATTTCCCTTGAAGAACGTTCTACCGGCCAACTTCACCAAGATTTCGGGAAAGGGACCGAGTCAACCGAATCTTTCCTGTACGGGAACACCGATAACGTTTGGATACTTGTCGGCCAACACGACGAGCAATCCCAACGGGGGGGCCACCAGCAGTACCAAGAGCGGTATCGACAACTGGCGGGTTACGGTCAATAGCGTCGCCTGCCCACCCGTGATCGACCCCTGCTGTCCGCCGTGGAATTCCTCGACCCTGGAGGAGATGTTGTTCTATAAGGGCTCAAGCGGTATTTCCGCTCCCTATACCCTCCTGTTCCAGCCCACCTCTGCCTTCCAGGGCCAGATCCAAGCTTACATCAACTACCTGCACTCCCTGAATCCGGCGATCACGAGTATCTCGATCCAGTTCAAACTAAACGATGCTGGCACCGGTGCCGCGCCAATCGTAGGTGGTCAAATCGGCCCCAACCACTCAGCAACCTGGACCGGAAGCGGCCCTCCAACTCCTCCGATCAACTTCTTCAATGAGTCGCTACAAGTGAATACCTGGTACAGGATCAGTACCGTCACCTCTCTCAACGGCGGAATCACCTTCTTTCCTTCCAAATGCGCCGACAACCATGTCGACGTTCGAATCCAGGTGCAGAAGTCCAGGACGGGCACCGGAGGTCCTGTCATTCAGTTCCGCGGGGCAGACGGGCACATCATAGAAAAGCAGCTTCCCTTGACAGCGCACTAAGCCGTTGCGGAGGTCGACGCGGACTCTCTTGCTGGCGGCGAGAAAGAGCGGAGCGGGAGATTTCTTCGAGCGCGGAGGAATGGTCTCGGGGCTCTGGCGGCGAATGGCGTCCAGAAAAGGTGCCAGGGTCATTTTGCCCGCGACGAATGGCAAAGCGGGCGGGAAGCTGCCGGCGGGGAAGGGTGCGGTGCGGTCCCCAAGCGTAGTCTCTCGGCTGCATCTCGAAAAGCGGCGACGAACCAGGCGTAGGCGTCGTAGAAGGCCTTACGGACAGCCTTGGTCGCCGCGTGGACGAGCGGCGCCGGAGAGCGGGCGAGCAATGGCGGGACGGTGGAGCGGATCTTTCGCTGTTCCCGCTGATTGCGGGCCGCGAACTCTCGGGTACGGTCGAACCAGTGTCCCGTAAGGGGCGTGCCGTCGATCAGCGCCGACGCCGAATGCACGCCGGGCCACTGGCGGACCCGCTCGACAAGTCCCTCCTTCACGGATTGCGCAAGCACATAGCCAAGGCGCTAGATCTGGGCTCGGTCTTCCCGGGACGGCTGGCTCGTCGTGCGTCAACGGGGCAGCCATATCCGTCTCCAGAAGAGGAGCGGCGAGGAGACTCTGAAGATCATCGTCCCAAGCTACCGCCCCGTCAAGCGCTCGACACTTTCCCGCATCCTGAAGCAACTCGCCTCGATTTGGAGCGGTTTCTCCAACTCCTCTGAGAGGACGCAGGTCAGGCGTTCCCGCTGCCCGCCGCTCTCTTGCGCTAAGCTGCTCAGATAGCGCAAGTTGCGACTCTCGGCCATCGTTTACCCTGAGGAGGAGGTTGGCGGTCCAAGCTGAACTACGTCGCAGATATCGCTCAACGGTCCCACCTCAATATTGATAGGGGCAAGCTTCGCGCCTGGCTCAACTGGCCATACGAACCGATACTCGGATTGATAGCCATAACGCCAATCCTTGACAAATTCTACCGGTGTGGTGGATAGGTTCTTCATCTCTACGTCGTCAAGCACGAGTGGATCATAGTAACGAACACCGCCGCTGCGCATGTATGGAAGCCGAGGGTACTTAGAAAGGAGGCCGGCGTTGATGCGGCGCGCGAACTCCTGACGGTCTCGTACGATCAGGCAGGCATCGGCCTCGAAATCGATGAAGAGTCGCGGTTCGTAAACCTCGCTACAGCACCAGACATAAAAATCCTTCTCTCCACCGATTACTATAGCTATCTGGTGGTCGCGATCAGCCGATGTATCGAGGAGGACGTCGCCGCGATGGTCCTTGAGAAGGATTGGAAACGACATCTTGGACGGCCTGAGGACCAGGCGCTGTTCGCCATCGTCTCGGTGGGCGTCGCCGAGGCTTGGATCATTGTAGGAAGACGCCGGAGAGATCCGAAGCTCTCCGTTCTCCATGGCGCGTCGCAAGTACTCGTAGCGACTGAATTTATAGAGGGCAGGTGACGCAAGTGATGGCAAGCTCGGTAACCTACCCCAGGGCGCATTCTTGGCGTACTCCTCCTTTTCACGGATGTCATAGGGAAGGCTAAGTATCATCACGCGGGGATCTGACGGATGCGTCTCGAAGAAGGCCTCTCGTTGAGACAGTCGCAACTCCTCTAGGATCTCTTCAGCCTTTCGGTGCCAAAAGGCAGTACCCTCCGAGACTAGACGTACGGCACCGTTTTCGTTGTACCGAAAGATGTTGTCGGCGATAATCTTGAGTCGCTCGCGGATCTCCTCGTCACCAACGTTGCTCAGGTATGGATCAAAGTGATACTGGCGGCGAAAGATGATCTCAGGCTCCTCAACCGCAGATCCATACTCAGCGACGGCATCTCGCATGTAGCTCTCAACCAACGGCCCCTCTTGTTCTTCGGGTACGCGACTCCAAGCATCCGAAGGCTCACCACGCTCCATGACTCTTTTGTCGTGCACAGGCAAGGCTGTCAGATCGGCTGAATGAAGCAAAGCGCGAAGACCTCTTACCTGTTCGTATCGATAGACGACGCCATCGATGTGCCGACGGTAGAAGCGACCGCATTCGAATGGCATAGAGTGACTCCAGAGAGAAGAGATTCTATTGGTCTCACGGTATAGCGTTGAGCAGCGGCCTCAGCCGTCCGCTCGAACGCCTGGGTTGATCCTGCGCAGGTCCCCAAATTCCTTCAGAGGTCCTAGCAGGATTCAGATTTAACGGTAACCAAGTGTTTGTTCTCCCGGAGGGTATCTTTCCACCTCTGAACGACATTCTATCATGAGACTGGAGTGGGTTCGGAGGACACGGTTGAGGCCGCCCTTTTGTCACTCTCGAGCATCAGAAGGACCGTCTCTGCGAGACTTACCGGCCGGTCGGGGCACACCCGCCCCCTGCGAGCTGCCTGGATACGCCGAGGTCTATGGGGAACTGGGAGTGGTCGATCTCCACCAGAGGCGCCTGCGACGAAGGCCCGCGCATGCCCTCTCGTGAAGCCCGTCCGAGAGCCGGATGCGGGAGATCCGCAAGTCCGGTTCGATGAGCGGCGGTGGGAAACGGAGCCACGGTTGGGATTGAGGC
>DASYJD010000104.1:0-303103 GCA_035996875.1 Thermoanaerobaculia bacterium
CGGGAGAAGAGGGAGCAAGGCGGGGAAGCCCCAGGGGTACCCCTCTCCCGGGGCGGCGGATGGGGTGGTCGGGAGAGGGGCAGGGGTGAGGGTCTTGGGCGGCGGAACCTCCCAGACCACGTTAAGTTAGCGCCTATGGGGGGTGCGGGAGGGGCGGGAGAAGAGGGCCGGGGTGATGAGGGTCTTGGGTGGGGGAAGCTTTCGCCCCCACCCCCTGTTCCAACACGACATGGGAGACCTGACCATGAAACGAGCCACGATCTTTCTTCTTTCCGTCCTCTCTGTATTTCTTGCGAGCCGTGCCCTCGCTCAGACGGCTCCAGAGGTCGATCCTTGGGCGTCTTTGAAGACGGTGCGGCAGAGCCTGGTGGAGGCGGGGCCGACGGGAGCGAGCTTCGTTCAGACGTACATTCCCGCCGGGTTCACCTCCGGCGAGAAGGAGAACGGCAAGCTGGCCCTGGCCCTGCCCGACTGCCTGCGGTGGGACTACACGGCGCCCTATCCCAAGAGCTTCCTGATCTGCGGCGGCGTGCTCCATGCCTGGAACGAGGAGGACAAGACCGGCCGCCGCTACCGCGTGGACCGCAAGAAGGAGCCCGGGCTCGACCTGCTCCTCCTCGGCGTGGACGAGCTCAAGGACCGCTACAAGGCCACCGGCAAGGCCGTGGAAGGCGGCCGGGTGGAGATCGCCCTCGTGCCCAAGGAGAAGGGGAAGACGTCGGAGCTGACGGACGCCACGCTGACGGTCGACCCGACGACCAAACGGGTGACCGGCATCGCATACCACGACCGGGAGGGCAACCTGACGCGGTTCGACATCGCCGGCTACGAGGATCTCCCGCGCCAGGGCCGCTTCACGCCACCGGCCGGGATCAAGTGGGAGGAGCAGTAGAGGGCGCCTTTCCGTATAATGACCCTCTATCCGGGACACGACCGGATCGCTGCTCAAGAAATGACCGCCATGGCCGCCGCCGAGAACTCCTTTGACATCGTCTCCACCGTGGACCTCCAGGAGGTCCGCAACGCCGTGCAGCAGGCGGAGAAGGAGATCGCCAACCGCTATGACCTCAAGAAAGCGGCGGCAGAGCTGCGTCTGGAAGGCGAGGAGATCGTGCTGGAGACGGCCGACAACTACACCCTCCAGCAGGCGCTCGACGTGCTGCAGACGAAGATGGTCAAGCGCGGCGTCCAGTTGAAGTCGTTGCGCTACGGCAAGATCGAGCCGGCGAGCGGCAGCCGCGCCCGGCAGAAGATCACGCTTCAGCAGGGCATCCCCATCGAGACGGCGAAGAAGATCGTGGCCGAGATCAAGACCCGCAAGCTCAAGGTGCAGGCCGCCATCCAAGGGGACACGGTGCGCGTCTCCGGCAAGAACCGCGACGATCTGCAGACGGTCATCGCGATGCTCAAGGGCCTGGATCTCGACGTCCCCCTGACGTTCTCCAATTACCGTTCCCAATAGTCGTTCCCAATAATAATGATGAAAGCAGCCAGATCCCGAGGGTTCCTGTTCGTCCTGGCCGGCTTGGCGTGCCTGCTGGCCGCGGCGACGCCGGCGCGGGCGGTGCGCTATGACGATGGCCAGCGGATCGTGGTCACGGGCGTCGTTCTCGACTCGCAGGGGCAGCCGCTCTCCGGCGTACGCGTGGTGTTCGAGGGCAGCCGCACCTACTTCAGCATCCGCGAGATGCACCGCACGGCGGACAAGGACGTCCGGAAAGTGACCGCAACGACGGATACCGCGGGCCAGTACACGATCACTTGGCCGTGGGACAGCTACTTCAACCACTTCGAGGTCGCCGTGGGCGTGCCGGTGCGGGTCAAGGCCGGCGAGCGGCTGGAGGAGCTGGCCCGCCAGGACGTCACCCGCCGGGTGCTCGCGGGCAGCCCGGCGGTGGTGGCGGTGACGGTGGAGAACCGCCAGTTCATCGATCATCTCCGCGAGCTTCTGGCTTCGATCAGGACGGACGATCAGCGCAAGGTGTACGAGGAAATGGGCAAGCCCGACCGCGTGCGCAACGTCCAGTATCCCGGCTATCTGGAGTCTTCGTGGTGGTACTTCGAGAGCGGTAAGGTCTACCGCTTCCACGATGGACGGCTGGAGCAGGTGGTCCCCTTCGATCCGGTGCGTGGCCTTTGAATCCCCTCACCAAGAAAAGGACCGAACCGTTGCCCGATCAGCCCCTCGTCAATCCCCAACCCCTGGCGGCCGGCAATCACTCGGCCCTGGCCGGCCGCTTCATCGAGCTTGTGGCGGACAAGCTGGTCGCCACCGAGGCGGTTTTTCGCCTGCACCTCGACTCAGACGTCCCCTTCATCCACATGGCCGGCGAGTACATCTCGCAGGGCGGCGGCAAGCGCGTGCGCCCGGCCCTGCTGCTGCTCGCCGCCCGCCTGCTGGGGCATGACGGCGACGACGCGGTGACCTACGCGGCGGTGGTGGAGTTCATTCATACGGCGACGCTGATCCACGACGACATCATCGACCACGCCACGCTGCGCCGCGGCCAGACGACGCTCAACCACCTCTGGGGCAACAACCTCACGGTGCTGCTGGGCGATTGGATCTACACCAAGGCGATGCAGATGGCGCTCTCGCACGGCCAGATCGAGGTCATTCAGCGGCTCTGCCAGGCGACGCTGAAGATGACCGAGGGTGAGCTCCTGGCTTATCAGCGGCTGGGCGCGCCGGACCTGACGATCGAAGAATATTTCGAGATCATCGACCGCAAGACGGCCCACCTCTTCGCCGCCGCCTGCTCGATTCCCAGCCTCATCCCGCCTCAGCGTCCGGAAGCCGGGCAGGTGCTCGCGCGCTACGGCCGCTCCCTCGGGATCTGCTTCCAGCTCGTGGACGATCTGCTCGACTTCACCGCCCGCGAGAGCGACCTCGGCAAGGCCGTGCTCTCCGACCTCAAGGAGGGCAAGCTCACGCTGCCTCTCATCCTCCTGCTGCCGCGGGTGGAGCCCGCCCAGCGGCGGCTGGTGGAGCAGGTGCTGGAGGACCGCAGCTTTAGCCGCGTCTCGGCGCAGCAGATCCTCGACCTCGTCCGCGCCGAGGGCACCCTCGAAGAGGTGACCGGCATGGCCGAGGAGTACGCGGCCGAGGCGAAGCGGGCGCTAGAGTTCTTTCCGCCCAGCGACGCCCGCGAAGCGCTGGAGTTTGCCCCAGACTTCGTCCTCCACCGGCGTTCGTAGCGGCGGCGGCACGATCCCCAGCACTCCCCTTTCCCCCCGAGCCGGAAGCGGCGCCGCCGCGATATCGGGAGTCGGCGGCACCGGCAGAACCGCCAACGTCGCCGACGGCACGAGCCCCAGGATCAAGGCGTAGCGGAAGCGGCGTGGGCGGGCGTCCAGCCAACCGCGCCGGCCGGGCGCGATGAGGATGGAGGAGGCGGGGCTGGAGCGCAGCGGGTCGGGCGGCGAATCGCCCGTGAACAGGAGGGCCTTCTGCATCTCCGCCAGCTCGGCGGCCGAAGCTGTCGGTGCCAGCTCCAGGGAAACGTAGCCGGTCACTTCCCGCCCCCAGTCATAGAGCACGGGCGAGCCCGGCGGCCGGCCGGCCGGCGCCGGCAGCACGGGAGGCTGGGGAATGGCCGAGATCGCCGGCACAGGCGAGCCGGCCACCTCGCCGAGCCCGGGCTTCAGCGGTCCGAGCCGCGGCCGGCCCCAGCGGCCCATGGGCGGGTAGCCCCAGCAGTAGACCGGCACGCCGCGGCCGAGCGGCAGCCAGCCGCGCTCGAGGCCCAGCTCATAGGTGAGGAAGAGCCGCCAGCGGCCGTCGGTGCCCACCAGCATGCGGCCCGCGCCATCCACCAGGCCGGCGAGAAGGCCACCGGCGCCGCGGGCGCTTCGCACCTCGATCATCAGACGGTTGGCCCCCGGCCGCAGGAACGGGCCGGCCTCGTAGACGTCCACGATGGCTCCGGGCTGAAAGGCTCCGATGCCGATCCGGCGGCCGTTCAGGGTGAGGACGTACTCCTCGTCCGCCGTCACCAGCAGCCGCGCGGCGGCCGGCGGCGTGGCGAGGTCGAAGTCGCGGAGCATGTAGAAGACGGCGGGCTGGTGATCGTCCCAGTCGATGTCCTTCCAGATCCACTGTGCGGCGCCCGTGGGCAGGCTGCGCGCCCGAGCCCCCGGCAGCGCCCGCGCCGCCAGAGCGAGGACGAGGACGACGAGCGAGGTGACAAGGGCAATGGCGCCCCAGCGGCGCCGGCGGAAGGGCGGTCGAACGGCGGACGACACGGGAGGACTTTATCTCAATCCCGTGCCGGCGGGTGTCCCGCTTCGTCCTTCCTACCACACTTCAGGATGTGGAACCGGTTCTGACAGTTGAAGTTGTTGTTGGCAATCGTGGGGCACCGGCGAAACCCGCCGCTTTAGACCCACATTGATATGTAACTTATTTTTTGAGAGGAGAGAGTCATGCGCCTGATCCGTACTTCCGTCGTCCTGTTGGTGACCATCGTCTTACTTGCCATGGCCGTTCCCGCCCAAGCCCGAGGCCTCGAACCACTGCAACGGGCCGTCCATTCTCAGGGTGGGGGTTGGCTGGCTTATTCGCTGAACAATGCGCTGGACAACACGATGACCTGGCTGGCCCGGTTCGCCGGGACCGAGTCACCGGCGATCAACCGAACGATGAAGTCGACGACGCCGCTGCCGCCGCCAACCAACTTCGGCGGCGGGCCACACTACGTTCCGCAGACAGGACCCTGCATCGATCCAATGGGCAGTCCCCGATGCGGCGGGATTTGATAGGGCTGGCCTGACTGCGGGGCGGCGAAGGCCGCCCCGCTCGCCCTGCTATAGAGGATCGATATATAGTTTTATGATGGGAGGAAGCAATGTCGAACGGGCACCCGAGTAGCGAGGACCTGAATCTTTTCTTGTCCCGGCCCGCGAGCACGGCCCGCAACGGGCGCGTGGTGCGCCACCTCCTGGCCGAATGTCCGGCTTGTCAGGAGCACCTGCGCCAGATCGGCTGGCCGGAGGATCGCCTGGAAAGGCTCCTGCGGATCTCCAGCTCCGAGTCGGCCGATGTAGAGAACGCCGGCTACTTCTCTATGGCCAACCCGAGCTACGATCAGGCCTTTGGCAGGGCCCAGCGGGCGGTTGACGCCTTCTTCGCTCCGGTCCGGCCGCTGGAACAGGCACCGGAGCTTCTGCTGGCCGAGCTCGAGCTGCTGTCTTCCGCGGAGCAGATCCGTCAGGCCGGGAGCGACCCGCGGTATGCCCTGCCACAGCTCGTGCACTTTCTCAGCGACCGCAGCCATGCCATTCGCTACCACGCGCCGGAGAAGATGCTGCACCTCGCAGATCTTGCCCGCACGGCCGCGGAGGCCTGCCTTTCGGACGATGTGGGCGGCGAGTTGCGGCTGGCCGATCTCCGGTCCTGGGCCTGGGGACACTACGGCAACGCTCTGCGCATCTGCGGCCGGCTGCGAGAGGCCGAGGAGGCCCTCACCCGGGCGGCGGCGCTCCGCGAGGAAGGTACCGGCGATCCGCCGTTGCGTGCCCGTCTGCTCGAGCTGGCGGCCTCACTCAATACCTTCCAGCGCCGGTTCGAGGCTGCCATCTCCCTGGCGGAGGCGGCGGCCGATATCTACCGCGATCTCGGCGAGACCCACATGCTGGCGAGCGCCCTCGTTCAGAAGGCGATCGCGGCGCTCTACTCGGGCGAAACGGAGAGCGCGGTGGACATCCTCAACCATGCCATTCCGCTCATCGATCACGAGGGGGATCCTCATCTCCTCCTCGCGGCATGCCACAACCTGGTCCATTGCTATCTCGGGCTCGACAGACCCGAGCAGGCGCTGTCGATCTACTCGGAAACCCGGGAGCTGTACAAGGAGTTCAGCGACAGCCTCATCCAACTCCGGGTCGGTTGGCAGGAGGGGCAGCTCCTGCGCGAGCTGGGGCACCTGCGGGCGGCCGAGACGTCGCTCCTCCAGGCCCGCTCCGGTTTCATGGAGCGTGGGCTCATGTACGAGGTCGCCGTAGTATCCCTCGATCTTGCGGCTCTCTACGTCACGATGCACTCCATCGAGGAGGTCCGCCAGATCGTGATAGCGGCCGTGCCCATTTTCCGGGCTCTCGGCGTCGACCGCGAGGCCCTCGCCTCGCTGCTGCAGCTCCAGCAGGTCGCCGACCAGGAGCAGGAAGCCCTCGAGCTCATCCGTTTCCTCAACGCGCGCATCGAGCCGTTCTCCCAGCGGAGACCGCTCCGATAGCCTCGACCCGAGGCCGGCCGGCCTGTCAAGGCCGCCGGCCTCTTCCTGTCCTTCCCTCCCCGTGCACGCCCGCGCCTCCGCCTTCTCCCGGCCGTCCTTCTCCGGTGCCTCTCCGTCAGGCTTCAGACTCTGTCCCGTTTGCCGGGGACAGAGCACCCTGCTTTGTAGAGCTGCACTTATTGAAGGTCGGAATCTCGCGAGAGGCAGGATCTTTCTTCCTGCCGAGATCTCGCTCATTGGAGAGAGGAGAGAAGGCCATGCACCGCACGTTTCGTTCCCTCATCACCCTTGTCGTTGCACTGTCAATTCTTTTCGCCGTGCCTATCTCGGCCGGCGTCCGCGGACCGGCGGCACCGCAGCCCACCCTGAGAACCGCGGACGGCTGGATCGACGCCACGCTTGGATGGCTCCTGGATACTCTGGATGTACGTCATCCGGCAAGGCGCCATCGGTCCCCAGAAGGGATACAGCAGAAGGAAGCCGCGGGAGGGTCCTGCATCGATCCTCAAGGCCATACCAAGCCGTGGTGCTTGTAAGAGTTTTTCGGACCGGAGCCGAACCGGCCGCTCTTCTGTCAGCTTGATTCATTCTATTGTTGGGAGGTGCCCCGTGTTCGAAGATCATCCGACGGTACGAGATTTCGAAAGCTTCCTGGGGACCCTCTCCCGGCCGGCCGGCCGGGCTCGTGATCCACAGATCCTGCGTCACCTGCTCGCGGAATGTCCCGATTGCCGGGCCAGCCTCGGCACCCTGGGCTGGAGCGAGCAACGACTGAGCCTGTTGACCTCGCGGGATGGCGACTCGTTCCGAGAAGAATTCAAGCCCCCGGCCGCGAACGGTTACGACTACGAGCGCGCCTTCGCCGCGGCGGACCGCGCCGTCGCCGCCCTGCTGACCCAGGAAAAGCCTGGGGAGCCTCCGGCCGATTCCCTCTTGGCCGAGCTCCTGGCGCTACCGACGAACCGTCAAGCCCAGCATGTGGCCGGGCAGAGTCGGTTCGGCTCGCCACCGTTCATTCGCCTCCTGATCCAGCAGAGTCACGCCGCCCGCTACCGGAACGCGGAGCAGATGCTGCATCTGGCCGGCCTGGCGCGCCTCGCCGCCGAAAGCTGTGCTCCCGAGCAGGCGGGCAATGCGTTGCGGCTCGCCGATCTCCAGGCCCGCGCCTGGGGGCAGTACGGCAACGCTTTGCGCGTCTGCGGCAAGCCGCGGGAGGCCGAGGAGGCCTTTGCCGCCGCGCAGGCCTGCCGGCAGATGGGAACCGCAGATCCCGTGCTGCGGGCCTGGCTGTTCGAAAAGATCACGCCGCTGTACATCCTCCGCGAGCGTTACGAGGACGCCGTGGAGCTCTGCGAGCAGGCAGCCCAGATCTACCACGAGCTCGGCGAGAATCACCTGCTGGCCAGCACCCTGGTTCAGAAGGCCGTCGCCTGCGTCTACTCCGGGCAGACGGCGGTCGCGGTGCGCACTCTCAACCAGGCCATCCCGCTCATCGACCACGACGAGGATCCCCACCTCCTGCTGGCCGCCTGCCACAATCTCATCCGCTGCTACATCGATCTCGGCCGTCCGGACCAGGCGCTGCTGCTCTACTCCGAAACCCGTGACCTCTACCACGAATTCGACGACACTCTCATCCTCCTGCGGGCCCTGTGGCAGGAAGGCCAGTTGCTGCGCGATCTTGGACATCTGCGGGCCGCGGAAACCGCCCTGCAACGGTCTCGCAAGGGTTTCATGGAAGGCAACCTGATCTACGAGGTGGCACTCGTCTCTCTGGACCTGGCCTCCGTCTACGTGAAGCTCGGCCTGGTCGAGGACCTGAAGGAGACGGTGGCGACGACCCTGCCCGTTTTCAGGGCTCTGCAGGTGGAACAAAAGACGATGGCGTCGTTGATTCAGCTCCAGCACGTCGCGGACCAGGAGTGCCAGGCCCTCGAGGTGATCAGGGTACTGAGCTCTCGGATCGAGCCCCTCGCCAAGCGGCCTACAGCCCGGTAAGGCCGCCGCTCAGGCCTTGCCGCGCTCCTCTTTCCACAACCTGCGCCGGGCGACGGCGTTCTTGACCGCGCGCAGACTCTGGTCGAACCGGCGGTCGAGCGCCCGCTGGCTCAAACCCATGGTGCCGGGCTCGGCCCTGCGAGCTCCGTTCTCGCCGGCCGGCACGGAAGATCCGGGCTCGAAACCATACAGCCAGGCGAAGAAATCGGGAGGAGTGGTGTTGAGCAGAGGAAGCACTTCGAGGACGTCCTCGAAGCCCAACCGAAGCCGCCCATCCAGCAGATCGCGGAGCCGCCCATCGCCCCAGCCGAGCGTTCGCTCCACCGATTCCAGGGGGGCTCCGCTCTGGACGATCAGCTCTCGCAGCAAACCCGCGATACGGCGCTCTTCAGGATGTGAAGCCATTGCTAAGACCGATCTTATGATCATGATACCAGGTACTCAATTGGGTAGCCAGGTAGGCTGGCGCAGCTGAACGAAGCATACTCCGTTTTCGGGCTCATATAGAATTTCCCCAATGTTTCGGAAACTCTTCGTCCTCCCCGTCCGCGACGCGCTCCTCGGCCTCGACCGCTGCCTGGATTCCGGCCTCCGCGGCCTGGCGTTCGTGGCTCTGGGCCTCTTCGCAGGCTGGTGGCTTTACGTTCCCCTGCACGAGCTTCTGCATGCCGCCGCCTGCCGGGTGGCGGGCGGCCAGGTCTCCCGCCTGGAGATCGAGGCGCTCTATGGCGGCGCCCTGCTGGCCCGCATGTTCCCTTTCGTGGTGCCGGCGAGCGACTACGCCGGACGGTTGTCGGGATTCAACACCCGCGGCAGCGACCTGATCTATCTGGCGACCGACCTGGGACCCTTCGTGCTGACTCTCTTCCCGGGAGTGTGGGCTCTGCGGCGGGCCGCGGCGGCCCGACGGCCGCTCCTCTTCGGAGTGGCGCTTCCTTTCGCCCTGGCACCTTTCCTCTCGCTCACTGGGGACGCCTATGAGATCGGCTCCATCCTGGTCACCCGCCTTCCCCCCTGGGCGGCACCCGCCGTTCGCGAGTTGCTGCGGGGAGACGACCTGGGGAAGAAAGTTTCGACTCTGGCCGGGATGGTGGGGCCGGTTGGCGCCCCCTGGGGGGGCGCCGCTCTGGCGGTCGCGATCGGCGTCCTCTGGGCGTTTTTGACCTACGGGCTGGGGAGCGCGGTGGCGCGCAGGCTGGGCCAGCCTGCGCCGGAGAGCCCTCGCCAAACCGCCGCGCCTCTCCCGACCTAGCCGCTCAGGCGCTCCCAGTCGCTGTCCGGAGCGTCCGTGGAGATGGAGAGGCCGCCGTCGGAGCCGGCGAAGACCGGATCCTTCACCACCTTCACCTTGCCGCCGCCCACCGTTTGCAGCTCCTGCTCGAGGCGAGGCCCCAGGCCGCGGATGAGGCCCGTGCCGCCGGAGAGGACGACGTTGTTGCGCACTTTTTCCTGATACTCCGGCTGCACGCGGGACAGCAGGTCGAGCATCGACTCCGAAAGCGACGGCAGGATGCTCTCGCAGGCCTGCTGCATCTCGCGCGTGATGTCGAGCTGGGTCGGCTTGCCGTTCACCGGGGCGGTGACGACGACGGGCGTCTTCGTGGTGCCCACGAAGCTCCCCTCTTCTTTCCAGGTGCGGACCATGTGGATGGAGAAGCGGGCTTCGGGGAAACGTTCGCGAGTGAGGCGCATGAGCTGATCGTCGATGAAATCGCCGGCCTGGGTGAGCGTGCGCTGGTCCTCCTCGGTGGGCAGGCGGCCGTTCATGACACAGAAGTCGGTGGTGCCGGCGCCGATGTCGATGATCATGGTGTGCAGCAGCGCTTCGAGACCATAAGCCACGGCGAAGGGCTCGGAGACGATCATCAGGCTGTCGACGGCGTCCTGGAGCGCCTTGCGGACCTGCTGCTTGTTGACTCGCAGGGCCTCGGCCGGGACGCCGACCACGGCGCGGACCTTCATGCCGTCGCGCGACTCACGGTCGGCGCCGACCAGCGACAGCAGGTGCCAGAGCAGCTCGCGCACGGCGGCCTCGTCCTTCTCCGAGCCGTCCTTGATCAGCCCCTGCTCGAGGGGGCGGTGGAGGTCCAGCATGGAGCGGTTGTCCAGCGCTTCGCGGCCGATGAGGACGGGCTTCTTCAGGACCTTGCGGGCGACCATGTCCAGCGGCCAGCCGACGTAGCTCTCCACCACGTGACGCTGGCCGTTGGACGCAGAGATGGAGCTGCGCGACGTGCCGAGGTCGATCCCCACGTGGAGGACGTCTTTCTTTTCACTCATTGGATGGGATTTCCTTTCTCGCCGGCCAAGGTCATCTCCGGAGCACCCTCGACGACTCCCGCATAGGTGCGGATCCCCTTCGCCAGGGCCTCGGCGATGTACTGCCGGTACAGCGGTTTGGTCAGCAGCCGGGCCTCGTCCTCGTTGGACATGGAGGAGACCTCGGCCAGGATCGCAGGCATTTCCGTGGAGAGCAGCACGATGAACGGGGCCGCCTTGACGCCGCGGTCCGCCACCTCGGGGCTGAGCTTGCCCAGGGACTGGAAGAGCGCGCCCTGCACCACCTCGGCGAGCTTGCGCGACTTGTCCTGCCGCACACCGGCATAGATGCGGTCGAGCAGGTGGCGCATGTCGGCCAGAGAGTAGCCGGATTCGAGGTTCTCCGAAGCCGCCAGCCGGGTCAGGTAGGGATCGTCCGTAGGGCCCAGATAGTAGGTCTCCACCCCGCGGGAGCGCCGGTTCTGGATCCAGTTGAGATGGATCGAGACGAAGATGTCGGCCCCCGCCTGGTTGGCGAGCGTCCCCCGCTGCTCCAGGGAGACGTCGCGGTCGCTCTCGCGGGTCATCACCACCTGGAGCTGCTTTTCGAGCAGACGGCGCAACCGGATGGCGATGTCGAGCGTCAGGTCCTTCTCCAGCACTCCCTGCGGCGTGCGGGTGCCGACGCTGGTGCCGCCGTGCCCGGCGTCGATGACGACCCGGCGCACGGCGAGAGGAAAGACCGCGGCATCCACGGGCTTGGGCGGGACCATTCCAGCGAAGGCGGTTTCACTCGCCGGGACCTTGCCGGGAAGTCTCGCCGGGGAGACAGGCGGGGCCGGATTTCTGGCGAAGGCCGCGGCGGCGGACACCGGGCGGGGCTCGGCGAGCGTCGAGAGCCACCGCGAGGAACCGAAGAGGGCGACGGAGAGGAGCGCGAGGGTGGCCAGCCGCAGGCTGAGGCGCAGGGCGCCCCGGCGCCTCCTGGGGCGCGGCGGGCGGCCGGCGATCAGGTCGACGTTCTGCTCCACCAGATCCCGTAGGAGCTGGCGCTTGATGCGGTCCACATTGGCCACGGCGTGCTTCACTTCGTCCCGGCGAATTTCAGGGGCATGAATTGTACTACAAGCGAAGGAAGACGGCGGCGCCTCCGCCCTATTGCTTCTGCAGGTGGATGCGCAGCCGGTTCTCCCCTTCCTCGACGCCGGTGACGGTCACCTTCGGACCGGCGAGATCGAGGACGATATGAAGCTCATCGCCGGCGTGGAGGCCGGTGCGCACCTGCAGCACCTCCGGCGTTCCCACCGCCAAGCGAGCCGCCGGAGCGGGGCGCTTGATGCCGGAGATCCGGATCAGCTCGCGCGGCGGGTTGCCCTCGATCCGCGAGCGCACGTAGGTGCGGGAGCGGATGGCGCCGTTGCCCCAGAGAATGATGTCGGTGCCGCCGAAGGCCTTCTCGAAAGTGATCTTGTCGACCCCCGTGGCCGCCGGCCCGGTGTCCTCCCGGACGGCGGGCAGAGGCGCCGGTTTTTCGCCCTGCGGCTTGGCGCCGGCCTTGGGATTCGGTGCCGGCGTGGCTACCGGGACCACCGGGGTCGCCGCGGCGGCCTTCGCCATCTTGGCGACCGGAGCGGGCGTGGGAGCTGGGGGCAAAGTCGGAGCCGGGGCCGGCGCCTTGGCGGGGGTGACCGCAGGCCGGACCGGGCTCACCTCGGTCATCGGCGCGGGCGCCGGAGTGTCCACCGGAGTCGCCGCCACGCTGGGTGCCGGCGAGGCCGAGGGGAGAGCCCGCGACCGTAGACGTCCCGGCCGCCGAACGGTGGGCGGCGTGGCCTGGGCGATATTCTCAGAGCCCTCGTCGCCGCCCAGGCCGGCGAGGCCGAGCAGCGTGTCGCGGAACAGATAAGCGCCCGCCGCCAGCGCCACCAGCACGCCCACCAGGACCCACGGCAGGGCCCGGCGGGAGCGGCGCGGGGGCTCGGGCTCCAGGCTGGCGCCGAAGAACGGACCCGCCGCGGGTTGATCTTGCGCCGGCCCGGGCTCTGCCGCGCCGGCCTCAGGCTCGGAGAAAGGTTCCTTGGGCAGCGCTTGGCGGGCTTTCATCCAGTCGTCCTGCGTGGTCAGCGGCGGCGCATAGGGCGACGGATCGAAGCCGCCCGGTTCCTCCTCCAGCGACGGCAGCCAGGCCTTGGCGTCGGCGGCGGGCGAGGAGAGAGGTGGCGCCTGGGGCCTCGGTGGCGCAGGCAATGGCGACAGATCGAAGCGCAGCGGTGACAGCGGCGTGGGGGGAGCCGGGGCGGATGCCGGTGGAGGTACAGGTGGCGGCGGAATGGGGTCCGGAGGGCCCTGGGTGACGTCGAACGGCGTGCCCCCCTGCTGAATGTGATGGTCGACGATGCGGTAGATGAGCTCCTTGCTCCCCTGGCTCAGCTCCAGGAAGCGGAGGCCCATGCCCGCCGGCCGCGCCGGCCCTTCGTCCTCGGCCCGCGTCCACACCACCTCGCCGCGCCCGCGGATCAGCTCGAAGCCGTCGCCCAGGCGGAATTCGAACTCCAGCACGGTGCCCGCCGGCTGCGGCGTGCGGGTGCGAATGAACATGCCACCCGGCGAGACGTTGGCGGAAAAATCGCTGAGGAAGCCGCTGAAGCGGTCGAACTTGAACTGCACGCGCGTCTCCAGGGGGACGCGGCGCGAATCGCGGGGAATATTGGAGTAATCGACCATGCGGGGACCGATCATAGCAGCAACGAAACGCAAGCCGTAGATTCCCTTGCCGGCAGGATCGGCAGGGTTGGGAGGCCGCGCGGGTTTGTGGTAGAAAGGCCGGCGAGGCACCGGCGGCTCCCCGCCGTCCAGCCGACCGAAAGCGTCCCACCCTTTTGCGTCTCTTCTCGATCGGAGGAACCCTATGAGCACGACCGTGCTGGAAGGCCAGGCCGCGACCGCGGATCTCATCGCGCTCGAAGAGCGGTACGGAGCCCACAACTATCACCCCCTGGACGTCGTCGTGAGCCGGGCGGAAGGCGTCTGGGTGTGGGACGTCGAAGGCCGCAAGTACCTCGATTTCCTCGCCGCCTACTCGGCGGTGAATCAGGGCCACTGCCATCCCGCGATCCTCCAGGCCATGGTGGAGCAGGCGCACCGTGTGACCCTCACCTCGCGGGCTTTCCGCAGCGATCAGCTCGGCCCCTTCTACAAGCAGATCTGCGACCTCTCCGGCTTCCAGCGGTTCCTGCCCATGAACACCGGTGCCGAGGCCGTGGAGACGGCGCTCAAGACGGCCCGCAAGTGGGCCTACAAGGTCAAAGGCGTGGCGGAGGGGAAGGCCGAGATCATTGCCTTCAGCAACAACTTCCATGGCCGCACCATCACCATCGTCAGCTTTTCGACCGAGGCGGACTATCGCGACGGCTTCGGCCCCTTCACCCCCGGCTTCCGTATCCTCCCCTACGGCGACGCCGAGGCCGTGGAGGCGGCGATGAACGAGAACGTCGCCGCGGTCCTCGTCGAGCCCATCCAGGGCGAGGCGGGTATCGTCATGCCGCCGGCCGGCTACCTCAAGCGGCTGCGGGAGATCACCCAGAAGCACAATGCCCTGCTCATCGCCGACGAGATCCAGTCCGGCCTCGGCCGCACCGGCAGGCTCTTCGCCTACGAGCACGAGGGCATCCGGCCCGACATCGTGATCGTCGGCAAGGCTCTGTCGGGCGGCTTCTACCCGGTTTCCGGCATTCTCGCCGACGAGGCGGTGATGAACGTCTTCAAGCCCGGCGAGCACGGCTCGACCTATGGTGGCAATCCCATGGCCGCGGCGGTGGCCCAGGCCGCCCTGCGCGTGCTGGTGGAAGAGAAGATGGTGGAGAGGTCCGCCGAGCTCGGCCCCTACTTCCTGGAGCGCCTGCGCCAGATCCGGTCGAAGAACGTCAAGGAGGTCCGCGGCCTCGGGCTCTGGATCGGCATCGAGCTGCACCCTGAAGCCGGTGGCGCCCGCCGCTTCTGCGAGGCGTTGCAGCTGGAAGGGCTGCTCTGCAAGGAGACCCACGAGCACGTCATCCGCATCGCGCCCCCCCTGGTCATCAAGAAAGACGAGATCGACTGGGCGGTGGAGCGGCTGGAGAAGGTGCTGACGACGCTGTAAGCGACAAGGAGATCGCTAGGCTACGCGGCGGCTTGGCCGAGCGAGGCCATGTCGATGACGAAGCGGTATTTCACGTCGCCTTTCAGCATGCGCTCGTAGGCCTCGTCGATCTTCTGGATCGGAATGATCTCGACGTCGGAGGTGATGCCGTGCTCGGCGCAGAAGTCGAGCATCTCCTGCGTCTCCTGGATGCCGCCGATCAGCGAGCCGGCCAGGGAGCGCCGGCCCAGGATCAGGTTGAAGACGGTGGGGGAGGGGTGCGGCTCGCCGGGCGCGCCGACCAGGACCATGGCGCCGTCCCGCTTCAGGAGCACGAGAAAGGCGTCGAGATTGTGCGGCGCGGCGACGGTGTCGAGGATGAAATGGAAGCTGCCCGCGTGCTTCGCCATCTCCTCTTCGTTCTTCGAGATCACCACCTCGTCGGCCCCCAGGCGATGCGCGTCCTCCGCTTTGCCGGGTGAGGTGGTGAACAACACCACGTGCGCGCCCAGGGCGTGGGCGAGCTTGACCCCCATGTGGCCCAGGCCGCCGAGGCCCACCACGCCGACCTTCTGTCCTTTGCCGACTTTCCAATGATGCAGCGGTGACCAGGTCGTGATGCCGGCGCAGAGCAGGGGAGCCGCGGCCGCCGGGTCCAGCTTGTCGGAGAGGTGCAGGACGAACTTCTCGTTGACGACGATCCTTTCGGAGTAGCCGCCGCGGGTGGGCTGCCCGGTCTCCTTCTCGACGCCGCCATAGGTGCCGGTGGAGCCGTTCTCGCAAAACTGCTCGAGCCCCTCGGCGCAGCTCGCGCAGTGCTGGCAGGAGTCCACCAGGCAGCCGACGGCGGCGAGGTCTCCCGTCTTGAACGCCGAAACGCCGGTGCCGACGGCGGTCACGCGGCCGACGATCTCGTGCCCGGGCACCATCGGGTAGACGGTCCCCGGCCACTCGTTGCGGACGGTGTGGAGATCGGAATGACAGACGCCACAGAAGAGGATCTGGATCTGGACATCGTTGGGGCCGGGATCGCGGCGCTCGAAGCTCCAGGGGGCGAGCGGGGTGGTGGCGGAGTAGGCGGCATAGGCTTGAGTCTTGATCATGAGAGGTTCCTTTCCGGGGACTTCCTGGGGGAGACGAAGAGCAGCGCGGGCGCTCGCGGTTCCTTGCGAGTACTCGCGAGAATCAGGTATAGCACAACTGGGTTTCAGGATCGCGGCCCGACGGTCACAATCACGTTGCCCTTCTTGTGCCCCAACTCTACGTACCTGTGGGCCTCGGCGATCTCCTCCAGCCGATAGCGGCGATCGATGACGGGCTTCAGCGCTCCCGACTCGGCCAGCCGCTTCAGCAGATCCAAGTCCTGGAGGGTTGGCCTCGGGAAGTCGTCATCGATCGAGATGCAGGCACCGCCCGTCGTCAGTGCGCGTCCGGCATCCCGCATTGCAGCCGCGCTCTTGCGCTTTCCCACGGCGTCGAAGATGAGGTCGTAGCGCTCTGCCCGGCGGGTGAAGTCCTCTCGCGTGTAGTCGAGAACCGCCTCGGCGCCGAGCGACTCGACCAGCTTCAGATTCGTAGTGCTGCACACGCCGGTCACGACGGCCCCGAAGTGCTTGGCAAGCTGCACAGCCGCAGTGCCGATGGCGCCTGAAGCGCCATAGACCAGCACGCGTTGGCCGCGCTGGAGCTTCGCCTTGCGAATGCAGTGCATGGCCAGCAGCCCCCCATACGGTAGGGCAGCGGCCTCCTCGTAGCTGAGATTCGCCGGCCGGGGCGCCAAGAGGGTGCTCGCTGGCCAGCAGACCTCCTCGGCATAGGCGCCGACGACCCAACGGCTCATGCCGAAGACCGGATCGCCGTCCTTGAATGACGTGACGTTCCGGCCGACGGACTCGACGTCTCCGGCGAGCACCATCCCGAGGATCTGCCGGCGCGGCGCGTTCCAGCCCGCCAGCAGCCGCAACAGGAGCCGATACCGGCGGGGCGCCCTCAGACCGCGGATGACGCAGTCGCTCACCGTCACATCCGTCGCGAAGATCCGAATGCGGACCTGGTTCCGGCGCGGGGTGGGTCGCTCGACCTCCGCGAGTCGAAGCACCTCCGGTGGGCCGTACCGCGTGCAGATGACCGCTCTCATGACGCGAAGCTACCATACGACGCGCCGCTCGGCCTTACGTGGATGGGTCCACCGCAGCGAGGGGTTAGGCGGCCCGTCACGAATGTCTCAGATGAAGTTAGCGACGATGAGGTAGATGAAGGCGTCGGCCGTTAGATGAGCGAGGACGGCAGCTTCGAGGCCACGAAACCAGTAGAGGTAGCCCAGCACGATGCCGGCTACTCCATTGAGAGTAACCGCCCTCAAGTATGGATGCGGCACGTTTGGGAGGTTGCCGGCGTGTGCGAGGCCGAAAAGAAGAGCCGCTGCAATGATGCTGAGCCACATCGCTATCATTGCGGATTGAGCCGTGGCCTTGCGAAGTGCAGTTTGGAGCGCCACTGCGATGGCTGTGGCAATGATCAGCCGGTAGACGACTTCTTCGGTCACTGCTGAGAACAACACGATGCCGGTTCGTTGGGCCAGGGAGAAGCGGGAAAGTGTCCTGATCCGCTCGAGACTCGCACCTGCGAAGACGAAGTGGTCTAGCGTGCCCATCATTAGCACTGTTAGAAGCCCGAGTGCGATCGCCAGCAAGCAGGTGCGTGCAAAGCGTTGCCGTTGATCCGTCGCCAGCAGTGCGAGATTGGCGGTTGTTGCCAGCCCGAGCTCTCGTGGCGGCCACCGAAATCTCCGGAACACGTCAGTCCAATTAGCCATGCTGTTTTCCGGGTCGCAACGATCCGACTTTGCAGGTTAGGCGGCTGCGCGGTCTGTTCAAGTTGCAAAGATGGGAGTCTTGAGATCAGGGATATAGCAGAACCCCGGGATCGTCCCAGATGTTATGCCAAGAGCTAGGGCCGGATCTGCTGAAAAGTGGATCGGGAACACCTGGGCGGGAGTCCGGCCGAGCGCCGCGTAGAATCGGGCTTTAGAGCTTTCGTCGGGTGTGAGCATCCCAAACCAGAAATCCAGCTGGCGGCCGCCACGCCCAAACAGATGAGGCTGAATGATGCCCAGATCGGGACGGGTGGGCTTCTTCCAGATGAGGAACCGTCTGCCGGTCGATCGCAGTTGTGGCGTGACGAACCCCTCTAGGCGCGTACCGTCGGCAAGTTGAAAATCAGCCTTGACCACGGCCATCCCGAGTGACGGGTCGAACGGCAATGGGCCAGCCCATGGACGGAACGTCTCCTCCGTAGTCTCGTCGTACCAGGGCTCGTCGTAGTCGAGAGTATGGCACCCAACCCAGACGGGGGCCCGATCGAAATGGATTCGCCGCAGCCTGCCGAACTGGATCAGAGTCGGACGCTGAAGTGAAGTCAATCGCAGCCCCCTACCTCTAGGTGAGCTTGTGCGTACCACCCAAGAATGCTGATCGTCAGCCTCCAATTCACCGGAACTCCCGAAGGTGTAAGCCTCCAACCTGTTTAGCCTAATCGACTTGGATCTTATGCCGATTTCTTAAGGCTCGTCAATGCTACGGGCGATCCGTGCGACCCGTCGGCGCTTGGTCAGGCGGTTAGGGCCTGCCACGAAATAACCCAGTCTAAGTGCCGGACGGAAACCTTCTCGCCGGCCCAACGGGTCGGGAGACTCCAGCCCAGGGCTGAGGCCGCAGGCCGATGCCCTGGGTGGAGAGATTGATAACGCGGTGCGGCCTGAAGGGCCGCGAGACCGTTGGCCCGGCGTTTGAGGGCCGCGGTTGCGAAGCCAGTCGTTCGAGCTCTTCTTGAGGTGGCCGCTATCGTGTCTCAACGCCTCGATCCGTCCGAGAAGAGCTCTCGCAGCCTTTCAGGCCGCAAGGCTGGGTTGCCCTTTTTCCCAGGGCATCGGCCTTCGGCCTCAGCCCTGGGCTGGGGTCTCCCGGCCCGTTGGGCCGGCGGGCTACTAGGTTATTTTGTGCCAGGAGTTTAGTGGAATGCGCCTGCTCTGAATCCACACGACGTAGCCGATCAGCGCCAAGGCCAACGCCGCCTCCAACAAGATGAAGAAGTGAATACGCGCGGCGATGGAGAAGAAGGGCGCAAATCGGTAATGTCCGAGGACCAGCAGACTGGCTGCGGCGTAGGCGTAAAGGACAAAGCAGCCCAGTGGATGAAGCCGCGCTTGAGCAGCAGGTAGCCAGCGACAGCCAAGGGAGTGTCATCACAAACCAGAAGGCATCGACCCACTTGCCATTGAGCCACGGAGGTTCTGGGTAGAGATGAAAGTAACAGACGTTATCGGCATAATGAAAGATCGTGGCAATGACGTTTACAATCAGGAGCCAAAAGAGCATGTGCCGGCTACGTGGGCAGGAATTATGGGGGGGCATGTAACCTTTCATTACGCCTAACGTGAACGCTGCTAAGCGACGGCGAAGCCATCCGTTTAAGGTGCATATTAGGTGATCCAGTTTTCAAAGCGAATGCCTAGGCGTTCGAAATCCTCCGCGAATGGCATATACTGTTGTCTGGCGACGTCGAGGATTAGTCTCCACCTATCTTCTAACAGCAACATCACCGAGCATGGCAGGCTAAAACCGACTCCCACGGGAATGTGAACATCGTGCCCACAAATGACTACTTGGAACTCATCGTCAAGCCGCTTGCAAACTGTGCGAATTTCAGCCGGATCGATGGCGAAGTAAGATCCGCGATATTCACGGAGACGATCAGTAGCAACAGCCAGCGTTTCAACAGGAGAGTTGGTGCGCACAAGCGCCGCAGCAATCCTATTGTCGCCACGCCGTTGTGCAGTTTCAAGCAAGATCTCGAACTGGACATAACCCTGGACCCATAGTGCCGAGCCATTCAGAGCCTCAGTGTGAAGAATAAGCCGTTCGAGCCACTCAAGTGTCTGGGGAGACGGAAAGGCTGTAGGATCCGTGGCGATTCGCGATGTTTTGCTTTCATTTTCGTTCCACTCAATCGCTGCAGGGTGGTCACGATGCAGCACTACAGCGACACTCGTCTGCCAACCAAAGGGCAGCACTCCCCACGCATGACGTCGAGATGGCAACAGGAAGAATGGGAATACGCAGAGTACTTTGTTCGTACGAGCGATCTGTTCCTGTATCACCCGCTGAAACCCACCATCCTGCAGCGCCTTAACGTCATTTCCGCAGCATCGCTGGATGGCTGATTTAATTGCTTCTTGCTCCGCCTTCAATGAATCTTGGAAGTGTGTGTATGCCACTTCAGATACTAGCAGCGTAGATGACCTGTATGTATTACGTAGGCCCTCAGCATCACCGGCGATCATGCTAGAGAATGCCGATATGGCTTCTCGTAGCTCCTGGGGTACCCCGGTCTGCATGAGACCAGCGCGCAATGCAAGCTCTTGAGATCGTGTGAGTTTGAGACACTTGGTCAGAACAGTGACGGGATCAGCTATTTGGGCAACCTTGAGCGTGGCTACTAGATAGTCACGAAACGCACGAATTTCAGTCGGTTGAAAGCGCTTGCTTTGAGATGCTGGGCGATCATACTCGTCATGGTGTTCAAGGCAAAGATACACAAGATTATCTAGATTGTTATTCCCCGAGTTGCGATCGACATGGGCAATCTGGCCTGCTTTAGTGGAGAGATCACGATCCAACCCAAAGCAAATAGCGCACCGTCGTCTGCTTTCAAGCAGGACACTAGTCTCCACGGTAATCGAGAGTTTCGGTCTTCGATGCATTGCTGCTCCTAGCCCTAGTTTGCCTACCGTGATGGGGTTCACTGGCGGCGTCAGCCGTCCGGCGCAGTCCCAGTCCTAGTGTTAGGCGACCCCCATTGCCTGCTTGATTCTCGTACAGACTGGCCCAAGAGCTGCCTCTAAATTGCCGTCGGAACGACGAGAGTAAGTTGCAGCCGTAACGCCCATGAGATCTGACGGCAAGTGAAGCTCCTCATCGCGGCAGTAGACCATGAACGTTCGCGCTCTTCCAAGAGACCCCGTAAACAAGCCAAGCTCAAAAAGTAGATTATCCCTTGGAGCCGGCTTCATATCGCCACGTTTCTGAAGCATATCATCTGCTGTCAGCACTACAATGGCGAAATCGAACCGTACCGAGGAGTCAACAATACTCTCAATGGCAGTTCTCGTGAGTTCAAAAATCGATTGCGTCCATATAGTAGTTTCGGCTACTCGCTCAAGCCCGACCTGGATAAGCTCGGCAATGCGGATACCCTCCGTAGACGAAGCTATGAAGACACGCGGCTTTCCGCTTATGATTGGCCCAACTTTCGTGGCCTTGATAGGTGGTAATGTTTCAGAGTGACCAGAAGACTGCTCTGGATCATCTCTTTTCAACATACGAACCGCTGCAAGAATTTCATCTAATTTATCTGTTAGCAATGAGGCCGCAGCCTCCTCGGCTGGAGGCTCTGATTTATCAGGGACGCGGGCGTGAAGTTCGCTAAGGAATGTTGCGAAGGTCGGCCAGTGCAGATCGAAAGTTCGGCTCAGGTTGTTTTCTGGCAGCGGCTTGATTGCTAGCTTATTAAGCGCAGCCACTAGGCCGTACGTACCCGCATGATTGGCCTCCGCACTTTGAAAGTGTGACAGTGGCCCTCGCAACTCAGAAAGGCGAGCGTCAAAAAGGTACGGACATATAATCTTATCGGATCTCGCTAGGGCGCCTGCTTCGAATTGAAGCCAAGCTGAATCGAGGTTCTGGCGCGTTACGCAAACAATGCTAGCTTTACTCTCATCTAACGCTTGGGATAACTGCTCAACCCAACGCGTCCCGTAGGGAAGATCCTCGGACGACAGCCACGGCTCGACTGCTTGGAGTACCTCCGGCAGCCAGTCGCGCAGACCTGTCGCAAGTCGTTTACTGATGTCTCCAGACCAGCTAAGAAATACCTTCACGAGACCTCCGGATAGATAGCTGTCTTAGTTCCTTCGCCTAATTTCTAGGCTATGCGCACCACCAAAGAATGCTTATCGGCAGCCCCCCAATTTGCCGGAAGTCCCGAAGGTGTAAGCCTCCAACCTGTTTAGCCTAATCGACTTGGATCTTACGCCTATTTCTTGGGCTCGTCAACGCGCGACGGCGGTCCGGCGGGTAAGCCCCTGGGGCCGTGAAGCTGCAGTGCTCCCTCAAGAACAGGCCTAAGTCCTTGAAGCGACGAGGCTCAAGTCGGCCTCAGTCGAATAAGCGACCAGCGACGGTGCTTCTACGACGGCCCTATGGAACCCAGGGGCGCGGGAAGGCCCTTCTTCTCAGGGGCTTGGAGTGACGGCGCGTCCTCCGCGCTGGACGCACACTTTCTCCAGATGGGCAGGTCCATCCGCGGAATGGACGCTTCCATCGGCTCAATGGACGCACACATCGTCACGATGGACACGCACTTTTCCACGATGGACAGGTCCATCGGCGAAATGGACGCTTCTACCGTCTCGACGGACGCACACATCATCTCGACGGACGCACACATCGTCTCGATGGACACACACTTTCTCACGATGGACACGTCCATCGGGCCGATATGTCGGTCCAACGGCTAAAGTGCCGCGTCCATCGTGACAATGTGTCGGTCCAACGGCTAAAGTGCCGTGTCCATCGAGCCGATGTGTCGGTCCATCGTGACGATGTGGCCTCACTTCAGCGGGCGTGGTGGGCGCGTCCCCTCATCCGAGAGGCTCGCGGATCGGATCGTCGGCCAAAACCAACTGACGGCTCGCGCGTAGACTGCCTTCATGAGGCTCCGATTCTTCCTGCGCCTCCAACTTGTCGCGCTCTTCCTGGCCACCGGCCTTGCCGCTCAATCCGCGCCGGCTCCGAAGGCTTCTCCGGCTCCTCCCAAGACACCCGTCCAGGCCGCCCAGGAGGATCTGCAGGCGTTTATGCAGAAGCGGCAGATCCCTGGGCTCTCGATCGCCGTGGGGTCGCGGGGGCAAACGATCTGGGCTGAAGCCTTCGGTGTCGCGGATTTGGCAGGAAAGACTCCGTTGACCACGGATTCGGTCTTCCCCCTCGGCAGCACGTCCAAAGCGCTGACCTCTCTCGCCCTGGGGAAGCTCGTCGAGGAGAAGAAGCTGGACCTGGATGCATCCATTCAAACCTACGTCCCATACTTCCCAAAGAAAGCCTATCCACTCACGCCTCGTCTCGTGGCGGGACATCTGTCGGGCCTGCGGGACTACGACATGAAGACCGAGTACTACAACGCCCGCGCATTTTCCTCGGTGCGCGAGTCCATCACGGTCTTCCAGGACGATCCCCTGCTTTTTGAGCCGGGTACACAGTACGCCTACTCAGCCTACAACTTTGTCCTGTTGAGCGCAGCCCTCGAAGGGGCGTCCGGTACAGACTTTCTGACGCTCATGAAGGATCGGATTTTTGATCCGCTGGGCCTGCAACGGACTGGTCCAGACCGGCGGCCTGCCGAAATGCCCGGGCTGGTGACCTGCTATCTCGCGGGCCTCTTCGGGAATCCGGTTCCGGCGACTCCCGTGAACGTCAGCAACAAGTGGGGCGCCGGAGGCTTCGTCTCCACGTCCTCCGAAATGGTCCGGATCGGGAACGCCCTGCTGCAAGGCAAAATCGTGCGGCCGGAAACCTTGATACTGCTGACCACTCCCCAGAAGCTGAAAGATGGAAAGGACAGCGGGGCCGGATACGGTATGGGTTGGCGGAGCGGACACCGAAACCTGCCACTGAGCGGCCGGGACCTTCGCGTGGTGCACCACGGAGGCACGGCCAACGGGGCGATGTCCTCCTTCGTACTGTTTCCGGAGGCCGATCTGGTCGTCTCGATCAACACCAACCTTCTGTTCAATCCGTTCGAAGACCTTTCTAACGAAGCTTTCCATATCGCGGATCTTTTTCTGCAGGCCTTTCCAGTGCGCCCCTGATTCAGGCTCCGTTGAACGCCTCGGCGAGCCGGTTCTGTAGATCGTTTAAATCGCCTTCGGAATAGGTCACGGAAGCTCCGGACCCCCACACCGGCCCGGGCCAGGCGGCGTCGGTCGCGAAACGGGCGACGACGTGGATGTGGAGCTGGGGCACGACGTTTCCCAAGGCGCCGGTGTTCAGTTTGTCCGGCTGGAAGAGATGGATCAGCACCCGGCCGGCGTGGGCGATCTCTTCGATCAGCATTGAACGATCCGCCGACGACAGATCGTGGATCTCCCGCAGGGATTCCCGTTCGGGCACCAGGATCAGCCAGGGAAAGCGGCGGTCGTTCATCAGCAGCACGCGGCAGAGCGGCAGCCGCGCGGCCTCGACCGTGTCGCGGGCGAGCGTGGGGTGGAGGGCGAAAGGCACCTGGATTGGGGCCTATCGCGCCGGCTGTTCCTTGTGGACGTAGCGCTGGAGGGTCTCTTGAGTCCGCTCGGCAGCACCGGTCTTGCCGAGCGCCTGCTGGGTGCGGAGGAGACCCTGGAGCGAGCGAGTGCGGCCCGGAGCGCGGGCGAGCGCAGACTGGTAGGCCTGCTCGGCCTCGGCGCTGCGGCCCAGGGCGAGAAGCTCGTCGCCGAGCAGCTCGAAGGTCGGCTTCTCGACGAAGGGCGGGCCGAACTCCAGCGCCATGCTGTTCTCCATCGCCGCTTCCTTGCGCAGGCGGGCGATCCCGTCGTCTTTCTTTCCTCCCCGGATCAGCTCGAGGGCTTCGATCTGGCGCACCAGGATCTCCGCCCGTTGGCGGTCGCTGGGATTGGTCCCTTTTTTCTGTTCGAGCTCGGCCAGGAAATCCTTCTGCCGCTCGCGGAGCCTCGCCGCGGCGGCGTGGAACGCCGGCAGGTCACGACCGCCCGCCGCCACCAGCGCCTCGCCATAGCTTTGCGTGAACCGCGGTCCTGCGTAGGCGCCTTTCGGCACGGTGAAGGGGTCCGCGGCGTCCCAGCGGCCCGTTTCGAGCGAATGGACGACGCGCATTTCCGCGTAGTCGCTGAGGAACGAATCGTCCTCGGGAAGCGGCCCGGGATGGCTCAGGATCTCCAGGGCCTGTTGCCGGCAGGCGTCGAGCTGCTGCCGGGCCTCGTCGAGCCGCCGCTCCTGGAGATAGGCATAGTGCAGCCAAGTCACGTAGTGGCCGCAGGTCTTCGGTGTCTGGCCCTTGTCCGCCCGGTGCTGGTTGACGACGCTCATCGCCCGGTTGTTGGCGGCGATGACGTCGTCCCACAGGCCGAGGGCCACGAAGATGTGGGACGTCATGTGCAGCGCATGACCGGCGTTGGGCGCCACGCTGCCGTACAGCCGCGCCGCACGCACGCCGAGAGGAGCGTGAATCGGATCGTCGTAGGAGTGAATCAGGTAATGCAGCACTCCCGGGTGGTGCTGATGAGTGGGGAACACCTCTTCGAGCAGCGCCGCCGAGCGCATGTAGATGGCGAAGTCGCGCCCCCGATGGGCCGTGCCGAGGAGGGAAAGGGCGTAGAACGCGGTCGCGTCGACGTCGTCCGGGTAGCGCTGGTGGAGGGCGGCCATCGCGTCGGAGTAGCGAAAATCCCGCTCTTCCTTGGTGCCGCTGCCGTAGAGGACCTCCACGGCGCGCAGGTAGTCCCGCTCCCGCTCCGTCTTGGCCTTCGCCAGCCGCGCCTCAGGGGTGGGGCCGAGACGGCCGAGAACGGCGCGCGCTGCGTCGGCGTCCTGCTGGAACCAGACTGGGTGGGTGAAGGTCATCGCCTCGCCCCACCACGCCAGGGCGAAATCCGGATCGGCCGCCTGCGCTTTGCGGAACTGCTCCGCCGCGTCCGGGTACTCGAAGTTGTGCAACAGCGCCAGCCCGCGCTGAAACGGTCCCTGCGCCGCGGCGGAGCCGGAGTTCGCGAATGCCACCTCGCCCACCTCGCTCTGCGCCGAGGCGGGAGCGGGGAAGACAGGGAATAGCGCGAAAAGGAAAAAGACTTGTAGCGGACGCATGGTTATAACCTCCAACCGGACGGAAAGCGTCTTCAGTCTGCAGATGATATACGGGTCGAGCCGCCGGGAGCTGGGCCCCTGCCTTCCAGGATCGAGCCGGCCATGGTACCCTGCTCACCTTCTACACGGGTAAACAATTCATTATGAAGCGATTTCTCAACTTTCTTCTGGCCCTCGCCTTTTTGTCTCCGGCCAGCGGGTGGGGCGCCGCACCGTCCTGGCCCTCGCTCGCCGAGCAGTTGCGGGCCGACGGGGTGAAATCCCACAGCGCGCTCGAGGCCTTGATCGCGGCAAACCAGGACTTCACGCTGCTGCGGCCTGACGAGCTCAAGGACAAGATCCGTATCCCGCCCTGGCTGCGGGTGATCTGGCGCCGGGCCCATCCCGAGGGTGTCTACTCCGCGGCCGATCCGACGGGCGGCTATCCGTTCGTCCTCAAGGAGGTGCGCGAGTGGATGGTGTCCCATCAGAACCTCGTGCCCGGTCCGCCGGAGAGGGACGCGGATCCCGATGACGACGACGAGGCGGCGCCGCCCAGCCGCAAGGTCATGGTCGCTGGCGAGAAGCGGATCTCTGGCCTCCAGGGCTCCCCGCGCAGCGAGTCCGACATCCGCGTCAACTATTGGGACCCGATGAAGATCATCAGCGCCTCGAACAACATCTCCGGCGGCGGCAGCCAGGCACAGTTCTACTCGACGGACGGCGGCGCGACCTGGGGCCAGACGACCCTGTCACTGCAACCGGGCGACGCCTTCCATTCCGACCCGACCGTCGAGTGGACGTCGGACGGCACCGCCTGGTCGACGACGATCGGTATCAACTCCGGCGGCTCGGTGCTCCATATGCGGGCCTACAAGTCGACCGACAATGGCGCCACGTGGACCTTCGACGCCACCTTCTCCGGCTCTCAGACGAGCACCGACAAGCAGATCATCTGGGTCGATCACAGCGCGACTTCGCCGTTCAAGGACAACCTCTACGCCATCTGGCACAACGACGACCCGGCCTTCATGAACCGGCGCACCGGGCCGGCCGGCTCCTGGCAGACTCCGATCCGGGTGAGCGGTGCGGAATCGACCGGGACGGCGATCGGCGCCGACGTCAAGACCAACGCGTTCGGCGACGTGTTCGGCTTCTGGCCGACGACGGAGAACAAAAAGGTTTTCGTCGTCAAGTCGACCAACGGCGGCGCCTCGTACGGCACGCCGGTTCAGGTCGCCACGACGTTCGGCAGCTTCGACATCGGCGTGCCGGCCATGGCGGTCCGGCGGTTGCTCATCTATGTCTCGGGCGGCGCCTACCGCACGGCGAGCAAGGATCTGGTCTATGCGACCTGGAGCGACTTGGTCTCGGCGTGTGCCGAGCCGGGGACCAACGTGGCGTCGACCTGCAAGTCCCGGGTCTGGTTCTCCCGTTCCACCAATGGCGGCGGCACTTGGTCGGCGCCGGTGATGATCAACAACCAGGCTTCGCTCAACGATCAGTTCAACCAGTGGCTGGTGGTCGACGAGACCACAGGAGCCCTCGAGGTCGTCTATTACGACACGGTCGCCGACGCCAGCCGTAAGAAAGTGGACATCTGGCACCAGTCCTCCTTCGACGACGGCGTCACCTGGTCGCCCGCGGTCAAGGTGACCTCGGCCCAGACGGACGAGACGGTTACGGGCGCGAACTCGGGCAATCAGTTCGGCGACTACAACAGTCTGTCGGGCATCGCCGGTCAGTTCTTTCCCTCCTGGACCGACCGGCGCAGCAGCGGCCGCGAGGAGATCTGGACCGCGAAGCTCACCGACACCGTCTGCACGGCTCCTGGCGCTCCCGCCATTGGCACCGCCACGGCGACCGCCCCGAACCAGGCCCAGGTCAGTTGGGCCAATGGCTCGCCCGCTTCGACGACCTTCAACGTCTACCGGGCGACCGGCAGTTGCGCCAGCCCCGGCACTTTCAGCCGCATCGCGACCGCCGTCGCCGGCTCCCCATATACGGACGGCACGGTCTCGGGCACCATCACCTACGCCTACCAGGTGAAGGGCCTGGATGCCACGGGCATCTGTGAGTCCGGCCCGTCGGGCTGCGCCCAGGTCACGGCGACCGGCGCCTGCACGTTGCCGCCGAGCTTCGCGGGGCTCACGAGCGTCACCAATCCGGCCACCGCGACTTGCGGCCTCACCCTGGCGTGGACGGCCGCGGCGCCGCTCTGTGTCGGACCGGTCACCTACAACGTGTACCGCTCGACCACGGCCGGCTTCGTGCCGAGCCCGGCGAACCGGATCGCCACCGGCGTCACCGGCACGGGCTACACGGACACCTCGGGAACGCTGGTGAGCGGCGTGACCTATTTCTACGTCGTGCGTGCGGTCGACAGCTCGAACGGGCAGGAGGACGGGAACTCCGTCATGCGGAGCGCCGCGCCCACCGGCACCGTGACGAGCACGCTGACCGAAACCTTCGAGGGCGCCGGCGGTTTCGACCTTCCTGGCTGGTCGCACGCTGCGCTGATGGGGAGCAACGACTGGGCGTTGTCGACGGCCCGGTCGCAATCGCCTACGCACTCCTGGTTCTCTGCCAGCGAGGCCGACGCTTCCGAAAGAGTCCTGGTCTCGCCGTCGTTCGTGCCGCAGGCGAGCTCCACCCTCTCGTTCTGGCACACGTTCGCGTTCGAGAGCACGAGCACGTGCTTCGACGCCGGCACGCTCGAAATCTCGACCAACGGCGGCTCGTCGTGGTCGGTGGTTCCCGCCGCGGCCTTCACGGCAGGCGGCTTCAACGGCACCGTCAGCTCGGGCTCCTCGAACCCGATCAGCGGCAGCCGGGCGTGGTGCGGGGGCACGGTCGGCACCTTGACTCAGGTCACCGCCAACCTGTCGTCGTTCGTCGGCTCGACCGCCGCCAAGCTTCGCTGGCACGAAGGCGACGATGGCGGCGTCGCGACGACCGGGTGGTTCGTCGACTCTGTAACCCTTTCCAACGTGGGAATCTGCATGCCGAGCACGCCGGTTCAGCACGGCTTCTTCACGGTGGTTCCATGCCGTCTGGTCGACACGCGCAACGCGAACGGGCCGAGCGGCGGACCGAGCCTGCAGCCGAACGCGGACCGCACCTTCGTGATGACCGGCTCCTGCGGCGTGCCGTCGAACGCCAAGGCACTGGCGGTCAACGTCACGGTCGTGTCGCCGACCGTCACCGGCACCTTGAACCTTTTTGCCGCGGACATCAGTGCGCCCGCGACGAGCGCCATCAGCTTCAATGCCGGGACCTTCGCGCGGGCCAACAACGCGATCGTCGGCCTGCCGCTCGACCTCAGCGGCGGGATCAAAGTAAGGAACAGCTCGACGGGAACGGTGCAGTTTCTCCTGGACGTGGTGGGCTACTTCCAGTAGAAACCTTTACGATTTCCGCTCGCTGTCCAGCATTCGCATCTGGTGCTCGTCGTAGCGGGTGCCGGCGACGTTCGCGGCGGGCACGGCCTCCTCGATGCGGGCGAGGTCCGCCGGGGTGAGCTCGACCTCGAGAGCGCCGAGCGATTCCGTAAGCTGCGCTCTCGTCCGCGCACCCACCACGGGCACGATGCTCGGGTCTTTCGCCAGCACCCAGGCGATGGCGAGCTGTGCGGGACGAATTCCTTTCTCCGCCGCGAGCGACTGCAGCGCCTCGACGAGGCGCGCGTTGCGCTCGCGATTCTCGCCGGTGAAGCGGGGGAGGTAGGCGCGGAAGTCTCCCTTCGCCCCGGGTTGCGAGCCGCTGAGCAGGCCGCGCGACAGCACTCCGTAGGCGGTCACGCCGATGCCGAGCTCGGCGAGGAGCGGGAAGATCTGTTCCTCGGGCCCGCGGCTGATGAGTGAGTACTCGATCTGGAGGTCGACGACAGGGTGCCCGGCGGCCGCCCGGCGGATCGTCTCCGCTCCCACCTCTGACAGGCCAATGGCGCGGACATAGCCGGCTTTCACCAGGTCGGCGATGGCGCCGATCGTCTCCTCGATCGGCACCGCGGGATCGAGGCGGGCCGGGCGATAGATGTCGATGTGATCGACGCCGAGTCGCGTGAGGCTGTGGGCTAGGGAATTCTTGACCGCCGCCGGTCGCGCGTCGAAGCCGAGCCAGCTACCGTCCGGACCGCGCAGCGCGCCGAACTTCACCGACAGCAGAGCCTTACCGGGGCGGTCGCGGAGCGCCCTGCCGATGAGCATCTCGTTGTGCCCCATGCCATAGAAGTCGCCGGTGTCGAGCAGGGTGACGCCGTGGTCCAGCGCCGCGTGGATCGTGGCGATGCTCTCGCTCTCGTCGGCCGGGCCATACATGCCGGACATGCCCATGCAGCCGAGAGCGAGTGGAAAGACTGTGGGACCGGTGGAGCCGAGTTGGCGGAGCGCGCTGAGATCTTGGGTCGTCATGCCTTCAGGGTAGGGGCAGGAAGCACGTCTTGGCAAGCGCGGGCGCTGTAGACTCTCCCCCGTGCCCCTCCGCTTTTCCCACCGCCTGCCCTGGGACCATCCGCTGAACCCGCTGACCCAGGCGATGGCAGCGCGGTCGGCGTGCGGCTTGCCGGTGATCGACCTTACGGAGACCAACCCGACGCGGGTCGGACTGCCCTATCCGGAGGAAGAGCTGGCGGAGCTTCTGCGCCGTAGCGCGGCTGCGGACTATCGGCCTCATCCTTTGGGTATCCCGGAGGCACGGGAGGCTCTGGCCGCGGCACTATCCACGCCGGGCGACGGGGTCTCGCCGGACGACCTCGTCCTTACGGCGTCGACGAGCGAGTCGTACTCGTACCTGTTCAAGCTCTTCGCCGATCCGCGGGACGAAGTGCTGACAGCCGCTCCTTCCTATCCCCTTCTCGACAGTCTGGCGGCTCTGGACTCCCTCGTCCTGTCTCATTTTCAACTGGCGCCCGGGCGCGGTTTCTCTCTCGATTCGGAGACGGTGGAGCTCGCGTTGACTCCACGCACGCGCCTCCTCGCCCTCATTTCTCCGGGAAACCCGACCGGCCGCTTCCTCTCAGCCGCGGAGCAGGAGGCCGTGGCCTCCCTTTGCGCCTCCCGGGATCTGCCGCTGATCTCGGACGAGGTTTTTGCCGACTATTCGTTCATGGCCGATCCGCATCGCGCCGGTCCGGCGGCGTCGTCCGCAGAGCCGTTGTCCTTCTCGCTCGGGGGGCTTTCGAAGAGCGCCGGTCTCCCGTCCTGGAAGCTGGGGTGGATTCGTATCGGCGGACCGCCGCCTCTGCGCCGCCAAGCCCTCGCCGCCTTGGAGCTGGTGGCCGACAGCTACCTCTCGGTGGCGACGCCGGTCCAGCGGGCTCTCGCGGGTGTGCTGGATTTTGCGCCGCGGATTCGGGCCGCGATCCGTGGCCGGGTTCGGGAGAACCTTTCGGCGCTGCGAGCGGCGGTGGCCGGCCGCGCGGCGGCCGAGCTGCTGGAGCCCGAGGGCGGATGGTCGGCCGTGCTTCGCGTCTGCCTCCCGGCGAGCGACGAGGAGTTGGTCCTCGGTCTTCTCGCTCAGACCGGAGTGCTCGTACATCCAGGTTATTTTTTCGACTTCGCGACGGAGGACTTTCTCGTTCTCTCGCTCCTCCCCGAGCCCGAGCTCTTTGCCGAGGGAGTCCGGCGGCTCGTGGCGTATCTCTGTCTGGCTTGAGAGTTGCTTCGCCCACGGCCATGGCTCAGCCGATGAAAAAACCGTCCTCGCAGCCTTCCTCCGAACCGACGGGCCTGCGCAAGTGGGGGAGCCTGCTCGTCCTCTCGCTCGCGCTGGCGATCATCATCATCGACACCACGCTGCTCAACGTCTCGCTGGAGACGCTCATCCGCGAGCTGCACACGACGTTGCAGAGCCTGCAATGGGTCATCTCGGCCTATTCGCTGACGCTCGCGGCGCTGACGGTCACCGGCGGCCGGCTCGGCGACATCTTCGGCCGCAAGCGGATGTTCATGCTGGGCGCCCTCCTTTTCGCCGTGGGCTCGGTCATCGCTTCGATCAGCCACTCGGTGCCGACGCTGATCGCCGGGGAGTCGATCATCGAAGGCATCGGCGCGGCGATGATGATGCCGGCCACGGCCTCGCTTCTCGTGGCGAAATATCGCGGTCATGACCGTGCCATCGCTTTCGGCATTTGGGGCGGCGCGGCGGCGGCGGCGTCCGCGGTCGGACCGATCCTGGGCGGCTTTCTCACTACTCACTACAGTTGGCGCTGGGGATTCCGGATCAACGTCGTCGTCGTCGCCTTGCTGCTCGCCGGTTCGACCGTGCTGGGCGACGAGAAGGCGGAGGGGCGCAAAACGATCGACTGGCTGGGCGTTCTGCTCTCCGCCACCGGACTTTTCGCCATTGTCTTCGGCATCATCGAGGCGTCATCCTACGGCTGGATCCACGCGCTGAAACCGTTTCGTTTCGGCGGCTGGGAGCTGGCGCTCGGCGGCCTTTCGATCGTGCCCTTCGCTCTTCTCCTCGGCGCTCTGTTGCTCGCCGGCTTCGCCCTCTGGGAACGCCACGTCGAAAGCAGCGGCGGTATGCCGATCATTTCGCCGAGCCTGTTTCGCAACCGCACTTTCGTCGCCGGCGCCTCGGTGGTCGGCGTGATGATGCTGGCCCAGAACGGCGTCATCTTCTCGCTGCCGGTGTTTTTACAATCCGTGCGCAACCTGGACGCTTTCCATACGGGCCTCATGCTGCTGCCGATGTCGATCCTGCTGTTCATCGTCTCGCCGACCGCGGCGACGCTGACCAAGGTCGTTCCTCCCAAGCGGCTGGTGCAGATGGGGCTCGCGGTCAACTTCGTCGCCCTACTTCTCCTGCGTTGGGCGCTCGGCGTCGACATCCCGCTGAAGATGCTTGTTCCGGGGCTGGCGCTCTACGGCATCGGGCTCGGTCTGGTGCTGTCGCAGATCAACAACCTCACTCTTTCTTCGGTGCCGGTGAAGGAGGCGGGCGAGGCCTCGGGAGTCACCAACACCTTCCGGCAGATCGGCTCGTCGCTCGGCGCGGCGATCATCGGTTCGGTCCTCTTGACGTCGGTCGTCGGCGACCTCCAGGGCGCGGTGGGGGCGAACGCGCAGATTCCGGCCGCCGCCAAGCCGCAGATCGACCGCGACTTGCGCCAGCAGTCCTCCAGCCTGGTTTTCAACTCCGGGGGAGTCTTCGACCGGCTGCCGCCCGCGGCGCGGACCGAGATGGCCGCCGCACGCCGCGTCGCCACGGCGCGCGGCAACCGAAAGGCGCTACTCTATGGAGCCGGTTTCATTCTCCTCGGCCTGCTGGTCTCCACCCGGCTGCCGTTGCGCGCCAAGGAGCAGGGAAAAGAGGGAGACGACCAGAAAGGGGAACGCTGACTTGGACGCCGTGACTGTTTCGCAGGGGACCTCCGGCTCGACACCGGGCCGCTTTCGGGTCAGCGAGTACGTGCGCTGGGGCGACGTCGACATGGCGGGCATCATTTGTTATGGCGCCTACGTGCGTTTCTTTGAGATCGCCGAGACGGAGCTCTTCCGTGCCATCGGGTTTCCCTTCTCGGAGCTTTTCGAGCGCTTCGATTTTTGGCTTCCGCGGGCACAGCTCCACTTCGAGTTCCGCCAGCCCGCCCTGCTCGACGAGCACTTGGACGTCGAGGTCTGGATCGGGAAGGTCGGGAGCTCGTCACTGCGCCTGCAATTCGAGGTGCGCAAGACCACTCCGCAACGCGAGCTGACGGCCGAAGGGCATGCCGTGTTGGTGGCCGTGGCGCGGCACGATTTGCGGCCCATTCCCCTGCCGCCGGAAGTCATCGCGGCGCTCGCGCCGTACCGCGGCGGCGAAACAAAGACATAAAGGACGTCGAGGACGTCGAGGACGTCGAGGACAAGCTCTAGACTAGGAGGAGGAATTGTATGAGACGACATGACACGATTCGCACGATCTTAATGGGCACGCTTCTCCTGCTGCTGTTTCTGGTCTCTCTCGCAGCGGAGCCTCCGGCCGCTCCGAGCGGGACCTGCAAGACCAACGAGCAGTGCGGCAAGGACGAGTTCTGCGCCAAGTTTTTCGGCAGCTGCGAGGACAGCGGAAAATGCGAGGCCAAGCCGCAGGATTGCACTGAGCGGGGCAAGCTCCTCGTCAAGCCGGTCTGCGGCTGCGACGGCAAGAGCTACGACAACTTCTGCCTGGCGGCGGCGGCCGGAGTCAACGTCAAGCTGGAAGGGAAGTGCGCTCCGTAAGGCGGGCATGCTAACATTCAGGAAACTCTGAATTCGCCTGGAGGGGTGGGCTTATGGCGCTCAGTGAGATTGCCGTCGAGCTTGAGTCGGATCCGGTGGTCTTCGAGCTGGAGAAGGAAGGCGGAAGCGGCCGAGGGGACGCTCTCCTGAAGATTTGGGGCATCACCGGGCGGGTGCAGGAGCTGAATGTGCAGGCCGCGCCGGTGCCTGATTCCGGGGCGTTCCATTTCACGGTCGCCGCGGTCCAGATCATCGACCGCTCCGACGATCCTGACGTGCCGGTGTGGATCCGAATTCCGGTGACCTGCAGCGGCGGCGTCGAGGGCCAGGAAATAGCCTCCACTCTCGAAGTCACCGTGAGCTTCGCCGGCGGGCCGCCTACGGTTTACAGGGTCGGTCTCGTCGCGTCGGTCAATCACGTCCTGCCGCTCTGGCAAGTTCTACGCGAGGAGTACGCAGCGCTGAAGCCGGCTTGGGGCGCGAAGCTCGCGAGCGATCCCGTCCTCGCCGATCCGCAGAAAAGCCCCGGGGAGAAACTGGCGGCCCTCTTCGCCCTGGTTCATCGCCAGGCCGGGGAGGGCGATGGCCTGACCGGGCTCAGCCTCTCCGGCGGCGGCATCCGTAGCGCCACGTTCAACCTCGGCGTCCTCCAGGGGCTCGCCCGCATCGGTATCCTGGAGAAGCTCGACTATCTCTCCAGCGTCTCCGGCGGCGGCTATATTGCGAGCTGGCTGAGCGGCTGGATCTACCGTGCCGGTGGCCTCGCTGCGGTCCTCCCCGAGCTGCGGAGCGCTCAGCCCAACCCGGACCAGCCCGAGGCCGTGACCATCACCCATCTGCGCCAGTACAGCAACTATCTCACCCCGAAGCTGGGATTCCTCTCGGGGGATACGTGGACCGCGGTGGCCATCGTCGTCCGCAACATCCTGCTCAATCAGCTCGTGCTGCTCCCTGTGCTGGCGGCGGTGCTCGCCCTGCCGCTGGTGGCGGTTTCGAAGCCGTTATGGATTCAGCATCTGATCCCCGGCCCGCACTTCCTGTACTGGGCCGCGATCCTGCTTGGCGGCGTGGCGCTCTTCTTCATGAGCCTGCTGCGGGCGAGCGCGCAGCCGTCGCACAAGCTCGGGGAGACGCCGCCCCCGCCGCCGCCGTTCCTCAAGCTCGGGCTCCTCCCGCTGCTGGTTGCGGTGCCGCTCATCCTGCTGGCCATCTTCGAGTATGGCGCACGGCGCCCCGGACACCTCCTTTATACGCCGGAGGTCATCGTCCGTTGCCTGATCTGGTCGATCGTGGTGCCGATGATCGCCCTTGCCGCCTCGGTGCCCGCTCAGCGGCGGATGTTCGGCCGGAAAACGTCGGTGCTCAAGGTCGACCTCGTTGCGCTCCTTTTTTCCGGCGTGATCGAGGCGGCGATCTACATCGGGATCCTCAAAGGGTGGATGCCCTGGCTCCTCGACGCCCCTCACCAGCTTTACGAAATCCTGGGTCCCGGCCTCGTGCTCGGGCCGATGCTCCTGGGCAAGACGCTGTTCATCGCCTTCTCCAGCGTCATCGAAGGGCAGCCGTTCTATCCCTCCGAGGTGGGGGACGCCGATCGAGAGTGGTGGGCTCGGTGGTCCGGTTGGGGCCTGCTGTCCGCGCTGCTCTGGATGTTTTCCGGCGCCCTGGTCTTCCTCGGGCCTCTCCTGCTGCAGACCGTCGCGGCCAAGGTGGCGGCGGCGGTGACGGCCGGCGGGCTCGGCGGCTTGGTGAGCCTGATCGGCAAGGGAGTGGGGACTCCATCCGGCTACCAGGGAGGAGGCGGGAAGGCCGAAAGTCCCTGGCGCGGCGTGGTGCTGACCCTCGCGGCGCCGCTGTTCTGCCTGGCGCTCCTGCTCCTCGTCTCCGTGGGAACTCAGGCCCTCTTCCGGGCCCTGCCGAAAGCATTGACGGGCTCGGTCGGCGAAGCGCCCGAGCCCTTCCGTGGCTACACCACCTTCCTCCTCGCCGCCGTCGCCGTGCTCTTCGCGTTCGGCGTCCTGATGGGGCGGTTCGTCAGCGTCAACCGGTTTTCACTCCAGGCCACGTACCGCAATCGTCTGGTCCGCGCCTACCTCGGGGCCAGCAACAAGCGGCGGCGGCCGAACCTGTTCACCGGCTTCGATCTGCACGACAATCTACGGTTGCACGCCCTGCGCGACAACCGGCCGCTGCCGCTGATCAGCATGGCGCTCAATCTGGTGGCAGGGGAGGACCTCGCCTGGCAGCAGCGCAAGGCGGAGAATTTCACGGCGACTCCGCTGCACTGCGGCAGCAACCGGCTCGGCTACCGCCGGTCGCAGAGCTACGGCGGACAAAGGGGGATCTCGCTGGGCACCGCGGTGGCCACCTCGGGGGCGGCGGCCAACCCCAACATGGGGTCCAACTCGTCCCCTGCCATCACCTTCCTCATGACTCTCTTCAATGCCCGGCTGGGCATCTGGCTGGGCAATCCGGGGCCGCTGGGGCGCGACACTTGGACGCGGAGCGGCCCGGTGAACTCGGCGTCGATGATCCTCGACGAGGCTCTGGGCTCCACCGACGCCCGCCACCCGTACGTCAACCTTTCCGACGGCGGCCACTTTGAGAATCTCGCCCTGTATGAGATGGTGCGGCGCCGCTGCCTTTTCATCGTCGTCGGCGACGCCGGCAGCGACCCCAGCAATGCCTACGACGACCTCGGCAACGCCATTCGCAAGATCCGCATCGACTTCGGAATCTCCATCGATTTCATCGACCGCATCAATATTTTTCCCAAGGACCTGAGCAAGGTGAATCCAGCGGCGCGCTACTGCGCCGTGGCCCACATCCATTACCGCGACGTGGACGGCCCCGACGCTCCGGACGGCGTCCTGATCTACGTCAAGCCGGCGATCTGCGAGACGGAGTCCTACGACGTCTACAACTATGCACGGTCGTCTCTGACCTTCCCCCACGAGAGCACGGCAGACCAGTGGTTCAGCGAGTCGCAGTTCGAGAGCTACCGCGCCCTCGGCCGTGATGCGATCCTCACCATGGTACGTTACGGCCCTCACCCTTACCGCACGGATTCCTTGAGCTTCCCACAGTTCCAGGAGGATGTAGAGGACTACATCCGCCGCGGTCCGGTACCGGCGCCGACATGAAAAGACGCTGAGGCCGAAGTGGCGCCGTGCTGCGGTAGAGTTACGTCGGGCGGCGATTTGCCGGAGATGAGTGTACAATGCGAGTTCTGCCGTGATCTTACTCCGGCCAAGGGACAGGAGGTCTTAGCAATGTATACGATCTACAAGCTTCGCGCTGACGAGCTCGATGAACATTTCCTCACCACGCTCAAGCATCAGTTTCAGGATCGCGAAATTGAGATCGTCGTCTCCGAAGCTGCGGACGTTGCTGAGGACGAGACGGCATACCTTCTTCGCTCTCCCGCCAATCGCGAGCGGCTTTTGCAAGCAATAGAGAACGTAGCCCTAGACCGAGACCTCGAAGTTGTCGATCTCGGCGACCTCTCATGAAGAGGATTGTCTTCGAGCGGGGCGCTTTTGAGGACTTCACGGACTGGGCAACGATTGACAAGAATATCTATCGCAGAATCGTCGCTCTAATTCTGGATGTCCTGAGAGAGCCGTTTTCTGGTTTAGGCAAACCCGAGCCCTTGCGCCACGAGCTTAAGGGCTACTGGTCGCGCCGAATCGATGGCGAACATCGACTGGTCTACAAGGTGGATCAGGATTTCGTAACGATCGTCGGGTGTAAGTACCACTACCGTTGAGCGGGTTCGGAAGGATTCCGCTGGCGGCGTTGCGTAGCGAGTAGCCCTCTGACCGGCGGGCCGCCTCTTGAAGGGTACGGTGAATAGCCGTACAGTTTCCCGTGAAGGCGGCCCGGGAGGCTTTTCTCGACGCCCTGCAGAATCCGCCCGAGCCGACGGAGAAACTGGTCGCGGCACTGAGGCGCCATCGCGCAATGCTTGGATGATCTGCGAAGGGGGGGCGACGACCATGCCACTGGGCGGACCAAGCTCCCGAAGGTTCTATATCAGGTGCGCGTTGGTCTGTCTGGCCGGCGTCGTGCTCTGCCTGGTTGCGGCCTTCGCGATCCTCTACCTGAAGTCGCCGAGGGTCGGGATGGTTCAGCTCTGGTTCGCCGATGTTCTGAGAGCCTTGCAGGCGCTCCTTCTGTTCTTCAGCCTTCTCACGCTGGTGTTCAAATTCTTCGCTGAGCAGTCGAACGGCCCCGGAGACCCCTCCGAGTAAGGGGGTGACAGCCCTAAGGCGACACCGTCGATATATCTGATTGTTTATATCGACAGACTCCCGCCCCACCCTTGCACCCCCGAATCCGCGGCGCTACTATGGCTGCCGGTCAAATACGCATCCAGCGCGGGCAAGCCCGAGGGGGAGGTTCATGGCCACGATCTCGCTGATAGTTAATGAAAAGAATCACGTCGTCGATGTTGAGGCGCGGACGCTGCTCGTCGAGCTGCTGCGCGAGCATCTGTTGCTCACGGGCACGCACGTAGGCTGTGATACCAGCCAGTGCGGCGCCTGCACGGTCTGGGTCGACGCCAAGTCGGTGAAGAGCTGCGCCATGCTGGCGGTGGAAGCCGACGGCGCGGCGGTCACCACGATCGAGGGGCTGGCGAAAAACGGCAGCATGCATCCGATGCAGGAGGCTTTCCACACCTGTCACGGCCTGCAGTGCGGCTTCTGCACGCCCGGCATGGTGATGCGCTCCACCGAGCTCATCCAGCGCAACCCAAATCCGACCGAGGACGAGGTGCGGCACGGCCTGGAGGGAAACCTCTGCCGCTGCACCGGTTACCACAATATCGTCAAGGCCGTGCTCTCGGCGGCCGAGACCGTGCGGGGAGGTGCCCAATGAGCAGCGAGGGCTTGGGCGTTTCGGTCGCCCGCAAGGAAGACCGGCGCTTCCTGCTCGGCAAGGGACGCTATACCGACGATCTCACGTTGCCGGGGCAATCCTACGCCGTCTTCGTGCGCTCGCCGCACGCTCACGCGACGATCCGTTCGATCGACGCCTCCCAGGCGCTCAAGGCGCCGGGCGTGCTCGCCGTGCTGACGGGAGCCGACGTCGCCGCCGACGACCTGGGCGGCATTCCCTGCGGCTGGACGATCCACAATAAGGACGGCTCGGCGATGGTGGCGCCGCCGCACCCAGCGCTGGCTCAAGGGAAGGCGCGGCATGCCGGCGATCCGGTCGTCATGGTGATCGCCGAGACCCGGACGCAGGCGAAGGATGCGGCCCAGCTCGTCGAGGTCGACTACGAACCGCATCCGGCCGTCGCCCATCTGAACGCCGCGGTCGCGGACGGCGCTCCCAAAGTCTGGGACGAGGCTCCCGGCAACGTCTGCTTCGACTGGCACCTGGGCGACTCCGAGGCCACGGACGCCGAGTTCGCCAAGGCCGACCGCATCGTTTCGATCGATCTCACCAACAGCCGCGTCGCTCCCAATGCCATCGAGCCCCGCGCCGCCAACGGTCATTTCGACGACGTCGACGACCGCTATACGCTGTACACGACGTCGCAGAACCCGCACCTGACCCGCCTGCTGCTCGGCGCGTTCACCCTGAAGGTGCCGGAGCACAAGCTGCGGGTCGTGGCGCCGGACGTGGGCGGCGGCTTCGGCTCGAAGATCTTCCACTACGCCGAGGAACTTTTGGTCCTCTGGGCATCGAAGCGGGTGGGTCATCCCGTGAAGTGGACCTCCGATCGTAGCGAGGCCTTCCTTTCGGACGCCCACGGCCGCGACCACGTGAGCCACGCCGAGCTCGCCCTCACCGCCGACGGCCATTTCCGGGGCCTGCGGGTGCGCACGCTCGCCAACATGGGGGCCTACCTCTCGACGTTCGCGCCGGCCATCCCGACCTATCTGCACGCCACGCTGCTCTCCGGACCCTACGTGATCCCCGCCATCTACGCCGAGGTGAAGGCGATCTTCACCAACACGGTGCCGGTGGACGCGGTCCGTGGCGCGGGCCGGCCCGAGGCCACGTACCTGCTGGAGCGCTTGGTGGACAAGGCCGCCCGCGAGTTGGGGATCGACCGGGTGGAGATCCGGCGGAAGAACCTCATCCAGCCGGACCAGTTCCCGTACCAGACGCCCGTGGCCCTCCAGTACGACATCGGCGACTACCCGGCGACGCTCGACATGGCCCTGCAGGCGATCGACTATGACAAGTTCGCCGACCGCAAGGCCGAGTCGGAGAAGCGCGGCAAGCTGCGCGGCTTCGGGGTGTCGACCTACATCGAGGCGTGCGGCATCGCGCCGTCCGCCCTGGTGGGCGCGCTCGGCGCGGGCGCCGGCCTTTACGAATCGGCGACGGTGCGCGTCCATCCGACGGGGAGCGTCACGGTGTTCACCGGCACCCACAGCCACGGCCAGGGGCACGAGACGACGTTCGCCCAGCTCGTCAACGAGAGGCTCGGCGTCCCGGTCGAAAGCGTCGACGTCGTCCACGGCGACACCGACCGCATCGCGTTCGGCATGGGCACCTACGGCTCGCGCTCGGCGGCCGTCGGCGGCTCGGCGATCTACAAGGCGATCGACAAAATCGTGGAGAAGAGCAAGAAGATCGCCGCCCACCTCCTCGAGGCGAGCGTCGCCGACATCGAGTTCGAGGATGGCAAGTTCCGCGTCGCCGGCACCGACCGCGAGAAGACCTTCGGGGAGATCGCCTTCACCGCCTACGTGCCGCACAACTATCCCATCGAGACGACGGAGCCAGGGCTCGAAGACTCGGCTTTCTATGATCCCAAGAACTTCACCTTCCCAGGCGGCTGCCATCTCGTCGAGGTCGAGGTCGATCCGGAGACGGGCGTCGTCGAGGTGGTGGAGGTCGCCATCGCCGACGACGTCGGAGTGATCATCAACCCGATGATCGTCGACGGGCAGGCGCACGGTGGCCTGGCGCACGGCATCGGCCAGGCGCTGCTCGAAGAGGCCGTCTACTCCGATGACGGGCAGCTCCTCTCGGGCTCGTTCATGAGCTATTGCATGCCGCGCGCGGCGGATCTGCCCTCATTCAAGGTGGGCAACCACGTCACCGCGTGCACGCACAATCCGATCGGTATCAAGGGCGTGGGCGAAGTGGGAGCCATCGGCGTGCCGCCCGCGGTCATCAACGCCGTGATCGACGCCCTGGCCCCGCTCGGCGTCACGGACATTTCCATGCCGGCGACCCCCGAGAAGGTCTGGCGGGCGATTCAGGCAGCGCAAGGAGGTGCCGCATGAGGAACTTCGAGTTCCACCGTCCGCAGTCGGTCGCCGACGCGGTGACCTTGCTCCAGGGGAACGACGCGGCGAAGCTGCTGGCGGGCGGCCAGAGCCTGCTGCCCGTCATGAAGCTCGACTTGGCGCAGCCTTCCGACCTGGTGTCCCTTGCCGGGATTCCCGGCCTCAAGGAGATCCGCTCCGAAGGGAACGACCTGGTCATCGGCGCGCTCGTCACGCACCACGAGGTCGCGAGCTCACCCGAGGTGCGGCAGCGCATTCCGGGGCTGGCCGCCCTCGCCGGGGGAATCGGCGATGCGCAGATCCGCAACCGAGGCACGATCGGCGGCTCGCTCGCCCACGCCGATCCGGCCGCGGACTATCCAGCGGCTGTGTTGGCCCTGGGGGCCACGATCGTGACCGACCGGCGGAGCATCGCGGCCGACGACTACTTCACCGGCCTCTTCTCGACGGCGCTGGCGCCGGACGAGATCATCACCGCCGTGCGCTTCCCGGTGCCGGAGCGCTCGGCCTACGCCAAGTTCCCCCATCCGGCGTCGAAGTACGCGGTTGTCGGAGTGATGGTGGCGAAGACCGCGGGCGGCGTACGCGTCGCGGTGACGGGGGCCGGCTCCAAGGTGTTCCGCCTCTCCGCGCTGGAGAAGTCGCTCAGCGAAAACTTCACCTCGCAGGCCGCCTCCGCCGTGGAGGTCGCGCCCGGAGACCTGCGCACGGGCGGCGAGGCGAGCCCGGAGTACCTGGCGCACCTCGTCAAGGTGATGGCGAAGCGCGCCATCCAGGCGTGCTCCTGATCAGAGCCGCCAATGTGCTTCGTCCTCCTCTTCTCATGGGAGAGGAGGGCGAAGGTGTCAGTGGTGACTACCGGGGCGCTGACGAGCACGTGGCCGAAGACGAGTTGACTAGAATCCCTGGGGCCTCACTCGGCACATCTCCCGGCTTGAGGAAGATCTCAGGCAAGCTTAGCTCGGTGCTCCTGAGAGCGGGGCCACTACAGTACTCGCTGCAGTTGTCGCCAGCGTTGGGGTCTCCCCCGCAACAGATATTGCAGGCAGCACAATACGTACAACCGGAGTGCGAGCAGTCCGGATCCCAAAACGCAGGGACCTCGCAGGTGCGGCAAGCCGAGGCTTGAGAGGGTACGAGAAACAGGGCACCTACGAGGACGAGAGCTGCTCCGAAGACCTTCCGCATAAATCCTCCTTTCCAGGCGCGTCGTGCCAGTCAAACTGCCGTACTTTGGCATATGCAAATTGAAAGCCAGTCTGGCAATCAGCCGTCGGGCGTAGCGCGCAACGGACTCTCTGGACGTTTCCGCCTGCGTGCTACAGTACGCGAGCTTTCGGACTCGGCAGGAAAATAGACTGGACTCCGCCCGATCGAAGCGTACGATGCCTGACTTGGAGCTTCCCCGCGACGTCGAGGAGACGCGGCATCTGCTCGCGTCGGGACGCTATGTCGCCGACGCGAGCCTTGCCACGGCCGTCTTTCTCGCTCTCAAGCTGGGCCGTCCCCTCCTCTTAGAAGGGGAGGCGGGCGTAGGCAAGACCGAGGTTGCCAAGGCCCTCGCCGAGACGCTGGGCCGCCGGCTCATCCGCCTCCAGTGCTACGAAGGGCTGGACGCCTCGGCGGCACTCTACGAGTGGAACTATCCGCGCCAAATGCTGGAGATCCGGCTGGCGGAGCTCGAGGGCCGGGGAGAGAAGGAGCGGCTGGCCCATGACATCTTCAACGAGCGCTTCCTGCTCAAGCGCCCGCTCCTCTTGGCGTTGGAGCCCGATGTTTCAGGCCCTCCTGTGCTCCTCGTTGACGAGGTCGACCGCACCGACGAGCCGTTCGAAGCCTTCCTCCTGGAGATCTTGAGCGACTTCCAGGTGACCATTCCGGAGCTCGGGACGATCCGTGCGCCGGCGCCGCCCATCGTCGTCCTCACCTCCAATCGCACGCGCGAGATTCACGATGCCCTCAAGCGGCGGTGCCTCTATCACTGGATCGGTTATCCGGACGCGGCCCGCGAGTTGGAGATCCTGCGCCTGCGCGCTCCGGAGCTCGCCGCGGCGCTCGCCGGACAGATCGTGCGCTTCGTGCAGCAGCTTCGCCGAGCGGATCTGTTCAAGCTGCCGGGAGTCGCGGAGACGATCGACTGGGGACGGGCGCTCTTGGCGCTCGATCAGGCGGCGCTGGATGCCGACACCGTGAACGCGACGCTCGGCGTGCTGCTCAAATATCAGGACGACATCGAGAAGACGACCGGCGCACCAGTGCGGGAGATACTGCGGGACATGCTGGTGGAGACGCCGTGACGCCGGATCCGGCTTCCTCGAAGCTGGCAGAGAACGTCGTCCACTTCACCCGCCTCCTGCGCGGCGCGGGGCTGCGCCTCGGGCCGGCGAGTGGGCTCGACGCCCTCGCCGCCGCGGCCGCGGTGGACGTCCTCCAGCGCGACGAGCTGTACTGGGCGCTCCACGCGGTGCTGGTGAAGAGGCCGGAGGACTTTGAGCTTTTCGATCAAGCGTTCCGTCTCTTCTGGCGCGACCCATTCGGTCTGCACTCCGCGATGGCGCAGCTTTTGCCGCACATTCGCGTGCCGCGGGAGAAGACGGTTTCGCGGCGGGTCGCCGAGGCGTGGCGCCCTCCGTCCTCCTCAGGGAAGCCGGTGCCTGAGAAAACCGAATTCGACGCCGCGCTCACGTTTTCCCCCGACGAGGTCTTTCGCACCCGCGATTTCGATCAGATGAGCGCCGAGGAGCTCGCCCGCGCCAAGCGGATCGTGGCCAAGATGGCGACGGCGCTGCGGCCGGTGCGCACGAGGCGGTTCGCGCCCGATCCGCACGGCGCCACGGTCGATCTCGCCCGCACGGCGCGCGACAGCTTCAGGACTTTTGGCGATCTGGCACCGTTGCGTTTCCGGTCACGTATATTTCAGCCGCCGCCGCTCGCCGTGCTGTGCGACATCTCGGGGTCGATGGGACGCTACTCGGAGGTGATGTTGCACTTCCTGCACGCCCTGCTCGACGATCGCGATGCCGGCAGTCGGATTCACGTCTTCCTCTTTGCCACCCGGCTCACCAACGTGACGCGAATCCTCCAGCGCCGCGATGTCGACGAGGCTCTGGCGCGCTGTGGCCGTGAGGTTCAGGACTGGTCGGGAGGCACGCGCCTGCGCACTTGCCTGCGCGAATTCAATCGCCTGTGGTCGCGGCGCGTTCTTGGGTCTGGCGCCGTGGTGCTGCTGGTCACCGACGGCCTCGACCGCGACCCCGAGCCGGGCCTCGCCGCCGAGGCGGACCGTCTTCACAAGTCCTGCCGCCGGCTGATCTGGCTCAACCCGCTGCTGCGTTGGGAAGGTTTTCAGCCGAAGGCTTCAGGGGTGCGCGCGCTGCTGCCGAACGTCGACGAGCACCGGCCCGTGCACAACCTGGAGAGCCTCGAAGCGTTGGGGCGGGCGCTCCGGTCTACCCTTTTGAATCGCCCTGCACCCGCGTCGGGCTCACCGAGCTGATGGACGATTAGGGCCGGGAATCGCGAGGGGCGGCACTCCCCCCTGAGGTACGGCAGCTCCCCCGAGTAGGGGAAAGGTTTTCCCGAGTAGGGAGAGGTTCGCCCTTCTCTTGGGGCGAGGTCTCCCCCCACTCGGGGCAGGTCACTCCCTTCTTGGGCTGGATCTTTCCCCACTCGGGGGCGGTCTCTCCCTGCTTGGGCGAGGTCTCTCCCTTCTTGGGCGCGGCCTTGCCCCGCTCGGGCGAGGCCTTCCCCCATTGGGCTAAGGGGTGTACCCAGTTGGTTCAGGCCCGTCCGAAAAACGGAGTTCGGACAGCCGGCGAAGCCCAGTGCCGCACCAGGTAGTCCCTCATCTCCGCAAGGTGGGCTTCCCTGAACGCTTTCGTCTCCACGGCTGCCAGCAGATCTCGCCAGACCTGGCACATCTGGGAGTGGACCGTGCCGGTCTGCTGAAGCAGGTCGATCCCTTCCTGGCAGAGTTGGGTTGCTTTACCCAGAGCATCCCGCTTGAACAGAGACTCGAAGAACGCAAACCGGAAAATGAAGGATAGCCGGTAGGCCTCTAATTCCGAGGCTCCGTCAATGGCGCTCCGGAAGAGCTTCTCGGATTCACGCGCATGCCCTAGCGCGTCAAGAAGCTTGGCTTCCAGGTTCTCTGCCTTGAAGAGCGTCAACTCGCCGCCGACCTCATCGTAGAGGTGTTTGGTGGCCTCATAACTCTTCAGAGCCTCCGGTTCCCTTCCTTCCTCAATACAGGTGCTTGGAGACGCCCTACCCGTTCGGATCCCAAGCACTCCCTGCTTCCGTGCTGGCGCTTTCGTTCGGGTCCCACGCGTCACCTCCGAAGACCACCGTGAAGGACTGAATCAGCCATAGCAATGCGCGCATTGATTGCTGCCTTTCTGGGAGGGTGAAGGCCTGGGCTGTTACCGGTCTACCCAAGTCGGAAAAAGTTCTCCCTTTGCAGTTTGCCCCCTTTGCCATCCTCCCTTCAAGGAAAAAGGGGAGGGCGTGCGTTCAATCGAGGGACAGCTTCAGGGCATCGAGCGAGGGCTCGCTCTCCTTGAGCGCACCCGTGGTCGCGATGACCGGCGGGTGATGCTCGGGTTCCTTTTCAAGGATCTGGACGCCCTGCGAGATCAAATCTCCGCAGCACCTTCCCACCTTCGCGAGAAGTTCGCAGCCTTTGAAGGGAAAGCTCTCGAATGGCGCGCTCGCTCAGGGGCTCCCATCGCCCCTGACCAAGAACCGAAGGCCAACGTAAGGAGGACTCAATCATGATCGAGATCCCGACCCTGGAGACGGAACGGCTGCTGCTTCGGCCGTTTCGTCAAAGCGACATCGACGACTACGCGGCGCTGAACGCCGACCCCGAGGTGCTGCGCTACCTGAGTAGCGGGGATCCGTGGGAACGGGAGCGGGCCTGGCGGCACATGGCGTTCCTCCTGGGGCACTGGCAGCTCGTGGGCGCGGGCATGTGGGCGGTGGAGCAGAGGGAGTCCCGTACGTTCGTCGGAATGGTCGGCTTCGCCCAGCCGGAGGGTTGGGCAGGTTTCGAGCTGGCCTGGACCCTCGTGCGGCGCTGGTGGGGGTACGGCTACGCCACCGAGGGAGCGCGGGCCGCACTCCACTATGCATTCACCGTTTTGAAGAGGGATCGCGTCATCAGCCTCATCCACCCGGAAAATCAGGCTTCCATCCTCGTCGCCGAGCGCCTGGGCGAGATCCTGCAAGGCCACAGCGATCTCAAGGGAACCGACTATCTCGTCTATGGCATCGACCGGGAAGGCTACGCAGCTCAGGTAGAGACCGCCCGATCTATAATGTCGCCGCTTCCAGGAGGATCGCCTCATCTCCACTCCCGACACCCGGCCCGAAGCGGTTCAGCTTGAGCTTTTCACCCACCGCTTCGCGGCCATCGCGCGGCAGATGGGGGAGCGGCTTCAGCGCACGGCTGTCTCCACCAACGTGAAGGAGCGGCTCGACTTCTCGTGCGGCCTGCTCGATCCGGCAGGCGAGCTGGTGGTCAATGCGCCTCACATCCCCGTCCATCTCGGGGCGTTGGGGCTCTGCGTCCGCCGCCTGCGCGAGATGATCGCCATGGAGCCGGGGGACGTGATCATGACCAATCACCCCGCTTTCGGCGGCTCCCACCTGCCGGACGTGACGGTGGTGACCCCCGTGTTCGAAGCGGGGGAGGGCGCGCTGCTCGGGTACGTCGCGAGCCGCGCCCATCACGCGGAGATCGGTGGGATTCGGCCGGGCTCGATGCCGCCGGGAGCGCGGCGGTTGATCGAGGAAGGCGTGGTGATCGTGCCCACTCACCTCGTCCGCCGCGGCGAGCCGCGCTGGGACGCGGCCCGCCGTCTGCTGCTCGAAGCGCCGTTCCCCACCCGGGCCGTGGAGGAGAACCTGGCCGATCTGCGGGCCGCAGTGGCGGCGAATCACCGGGGGGCCGAAGCGCTGACGGCCCTCGCCGCCGAGCATGGCCGGGAGACCGTCCTCCAATACGTGGCCGCCCTGAAGGCCCGGGCCGAGGAGCGGCTGCGCGCCGCGCTTGCTCGCCTCCCCGCGGGACGCTATGCCGCCGAAGAGCGGCTGGACGATGGTGCGGTGATTGCCGTGCGCATCGAGATTGCGGGACCCGGGGCCGACCCGATCGTCACGGTCGATTTCGCCGGCACCTCCGGAGTGCATCCGGGGAACCTCAACGCGCCGCCGGCGGTAGTGCGCAGCGCCATCCTCTACGTCCTGCGCCTGCTCATCGCCGAGCCGCTGCCGCTCAACGAGGGGATTCTGCGGGCGGTGGACATCCGCATTCCGCCGGGGATGCTGAACCCGCCGTTTCCCGACGATCCTGCCGAAGCGCCAGCCGTGGTGGGCGGCAACGTCGAGACCAGCCAGCGCGTCGTGGACACGCTGGTGAAGGCCCTCGGGCTCCTCGCCTGCGGCCAAGGGACGATGAACAACCTCCTCTTCGGCAATCCGCGATTCGGTTTCTACGAGACCGTCTGCGGCGGCTCCGGCGCTGGCCCGGGATTTCACGGTACTAGCGGCGTCCACGTTCACATGACGAACACGCGGATCACCGATCCGGAGGTTCTGGAGCACCGTTATCCCGTGCGGCTGGAACGCTTCGCCCTGCGCGCCGGCTCGGGCGGCGCCGGCCGCTGGCACGGCGGCGACGGTGTGGTGCGGGAACTGACCTTTCTCGAGCCCATGTCGCTCTCGCTCCTGACACAGCATCGCGTGGAGGCGCCCTACGGAATGAAAGGCGGCTCACCCGGCGAGCGCGGACGTCAACGCCTGGTGCGGGCGACGGGTGAAACCGAGGATCTCGCCTCCATCGACGGTCGCGAGGTCGGGCCGGGGGACCGATTAATCCTGGAGACGCCGGGTGGCGGAGGATGGGGAGAACCAAAGGCATGAAGCGTTTCCTGATAGTCCTTCTATGGACTCTGCTGGCTGCTTCGCTCCTCGGGCAAGCGTCTGACTCAGCTCCGACGGGTGCCGCCGCGGTCTTCGCCGAATTCGACCGCATGGCAGGGCTGACCCTCTGGCCGCACTTCGAGCCGAAAAAGATCCCGCTTGCGATCTATGACGGCGAGCGGACCTTTCTCATTCGCCACCCTTCTCCACCCTCCGGGTTTGTGAAGCAAGGCGAGGTCTGGATCTATCCGGGCCAGCACCCCTTGATGCGCGCCAACACTCACGTCGATCTGGCGGGTGTGCCGACGGCGACCCTGCTGCTCCCTCCCGAAGGTCACGGCGATGCGCGACACTGGGCGGCGACCATGATTCACGAGAGCTTCCACGTCTTTCAGGCCAAGCGGCACGCCGACTGGTCGGGCAATGAGATGGACCTCTACGCCTATCCGGTCGCCGACGCCGAGGCCCTGGCCCTCCGGCGCCTGGAGACCGAATCCCTGCGTCGCGCGCGGACTGCGCCGAAGCGCGAGGACGCGGCCTGCTGGGCCCGGCGGGCCCTGGAGATGCGCCGCGACCGCGCGGCCCGGCTGCCCGCCAGCTCCGTCGCGTACGAGCGGGGAACGGAGCTCAACGAGGGATTGGCGTCGTTCGTCCAGTCGCTGGCCCTGGGGGAGGCCGCCGGGCCGGAGCTGCCGGCGGCCGAGTGGTCCGCCGAGGACGTCCGCCTGCGGATTTACGCGGTGGGCCCCGCCGAGGCGTTTCTCCTCGACCGCTTCGATCCCTCGTGGCGTGGCAAGCTGGAGGCGAAGACGGCCGGCTTGGACGAAATGCTCGACGCTTCTCTTTCCGGCCAGACGGTCGCCGCCTGCGCCTTCACCGCGGAGGAAGCCGCGACAGCCAGGGAGCGTGCCAAGCAGGATGCCGGCCGCGTCAGCCAGGACCGTCGTGCCCAACGCGAGGAGCTCCTGAGCCGAGCCGGCTGGAGGCTGGTCCTCCTTGCCGGTGCGCAACCGCTCTGGCCCCAGGGCTTCGATCCCTGGAACATTGCGCCGCTCGGCAACGGCGAGCTCATTCATCGCCGCTGGGTGAAGCTCAGCAATGACGGGGGAACCCTGGAGATCCTGAACCGTGAGTCCTTGACGGAAGGTGCCGGCGCCAATCCTCTCGCCAACGGTATCCGCAAGGTCACCCTCACCGGTTTCGCCATGGAGCCAAAGATCAGCAAGAACGAGGACTCCCTGGTGATCGAAGCCGAAGGAGTGACCGCGAAGCTCAAGGGCGCCACCGTGGAACGGGGAGAGAAGGTTGTGACGGTGAAGATCCCCTGAGGTCCCTCACCCCTGCCGTTGCCGCAATGCCTCGTAGACCCCCAGCGCCACGGAGGTCGAGAGGTTGAGCGAGCGGATTTCCGGGTTGACCATGGGGATGCGAACCAGCCGGTCGCGGTGGCGCTCGCGGATCTCCGGCGCGAGGCCCGTGCTTTCCTTGCCGAAGATCAGTACCGTGCGCTCCGGGTAGTCGACGCTCCAGTGATCCCGCGTTGCTTCGGCACTGAAGAAGAACGGCTCGCCGAGCCCGGCGAGACGCGCCTCAAAGGCGCTCCAAGAGTCCCACACCACGGGGTCCACCCGCGGCCAGTAGTCCAGGCCGGACCGGCGTACATGTCGTTCGTCGAGGAAGAACCCGAGAGGTCTGACGAGGTGGAGCCGGGCCCCGGCGGCCAGGCAGGTGCGGCCGGCGTTGCCGGTGTTCCAGTGAATTTCCGGCTCCACCAGCACGACGTGGAGATTTACGTCCATGAACGGAGGAGTCTACACCGCGGTGTCGGGAATGATCCGGGAACGATTCGCTCGGCGCCAACGTCTACAATGTCATGGTGATTACGATCGAGGTCTTCATCTCCGTCGTCTGTCTCACGAGCTTGATCGTGGTGCTGCTCGAGGCCTCGCGGGTGGGCGGCCTCCGGCGCAGGTGGCAGATCGCCCTCTGGGCTTTCACTCTCCTGGCGCTGGCGGCTCTCGCCCTGCTGCGGGTGCTGATGAACCTCGACGCCTGGAGCGACGGGCACATCCTTTTGAGCTGCATCGGGGTCTGCAACTTCGTGTTCGCCAGCGCCCTGCTGGTGCGCTGGCTGTTCTGGACGCCTTCCTCTTCCGTACGCTCGGTCAAGAGGCGGCCGGAAGAGGAAGAGACGCGAGAGGAGGCCTCTCCTTTACTTTAGTACTACGTCGATCTCCCCGACTCCGCAATCCACGTTCACCTTGGAGCGGCCGATCCCTTGATTCCAGCTCAGCTCCTTGGTCATCAGGCCGGCACTCTCGTAATGACGGCCGGAAGCGACGAGACTGGCCTCGCCGATGCCGGTGTCGAGATGGACGGATCCGACGGCCTCCTTGGGCAGGTCGATGTTGACCTGGCCGACCCCGAGGTTCACGGTGAGATCGCCCGCGATGCCGTGGATGTTCATCTCGCCGACTCCGAGCTCGGCCCTGAGGGCCAAGTCGCGCGGCACCGTGATTCGGGCGACGATATGGAGTTTGCCGGAGCCGTGCCACTTGGGGAACTTCTTCATCTCAATCTTGAAGACCTCGCCGGAGTTGTCGTAGACCAACTTCAGCTCGTGCGCCCGGTCGGCGCACCGTCCGGTCTTCTCCCGGCACTTCACTTTCACGTCGAGCCCCACTTGGTCGCCGGGCGCGGAATCGACATTCAGCTCGGCCACGGGGAAGTCGAGGTGAATCTGGTGGGCGTTGGCAATAGGGATCTGCTGTCGAAACGAACGGACGACGACCTCGTCGGCGGCGCTGGCCGGAAGCACCCACAGCAGAGCGGCGGCGAGAATCAGGGCGGTTTTTTTCATGGCGATCTCTCCTCTTTGTCTCTCCTTACGAGGGAGACTGCCCCAGGGTTCCAAAGCTGGCGGCACCGATCTTGCCAGTCGTTCTGTCCCATGGCGCCTTCGTTACCCCCCTTTCAGGAATCGCCCCCCGGAGACCGGCCGATCCGCGACCTCGGTCTGCAGATCGAGGGCACGGACCTCGAGCCGGTGATCGCGGAGCTCGAGCGCGAGTTGGAAGCCGCGGGCGTTCGCCGGGTGCATCCCCGCTTCTACCTCTCCACGGAGTGGGGCGTGCCGTTCGGGACGGTGGCGATCGCCATTCCCTTCTATCTCGCCCGGCCGGACCTCGCGGCGATTCACGCCGAGCGCACGGGCCTGGTGGAGGGGTTGGGACGGCGCGATCTGCTGCGCTACCTGCGCCACGAGATGGGGCACGTCGTCAACTACGCTTATCGCCTCTACGACCGGGAGGACTGGGTGCGCACCTTCGGGCCCATCACCCGGCCCTATCAGGAGGAGTACCGACCCCAGCCGTTCAGCCAGAGATTCGTGCGCCATCTTCCCGGCTGGTACGCCCAGAAGCATCCGGACGAGGATTGGGCGGAAACTTTCGCCGTGTGGATGACTCCAGGCCTCGACTGGCGCGCCGAGTATGCGGGATGGCCGAAGGCCCTGGAGAAGCTGGAGCACTGCGACGCCGTACTGCGCGAGCTGCGCGATGCCGAGCCGCTGGTATCCGACGAGGAGCTGGACGAGCCGGTCTCCGAGATCTCCTACTCCCTGGAGCAGTACTATCGCGGCTGGGAGACGGACGCGGGCGAGTTCCCTCCCGGGCTCGACGGCGCCCTGCGTTCCATCTTCGAGGACTGGGGCCATCCCGAGGATCTGACGACGGAAGCCCCGCGCCGCCCCGCCTCCGAGCTGATCCGGCGGCTGGCGCGGGACCTCCCGGCGGAAGTCTTCCGTTGGACCGGCCACTTCCCCGAGCGCACCCGGCACCTCCTCAGCCACCTCGCCACGCGGGCGGACGCTCTGGAGCAGGTCTACCCCGAGAACCGTGAAGCCCCCGCCGTCATCGCCGTCACCACCTTCGTGACCGCGCTGGCGACGAACCATGTGCGGCGGGGGAAGTATCTGGCATAGCGGATGGCAGAGGCCAGGGGCCTTCTGGGGCGCAGGCTGTAGAATGCCCCTATGAAAATTGCCACGGACAGGGTCGTTTCGGGGAGAGTCACCATCGAAGGAGAACCTCTTCCGGAGGGCTCTTTGGTCACCGCGGTGCTCTCTCCGGAGGAGAGCGAGTTTTTCGATTTGGATGCCAGCAAGACAGAAGCCCTCCTGGCCTCGATTGCGGAAGCAGACGCGGGAGAGTTGGTGGACGGGGAGCAGTTCCTCCGTGGGCTTTGGAGCGGGCGTTGACGGCCCTGGCGATGAACAGGTGTAGGAGGAGGGAGCTATCTGACCTAGCCGGCTGAACCAAAGAGGATTACGATACTGCCATGAGAGTCGCGACAGGCAAGGTCATGGGAGGCAAGATCGTCCTGGAGGGAGACCCTTGGGAAGAGGGAACCATGGTTACGGTCCTGGCATCGGGCGATGAGGAGGCCGTGGAGCTCAGTCCAGAGGAGGAAGAGGAGCTCCTCGAAGCCATTGCCGAAGCGGACGCCGGCGATTTCATCAGCGGAGAGCAGGTTCTGAGAGAGCTTCGGGGCCGGCGTTGAGCGCGGGGCTTCCGATCATAGTTCTCCGACGGGCGAACCAACAGATCATCAAGGCCTCCGACTGGTGGCAAGCCAATCGATCCAAGGCGCCGCAGGCCTTTGAAGAGGCGATCGAGAGCGCCTTCGATCTCCTGTCCTTTCAACCCAACGTCGGCGTGAAGGTCAGCGGAACTCGTCTGCCGGGAGTTCGGCGCCTTCATTTGAGCCCAATTCGCTACTATCTCTACTACCGCGTCTCGGACGCAGGCGTGGAGATTCTTTCTCTCTGGCATACGAGTCGCGGGTCGGAGCCCAGGTTCTGAGTCGTGTGGATCGCCTAGACCTAAGCATTGAGCGCCTACCTAGCGGTCACATAGTCGCTTGCAGATGGAGTCCTAGTTCGTCGGCGGTATCCGGTAATGTACTCCTGTCGGAGTATTTTTGCGTGAAAGAGTGTGATCCGCGCCACGATGGGCTAGGAGGTGTTTGCCTGCTGCTATTTACAGAAATTGACCCTTGGCAAGGGTGTCGCTATAATTGCGTCCGGAGCAGCGAAAATGCATTGGTCAAAGACTCGTCACGTTAGTTATAAGACCTGCCCTCGGCAATTCTTCTATGCAAATGTCGCTGGGCCGAGAAATCCGGAAATCGCAAAGCTTGCCGAGCAACAGGCACCGCCTCTTCTGCGCCACGAGGTTGTCAGGGAGATTCTTTTAGACATTATGCGTGGTGGTAGTGGTGCCGTCATCGATCGTGACGCATTCTTGGAAAGGGGGCGAGACTATCTTCTCGGCGTAATTGGAGATGAGTTTCAAGTCAATGCGCAGATGTCAATTGTGGAATTGTGCGTTGATAATTTTATCCGCCTTTATTTCGAAGAGATTCAGTCTGCTGTTGTAGTATATGTATCGGACGGCAAGCCGGTAGAATTTGTTTATGATGGCGTTTCTATGATGGTTTTGCCAGAGCTTGTACTAGATAGAGATGCGTATATTCAATTGATATCCTGGAAAACGGGCACTTCTGGGTTCCGTAAGGACGATGACTTCTTTCTGCGGGCTGGTGGTTTAACGTGCTGGGCTCGCAGTGTGTTGCGATGTCTTGATCGGCCCGTGGTCGTGACTGAGGTTTTTCTAAGAAACGACTGCGCCGCCTTTGAGATCTGCCTAGATGATCGGCAAGTGACTGAGTTTGTTGCCAATGCGCGAGCGGTGGCTGCGGAATATAGTATATCGGCAAAGCTGAAGAATTTTCCAGCAAATCCAAGCCTTAACGGCTGTCGCTTCTGTGCGTATACGTCCATTTGTCCAGGCTGGCAAGACTTTGCAGAATCGGATTACAGCTTGGCAACGCTTTCGACTCGACTTTCCGGTAATGTTGGGGTTGCCCCCGACCGGGAGGAAAAATTGGAGAAGGCAGTCTTTCTTAGCCATGTTTCCGACGATATTGATCAGATAGTTAGGCCGTTTGCCCGTCTGCTGGAGGCCCAGGGGGTGACCTACTGGCTCGATGAGGCAGCGATTCTCTGGGGTGATAGTTTGTCGAAATCCATCAATGCGGGATTGCGAAGCTCTCGCTATTTGGTGTGCTTCATTACAGATAAATTCCTGGGGCGTGGCTGGCCTGAGGGCGAGCTGGGAGCGGCGCTTAGCTCTGAGTTGTCAGGGAAAGGACAGCGGGTTTTGCCAGTCCTGGTTGCCGACCCCGAAGCAGTATTTTATGAGTACCCTCTCTTGAGAGATAAGAAGGTTGTCCGATGGTCACCGGACATGAAAGAGCTGAGCCGAGAGCTGAAAGCTTTGCTCAGTAGAGACAAACTGGGGCCCGATTTTGGTTGAGGTTCCCAGAAGAACAGGAGCAGGCTCTCACCCATACCGCTCGACCGCCAACTCGACGATTCGCTCCACCAAGTCCGGGAATTCGATTCCGCCCGCCTGGGCCGCCATCGAAAATTCGCTGTCCTTCTCCAGGTAGCAGCTCGCGTTGACCTCGATGACGTAGATGTCCCCCGTCTCGGTGAGGCGGAGGTCGACGCGGCCGTAGTCGCGCACGCGCACGGCCCGATAGGCCTCGATGGCGGTTTTTTGGAGCCTCGCCCGCAGCTCGTCGGGGAGATCGGCCATCACGGACTTCGTTCCCTTGTACTCGGCGCTGTTCTTCTTCCACTTGGCTTTCGTTCCCAGGATGCGCGGCTCGCCCTCGGGGAAGCCGGTGAAATCCACCTCGACCGGCGGCAGGGCGAGCGGCTCCCGGTTGCCGAGGACGCCGACGTAGAGCTCGCGCCCTTCGATGTACTCCTCGACGAGGGCGCTATCCTTGATCTTCTCGTGAATCGCAATGACTCGCTTCATCAGAGAGGTCGTGTCGCGTACCAGGGAATCGCCGTCGATGCCGATCGAAGCGTCCGCGGTGAGCGGCTTGACGAAGAGCGGCATGCGGAGATTCCCGGCCGTTTCGAAGTCCGAGGTCTGGGAGAAGACGGCGAAGTGAGGATAGGGGATCTTCTCGAAGGCGAGGACTTTCTTGGCCAAGCCCTTGTCCTGCCGCAGATACAGCTCGCCGGGACCGCCGCCCGTGTAACGGACGCCGAGGAGATCGAGCACGCCGGCGATGGCGAAGTCGCCCGCCGTGCTCTTGCCGCCGAAGCTTTCCAGGAGATTGAAGATCAGATCCGGCTTTCGCCGGGAGATGCCTGAGACGAGCTTGGAGACATCGTCATAGACACCGAGGATCGAGGTCTTGTGGCCCTTCTTGGTGAGGGCTGCGGCCACCTGGTCCGCGACGACGTCATAGGATTTGGGGTCTGGTTTCTCAAGGCCGGTCAGGACAGTGATCTTCATGGCCGTCGAGGCGCTGCAAGGGGCGCGCCGTGAAGGCCATCACGCTCTCCAGACGTCCCAGATCTTCCGCAGGCGCTCGGCCGTGGAGCCGGTCGGGAGATCCCGGCCGTCGATCCTCGACACGGGCAGCACGCCGATGAGGCTGTTCATCAGCATGACCTCGCCGGCCATCAGTTCTTCGGGGACGAGAGAACTCTCCTCGATCGCGTCTTTCTCCAGCAGCCGGCGGCGTACGGTGCCGGGCAGGCAGCCGTCGCTTTCCGGAGGCGTGACTGCGCGGTCTCCCACGACTACGACGAGATTGCTGCGCGAGCCCTCGACCAGCCAGCCGTACTCGTTCATCAGCAGCGCCTCCCAGGCGCCCTGCGACTCCGCCTCTCGAAGGGCCAGGCGATTCGTCTGATAGTTAAGGCTCTTCAAACCGGCGAGCGGGCTGTGCGAGTCGATTGGATACCCTGGGAGGAGGCACGCGGTGACGATCTTCGGCGGCTCGTAAAGAGCCGTCGTGAGGAGCCGCGTGCGGTGGGTCACCGTCAAGCGCAGCCGGGCCAAAGGTCTGGGAGCGGCGGCCGCGACCTCCTCTACGGCTCTTTCGAGGACGTGCCGGTTTTCCGGCAGGTCGATCCCCACGCGTCGCAGGCCGGCCAGCAGACGGTCGAGATGGGCCTCGACGTCCCGCGCCTGGCCGTCGTCTACCCGCAACGTCTCGAACAGGCCGTCGCCGAAGAGGAATCCGGAATCGTCCGGCGGAATCCAGACCTCGTCCGCCGGGACGATCCGTCCATTCCACCAGGAGGTGCTCAGGAGGATTCTCCCGCGCCCAAGGCGGCCAGGAAGGCGCGAGCTTTGATGGTGCTTTCCTCGAGCTCGAGCTCCGGGTCCGAGTCGGCCACGATGCCGCAGCCGGCGTGATAGGCGATGCGCCCCTCAAACGCGGCGGCGGTGCGGATGGCCACGGCGAGGTCGAGGTCGCCGCCGAGGGAGATCCAGCCCAGGGCGCCCATGGCGGGTCCGCGCCGCCGTTCCTCCTCGGCGGCGATGATGGCCATGGCACGGATCTTCGGCGCCCCGGTGATGGAAGCCGGGGGAAAGGTGGCGCGCAGCAACTCCGGCGGACCGGCTTCCGGCCGCAACCGGCCGCGCACCGTCGAGACGGTGTGGTGCACGGTGGGCAGAGTCATCAGCTCGGCGTGGCTCGTCATCTCGACGCTGCCGGTCTCGCAGACCCGGCCGAGATCGTTCCTAGCGACGTCGACGATCATCGTCAGCTCCGCGCGGTCCTTCTCGCTCTCCAGGAGCTCGCGGATGAGCGCGCGGTCCTGCCGGGGATCGGCTCCTCGCGGACGGGTGCCTTTGATGGGCCGCGTCTCGACCTCGCGGTCCTTGACGACGAGAAACCGTTCCGGAGAGACCGAGAGCACGGTCCGGCTGCGGCCCAGGTTGAGAAAGGCGCCGCGCTCAGCCGGGCTCGCCTCGCGCAGACGCAGATAGAGCGGCCAGAGATGGCGCTCCAGGACTCGCGTCTCCAGCCGCCGGCAGAGGTTCATCTGGAAGATCTCGCCGCTGGCGATGCGCTCCACGACGCGGGAAACCGCCGACTCGAAGCCGCTGCGGGAGGGCCGGCTCACCACCGGCCCGCCGGCCAGGCTGCCGGCTGGAATCTCGAATGGCGGCCGCTTCCGGGCCGCGGCTAAAAGGTTCTCCGCTTCGATGACCGGGTCCGGGTCTCCGGCTTTGCGCCAGGCATCCGTCGAATCCAGCGTCCAGATCTGTCCGTCCCAGCGCAGCGCGGAATCGTAGAGCCCAAGGTAGAGATCGGGAAGCTCCAGGTCGTCCGGAGGAGGAGGCGGAAGAGGCTCGATCTCGCCGCCCAGCTCGTAGCCAAGATAGCCGGCCAGCAAGGCTCCGGCTCCCGCGCCGCCCCAGGCCGCGAACGCCGCCTCCAGGAGATCGAAGCCCTTGGCCGGAAACGCCGCCCGGCCACCCGGTCCGTTGACGCCTGCCTTGCCATTGCGCACCGTCAACACGACCCGGGGACGGGCGAAGAGCCGGTGTCCCTCTTCGCCGCCGTCCAGCCAGGCGAAACCGGCCTGCTCCCGCAACTCCTCGGCCACTTGGAGGGGGGAGGGTTCGATCTTTCCACCCGAGCGAAGAGGCGTCTTCGCGCCGCGGGCTGTCGGAGACGGAGCGGGAAGAATGGCCCGCAAACGGGCGGCGAGGAGTTGTCGCTGCTTGGCGTTGAGATGGTCGGACCACATGGATTCACGAAGTCTAAGCCCGAATTGTCCCACCGCGCCGAGTAGACTGTGGGTCCATGCCCGTCCGCAGCAGTCTCACCCTATTCCAGGCTCTCTCCCGCGGTCTCCGGCTGCGCTGCCCACGTTGCGGGCAGGGGCATCTCTTCGCCTCCTGGAACCACCTCTTGGAGACTTGCCCCGTCTGCGGCCTCGAATTCGAGCGCCGGCTGGGGGACACCTGGTTCTTCATGTACATGAGCACGGCCGGGCTTTCGGGAGTCCTGGTCGTGGCAATGTTCCTGATTCGACCGCGGGTGGTTTGGATTGGACAGGCCATCGTCTGCGTGGCAGCCGTAGCGGTAATCGGATTCTCCCTGCCATATCGGAAGGGGATCGCCGTGGCCCTGGATTACTGGATCGAGGGAGACGACTCCGGCGACGGCGTGGGGCCCGGAGTCTGAGCCGGCTCGACGCGAAGCTTCTCGGCCAGCGTCACTTCGGCGAGGAAGGCTTTCCATCTCTCGAGATCGGGAGCGGGAACGGGGCGCTCCAGCAGGTGGGACTCGTCATAGGTGTAATTGATAGGCAGGAAGAAGGGCTCGCCCCCGGTCTCCTCCGGCGGGACCATTACACCCACCACATATCCTTGACCGTCCAGCACAGGGCTGCCGGCCGCATCGGGCCGAACGTCCCCCTCGATCGGCAAATAGGCGACGCCGTGAAACAGGCCGGCCGCGATTCCCAGGCGGGCTTCGTGGACGGTCTCCCCGCCGATTCCGGGAACGCTCAGGATGACGACGCGGTCGCCGCTGTGGACCGCCGCGGCGTCGCCCAGCGGAAGCGGTTCGGCGCCGGACCCGGCCACGCCAATCAGGGCCAGTCCGAGCCGGGAGTCCTGCATCGTCACCAAACCGTCGAGCGTCCTGTCGCCAGAAGCGATGACCTTCAACGAAGAGCAGCCCACAGTGGCCACGAAGGGAGCGAGAACCGCGTCCCGAGCCGCGAAGAATCCCGTCGACCGGCGGTCTCCGCAGCGGATCTCGACGGTGGAGGGAGCGGCGAGGGCCGAGAGGTCGGTGAGGGAGAGCGGCGGGCTCGGAGTGGACCAGGGAATGGTGCGCGCCCGGGCGGAGGCCGAGGAGGGCTGAGCCGCTTCGCGAGGGTGCGGCGCACCATGGCCCGTGGCAAGGAGGAGGACTGCGGCGATCACCGCGACCGCCAAGGCGGCTCCCAGCGCCATTTGGCGCGTTGCCGACGCCTTCTGCGGAGCCACGGTGCCAGCCGGCTCGACCATGCCGGCGAGGCCGAGACCCGCGAGAGACTCCACGAAACGCCGGGCTTCCAACCGCGAGATCCGCCGGACGAGCACTGGCAGGGGATCCGCCAAAGCCTTCTGCGCGGTGGAGAAGGCCGGCGCCGCGGGGCCGAGGGAGGCGATGGCACGAGCGAGCTGGTAGCGGATCCGCTCATCGTCCACCGGCGCCGCCAGCACCACGTCGACGAGGAGGCTTTCCTTGCAGAAAGGGCAGACGGTCGTCGTGGGCGGTATCGGCTCGCCGCAACGTGGGCAGGATTCGCGATCGGCGGAGGACATCGGTCGCCTAGGTTTTGGCGACCTTGCTCAGGCGCTCCAAGACCTTCTCCCCGATCTGGCGCGCCGGCTTCAGTTGATCCGTCCCGTCCGGGCTCTGGACGGTAATGACGAGCTCCACCGCTCCGCGGAGCACGTGAAGCTGTTGAAGGCTTCCGCCGACCCAGAGAGCGCCGTCGCCGAGGCCGGGGACGTCCTGCACGTGGCCTTTGGTCACGGTCATCGTCGTGAAGGTCGAACGGCTCGCCTCCAGCGTCCGCTTCGCCGTCGTGGGGTTGCGGTGCTGGCGGATCAGGAGGCTCAGGATGCGCGGCTGCTCCAGGTTGCCGCTGTTGTAGATGCACTGGCCCGGATCGCGGCCCCGGGCCTCGTCCAGCGTGCTGCTCATCGCGGCGATCGACTCGCCGGCGATGGCCGTGGCATCCGCCTCCGTGAAGAGCGTGCAGGCGTCGACCTTCAGAGGAGGGCTGGCCTTCTCGGACTGGCACGCGGCGAGAGCGGCCAGCATCACCAGCAGCGGCATCGAGGAACGGCGAAAGGACGTGATCAATGGGAATCCCTCCTGGGGTCAGGCCGGGATTCTACCTTGTCGCCGGGAGCTCGGAGAGGGGGGCCTGCGGCAGCCCGCTCGCAACTAGAGCCCGTGCGTCCTGGCCACCTTGACTGTCCACTTGCCTTTTTCGCGGACGACGCGATAGGCCACGATCGGGGTGTTGGGATTGCCATCGGAAACAGCGCCGCGGACCCAGGCCTCGTCGTCCACGACCCATTGGATCTTGGTGAGCCGGAGGTAGAGGCTTGGCCCCGGTTGGCTCTTGCACTGGTCGACGGACAGGACCGGTGGCTGGTTGCCCTCGAAACGGTGGAGGAACGGCGCGTCCGGCGACCGTCCTGCCAGATCCAGGCAGTACCGGCTGGCGGGGGCGTTGTGGTCGATCTGGTAGCGGAAGACCGCTTCGAGGACGTCCGGCATCGCGGCGTCGCTGGGCGAGAGCGGAGGGCTTTTCGCCGGCGTCGAGGCACAACCTGCGGCGAGGAGTGAGAAGGCGATGAGGATTAGCAGGGTGCCGATCCAATTCTTACTCGATGATCTCGAAGGGCTCATAAGCATGGCCTCTCTGGATTCGGTATGTCGAGAAGTCCCCACGATCGACAGTGAAGATCGTCCGGGTTGCCAGGGCTTCTGCAGCCACGACCAACGATGCATCCGCCAGATCCATGGGGTGATCGGCATATCTGGCCATGAGCTCCAAGGCTCTCTTGAGCGCAGGTTGGTCCATGAACCAGACTCCGACTCCCCCGGTGAGGACGAACTCTCGAAGTTGTCGTGCGCCGATGCTGGTTGGATCGAGCATATGGAACGCTTCTGTCAGCACAGGAACGGTCGTGAGGAGGGGGTGCGAAGAGAGCGGAGAGTCGCCCTGCACCGTCGGTGCAAATTATCTCGAGGATCGAACAGGGCTACGAAGGGTCCGGTGTCGATCAGGATCACCGGCCGAGTTTCCTGCGGATCGCCTCCTGGACGCCGTGACGGGTGTCCGTCGAAGGAGCGATAGCATAGCCGCCGGGCCCCAGGTCGAGCGCTTGGTAGATCTCCCATGCGTTCCGGCTAGGCTTTGGTACCAGCCGATCCCGAAGCTCGAACAATCCCCGTTTCACGACTGCGGACTCTGAAAGCCCGGTATCCTGGACAAGCTCTTCCAGAATGTCCTCGCTGTCGTCGTCAAGCCTGACAGTTCTACTGGCCACGGAGGTTCTCCTTAGATCCTTCTTCAGGGACTATCCTACCGCACCCGCTTCCGGCGGTTCCTGATGTAGTCGGCGAGGATGAACTCTCCCAGGTTGTACGGGGAGGCGAAGTAGGCCCGGCCGCGGTTGATCTGGGTCAGCTTCTCCACGAACTGGGTGAGCATCGTGTCGGTCGCCAGCATGAAGGTCGTAATCACCACCTTCTGGCGGCGGCAGAGGTCGGCTTCCTCCAAGGTGAGGTTGACGATCCGCATGTCGAGGCCGAAGGGATTTTTGTAGACGCGCCCATTTTCGGTGATGGCCGAGGGCTTGCCGTCGGTGATCAGGAAGATCTGCTTGTTCGGCTGCCTCTGCCGGGCCAGGATGCTGCGCGAGAGCTGGAGCGCGTCGCGGGTGTTGGTGTGAAATGGACCGGCCTGGATGTAGGGCAGCTCGGAGAGGAACACCTGCTCGGCCTCGTCGCCAAAGAGGACCACCGAGAGATCGTCCTTGGGGTACTTGGTGGTGATCAGCTCGGTCAAGGCCAGGGCCACGGTCTTGGCCGGCGTAATGCGGTCCTCGCCGTAGAGGATCATCGAGTGGCTGATGTCGATGGCCACCACGGTGGCGCAGGAGGTCAGGTGCTCGGTTTCGTAGACCTCCAGATCCTCCTCGGCGAGGTTGAAGTCGTCGCCTCCGACCCCTCCGGAGGTGTTCCGCTTGAAGGCGTTCTGCAGCGAGCGCGCCGAGTCCAGGAGGTGGATGTCGTCGCCGAAGTTGTAGGGGCGAGTCTCAGGGAGCCGCTCGACTCCTTCCCCGGAGGCGCGAACGGGGTGGTAGCCCGCGCTGGAGCGCCCGAGGGTCGAAAAGATCTCCTCGAAGGCGCTCTTGCGGATGCGGCGCTCGCCGCCGGTGGTGAGCTGAAAGCCGCCTTCGCTGTCCCGGCCGACGAGGTTCTGCTCCTGGAGGCTGGCGAAGAATGCCTCGAGGTCGATGTTCTGGGGAATGTGCCCCTCGGACTGGAGGTAGCGCATCCACTCCATGGCCTCGTCGACATCGCCGCCTGTCGCCAGCACGAGCTGATTGAACAGGCGCAGAAGGTCGAGGCCGGCGAGGAGGGCCTTGATGAGCTCGGGATCGAGGTAGAGATACTGGTGCCGCATCAATCTACAGCCTATGCGTTATTATGTGGTGTTGAACAACTTCCAAAGGAGATGCACTATGAAACCGTTGGGTCGACTTATCCTCCTGTTCGCTGTCCTCGCCCTGACTCTGATGTTTTCGGGTCCTGTCGCTGCCACAGAATCCGGCAGTAGCTCTTCTTCTGCCACAGCGGTGATCGACTTCATTCCGGGCGATCTCGACCATATGTATTGCTACCTTCCTTGTTGGCCCTTTCCTATTCGCGTAAGTACCATTACAGAGTGTGAGGACCAGTGCCGATCTGTCTGTCAGGTCAGCTCCTGTACCGCCACGCCTCCGCCCATCACTCCAGGAACGCTCGGCGGCTCAGGCTCCTAGTTCACGTCTCCCCGGTCTCGTCCCCCGCCGCCGCCCTTGCGCGGCTTCAGAAGCTGGAACTTCACCATCTCCTTGTAGCTGATCTGGCTGTCCAGGTCGGCCCGGGCGAGCTTCAGGTGCTGGTGGAGGCCTTCGAGGACCATCTCGGCGGAGAGGGCCCGCTCTTCGCGGGTTGCGCCGAGGCGCACCACCAGATCTTTGAGGCCGGGGACTCGGAAAATCTCGGCCTCGTAGTCTGCGAACGGCTGCTCGTCGGAGATCGTCACCGTGTTCCCTTCCGAGAACCAGCGGATCATGCGGGAGTAAGGGCCCTTGTCGTCCTCACCGCCGGGACCGGACTCCTTGCCCACCTCCGGGAAGCGGGCGTCGAAGACCTTCTTGACGGCCTGCCCGATGAGCCGGCGGGCCACCACCTCGGCGCCCTGCTGCTCCCCTTCGTAGACCATCTCCACCTTGCCCGTGATGGCCGGCAGCAGCATGTGCAGGTCGGCGAGGCGCGGATAGATGGGATTGTCCTGCGTCGCGAGCGCCCGGCGCTCCAGATTGGAGGCCAGCAGCTCCAGGGCTGAGATGGCGACGCGGGCCGAGACGCCGGAGGACTGGTCGACGAGGTCGCTCTCTCTCGCCGCCAGGCTGATCTCCTCGACCAGCAGCCGGATGTCCTCGGGGATCATGACGCTGTCGGCCTCGCGCTCCGTCCACGCCTCCTGGCGGGTGATGTCCGCGGCGATGGTGGCATCGGGCGGATAGTGGGTGAGGATCTGCGACGAGATGCGGTCCTTCAGGGGCGTGATGATGCTCCCGCGGTTCGTGTAGTCCTCCGGGTTGGCGGAGAAGCACATGAGGATGTCGAGCGGGATGCGCACGGGAAAGCCGCGGATCTGGAGGTCGCGCTCTTCGAGGATGTTGAACAGGCCCACCTGGATGCGGGGAGCGAGGTCCGGCAGCTCGTTGATGGCGAAGATGCCGCGGTTGGTGCGCGGAATGATGCCGAAGTGGATCACCTCGGGGTCGGCGAAGGTGAGCTTGCGGGTCGCTGCCTTGATCGGGTCGATGTCGCCCAGCAGGTCGGCGATCGAGACGTCCGGTGTCGCGAGCTTCTCGTTGTAGCGCTGCTCGGCGAGCATCCATTCGACCGGCGTATCGTCGCCGCCCTGTTCCACCTGGCGCTGGCCCTGGGTGGAGATGGGAGCGAGCGGATCGTCGTTGAGCTCCGCGCCTGCGAGCACCGGCACCTCGGGGTCGAGGAGGGTGACGAGGGAGCGCAGGATGCGGGTCTTCGCCTGGCCGCGCAGGCCGAGGAGGATGAAGTCGTGGCCGGCGAGAAGGGCATTGATCACCGACGGGATCACCGTGCGGTCGTAGCCGAGGATGCCGGGAAACAGGGGGCCGCCGCTCTTCAGGCGGGTCCGCAGGTTGTCGCGGATCTCCTGCTTGATGGAGCGGGGGCGATAGCCGGCCGCCTTGAGCTGGCCGAGGGTCTTGATCTGGGACGTGGGCCGGGAAAGCATCAGTCGTGAAGCTCCTGAAGCCACCGCTCGGCGTCGATGGCCGCGCGGCAGCCGGTGCCGGCGGAGGTGACCGCCTGCCGGTAGATGGGGTCCATGGCATCGCCCGCGGCAAAGACGCCGTGGACGCTGGTCTTGGTCGTCGGTTCCTGAACCTTGATGTAGCCCACGTCGTTCATCTCCAGCTTGCCCTTGAAGATGGCGGTATTGGGCTGGTGGCCGATGGCGTAGAAAACGCCTTGCGTGGGATAGACGCTGTCGAGCTCGGTGGCGCGATTGTGCAGCTTGACGCCGGTGACGCCGCCCTCGCGAGTGCCGAGGATCCCGGTGACCACCGAGTCCCAGACCCAGGCGATCTTGGGGTTGGCGAAGGCGCGGTCCTGCATGATCTTCGAGGCCCGCAGCTCGCGGCGGCGGTGGATGACGGTCACCTTGCTGGCGAACTTGGTCAGGTAGGTGGCCTCTTCCATGGCCGAGTCGCCGCCGCCGATGACCACGATCTCCTTGTCGCGGAAGAAGAAGCCGTCGCAGGTGGCGCAGGCGGAGACGCCATATCCCATCAGCTCCTGCTCGCCGGGGACGCCGTCGAGCTTGGCGGTGGCGCCGGTGGAGACGATGAGGGCGTCGCAGCGATAGGTGGCCTCGTCGGTGCGGATGGTGAAGGGGCGCGTCTCGAAATCCACGTCGACGGCGGCCTCGAACTTGACCTTGGTGCCGAACCGCCGCGCCTGCTCGCGCATGCGGTCCATGAGCTCGGGTCCGAGGATGCCCTCGGGGAACCCGGGATAGTTCTCGACGTCGGTGGTGATGGTGAGCTGGCCGCCGGGCTGGTTGCCTTCCAGCACGAGCGGCGCCAGATCGGCCCGGGCGGCGTACAGGGCGGCGGTGAGACCGGCCGGCCCCGAGCCCAGGATCATGAGCCGGTGGTAGTTGTCTGAGTCAGGGTGCTCCGTGAGCGAGCTGGACATTTCGGGGCTCTCTCCCCTCTCCTGGAAACGGTCGCGAAATCACCTGCGGGGGCTGGCTACGGGTGATGCCGGGCCAGTATATCGCGGCCCCGGGCACCGCCCCGTGCCGTGGACGGCGGGTGTAAGGGGTACAACGCGGTGAGAGGGAGGGGGCATTCCGGGGCGGGCTTCAGCCCGCTGGCAGGAGGCTCGCCTCCTGGGACAACACCTCCCGCATCGTCCGCAGCCCCAGGCGAATCCGCGACTTGAGCGTGCCGAGGGGAAGGGCCAGCCGGCTCGCCGTCTCCTCGTAGGTGAGGCCGCGGAAGTAGGCCAGCTCGATGGCCTGCCGCTGATCGGGGTTGAGCCGGGCGAGGGCTTGGCGGAGGGTGATCCGGAGGTCGCCGGACTCTTTCTCCCTTTGGGGGAGACGAAGCTCGTCGAGATCCTCGGACTCCCGGTTTCGTCCCGAGCGGCGCCAGAGGTCCACGAGCTTGTTGCGGGTGAGGGTGTAGAGCCAGGGGGCGACGCTGCCGCGGTCGGGCTGGTAGGTTCCGGCCCGGGTCCAGACGGCGGTGAAGACTTCCTGAGCTACGTCCTCGGCGAGCGCGCGGTCGCCACAGAGGCGGAGGGCGAAGGCGATCACCCGGCCGGCATGGCGCAGGTAGAGCTGGCGGAAAGACTCCAGATCGCCGCGGGCGGTGGCGGCGAGCAACTCTTCGTCGAGCGGATCGTTGGGCGTCGCGGGGCTCATGCAACCCGTAGATCCAGCCCCCGGGAGGATGGGTTAACGCGACGAGATTGTCTTAAGAAAAGAGGCCGGCCCCGCGGCAGAAGCGACAGGACCAGCCTCAGGAAAACGGCGGGGACCGTCTAAGATTCCGGCGGCGGCGGACCGGTCCAGGGTGGATTCTTGGTGTCCACGGGGCCGTCCATGAAGGTCTTGTGGTCGATTTCGGGGTATTTGGTGCGGGGATTCATCACATCCTCCTTGGGTTAGCGGGCCGGCGCCAGTCTCCTTGGAGAATGAAGCCGGCCCAGAAATAGGGTGCATTCCATTCAGGACGCCGCCGGAGCGCGTCCTGGGCGCTGCGCAGGGCGGCGGCCGGCGCCTGGCCGCGTTCCAGCATCTCGCGATAGAAGAGGCGCATCAGCTCGGCTGTGGCCTCATCGTCCACCTCCCAGAGGCTGACCAGCACGGCGCGGGCGCCGGCGTACTGGAAGCCGCGGGTGAGCCCCACCAGCCCCTCGCCGCGGATCTCCGGCCCCAAGGCCGTGTGGCAGGCCGAGAGCACCACCAAGTCCGCCGGCAGCTTCAGGCCATAGATCTCGTGCGCCCAGACGAAGCCGTTCCGGGGCCTCCCCTGCTCGTCGATCTGCGACAGGACGAGCTTCGACAGCCCTGGATTCCCGGTGTCGAGCAGGCCGTGAGTCGCGAAGTGGACGATGCGGTAGCGGGCGAGGGCGCCGCTCAGCACGGTCTCGCGGCTGGCCTTGAAGCCCACGGCGTCAAGCCGCTCGTCCGGCGGTACCAGGGCCGCGAGAGCTGCGGCTTCGGCGTGGGAGTAGCCGAGGCGCTGGAAACGATCTCCGCCGCGGGGTGAAGAACCTCGCCAAGCCACGGTCGCCCCACCAAGCCGCCGGCTGACCCGCGGATCGCCCGCGTCGAACACGGGATCGGCCACGACCGCCAGAGTCCTCGGGGCAGGTGGGCGGCCGTCCAGCTCGCGGCGGGCCACCGCCAAGGCAGAGGCGGAGGGCGAGGTGACGACCTCGTGAGCGGCGACGAGCGGCTCCGAGGAGCCGGGGATCGGCAGCGCCCCGAAGGGGAGGTAGTGGAGGGCGCCGTCGGGCACGATCAGCAGGCGCTTGCCGCCGAGGAGCCCGGCGACCGGCTTCAGGAGGAGATTGGAAAGCTCGGCCAGGGCCTCCTCGGCCGGCCTCTGCGCCAGCGTCTCCCGGCTGCGCTCCAGAAGCTCGTAGCCGTGCCGTGCTGCGTCCTCGATCTCCGCGCGCCGCGGCAGCTCGAAGGCGGTGAGGGTGTCCGCCGTCACCGCCCAGAGGAAGCTTCGATCGCGGCCAAGGTGATATTCGAGAAGCAGGGTGTCGCCGTCCAGGACCTGCCGCTGGATCTCCGGCACGCTCAGCAGATGGGGCTGAGTGAGGGCCGCGTAGGCCGGGCTCGCCAGCCGTAGCTCGGTCTGGGCGCAGTCGGCATCGGCGAGGGCGTGCCGTAGCGCCTGCTCGGCTCCGCTGCTCTGGAGCTGCCAGCGCAGGCGATCGGCCTCGTTGACACGGTGGTCGGCGGCGTCCACACGGGCGAGGAGGGTGGAATCGACCCCTCGCCGCAAGTCGGCTCCGGATTCGGCGAGGAGATCCAGGAGCCCTCGCGCCCGGGCCCTCTCGGCCGCCGCCAGAGCCTGGGCGTCCCAGCCGGAGCCGGGTTGGCGCCGGTTTCTCTCCATCAGGAGATCGACCTCGAAGGCATAGAGCTGCTGCTTGCTGGCGAGGAAGGCGGCGCGAAGGTCGAGGCTGGCCGAGGTGCCGCGCAGCGACTCGACGCGCTCGATCCCCTGCTCGACCGCCGCCTGCGCTCCCGCGAGGTCGCTCAAGGCCCGCCGGGCCAGGGCCAGCCCGAGAAGGGCGCTGGCCTCGGCATCCCGATCGCCGAAGGCGGCAAGGAGCGGCAGGGCCTCCCCATAACCCGCGATCGCCGCCTGGAGCCGGCCCGCTTCGGCGTCGGCCCAGGCGACGTTGGCGACGGCGACGGCCTCGGCCGGCCGGTCGCCGGCCTCACGGTAGAGGGCACGTGCGCGTGCGAAGCTCTCGCGCACGTGCCGCCAGTCGTGAAGGAGGATGTAGACCCAGCCGAGGTCGTTGAGCGTCCGCGCCTCGCCCTCCCGGTCGCCGTTCCGCCGCTCGATCGCGAGGGCGCGCTCCAGGACGGCGACTGCCTTCGGCCCCTCCCCCTTGCGGCTGAGTGCGTCGCCCAGGGAGGTCAGCGCGCTCGCCTCCTCCTGCGGCCTGCCGGCGGAGGCCAGGAGGGCGAGGGCCGGCTCCAGACGGTCCAGCGCCCTCTGCGGATCGCCCACCGATTGGTAGAGATCGCCGAGGGTGGCGAGCGTCCTCGCTTCGCCGAGCCGGTCCCCGAGCCGGCGCCAGAGGGCGAGGGCCTCCTCGTAGTGCTCGATGGCCTTGCCGGTCTCCCCTGAGGAGCGGTAGACCATCCCGAGCCCCTGGAGGGTGACGGCCTGCGCCCACCCTTCCCCCAGGCGCCGGTTGAGCGCCAGGGCCTCGCGGTAGGTGGCGAGGGCCCGGGCCGAGTCTCCCTGGGCGCGATAGAGCCGGCCGAGGTCGTTGAGCGCCCTCCCCGCCTCCCGCTCGCGGCCGAGGGAGCGGAAGAGCGCCAGGGCCTCCTTCGCACGGCCGAGATCGAACCCGGCGCAGGCCATGGAGTAGAGGACGTCGGCTTCCCGGCCGCGCTCGCCCAGGGCGCGAAAGCCGGCCAGGGCCTGGGGGAAGGCCGCCACGGCGAAGTGGCTCTCGGCGGCGACGCGGGCGCGGTCCCGGGCGGTCGCGGGGCGTAGCGCCGCCAGCCGGACCTCGTACCGGGCCGGCAGGGGAGTGGCCCGGGCGCGGACCTCCAGGAGGTACCGTCCCGCCTGCTCCGTGACGATGGGCACCGGCTCCCATCCCCTGTTTCCGTAGAGGCTGTCGGAGGCGGCGAGCTGCCGGCCGTCCGGTCCGGTGACCTTCACCGCCACGTCGATCCCTTTCTGCTCGACGCCGAGGTCGGCGAAGAAGCCCGCGGGGAAATTCATTTCGTAGATGTCGGTCACGCCCAGGACCATGGACGACTCGACGCGTGCCCCGGCCACGGCGGGGAGCTGCCGGATCACGAAGGCGGCGGGGTCCCACCTGAGCCTCCCGCAGCCGGCGAGCAGCAGGCTCAGGACGATCCCCAGAGTCTTATGGGCCTTCGACACGTAAGCCATAGTCCACCAGCGGCTCCTTCGGGTTTCCGGTTTCCTCGAACAGGCGGATCCGGTACTCGCCGGGTCCGATCAGGCTCCGCGTCAACGTCAGCGGCAGTGGACCCAGAGGGTCGGGGGCGACCCCGTCCCGGCTCCATACGCTTCCACCGCCCGCGCGGGCGATCTCCACCCGGTATCTGTTGGTACTACGGGAGTGCGGGGGGTGAAGGATTACGGTGAAGAAACGAAAATCGCTGGGGACGATCGCTACGGGCTGCGGGCTCCCGGCGCTGCGCGACGTGCCCGAATACAGGTCGATCACCGGCGCGTTCGGCTCCGGCCGGTTGAGGCTTTCCACCGTGCGGCGCAGCGAGACCACCCAGACGGAGAGCCCCACCGTGGCGACGAGCAGAGCGGCGGCGAGCGCCTGGAGCCAGCGCGGCTGCGGGGAGAAGCGGGAGGGGCGGCGCAGGGGAATCACCGGCACCAGCGCCGGCTCTTCTTCCTGGATCTTTCCTTCAATACGCCCCCACAGCGCCTCCTGATCCGCGGCGGAGAGGGAGCCGGCGCCGAAGCCAGGGTCGGCCAGGCTGTCGAGGTCGAGGAGCAGGGCGGCGCACTCCCGGCAGGCCAGGAGATGCTCCTGAAGCGGCTGCGCCTCGCCATCCGGCAACTCGCCAGCGTGATAGGCCGCGAGCGTCTCCGGCTTCGGGTGTGTCATGCGCTCTCCTCAATGCGCGCGATCGAGCTCTCGAAGTACGGACCCAGCTCCTCCTGGAGGCGCCGCCGGGCGTGGGCGAGGTGGACTTTGACCGTCTCCGGCGACAGCCGCAGGACGACGGCAATCTCTTTGTACTTCATCTCATGGTCCACCCGCAGGACGAGGCATTTCCGCATCTGCTCCGGCAGGCGGTCGATGGCTTGGCGAAGGACGAGCGACCGCTCGCGTTGCAGCATCTCCTCGCCGGGGGCCGGGAGGTCCGTGGCTGACACGCTTGCCAGGGTCGCCATCGCTCCTCCCCCCTCCGCGCCCCCCTCCAGGGAAACCTCGGGAGCGTCCCGCTTGCCGGCGACGCCCCAGCGCAGCCGCTTGCGATAGGCGTTGGTGGCGATCTTGAACAGCCAGGTCTCGAAGCTCGAGTCCTGGCGAAAGGCCCCGATGCCTTTGTAGATCCCAAGAAAAGTCTCCTGGGTTAAGTCGAGGCAGTCGGAGTGTGGAAAACCCCGGCGGCTGAAGAAGTGGTAGAGACGGGGCGAGTAGAGGTCGAAGAGACGGCGGAAGGCATCATTGGTGTCGTTGCGCGACAAGGGCGCCTGTAGCTGCTCGATGAGGCTCTCGATTATCGCCATCCCATCGTCCGCCATCGTTCCGGGGTTGGCTCCAGGATAGCAGCTAGCCGTAGGACACGGAGTGCCCCCAGGCGATGAGCGGCTTCTCGAAGAGCCGCCAGGAGACCTCGGCGAGGGCCAGGGTCACGGCTCCCGCCGCCGCCGTCGTTGCGATCTCTCCAGGGGTGCTGAAGCCTGGGGGGTGACCCAGGATCAGGGCGTGCGCCAAGCCGTTGATCGTCTGGTGGATCAGATAGACGCAATAGGCCCGGCCGCCCAGCGCCCGCAGCCAGCGGCGGCGGAAGAGCCAGGTCACCGGCCCATGGCCCTCGGTCACGGCGAGCAGCAGCGCCGAGCCGTAGAGCACGGCGAGGATCGAGAACAGGTAGGGGCTGCCCTCGAACCCGTAGTGGCGGAAGAGGCAGAGGCCCGCCAGCACGGGGAGGAACACGACGAGGATCCCGTAGAGCGCCCGCCGCGAGCCTCGGATCAGCCGCCGCCAGCGCTCCTGCCGCAACGCCCACGCACAGAGGACTCCCAGCATCAGGGAGTCGGCCCGGCAGGGGGTGAGCACGAGGGCGGCGAAGTAGCCGGAGGGACCGGCGAGGACCCGCCACACGAGGGCGACGAGGCTCACGGCGGCGAGCGAGGCCGGCAGCCAGCGGGCCGGAATGAAGCGGACCATGAGGGGCAGCACGAGATAGAACTGCTCCTCGATGGCGAGCGACCAGGTGATTCCGAGACCCATGGGGCCGAAGTTGTGCTCGCGCACCATCACCCAGTTCTGGGTGAACGTGACATAGGACCAAGCCGGCAGCGGATTGCTGAACAGAGGCCCCACCGCCGGTGAAGCCGTGAAGACCGGAGCGGTGGCCAGCAGCAGGAAGAACGAGCCCAGGAAAAGGAAGTAGAGCGGCAGGATGCGGCAGAAGCGGCGGGCGTAGAAGGCGCGGAAGTACCGCGGAGCCGCTCGCCGGTCGAGCAGGATGCCGCCGATGAGAAAGCCCGAGAGCACGAAGAACAGGTCTACGCCGCTCCACGCCAGGCGCAACGACCGCCAGGCCAGCTGGGCCAGGGGAGTCGGCACGCCCAGCAGCGGCGCTGCGACGTAGTGCCAAGCGATGACCAGCAGGATGGCCAGCCCGCGAATGCCGTCCAGCTCCGGGATTCGGCCCGGGGTTTCCCCGCTCGAGTTTGACAAAGCGATCAACAGAGTATCAAAGCGAGTCGCGTGTACAATCCCGCTCTCTATGGCCATCAGCGTTTTCGATCTCTTCACCATCGGCATCGGCCCTTCGAGCTCCCACACGGTGGGGCCGATGCGGGCGGCCCGCCGTTTCGCCGAGAGCCTGGAGAAGGCGGGCCGCCTCGCGGGGACTGCCCGGGTGCGGGCGGAGCTCTACGGCTCGCTCGCCCTCACCGGCCGCGGCCATGGCACCGACCGCGCCGTGCTCATGGGGCTCGAAGGCGAGTCGCCGGAGGAGATCGATCCCGACAGCGTGGCCCCCAGGGTGACGGCGATCCGCAGCCACCATCGGATCACCCTGCTCGGCCGCCACGAGGTGCCCTTCCAGGAAGGGGAGGATCTGATCTTCAACCGCCGGGACCTCCTCCCCGTCCACTCCAACGGCATGCGCTTCACCGCCTTCGGCCCCACTGGGGAGATGCTGGACGAGCGGATCTACTACTCGGTGGGCGGCGGCTTCGTGGTCGACGAGGGGGCGACCGGCGACGATCACCTGGTGGCCGACTCCACGCCGCAGCCCTACCCCTTCCTGAGCGGCGACGAGCTGCTGCGGATCAGCGAGGAGAGCGGCCTCGCCGTCTGGGAGCTGATGCTGGAGAACGAGAAGGTCTGGCGCTCCGAGGAGGAGATCCGCGCCGGCCTGCTGCGCATCTGGGACGCCATGCAGCGTTGCGTAGAGCGGGGCTACCGGCAGACCGGCGTGCTCCCCGGCGGCCTGAAGGTGCCGCGGCGGGCTCCCGCCCTCTACCAGGAGCTGATGTCCAAGCCGGAGGACGCGCTCCGGGACCCTCTGACCGTGCTCGACTGGGTGAACCTCTTCGCCCTCGCCGTCAACGAGGAGAACGCCGCCGGGGGCCGGGTGGTCACTGCGCCCACCAACGGCGCGGCCGGCATCGTGCCCGCCGTGCTCCATTACTACCGCCGGTTCACCGGCCGCGCCACCGAGGACGGGGTCCTCCACTTCCTGCTCACCGCCGGGGCCATCGGCATCCTCTACAAGGAGAACGCCTCGATCTCGGGGGCCGAGGTGGGCTGCCAGGGCGAGGTGGGGGTCGCCTGCTCGATGGCGGCGGCCGGCCTGACGGCCGCTCTCGGGGGAACCAGCGCCCAGGTGGAGAACGCCGCCGAGATCGGCATGGAGCACAACCTCGGGCTGACCTGCGATCCGGTGGGCGGCCTGGTGCAGATTCCCTGCATCGAGCGCAACGCCATGGGCTCGGTCAAGGCGATCAACGCCTCCCGCATCGCGCTCAGGGGCGACGGCTCGCACAAGGTCTCCCTCGACCGGGTGATCAAGACCATGCGCGAGACCGGCGCCGACATGAAGACCAAGTACAAGGAGACCTCCCGCGGTGGTCTCGCCATCAATGTCATTGAATGTTAGGAGACTCTTATGCTCGCCAGTGACCAGCTCATTCAGGCGTTCAATCAGCAGATCGGCAACGAGATGGGCGCCTCGATGCAATACATCGCCATCGCCAGCTACTTCGACCACGAGACCCTGCCGCAGCTCGCCAAGTTCTTCTATCGCCAGTCGGAGGAGGAGCGCACGCACGCCATGCGCTTCGTCAAGTTCATCAACGACGTCGGGGGCAAGGTCCTCATTCCAGACCTGCCGGCTCCGGTGAGCGACTTCGTCTCGGCCGAGGAGGCGGTGAGCAAGGCCCTCGCCTGGGAGGAGGAGGTCACCCGCCAGATCTACGATCTGGTGGAGGTCGCCAGGACGGACCGCAACTACGTGGGCATCCGTTTCCTCGACTGGTTCGTGGAGGAGCAGCTCGAAGAGGTGACGAGCATGAACGATCTGCTCTCGGTCATCCGCCGCGCCGGCCAGGACCGCCTGCTGTTCGTCGAGGAGTACCTGGTGCGCCAGGGCGCCGCGAGGCTCGAGAGCCCCGCGGCGCCGTCGGAAGGAGCCTGACAGGATCTGATCGATCGGGACATCGCCGTCGTTTTTCTGTTAAGGTTATAGAAATGAGCGGATGCTTTCGATCCGCCTACGAAAGGAGGAAGAATGACGAACCCGAAGATGCAGATTCCTGCCCTGGGGAAGATCGCCCGGGCGGCGCTCCTCACCGCCGGTCTCGCCTTGACTCTCCTCGCTTCGGCGCCACGGACGGCGTACGCCTTTGTCGGCCACATCTGCGATTACTACAGCGACGCCTCCCACACGACCCATGTGGGACGGATGGGCATCGACTGCTGCGGCCGGCGCATCAACGAGGGTGTGACGAGCGCCTTCAGTGTCTGCGGTCCGCAGAATTGTGTGTGGTGCCCTCCGCAGCAGTGAGGCGCCGCTTTCCTTGAGCAAGAACCTCCGATCTTGAAAGGAGTCGCTTGAAAGCATGAATAACCTGATCAGTCCCCAGACCCTCCGCCGCTGTCTCCTCGCGGCCCTCCTGTTGGCCGCCACGGCCTTCAGCCTGACCACGGCCGCGCCGGTGACCTTCGCGTCTCCCGCCGGCAACTGTACGTTCTACAACAACGCCAGCCACTCCACCGTCGTCGGGGAGCACGGCAAGGACTGCTGCAACAACCCGGTGTCCTGGGGCACCACGTCGTCGTTCTACACCTGCGGCGGCTGCTTCATCTGTTTCCCGCCGCCTCCGCGGTAGGTGGTGCCAGAGCCCGGGCTCCTGGTCCGGGCTCACCCTCCGCTCCCTCCTGAAACCACCCGGCTCCCGGCCCGTACTAGGAGGAATCTTCAGAAGGAGCCTCTCCCATGCCGAAAAAGACCCCCATGCTCAGCCGGGCAAGCCTCGCCCTCCTGCTCGCCGTTCTCGCCGGTTTTCCCCTGCTCGCGCAGGCGCCCCCCGCTTCCCCTCCTGCACCGGGGCCGGTCGAAGCGGTGACCACGCCGCCTCACCCGTGCAAGGTGCCAGGCCTCAAGGAGGAGGTGCGCTGCGCCACCTACGCCGTCTGGGAGAACCGCGAAGCGAAGAAAGGGCGCAAGATCGGGATCAACGTCGTCATCCTTCCGGCCAAGGGGCCGGAGAAGCTGCCCGATCCCGTCTTCTTCTTCGGCGGCGGCCCCGGAGAGGGGATCGCGGGGGAGGCGGAGGGCTTTGCCGAAGATCCGGCGCGGCAGAAGCGCGACATCGTCCTCGTCGATCAGCGGGGCACCGGCCGCTCCAACACCCTGGACTGCGAGTTCTGGGGCCATCCTCTCGACCTGCGCCAGGCGGCCGGCGACGTTTTCCCCATCGCGGCCGTACGCTCTTGCAAGGAGCGGCTTGAGAAGGGCGCCGACCTGCGCTACTACACGACGCCGCTCGCCATCGACGACGTGGACGAGATCCGCGCCTGGCTCGGCTACGGCAAGATCAACCTGAGTGGCGGCTCCTATGGCACCCGGGCGGCCGAGGTCTACCTCCAGCGCCATCCGGAGTCGGTGCGCACGGTCACCCTGATCGCCGTGGCGCCGCTCGACGAGTACCTGCCTCTCCATCACGCCTACGCCGGCCAGCGCGCGCTCGACATGCTCCTTGGCGAGTGCGCCGCCGACGCCGCCTGCCACGCTGCCTTCCCCAACTCGAAGGAGGAGATCAAGAAGGTCATGGAGCGGGTGGACCAGGGGGTGGCGGTGAAGGTGACCAACCCCGTCACCCACGAGACGCAGGAGGTGCGGCCCACCCATGGCCTGGTGGCCGAGGGCATCCGCTACCTGATGTACGGCGAGGGAGGCGGCGCCCTCCCCCGGCAGATTCACCAGGCGTTCGAGGGCAACCTCACCCCGCTGATCCAGATGTCGATCGAGCGCCGGCTGGGGATCAACGAGGTCCTGGCCATGGGCCTGCTGTTCTCGGTGACCTGCGCCGAGGATCTGCCGTTCATCGACGACGCCACTGCGGCGCAGGCGACGAAGGGCACCATCCTGGGCGACTACCGCATCCGTCAGCAGAAGGAGGTTTGCAAGGTCTGGCCGCGCGGCGAGATCCCCGCCAACCTCCACACACCGGTCCATTCGGACGTCCCGGTGCTCCTGATCGCCGGCGAGCGCGATCCGGTGACGCCCCCCGAGTTCGCCGAGAGGGCGGCGAAATACCTCTCCAACAGTCTGCTGGTGCTCGTTCCCCGGGGGACCCACGGCGGTGCCGGCGAGTGCACGGACGCGATGATCCACCGGTTCCTGGACACCGCGTCCGTCAAGGGCATCGACACCTCGTGCCTTCAGAAGCTGCCGCCGACGAGGTTCGCGACGGGCGGGTAAGGGCCTACTCCTCCCGCTCCATCACCCGCACCCGGAGAATCCGCCCGGCCCGCTCCAGGGCGAGGGGGCCGGCGGCCTCCATCAGGGTGGCGAGCGCCTGCGGGCTGCGGGCCAGCCGCTCCAGAGTGTTGACTCCGGCGGCCCAGTCCTCGTCGAAAAGGTCGAGCCAGCCGATCGCCTCTCCCTGGCGCAGGAGGGGGAAGCCGCCGCTCTCACGCTCGCGCCCCAACTCGTAGAACGCGTCCCGTCCCACGAACGGGCGGACGGTGGCGGCCAGCAGCGCCGTCGCGTGATCGCGGAAGAGGCCGGCCGGCGGGTCGCCATACTCCGGCCGCTCGCCCAGCCGCCAGAGGCCGAACGCTTCATGACCGTCGGCCAGCGGAAAGGGCTGGACCTCCCAGGGACCGGCGACGTCCGCCTCGGCGGCGGAGGGCGGCTCGTCCTCCTGCTCGAAGCGGTTCAGGAACTCTTCGGCGAAGGCGTTGTGGGACGAGGGGCTGCTGGAATCTTCCGAACGCATGGGGCCCTCCTCTGGGAGCGGTTGGATTTACGCCTGCATTACGCTCCAGATCGTAGCAGAGCTGCGCCCGAAGTCAAGCGACAGATTCCCGGTTTCTGGAACTGCGAGGTTGCGCGGCTACAGCACGGCTTCGGCGATTTCGAGGGCGTTCAGAGCGTTGCCGCGGGTGAGGTTGTCCATCACCGCCCAGAGCCAGAAGGCCCCGGTGTCGTCCTTGCGGAGGCTGCCGAAGATCACCTTGTCGCTGCCTGCGGCATCCACCGGGCCGAGGAGGCGGGGCTTGTAGGCCACCTCCAGAACCGGATTCCCGGCCAGGGCCTTGCGGAAGGCCGTCAGGGTGGGGTTGGACGGGCAGCGCACCAGGAGGCTGGCGGAAATGGAGTGGAAGACGCCCCCCTGGAGGATCTGCAGCGCCACCGGCGGCGCGCCGGCGAGGACCGTGTGGAGCTGGTCGCCCACCGCTTCCGCCGAAGCCGGCAGGACATTGAAGGCGAGTTGGGTGCCGAAGATCGGGGTGGTGGTGCGCGACGCCATGGACACGATCTGCCGGCTGTTCTCGAACAGCTCCTCGAGGCCCGCCTGGCCCTTCATGGAGGCGGGCTGAATGAGGGTGGCGACCGCCTCGGTGAGCGAGAACTCGCGCAGCGGAAAGAGCAGATGGGCCAGGATCACCGTCGCCGGGTGGGGCGAGACGAGGGTCCGGCGCCCGCGAGCCGCCTCGCTGTTGACGCCGGCCACCACCGGTACGCCGTCGTCCAGCGCGGCGTCGGGGGAGAGGAGGATTCCCAAAGTCTCCGCCGGCATCTCGGCGAGGATGGGCCGGCTCTCTTCGGCCGTGCCGCAGAGGAAGACGAGATCGACGCCTTTCAGCGACTCCGGCTCATAGCGGTTGACCAGGGCGGCGGTGCCGGCGACCTCGGTGAGGGTGCCGATCTCGTCCTCATGGGTGCTCAGCAGGCGGATGTCCGACCAGTCGGGATGGCGGGCCTCGATCGTCTCCCGCAGCTCCTTGCCCTGCAGGTTGGTCGGATGCAGGATGGCGAAGGCGGTCAAGGAGCTCCTTCCAGGGGAGGAGGCGCCTCCTCCGGAGCGTTCGGCCCGCGGTGGCGCAGACGGGAGATCAGCGCATTCACCGGTCCCGAGAGGGTGAAGAGGGTCGTGATGACCAGCATCGTGGCCCAGGGCTGGTAGATCAACACCAGCAGGATGGCGGCGATGGGCACCACGGCCCGGTAGCTCAGGCGGCGGCGCAGGTCGAGCTTCTTGCCGCTCACGTAGCGGAAGGTGGAGACCATGAGCACGCCGACGAGCAGGAGCGCGACGCCCATGACGATCTGCACGTAAACCTTGACGTCGTCGGTGTACTCGGGAGCGAAGACGAGGATCGAGCAGATGCAGAAGGCGGCGGCCGGCGTCGGCAGGCCCACGAAGTAGCGGCTGTCCACGATCTTCGACTGCACGTTGAAGCGGGCGAGCCGGGTGGCGCAGCAGACCATGAAGAACACCGACAGCAGCCAGGTGTCCTCGGAGAAGTCCTCCAGCCCCCAGAGATAGGCCAGCAGGGCCGGCGCGGCGCCGAAGGTGATGACGTCGGCGAGCGAGTCGTACTCCATGCCGAAGGCGCTCTCGGTGCCGGTCATGCGGGCGATGCGGCCGTCGACGCTGTCGAGCAGGCCGGCGAGAAAGACCATCGCCGCCGCCATCCGGAAGTGCTCGTGCAAGCCCAGGATGATGGCGTAGAAGCCGAGCACCATGTTGCCCATGGTGAACAGGCTGGGCAGCAGATAGGCCCCACGCCGCAGGCCCAGCCGGCGGCGGCGCGCCGGTCCGTCGATGACCGCGTCGGCCGAGCGCTCGTCCGTCAAGCGCCTTCCTTACCGGGCAGGGCCATGGGGGTCGCCCCGTTCTTCACTCGGTCTCCCTTCTTCACCAGCACCTGGTAGCCCTCGGGCACCAGCAGGTCGACGCGGGAGGAGAACTTGATCAACCCCATCGCCTGGCCGCGGTGCACCCGGTCACCCTCTTTCAAATAGCAGACCACCCGGCGCGCCAGCAGCCCGGCGATCTGCCGCACGCCCACGAGGTCGCCGTTGCCGCGGCGGATCACCGACAGGTGCTTCTCGTTGACGTCCCCGGCGTCCTCGCGGAAGGCGGCGACCTTGCGGCCCGCTTTATAGCTCGATGCGATGACCTCGCCCGCCACCGGTACCTTCTGGACGTGCACGTCGAGCACCGAGAGGAAGGTGACGATGCGCTGGTGGCGGCCGGGGCCGACCTCCGGGTCGTCGATCGTGTCGATGCGGGTGATGAGGCCGTCCGCCGCCGCCAGCACGGCGCCGGCGTCGCCCTCGTAGGAGCGTTTCGGGTCCCGGAAGAAGAGGAGGAGGAGGAGGCCCACGACGAGCGCGGTGGCTCCCCAGCCGGGCCGTCCGAAGAAGAAGAGCAGCCCGGCCAGGAACACGAAGGGCAGGACGTAGAGCCAGCCTTCTTTCGCGAATTTCATTGGCGAGGCTCCGGTCGGTCGTGTGGGCCTGTAGTGCTACGGAGCCAGGACGCCATGGCTTAGGCCGAAACCCGCGACTCGCGATGCTGTCGCAGCAGTTGCTCCATCTTGTCTTTCAGGGTCAGCTTGTGGAGCTTGATCTTCTTCTCCTCGATCTCATCCTCCTCGGAGAGCATGGACTTGGAGTTGATCTCGTCCAGCCTCTTCTCGCAGCCCTGGTGGTCCTCGTAGAAGCCGCGAAATTCGGAATCCGACGCGATCAGCTCCGCCTTCAGGTCGTCATGTTGGGACATGAGGTACCTCCGTTGCTCGACAAAATTCGATGGTTGATGGGGATTCGGCCCGCGTGGGCCTGCACCTGTGGAGGAACGAACGAAAGGAGCGGCGGGCGGCGAGCGAGCCTGCTCACCGTGCGACCGGCTCCTGGACACGGGCACGCCCGCGCCCCTCGAAGGTGCGGGCGGCCGTGATGGGAAGTTGTGTCCGCATGCTCTTTCCAGGAGGATAGCACCGCCCTTCCGGAAGGAGCAAGGCGGACTTCAGGAGACCTTGTCGTCCAGGATCGCCCCCGCCCGTTCGAGCGACACCTGCCCGGCCGCTTCCAGGAGGGCGGCGAGCGAGCCGGGGAGGCGGACGAGGGCCGCGGCGACGTTCAGGGCGTCCACGAAGAATTCGTCGAAGAGGGCGACGTGCCCGAGGACGGCCCCGTTCGCGCCGTCGGCGATGGCGAAGCCTTCGGCGTCCGCCTCCTTTTCGAGGAGGAAGGCGTAATCCCGCCCGGTGCCGGGGAGCACGGCCGCCGCCAGCAGCGCCAGCCAGCGGTCGCGGAAGACGGCGTAGGCGTCGAACCCGCGCGACTGGCTTTCGCCGAGGCGGAAGAGGCCGAAGCCGCCTGGGACCTCTTCGATGTGCCACGGCCCTGCCACGTCGGCCTCACCGGCGGAAGGCGGCTCGTCGCGCTGTGCGATGCGCTGGAGGAAGGCGGGGGAAAAAGCGTTGGGGGAAGGGAGGGTAGAATGACGGGAGCTGCGCATGGGAATGATTCTCCTTTGCGTGGTCAGGCTCGGTTGTGAGTTGCCGCTCACTTCCGGGCCGTTTTGGTTTACGGCCGGGCGATCCGGCCGATGGGGAAAATTTATAGGAGGAGCGGGCGGAAATCAAGCGAAATCGCGGGGCAATTCGCGAGGCGGCTTACAGCGCCAGCGAGAGGATCAGCGCGTCCGTGCCGTCGCGGTAATAGCCGCGGCGCCGGCCGACGCGTTTGAAGCCCATGGCGTTGTAGAGTTGGATGGCGGGCTCGTTGTCCTTGCGCACCTCCAGGAAGCAGGCCTGGATGTTCTCCTGGCGCAGGCGCAGGAGGCCGCGCTCCACCAGTTGGCGGCCGAGGCCCTGCCGGCGCTCGGCGGGCTCGACGGCCAGGCGCAGCAGCTCCGCCTCGCCCGCCACGTAATGAAAGAGAACGTAGCCGGGCAGCGGCGCGTCGTCGTCCCGCGACGCCACGAACAGGAAGGTACGGGAGTGGGTGAGCTCGTAGCTCAGCAACTCCCGCGGCCAGGAGTCCTCGAAGGCGGCTTCCTCCAGGATGGCGATGCGGTCCAGGTCCTCGGCGCGGGCCGGGCGGATGATGAGCGAAACAGGATCGTGGGCAATCACGTCAGGCCTCTTGAGGAATCGCGGCGACTCGGGGGCGTGCCGGTGTGAAGGCGGCCGTGCGGGCGTACAGGGGATGGGTGAGGAGCGCGGAGTCCCACACGGTGTCCGGCGCCGCCACCAGCCGGGCGGCAGCGAAGGCGAGCGGGCCGGGCTCGACGAGGCGCAGAGCCGCCGGCCAGCCGGGAAGGTCCGCGAGACGCGAGACGCCGAAGCCGATCACCACGCCGGAACGTCCCCCGGCTTCCCCGGCGAGGCGCGGCAGGTCGGCACCGGCGACGAGCTCCGGCTCGCCCAGCGCTGAGAGTCCAGGGGCGAACGCCTGGGCGCTCCACTCGCCGCGCAGGGCGTCGACGGCGGCGATGACGATCTCGGCGTCTTCCGGAGCCGCGGCCGCCAGGGCCTCGAAAGAAGTCGGAGTCGCCACCGGCAATCCCAGGGCCTGGTGGAAGCCTAAGACGGTCGCGAGGCCGATGCGCACGCCGGTGAAGCTCCCCGGACCGCGCAGCACGGCGACGCCGCCGAGGCCCGTCATCTCAAGCCCCGCCTCCTCCAGCACCTCGCGGATCATGTCCAGCAGCCGGGTGGACGAGCGTTCGGTTCCCACCGCGCGCGCGGCCACCACCTCGCCGCCGCGGACTACGGCGACGCTCGCCAGGGGAGAGCCGGTGTCGAGGATGAGGATGGGGCCGGGCACGGGGGGAGTATATGAAAGCCCCCAAAGATTCGGGATAGGCCGGGGGATGGTTCTGCCTTTCCGTAACGCTATACTCCCTTCCCCATGTCCGTCTCTCCGCCCGTCACGACCCTGACGCCCATGATGCGCCAGTATCTGGAGGTCAAGGCGCAGCACCCCGGCGCCCTCCTCATGTACCGCATGGGCGACTTCTACGAGATGTTCTTCGAGGACGCTCGCGCCGCCGCCCCCATCCTGGAGGTGCAGCTCACGGCCCGCCACAAGGGGACGGAGAGCGAGGTGCCGATGTGCGGCGTGCCCCACCACGCCCTGGAGGGGTACCTCGCCAAGCTGCTCGGCGCCGGCCTCAAGGTGGCGATCTGCGATCAGGTCGAGGACCCGGCGCAGGCCAAGGGGCTCGTGAAGCGCGAGGTCACCCGCGTGGTGACCCCCGGCACGGTGAGCGATCCGGCCTTGCTCGACGGCAAGGAGGAGAACCTCCTCGCGGCTCTCGTCTGGGAGAAATCCACGGAGGGAGGGGCCGGAGCATTTCTGGACCTTTCGACCGGCACCTTCTTCGTCCGCCGCTGGCGCTCCCAGGAAGAAGCCGTTGAGGATCTTGCCCTGCTGCGCCCCCGCGAGGTGCTCTGGTACGGCGGGGAGTCTGGCTTTCCCGGGACCGTCGTCGAATGGGCCGAGCGGGAGTGCCCGTGCCGCACGCCGCTCGACGGCGACCGATTGTTCGATCCCCATCACCCCCAGGCTGCCGCCGATCTGCTGCGGCGGCAGTTCGGCGCCGGGACCCTGCGCGGCTTCGGCCTGGAGGAGGGGGAGCCGGCGGTGCGCGCGGCGGCGGCGGCCCTAGCCTATGCCCAGGAGACGCAGAAGAGCACCCTCTCCCACGTCCGCGGCCTCGCCGTGCGGGAGGCGCGGGACCGGCTGATCCTCGACGCCTCGACGCTGGCGAACCTGGAGGTCTTCGCCAGCCAGCGAGGAACGCCCGTCGTGATCCCCGGAACGGCCATGGCTTCAGGCAGCCGGCGCAAGACGACGCTGCTCGGCGTGCTCGACCGCACGGTCACCGCGCCCGGCGGACGCACGTTGCGCGAGTGGCTGCGCCGGCCCCTGGTCTCCCCCGGGGAGATCGCCGAGCGCCATCGCGCCGTGGGCGAGCTGGTGGCGGACAATCCCCGGCGCGAGCGCATCCGCGAGCACCTGGCCCGCATGGCCGATCCGGACCGCCTGCTGGCGCGGGCCGTCCTGGGTACGATCACGCCCCGCGAGGGGGCGGCCTTGCGCGACTCCCTGGGCGAGGCCCCGGGGCTGCTGGACGAGCTCGCGGCGCTGCTCGCCGGAGACCCGGGCGCCGCGCCGCTTCTCGCCCGGCTGGCGGAGGTCGATCCCTTGCCGGAGCTTCACGCTTATCTTCTTCGCACCCTGGAGGCCGCTCCCGCCGTCAATCTCGTGGAGGGTGGCGTCATCGCGGCCGGTGTCTCCGAGGAGCTGGACCATTACCGCTCGCTCACCCGCGACAGCAAGCGGCACATCGCGGCCCTGGAGGTGCGCGAGCGGGAGCGGACGGGGATCTCGTCGCTCAAGATCCGCTACAACCGGGTCTTCGGCTACTACCTGGAGGTCACCCGCGCGAACCAGGAGAGGGTGCCGGCGGACTACATCCGCAAGCAGACCCTGGTCAACGCCGAGCGCTACGTGACGCCGGAGATCAAGGAGCTGGAGGAGCAGATCCTCTCCGCCGAGGAGCGGCAGGTGGCGTTGGAGCAGAGGTTCTTCCGCGAGCTGGTCGAGAGGATCGCCGCCGAGGCCGCCGGCCTCACTGCCCTGGCGGCGGCCGTCGGGTCGGTGGACGCCCTCGCCGCCTTCGCCGAAGTGGCGGCGCGGCAGCGCTACGTGCGGCCAGTCATGGGCGAGGCCGGCGGGCCGATCATCCTGCGCGAGGGGCGCCATCCGGTGGTGGAGCAGGCGAGCCGGGACGCCTTCGTACCCAACGACGCCGAGCTGGACGCCGACGGCTCGCAGATCGTCCTCCTCACCGGCCCGAACATGGGGGGCAAGTCGACCTACCTGCGCCAGGTGGCGCTCATCGTCCTGATGGCCCAGGCCGGCAGCTTCGTGCCGGCGGACGAGGCGGTGATCGGCGTCGTCGACCGCATCTTCACCCGCGTGGGAGCGTCGGACGACCTGGCGCGGGGCGAGTCCACCTTCATGGTGGAGATGATCGAGACGGCGAACATCCTGCGCCATGCGACCGACCACAGCCTGGTGATCCTCGACGAGGTGGGGCGGGGCACGGCGACCTTCGACGGCCTGTCGCTCGCCTGGGCGATCGTCGAGTACCTGCACGAGCACCACCGGCCGAAGACGCTCTTCGCCACCCACTACCACGAGCTGACGGAGCTCGCCTCGCTGCTGCCGCGGGTGGTGAACCGCACGATGGCGGTCAAGGAGTGGGAGGAGCGCATCGTCTTCCTGCGCCGGGTGGTGCCGGGCAGCGCCGACAAGTCCTACGGCCTCCACGTGGCGCGCCTCGCCGGTCTGCCCGACTCGGTGATCGAGCGCGCCGGGGAGGTGCTGGCCAATCTCGAATCCCTGGAGTACGACCCCACCGGCAAGCCCCGCCTCGCCCGCGGCACCGGCTCGCCGGACCCCGGAGGCCCGGCGCAGCTCACTCTCTTCGCGCCGGCCGAGCAGGTGGTGGCCGGGTTGCTGAAGGCGGTGGACGTCAACCAGTTGACGCCGCTCGCGGCTCTGAATTTGCTGCACAGTCTGAAGTCGCGGCTGGGGTAGGAGTGCGGGCCCCTATAATCCCCGCTCGGAGGTGCCAAAACCATGAACTGGATTCTGATCGGCGCTCTCTGCGCCGCGTTGTCGGTGATCGCCGGAGCCTTCGGGGCTCATGCGCTGGCGGCCCGGTTCGAGCCGCGGGAGCTGCAGCTCTGGGAGACGGCGGCGCGCTATCTCATGTATGGCGGTTTGTCGTTGGTGCTGGTGGGACTCTTCGCAAGGCAGGGCGCGGTGCGCGGGGTGAACGGTGCCGGGTGGTGCCTGTTCCTGGGGAGCGTCGTCTTCAGCGGCACGGTGTTCGCCCTGGCGGCGGGCGGTCCCCGCTGGATGGGCGCGATCACCCCCATCGGCGGCACGCTGATGATCGTGGGGTTCCTGATCTTTGCCTGGGCGGCCGTCACCCTCCAGAAGGGGTAGCGCCCTCTTGACGCAACGGATACGATTCCGGCTATGTCAAACGCAATCTTTCCCATTGCTGTGCCGGTCAACGAGCCGGTGCGTTCCTATGCCCCTGGTTCCGCCGAGAAGAAGTCCCTGAAGAAGCGCCTGGACGAGATGCTGGGCGAGGAGATCGAGATCCCCGTCATCATCGGCGGCAAGGAGGTGCGCACGGGCGATACCGCCAAGGCCGTCTCGCCGCACGACCACAAGCACGTGCTGGCCACGTATCACCAGGCCGGCGCCGCGGAGGTGGAGGCGGCGGCGAAGGCCGCGAAGGCGGCGTGGCGGGACTGGTCCGAAGCGTCCTGGGAGGACCGGGCCGCGGTGCTGCTCAAGGCGGCGGACCTGCTGGCCGGCCCCTGGCGCGACACCCTCAACGGGGCCTCCATGCTCAACCAGTCGAAGACTGTCTTCCAGGCCGAGATCGACTCGGCGTGCGAGCTGATCGACTTCTATCGCTTCAACCCGTACTTCATGCGCCACCTCTACACCGACCAGCCCTGGTCGATGCCGGGGATGTGGAACCGCGTCGAGTACCGCTCGCTCGAAGGGTTCGTCTTCGCCGTCTCGCCGTTCAACTTCACCTCGATCGGCGGCAACCTGCCGACGGCGCCGGCGCTGATGGGCAACACGGTGCTCTGGAAGCCGGCCTCGACGGCGGTGTTCTCGAACTACTACATCATGAAGATCCTCCAGGCGGCGGGCTTGCCGGACGGCGTCATCAACTTCCTGCCCGGCAAGGCGAGCAAGGTGGGCGATCCGGTGCTGGCCCATCCCGATTTCGCGGGCATCCACTTCACCGGCTCGACCCCCGTGTTCCACTCGATGTGGAAGACGGTGGGCGACAACATCGACCGCTACAAGTCCTACCCGCGGATCGTGGGGGAGACGGGGGGCAAGAACTTCGTCTTCGCCCATCCGTCGGCGGACGTCGAGGCCTACGTCACGGCGCTTGTGCGGGGCTCCTTCGAGTACCAGGGGCAGAAGTGCTCGGCAGGCTCACGCGCCTACGTGCCGAAGTCGCTCTGGCCGCGGGTCAAGGAACTGCTGGTGGAGCAGGTCTCGTCGATCTCGATGGGCTCGCCGCTCGACTTCCGCAACTTCATGGCGGCGGTGATCGACGAGAACTCCTTCGACCGCATCATGGGCTACATCGACCACGCGAAAAGCTCCAGCGAGGCCGAGATCCTCACCGGCGGCAAGGGCGATAAGTCCGAGGGCTACTTCATCTCGCCGACGGTCGTGGTGACGACGGATCCGCACTTCAAGCTGCTGCGGGAGGAGATCTTCGGCCCCGTGCTGACCGTCTTCGTCTACGACGACGCGGACATCGCGAAGACCCTGGAACTGGTCGATACCACCAGCCCGTACGCCTTGACCGGCGCCGTCTTCGCGCGGGACCGCAAGGTCATCGCCGAGCTGACGGCGGCGCTACGGCACGCGGCGGGCAACTTCTACATCAACGACAAGCCCACGGGAGCCGTGGTGGGCCAGCAGCCCTTCGGCGGCGCCCGCGCTTCCGGCACCAACGACAAAGCCGGCTCGATGGCCAACCTCCTGCGCTGGACCTCGCAGCGGGCCATCAAGGAGACCTTCGTGCCCCCGACGAGCTTCGCCTACCCGCATATGGGGGAGGAGTAGGAGCGCTGTAATCAGGTCTGAGAGGGACGATCCGCGAAAGGGTTCAGAACTCTCAGACCTTCGATACCCAGGAAGTCGTCGACGTTGCGGGTGACCAGGGTCAGATCGTAGAGAAGAGCAGTGCCCGCGATCAGGGAGTCCCCCAGCTTGATCTTCTTCGCTTGCCGGAGCCGGACCGCCTCGTCGAGAACGGGTTGAGAGAGAGGCAGGACTCGGGTTTCCGCGAAAAAGGCTTCGAAACGCTCGCGATCCTCTTCACTCAGGCGGTGATAGCCAAGGACCTCGACGTAGCTGGCGCCGGAAACGGCCGGCGCCTTCTCGGCAATGAGCTGCCGGAGAAAGGCATTTTCAAGCTGAGCGGAGTATATGACGATGTTGCTGTCGAGCAACATCAGGGTTCACGTCCTGGAAGGGCTCTTTCCCTACGCGTCTCCCGCTGCCACTCGGCGGGGTCCCCGAACCCTTTAGGTCCGCCGGCCGCGGCAATCTTCTCCAAGGCGGCCGCCATGGCGGCGCCTCGCGCTCTGGTGCCAGAGGGAGAATCCGGGGTGTCCAGGATGGTTACGAAGACTTCGACCTCGCGGTCGGCCGGAAGCTTTTCCGGCTCCTCTCCACGCCATTCCAGATGGTTTCCATGGAGAATCGCTCGGTAGGTGGCAGGCATCGTGGCTCCTTTCCGCCTCATGGTACCTCGGATTAACCGCCGCCGGCCGGCACGAGGTCGGCGAAGAGGCGCTGCCAGGCGTCCGGCGCGAGAGGCGTCTGGTTGGCCTCGAAGGTGCGGGCTGGGGGCGCCAGCACGTCCGAGGAGGGGGCGGGCTTGTTCTGGGAGAAGTAGGGCGGCGTCCAGTCGCGGCCGTTCTTGGTCGTGTAGACGTAGTAGCCGAGCCGTGGCGCGTTCGGGCTCGGATCGTCGTCGAGCCGCAGGACGAGCGTGCCCTTGCCGCTGGGATTCATGGCCAGATAGTCGATCACGGCGTAGCGCGAGATCTTTTGCAGTGAGCCGCGGTAACGCCAGCTCCTGCCGCCGTTGGCGCTCGCCAGAAACTCCAGGTTGGGCGCCGGGACCTCGCCCCCGATCTGCGAAGCGGCCCACATTTCCTGGCTGGTGACGGCGCGGCCGGCGTAGACCCAGTTCTGATTGTGGAAGTTCTCGGGCATCTGGATCAGCCGCCAGCCGTCCCGCGACGAGATCAGGATGCGGGGATCGTGCTCGGCGGCGGTGCCGCTGTGAGTGAACACCAGGGCGGGGCTGCCCCCCTGGACTGCGAAGGCGAAGCGCGGGATCGATTGGGCCAGGGTCTCCGGCGGCAGGTCGCCCTCTTGCTGCGCCTTCCCGGCTCCCGACAGGAAAGCCATCCCCGTCATCACGAGAGCGACCGCCAATCTCGTCGATGGAGCCATGATCACCTCCGTTGCGATGCCCTGAAGCGTAGTGCCCGGTCATCTTACATGGGAATGCCGCGCGCCGTTCAGCAGCTCTGCCAGATGGATCGGCCTCCGGCTCGTAGTTTGGACGATCTGCTGGCGACAACTGAAGCCGTCGGCGACGATCAGGGTCTCCGCGGCCGCTTCGCGGACGGCGGGGAGAAGCACCCTCTCGCCGATGGCGAGTGAAATGTCGTAGTGATCCGTCTCGAAGCCGAAGGCGCCGGCCATGCCGCAGCAGCCGGAGTCGAGCAGGTGGAAGTCCAGCCCCGTTCGCTCCAGCAGGCTCCGGTCCGCGTCCAAGCCCATCACCGCGTGGTGGTGGCAGTGGCCGTGGACCAGCGCCTCGCCGCTGCCGCGCGGCGGCTCCCAGCCTCTCTCTACGAGAAGCTCGGCGAGGGTGAAAGTCTGGGCGGCGAGGCGGCGGGCGGGCTCGTCGCCGGGGAACAATCCGGGCAGCTCGTCGCGGAACACGGCGACGCAGCTCGGCTCCAGGCCCACCAGGGGGACGCCGGCCGCGATCTCCGGCGCCAGGGCATCGAGGATCTGGCGGAGCTGGCGGCGGGCGAGATCCAGCATGCCGAAGTCGTAGAGCGGCCGGCCGCAGCAGAGGACACGGCGGGGGATCGTCACCCGCAGGCCGGCGGCCTCCAGCACCTCGACGGCGGCCTTTCCGATCTCCGGCTCGAAGTAGTTGGTGAAGGTGTCCGGCCAGAGGAGGACGGGATCTCCCGCCTTTTCAGGACGGTCCTTGAACCAGTCGCGGAAGGTCTGGCGGGCAAAGGCGGGCAGGCTCCGTTGCGGAGCGATCCCCCCGGCCTTCTTGACGAGGCTCCCGAGGTACGGGCTCTGGGCGACGGCGTTGGCGAGCCCGGGAGCACCGGAGGCGAGGCGCGCCCACCAGGGGGCGAGGCCCAGGGCGTAGGCGGAACGGGGCCGCAGCCGGCCCTGGTAGTGATGGTGGAGGAACTCGGCCTTGTAGGTGGCGAGGTCCACCCCGGCAGGGCACTCGGCGCGGCACCCCTTGCAGGCGAGACAGAGGTCGAGGGACTCCCGCACCTCGGCGCTACGCCAGCCGTCGCGGATCACGCCGCCCTGGAGCATCTCGAAGAGCAGCCGGGCGCGCCCGCGGGTCGAGTGCTGCTCCTCGCGCGTCGCCCGCCAGCTCGGGCACATGACGCCGCCGCCGTTGCCGCCGCCGTCGTCCCGCAGGCACTTGCCCACTCCAACGCAGCGGCCGGCGGCGCGGGCGAAGCTGCCGCGGTCGTCCGGGAAGGCAAAGGCGGTGGCCGGATTCTCCAGGCGCAGGGCCGGCCGGAGATCCGCGTCGAGGGGGTAGGGATCGACCTTCTTGCCGGGGTTCATTCGGTTGTCCGGGTCCCAGATCGCCTTCAGCTCGCGGAAGGCCTGCACCAGCTCGGGGCCGAACATGCGGGGCAACAGCTCGCCGCGCTGCTGGCCGTCGCCGTGCTCGCCGGAGAGCGAGCCGCCGTGCGAGGCCACGAGGTCGGCCGCGTCTTCCATGAACGAGCGGTACTTGGCGATTCCCGGCGGGGTCACGAGGTCGAAGTCGATGCGGGCGTGGAGGCAGCCTTCGCCGAAGTGGCCGTAGAAAGCGGCCCGGTACTCGAATTGGGCGAGCAGTGCGTTGAGGTCGCGCAGGTAGGCGGCGAAGCGGTCCGGGGCCACGGCCGAGTCCTCCCAGCCCGGCCAGCCGTCGCCCAGGCGCGGGTCGCGCGAGGTGGTGCCTACGGCGGCCTCCCGCGCCAGCCAGATCCGCGCCTGATCGGCGGGCTCTTCCAGCAGGAGAGCGCAGAATCCCCAGAGGCGCATCAGCTCGCGGGCTCGTCCCGCGGCCTCCTCCCGGCTATCGCCGCCGATCTCCACCATCAGCCAAGCCTCTCCCGGCGGCAGGAGGTCGAGGGTCTCGCCATAGGAGCGGCGGGTGAACTCGTTGTCCACCAGGAAGCGGTCCATCCCTTCGAGGCCGATGGGACCGGCGGCGAGCACCTCGGGGACACGCTCGGCGGCGGCCACCACGTCGGCGCAGCCGATCACCAGAAGGACCCGGGCCTTCGGCGCCGGCACCAGCCGCACCGTGGCCTCCAGGAAGCTCACGCACGTCCCCTCGCTGCCGGTCAGCAGACGGGCGACGTGAAAACCCCGCTCGGGGAGGAGCTCGTCGAGGTTGTAGCCCGAGACGCGCCGGGGGAGGCGGGGAAAGCGCCGGCGGATGAGGTCCGCGTAGCGGTCCCGCAGCTCCCGCAGACGGCGGTAGATCTCGCCCCGCCGGCCCCCGGCGCGGACGATGCGGTCGATCTCCCCCTCCGGGGTCGCTCCCACCCGCAGGCGCAGGCCGTCGTAGGTGAGCACCTCCAGCTCCTCGACGTTGTCCGAGGTGCGGCCGGCGGTCACCGAGTGGACGCCGCAGGAGTTGTTGCCGATCATCCCGCCCACCGTGCACCAGGCGTGGGTGGCGGGATCGGGCCCGAAGGTGAGCCCGTGCCGGCCCGCTTCGCGGCGCAGATCGTCGAGCACCGTTCCGGGGCGGATGCGGGCCGTGCGGGCCTCGGGGTCGATCGCCAGCACGCCCCGCAGATGGCGGGAGCCGTCGATCACCACGGCGACGTTGCAGCACTGGCCGGCGAGGCTGGTGCCCGCTCCCCGCTGCACGATGGGGGCGCGGTGGCGGCGGCAGGCAGCGACGGCGGCCACCAGGTCGTCCGTGTCCGCAGGCACGACGACGCCGATGGGCACCTGGCGGTAGTTCGAGGCGTCCGTGGCATAGAGGGCGCGGCTGCCGTCGTCGAAACGCACCGTTCCGCGCACCGAGCGGCGCAGGTCGTCCGCCAGGGCGAGAGTGTCGCCGGTCCAGGACCGTGGGCTCATTGGGGACATCGCGGAAAGATTACCGCGGGTCGGCGGCTATAATCCCCGTCCATGTCGATTCCGGGACCGGAGGTTCGCACCCACCTGGGGCTCGACCGCCGCCTCTGTGGCCAGCCGCTGGCGGTGGAGGAGGGCTCGGCCGTCGTCGCCTTCGAGGCTCTCCCCGAAATGGCGGCGGACGAGCGCGGGCTGGTGCACGGCGGTTTCGTCTTCGGCCTCGCCGATCATGCCGCCATGCTGGCCGTCAATCATCCCAACGTGGTGCTGGGGAGCGCCGAAGTGCGTTTCCTGAAACCGGTGGTAGTGGGGGAGAGGCTGGAAGCGCGCGCCGCTGTGGAGGAGTCCGATGGCCGCAAGAGCCGGGTGCGGGTCGAGGTGCTGCGCGCCGGAGTCCCAAAAGAAGCGGTGATGGCCGGCACCTTCCTCTGCTTCGTCCTGGAGAGGCACGTGCTGGATGCGGGAGGAAAGCGATGAACGGCGGCGACCGGATCGCCTCGGTGCTGGTGGAGCAGGGTGTGCGCTTCCTCTTCACCCTCTGCGGCGGCCACATCTCGCCGATTCTCGTGGGCGCCAAGCAGCGGGGCATCCGGGTGGTGGACGTGCGCCACGAGGTGGACGCCGTCTTCGCCGCCGACGCCGTGTTCCGCCTCACCGGCGTGCCCGGAGTGGCCGCCGTCACCGCCGGTCCCGGGGTGACCAACACCATCACGGCGATCAAGAACGCGCAGCTCGCCCAGTCGGGAGTGGTGCTCCTGGGCGGCGCCGCGGCCACCCTGCTGAAAGGTCGGGGAGCGCTTCAGGACATCGACCAGCAGGCGCTCTTCGCTCCCCACGTCAAGTGGGCCGCCTCGGCTTCGGCCGTGCGCGATCTCGTGCCGATGCTGGAGAAGGCCTTCGCGGTGGCCCGGGCGGGAGTGCCGGGGCCGGTGTTCCTGGAATGCCCGGTGGACCTGCTGTACGACGAGGCCCTGGTGCGCGAGTGGTACGGCGCCAGCTCGAAGGGCGGCGGCCTCGCGGGAGCGGGCCTGCGCTTCTACATGCAGCGCCACGCCAGGAGGCTCTTCGCTGGGGCGGACCGCAACGTGGCCCGGCCGCGCCCGGTGATCGCACCGCCGGAACCCCGCAGGGGTGACGTGCGCAAGGCGGCGGCGCGCCTGCGGAAGGCCAAACGCCCGGTGCTGGTGCTGGGCGGGCAGGTGCTCCTGTCTTCGCCCACCCGGACCGAGGCGGAGGAGCTGGCGAAGGCCGTCGCGGCGATCGGCGCTCCGGTCTACCTGGCCGGCGGCGCCCGGGGCCTGCTCGGACCGGGTCATGCTCTCCAACTGCGGCACAAGCGGCGGGAGGCGTTGCGCGAGGCGGACCTCGTCCTGCTGGCCGGTATCCCCAGCGATTTCCGGCTCGATTACGGGCGCCACGTCGCCCGCAATGCGCTCCTGATCTCCGTCAACCGTAGCGAGGCCGACCTCAAGATGAACCGCAAGCCGGACCTCGGGGTCCATGCCGACCCTGGCCTCCTGCTGCGGGGCTTGGCGTCCCAGCTCGCCGGCAAGACGCGGGATTGGGACGGCTGGCTCCAGACGCTACGTGCCCGCGACGACGCGCGGGAGCAGGAGATCGACGCCCAGGCGGCGGTGGCCGGCGAGCGGGTCAATCCCGTGCATCTCTGCCGGGAGATCGACCGCGCCCTGGCCACCGAGAGCGTGATCGTGGCCGACGGCGGCGATTTCGTGGCCACGGCGGCGTACACGGTGAGCCCGCGGGGACCGCTGTCGTGGCTCGACCCGGGAGTCTTCGGCACCCTGGGCGTGGGCGGCGGTTTTGCCCTGGGAGCCAAGCTGTGCCGGCCGGAGGCGGACGTCTGGATCGTCTACGGCGACGGCTCGGTGGCCTACAGCCTGGCGGAGGTCGACACCTTCGCCCGCCACGGCATCGCCGTCATCGCCATCGTTGGCAACGACGCCGGCTGGACCCAGATCGCCCGCGAGCAGATCGAGGTGCTCCACGACGACGTCGGCGTCGTCCTGGCGCGCACCGACTACCACAAGGTCGCCGAAGGCTACGGCGGCCGCGGCCTGCTGCTGACCCGGCGGGAGGACGTAGCCGGCGTGCTTCAGCAGGCGGTGAGCCTCGCCCGCCAGGGCTTCCCCGTGCTGGTCAACGCCCATCTCGACAAGACCGAGTTCCGCAAGGGCTCGATCTCGATGTGACGAGGCTCAGAGTGCCGGCTCAGGGCGGCGCCTGCTGCTCCGCGCACCAGGCACAGCAGCACTGTGGCTTCGCGCTCGCCTCACGTTGCTCGAAGGACCTGTAGACGAGAGGAAACAGGGCCCGCTGCCACCAGGCCGGCGTGTAGAGCCGGCCCAGGAGCCGGTCCGGGCTCCGTGAACGGGAGAGGCACCAGAGGAGCCCGCGATATCCCGCCTTCCCTGCCCGTTCGTACAGATACCGGTTGACGAAGCTTGCGCGCAGGGGCTGGCCGATCATCTTTTCCCAAAGGCGGCGATAGCTCCGGGGGTCGGCCCGGGGATCCAGAGACGCCGCGAGCTTTCCCGAACGCAGGGCATACCGGATTCCAAAGCCCCAGAGAGCATCCTGGGCACCCGACGCCTCGCCCGCCCAGAAGACATGATTCGAGGTTGCCGGCGGCGACAGATGAGCGCTGACGGCACTGCCGAACCGTCGCGGCTCGCGCATGGAGAACCCCAGTTTCCGCTGGAAGAAGCCGAGCGTCCGTTCGAGGTACGTCGCCTCGTTGTGGTAGTCGCGCCACAGGCAGGTGGCGAGCGTCGCCCGGCCTCCCTGGACCAGCAGATAGGCGTAGCCCTTGGGGGCGAAGCGGTCGTCCATGATGACAAAGGCGCTGTCGGGCAGATCGGTCTCGAACAAATAGCCGACGGCCAGGGCGTCCGCACGCCGGGGTCCCCAGGCGACGACACTGCCGGCGGGCGGCCGGGGGAGCGTTTCGCCGAAGCGGATCTCGGCTCCCGCGGCGAGCGCCTGCTCCTTGAGCGCGGAGTCCAGGGTATCGGGACCGGGGCCCCGGCGTACCAGGTAATAGAACGGCCTGGAGGAGTGGAAGACGTGCTCGCGGCCGTCCGGACCGAAGCAGACCTGCTCCTGGAAGGGAATCGCAGGAAACGTGGTGTCGATGCCCAGAGCCCTGATCTCGTCGAGCACGTCGAGCTCCGTCGACCAGTTCTCGAGACCCTGGAAATCGCCGTGGAAGCGGCCGCCCACGTCGCGACGGCGTTCGTAGACGGTCACCTTCCGGCCCGCCCGGCAGCCGAGGATCGCCGCGGTCAACCCCGCGGGACCCGCCCCAATCACCGTCAGAGCTTCAGAGCTTTGCATTTTGCCAGTCTGAATACTGTTCGATGGCGTAGGGTAAACTCAAGGGGTCTTCGGGCAAAGCTTCGTGGAGGATCTCCATGCGTCACTCTGGCCCCATCCGCTCGACCGCTCTCGCGACGCTGGTGCTGCTGCTTTCCTCCTGCGTCGCGACGCAGTTGCCGCCCATCTCCAGCCAGGGGAGATCCTTCAAGCCTCTCAGCGACGAGACGCGGCTCTGGGAGCAGAGCCGCGACGAGGAGGCGAAGCTGCTCGGCCACGTCAAGCTCTATGACGATCCGCTGCTCGAATCCCATCTCGCGCAGGTGGTGGCGCGGCTGAACCCGCCGGGCATGGCCGCCAATCCTGAGATCCGCTACCGGGTGCGGGTGGTGGAGGATCCCACCCTCAACGCCTTCGCCTATCCCCATGGCTCCATCTACATCCATACCGGCCTGCTGGCGCGGATGGAGAACGAGGATGAGCTGGCGACGGTGCTCGGGCATGAGATGACCCACGTCGAGGACCGGCACATGCTGCGCTACCAGCGGAGCATGCTCAACCGGCAGATCGGCCTCACCGTCGCCACGATCGCCGCCGCCGTGGCCCTCGCCGTCGCCGAGGGCGATGCCCTGGACAGCGGGGATTGGGGCAAGGCCTCCGTGCTCGACGCCTTCGGGCAGATCGTCGTCGAGCTGGGGCTGGAGCTCGCCTTCACGGCCTCGGTGAACGGCTACGGCCGGGGCTTGGAGAACGAAGCGGACGAGGGCGGCTTCCGCAAGATGACAGCCGCCGGCTACGACCTGCGGGAGGCGCCCAAGGTCTATCAGGTTCTGTTGGACGACCGTGGCGAGCCGAGACGGCTGGAGGCCTTCTTCTTCGGCAGCCATCCGCGCCTCTCCGAGCGCGTCGAGGATACGAAGAGATACCTCGCGGCTCACCCCGTGACGAATGTCGCGCTACGCAGCGATCCCGGCGGGCGGTCGGAAGATACCGATGCCTTCGCCCGCCTCCTGCGGCCCGTGGTCCGGGACGATGCCCGGCTGAACCTAGACCTCGGCCGGCTCAAGATCGCGGAGGAGGAGATCGAGCGGGCTCGGGCTCTGATGCCCGAAGATCCCGAGACCCACTTTCTCCGCGGTCGCCTGCGGCTCGCCCAGGCCACGGACGCGCACCCCGTGAGCCGGCGACAGCTCCGCCGCCAGGCCGAGGACGCCTTCCTCCAGTCCATCGAGCTCGATCCCCGGCGTGCCGCCCCGCATCGCGAGCTGGGAATCCTGCTCTACGAGCGCGACCAGCTCGCCGACGCCTGCCTCCAGCTCCGCCGTTACGCCGAGCTCGCCCCCGACGCCGACGACTTGGAGCACGTCGAGGACCGTATCCAGGATCTGGAGAGGGAAGGGCACTGCCGGTAGGTGCAGTAAAATTCACTGCATGCGCAGTAAAACTTACTGCGAGCCCGGTTCGTCTTGCTCTGGTCCATCCTGGGTTAGAGTCTCCCCTGCTTTGAGCCAACTCAGATTCAGGAGATCCTGATGCGCAGATTGCTTCTCATCCTCGCTCTGCTCGCCCTTGCGGTCCTGGCCCCGGCCGTGTTCGCGGCGGAGCCTCATCCGTTCACCGTTCACGACCTGCTCGCCATGGAGCGAATCAGCGACCCCGAGCCTTCGCCTCAAGGCGACAAGGTGGTCTTCGAGCTTCGCACCACGGACCTGGAAGCCAACAAGGGCCGCTACGACCTCTGGGTGGTCAACATGGACGGCAGCGGCCTGACCCGCCTGACATCCGATCCCGCGGCGGACAACAACCCGCGCTGGGCGCCGGACGGCAAGAATCTCTACTTCCTCTCAACGCGATCCGGCTCGAGCCAAGTCTGGCGGTTGCCGGTCGGCGGCGGCGACCCGGTCCAGATCACCCGGCTGCCGCTCGACGTGTCGAACCTCACGGTCTCGCCCGACGGCTCGCGTCTCGCCTTCAGCCTCGACGTCTTCGTCGACTGCCCGACCCTGGCCTGCACCAAGGAGCGGCAGGACGCCCAGGCGAAGCAGAAGTCGAGCGGGAAACTCTACCAGGGCGGCACCGGCTTTTTCCGCCATTGGGATACCTGGAGCGAGGGCCAGCGCTCCCACCTGTTCGTCCTGCCGGTGGCCGGTGGCGAACCGGTGGACGTCTCCAAGGGGTTGAACGCCGACACCCCCTCCAAGCCCTTCGGCGGCACTGAGGAGTATGCCTTCGCGCCCGACGGCCGCTCGATCGTCTTCGCCGCCCGGAACGTGGGGGCTGAAGAGCCCTGGTCCACCAATCTCGATCTCTTCCTGGCGCCGGTGGACGGCTCGCAGGCGCCCCGCAACCTGACGGCCGCCAACACTGCCACGGACAACCTGCCGGCCTTCTCGCCCGATGGCAAGACTCTGGCGTGGCTGGCCATGGCCCGCCCCGGCTTCGAGGCCGACCGGCTGCGCATCAAGCTGATGGATCTCGCGAGCGGGCGTCAGCGGACGCTGGCCGAGGAGTGGGACCGCTCGCCCGAAGGGCTCCAGTTCTCTCCCGACGGCCGCACGCTCTACGCCACCGCCGAGGACGTCGGCCAGGTGCCGCTCTTCGCGATCGACGTGGCGACCGGCAAGGTGACCAAGCTGCTGGCCGGGGGGCACGTCCGGGCTCCCAAGCTGGCCGGCGACCGCATCGTCTTCGGCCGCGACGACCTGCGCTCGCCGGTGGAGCTTTTCACGGCCCGGCGAGACGGTACGGGCGTCAACCAGATCACCCACGTCAACGCCGGCCGCGTGGCGGCGGCGCGGATGGGCGAGCCCGAGCAGTTCTCGTTCCAGGGTGCGGGCGGCGACACCGTCTACGGCTGGGCCGTCAAGCCCGCGGGCTTCGAGCCGGGGAAGAAGTACCCCCTGGCCTTCCTCATCCACGGCGGCCCGCAGGGCTCCTTCAACAACGAGTTCCATTACCGCTGGAACGCCCAGGCCTATGCCGGCGCCGGCTACGGCGTGGTGCTGATCGATTTCCACGGCTCGACCGGCTACGGGCAGGCGTTCACCGACGCCATTCGCAATGACTGGGGGGACAAGCCGCTGATCGACCTGCAGAAAGGGCTGGAGGCCGCCGTCGCCCGCTATCCCTGGATCGACGGCGACCGCGCTTGCGCCCTCGGCGCCTCGTACGGCGGCTACATGATCAACTGGATCGCCGGCAACTGGCCGGACCGCTTCCGCTGCCTGGTGGTGCACGACGGCATCTTCGATCAGCGCATGATGTACTACGGCACCGAGGAGCTGTGGTTCCCCGAGTGGGAGAACGGCGGGCCGTACTGGCAGAGCGCCGCCAACTACGAGAAGTACAACCCGGCGAATTTCGTCGAGCGCTGGAAGGCGCCCACGCTGGTCGTCCACGGCGGCCTCGACTACCGCGTGCCGGACAACCAGGGCATCGCCACCTTCACGACCCTGCAGCGCCGGGGCGTCCCCAGCCAGTTCCTCTACTTCCCGGACGAGAACCACTGGGTGCTCAAGCCGGCCAACAGCGTCCTCTGGCACGACACCGTGCTTTCCTGGCTCGACCGCTGGCTGAAGCAGCCTGGGGCCAGCTCACACTAACTCTTTCCTTTCCACGCACGGGGCGTGTATTCCACGACCCTGTGCGTGATCACTTCTTCCTCGCAAAACCTGAAAGACGGCCGTGGAAAGAAAGTTGAGAATTCTTGTCCCGAAAAGAGGCCCAGCGGAAACGATGACTTTAGAGGCGAAACGGTTCAGACGTTTCAGACACCCGGACTAGGGGGTGCCGGCTGAGCCGTCGCCGGTATTCAAGGAGGACGAGTCATGCTGCCCGTTGTTGCCATGCCGATGCCTGGTGCCCTGCGGTTGCGAGGTCTGCATACCCTGATCGAGGAGGACGGCTCCTGCGCCTTGATCTACGACTTGGAGCGAGCGGCGGTCGTGGAAGTACCGGAGGAGCTGCGGCTCCACATCGCACCGGCCTTGGAGACCGGGGACCTGGACGAGAGCGTCCTGGGTTGGCTGGCCAGCGAGGACCTCCTGACCAGCGAAGGGGGAGCGGGCTGGACGGACCTTGCCGAGAACGCCAGCGCCCAGGAATTGGCCGGCGGCTGGAATCTGGGGACGATCTACCGGGTGGACGACGAGCTCCACGCTCATATCGAGCAGGCGCGGGAGGAGGCGGCCCTGGAGATCATTGGATTCGTGCTGCCGCAGAACGCCGATGCCGGCCGCGTCAAGCTCCACTTGAGCTGGGGCGGCGCGCTTCCGGCACGCGGCGTGCTCGAGCGGATCGTGGTCGCGGCGTCCCGTCAGGCCGCGCTCCTGCACCAGGAGATTGTCTTCGAGCTGACTCTCGACGCGCGAGAGGTGACGCCCGCGGTGGCCGACCTCCTCTCCGGGCTCGCCGTCGAGGTGCGGCTGCTCTGCGGTAGCTATCCGGCCCGAACCCAGGACTTCCACACCGGGCACGGCCGTGCTCCAGCCTGGCCGGCGGCGCCGGCCGTGCGCCTGCTGCTGGACAGGCTGCACGAACGGCTGACCGTGCACTGCGTGCTGGATCAGGGCCGGCTCCTCGACGTCTGGGAGTGGGCCAAGCGGACAGGCGTGCGCCACCTGGATGCGACGGTTCTGGAGGATTCCGCGGTCGGCGAGGATGCCTGGCGAGGCCGCCTGCGCGAGGCGCGAGTGGATCTCATGAAAGTGTGTGACGAGATGGCCGACGCTCTGGCGACTCAGCGCCTGCCGGTCGACTTCAAGCCGCTGACCCGGATCGTCGACCGTCTGATGCACAGCGAGCCGCTGGATTCCCTGTACGGCGAGCGGACCCGTTTTGGCGGTCTGATGCCCGTGGCGGACATCTATCCCCGCTCCTTCCTGGATCGCCTGGATCTGCGGCCGGCTCCGAGCCTCTGGGGCGACGAAGACGGGGATGCCTCCGGCGACGCCGAGCCCTGCCGCGGGTGCTGGGCCCATCACGTGTGCAGCCACAGCACCTACGTGGCCACGTCCCAGAATGGGGAAGACGAGCCTTCGGAGGAGCGTTGCGGGCTCTGGCGAACGGAGGTCGAGACGGCCCTCCGCTTCTACCACCGGCTGGCTCATGCGGACCCTTTGCGAGTTCGCCGGTTCTTCGAAGTTTCGTCTCACGAACAGGGGTCTGCACTGATCCGTGGTGCCGACCTCGATCATCTGAGGATGCCGTTCTGAGCCCTGTTGTGATGGCTCCGGCATCCTCGACCTTCTCTCCCCTCGGATAGAGGGGCGTCTCCTTGGGGCGCCCCTCTATCCACCCTTTTTCACAGCTCCTCGGCGCGGCCGGGCGCGAATCATGCACGATGGATCGTCGATCATGCCTCCTAACGCCTGGCAACGGCTTCGCTATACGCTCTGGGCCCCGCACTACGACCGGGTCACTCACTTCCATGCGGAGCGCCGCCGCTCGATCGGCCTGCTGGCTCTGCATCCCGGAGAGCGCATGGTGATCATCGGCTGTGGCACGGGGGCGGATCTGCCGTTCGTCCCTCCGGAGGTCGAAGTGCTGGCTACCGACCTGACTCCTGCCATGCTGCGTCAGGCGAGAGTCCACGCACGCCCCGGGATCGACTTCCGGACGATGGACGGTATGGCTCTCGACCTGCCGGACGGCGCCTTCGACGCGGCCATCCTCCACATGGTCCTGGAGGTCATTCCGGACCCCGTCCGCTGCCTGCGGGAGGCGGCCCGGGTGTTGCGTCCGGGTGGGCGGCTGGCCGTGTTCGACAAGTTCCTTCCCGATGGCTCCCGGCCGGGTGTCCTGCGACGGACCGGCCTTGCCCTTCTCGATCTCGTCTTCACCAGCACGAACCGGCGCATGGGAGAGATCCTTGTCCGCTCCGGAGCGCCGCTCGCGGTGGAGCACGACGAACCTGCGGTGGGCTCCTACCGGCACCTGGTGCTGCGCCGCACCTGAAGCACAACCGGCGCAAAGGTTTGACGAGCCCCGCAGCCGCTTGAGAAGATGCTCCGGAGCCCGTTGCGGCGCCAAGCGGTGCTCCGCCCCGGCGGGCCTGGAGATGTGAGGCAAGAGCCATCGGAACCCCCATGCTTCGCTTCGTCGTGGCCTTTCAGGCCGAGGCCCGCCCGCTGGTGGAACGGTTCGGCATGGAACCGGCCGGCGAGGGTCCGTTCTCCGTCTACCGCGGGGAGGACGCCTGGCTGATCGTCTCCGGCCTCGGCAAGGCGGCCGCCGCCGCCGCCACGGCGTACCTCCATCTGATTTCCGGCGGAGAGATGGCGCGCGTCTGGCTCAACGTCGGCCTTGGCGGACACAGCGCGCGCGCCGTGGGCGAAGGCGTCATCGCCCACAAGATCTCCGACGGCGCGAGCGGCGCCTCCTGGTATCCCCAACTCGTGGTGGACAGCCCGCGGCCCACGGCGCCGGTGCTCACCGTCGAGAGGGTGGAGGAGGAGTACTCGCTGCCGTGGGTGTACGACGGCGAGGCGGCGGGCTTTTTCCCCACGGCCTGCCGGTTCTCCGTCGCGGAGCTGGTGCACTGCTTCAAGGTGGTCTCCGACAACTCGGACGTGACTCTCTCGCGGCGGATGTCCAGCACCTTCCTCGAGCACCTGATCGCCCGCAACCTCGGCGACCTGGAAACCTTCGCCCGCGACCTCGCCGCCCTGGCGGAAGAGCTCGCGCGGCTGTCCGCCATTCCCTTTCGCCTGCCCGCGCCGGAAGGAAAGGCCGCCGATGATCTACGTTGAAGAAGAGATTTTGAATCATCCGCGGACGTTGTCGATCCAGAGCCGGTTTCCGGACGCCGAGGTGGTTCCGTGCGCGCGCTACGGCGAGATCTTTAATCGCCGCGCTCAACACTTCCGTCTGCAGAAGCGGCGGCCGTCGCTGATCCTGGCGAAGAAGCACCGCAACTTCGTGCACGAGGCGCCGGCGGGGTTCGGCCTCGCGGGAACGCGGAGCTTCCTCTTCGACCCCATGCTGAATTGCATTTACGACTGCCGCTACTGTTATCTCCAGGGGATGTTCCGGTCCGCTCATTACGTGGTGTTCGTCAACTACGAGGACTATCAGTGGGCGATGGAAGAGAAGATCCGCGCTCTCCCGGGCGAGGCCCTGGGGTTCTTCTCCGGCTATGACTGCGACAGCCTGGCGCTGGAGCCCGTGACGCGGCTCGCCGCGAGCTTCGTCCCCTTCTTCGCCCGGTTCCCCCAGGCGACTCTGGAGCTGCGCACCAAGAGCACGCAGATCAAATCCCTGCTCGACATGGAGGCGCCGCCCAACGTGGTGGTGGCTTTCAGCTTCACGCCCGAGGAGGTGCAGGCCGCTCACGAGCACGAGACGCCATCGGTCGATCGCCGGATCCGGGCGATGGAGCGTCTCCAGGAGCGGGGCTGGCGGCTGGGGCTCCGCTTCGATCCCCTGATCTACGGCGAGGATTACCGCCAGCAGTACCGCCTCCTCTATGCACAGGTGTTCGGTGCGGTACGGGTTGGTAGCCTCCACTCGGTCAGCGTCGGGCCGTTCCGGCTGTCGGGGGATGCCTTCAAGGCCATGGTCCGCCTCTATCCGGAAGACCCGCTGTTCGCCGGGCCCCTCGAAGAGGAGGCGGGCGCGGTGGCCTACCGGCGTGAGCTCGAGGAGGAGATGATCGAGTTCTGTACCGTTGAGCTGCTGCGCCACGTGCCACAGGAGATTTTTTCCCCCGGCTTGAGCGTGGCGCCCTCGGCACCGGCCCACCTGACGGCAGAGAGCGGGCCGGTGCCGTAGGTTCGAGCTTACCTGGAGCTGGCCGTCGCCCCGCTTCCCTTCAGATACTTGTCCAGGAACTCCAGGGCGGCCTGGTAGGCCTTCTCCTGGCTCTCCTTGCGAGCGAAGCCATGCCCCTCGTTGGGGAAGATGAAGTACTCGACGGGAACGCCCTTCTTGCGCACCGCCTCGACGATCTCGTCCGATTCCTTTTTCAGCACGCGCGGGTCGTTCTCTCCCTGGAGGACGATGAGCGGACGTTCGATCTTGTCGGCGTGGAAGAGCGGCGAGATGCGGCGCAGGTAGTCGGCGTCCTTCACCGGATCGCCGAGCTCCTTGTAGAGAGCCTCGCGGGCCGGCCCCCACCATTCGGGAATGCTCTGCAGGGTGCGCAGCCAGTTGGAGACGCCGTACATGTCGACGCCCACGCTGAAGGCCTGCGGCCGGAAGGCCAGAGCGGCGAGGACCATATAGCCGCCGTAGCTGCCGCCGAGGATGCCGATGCGGTCCGGATTCACCCAGCCGGTGGCGGCGAGCATCTTCTTGCTGGCCACGCAGTCGTCGAGGTCGGCCTCGCCGTGCTTGCGGTCGTCCAGCGAAAAGAATTTCTTGCCGTAGCCGCTGCTTCCCCGGTTGTTGATGGCGTAGACCGCGTATCCATGGTTGACCAGGAACTGGGTGAAGCCGCTGTAGCCCACCCGCGACTGCCCGCCCGGTCCGCCGTGCACCGAAACCAGGGCGGGCACCGTGCTGCCGGCGGAGGCGTTGCGGGGCTGGTAGAGCAGGCCGGGGATCTCCAGGCCGTCGTAGGACTTGAAGCGCACCACCTGGGCCGACACCAAGTCGGCGGCATCGATGGCGGGGTTGAGCGCGTGGGTGAGTTGGCGAGCCTCGCCGCCGGCGACATCGCGCACATAGAGGTCGCGCGGGCCGGCGGACTCGGCGTAGAAGGCCATCCGCGAGCTGTCCTTGGAGAAGGTCACGCCGGTGACGTCGGCACCCGGCAGGGTGGGGAGCGCGACCGGCTTCATGGTCGCCGCGTCGAAGATCCGGAGGTCGGTGTGGGCGTCGTCGTTGATCGCCACGGTGAGGAAGCGCCCATCGCGGGACAGGCCCGCGCCGGCCACGTCCCAGTGGGTGCGCACGAGATCCGTCTTCTTCCCCGCGGCCAGCTCGTAGCGCACCAGGTAGGCGAACTCGGAGCCCTGGTTGGTGGTGTAGTACAGGCTGCCGCTGTCGCGGCTGAACATGTCAGGGCCGTTGGCCACCTCTTCGTTGGGCGTCTCCGGTGTCAGCCGGGTCAGCTTGGAGGCGGTCCGGTCGTAGAGATAGATGGCGGAATCCGATGTGGAGACCGACTTGACCAGAGCCACCCAGCGGCGGTCCGGCGAGATGCCGCCGAGCGAGAAGCCGCCGTCGTTGGTGTAGAGGAGCTTGCGGTCGTAGCCATCCGCCGACATCTCGTAGAGGTCCATGGCGGCGGGATCGCGCTCGTTGGTGGAGAGAAAGAAGGCTTTCTCGTCCGGCGCCCAGCCCTCGAAATCGGCCCGAAGCTTGTCGCCCGGCGTCAGGTCGCGGACCTTGCCGTCCGGCGACTGGACGTAGAGATGGGTTTTCTCGTTCCCTCCCTGGTCGCTCAGATAGAGGAATCGCTCGTCGTTGGGAAAGTAGCCTACCGCCTGAATGGCGCTCACCTTGGAGTCGGTGAGCTGGACGGGCTTGCCGCCGTCGACGGGCATGGCGAAGACGTTGAAGACCCCCGTCTGATTGGAGCCCACGAGGATCTTGTGGCCATCGGGCGAGAACGAAGCGCCGCCGTACGAGGTGTTGGCGAGGAACTGGTCGATGGTGTACGGCTTCGACTGCCGCGGCGCCTGGGCCGCGGCGGAGGCCGGAGCCTTTGCAGGAGCGGTGGGTTTTGCCGGCGGCTTGGCGGTCAGGCCCCCGGCGAGGAGCAGCGCCGCCGGCAAGGCCAACGAAAACGAGCGAAAAGGCATCTTCATCAGGGACCTCCTGGGTCGATTTGCGAAATCATCTCATAAACAAGAAACCGCGCCGGTGCCCGTTCGTAGGAAGAGGGTGAGGAGGCGCTCTCCGTCCCCGACGGCGGGCACCGGCGCGGGTGGGGCGTGCGCGTTTGAAGGGAGACGCGCACACCCTACCAACGTCTGAAGGGAGGCGTTGTTACCGGTGTGTCGCGGCGCTCGGGGCCGCCGTCGCTACGTAGCCGGTGAGCTCCACGTAGCCCCGTCCGCGGACCGGGCGGCCTCGCCGCGTGCCGGCGATCTCCACCGCTCCCTCCCAGTAGCGGAAGGAGACGTCCAGCTCCTGGTCGGCCAGCGCCGGCCGGATCTCCAGATCCAGCTCCTCGGTAGGAATCTGGACGTGCCAGCGCGCCGGATAGCGGGCAGCGCCGCGCGGGCTCCGCCAAACCCCGGAGCCTGCGATCTGGAAATCGGGAAGAGCCAGATGCCGCGCTTCGCCTCTTGGCGATATGACGGTGCCGCTGCTCGCGGGATCGGCGGAGCCGTCCTTGCGGCGCAGTTGATAGAGCATCAGATCCGAGCCGTCGGAAAGTTGGAGGGCGAACCAGTCCCAGCCCACCTGGTCGCGGCCGAGCGAGCTCGTGCTCCACTCGCGGTCCATCCAGGCGAGACCGGTCACTGGAAAGCGTTCGCCGCCCAGGCGCACGGTGCCGGCCGCCGGCATACGGGTGAGCGAGTAGTAGTAGGACGCGTCGCCGGCTTCGGGACCTTTCCGCGAGAGACCGCGGTCCCCCTGGAGCACCGGGGGCTTGCCTTGCTGGAGCATGAGATCGACCCCGAGGTCTCCCTCGGTGGCGGCGAGGTGCATGGGAGGCGCCTGCCCTTCGACTCCTTCCACCATCCAATCCTTCACCCACACTCGGAAGGGCTCGACGCGGGCTCCGGCAAGGCCGGCAGCGCCACGGCTCCAGCGCTCGAACGAGTGGAAATGACCGCCGCCAGCGCCCCCGAGGTCCGAGACCGCGAAATGGGCCAGCCAGGCCTGGCGCGTGGCCCAGGCGGACTCCCGGGCCGGCATCTTCGGCGCCAGGGCCGAGCGGAAGAACGTGAGCTGAAAGCCGAAGCGCCGGCCCTCAGGCGTCGCCAGGTTTCCCGTGTAGTACCACCACTCGGTGCGGAACTCGGGATGCGGCCCATGATCGGCCGGAAAGTGAAACTCCCGCGGCGCGATCGCCCGGGCGTAGCCCTCGTCGTTCGCGCCGCGCAGGGTCTCGGCGATGGAGAGGGAGGCCCTGGGATCGAGGGGAGGCTCGGGGCGGGCGAGAAGATAGATCGTGGCGAAACCGGCTACAGCGACCGCGCTCCACCCTATGCTGCGTGCTATTGACTTCATGGAATCTCGGGGCTGGTGAAAAACGTTCTCTTGGAGGTGGCAGGTCTAGGGGATGCCTTTCAATTCCGGGCGCCAGCGTCCGGGCCCTTCATACCGCAGTCTGGACTCTTCAGACCGAGGTCTGAGTCCTTCATACCGTGGTCTGACATCTTCGCACCGCAGTCTGGACTCTTCATACCGGGGTCCGACATCTCCGCGCCGAGGTCCGGACTCTTCATACCGTGGTCTGAAGCCTCCGCACCGAGGTCTGAGCCATCCGTATCAGGGTCCGGGTCGTCTGGACCCAGGTCCGGGTCGTCCGCACCGAGGTCTGGACTCTTCAGACCAAGGTCTGGGCCTTCCGCACTGGGGTCTGGACTCTTCAGACCAAAGTCTCGGTCGTTCGCACCTGGGTTTCGGTCGTTCCAACCTCGGTCTCGGTCCTCTGGAGCGGGACCCGGGTAGGCCGTACCTCGGTGCGGAGTTGCCGGTCCTCAGCCACGAGGTTCTGGGTTAGCTCCTGAACCAAAGACGTTCGGGGACATTGTGAAAACGAGATCCTACCGCTGGATCGGCGAACGAAGTTCCACCCTTACCTCCTCCGACTTGTTGCCCGTTCCCATTCGCCAGATGTCCTGCACACGCGTCACTCCTCCCGCAGCGCCAAGGCCGGCGAGGTCCGTGCCATCTTGAACGCCGGGTACAGGCCGGCGAGGAGCGCCGCGGCCAGGGCGAGGGCCAGGGCTTCGAGCAGGACCTGCGGTCCGATCTCCATGCGGATCGTCCAGCCGAAGGAGCGGCGGTTGACGACGTAGATCATGATCGCCGCGAGCGTCAATCCCACGGGCAGGGAGAGGAGCCCGGCGGCGAGCCCCATCAGCCCCGTCTGGGTGGTCACGAGTTGCCAGACCTGACCGGGTGTCATGCCGTTCGCCCGCAGCACGCCGAGCTCCCGGGCCCGCTCGAGCTGGAGGGCCATCAGCGACGACAGGACGCCGATGAAGGCCACGAAGCCCGCCAGTAGACGGAGCACGCCGGTGATGAGGAAGGTGCGGTCGAAGATCTCCAGCGAGATCTTCTTGAGCGAGCGGTTGGACTGGATGGAGAGCCCCTGCTCCGCTCCGATCGTCCGCCGCAGGAGCTCCACCACCCGATCGGGGTCCGCTCCCGGCCCGAGGTAGAGGGAGAAGCCCGAGAGCCCGGGATCGTTCCACCAGCGCAGGTAGGTGCTCCGGCTCATCAGCACGATGCCGCGGTCCGAGGCGTAGTCGTAGTAGACGCCGGCCACGGCGAAATCCCGGTCCCCGTGCTCGGTGCGCAGCCGGATCGTTCTCCCCCGGCCGATGCCGGTGCGGTGGGCGAAGGGCTCGGAGACGAGCACGGCGCCACCGTCCTGAAAGGCGGGCCAGGCCTGGCCGGGCTGCCCATCCTTGAGCTCGAAGGTGCGTCGGATCCCCTCCAGGGTCGTGCCGATCACCACCAGGCGCACGGGGCCGGAGGCTGAGGGAATCGCCACCCGGCGGATGGAATTGACCTGCGAGACGCCGGCCAGCGCCGCGGCCCGGCGCGCCACCTCCGGGTTGATGGCTGTGCCGCTGAAGCCTCCGGCCCGGGTGGGCGCCGAGACGAAGACGTCCGCCTGGAGCGACATCTCGAGCCAGCGCACCACCGTCTGCCGGAAGCTCGCGATCATCACCCCGACCCCCACCGTCACCGAGACGGCGATGACCAGGGCCGCGATGGCGACGGCGGTGCGGGAGAGCGAGGCCACGACGCCGTTGGCGGCCATCTTCCCCAGCACGCCGAAAAGGGCACCCAGAGGCCGGCGCAGCAGGCGCATGAGTCCGACGGTCGCCGCGGGCGCCAGCAGCGCGAAGCCGAGGATGACGGCGAAGAGCCCGGCGAAGCTCACCGCCAACAGCTCTCCAGGGAGGGCCAGAAGCCCGGCTCCCAGGAGGAGAAGAACGCCGCCGAGAGCGCTGGCCCTCGGCAGCGCCCGCCGCAGCCGCGCTTCCAGGGCCGAGCGGCTGAGCACCGCCCGCGGTGGCGCCTGGGTGGCTTCGAGAGCGGGGACGAGCGCCGCGAGGAGAGTCGCGCCGATGCCGATGGCCGCCCCTTCCAGCAGCGTCGTGAACGGCACCGTCAGCTCGCGGACGGAGACCACGAAGTAGAGGTCGTTGATCGTCTGCGTCACCAGCCGCACCAGCCCGCGCCCAAGGAGCACACCGGCGCCGAGCCCCGCGGCGGTGCCCAGCAGGGCCACCACCAGCGCCTCTCCCAACACGAGGGTGAAGATCTCCCGGCGCGTCACTCCCAAGGCTCGCAGGGTGCCGATCAATCCCCGGCGCTGCACCACCGAGAAGGTGATGGTGTTGTAGATGAGGAACAGGCCGCAGACCAGGGCCAGAAGCGACAGAGCGGTGAGGTTGAGCCGGAAGGAGCGAGTCATCTCCTCCATCGTCCGGGTCCGGCCGGCGGCGGCGAGGATCTGGGCCTTGGGCGGGAGCACGGAGGCGGCGCGGGCGAGGAGGTGGCGGCCTTCGGCTCCCTCGGGAACGATCAGATCGATGCGGTCCAGCCGCCCGACCCGGCCGAGCAGCTCCTGGGCGGCGGCGATGTCCATCACCAGCAGGTCGGCCATCGCTCGGCGGGTGTTCTCGTTCGCCGGCTCCAGGGTGCCCGCCAATTCGATCCGCCGCTCGACGCCTGCCGCCCTCACGGTGAGCGAGTCGCCTACCTTGAGGCCCAGCTCCCGCGCCGTGGCCGCCGGCAGCACGGCGGCCCCCGGCCGGGTCAGCAGGGCGCCGAGGTTCATGGCGGCTCGGTCCGTGCCCGAGCCGCCCGGAGTGCCGCTCAGGTAGGCCCGGAACGGCCCCTCGGAGAATGGATCCACGCCCATCAGGTGAAGCGTCCGCCCCGGTTGCCCCGGCTTGCGAGGCACCACGACATAGTCCTCGACGACCGGCGCGGCACGCTCGATGCCGGCGTCGACCGTCAGCCGGCGGAAGGTCTCGTCGGGCAGGCCGCCGGGGCCGCCCACCACCTGGTGCGTCGCCTTGCCGGTGACCGCCTCGGTGGAGAGGGCGAAGGCCCGCCCCGCGCTGGCGTTGGCCAAGTCGATCGAGACCACCACCGCCACCCCGAGGGCCACCCCCACCACCGCCAGCCCGAACTGCCACGGGTGGCGGAGGAGGTACCGCAGGCTCGACCGCCAGAGGAGGCGGGAGGGGAAGCTGGCGGCGGAGGGCTCGCTCACGACGGGCCGCTAGCGAAGAAGCATGAGGGACGAGAGTGGCACGGTCACGATCCGTGGATCGACGACCTCGTCGTTGTCCGTCAGGGAAACGAGAATTCCGAACGGCGCGTTGTTGACGCTCTTCTCCAGGAAGGTACGCAGGGCCTCGGTATCTCGGAGGGGGTCGAGCCTCCTCTGATATTTGACCTCGAGAGGGATCCTCTTGGTACCGATCGTCAGGACGAAGTCGATCTCGGGTTGATCTTGCCGCGCAGGGAGGCGGGAGAGATCGAGATTCGAGATCGTGGAGAGCGCTGCCCCGGCGACGCTCTCGGCAATCCGTCCCGCGAGGAGGTGAAGGTGAGGATCGCGGCTTAGCGCCTCTGGATCGATAGGAACGACCTCTTGGAGCCAGCTCGCGCGCAGACCATGGTCCGAAAGGCAGATCTTCGCGTTTCCCCCGCTTTTCTTGAGGCGAATCTCTAAAGGCGCGATCAGCCGCAGCAGCAGGGTATCGCCCAGGAAGCGAAGGTAGTTGAGGATCCGTTGCGGGGTGACGTCCGCACCGAGGGCTCTGCGAGCTTCGCGGGCGAACAGCTCCACTCCCGGCGCCTGGCCCACGTAGCGGCAGGCGAGACGGAACACCTCTTCGAGCAGGAGGGCATCACGCTTGCGGCCACGGGCTCCGAGACGCAGATCGTGCTGAATGACGCGCCGGATGACCGTCTCGTTGAGTTGATCCGCGAGGTTGCTCCAGTCCGCATCCGTTTGCTGGTGGGCCAGAGGATAGCCGCCGCGCTCCGAAAAGAATTGGAACGCGAGGTCGCGAGGCTCTGCGAGGTTCCTCCCGTGAGACACCAGCTCCCGCCAGAATTCCTGCCGTGTCAGCGGCGCGAGACCGTTGTCGGCCAGGAAGGGGCTCCCGAGATCGATCCCCCGGAAAGCGGCGATCTCCGTCAGCGAGAGGACGCCGGCCTCGATCGTGGTGATTCGGCCCGCCAGACTGTCCCTGCCCAGCTCGATCTTGAGTGCCGAGCTTCCCGTGATCAGAACCTGGGTCGTCGAGTGGTCGACCAGCAACTTGATCTGCGGCGCCCAATTGCGGAGGTTCTGGACCTCGTCGAACAATAGGTAGGTCGGTTGGCCTTGATGCGCGACTCGGTTGAGGGTCTGGCCGAGGACCTCTTGTTCGTACCAGTCGACGAGCCGCAGAATCGGCTCGGAGAAGGCCTCGATCTCCGTGAGCTCGTCGGCTTGGACTCGAAAGATGTTCCGAGGCGGAACTCCGGAGTCCAGGAGGTCCTGCAGGACGTGCAACTGGGCAGTCGTCTTCCCGATCTGGCGGGGCCCGCGCACGACCACGGCAGGGGCGAGGCGAAGCCTGAGGCGGAGATGGATCTGCTGTACCAGATGGCGCCTGGTGACGGGAAGAGCCGGGAGGGGGTCGCCTCCCCACCAAGGGTTCATACGCCACAAGCCCTTGACTAGCTCTTCGGAGAGATGGACCTCGGGAGGGCGCAGTAATTCGGGCATGGCTAGGCCTTGCCTCGCTGTCGCACTGTGTCCATCGTAGTCATTATCTGCCCTCCGGCGTCCTCTCCACCAGCCGGCAGTCCTCAATGCGGAAGACGCGGTCGGCGAGGCCGACCACTTCGGGGCTGTGGGTGACCATCACCAGGGTCTTGCCGGCGCGGCGGGTGAGGCGGTCGAGGATCTCCAGCACCTGGAGGCCGGTCTCGAGGTCGAGGTTGCCCGTGGGCTCGTCGGCGAGGACGAGGAGCGGATCGTGGGCCAGGGCGCGCGCCACCGCCACTCGCTGTTGCTCGCCGCCTGAGAGCTGGTCCGGATAGCTCGCCCCCCGGTCGGCCAGCCCGACCTCTTCCAATAGATGCAGGGCCCCGTCTCGCTGTGGGCGGCTCACCTTCCCCTTGAGCTCCAGGGGAAGGAGCAGGTTCTCCTCGACGGTCAGCGTGGGGATGAGGTTGAAGAACTGGAAAACGAAGCCGATCCGGTCGCGGCGGAAGAGGGTCCGCTCCCGCTCCGAGAGGGTCGAGAGGGAGACACCGTCGACGACCACCTCTCCCGAGTCCGGCTGGTCGATCCCCGAGAGGAGGTTGAGCAGGGTGGACTTGCCCGTGCCGCTGCGCCCGACGAGCACCGCCAGCTCTCCCCGGGCGAAGGAGGCGTTGGCTCCGCACAGCACCATCCGCCGCCGGCTTCCTTCCTCGTAGGCCTTGGTGAGATCGCGGAGCTCGATGAGGGGAGGGGAGGGCATGACTACTACAGGCGAATGGAATCGAGATGGCGACGAAGACTGGCCTTGTCATCCTTCGCCATTGGCATCTCAGGTTCATACATCGCCCATGCCTTGCGGATCTGTTGCACCACCTCAGCCACGGCCTCGGTCAGCCGGCTTTCGTCGAAACCGGTCTTCTGGGCCAGATGGCGGAAACTCTCCAGGGTCACGTCCCGGAACCTCTTGGAGCGACGAAGATTGAGAGCAAGGTTGTCTCTCTCCAAGTAGGCCCTTGTGAAGACGAGATCATAAGCCGGGGCTAGAGACGCTCTCCTGCCGTCGAGATAGAGAAGCGACCAGTTCTTGTGATGTGCGTCGCCGTTGCCGGAGAGGACGACGAACGCGAGCCGGCGAGCGTACTCGAGAAGAGCCTCCGGCCCAGCTACGGCATGAATCACGTTGGCGATGGTTTCATAGTTGTACTTTTCGTACTTTTGAGCAGGGAAGAGCTCGAGAACCTGAGCGAAGTCCTCCTGGTGGATTCGTCCACCGGCGCTGCGGTCGAAGCGGCGGACCGCCAGCGCCTCCCTTTCGGCGAAGCGCAGGCCATGGGGCAGCCCGCCGATTTCAGAGATCGGTACCAACTCGTGGTCGGGAACCTCGATTCCAGCCAAACGAGCCCACCGGAGCATCGATAGTTCGTTCGCGGGCACCCCAGGGTATTGCGCATCGGGAAGCTTCACGATCCAGTTGCCCCCCAGCCCGGTGGCCGGCAGCGTCAGGCGGTCTCCCGACCGCAGAACGGAGAACTTGAGCTGCACTCCGGCGAGCGAGAACTTTAGATGCGCTTTGCTCTCGGCGGCTTCCTCTGCTGGAGAGACCGGCGGCTCGTTTTCACCCTCCTCGCCCAAGTCGTCTCCCTTTTCGATGACGACGGCTCCCGGTAGATCTCCGCCCAAGAACTCCAGCAGAAGGGCTTCACGTTGCTCGTTGACCGCTGCCTCGCGGGCCACGAGGCGGCGCAGGGGACCCTCGGGAAGAAGATTGGAGAAGAACGGTGGCAGACGCAGGTTCTCTCGATGGATGCGTTCGAGATCGTCCTCAAAAGATTGACCGAGCACCGGCCGAGGGCGTAGGGAGACGTAGTCGGCCCGAAAGCGGAATTCCCAGGAGTCGCCCGAGCGATGGCGAAGGTCGCCGACCGCGATCTCTCCGAGCCGGATGACCAGGTGGCTCATTCGTCGAGGACCATCAAGGAGGAGAGAGACGGGCGATCACGGTCGCTCGCCTCCCAGTCGGCTTTGGAGTCGAGAAAGCTGTCGACATAGCCATGAAGGTCGCTCTCCCGCAGGCGCAGGAACTGAGCGAAATCGCCTTGCCGTAGCGCCTGCTGGGAGTCCGTGGACACGAGGTGCGAACGCAGGGTCTTTTCATCGCTGACGACCGCGAGTTGCCGGCGAAGGGACGAGCCCACAACCTGCGGATGGAGGATCCGGTTCGCCAGCCCCCCTTCCTCCAGCGTCCGGTTCTTGGAGGAGAGCCGCAGGGCAGGTCCGTCCTCCTGCTCGCAGAGCTCCGCCACGTCGAGCTCCTCCCCTGTGGCGAGATGCCGTGGACCGAGGGCGGCAAGCGCAACGAGCTGCAGCTTGGTTCGAGCATGCCGGAAATTGAACGGCTGCAAGGCGAGCGGCTCCGTGGGCCGCGTGCCCGCCTCAGCTAGCAGGTTCTGGACGGCTCTCTCCTCGCTCTCCGGCACGATCGCATTGAGTGTGCGCCTCAGAGCCACGGTGTTCCCGCTATGGGAACCGCTGATGGCGCCTCGCCAGAGCCACCGGGTAAGGAGGCGCCGGGTCCGTGGGCTGGGATCTGCATGCTCGTGGAAAAAGAGGGCAAGCGTGGCCAGCGGCAGCTTGTACGGGAGGAGCTCGATATGAGGAAACTGCGCTGTATTCCTGACAAAAATCACGGCTTGCCCCAGCGCGGATATCGTCTCGGCCAGAGCTGCCGGCATGTCTTCGTTGGCGATCTGCCGGAAGTCGCGACCTGGGTCCTTGCGGCGCACGGCCAGGAGTGAACGCAGCACCAGATCCTCGGCAATGCGACCGAAGCCAAATCCACCAAGCGCACGGGCGATCTCGCGAAGAGAAGAGGGCTCGGCAGATGTCTGAGCGCCGTGCAGGGCGTCGAAGACCTCATGAGCCTTCAGCGGCTTACCGCTTGAATTCGTGCGGTCGAAAATTTGGCGGAGAACCTGTTCATCCGCACCATCGACGATATAGGCCGGTACCTGAGTTTCACGTAGTCGCTTGCCCAGGTCGAGGGCCAGAGATAGAGCCCTTCCGGCGAGTCTCTGCTCGTGGGCCCAGGCAAGAAGGCGAACGGAGTCGTGGACCTCACTTAGAGGAATCCAGCGTGGCGATGCTTTCTGAGTAGCCGTGCCATAAGCAAACCTGGGCTCTTCGAGATCGAAGCGTATCGTCCGCCCTTCAGGGTCGGGCCCAGGGCCGGCGATCAGCACGTCGGCGAGAGTCGTGACCCGCTGCTGCCCATCAACGACCCACAATGCATCGGACCGCAACTCGGCGTCGATAATCAATCGGCCAATCTCGACCCTCCCCGCCTCGGCCGGCCGTCTCCAGAACAGTAGGGCGCCGATCGGAAAACCCCGGTAGATACTGTCGAAGAGGTTGAGCCGGTCGTCGTCCGTCCAGCGCAGGCCTCGCTGAAACGGTGGAACGCGGATGCGCCCGCTCCGGATCTCGCCGAGAAGATCCTCAATCGAGAAGGAACGGGCTTCGGGGCGACGATCCGGACGGATAGCGGCTTCCTCGGCTGGAGTTATCCCCATGGGGAGCCATTATAGAGTGACCGCCGCCTACCCCCCGGAAACCGCCCTGTCCCCCTTCCCCGAAAAACTTTTCCCCCTCTTGTCCCGCTTTACGGGGTCACGAGCACTTACGATACAAGCCGACGTCATCGAAGCAGCTTTCGAAGCGACGGTCATGCAGTTTTTTACTTTTGCCGCCTCTCCGGCGGCCTTTTATGGGGGGAGAAGTCAATGAGCAGAGCCCTGCCTGAGCCCTGGCGTATCAAAGTCGTCGAAAAGATTCAGCTCCTGCCGAAGGATGAGCGCGAGCGCCTCCTGGTGAAGGGCGGATTCAGCCTCTTCCAGATCCCTTCGGAAGCGGTCTTCATCGACCTGTTCACCGACTCGGGAACCTCGGCCATGTCCGACAATCAGTGGGCGGGCATGATGCAAGGGGACGAGGCTTATGCGGGAGCCCGCAACTTCTTCCACCTGCAGGAAACCATCAAGGACGTCTTCGGCTTCGACCATTTCCTGCCCGTCCACCAGGGCCGGGTCGCCGAAAACCTCCTCTTCTCGACTCTGCTCACCCGTCCGGGGATGGTCATTCCCAACAACTGCCACTTCGACACCACCCGGGCGAATATCGAGGTCAACGGCGGCACTGCCCTGGACCTCGTGATCGCCGAGGCGCGGGACCCTCAGAACCCCCATCCCTTCAAGGGCAACATGGACCTCGTCCGCCTGGTCCAGCTCTTCGAGGAGCGCGGTGAGGACATCCCGGCCTGCATGCTGACGCTGACCAACAACTCCGGCGGCGGCCAGCCGGTGTCGCTCGCCAACATCCGGGCGGTGTCGGAGCTGTGCCGCGAGTTCGGTATTCCCTTCTACCTCGACGCCTGCCGGTTCGCCGAGAACGCCTGGTTCATCAAGCTGCGCGAGCCCGGGCAGGGGCACCGCTCGGTGGCCGAGATCGTGCGCGAGATCTTCAGCTTCGCCGACGGCTGCACCATGAGCGCCAAGAAGGACGGCTTGGCGAACATCGGCGGCTTCCTCGCCACCCGCAACGAGGACCTCCTCGAGGTGCTGAAGCAGAAGCTGATCGTCATCGAGGGTTTCCCCACTTACGGCGGTCTCGCCGGACGTGATCTCGAAGCGGTCTCCCGCGGCCTGCGCGAGGTGCTGGACGAGAACTATCTGCGCTTCCGCGTCAGCCAGGTGGAGCAGTTCGGCGCCATGCTGACGGCGGCCGGCATCCCGATCATGCAGCCGACGGGCGGCCACGCGGTCTACATCGACGCCCAGAAGCTTCTGCCCCACATTCCCCAGCACCAGTTCCCGGCCCAGGCACTGTCCGTGGCCCTCTACCGGGAAGGCGGCATCCGTGGCGTGGAGATCGGCAGTGTCATGTTCGGCAAGGACGACCCGGCGACCGGTGAGCTGATCCCGGCGCCCATGGAGCTCATTCGGCTGGCGGTGCCGCGGCGCGTCTTCACCAACTCGCACCTGGAGTACGTGGCCGGCGTGCTGGAGGACATCCGCGCGCAACGCAACACCCTCAAGGGCCTGCACATGACGTTCGCGCCCAAGGTGCTGCGCCACTTCAGCTGCCGCTTCGAGGAGGTCGAAGTGGCGGTCGAAGCGGTGGCGGTCGCGGCATAAAGGGCAACGTTCGACGAGAGCCGGGGTCCCCCTACCCTGGTTGGCACTCGCAGGCCGGCGTCCAGCTCCCCTCGGCGTCGGCCTGCGCCACTTGTTTTTGGTGAGTCTTTTTCCAGCAGCGGCTGCCCCGTCTTGCCAGCGCCCCCCCCAATCCGTCAGGATTGACCGATCCACCAGAGGGAGAATGCGCGCATTGCAATCGAACGAGTGGAACGATGGCTCGGGTTGAGGTCGCCTGGCTGGTTGTGGTGGCCGTGGCCATCACGCTCTCGGCTCTCCTGGCGTGCGTCATCGTCCTGCGGACGACCCGCTCGCTGCGCGCCCGCGAGAGCCACTACCGGAATCTGGTGGCCGAGAGCTTCGGCCTGATCTGTACTCACGATTCCGAAGGTTGCCTGCTGATGGTCAATCCGGCCGCCGCCCGGGCTCTGGGTTACGCGACCGGGGAGCTGGAGGGCAGGAACCTGCGCGACCTGCTGGCGCCGTCCGCCAGGGGCTATTTCGGAGACTATCTGGATCGCTTGCGGACCGGTCAACCGATCGAGGGACTGATGCGGCTCCTGGTTCGGGATGGCACGGAGCGGATCTGGATGTATCGCAACCATCTCGTGACGTCAGAGGCTGCGGCGCCGTATGTTCTGGGCCATGCTCTGGACGTCACCGAGCGCTTACGGGAAGAGGAGGTGCGCAAGCGTCACGCTGCCGAGCTCGCCCGTACCAACGCCGCCCTGCAAGCGGAGATCGATGACCGGGCCCAAGCCGAGCAGGAGCGCGACAGGTTTTTCGACATGTCCGTCGAGATGCTCTGCATCGCCGGCTACGACGGCTATTTCAAGCAGCTCAATCCGGCGTGGGAGAGGGTTTTGGGCTACACCCTCGAGGAGATGAAGTCACGGCCGATCCTCGAGTTCGTCCATCCCGACGACCGGGTGCTGACCGAGACCGAGCGGCAGCGGTTGCGCCTCGGCGTCGGCGTGGTGGAGTTCGAAAACCGCTACCTGACCCGGGACGGCTCCTACCGCTGGTTGGCGTGGCGCGCCACCTCGGCGCCGGAGCGGCGGCTCATCTACGCCGTGGCCCGGGACGTCCAGCAGCAGAAGCAGGTTGAGCAGATGAAGAATGACTTCATCTCGGTGGTCAGCCATGAGCTCCGCACGCCCTTGACCTCCATCCGCGGCGCCCTGGGGCTGCTCGCCGGTGGCGTCTCCGGAGAGCTGCCGGAGAAAGCCCGGATCCTGCTGGACATTGCCGCCAAGAACAGCGACCGGCTGGGGCGGCTGATCAACGACATCCTGGACATCGAGAAGATCGAGTCCGGCAAGATGGGATTCCGCTTCACTCCCTTGGAGCTGATGCCGCTCCTCGAGCAAGCGCTGGAGAGCAACCGGGGTTATGCCACGACCTATGAGGTGGAGCTGAGGATTGTCTCGGCGGTCGAGGGTCTGAGGGTCTGGGCCGACGCTGACCGCCTCCAGCAGGTGATCACCAATCTGTTGTCCAATGCCTGCAAGTTCTCGCCTCGGGGCGGCCTGGTCGAGATCGCTGCCGCACGGTGGAACGGCAACCGGGTACGGATCTCGGTGACGGACCATGGCAAGGGGATCCCACCGGAATTCCAGGCCTCCATCTTCGAGAAATTTGCCCAAGCGGACATCTCCTCCACTCGGGAGAAAGGCGGCACAGGCCTGGGTCTCAGCATTTCGAAGGCGATCGTCGAACGCCACGGCGGGCGCATCAGCTTCGTGAGCGAGCCGGGAGTGGCCACCACCTTCGCCTTCGAGTTGCCGGAGTGGGGGGGCGCCGCCGCCGAGCCCCAGCCGAGCGGCGGTCCCCGCATTCTGATCTGCGAAGACGACGTCGACATCGCCAATCTGCTCGCTCTCATGCTGGAGCGGGAGGGCTTCGGTGCCGACGTGGCCATCAACGCCGTCACGGCTCGGAGGATGGTCCGCGAACGGCGCTACGCGGCCATGACCATCGATCTCACCCTTCCCGACCAGGACGGCATCTCGCTGATCCGTGAGCTGCGGGCCGAGGCGGGCACCAGCCGGTTGCCTATCGTGGTGGTCTCGGTGCGCGCGAGAGAGGGACAGACGGAGCTCAACGGCGGCGCCCTGGGAGTGGTGGACTGGCTCGCCAAACCGATCGACGAAAGCCTGCTCCTGGGGGCCGTGCGGCGGGCGGTGCGGGGCGCCCAGGCCGGCAAGGCCCGCATTCTGCACGTCGAGGACGACCCCGACCTGCAACGGGTGGTGGCCGCCATCATCGCCGGGGAGACCGAGGTGGAGGCGGCCTCCACGCTGGCGGAAGCCCGGCGCTGCCTGGTCCAGAGGCACTTCGACCTGGTGATCCTGGACCTCGCCCTGCCGGACGGCTCGGGTCTGGATCTCCTGACGCTGCTGGGCAATCTCACGCCGCCCACACCCGTGCTGATTTTCTCGGCCCACGAGGTGGACGGCGAAGTCGCCGGCCGCGCCGCCTCGGTGCTGGTCAAATCTCAGACCTCGAACCGGGAGCTGCTGGAGACGATCCGCTCGGTGCTGGCGGCAAGGACGCCGACGCCATGGCCGGCGAGACGGGTCAATGGCTCCTAATTCAGGTCTGCACCCCAGATGGCGACGACTGCTGTTGCCAGAGCAACGGCTGCTCAAGCCAGAGCAGAACCTCTAAGAGGTTACGGGAGGGAAGCGATAACCGGTGCCGCGCTCGGTGACGACGTAGCGGGGACGGCCAGGCTCGGGCTCGATCTTCGACCTCAGGCGGTGGACGTGGACGCGCAATGTGTCTTCGAACACTTCGTCCGAGGGCCACAGGCGCCGCAGCAGGAAGTCGGTGGCCACCACCCGGCCAGCGTTGCGCATGAGCACGTAGAGGAGCTTGGTCTCGGTGGAGGTCAGCGGCACGGCCTTGCCGTCCACCGCTGCCTTCTGGTGGGCGAAGTCGATGGCCAGGTGAGCGTCCACCTGGATGACCGGCTGCAGGGTATAGGCGAAGTCGCCCATCCGCCGGCACACCCGCTCCACCCGCGCCACCATCTCCCGTGGCTTGAACGGCTTGCGGATGTAGTCCTCGGCGAACGACTCGATGGCCTTTACCACCGTCTCCTCCTCGTCGACCGAGGTCAGCATGACGATGGGCAGATCGCTCCACTCGTGGAGCTTGCGGGCGAAGGCCATACCGTCCATGCCGGGCAGCAGGATGTCCACCAGGGCCAGATGCGGGAGGCCCCGCTTGGCCACGACCTCCAGCGCCTCCTCGGCCGCCGGGCAGGCCCAGACCTCGAAGCCGGCCCCCTCCAACTCGCGCCGGATGAGGCGGAGCAGGTCGGGATCGTCTTCCACGGTGAGAATTCGGCGGGACGACCGCTCGTCGAAAGCGGATGACTTTTCGGTCAAGGTTTGTGCCTTCCGTCAGCCGGGCCATACTATCTCAGTACGAGCCTTCCTGTAATGTGGGCCGTAATCTTGGTTCCCCAGACTCCGAGAGGCCTTGGAGAGCCACTACAGAGCAACGACCAGCCCGGACAAGTCCCGTCCCTTTGGACTCTGGCTGGAGCTTCGCGGGGATTATGGAACGACCGGCGCTGCAACGCATTCTTTTCGTCGAGGACGATCCCGACATCCAGGTGATCGCGACCATGGCTTTGGAGTCTCTGGGTGGATTCCGTGTCCTGGCCTGCGGCACCGGCCGTGAGGCGCTCTCCCGCTTCGAAGAGTTCGCTCCCGATCTCGTCCTCCTCGACGTGATGATGCCGGGCATGGACGGGCCCGCGACGCTGAAGGCCCTGCGGCGGCTGCCGGCCGGCGAGACCACGCCGGTGGTTTTCATGACCGCCCGGGTTCAGGCGCAGGAGGTGGTCCTCTATCGGGAGATGGGGGCGGCGGAGGTGATCGCCAAGCCTTTCGATCCCATGGCCCTCGCGGCGACGGTCCGCGAGATCTGGTCCTCCCTGCCCTGAGGCCGAACGTGGCCGACTTGGAAGACGATTCTGGAGTGGAGGAGCTGCGCCGATATTTCGCCGGCCGCCTTCCCGAACGCCTCACGGAGGTCGAGGATGCCGGCACGGCCGCCCGGGAAGCGGACTGGGCCGCCGAGCCCCTGAGACACTTCCATCGTCTCGCCCATTCCCTGGTGGGAGCGGGTGCCACTTTCGGCTTTCCCGGCGTCACGGAGCATGCCCGCACCCTGGAGTGCCTGCTGAAGGCCCACCTCGACGGTGGTCCGCCACCGCCCGTTGCCGAGGTCGCAGAGATCCTGGACCGGCTGCGGACGGCCGCGAAGTAAGGTTCTCTCATGCCCCGCTTCCGGTTCACTCTCCTCGCGCGCGTCGCGCTGGCCCTGGCCGCGGTCGGTTTGCTGCCGCTCGTGATCTCGTACTTCGGGCTGGTCGGCGTCAACCGCGACGCCCTCCTGGATCAGGTCCTCAAGACCCATGCGTTGGCGGCCCAGACCGCTGCCGGCCGCGTCGGTGCGTTTCTCGACACCCGGCTCGCTCTGGCTCGCGGCCTGGCGGGGAACCGCGCACTGGCCGACCCTCACACTCCGGAGGCCCAGGAGCTTCTGGTCCAGAGCCTCCAGACCTGGTCCTCCCTGGGCGTCGAGGCGGTGGCCGTGGTCAACAACCGCGGCGAAACGGTGATGCGGGTGCAGCTCAAAGACGAAGGGTCGCGGCGGCGGGCCGAAGCGGGGCTCGCCGGACCCTGGCCGGAGCCGGTGTCGATCGTCGCCGCCATCAGGCCGCCGGTGGTGCGGATCTCGGCGCCTCTGCCCCAGGGCGCGGGCGCCGTGCGGCTGGTCTGCGAAGGCTCGCTGCTCGACGAGGTGCTCCACCCCGAGGATCTGGGGCAGGAGGCCGTGCTGGCGCTGGCCGGCCCGTTCCCCGGAGGAGTCCCCGGCGGACGCCTGTTGTTGAGCAGCGACGCGTCGCTCGGCGCTTTTCCTCCCGTGCTGGTGGCCAATGCCCTCTCGGGGCGGATCCGAGGCTCCGGCCGCTTCGTCGACCGGCGGGGCCGGGAGGTTCTGGGCTCCAGCGCCCCCGTGCCGGAGACCGACTGGGTCGTCCTCTCGCGCCAGCCGGCGCAGGTGGCCGAGGCGGTCGCGGCGCGGCTGAACCGGCGCTCGGCTCTGGCTTTCGGCTCGGCCCTGCTGCTCATCGCGGCCCTTTCGGGGGTAGCCTGGATCGCCATCGTGCGCCCTATCCGCGACCTCGCCCGCGCCCAGCGCGAGCTGGCAAAGGCCAGCTCGGCTCCGCCAAGCGGCAATGAGATTGACGACCTGCGCCGCAGCTTCGATGCCCTGCGCCGCGGCATCTCCGAGCGCGAGGCCCTGGGCGACGTGTTCCTGGGCCGCTACCAGGTGGTGGAGTTCATCGCCACGGGCGGCATGGGCACCGTCTTCCGGGGCTGGGACCCCAAGCTGCAGCGGCCGGTGGCGTTGAAGACCGTGCGGCTGGGGGTCGACCTGCTGGCCGACAAGCGCGCCCAGCTCATCACTCAGCTCGTGCGCGAGGCGGTGACGGCGGCCCGCTTCAGCCATCCCAACGTGGTGGCCGTCTACGATGTGGAGGACGCGCCGGACGGCGCCTTCATGGCCCTCGAGCTGGTGGACGGCGTGAGCCTCGAGCACCTGCTGCTGCGCCGCGGCCGGCTGAGCCCCCAGGAGGTGGCGCCGCTCGGCGCGGCCATCGCCCACGGCCTCGCCGCCGCCCACGCCCGGGACATCGTGCACCGCGACGTCAAGCCGGCCAACGTGCTGCTGGGGCGCGACGGCTCGATCAAGGTGACGGACTTCGGTATCGCCGACTTCGTGGCCGCGGCGAGCCGCGCCGAGGGGCTGGTCTTCGGCACGCCGGGCTATCTGCCGCCCGAGAGCCTGCGGGGGGCCGGCCACACCCGGGCCGGCGACCTGTTCGCGCTGGGAGTGATCCTCTACGAGAGCCTCACCGGGGCCAAGCCGTTCGGCGGCGTCGACGTGCCGGACATGATTCAGTCCACCCTCTTCGGCGTCCTCAAAGCCCCCAGCGCCAGGACGGCGGGAATTCCCTCCGAGCTCGAAACGCTGGTGATTTTGCTGCTCGAGCGCGATCCCGGCCGCCGCCCCTCGAACGCCGCCGCGGTGGCGGAGGAGCTCGACCGCATCGACGCCAAGCACGCCTTCCGCTGGCACTACGACGACGCCATTCCACAGGTCCCGCAGTCGCCGGTGAGCCTCACGCTGGAGGCGCAGTGGCTGCCCACGACGCAGCTGGCGGCCCAGTGAAGGGGACTCTTGAGGGTCTATCTCTGCCGGCGCAGGACGATCTCCTTCTTGCTGCTGTTGCCCACCATGTCGACGGCCTCCACCTCCAGTACGACACGGTCGGTCTCCATACGGCTCCTCAAGACCAGGCGGTCGACGCCGGCTCCGGCGTCGTCGGCTGCGACCCAGAGGATGCGCTCGTCGAGCCGGTCGCTCTTGCCGTCGGCGGAGACGGTGGTGTCCGGTGCGGCGAGAAAGGCCTGGGGGTGGTCGCTCTTGATCTCCACGGGAAATTGGGCATAGACGCCCCGCTTCTCCCTCACCCAGGGCACGGGAAGCTGCCACACACCGGCCAGCGTCTGCCAGGCGTCGGTCGCCGGGCGGCCCCCCCGTCCCCGCCGGCCGCGCAGGCGCCGGCGATCGCTCTCGCTGTCGGGAGCGAGCCGGTCGGAGAGCGATTTCTGATCGCCCACCTGCCAATGGATGACGGGCGGCTCGGTGTCGGTGATGAAGGCCACGGGGGCGAGGGGCACGCGATGGCCGCAGCCGTCGACCACGACGGCGCCCGCGGTGTGCGCGCCGGCCGCCCAACTGTCCGGCCAGACGGTCGCCTCCTTGCCGCCGATCACCGGCAGCGAAGGCGCCGGCGTGCCATCCGGCCCCACCGCGGTCACCTGGACGGTGGCCGCGGCGGAGGTGAACAGCCGCTCGCCCACCCGCACCTGGGGACCGCCGATCTGCAGGCTGCCGGTCGGCGCCTGCATCCCGGTGCGGTCGGCGGTGACGGCGAGGCGGGAGGCCTCGCTGGGATAGCCGTCGAGGCCGGAGAGGCTGCGCGCCGTGACGCGCCAGTAGTAGCTGCCCAGCGGCAGGGGAGCCGCGGGGCGCCACTGTGGCGCCGTTTCGCCGGTCTGCCGTTCGACCAGCTCCGCACAACCCGGATCGCGGCAGATCTCGACGGTGTAAGAGGCCGCTTCCGGCACCGCCTGCCAGGAGAAGAGCGGGTCCGAACAGGCCCGCTCGGCGCCCGCGGCAGGGTCGGTGCCGGCGGGAGCCATCAGCAGCTTCTCGGGGGGCGACGGCGGTCCAGTGGGAGCCACGGAGGTGCCCATCCCATGCGGCACCTGGACCTTGGCGCCGCCCGCTTCGACCTCGCTCTCGCCGCCGTAGACCATCACCTTGGCGCTGCCTTCCTCCGCCTTCCGGGCGCGGGTCTGGGCGCCGCCGGACTTGTCGGACCGGGAGGTCGTTCGCGAGGCGCCGACGACGATCTCCACTTCCGGTGCGGCGGCGGCCTGCGTGTTGGAACGCGCGTCGAGCTCGGCCTGTCCGGACATCAGCTCGATGGATTTCCGTTCCACGCCCTTGAGCGTCGTGCCCGAGCGGCGGAGGAAAATCAGGGAATCCTCCGTCACCGTCAGGCGGGCGCCGTCCAAGAAGCGGAGCTCGGCGGAGGACTTGCGGAACGTGCGGACGCCATCCCGTTCCACCAGGACGTCTCCCAGCCGGGCATCGGTCCAGGAGATGGGAGAGGGTTGATCCTCGACCTGGCGCGACAACCGGTTGACGGTGGCGGCGGGGAGGATCTGCCGCAAGGCCGGCAGCCGGATGCGCTGCCCGGGCTCGATGCGATTCGGGTCCGCGATGGTTGGATTGAGCTGATGCAGCTCCTTCCAGCGCTGGACGGAGCCGAGGTACCGAGTGGCGATCTGCTCCAGGGTCTCCCCGGGGCGGACGATGTGCCAGACGGTCTCTCCTGTCGCGGGTGCCGCGGGCGGCGCCGGTGGCGGGCTGCCCTGGGCCCTCGCCGTTCCCGGCAGGAGCAGGAGGTTGAGCAGAAGTCCAACGCGGGCGATCGGTCGTCGTTTCATGAATTTCTCTCCGTCGGCAAGTCTTCGCCGGGCGGTTCGTTGCGGAACCCAAGTCTCTAGTGGTATCCCTATACTAATCCGGCTTTGGGGTGCGGAGCTCAGATTTCCATGAAGACGGTCCTGGTAGTCGACGACGAGCCCACAGTCCGATTCGCGCTGGCCGAAGGTCTCACCGACCGGCGGCGCGGTATCAAGGTCGCCACCGCGGCCAGCGGTCTGGAAGCCATTACCGTCCTCGAATCCGAGCGGGTCGACCTGGTGCTCACCGACCTGCGGATGCCAGACATGGATGGCTTCGAGCTGCTGGCCCACCTGCGGCGCAACTTTGCCGGTCTGCCGGTGATCGTCATGACGGCCCTCGGCGGCAGCGAGACGGCTGCCCGTCTGGATGGCGCCATGGAGTGTTTCACCAAGCCGTTCAACGTGCCGGTCCTGAAGGCCAAAATCAGAGAGCTGCTGGGTCAGCGGGTGAAGGGCCGGGTGGAGAACATCACTCTGCCGTCCTTCCTGCAGCTCCTGGAGCTTGAGCGCAAGACGTGCACGCTCGCCATCACCTCCCTGGGCCGGGCCGGGGGACTCTTCTTCCGCGGTGGCCGGCTGGTAGGCGCCGCGACGGGAGAGCTGTCCGGCCAGGCGGCGGCTCTGGAGATCGTCACCTGGGAGGATGCCGACATCGAGATCCTGGATGTCTGTCCGCCGGTGGAGACCGAGATCGGAGCCGGCCTGAGCTACCTGCTCATGGAAGGAATGCGACTCCAGGACGAGCGCGAAAACGGCCAGATGCCTTATATCGCGGCACCGCCGGCCACCGGCGAGAGCCGGCCGGGCCGGCGCCGGCGGCCGGAGCTGGACACCCTGGGCCCCATGGCCGAGGCGCTGAAGCGCGGCCGGTCGATCAAGGGAGCGCTCGGGCTGGTGCTGGTGGATACGGAAACCGGCGCGGTGGCCGACTCGGGAAGCTTTTCCGAAAGGCTGGAGCTGGGAGCGGAGATGGCCGCGGCGGTCGCCGAGCTGCTGCGCGAGCAAAGGCGCGCCGTTCGGCAGACGGGCGGCTCCGAGGCCCTGGAGGAAATTCTGCTCACCACCTCGGATCGCTACTACATGGCCCGCGGCCTGGGCACGAACGAGGATCACTTCCTTCTCCTCGTGCTCGACCGGCACCAGGGCAACCTGGCGCGAGCCCAGCTCGACCTGGTGAGCATCGAGCGGGCCCTGGAAGCGACGAAGCTGGGAACGGTGTAGTGTCTCCCCTCGCGCCGGCGCACCGCGGTATCCTTGGCGCGCCATGAGCCTGCTCTACACCGCCCACGTCCCCGCCGGTGACGGTCCATTCCCGGCGATTATCCTGCTTCACGGTTGGGGCGCCAGCGCTCACGACCTCCTGGGTCTCGCCCCGTTGCTGCACGGTGGGAAGGTCCTCGTCCTCTGTCCTCAGGGGAGCGTCGCCGTGCCGTTCGGCAACGGTCAGTATGGCTATGGCTGGTTTCCTCTTCGCCTGGATGGACCGGTCGACGTCGAAGCCTTCGAGCGCGGGGCCGACGCGTTGCGGGAGTTCGTCGATCAGTCGCTTCAGCGCTACCCCATTGACCCGAAGAAAGTGGTGGTGGCCGGCTTCAGCCAGGGCGGCGTGATGGGCTACGAGCTGGCACTGCGCCAGCCGTCGCGCTTCGCCGGCCTCGCGGCCCTCTCGACCTGGTTTCCGCCGGAGCTGGCCGCGCTTCTGCCGAAGGTGCCGGAGCAGGAGGGCTTTCCGGTGCTGCTGATCCACGGCACGCGGGACGACCGGATCGACGTGGAGAAGGCCCGGGAATCGCGCGAGGCTCTGCGCCCCTATGGCGTCACCCTCACCTACCGCGAATTCGAGATGGGGCACGAGATCCGCCAGGACGCCCTGCGGGTGGTGCAGCAGTGGCTCGACGGGAAGGCTCTGAAAGACCAAGACACCGGCGGTTGACGCGGTAGTGTCACGGTTTTCCACTGTCTCGGTGGAATGCCATATGCGCACTATACGTTGGGTCTGGAGAGTGTGACTCCAATTGCCGGGAGCCGCCTCCAACGGGCTCGCGAGCCCCCGACGTTGCCCTATCGCGATCCACCGAGCCGATGAAAAAACGCAGTGTCCAACCCGACCCAGGTACCCCGTCTTGACCGAGCCCACGGTCTCGCCGGACGTTCACTTCGTCACGCCGGCAGGGATGCTGCGTGCCCGGGCGGAGGAGCGTCCCAACCAGGTGGCGTTCACCTTCCTTGCAGACGGCCAGACGGAAGCGGGACGGCTGACTTACGCCGAGCTGGACGCCCGGGCCGTGGCTGTGGCCGCCGCCCTGCGCGAGGCGGTGGCGCCGGGGGACCGGGCGCTCCTGCTGTTTCCGCCGGGCCTGGATTTCATCGTCGCGTTCTTCGGCTGCCTCTACGCCGGAGTGGTGGCGGTGCCCGCCTATCCGCCCCGCCCGCACGACCGCTCCCAGGCGCGCCTTCGCTCCATCGCCCGCGACGCCGAGCCCCGGGTGGCGCTCACCACCTCCGCGACCTTGAGCGGACTGGCGGGTCTGACGGCGGTGGCGCCGGAGCTGGCGGCGGTGCGCTGGATCGCGACCGATGCCCTGGCGAGCAGCCTGCCGGGGACGCAGCTCCCCGAGCCGGACCCGGAGTCGATCGCCTTCTTGCAGTACACCTCGGGCTCGACCGCAGAGCCCAAGGGAGTCGAGGTCACCCACGCCAACCTGTTGCACAACGAGCGGATGATCGGCGCTGCCTTCGAGCAGGACGAACGCTCGGTGGTGGTGGGCTGGCTGCCGCTCTATCACGACATGGGGCTGATCGGCACCGTGCTCCAGCCCCTCCATGCCGGCGGCCGGTGCGTGCTGATGTCCCCGGTGGCCTTTCTCCAGCGTCCAATGCGTTGGCTGGAGGCGATCAACCGGTATCGCGGCACGACCAGCGGCGGCCCCAACTTCGCCTACGAGCTATGCGTGCGCAAGGCGACGCCGGAGGCGCTGGCCGGGCTCGACCTCACGAGTTGGCGGGTGGCCTTCAACGGCGCCGAGCCGGTGCGGGCCGAGACGCTGGAGCGCTTCGCCGAGACCTTCGCACCCACCGGCTTCCGCCCCGAGGCCTTCTATCCCTGCTACGGCCTGGCCGAGGCGACGCTGTTCGTCGCCGGTGGCCTTTCGGGGCGGCGGCCGCGGGTGGCGCGGGTGGAGCCGGCGGCTTTGGAGCGCAACGACGTCGTGGTCGTGGCACCGGAGGTCCCGGACGCGCGATCGTTGGTGAGCTCCGGCCGGCCTTGGATGGGCCAGAGGATCGTGGTGGCCGATCCGGAGACGGGCGTGGCGTGCCCGCCGGGCCGGGTGGGGGAGATCTGGATCGCCGGATCCAGCGTCGCCCAAGGCTACTGGCACAATCCCGAGGCCACGGCACGAGACTTCAAAGCCTTTTTGACGGGACCCGGGAGCGACGGGCCGTTCCTGCGTACGGGCGATCTCGGGTTCGTGGCCGACGGCGAGCTGTATGTCACCGGACGGCTGAAAGACCTCATCATCCTGCGCGGGCGCAACCACTACCCGCAGGATCTCGAGCGGACGGCGGAGAGCAGCCATCCGGATCTGCGGCCGGGGAATGCCGCCGCCTTTGCCATCGAGACCGGCGGCGAGGAGCGGCTGGTGATCGCCCTGGAAGTGGAGCGACGGCGCCGCGACGGTTTTGAGGAGGTGGCGGAGGCTGTGCGTCGCGCGGTGGCCGCGGAGCACGAGGTGATGGTGTGGGAGGTGGTCCTCCTGCGTGCCGGCTCGCTGCCCAAGACGTCGAGCGGCAAGGTGCAGCGCGGCCTCTGCCGGCGCCAATATCTGGTGGGAGATCTGACGGTCCTGGGCCGTAGCGCCCTGGGGGATTCCTCGGAGCCCACGCCCGAGCTCGCTCTCGCGATATCGCGAGGCGGCCTCGCGGCCCTTGAACCTGCCGAGCGCCGGCCCATGCTGGTGGCCTGGCTGCGCGAGCGGGCCGCCGCCGTGCTGGGCCTCCCCGCGGCGGCGGTGACGGATCGTCAAGCCCTGACGTCCCTGGGGCTCGACTCGCTGACCGCCGTCGAGCTCAAGGGGAGCGTCGAGGCCTCTCTGGGCCTGTCCATACCGCTCGCCGAGCTGCTGCGCGGGGCGGGGATCGAGGAGCTGGCGGACGCGCTGCTGGCGGAGCTGGAAACGGCTCCGGTCGCCGACGTGCCGCCGCCGCGGGCCCTGTCTCTTCAGGGCGATCAGCCCCTGTCTCCGGGCCAGCGGGCGCTCTGGTTCCTGGAGCGGCTGGCGCCGGAGGCTGGGGCTATCAACGTGGCCGTGGCGGCGCGGGTGCGTTCGGGCCTGGACGTGACCTCGTTGGTGCGCGCCCTCGCCGCCCTGACGGCGCGGCACGAGGCGTTGCGGACGGCGATCCGGGAGGCGGACGGCGAGCCTCTGCAGCGGGCCGAGCCCAGCCAGCCGCCGGATTTCGCCGTGGTGCGGGCGCGGGAGTGGAGCGAGGAAGGGCTCCTGGCGCGCGTCGGTCAGGAGGCCTGGCGCCCCTTCGATCTCGCGGCGGGCTCACCGTTGAGGGTGCGGGTCTACGAACGGGCCGGCGGCGAGCGAGTTCTGCTGCTCGCCGTCCACCACGCGGTCTGCGATTTCTGGTCGCTGGCCCTGGCCGCCCGGGAGCTCGGAGCCCTGTACGCCGGGGAGCCCCTGGAGCCGGCAATCCTGCAGTACTCCGACTTCGTCCATTGGCAGGCGGACCTCCTGGCGCACCGAGGCGAGCGGTTGTGGGACTTCTGGCACCAGGCGCTGGACGGCGTGCGGGACCTCGACCTGCCCGCCGACCGGCTCCGGCCGCCGGTCCAGACCTGGCGCGGCCTCTCCCGCACGGCCGAGCTGCCCGCCGGTCTCGCCGGAGCCTTGCGCGGCCTGGCGGCGGCGCGGGGCGCCACCCTCTTCGCGGCGCTGCTCGCGGCGTTCCAGGCCCAGCTCGGGCGCTACTCGGGCCAGGACGATTTCGCCGTCGGCACTCCCACCGCCGGGCGCGGCGCCCCGGAGTGGGCCGGCGTCGTGGGTTACTTCGTCAACCCGGTGGCGTTGCGGGCGGACCTCGCGGGCGATCCGCCGTTCGGCATCCTGATCGAGCAGGCGAGCCGGACGGCGCTCGCGGCGCTGGAGCACGCGGACCTGCCAGTGGTCCTGCTGACGGAGCGACTGCGCCCCGTGCGCGATTCAGCCCGGCCGCCCCTGTTCCAGACGATGCTCGTCCTCCAGCGGGGGCGTCCCGGCGACGACCCCGGCCTGCCGGCCTTCGCGCTCGGCGAGGCCGGCGCCCGCATCCGCCTGGGCGGGCTGGAGCTGGAGTCGATCGGCCTGGCGGAGCGGCGTGCGCAGTTCGAGATCACCCTGAGCGCGGCAGAGCTGCCGTCGGGCGGAATCGGCCTGTCGCTGGAGGTCAATGCCGGCCTTTTCGACGCCGCCACGGCGGAGCGGATGCTGGGACACTTCCGGACCCTGCTCGCAGGGGCGGTTGCCGATCCGGAGCGTCTGCTCTCGGACTTGCCGCTGCTGACCGTGGCCGAGCAGGACGAGCTGCTTCACGACTGGTCCGCTCCGGCGGTGGTCACCGCTCCGGCGGGTCTCCTGCACGAGCGGGTGGCGGAGCGGGCGGCGAAGTCGCCGGATGCCCTGGCGGTGGTGGCGGAGGGGGCGGCCGGCACGGAGCTGACCTACGGCGAGCTGATGTCGCGGGCCGGGGAACTGGCCCGCCATCTGCAACGGCTGGGAGTGGGGCCGGAGATGCCCGTGGCCCTCTGCGTCGAGCGCTCGGCTGACTTGGTGATCGGCGCCCTGGGCATCCTGGCGGCGGGAGGCGTCTACCTTCCGCTCGACCCGGACTCCTCCGTGTCCCGGCTCGGCTTCATCCTCGAAGACGCGCGGGCGGCGGCGGTGGTCACCCAGCGCCGAGTGGCCGGGCGCCTGCCGGAGACGGAAGCGCCGATCGTCTTCCTGGACGCCCTTGAAGCGTCGTCAGATCGGGCGGTCCCATCCCAAGCCTTGCCTGAGCACCTCGCCTACGTGATCTATACCTCGGGCTCGACGGGCCGCCCCAAGGGCGTGGGCGTCACTCACGCCGCCGCCGTCGAGCACTGCCTGACCTGGGGGAGCGCCTATCGGATGACGACGGCCGACCGGGTGTTGCAGTTCCCCTCGGCCGGCTTCGACGCCGCGGTGGAGGAGATCTTCTCGACGCTCCTCGCCGGGGCCACCCTGGTGCTGCGCGGCCCGGACCTGTGGGGCCTCCGCGAGCTGGCGGAGCGGATCACGGCGCTCGGGGTGACCGTCGCCGACCTCCCCGCGGCCTATTTCAGCCGCTGGGTGCAGGACGTGGACGATGCGGGTCTCTCCGCGATTCCCCCCGGCCTGCGGCTGCTCGACACCTACGGCGAGGAGCTGCGGGCCGAGACCGTCCGCCGCTGGAGCCGGACGGCTCTGGCCCGCATACCACTGCTCAACTGCTACGGCCCGACCGAGGCGGTCATCTCGGCGACGCTCCACGCGGTGCGGCCGGAGGATGGCGAGGCGGGGCCGGTGCCCATCGGCCGCGCTCTGCCGGGGCGCGTGGCCCGCGTGCTCGACCGCCACGGCAACCCGCAGCCGGTCGGGCTGCCCGGCGAGCTGTGCCTGGGCGGCCTGCTGGCCCGCGGCTACCTGGGCCGGCCGGACCTCACGGCCAGGAGCTTCGTCCCCGACTCGTTCGGCGCTCCGGGAGCCCGGCTCTACCGTACGGGCGACCTGGTGCGGCGTCGGCCGGACGGGGCTCTCGAATTCCTCGGCCGGCTGGACGACCAGGTGAAAATCCGCGGCGTCCGCGTCGAGCCTGGCGAGATCGAGGCCGTGCTGCGGGAGCACCCTGAGGTGCGCGAAGCCGCGGTGCTGGCTCTGGCCTCGGACGAGCTCGGCGGTGAGCGCCGGCTGGTGGCCTTCGTGGCGCCCGGATTGCCGGTGGATCTGCACGGCTTTCTTCGCGACCGCTTGCCGGACGCCATGATCCCGGCGGCCTGGGTGGCCCTCGACGCGCTGCCGCTGAATGTCAACGACAAGGTGGACCGCGCGGCCCTGGCTCTCCTGACCGCGGGGGCCGGGTCGCTGGAGGCGGCGGGCGAGGAGGCGCCACGGACTCCGGACGAGGAGCTGCTGGCAGGGCTCTGGGCCGGTCTCCTGGGGCGCGAGCGGGTGGGCATTCACGACGACTTCTTCGCCCTCGGCGGCCATTCGCTCCTCGCGACGAGGCTGGTGGCCCGGGTGGCCCGCGTCTTCGGCGTCGAGCTGCCGCTCTCCGCCATCTTCCAGGCGCCCACGGTGGCGCGGCTGGCGGAGCAGATCGCGAGACTATCGCCGGAAAAGGCGGCGACGCCCATTCGACCCGTTCCGCGCGGTCCGGGAGAGGCGCTGCCCCTCTCCTTCGGCCAGCGCCGGCTGTGGTTCCTGGAGCAGCTCGACCCGGGCACGGCTCTCTACAACGTGCCGGGCGAGGTCCGGCTGGCGGGTCCTCTCGACACGGCCGCCCTGAGCACCGCCTGGAACGAGGTCCTGAGGCGGCACGAGGCCCTGCGCACGATCTTTCCCATGCGGGACGGGGAGCCGATCCAGCGAGTCGAGCCGGCTCTGAGGGCAGCGCTCCCCTGGATCGACCTGTCCGGGCTGCCGGCGGCTCTGCGGGACGCCGAGACGGAGAGGCAGGCGGTCGCCGAGGCGGCGCGCCCCTTCGATCTCGCTCGCGGCCCTCTCTGCCGCGGCCTTCTGCTGCGTCTGGGAGCGGAGGAGCACCGGCTGCTCGTCACCTTCCATCACATCGTGTCGGACGGCTGGTCGCTGGCGCTGTTCCTGGACGAGCTGACGGCTCTCTACGGCGGCGAGGCGGCGCTTCCGCCTCTTCCGGTCCAGTACGCCGACTACGCGGCCTGGCAGGCGGAGGGGATGGCGGGAGAGGTGCTGGAGCGGCAGCTCGCCTACTGGCGCGGGCGTCTCGTGGGCCTGCCGGTGCTGGAATTGCCGGCCGACCGGCCGCGGCCGGCGGTGCGCGATTCGCGCGGCGCCGTGCGTGCGCTCTCACTGCCGGCGGAGACGGTGGAAGCCGTCGAGCACCTCGCCCGGCGCGAGGGGGTGACGCTGTTCATGGCGCTCCTAGGCGCCTTCCAGATCCTGCTGTCGCGGCTCACCGGTGAGGTGGCGGTCTCCGTCGGCACGCCTGTCGCCAACCGCCGGCGGCCCGAGGTGGAGCGGTTGATCGGCCTGTTCGTCAATACGCTGGTGCTCGACGCGCGGGTGGGGGACGATCCGACGCTGCACGAGCTGTTGACGCGGGCGAGGGAGGCCGCCCTGGGCGCCTACGCTCACCAGGATCTCCCTTTCGAGCGCCTGGTCGAGGAGCTGCAGCCGAGCCGCGGCCTGGCGCAGAGCCCTCTCTTTCAAGTCATGTTCGTCGTGGAAGAGTCCCTGCCGGCGCGCCGGACGGCAGGGCTCGTCCTGGAGCCGGTGCGGCGCCACAGCGGCACGGCCAAGCTCGATCTCCTGGTCGCGGTTTCCCCTCGAACGGACGGCGGTTGGGACGTCCTGGCCGAATATTCCACCGTCCTCTTCGAGCCGGCGACGATCGATCGCCTGCTCGGCCACTGGCAGATCCTCCTGGCGGGCGCTGCGGCGGCCGATCCGTCACTCCGGCTGTCTGCGCTTCCCCTCCTGACCGCCGCCGAGCTTCAGCAGGCGGTCGCCGAGTGGAACGACACCGCCGCAGATCTTCCTGGGAACCTGTGCCTCCACGATCTCGTGGCTGCGCAGGCGGCGCGCACTCCGGACGCCGTGGCGGTGGTGGGCGAGTGGGAGCGCATCACCTACCGCGAGCTGATGGCGCGCGCGGCGCGCCTCTCCGGGTATCTCCGGGGCCTGAGCGTGGGCCCCGAGACGCGCGTCGGCCTCTGCCTGGAGCGCACGCCGGACCTGGTGGCGGCGATCCTGGGCATCCTCCAGGCGGGCGCCGCCTACGTGCCTCTCGATCCCGCCTATCCCCAGGAGCGGCTGGAGCTGATGCTCGCGGACTCGGGGGCGGAGCTGCTGGTCACCGAGCCGGCTCTGGCTGGCCGTTTCGCCTTCTTCGACGGCCCCACGGTCCTCACCGATCTCCTTGCGGGCGACCCCATCCCTGCTTCCTGGGCGGCGGGAATGAGATCGACCGAGGACAACCTCGCCTATGTGATCTACACCTCAGGCTCGACCGGCCGGCCCAAGGGGGTGGGGATCGCACACCGGAGCGCCGTCGCCCTCGTACACTGGGCTCTGGACGCTTTCCCGCGCGCGGATCTCGAGGGAGTGCTGGCTGCGACCTCGGTCTGCTTCGACCTCTCGATCTTCGAGTTCTTCGTGCCCCTCGCCACGGGCGGCCGGGTGATCCTGGCCCCGAGCATCGTCGGGCTCCCCCAGCTCACGGCAATCTCCGAGGTGACGCTGGTCACTGCCGTCCCCTCGCCCCTGGCCGAGATGGTGGAGCGGCCCCTGCCGGCCGGGCTGCGCACGGTCAACCTGGCGGGCGAGGCGCTCAAGGCGGATCTCGTCGCGCGCCTCTACGCCCACCCCCAGGTCGAGCGCGTCGTCAACCTCTATGGTCCCAGCGAGGACACGACGTATTCGACCTGGACGGTGGTGCCGCGGGGAGCGGCCCTGGTCACCATCGGCCGGCCGCTCGCCAACCGCCGGGCCCGGGTGTTGGGCCGGCGCGGCGAGGCGCTGCCCGTGGGCGCCCCCGGCGAGCTGTTCCTGGGGGGCGCCGGCCTGGCCCGCGGCTATCTCGGAAAACCGGACCTGACGGCGGAGCGGTTCGTCCCCGACCCGTCCGCATCTCCCGAACAGGCCGGCTCCCGGCTGTACCGCACCGGCGACCGGGCGCGTCTGCTGCCGGACGGCCAGCTCGACTTCCTGGGCCGGCTCGACCACCAGGTGAAGCTGCACGGCGTCCGCATGGAGCTGGGGGAGATCGAGGCGGCCCTGGAGAGCCACCCGGCGGTGCGGCAGGCGGTGGCCGCCCTGCGCTCGGACGGCCCCGGAGGAGCGCGCCTGGTGGGCTACGTGGTTCCCGAGAAGCCCGAGGACGCCGGCGCGGAAAAGGATCATCTGCCGGCGGAGCTCGCCGGCTTCCTGCGCAGCCTCCTGCCCGGGCTCATGGTCCCCACGGCCTGGATGGTCCTGCCGGCGCTCCCCCTCTCCCCCAACGGCAAGGTGGACCGCCGGGCCTTGCCGGCGCCGGAGCGGTCCGTGCCGGCGGGGACCTCTGGGAAGGTGGCGCCGCGCAATCCGGCGGAGGAGAAGCTCGCCGCGGTCTGGCGCGATGTGCTCGGCCTGGAGGCCCTGGGCGTCCACGACGACTTCTTCGCGCTGGGCGGCCACTCGCTGCTGGCCGTGCGGGCGGCCTTCCGTACGTCCGAGGCCTTCGGCGTCGAGGTGCCCGTGGCAGCGCTGTTCCAGGCGCCGACCGTGGCGGGGTTGGCGGAGTGGCTGGCCGGCGTCCGGCCGGCGACCGCCCTCTCGGCTCCCTCGCCGATCCCGTCCGCGCCGGCCGCGGGTCCCTACCCGCTCTCAATGGCCCAGCAGCGCCTCTGGCTGCTCGACCGGCTGGAGCCGGGGAGCGCGGCCTACAACGTGGGCTTGGCCCTGCGCCTCACCGGGTCACTCGACGAAGACCGGCTCGCGGCCAGCCTGGGCGAGGTGATCCGCCGGCACGAGCCGCTGCGCACCGTGTACGCGGAGGAGGACGGCGAGCCGTTCCAGATCGTCCAGCCGTCTCCGGGGCCGGTGCCGTTGCCGCGGCTCGATCCGGACCCCCTCCCGGAGATCTCGGAGATCATCCGCGCTGAGGTGGCGCGCCCCTTCGATCTCCAGCGGGGACCAGTCGCGCGCTTCCTTCTCCTGCGGCTGGGCGCGGCCGAGCACGTGCTGGTGATCACGGTGCATCACATCGCGGCGGACGGCTGGTCGTTGCAGATCCTCCTCCGGGATCTGGGAGCGGTCTACGGCTCCCAGGTGTCGCCGCACCTGCCGCCGTTGCCCTTGCGCTACGCCGACTGGGCGCTCTGGCAGCGGCAGTCCCTGGCCGGGCCCCTCCTCGACGCGCAGCTCGCCTACTGGCGCGGCGAGCTGGAGGGCGCCCCCGCTTTGGAGCTGCCGGCGGACAAGCCGCGGCCGGCGGCCCTGGATCCCGCGGGATCGACCCGGCGTCTGGACCTGTCGCCGGAGCTGACGGAGGGCCTGCGGGAGCGGGCGCGAAGCGAGGGAACGACCCTGTTCTCCGTTCTCCTCGGCGGCTTCTACGTCCTGCTCGCCCGCTGGGCCGGCCAGGACGACTTCGCGGTGGGAATCGCCTCGGCGGGCCGCGGCCGTCCCGAGCTCGAAGAGCTGATCGGCTTCTTCGTCAGCACCCTGGCGCTGCGGGCGCCGCTGGCGGGAGATCCGGGCTTCGGCGAGCTGGTGCGGCGGGTGCGCGACAAGGTGCGCGAGGCGCAGGACAACGAGGACGTGCCGTTCGAGCGCGTGGTGGAGGAGCTGCAACCGGCCCGCGACGCCGCCCGGACCCCGATCTTCCAGGCCATGCTCTCGCTGCTGAGCACGCCGGGCGAGGCGCTGCGCCTGCCGGGGCTGGAGGCCGCCTTCGTCGACTACGAGACGACGGCGGCCAAGCTCGACCTCACCCTCTCCCTGCACGAGCTGGAGAGCGGCGTGACGGGCGCCCTGGAGTACCGCACCTCGCTTTTCGAAGCGGTGACGATCGAGCGCATGGCCGGCCACTACCGGACCCTGCTGGCAGCGGCGGCGGCCGATCCCGGGCGGCGGGTCTCCGAGCTCCCCCTCCTCTCGCCGGCCGAGGGCTGGCAGCTGGCGGGCGAGTGGAACGACACGGCGGCGACCTACCCTCGGGATCTCTGCCTCCACGAGCTGGTGGCCGCCCAGGCGGTGCGGACGCCGGACCTTCCGGCGCTGGTGACGGACGGGTCGGTCCTCTCCTATGGCGAGCTGAGGGCCCGGTCCACGGCCCTCGCCGGCCGGCTGCGGCGCGCGGGCGTGGGGCCGGAGGCGGTGGTGGGCCTGTGCATCGAGCGCTCGCCGGAGATGGTGATCGGCATGCTGGCCATCCTCGAAGCGGGGGGCGCCTGGCTGCCGCTCGATCCTGGATACCCGGCCGAGCGCCTGGCCCTGCTGCTGGAGGACGCGGGAGCGGCGGTGGTGCTCACCCGCGCCGAGCTGCGCGACCGTCTGCCCGACATTTCGACGGTGATCTTCGAAGAGGGCGGCGACGGGGAGGCCGGCGGTCCGCGTGCGCACCCGGCGAACTTGGACAATCTCGCCTGCGTCCTCTACACCTCCGGCTCCACGGGACGCCCCAAGGGCGTGATGCTGCCTCACCGCGGGCTCGTCAACCGGCTCCTCTGGGCGCAGGAGACGTACCGGCTCACGGCGGCGGACACCCTGCTGTTCAAGGCGTCGTTCAACTTCGACTTCTCGATCTGGGAGGTGTTCGCGCCGCTGCTGGCCGGTGCGCGGCTGGTGATCGCCCGTCCGGACGGTCACCAGGACGCCGCCTACCTCGCGGAGACGATCGCCCGTCACGGCGTCACCGTCATCCATTTCGTGCCCACCCTGCTGGCGGCCTTCCTGCGCGAGGCGGGGGTCGAGAGCTGCTATGCGCTGCGCCAGGTCTTCTCCGGCGGCGAGGTGCTGACTCCCGAGCTGAGGGACCGCTTCCTGGAGCGTCTGCCGGGCGTGCCGCTCGACAACCAGTACGGTCCCACCGAGATCTCGATCGATACCACCCGTTGGGTCTGCGTCCCCGGAGACAAGGTGCCGATCGGGCGGCCCATTGGCAACGCCCGCATTCACCTGCTGGACGCCCGGGGGCAGGACGTTCCCATGGGCGTCGCCGGGCGGCTCCACGTGGGCGGCCCAGGCGTGGCCCAAGGCTATCTGGGCCGGCCGGACCTCACGGCGGAGCGCTTCGTCCCCGACCCCAAGGGGGAAGGCGAGCGCCTTTACGACACGGGCGACCTCGCGCGCCGGCTGCCGGACGGCACCCTGGAGTTCCTCGGCCGGGCCGACCAGCAGGTCAAGGTGCGGGGCGTGCGCATCGAGCCGGCAGAAGTGGAGGCCGCCCTCGCCCGCCATCCGCACGTGAAGGCCGCGGCCGTGGCGGCGGACACTGCCGGTGAGCGGCTCGTGGCCTGGGTCGTGGCAGAGCAGGAGATCGCGCCGGCCGCGCTGCGGGAGTTCCTGCGCCGTAGCCTGCCGGAAACCATGGTGCCCTCCCAGATCGTGCGGCTGGACTCCCTGCCGCTGACGGGCACCGGCAAGCTCGACCGGCGCGCGCTGCCGAAGCCTGAAGGGGTGCCCGTAACTATGGGGACTCCTCTCTCGGCCGCCGAGGAGCTGCTGGCAGGGCTGTGGGCGGACGTGCTGGGAGTCGAGAGGGTTGGGCCTGACGCCGACTTCTTCGACCTCGGCGGCCATTCGCTGCTCGCCACCCGGCTCGCGTCGCGAGTGCGGGGCGTTTTCGGCGTCGACGTGCCGTTGAGCCTGTTGTTCGAGGCGCCCACTCCCACGGCCCTCGCGCGGCGTCTGTCTGGGGTCCAGAGAGAAACCGCCATCCCGGAAATCATCCCCGTGCCGCGGGACCCGGAGGGCATGCCCCTCTCCTACTCGCAACGGCGGCTCTGGTTCCTCCACCGGCTGGAGCCCGAGAGCCCCGCCTACAACGTCCCCGGGGCCCTGCGCCTGCGCGGTCCCCTGGAGCCCGTTGCGCTGGCCGCGGCGCTGTCGGAGATTGCCCGGCGCCACGAGTCGCTGCGCACCGTCTTTCGGGATGTCTCCCCCGAGCCGCGCCAAGTGATCCTCGATCCGTCGCCCGTGGCATTGCCCCGCATCGACCTGTCCGCTCTGCCCGAGGACCGGCGCGAAGCCGAGGCCGGTCGACTGCTGGCGGCGGAGGCGCGGCGGCCGTTCGACCTCGCCGCCGGACCGCTCGCCCGTACGGCTCTGATTCATCTTGGCTCCGAAGACCATCTGCTGGCCGTCGCCATGCACCACATCGTCTCCGACGCCTGGTCGCTGGAGATCGTGCTGCGCGAGCTGGCGGCGCTCTATCGGGGCGAAGCCCTGCCGCCTTTGCCGGTGCAATATGCCGACTTCGCGGTCTGGCAAACGAAATGGATGGCCGGCGAGGTGCTGGCGGGGGAGCTCGCCCACTGGCGGCAGGTACTGGCCGGCGCCCCGGAATCGCTGGAGCTGCCGGCGGATCGGCCGCGGACGGCCGTGCCCACGTGGCGCGCCGGGCAGATTCCCTTCACCCTCCCGGAGGCACTGTTTGCCGAGCTGAGGGCCCAGGGCCGGCGCGAGGGGTGGACCCCCTTCATGGCACTCCTCGCCGCCTTCGACGCCCTGCTGGCCCGCCACACCGGACAGTCAGACCTGGTGGTGGGCTCGCCCATCGCCAACCGCAACCGACTGGAGATCGAGGGGCTCATCGGCTTTTTCACCAACACCTTGGCCCTGCGTCTCGACCTCGGGGGCGACCCGTCGTTCGCCGAGATCGCCTGCCGCGCGCGCGCCGCAACCCTGGAGGCCTACAGGCACCAGGACCTCCCCTTCGAGAGATTGGTGGAGGAGTTGGCGCCGGAGCGGCTGGCGGGGCGCACACCGCTCTTCCAGGTGATGCTGGTGCTGCGCGGCGCGACGACCGCGATGACCGCGATCGAGCTGCCGGGGATCGCCGCGGACGTGCTCGACGTGGAGATTCCTGCCGCCAAGTTCGACCTGACCCTCTACCTGGGCGAAAGCGGCGGCACTCTCGAGTTCAACCGCGACCTGTTCGACGACGCCACGGCCAGCCGTTTCGTGGAGCGCTTCGCGACCCTCCTCGCCGGGGCCGTGGAGCTGCCCGACGTCCGCCTGTCCGACCTCCCTCTGCTGCCCGCGGCGGAGCGGCGGCAGCTCCTGGATTGGAGCCGGAATCCGGTGCCTCATCCCCGGGGGCTGCGGATTCACGACCTGGTGTCGGCTCAAAGCTCGCGCACGCCGGACGCGCCGGCCCTGGTCTTCGGCCGGGATCAATTGACCTATGCCGAGCTGGAGCGCCGGGCCGGCTCCCTCGCCCGCCGTCTATGCTCCCTGGGTGTCGGGCCGGACGTACCTGTGGGAATCCTTTGCGAGCGCTCGGTGGAGCAGTGGGTGGCCGTCCTCGCCGCCCTGAAGGCCGGTGGCGCCTACCTGCCCCTCGATCCCGCGAACCCGTCTGAGCGCCTGCGCCTGATGGTAGAGGACGCGGGCGCCCCGGTCGTCCTCACGCAGGGCTCCCTGGCCGGGCTGCTGCCGCCCGCTCCGGGGCTGGCGATCCTCGAAGTGGACGCGGAGGACGGCGAAGAAGACTTCCAGGACCTCCGGACGGGACCTCAGAACCTCGCCTATCTGATCTACACCTCGGGCTCGACCGGCCGCCCCAAGGGGGTCGCCATGACCCACGAGGCGGTCGCCAACATGCTCGCCTGGCAGCTCCGCACCTCCAGCGCGGCGGTTGGAACGCGCACCCTTCAGTTCGCCCCCCTGGCCTTCGACGTCTCGTTCCAGGAGGCGTTCTCCACCTGGGCCTCGGGCGGCACGCTGGTGCTGATCTCCGAAGAGACCCGGCGCGACGCTCAGGCGCTGCTGCGCCTGCTGGCGGAGGAGCGGGTGGAGCGGCTTTTCGCTCCCCTGGTGGCCCTCCAGCAGCTCGCGGTGACTGCGGATACCGCCGCGGAAGAAGGCGCGGACTTGGTGCTGCGCGAGGTAATGGCGGCCGGCGAGCAGCTCTACGTCACGCCGCAGGTGCGGGCCCTCTTCGCGGCACTGCCGGGCGCAGTGCTGTTCAATCACTACGGCCCCTCCGAGACCCACGTCGCCACCTGGCTGACGCTGGACGGCGATCCCGCCGAATGGCCCGAGCGTCCCACGGTCGGACGGCCTTACGACAACGCCCGCGTCTTCCTGCTCGGTCCCGACCAGGAGCCGGTGCCGGCCGGCGTGCCCGGCGAGCTGTACGTGGGCGGAGCGGGCCTCGCCCGGGGGTATCTCGCGAGGCCGGACCTGACCGCCGAGCGCTTCGTGCCCGATCCGTTCGCCGACGCCGCGCAGGGTGACCAGCCGGGTGAGCGCCTCTATCGCACGGGCGACCTCGCCCGCTGGCTGCCGGACGGCAACCTGGAGTACCTGGGCCGCGGCGACACTCAGGTGAAGGTGCGGGGCTATCGCATCGAGCTGTCCGAGGTCGAGACCGCCCTCGCCCGCCACCCGGCCGTGCTCCAGGCCGTGGCCGGGGTACGTGGCGGAGAGACAGGCGGGAGTGGCGCGGGGGCCAGGCGCCTCGCCGCCTGGTGCGTCTTCCGGGAAGGCGAGGAGCCCTCGTGGACCGAGCTGCGGGCGTTCCTCGCCGCGACTCTGCCCGACTTCATGGTACCCACCCTCTGGATGCGGCTCGACGCCCTGCCGCTCACGAATAGTGGCAAGGTTGATCGGCGCGGCTTGCCCGCCCCCGAAATGTCGGCGGGGACTGGCGGCGGCTTTGCGCCTCCCGCGACGCCTCTGGAGGAGTTGCTGGCGGGCATCTGGAGTCTCGTTCTCGGAGTGGAAAGGGTCGGTCTCCACGACAGCTTCTTCGACCTCGGCGGCCACTCTCTGCTCGCCACTCAGGTGATCTCGCGGGTGCGGGAGGCCTGCGCCGTCGACCTTCCTCTGCGCCGGCTGTTCGAGGCGCCGACCCTGGAGGAGCTGGCGCGGGCGGTCGAGGCGGCGCGCGAGAGCGGCGCCGAGGCGCCGGCGCCTATTCTCCCGATCGATCGGGCTGCCGAGCCGCCCCTCTCCTTCGCCCAGGAGCGGCTGTGGTTCCTCGACCGCCTGGAAGGCGGCGGCGGCTCGGTCTACAACGTGCCTCTCACCCTGCGCCTGGAGGGCCGGCTGGACGCGGCGGCGCTCGCCGCGGCGTTGCGCGAGGTCGTCCGCCGCCACGAGACGCTGCGCACGGTCTTCCCGGAGCGCGACGGCGAGCCCGCGCAGGAGATCGCGCCGGCCTCGGCCTCCTCCGATTGGGTGCTGCCGCAGGTGGATCTGGCCGTTCTGTCCGCTGCGGCGCGCGAGGCCGAGCGAGCGCGTCTCGCCGCCGCAGAGTCCCGCCGGCCGTTCGACATCGCCCGTGGCCCGCTGCTGCGCGCCGTCCTCCTGCGGCTGGGACCTGCGGACCACGCGTTGCTGCTCACCCTGCATCACATCGTCTCCGACCTGTGGTCGCTGGGCGTGCTGATGCGGGAGGTGACGGCGCTCTACGGCTCGGCCCTCGACGGCGCGCCGTCGCCGCTGCCCGAGCTCGGCATTCAGTATGCCGACTTCGCGGCCTGGCAGCGGAGATTGCTATCCGGCGAGCGGCTGGAGCGGCAGATCGGCTATTGGCGCTGGCAGCTCCAGGGGTTGCCGGCGGCCCTCGATCTGCCCACCGACCATCCGCGGCCGGCGGTGATGACGGCGAGCGGCGCCCAGCGGCCGTTCCGCCTGGACGGCGCTCTCTCCGCCCGCGTGGGCGCTCTCGCCCGCAACGAGGGCGCGACGACGTTCATGGTCCTCGCCTCCGCCCTTCTCGCCTTGCTGGCGCGGCTCTCCGGCCAGCAGGATCTCGCCATCGGCGCGCCCATCGCCAACCGCAACCGGCTGGAGACCGAGGGTCTGATCGGTTTCTTCGTCAACACCCTCGTGCTGCGGGCGGATCTTGGGAGGAACCGTACCGTCCGCGACCTGCTGCGCCAGCTTCGCGAGACGACGCTCGGCGCCTACGCCCACCAGGATCTGCCGTTCGAGAAGCTGGTCGAGGAGCTGCAACCGGAGCGCGACCTCTCCCGCACGCCCTTCTTTCAGGCCGCCCTGGTCGTCCAGAACGCGCCGCTCGCGCCGCTCGTCCTGCCGGACCTCGCGCTGTCGCCCGAGGAGGCGCCCGCGGGCACGTCGAAGTTCGATTTGTCGCTGATCTTTTCAGACGTATCAGCCGAGGGCTTCGGCGGCTGGCTGGAATACCGCACCGACCTCTTCGAAGCCGCCACGATCGCCCGCTGGCTCGGCCATTTCACAAACCTGCTGGAAGGCCTGACGTCCGCGTCCGGAATGCCTGTCGAGGATCTGCCCCTGCTCTCGGCCGGCGAGATGCACCAGGTTCTCGGCGAATGGAGCGAGACGGCGACGGACTTCGATCCCTTCGTACCGGTTCACCTTCAGATCGCGGCGCGGGCCGCGGAGGCACCCGGCGCTTTGGCTCTGGTGGCGGATGGCTTGCGGCTCACCTACGGCGAGCTTGCCGGCCGGGCGTTCGGGCTCGCCCGCCGCCTGCGTGCCTTGAGCGTCGGCCCGGAGACCCGGGTGCCGGTGCTGATGGAGCGCTCGGCAGCGATGGTCGTGGCGCAGCTCGCCGTGCTGGCCGCGGGCGGCGCCTTTGCCCCGCTCGATCCGGCGCATCCGAGGGAGCGCCTGGAGTGGCAGCTCGCCGACGCCTGGAGCGGCCAGGAAGCTCGGGTGCTGCTGACGCAGGAGGGGCTTGATCTACCGGATCCTCAGGGTGCGACAGTGGTGCGGGTCGGGCCGGGTGGAACGGGCGAAGGAGACGAGAATGAACCCTGGGACGGCGTTCACGTCGAGCCGGAGAACGCGGCCTACGTCATCTACACCTCGGGCTCGACAGGACGCCCCAAGGGCGTCGTGATCTCCCACCGCGGCCTGGCCAAGGTGACCGCCTGGTACCGGCAGGCCTTCGGCTTGAGCCGCGCCGACCGCACCACCCAGGTCGCGGCTCCGGGGTTCGACGCCACGGTGATCGAGATCTGGCCGGCCCTGGCGGCGGGAGCCAGCCTTCACGTACCGGACGACGAAACTCGCCGCGATCCCGCGCGGCTGGTGGCGTGGCTGGTGGCCGAGGGGATCACTGCCAGCTTCCTGCCGACGCCGCTGGCCGAGGCGGTGCTTGCGGAGCCCTGGCCCAGGGAGACGCCGCTGCGCGTCCTGACGACCGGCGGCGACCGCCTGCACCAGGGGCCGCCGCCCGGATTGCCGTTCGACCTCTACAACCAGTACGGCCCCGCCGAGGGAGCCGTGGCGGCCACCTTCGGCTGGACCCGGCCCGAGCCGGAGGCGGTGGCGCCGCCGTCCATCGGTCGGCCGGTCGCCGGCAGCCGCGTCCATGTGCTGGACGCTGCGTTCCGGCCAGTTCCCATCGGCGTCCCCGGCGAGCTGGCGCTCGGCGGGGATGGGCTGGCCCGCGGCTACCTCGGCCGGCCGGAGACCACGGCCGATCGCTTCGTGCCCGATCCATTCGGCGACGCTCCGGGCGAGCGGCTCTACCGCACGGGCGACCGGGTCCGGCTGCGGCAGGACGGCGAGCTGGAGTTCCTGGGCCGCGCCGACTTTCAGGTCAAGATCCGCGGCTTCCGCATCGAGCTGGAGGAGATCGAGGCGGCCCTGCTGCGCCTGCCCGGGGTGCGGGAGGCGGTGGTGGTCGCACGGGACGACACCCCCGGAGAGCCGCGGCTGGTGGGCTATGTCGTGGCCGCGGCGGCCCCGGCCGAGCTGCGCGAGTCCCTGTTGCAGACGCTGCCCGAGCCCATGGTGCCCTGGACCTTCGTGCGGCTCGATACCCTGCCGCTGAGCGCCAACGGCAAGGTCGACCGCAAGGCGCTGCCAGCGCCGCAGGTGGCCGTCACGCCGGACGCGGGCTTCGTGGCGCCCCGCAACGACCTGGAGCGCCGGATTGGCACGGTCTGGCGGGAGGTGCTGGACCTCCCGGCGGTCGGCGTCCACGACAACTTCTTCGAGTCCGGCGGCAGCTCGCTGCGCATCGTCAAGCTGCACAGCCGCCTCAAGGCCGCGCTGGAGGTGGAGGTCGCCGTCACCGACCTGTTTCGCCATCCCACCATCGCCTCGCTGGCCCGGCACCTCGCCGAGCAGCCGCGGGTGGAAGCCCTGGAAGAGGCTTTGCAGGAGAAGGTCGAAGCGGGCCGCGCCCGCACCCGCGGCCGGCAGGAAGCGCTGCGGCAGATGAGCCAGGCCCGGGCCAGCCGCCGGGGCCGCACCGACAAGTGATCCCTTGGAGCCCGTTTCATGAGCGAAGACTTTTCCCCGCCCCAGGGCGCTGCCGACAACGCCATCGCCATCGTCGGCATGGCCGGCCGGTTCCCCGGCGCGCCGACCCTGGAGCGCTTCTGGGAGAACCTCCGCGACGGTGTCGAGTCGGTCTCCTTTTTCACTGACGAGGAGCTGCTGGCCGCAGGGGTGGACCCGGCGTTGCTGGCCGATCCCGCTTATGTCCGCGCCCGAGCGGTGTTCGACGGCGTCGCGGACTTCGACGCCGCCTTCTTCGGCTTCACCCCGCGCGAGGCCGAGGTGATGGACCCGCAGCACCGCATCCTCCTCGAGTGCGCCTGGGAGGCGCTGGAGGACGCGGGTCAGGACCCGGAAAGGGTGGGAGCACGAGCGGCCGTCTATGCCGGCTCGGGAACCAGCTCGTACCTCTTCTCGAACCTGATGCCCAACGCCGCCCTGCTCGCCAGCCTGGAGATGATGGGCGGCCTTCAGGTCCTGCTGCTCAACGACCGCGACTTCCTCGCCACCCGCCTCTCCTACAAGCTGAACCTGAAAGGCCCGAGCGTGCTGGTGCAGACGGCGTGCTCGACGGGTTTGGTCGCCGTCCACATGGCGAGCCAGAGCCTGCTCTCGGGCGAGTCGGACCTCGCCATGGCCGGGGCGGTCTCGATCGCCGTGCCGGAGAAGGAGGGCTACCTCTACCAGGAAGGAGCGATCACCTCGCCGGACGGCCACTGCCGGGCTTTCGACGCCTCGTCCGGCGGTGCCGTGATGGGCAACGGCTGTGCCGTGGTGGTGCTGAAGCGCCTCGGCGATGCCGTGGCGGACGGCGACTCCATCTACGCCGTGATCCGCGGCTCGGCGGTGAACAACGACGGCTCCGGCAAGGTGGGCTTCACGGCTCCCAGCGTCGAGGGGCAGGCGGACGTCATCACCGAGAGCCTGCTGATGGCGGGGGTCGAGCCCGCTTCCATCGCCTATGTCGAGGGGCACGGCAGCGGCACGGCCCTGGGCGATCCCATCGAGGTGGCGGCCCTCGGCCAGGCTTTCGCGGCGGCCGGCGGCACGGAGTCGTGCGCCCTCGGGTCGGTGAAGACCAACGTCGGCCATCTCAACACCGCGGCGGGCCTGGCCGGGCTGGTCAAGACGGCGCTGGCGCTGGAGCACGCCACGATCCCGCCCAGCCTGAACTTCGAGCGCCCCAACCCGCAGGCCGACTTCGGGCCGTTCCGCGTGCCCACCCGCGCCGAGCCCTGGCCGGCGGACCGCTCTCCTCGCCGGGCGGGCGTCAGCTCGTTCGGGCTCGGCGGCACCAACGTCCACGCGGTGCTCGAGGAGGCGCCGCCCGTGGAGGCCGGCGGCCCGTCGCGGCCTGTTCAGCTCCTCACCGTTTCGGCGCGCACGGAGTCGGCCCTGGACGCGGCCTGTGAGCGTCTGGCGGAGCGGCTGGAGACGGAGGATCTGGATCTGGCGGACGTCGCATTTACCCTGCAGACGGGCCGCAAGGCATTCGCCTGCCGCCGGGCCGTGGTAGCCCGCGACTGCGCGGAGACAGTGACAGCTCTCCGCGAAGGCCGGGGCGCCCGAGGCACGTTCGAGGGCAGCGAGCGGCCGGTCGTTTTCCTGTTTCCGGGCCTGGGCGATCAGGTGCCCGGCATGGGCCGCGAGCTCTACGAGACCGAGCCCGTCTTCGCCGCCGAGATCGATCGCTGCGCCGAGATCCTGGGGATGGATCTCCGCGATGTGCTGTTCGCGGCGACTTCGGTCGAGCCTGCCGATGTCCTGAGCCGGCTGCGGCGCAATACCGCGCCTCTCGACGAAGCGGGGCAGCGCCTGGCCCGCACGGAGAATGCCCAGCCGGCCGTCTTCGCCGTCGAGTACGCCCTGGCGCGGCTGCTGATGTCCTGGGGCGTGGTGCCGCGGGCGATGATCGGCTACAGCCTGGGCGAGTACGTGGCGGCGACGCTCGCGGGCGTCCTGTCGCTGGAGGACGCGCTCGGGCTCGTGGCGAAGCGGGCGAAGCTCATCCAGGGCCTTCCCGGCGGCGCGATGCTCGCCGTGCCGCTGCCGGAGCCCGAGGTCCGGCCGCTCCTGAGCGGAGAGCTGTCGCTCGCGGCCACCAACGGTCCCCACTTCTGCGTCGTGGCAGGTCCCGACGCGGCGGTGGGGGAGCTGGAGACGCAGCTCACAGGCCGCGGCGTCGCCTGCCTGCGCCTGACGACCACCCACGCCTTCCACTCACAGATGATGGCGCCGGCCGTGGCGCCGCTGACCGAGATCGCCCGCGCTCTGCCGACTACGGCGCCGGGCATTCCTTACGTTTCCAACGTCACCGGCACCTGGATTACCGCCGCCGATCTCGCGGACTCCGGCTACTGGGCCCGCCACATGACGCAGCCCGTGCGCTTCGCCGAAGGGCTCGCCGAGCTGTTGCGGGAGCCGGACCAGGTGACGCTGGAGGTGGGGCCGGGCGGCACGCTCACGACGCTCATCCACCAGCTTCCTGGCGCCTCCGTCGCCGCGACGGCGACCACCCTGGGCCGGGCGGGGGAGGATGAGGGACGGAGTCTCTTCGAAGCTCTCGGCCGCCTGTGGACGGCCGGTGCCCGCTTCGACTCGACGGCCCTCTTCGCCGGCGAGCGGCGGCGCAAGGTGCGGCTGCCCACCTATCCTTTCGAGCGGCAGCGCTATTGGATCGATCCGCCTGCTCCGGGTACCCAAGCAATCGAGACCGCACCGAGGGCGGACGTCGCGGATTGGTTCTCGACGCCGTCGTGGAAGCAGATGCCTCTACCCGCGTCCGCCGTTGAGGAAAACGACGGCGGCTGGCTGATTTTCCTCGACGAGACGGGCCTCGGCGAGAAGATCGCGGAGCGGCTGCGCGGGGAGGGCCGCACGGTCGCGACGGCGCTGCGGGAGCCGGGTCTCGACTACGCCTCCTTGCTGAAGAGCGGCCCTGCTCACATCGTCCATCTCTGGGGCGTGACGGCCCGGGAGCCCTCTCATCGCAAGGCCCAGGAAGCGGGTCTGCTGAGCCTCGTCCTGCTGGCTCAAGCGGCGTCTGGAGATCCGATGCACATCACCGTCGTCGCCAACGGCCTCCACGAGGTGATGGATGGCGATCCCGTTCATCCGGCCAAGGCGACCGTCCTCGGCGCCCTCAAGGTGATCCATCAGGAGTCGGCGGGGCTGAGCTGCGCCAGCGTCGACATCGGCCCGCCCGCGGATCGTCTCGTCGGTCAGATCCTCGCCGAGGCCCGCCTGGGCGCGGCGGCGGGCGGCAGCACCGTGGCCTTGCGCGGCCGGCAGCGCTGGGTGCGGGATTTTGCTCCGGTTTCACTGCCGGCCACCGAGGGCTTCCTGCCGGGAGGCGCCTACCTGGTCACCGACGGGCAGCACGGCGCGGCCCTGGCCGATTTCCTGGTGCGCAAGCTGGGCGCTCGCGTGGCCACGGTAGGGGAAGACCGTCCTGGTGTCATCTCCCTCCCGGCGGGCGAGCCGGCGGCGGTGCTGGCCGCGGCGCGGGCAGCCATGGGGAAAATCGACGGCGTCTTCCACACCGGCGGCGCCTTCACCGGCGGCCTCGTCCAGCTCAAGACGGCGGAGTCCCTCCTGGCCTCGGTCGAGCCCGCGATGCGTGGCGCCGAGGCCTGGCTGGCGGCCGTCGACAGCACGCCGGAGGCGCCGGATTTCGTCCTCCTCATGTCCTCCACTCTCGCTTTCACCGGCGGCCTCGGCCAGCTCGACCTCGCCGCCGCCGGCAGCTTCCTCGACGCCCTGGCCCAGCGCCAGGTGGCCGAGGGCAAAACACGGACCCTGGCCGCCCATTGGGACCCGTACCAGTGGCACGGCTGGCTGGTCGCGGCGGCGGGCGGCCTCGCCGGCCTCCAGCCGGACGAGGTCGAGCAGAGCCTGGACGCCTGGGGCATTCCCGCGGAGAAGAGCGGCGACGCCCTCCTGCGCCTCCTCGCCTCCGGCCTGCCCCGCGCCGTCGTCTCCTCCCGCGAGATCCATGGCCTGATCGCCGAGGCCGATTCGGTGACTGCCGAGACCTTCCTCGCCCAGGTGGGCGGCCTCCACACCGGCACCGGCGAGAAGGCGGCGCGGCCGGCCCTCTCGACCCCTTACGGGGCGGCGCGCAACGAGCGCGAGGAGACCCTCGTCACCCTCTGGCAGGAGCTGTTCGGCATCGCCCCTCTCGGCGTCGACGACAGCTTCCTGGAGCTGGGTGGCCACTCGCTACTCGCCATCCAGATGGTGACCCAGATCCGCAACCGCCTCGCCGCCGACCTGCCCGTGACGGCGCTCTTCGAGTCGCCCACCGTCGCCGAGCTGGCCAAGGCCGTGGCCCGCGCCAAGGGTGAGGAGAGCGAGGAGGATCTCGCCGCCCTGCTCGCCCTGGTGGAAGGGCTGTCGCCGGACGAGGCAGCCGAGAAGCTCGCCGAGATGGAGACCGTGCATTGACCGTCGTCGATCGCCTCTCCGCCCTCACGCCGGAGCAGCGGGCGCTGTTCGAGGCCCTGCGCCGGAAGCAGCAGGCCGCCGCCGCGGCGCCCCAGGCCTCCCAGCCGCCGCCCGTGCCGCGGGTCACCGGTCCCACGGCGGCCGGCGACTGGCCCCTGTCCATCGACCAGGAGCGCCTCTGGCGCCTGCACCGGGAGAACCCCGCCCTGGTCTCCTGGAACGTCGACGCCGTCAGCCGGCTGCGGGGCGACCTCGACGCCGCGCTCCTGGAGTCGACCCTGGCCGAGGTCGTCCAGCGTCACGCCGCCCTGCGCGCCAGCTTTCCCCTGGTGGACGGCCGGCCCGTGCAGCGGGTGGCGGAGAGGATCGCCGTCCCGCTGGTGCTGATCGATCTGGCTTGCCTGCCGGTCGGGCTGAGGGAGACAGAAGGGGACTGCGCCCTCTTCGACCGCACGCGGGGAGTGTTCGATCTGGAGCACGGACCCCTGATCCGCGCCACTCTCGTCCGCCTCGACCGGGAAGACCACCTCCTCCTGCTCACCATCCACCACACGGCGACCGATTGGATCACCTTCCAACTCGTCACCCACGAGCTGATGGTGCTCTACGAATCGGCGCGCGCCGGCCAGCCCAGCCCCCTCGCCACGCCCGAGCGGCAGTTCCCCGACTTCGCCGTCTGGGAGCGGCAGTGGTGGAGCGGCGACGTGCTGGCGGAGTCGGCGGATTTCTGGCGCACGGAGCTGGCCGGCTTCCCCCTGGTGCTCGACCTGCCCGGCGACCGGCCGCGGCCGGCGGTGCAGAGCCAGCTCGGCGGCATGATCCCGTTCTCGACCGGCCCCGAGGCCGCCCACCGGCTGCGCGGCCTCGCCCGCCGCGAGGGAGTGACGCCCTTCATGGCCATCCTCGCCCTGGTGGACGCCCTCCTCTTTCGCCTCACCGGCCGCGACAAGCTGGTGGTGGGCTCCAACAGCGCCAACCGCCCGCGGCCGGAGCTGGAAGCCGTGGCGGGCTTCTTCCTCACCCAGGTCCCCTTCGCGGTGGACCTGGCCGGCGATCCCACCTTCCGCGAGCTGCTGGCGCGGGTGAAGAAGACCTCTCTCGCGGCCTACAGCCGGCCCAGCATGCCGTTCGACAAGCTGATCGCGGCGGTGGCGCCGGAGCAGGCCTCGGACGCCAGCCGGTTCCCCGTCGTGCAGGTGCTGCTTCTGGTGCTCGAAGGGAAGAGCCACCTGAGCGCCGGCAGCCTCGACTCGGCGGCCACGCCGCTCTACGACGGCAACTCCCGCTGGGATCTCCTGTTCGGCCTCTACAACTACGAGGACCTCGGCCTCTCCGGCTCGGTCGAATACAACGCCGACATCCTGGACGGTACGACGGTGGAGCGCTGGCTCCGTCTTTTCCGCCGCATCCTGGACCGGGTGACGGAAGATCCCGAGATCCTGCTGTCTCAGCTCCCGGAGGTCCCGGAATGAGCGTCGCGGATCGCCTGGCGTCGCTGACGCCGGAGCAGAGGGCGCTGTTCGAGGCCCTGCGCCAGAAGCAGAAGCAGGCGGCGGCTGCCGTGCCGGCTGCGCCGCTGCCGATCGAGCGCGTGAGCGGTGCGCGGGGCGTCGGCGACTGGCCGCTGACCTTCGACCAGGAGCGCCTCTGGTTCCTCTATGTCCTCGATCCCAAGAGCACCGTCGCCAACATGGTCATGGCGACGCGCCTGCGGGGCGACCTCGACGTCGCCGCCCTGGCAGGTGGGCTCAACGGCGTGATCGCGCGGCACGGCTCCTGGCGCACCACCTTCCCGGTGGTGGATGGCCAGCCCCGGCAGCGTGTGGCCCCCGATCTGCGCCTGCCGCTGCCCGTGGTCGATCTCTCGGGCCTCCCCGAGGGGCAGGGCGAACGGGTGATGCTGGCGCTGGCGAACGAGGACGCGCGGCGGCCGTTCTCCCTGGAGCAGGGACCGCTGGTGAGGGCCATGCTGGCGCGCCTCTCGCCGCGCGAGCACGTCTGCGTGATGATCGTCCATCACATCGTCAGCGACCTCGCGAGCTTCCAGATCCTCTGGGGCGAGCTCGCCGTGCTGTACGAGGCGGCCACGAGCGGAAGAAGCGGCCATCCGTCGCCGCTGCCGCCCCTCCCGGCCCAGTTCGCCGACTTTGCCGTCTGGCAGCGGCAGTGGATGGCCGGCGAGGCCCTGAAGGCTGAGCTCGACTGGTGGCGCCAGCAGCTTCGCGGCTTTCCCCTGGTGCTGGAGCTTCCCGCCGACCATCCCCGGCCCCTGGAGCAGACGAGCCGGGGCGGCATCTGGCCCGTCGCCTTCGACTCCGTCCGCACCGAGGCCCTGCGCGCTCTCTCCCGCCGCGAGGGCGTCAGCCGCTTCATGCTGCTGACGGCCCTGTCGGCGACGCTGTTCCACCGCCTCTCGGGCCAGGACCGGCTGATCGCCGGCACGCTCAACGCCAACCGCAGCCGGCCGGAGGTGGCGCCGCTCCTCGGCTTCTTCATCACCCAGCTTCCGCTGGGCATCGACCTGTCGGGCGACCCCTCGTTCCGCGAGCTGCTGGCGCGCGTCCGCGCCGTTGCGCTGGGCGCCTTCACCCATCAGCACCTGCCTTTCGGCAAGCTGGTGGAGGCTCTCCAGCCGGAGCGCGACGCGAGCCGCATGCCGGTCGTCCAGGCCCTCATCCAGCTCCTCGACGCCCAGCCCGGCGCCGCCGCCGGCCTGGGGAGCCTGGAGATCGAGGGGCTCGACGTCTTCGACGGCAACGCCCGCTACGACCTGATGCTGGGGATGTTCGAGCATCCGGACTCGATCGCCGGCGCGCTGGAGTACAACGCCGACGTCTTCGACCCCGCCACCATCGCGCGCATGGGCGAGCTGCTGGGCACCCTGCTGGACGCCGCGGTGGGCGATCCCGGCTCGCGGCTCTCCGCCCTGCCGGCGTTCCCCGCCGCCGTCCGCCACCAGGTGCTGGTGGAGTGGAACGACACGGCCGTGCCGGCTGAGCCGGAGGGCCTGCTCGATCTCTTCGCGGCCCAGGCGGCCCGTGCTCCGGAAGCTGCGGCTTGGGAAGGTGAGGATTGGCGCTTGACCTTCGCCGAGCTCGACGCCCGCTCGAACCAGCTCGCCAGCCATCTGCACGGGCTGGGCATCGGCGCCGAGGCTCTGGTGGGGATCTACCTCGAGCGCACGGCCGATCTGCCCGTCGCCGTCCTGGGAGTGCTCAAGTCCGGCGCCGGCTACCTGCCGCTCGACCTCAGCCACCCCGCAGAGCGGCGCGCCTTCATGCTGGAGGACGCCCGGGCCGCGGCCGTCGTCACTCAGGAGAGCCTGCTGGATTCTCTGCCGGAAACCGGCGTGCCTCGCCTCTGCCTCGACTCCGAGCCTCTGCCGTCCTCGCCGTCCTTTCTTCCCGCCCCGGCTCCGGAGAGCCGCGCCTACCTCATCTACACCTCGGGCTCTACCGGCGTTCCCAAGGGTGTCGAGATCTCCCACCGTGGGCTGGCCAACGTCGTGCGAGCGCTGCGCGAGCTCTTCGGCCCGGGGCCGGGCGACATCCTGACGGCCCTCACCACCCTCGCCTTCGACGTGTCGGTGGCGGAGATGTTCGTCGCCATGGCGGCAGGTAGCACCGGCCGGCTGCTCTCCGGCGGGACGGCTCGCGACGGCGTGCTCCTCGGCCGCGCCCTGGACGCCGCCAATCCTGCCCTGGTCCACTCCACGCCGGCCGCCTGGCGCATGCTGCTGGAGGCCGGCTGGAGGGGCAGCCCCGAGTCGCGCCTGACCACCACTGCCGAACCCTTGAGCCGCGATCTCGCGGACCGCCTGCTGCCGCGAGGCCGCGAGCTGTGGAACCTCTACGGCCCCACCGAGGTCACCGTATGGGCCACGGCCTGGAAGGTGGCGCCCGAAGGCCCCATCTCGGTCGGCCGTCCCTACGCCGGGATGCGCGTCTACCTGCTCGACCGCGGCTTCGCGCCCGTCCCCCTGGGGGCTACGGGCGAGGTCTGGATCGGCGGTCTGGGCGTCGGCCGCGGCTACTTCCGGCGCCCCGTCCTGACCGCCGAGCGCTTCGTCCCCGATCCCCTTTCAGGCGAGCCCGGGGCCCGCCTCTACCGCACGGGCGACCTGGCGCGCCTGCGGCCGGACGGCCTGCTGGACCACCTCGGCCGCATCGACTTCCAGGTGAAGATGCGCGGGCACCGGATCGAGCTGGGCGAGATCGAGGCCACGCTGCGGCGCCATCCTGCGGTCTCCGAAGCGGTGGTCCTGCTGCGCGAGGACCGTCCTGGCGATCAACGGCTGACCGCCTATCTGGGCCTCGCTGTGGAGACCATGGCGCCCCCCGGGGCCGAGCTGCGCCAGGCTCTCGGCGAGCGTCTCCCGGACTACATGGTTCCCTCCGCCTACGTTTTTCTGCCGGTCCTGCCGCTCAACGCCAACGGCAAGGTGGACCGCAAGGCCCTGGCGGCGATCCGCCCCGAAGGCGGTGCGGAGGACGGCCCGAGGATCGCACCCCGTACGCCGGTCGAGGAGATGCTGGCGGCGCTCTGGGCGGAGGTTCTGGAGATCCCGCAGACGTCCGAGGTCGGGGCCTTCGACGACTTCTTCGATCTCGGCGGCCACTCCCTGCTCGCCACCCAGCTCGTGATGCGGATTCGGGACGCCTTCGGCGTCGAGCTGCCCCTGCGCGCCATTTTCCAGGCGCCTACCCTGGCGGCGCAGGCCGAGCGGGTGGAGAAGGCGCGGAGCGGCGAGGAGCCGGCTCGTTCCCGGCCCATCCAGCGCGTGCCGCGGGACCGCGACCTCCCCCTCTCCTTCGCCCAGGAGCGCCTCTGGTTCCTCGATCAGCTCACTCCGGGAAGCCCGGCCTACAACGTGCCGGCCGCCTTCGCCGTGCGCGGTCCGCTCGACGTGGCCGCCCTGGAGCGCGCCTTCGCCGAAGTGGTGCGGCGCCACGAGGTGCTGCGGACATCCTTCCCTTCCCGTGGCACCCGGCCGGTGCAGGAGATCGCGCCCGCCCCCGGCTGGACGCTGCCGGTCGAGGATCTCTCCGATTGGCAGGCCGCCGCCGAGGCGGAGGCGCTGCGGCCGTTCGATCTCACCGCCGGCCCCATCCTGCGCACCCGTCTGCTGAGGATCGCTCCCGAGGAGCACGTCCTCCTGCTGACGCTTCACCACATCGCCGCCGACCTCTGGGGCGTCGCGGTGCTGATCCGCGAGGTGGCGGAGATCTACTCCGGGGCGGAGCTGCCGGAGCTCCCCGTGCAGTACGCCGACTTCGCCGTCTGGCAGCGGGACTGGCTGACCGGCGGCGAGCTGGAGCGCCAGCTCGCCTACTGGCGTCGCGAGCTGGAAGGCGCGCCGGCGGCCCTGGAGCTGCCCACCGACCATCCCCGGCCGCCGGTCGTGAGCTTCCGCGGCGCCAGCCTGCCCATCGGGCTCGGTGGCGAGCTGAGCCGCGGTCTGCGAACCGTCAGCCGGTCCCGCGGCGTCACGCTCTTCATGACGATGACCGCCGCCCTCGCCGTCCTCCTCGCGCGCTGGACGGGGCAGGACGACGTCGTGCTGGGCGCTCCCATCGCCAACCGGCCGGCGCCGGAGCTGGCGGGGCTGATCGGCATGTTCGTCAACACCCTGGCGTTACGGGTCCAGCTTGCCGGGACCCCGACCTTCGAGGCCCTTCTCGCCCACGTGCGGCGAACGGCGCTCGAAGCTTTCGAGCATCAGGATCTCCCCTTCGAAAGGCTGGTGGAGGAGCTGAAGCCGCGGCGCGATCTGTCCCGCCACCCGCTGTTCCAGGCCGTGCTCGCCTTCCAGAACGTCCGCCTCGGGGCGCTGGAGGTGCCGGGCCTCGCGCTCGAACCAGTCAGCCAGGAGAGCGCCACCACCAAGTTCGACCTCACCTTTACCCTCTTCGATGGCGAGGACGGCCTCGCCGGACAACTGGAGTACGCGAGCGATCTATTCGAGCGCACGACGGTCGAGCGCCTGCTGGGGTATTTCCGCAATCTCCTCGAAGGGATCGCCGCGGTGCCCGGAGCCGCCCTCGCGGATCTTCCGCTCCTCGGAGAGGTGGAGCGGGCACAGATCCTGGCGTGGAGCGGTGTGCCCGTCGTGCATCGTGGGGAGACCCTCCACGGCCTTTTCGCGGAGCAGGCGGCGCGGACGCCGGACGCCGTGGCCGTCGTTCTGGGTGAAGACTCGTGGACCTACGCGGAGCTGGCGCAGCGCGCCGATCGCGTCGCCTCACGGCTGCTGCGCCTGGGATTGGCGTCGGAGACGCGCGTCGCCGTGGTGGCCGAGCGCTCGCTCGACCTCGTCGCGGCCCTCCTCGGCATTCTCCAGGCTGGCTGCTCTTACCTGCCGCTGGACCCCGAGTCTCCGCCGGAGCGCCAGGCTTTCATGAGGGACGATGGGGGAGCCGTCCTGCTGCCGCAAGACGAAGGGGATGGCGCGGAGATCTCCTCGCCCCATGTCTCCCCCGATCAGCTCGCCTACGTGATGTACACCTCGGGCTCCACCGGTACGCCCAAGGGAGTCGCCGTCACCCATCGTAACGTCGTCCGCCTGGTCCGGAATCAGAGCTTCGCCGATTTTGGAGGGACCTTCCTTCAGCTTGCCTCGCTGGCGTTCGACGCCTCGACGCTGGAGATCTGGGCGCCGCTCCTCAACGGCGGCCGGCTCGTCCTGTTCCCCGGCCGCCGCGCCTCGCTGGACGACATCGGCGAGGCCATCGCCCGCCACGGAGTGACCTCGCTCTGGCTCACCGCCGGCCTGTTCCACCAGATGATCGACGAGCGGCCGGAGGCCCTGCGCCCGCTGCGCCAGCTCCTGGCCGGCGGCGACGTGCTCGATTCCGCCCACGTCCGCCGGGCTCTCTCCGTTTTGCCGGACCTGCGGCTCGTCAACGGCTACGGCCCGACGGAGAACGCCACCTTCACGGCCTGCCATGCGATGACGGCGGCGAACCCTCCGGACGCGACGGTGCCCATCGGCCGGCCCGTCGCCGGCACCTCGGTCTACGTGCTGGACTCGGACCTGCGGCCGGTGCCCGAGGGCGTCTGGGGCGAGCTGTTTGCGGGCGGCGACGGCGTGGCCCGCGGCTACCTCGGCCGGCCGGGGCTGACGGCGGAGCGTTTCGTTCCCGATCCCTTCGAGTCTGAGGGACGGCTCTATCGCACGGGCGACCTCGTACGCTGGCGGGGCGGCGTGCTGGAGTTCCTCGGCCGGCGCGACGGCCAGGTGAAGATTCGCGGCAACCGGGTCGAGCTGGGGGAGATCGAAGCAGCGCTCACCGCCCACCCAGCGGTGCGCGAGGCCGTCGTCCTCCTGCGCGAGGATCGCCTCGTAGCATGGGTGACTGGCGAGCCCGATCCAACCGAGCTGCGCCATGCCCTCGCCGCCCGGCTGCAGGAGCCGATGATCCCGTCAGCCTTCGTGATTCTCGACCGCCTCCCCCTGACCCCCAACGGCAAGGTGGACCGCCGGGCCCTGCCCGCACCGGAGGGTCTGACGGCGGAGAGCTACGAGGCCCCCGAGACGCCGGTGGAGGAGGCGCTGACCGCGGCCTGCGCGGAGGTGCTGGGCCTCGATCTCGTCGGCGTGCGCGACAACTTCTTCGCCCTGGGCGGCCATTCCCTCCTTGCGACCCAGCTCGTGGCCCGCCTGCGCGAGCAGCACGGCCTCGATGTGCCGCTCCAGTTGGTCTTCGACGCCGCCGACTTCCGCGACCTCGCGGACCGCATCGTGGATCGTGAGCTGGCGGCGGCCGACGAGTCCTTGCTGGCCGCGATGATGAGCGAAGCCGGATGAGTGAGCCCCGTCTCGCCGATCTCTCCCGCGAGGAGAAAGCCCGGCTGTTCGAGCGCCTCCGGGCGCGGCAGGGATCAGCTGCCGCTGTGCCAGAGGCGCCGATCTCCCGCCTCGACCCGCGTCCGGGCTCGCTTCCGCTTTCCTTTTCCCAACAGCGGCTGTGGTTTCTCGACCGCCTCCGCCCGGGTGATCCGACCTACAACGTCCCCGCCGTGCTGGAGATCGCGGGAGCGCTGAGCCCCGCGGCTCTACGCCAGGCGCTCGAGGACCTGGCGGCCCGCCACGAGGCCCTGCGGACGACCTTTGCGGACGCGGACGAACGGCCCGTCCAGGTCGTGGCGCCGCGCCTCGCCGTCCCGCTGCCCCTCGTCGACCTCGCCGCCCTGCCGCAGGCCATCCGCGGTTCGGAGGCGGAGCGCCTCGTTCAGGAGGAGATCCTGTGGCCCTTCGACCTCACGGCCGGGCCGCTGATGCGCGCCCTCCTGGTACGGCTGGAGCCGGAGCGCCACATCCTCGCGCTCAACCTCCACCACATCGTCTGCGACGGCTGGTCGCTCGGAGTCCTCGTGCGGGAGATGGCGGCGTTCTACCAGGGCGCGGTGTCGGGCACGCCCGTCCTCTTGCCGCCGCTCCCGATCCAGTACGCCGACTTCGCCGTCTGGCAGCGCCAGTGGCTCCAGGGTGAGCGGCTGGAGAGCCAGCTCGCCTTCTGGCGCGACCGCTTGGCGGGCATCGAGCCCCTGCGCCTGCCCACCGATCGCCCCCGGCCTCCCCGGCGCGGCTCGGCCGGCGGCGTCCGTCCCGTGAGCGTCGAGCCTGCCACCGTGGCGCGTCTCCAGGCTCTGACTCTGCAAGAAAGGGTGACGCCGTTCATCATCCTGCTCGCCGCCTGGCAGGCCACCTTAAGCCGGCTGACCGGTCAGAACGACCTCACCGTGGGATCGCCAGTCGCCAACCGCAGCCGCTCCGAGACGGCGGGCCTGATCGGCTTCTTCGTCAACACCCTCGTGCTGCGCGGCGACCTCTCGGGCGATCCCACCTTCCGCGAGCTGGTGGGCCGCCTGCGCACCGTGGCCCTCGCCGCCTTCGCCCATCAGGATCTCCCCTTCGAGCGCCTCGTCGAAGAGCTGCGCCTGGAACGCGATCCCAGCCGCACACCCCTCTTCCAAGCCCTTCTCGTCCTCCAGAACGCACCGTCCTCCGCTCTGAACGCCGGGGATCTGGAGATCCGCGACCTCGCCGCTCCGACCGCCACCGCCAAGTTCGATCTGAGCCTCTCGCTGATCGAGCTACCCGAAGGCCTCAAAGGCTCCCTGGAGTTCAGCGCCGAGCTGTTCGACGGCGCCACCGCCGCCCGCTTCGCCCGCGCCTTCGAGATCCTGCTCGCTGCCGGCTTGGCCAATCCGGATCGACGCCTCTCGGACCTGCCCCTGCTCGCCACGGCCGAGCGGCACCAACTCGTCGTGGAGTGGAACCCGACGGATGAGGGCGCGAGCGTCCGGCAACCCATTCATCGCCTTTTCGAGGCCCAGGTGGACCGCGCGCCGGACGCTCCGGCGGTTACGGTGGGCGGCGAGTCCCTTACCTACGGCGATCTGGACGTTCGGGCGAACCGCCTCGCCCACCACCTGCTGGCGTCCGGCGTCCGTCCCGGCGAGCTCGTAGCCTTGAAGTTTGAGCGCTCGGCGGAGATGCTGGTGGCGATCCTCGCCGTGCTCAAGGCCGGTGCCAGCTACCTGCCGCTCGATCCCACCTACCCGGCCGAGCGCCTCGCCTTCGCCTTGGAGGACAGCGGCGCGGCCCTCCTCCTCACCCGCGAGCGGTTGGACGGCTCGGCGGAGTCGATCGCGGCCCAAGGTCCCGAGCGGCCGAGTCTTCCTTCAGACCCGGAGCTGCCCGCCTACGTCATCTACACCTCGGGCTCTACCGGCCAGCCCAAGGGCGTCGTCATCCCGCACGGCCACGTCACCCGGCTGTTCTCGGCGACCGAGCGTTGGTTCAACTTCGGGCCGGACGACGTGTGGACGCTCTTCCACTCCTACGCCTTCGACTTCTCCGTCTGGGAGATCTGGGGCGCGCTCCTCCACGGTGGCCGGCTGGTCGTCGTTCCCCACTGGCAGGCCCGCTCGCCGGAGGCCTTCTATACCCTCCTGCGCGACGAGCGGGTGACGGTGCTCAACCAGACGCCCTCCGCCTTCCGGCAGCTCCAGTGGGCCGAGGAGGCGGTCCTCGCGGACGCGGCTCCTGACCTCTCCTTACGATTCGTGATCTTCGGCGGCGAGGCCTTGGAGCCTGCCGCCCTCGCTCCCTGGTTCGACCGCCACGGCGACGAGCGCCCCCTCCTGGTCAACATGTACGGCATCACCGAGACGACCGTCCACGTTACCTATCGCCCCGTGCGGCGAGGCGACGTGGCCGCCGGCAGCCTCCTCGGCGTGCCCATTCCGGACCTTACGCTCTACGTCGTGGACCGCGGCCTCTCGCCGCAGCCGGTCGGCGTGCCCGGCGAGATCGCCGTGGGCGGCCAGGGTGTCGCTCGGGGCTATCTTGGGCGGCCGGAGTTGACGGCCCAGCGCTTCGTTCCCGATCCCTGGGGATCGCCGGGAGCGCGTCTCTACCGCTCGGGGGACCTCGCTCGCCGGTTGCCGGACGGCGACCTCGAGTACCTCGGCCGCATCGACCACCAAGTGAAGATCCGCGGCTACCGCATCGAGCTGGGGGAGATCGAGGCCGCCCTGGCCCTCCACCCTGCGGTGCGCGAGGCTGTCGTGGGCACCCTCTCCGGCCCCGCGGGCGAGACTCGGCTGGTGGCCTGGGTGGCCGCTGATCCTGAAACGGCTCCGTCCCTTGCCGAGCTGCGCGCCTTCCTCGCCGCCACGCTGCCCGAGCCCATGCTCCCCTCGGCCCTGGTCGTCCTCGATCGCTTCCCCCTCACCGCCAACGGCAAGCTGGACCGCCGAGCCCTCCCCGCGCCCACGGATGCCCCTGCGGGTGAGATCGCCCAGGAGCCGCCCGCCACCCGCATGGAGCGGCTCGTGGCGTCGGCGTTCGAGGGCGTGCTCGGACTCGGCCGTGAGATCGGCCGCCACGAGGACTTCTTCACCCTGGGCGGCAGCTCGCTGACCGGCGCCGTCCTCGCCAACCGGCTTCAGAGGGAGCTCGGCGAGAGCGTTCCCGTAGCCCTGATCTTCGACGCCCCCACGCCGGCCGCCCTCGCGGCCCGGCTGGAGGAGCAGAGCCCCGCGCGAGAAATCGCTTTGCGGGCGGAGACCGCGACCGGCCCCTCGCCGCTCTCCTTCCCCCAGGAAAGGCTATGGTTCCTCGACCGCCTCACGCCGGGGACGTCGATCTACAACATCCCCGGCCCGCTCCACCTGGAAGGCCCCCTCGACGTCGCCGTGCTGGCCCGCGCCTTCGACGAGATCCGCCGCCGCCACGACATCCTGCGCACCCGCTTCGAGGAGCGCGAGGGCATCGGCGCCCAAGTCGTCGATCCCTGGCGCCCCCAAAACCTCCCTGTCGTGGACCTCAGCCGGCTGCCGGAGCCCCGGCGCCGCGACGTGGCCGCACACCTGACGGCCGAGGAGGCCGCCTGGCCCTTCGATCTGGAGCACGGCTCCCTCCTCCGCGCGCTGCTGCTGCGTCTCGCCCCCGAAGAGCACGTGCTCCTTCAGACCGTCCACCACATCGTCTCGGACGGCTGGTCCGTGCGGGTGATACAGCGCGAGCTGACGGCCCTGGCGGCGGCCTTCCTCTCTGGCCAGCCCTCGCCCCTGCCGCCCCTCCCCGTGCAGTACACGGACTTCGCCCGCTGGCAGCGGCAACGATTGACGGACGCGGAGACGGCCCGCCAGGTCGCCTACTGGCGCGAGCGCCTGGGCGACGATCCGCCGCCCCTCGACCTTCCCCTGGACCGGCCCCGCCCGTCCCTTCAGACCTTCCGAGGTGGCAGCGTCCGTGGCCTCATCCCCCCCGATCTCGCGGACGGCCTGCGCCGGCTGGCGGCAACCGTCCACGGCTCGCTGTTCATGGCGCTCCTCGCCGCCTTCGACCTGCTGCTCGCCCGCCTCAGCGGTCAGGACGACGTCCTGGTCGGCACCCCTGTGGCGGGGCGCGACCACGCAGACCTGGAAGGCCTCATCGGCTGCTTCCTCAACACCCTCGTCCTGCGTACCGATCTCTCCGGCAACCCCACCTTCCAGGATCTCCTGAGCCGCGTGCGGGGGTCGGCCGTCGGCGCCTACAGGCATCAGGACGTGCCGTTCGAGAAGCTGCTCGAAGAGCTGAAGCCTCGCCGCGACCTGTCGCGCACGCCCCTCTTCCAGGCCTTCTTCAACCTCGGCAACTTTCCCGACCTGGGCGCGCGCCTGCCAGGCGGCCTCACCGTCGAGCCCCTGACGGACGCCGAGGCCGACTCCAAGTTCGACCTCACCATCTACGCCGCCGATTCCGAAGAAGGCATCGGCCTCGACCTGGTCTACAACGACGACCTCTTCGACGCCCCGCGCATGGAGGAGATGCTGCGCCAATATCTCGCCCTCCTCGCCCAGGCCGTCGCCATCCCCGAGGCGCCCATCGATCGCTTTATGCTCCTCACCCCCGAGGCCGAACCGCTTCTGCCGGACCCCACGGCGCCCCAGAACCGGGACTGGCCGGGAGCCGTCCACGAGCTGTTCGCCGTGCAGGCCCGCCTCCATCCGGAAAGACCGGCGGTGGAGGAGGGCGACGTCACCTGGACCTACGGTGACCTCGCCGTCGCCGTGAGCGGCCTCGCCGCTCATCTCCAGGAGAGCGGCGTCGAAAGGGGAGACCGCGTGGCCATCTGGGCGCACCGCAGCGCTTCCCTCGCCGTGGCCGTCCTCGGCGTCCTGAAAGCGGGCGCCGCCTTCGTGATCCTCGACCCCGCCTATCCCGCGTCGCAGCTCGTCGACCGGCTGGAGCTGTCAGAGCCCCGCGCCTGGATTGCCCTGGCGGCGGCGGGGCAGGTGCCTCGGGAGGTGGAGGAGTTTCTGGATGGGGCGGGCGTGGCGTGTCGGGTGGTTCTTGGTGATGAGGGTCCGCCCCGGAGGGGCGCTGCTAGCGGCCGGCTCGACCCGGCCGACCTCGCCTACATCGCCTTCACCTCCGGCTCCACCGGCAGGCCCAAGGCGATACTCGGCAGCCACGGCGCTCTCTCGCACTTCCTTCCCTGGCTGCGAGAGCGCTTTGGCCTCGGTGAAGCGGAGCGCCACACGATGCTCTCCGGCCTGGCCCACGACCCATTGCAGCGGGACCTCTTCACCTCTCTCGGCCTGGGCGGCACGCTCTGTATTCCTGGACCTGACGACATCGGCACGCCGGGCCGGCTTGCGGCGTGGATGGCGCGCCGGGAGATCACCTTCACCAACCTCACCCCGGCCATGGCCACGGTCCTCACCGAAGCACCGGGCGGCGGGGCCGCGCTTGCCACGATCCCCACGCTACGCTGGGCGATGCTGGTAGGCGACGTCCTCACCCGGCTGGACGTGGATCGCCTCCGCCGCGTCGCCCCGTCTGCTGCCGTCGTCAACCTCTACGGCGCCACCGAGACCGTCCGCGCTCTTGGCTATTACGTCGTCCCGAAGACTTCCGGGGACGAACGCACGAGGCAGATCCTCCCCCTGGGCCGGGGCATGGAGGACACCCAGCTCCTCGTGCTGCGCCTCGGAGATGATTCCAGAGCGGCCCTCGCGGGCATCGGCGAAGTGGGGGAGATCTGCGTGCGCAGCCCGCATCTGGCGGACGGCTATCTGGGCGATCCCGAGCTGACCCGGGAGAGGTTCCTGACCAATCCCTTCACCGGACAGCCGGGAGACCGCATCTACCGCACGGGGGATCTCGGACGGTATCTCCCCAATGGTGACCTCACCTTCGCTGGCCGCCGCGACCAGCAGGTGAAGATCCGCGGCTTCCGCGTCGAGCTGGGGGAGATCGAGGCCGCCCTCGGCCGGCTGTCGGGAGTGCGCGAGGCCGTCGTGATCGCCCGCGATGACGACTCGGCGGGATGGCGACTGATCGCCTACGTCGTACCGTCCGCCGAAGGCGCAACGGAGGCCCACGATCTCCACGAGGCCCTGCGCGCTACGTTACCCGCCTACATGATCCCGTCCGTCGTCGTCTTTTTGGACCGGCTGCCCCTCACCCCCAATCTCAAGGTGGACCGGCGGGCCCTACCGGACCCCGAGCCCGGCCGCCCAGGGAATAGAGAGATCGCCCCACCCCGCGACGGCGTCGAGCAGGCGATCGCGGCCATCTGGCAGCGCCTCCTGAGCTTGGACGCCGTGGGAGTCCACGACAACTTCTTCGAGCTGGGAGGCCACTCCCTCCTCGGCACCCGGGTCATCGCCGCTCTGCGCGACGAGTTTGGCGTCGAGATCCCCCTGAAAGCCCTCTTCGAGAAGCCCACCGTCGAGGCCCTGGCCCTCGCCGTGGCCCAGGCGAGAGTGGAGCAGGCAGTCGATTCCGAGGTCGGCGCCCTGCTGGACAACCTCGAAGGCCTCTCCGACGAAGAGGTCGAGGCGCTCCTCTCGGTAGACCCGAGACCGTCCTGAAACTCGGGTGTGGTAAATTACCCCTCCGGGCGCCAAGCCCGCTGCTCCTTGCATGTCCCCATCGTCTAGTGGTTAGGACACCGCCCTTTCAAGGCGGTAACACGGGTTCGAGTCCCGTTGGGGATACCAGCCGAATCAATGACTTACAGCTAGCCGCTCTCGGGTGCGCCCAATCCGCGCCGATATCGAGTGCCTTCTTGGTTCGCTCACCCCCGGGCGGTTGAAGGTGTTGCAAGGCGCGCCATAGACCTTGAGGCGATGCCCTCGTCGCCGTTGACCCTGCATAGGTTTCGTGCGACGCTCTATGCATGAGAACGACGCTCGAAATCGACCGCGATCTTCTCGAAGAAGCAGTGCGGGTCACCGGTGCGGCCACCAAATCGGTCGCCGTGCGGTTGGGTCTGAAATCCCTGGTGGACGAGGCGGCCCGCCGACGGTTGGCGGCGCTACGCGGGAAGGTGCCCGAGGTCGAGACGGCTTCACGGCGGCGGCTTCCGATCCGGAATGGCGCCCAGTGATCCTGGTCGACACCTCTGTATGGGTCGACTTCTTTCGCGGTGCAGACCGCGCGGCGGATCTCGCCGAGCACCTCGAATCCAATCTGGTCTTGCTTCATCCCTGGGTTCTCGGGGAGCTCGTCTTGGGTGGTCTCGGCCCGCGACGGAAATCAGTGATTGCGGATCTGAAGCGGCTTCCTGCCTCGCCACTGATTCCAGATGAAGAGGTGTTGGAGCTGATCCTGACACGCCAACTCAGCGGACGGGGGATCGGCTGGGTCGACGTTCATCTGCTGGCCTCTGCGCTGGTAGCTGGGTGCGGCCTCTGGACGTTCGATGGACGTCTTGGAGCCGTGGCGCGAGATCTCGGCGTGGTCTCGGTACACGGATAGCCGTGTAGTAGCCGTCTGAAGCCGCTCGGGAGCTCGCGAGGAGAGATGGACGACCGATGACTCAGGCGCAGAACAAGCTCTCCGGACTTTCTTCTGCCAAGAGGGCGGTCCTTTTTGACCTTCTCCGCAAGAAGAGGCAGGCAGAGGGGGGAACGGATCGCATCGAGCCTCGAGAGGACCGGCTCGCTCCGCTCCCTCTTTCGTTCAGCCAGCTCCGTCTCTGGTTCCTCGACCGTCTGCATCCCGGCGATCCGGTCTACAACCTGCCGTCGGCGACGCGCATCCTCGGGACTCTCCACCTGCCGTCTCTGGCTCTCGCGCTCGCGGGTGTGGCCGACCGCCATGAGGCCCTGCGCACGACGTTCGCCGCCACCGAGGACGGCGAGCCGGTGCAGGTGATCGCGCCTCGCTTCGTGCCGCGGCTGCCCGTGGTCGACCTCGGCGCCCTGCCGGCCGCGCGGCGGAATCCAGAGATCCGGCGGATGTCCGCGCTGGAGAGCCGCCTGGCGTTCGACCTCGAAAAGGGACCTCTGCTGCGCGGCTGCGTGTTCCGCTGCGCGGACGACGAGCACCTGCTCCTTCTCGAGATGCACCACATCGTGAGCGACGGCTGGTCGATGGGTGTGCTGGTGAACGAGATCGGAGCGCTCTATCCGGCGTTTCTCGCCGGCCAGCCGAGCCCGTTGCCGGAGCTTGCCGTGCAATATCCGGATTTCGCCGTCTGGCAACGCCGCCGGCTGTCCGGAGCGCTTCTGGAGGCGGAGCTCGGCTGGTGGTGCAGCCGGCTGGCAGGCATGTCGCCGGTCCTGGAGCTGCCGGCCGACCACCCGCGGCAGGCGGTCCGCAGCACGCGGGGAGCCGGGCGGACCTTCCTCATGGATCCGGCGGCGCTCTCGGAGCTTCAGGCGCTCTCCCGCCGCCATGAGGCGACGCTCTTCATGACGCTGCTGGCCGGCTTCTTCGTCGTCCTGCAGCGCTACACCGGGGAGGACGATCTCGCCGTGGCGACGCCGATCGCCGGCCGCATCCGGGCCGAGCTCGGACCGCTGATCGGCTTCTTCGTCAACACGCTGGTGCTGCGGACGGACCTCGGCGGCAATCCGAGCTTCAGCGATCTCCTCACCCGGGTGCGTGAGACGACGCTCTCCTCCTACTCGCACCAGGAGCTGCCGTTCGAGCGCCTGGTCGAGGAGCTGGCGCCGGAACGGGATTTGAGCCGGCCGCCGCTCGTGCAGGTGATGTTCGCCATGGAGAACACCCCGGAGGGCGCGCTCGAGCATCTCGGCATCAAGATCATCCCGGAAGCCACCGGGCTCGGGGTCTCAAAATTCGAGCTGACCTGCACCTGCCGGGAGATCGAGGAGGGTCTGTTCGGCATGCTCGAATACAGTCGGGAGCTGTTCGAGGCTCCGACGATGGTCCGCCTGGGCGGGCATCTCGAGCGGCTCCTCTCCGGCGTGCTGGCGGAGCCGCAACGGCCGCTCGCGGAGATCGCTCTCCTCGCTCCCGGCGAGCGCCACCAGCTCCTGGCCGAATGGAACGACACGGCGGTCGATTACCCGCGCGGCCACACCCTGCATGAGCTGGTCGCGGCGCAAGCCGATCGGACGCCCGGCGCGGTGGCCGCAGTGGACGAGAACGAGCAGGTCACCTACCGCGAGCTGGTGGACCGCGCCCGCCAACTGGCCAGCCATCTGGCCAGGCTCGGCGTGAAGCCGGACGGCCGGGTGGGCGTGCTGCTGGAGCGCTCGCTCGCGATGATCACCGGCCTGCTCGGCGTGCTGGAGGCGGGTGCGGCGTACGTGCCGCTCGATCCCACGCTCCCGGGGGAGCGGCTGGCGACGCTCGCCGAAAACGCCGGCCTTTCCGCGGTGGTCACCCAGGACCGGTTCTCGGCTCTGCTGCCGGTGGGGGGGCCGCCGGTGGTGTTCCTCGACGCCGGCGGGGGCCGGGCCTGGAGATCGGACGGATCCGTCGGATCGGACCGATCGGTCCGATCCGACAGGCCCGGCCAAGCCATGGGGGAGGGCCTCGCCTACGTCCTCTACACCTCCGGCTCGACGGGGACTCCCAAGGGGGTGATGATCCCCCACCAGGGAATCGTCAACCGGCTGCAGTGGATGCAGGAGGCGTACGGCCTGACGGCCGAGGACCGCGTCCTCCAGAAGACGCCGTTCGGGTTCGACGTTTCGGTGTGGGAATTCTTCTGGCCGCTCCTCTGCGGGGCGCGCCTCGTGTTCGCACAGCCCGAAGGGCACAAGGATCCCCGCTACCTGGCCGATCTCATCGCGCGCGAGAAGATCACCACGGTCCATTTCGTGCCCTCCATGCTGGAGGTGTTCCTGGAGACGCCGGGGCTCGAAGCGCTGGCGTCGCTGCGCCGGGTCGTGGCGAGCGGCGAGGCCCTGCCGCCGCAGCTCGTGCGGCGCTTCTTCTCCCGCCTCCCCCATGCCGAGCTGCACAACCTCTACGGACCGACCGAGGCGTCGGTCGACGTGAGCTTCTGGCCCTGCGTTCCCGAGCCTCCCGGCGATGTGGTCCCGATCGGCCGGCCCATCGCCAACCACCAGCTCCATGTGGTGGACCGCTCTCTCGCACCGCAACCGGTCGGGGTTCCGGGCGAGTTGCTGCTCGGCGGTCCGGGGCTCGCGCGCGGCTATCTCGGACGGCCGGACCTGACCGCGGCGGTGTTCATCCCCGATCCGTTCGGCGAAGGAGCCGGCGGGCGGCTCTATCGCACGGGTGACCTGGTGCGCCGGCTGGCCGACGGCATGGTGCACTACCTCGGCCGCATCGACCATCAGGTGAAGATCCGCGGCTTCCGCATCGAGCTGGGAGAGATCGAGGCCGCTCTCGCCCAGCTCCCCGGCGTGCGCGAGGCGGTGGTGCTGGTGCGGGAAGACGAGACGGGCGACAAGCGCCTGGCCGCCTACATCGCAAACACCGTCACGGCCCTGGAGCCGGCACCGGTGCCTGAAGATCTGCGCACGGCGCTCCGCCGGACGCTCCCCGAGGCGATGGTGCCGGCGGAGGTCACGGTCCTCCCGAGCCTGCCGCTCAACGCCAACGGCAAGATCGACCGCCGCGCGCTCGCGAGGATCGCGCCGGCCGCGATACGCCCGGTGGCGCGTTTCCTGGCGCCGCAGGGGCCGGTTGAAGAGGTGCTGGCGCAGATCTGGACCGAGGTGCTCGGCGGCGAGCGGCGCGGACTCGCGAGGATCGGCGCGCAGGACGACTTCTTCACCCTGGGCGGCCACTCGCTCCTCGCGACGCAGGTGATGTCGCGGGTGCGCAACGCCTTCGGAGTGGAGCTGCCGCTCCGCGCGTTTTTCGAGGCGCCGACGGTCACGGCGCTCGCGGCGCGCATCGACGGCGAACGCCGGGGGGAGCACGCGCAGCCTTCTCCCATCCTGCCGGTGCCCCGGGACCGCGACCTGCCGCTCTCGTTCGCCCAGCAGCGCTTGTGGTTCCTCGACCGCCTGGCGCCGGACAACCCGTTCTACAACATGTACGGCGCCGTCCGCCTGACCGGCGTGCTCGACCTGGACGCCCTGCGCGGAGCCTTCCGCGAGATCGTCCGCCGCCAGGAGGCGCTGCGCACCACGTTCCAGCCCGGTGAGCACGGCCCCGTCCAGGTGATCGCACCGGCGCCCTCCTTCGAGGTTCCGCTGGTCGATCTGGAGGGGCTGGCGGAGGATCTCCGAAGGCGGGAGCTGGCGCGGCTTTCGGGCGACGAAGCGCGGCGTCCGTTCAACCTCGCCAGGGGACCGCTCGTCCGCGCCGCCCTGCTCCGCATCGCCGCGCAGGAGCACACGCTGCTGGTGAATCTGCACCACATCATTTCGGACGGCTGGTCGATGGGCATCCTGTTCCACGAGCTGGCAAGCCTGTACGGCGCGTTCTCCCTGGGGGCGCCATCGCCGCTGCCGGAGCTGCCCATCCAGTACGCGGACTTCGCGGTCTGGCAGCGTGAATGGCTGTCCGGCGAACGGCTCGCCGCGGAGCTGGACTATTGGCGGCGGCAGCTCGCCGGCATCCCGGAGAGTCTGGAGATGCCGTTCGACCATCCGCGGCCGGCGGCCGAATCCTTCCGCGGCGCGACCGAGACCTTTGCGTTGCCGGTCGAGCTGGCGCGCGCTCTCTCCGCGCTCACCCGCCGCCGCGGTGCGACGCAGTCGATGACCCTCCTCGCCGGCTTCACGGCGCTCCTCGGCCGCTTCGCAGGGTGCGAGGACGTCGCCGTCGGCATGGCCATCGCCAACCGCACGCGGCGCGAGGTCGAGGGTCTGATCGGCTTCTTCGTCAACACGCTGGTCCTGCGCACGGATCTGTCGGGCACGCCGGGCTTCGCGCAGCTCGTCGGCCGGGTCCGCGAGACCTCCCTCGCCTCCTACGCGCACCAGGACCTGCCGTTCGAGCGCCTGGTCGAGGAGCTGCAGCCGGAGAGGAGCCTGAGCCGCAACCCGCTGGTCCAGGTGATGTTCGGCTACCAGAACTTCCCGCGCGCCGAAGCGGAGGTGCGCGGCCTCACCCTCTCGCTGCCGGAGGAAGGCAAAGTGGCCGGCGGCACGGCCAAGTTCGATCTCTCCCTCTTCCTCTTCGAAGACGGCGACCATCTCACCGGAGCGCTCGAATACAACCGCGAGATTTTCGAAGCGGCCACGATGCTGCGCCTGCTGCGCTGTTTCGAGAATCTCCTCGCGGCTGCCGTCGCCGACCCGGAAGCGCCGGTCGCCTTCCTGCCGCTCCTCGACGCCGCGGAGCGCCACCAGCTCGCCTGCGAGTGGAACGACTCCGCCTCGGACTGGCCCTCCACGTCGAGCTTCCAGGAGCTCTTCCTGGAGCACGTGCGCCGCGCCCCGGATGCACCCGCGGTGATCGCGGGCACGGCCAGCCTCTCCTACGCGGATCTGAACGGCCGCGCGGACGGCCTCGCCCGGGCGCTGCGGCATCGGGGAGCCGGACCCGGGAGCTTCGTCGGCCTCTGTGTCGAACGCTCGGCCCAGGCGGTGGTGGCGCTGGTCGCGATCCTCAAGACCGGCGCCGCCTACGTGCCGCTCGATCCCGACTACCCGGCCGAGCGCCTGGCTTTGATGATGGAGGACTGCGACCTCCGCCTGCTGGTCGTGGACGACACGGCCCGGACGCGTCTGCCGCAGGGACTCCTCGCCGGCCGGGAAACCGTCACCCCTGAGGATTTCTTTCGTCTCCCGGAGGAAGGGGGGGTGATGGCAGAGGGGGGACAGGGGGGTGAGGCCCTCTCACACATCATCTACACCTCGGGATCGACCGGCCGGCCGAAAGGTGTGGCCCTCTCGCACCGGGCCGTCGTGCGGTTGGTACGGGAGACCGATTACGTGCACCTGGGACCGGGCGACCGCGTGGCGCAGGTGTCGAGCCTCAACTTCGACCCGTCGACCTATGAGATCTGGGGCGCTCTGCTCAACGGCGCCACCCTGGTGGTGATCCCGCGCGACACCGTCTTGTCGCCCCCGGGTTTCGCCGCGGCCCTCTCCGAGCACCGGATTAACAACATGGTTCTCACTTCGGCCCTGTTCGCCCAAATGGCCCGGGAGGAGCCCGACGCCTTCGCGGGGCTGCGCGAGCTGTTTGTGGGTGGCGAGACGGTCGACCCGGCGGCGGCGCGGCGGGTGCTCGCCGGCCGGCCGCCCCAGCGGCTCCTCAATCTCTACGGGCCCGCGGAGAACACGACGTACTCCTCCTGGTACCCGATCCGCAGCGTGCCGGAGGGATCGCTCCCCATCGGATCGCCGGTCGCCAATACGACGCTCCACGTGGTGGACCGCTGGCTTCAGCCGGTGCCGCTCGGCGTCGTGGGTGAGCTGGCGATCGGGGGCCAGGGCCTCGCGTGGGGCTACTGGCGGCGGCCGGAGCTGACCGCCGAGCGCTTCGTGCCCGATTTCGCGGGACCGGCCGGCAGCCGCCTCTACCGCACGGGCGACCTGGTGCGCCGGCGCGCGGACGGTATCCTCGAGATCCTCGGCCGGATCGACCACCAGGTCAAAATCCGCGGTTTCCGCATCGAGCTCGGGGAGATCGAGGCCCGCCTCGCCGAGCACCCCGTGGTGCGGCAGGCCGTCGTGCTGGCCCGCGAGGACGTCCCGGGCGACAAGCGCCTCGCCGCCTACGTGGTGCAGAACCCGGCTTACGAGACCGCCGAGAGCGGAGAGCAGACGGAGCAGGTCTCGCAGTGGGGGGAGATCTTCGACGACCTCTACCGGGAAGAGGCGCCGGAGGCCGATCCGACGTTCAACATCATCGGCTGGAACAGCACCTACACCGGCCTGCCGCTCCCGGCGAGCGAGATGGAGGAGTGGCTGGACGACACGATCCGCGGCATCGCCGCGCTCGAGCCGCGGCGGGTGCTGGAGATCGGCTGCGGCACCGGCATGATCCTCTTCCGCATCGCGCCGCGCTGCGAGGCGTATACCGGCATCGACGTCTCCGGCCGCGCCCTCCGCTCCATCGAGAGCCAGCTCGGCCGCGTGGGCTTGAGCGACGGCCGTGTCCGGCTGCTGCGCAAGCCCGCGCACGAGCTCGACGGCCTCGCGGCCGACTCCGTCGACACCGTGGTCCTCAACTCGGTGGCGCAGTACTTCCCGAGCGCCGACTATCTCGCCGAGGTGGTGGAGCGTGCCGTCGAGCTCGTGCGTCCCGGCGGCGCCGTGTTCCTGGGCGACCTGCGCAGCCTGCCGCTCCTCGCAGCGTTCCACACCGCGCTGGAGCTGTTCCAGGCCGATCCCGCGACGCCGCTCTCCCGGCTGCGCCAGAAGGTGCACGCCCGCCACATGGACGAGAACGAGCTGGCGATCGATCCCGCCTTCTTCACCGCCTTGCGGGAGCGGCTGCCGAAGCTCGGACGCATCGAGATCCATCTCAAGCGCGGCCGCGCCCACAACGAGCTGACCGGCTTCCGCTACCAGGCCGTGCTGCGGGTAGGGACCGGGCGGGAGGAGCCAGCCCGGGACGGCGTCCTGGACTGGCGCCGTGAAAGGCTGACGCTCGCCGCCCTCCGCCGCCGGCTCGCCGAAGAGGCGCCGCAGGTCGTCCGCCTGCGCAACATTCCGAATGCCCGCGTCGCGGAGGACACCGCCGCGGTCCGGCTGCTGCAAGAAGCCCCCGAGGGGATCGAGACCGCCGCCGATCTCCGCCGCCGCGCCGCCGAAGCCGCCCTCGGAGCCGTCGAGCCGCAGGACCTCCGGGACTTGGCAAAAGACCTGCCCTACGAGGTCGAGCTGAGCTGGGCCGATCAAGGCGCGGATGGATCGTTCGAGGCGACGATCCGGACCTCCTCTGGGTTGGGGGAAGGGCCGAAGGCCCGGGCTTCCTCAGCCCAGGGCAACGCCCTGGGGGGTGAGGGCCCCCTCGCCGCGGCGTCCCTCGCTGCCTACGCCAACAACCCCCTCCAGGGCCGGTTCGCCCGCCGCATCGTCCCCGAGCTGCGCGCCTTCCTGGAGGCGCGCCTGCCCGCCTACATGATGCCGTCCGCCTTCGTGCTGCTCGACGCCCTGCCGATCACCCCGAACGGCAAGATCGACCGGCGGCGGCTCCCGGCTCCCGGCGGCTCGCCGGAGAGCGGCCGGTCGCTGGTGGCGGCGCGCAATGCGACCGAAGAGCGGCTGCTCGCGATCTGGAAGGAGCTGCTCGGCGTGGAGCGGATCGGCGTCGAAGACGACTTCTTCGCGCTCGGCGGCCACTCCCTGCTCGCCACTCAGGCCATCTCGCGCGTGCGCCAGGCGTTCGGCGTCGAGCTCCCGCTGCGCACGTTCTTCGCGGCGCCGAGCGTCGCCTCCGTGGCCGCCGAGATCTCGCGCCTGCGGCTCGGCGGCGGCGAGGCGGACGTGCCGCCGATCGTCCCCGTGCCGCGCGACGGCCGCCTCCCGCTCTCCTTCGCCCAGGAGCGCCTGTGGTTCCTCGACCGGCTCGAAGCGCGGACTCTGGCCTACAACGAAGCGGCGGCCTTCCGCCTGGAAGGGCCGCTCGACATCGCCGCCTTCCGCGGCGCTCTGGACGAGATCCTGCTCCGCCACGAGAGCCTGCGCACTGCCTTCCCCGAAGTCGACGGCGAGGCCGTGCAGGTCATCCGGCCCGCGGCTCCGTTCGAAATCCCCGAGGTCGATCTGCGGGCGCTCCCGCAGGCCCTGCACGGCGAAGAAGTCCACCGCCTCGCGCTCTCCCAGGCGCTCCGGCCCTTCTCCCTGGCGCACGGCCCGCTCGTGCGCGGCCTCCTGATGCGGCTCGGCGGGAACGACCACGCCGTGCTCTTCTCGTTCCACCACATCATCTTCGACGGCTGGTCGGTCGGCGTCTTCGTGCGCGAGCTGTCCGCCCTCTATCGCGCGCGGATCGCGGGCGTGCCGGCCTCCCTGCCTCCGCTCGCCATCCAGTATGCCGACTTCGCCGCCTGGCAGCGGGGGTGGCTGCAGGGCGAGGTGCTGGAGCGCCAGGTCGCCTGGTGGCGCGGGCAGCTCACCGGCGCCGCGGTGCTCGAGCTGCCCACCGACCGGCCGCGGCCGATCCTCGCCCAGGCGCCGAGCGGCCTGCTCCATCCGCTTCTCCAACCTTCCTTGACCGAGCCGTTGCGCGCCTTCAGCCGCGGCCACGGCGCCACCCTGTTCATGACGCTCCTCGCCGGCTTCCAGGCGCTCCTCCACCGCCACACCGGCCAGACCGACATTTCCGTCGGAACGCCGAGCGCCAACCGCAATCACGGCGACGTGGAAAAACTGATCGGTTTCTTCGTCAACATGCTCGTGATGCGCACCGACCTCTCCGGCGATCCGGGTTTCGGCGACCTCGTGGACCGCGTCCGCCAGACCGCGCTCGGCACCTACGACCACCAGAGCGTCCCCTTCGCGAAGCTGGTCGAAGAGCTGCGGCCCGAGCGCGACCTGCGGCACACGCCGCTCTTCCAGGTCAGCTTCCAGGTCCTGAACGTTCCGCAGTCCCCCCTGGAGCTGCCCGGCATCACGCTCCATCCGCTCTCCTTCGCGGCCCGCTCCGCGAAATTCGATCTCGATCTCGCCTTGACCGACGCCGCCGACCGGCTGGCCGGTGTGCTCGACTACAACGCCGACCTCTTCGACGCCACGACCATGGAGCGTTTCCTCGCGCACTTCCGGCAACTGCTCACTGGCGCCGTCGAGAATCCCGCGCAGAGACTCTCCGATCTGCCGCTCCTCACCCCCGGGGAAAGAAGCCAGATCGAGATCGAATGGAACGACACGGCAACATCCGCTGAAGCCCCGGCCTGCCTGCACCATCTGATCGCGCAGCGGATCGCGGAAGCTCCCGAAGCGCTGGCCGTCGTCTGCGAGGACCGCCGGCTGACCTATGGCGATCTCGGCCGGCAGTCCGCGAGCCTGGCCCTGCGCCTCCGCGAGTTGGGAGCCGGCCCCGGCGTGCCGGTCGTCCACTTCCTCGACCGTTCGGTCGAAGCGATCGTGGGCTTCGCGGGAATCCTCGAAGCGGGAGGCGTCTACGTGCCCGTCGATCCCGCCTATCCGGCGGAACGGGTGGCCTGGATTCTGGAAGATTGCCGGACCCCCATCGTGGTGACCACGTCCGGGCTCGCCGGCCGCCTGCCGAACGGAACCCCGGCCGTCCTCCTTGACGACCTGGGCGGTGGCGCCCCTCTCCCGGAGGCAGGGGAGGGGGTGGGAGAAGGGTCGGGGGTGAGGCTCCTCGCCGATCACCCCGCCTATATCATCTACACCTCCGGCTCGACCGGCCGGCCCAAGGGCGTCGTCGTCCAGCACGGCGCGATGGTGAGCTTCGCGCGGGCGTTGCGCGAGGCGGTTTACGGTGAGGTTTACGGCGAAAAAGCGGGGGCGCTGCGGGTCGGCTTCAACTCCTCGTTCTCCTTCGACGCCTCCATCCAACAGCTCGTCCAGCTCGCCTGGGGCCACTCCCTCCACGTCCTGCCGCAGGCCGTGCGGCTGGACCCCGCGGCGTTGGTGGACACCGTGCGCCGGCAGCAGCTCGACGTGCTCGATTGCACGCCGTCGCAGCTCCGGCTGCTCCTCAACGCCGGCCTGGGCGAAGGGGACGCCGCTCCCGCGCTCGTCCTGGTGGGCGGCGAAGCCGTCGACGCCGACCTCCGCGACGCGGCCCTCGCGCGGAGCCGGCAGGGCCGGACCCGTTTCTGGAACGTCTATGGGCCGACCGAGTGCACGGTCGACACGACGGCCACTCCTTTCACGGCCGGCACGCCGCCCACGCGCATCGGCCGGCCGCTGCCGAACGTCCGCGTCCACGTTGTCACGGCTTCCGGCAATCTCGCCCCGCTGGGCGTTTCCGGAGAGCTCAGGATCGGCGGAGCCGGTCTCGCGCGCGCCTACCTCGGCCGTCCGGACCTGACCGCCGAGCGCTTCGTTCCCGATCCTTTCGGCGGCTACCCTGGCGGCCGGCTCTACCGTTCCGGTGACCTCGTCCGCTGGCTCCCCGACGGCTCCCTCGATTTCCTCGGCCGGCTGGACAACCAGGTCAAGGTGCGCGGCTACCGCATCGAGTTGGGAGAGATCGAGGCCGCGCTGGGCGGCCTGCCCGGCGTGCGCGAAGCGGTGGTGGTTGCCAAATCGGACCGATCCGTCGGATCGGCCGGATCACCAGGCGACCTCCGGCTCGTCGCCTACGTCACCGGCGAAGTCGACACCGCTGCGCTCCGCCAGGCCCTGCGCGACAAGCTGCCCGATTTCATGCTCCCCTCGGCGATGGTGGCGCTCCCAGCCCTGCCGCTCACACCCAGCGGCAAAGTGGACCGGAAGGCCCTGCCCGAGCCGGACAGCGGACCGGCCCCCGGCTTCGTCGCGCCGCGGACCGCGGTCGAAGAGGTCCTGGCGGAGATCTGGGCCGAGCTCCTCGGCATCGCCCACATCGGCGTTCACGACAACTTCTTCGAACGCGGCGGCCATTCCCTCCTCGCCGTCCTCCTGATGGCCCGGATCGAGAAGCGCCTCGGCACGACCCTTCCCCTCGCGGCCCTGTTCTCCGCTCCGACCCTGGAAGCCCTCGCGGCGCTCGCCGAGACGTCCGGCGGCCACCCGGCCGGCCGGAAGGGACGCGGCTCTCTCGTCGCCATCAAACCCGCCACGAATCGGGACACCGATCAGGCTCCCTTCTTCTGTGTCCATCCGATCGGCGGCAACGTCCTCTGCTATCTGGACCTCGCCCGCCATCTCGCGCCGGACCAGCCGTTCTATGCCCTCCAGACTCCAGACGACCGGCCGCCGACGAAAAGCATCGAAGAGATGGCGGCCCGCTACCTCGCCGAGGTGCGCCGCGTCCAGCCGCAAGGACCCTACCGGCTCGGCGGCTGGTCCATGGGCGGGCTGGTCGCCTTCGCAATGGCCAGGCAGCTCGCGGCGGAAGGCCAGGCTCCCGAGCTCCTCGCGCTGATCGACACCTTGCCGCCGGAGACCGCAACCGCGCCGGCCACGGACGAGGAGCTCGTGGCCTCGTTCGCACAGGACATGGCCCGCCTGCTCGGCTCCAATGTCGGGATCTCCCCCGAAGAGCTGCGCTCCCTGCCGGAGCAGGAGAAGCTCGCACACGTCGTCCGCCTCGGCCACACCGCCGGCCTCCTGCCCGCCGATTTCGGCCTAGCCCAGATCGAGCCGCTCTTCGCCACCTTCGCCGCCAACCTCCAGGCGATCCGCGCCTACGCGCCCGAGCCCTATACCGGCCGCCTCACCCTCTGGGTTTCCGAGGCGACCGCCGCTTCCTACGCCGCCGCGCTCGACGTCTGGAGCCGGCTCGTCCCGGCCGGCCTCGACCGGACCATCCTGCCCGGAGACCACTACAGCCTCCTCCGCCGGCCCGAGGTCGAGCGGCTGGCGAGGGAGCTGACCGCTCAGCTCGTCCGGAACAAGGTGTAGACCAGGATCGAATAGATCCCCACGACGGCCAGCACCAGGGCCGCCGCAGCGAAAAAGCTCAGCAGGATCGTATTGAGAGCCGCACCAGGAGTGATCTTCGGCTTGACCGGCAAACTCGTCAGTGCCGAATACAGCTCGCCAACGTATGGGTCGCCACGAGGAAAGAGAATTCGCGCTCTCGGGCACGCTTCAGCCAGGGAAAAGCCTGGCGATGGAAAGCATGCCCTTCAAAGAGGGCGGCAACCAGAACGGATGTATCGAAAAAGACCCTCATCCGAGGCCGGCCACCTTGCGTGACCGCTCGTCTCGGTCACTCTGCACCGCCAGGGCAAGGTCCTCTTCGGCTTCTCCGGCGAACACGAGGACCCCTTCCTTGCGGACCAGACCTGCTCGGCTGCCGACCGGCTTCAGGAGGATGCCGCCGCTCCTCTCTTCAATGGTCAGCACAGTTCCGGCCGATAGCCCTAGATCGTCACGGAGCTCCTTGGGGAGCTCGATCCTGCCGAGTTGGTCGAGAGTCGCTTCCATGGCTCACCTCGCAGTCATTCTACACCTCTCGCAGCAGCCCAACCCATGGGCTCGCTTACGCCCCCACCTGCGGCCGACGCCCCATCACCCAGGGTTGAATGGTACTGGATGTCTTCGCGGGAGCGGCCCCCAGAGCTCGAGCGTCGAGTCCCGGCCGACCTCGACCGGACCATCCTGCCCGGAGACCACTACAGCCTCCTCCGCCGGCCCGAGGTCGAGCGGCTGGCGAGGGAGCTGACCGCTCAGCTCGTCCGGAACAACGACGACGGATCGACCTTCGCCGCCCGCCAGGCCGGACGGTTACGATGATTTCGCCTTCGAGCGCTGCGAGGGCGATCTCCATGTCGGTGCTGCCCGGTGGCAAGCCCGACTTGCCCCGCCGCAACGCCGATCTTCTGTGCGACATCGTCGATTTGTTGTGCGACAAATCCGATCTGCCCGGTGGCAAGCTCGATTTGCCACGTGGCAGAGTCAATTTGCTGTGCGGCAACGCCGATTTGTTGTGCGGCAAATCCAATTTGCCACGTGGCAAGGCCGGTCTGCCACGTGGCAATGTCAATCTGCTGTGCGGCAATGTTGATTTTTTGTGCGGCAAGGCCGATCTGCCCTGTGTCGAATCGAGCCGTACAGAGTCAGGCGCGCTGATGCGGGCGCTTGCTGAATGGAAGCGAATCTCAGAATCTCAGACCCACTACACCAGCTCGCGCTCGAGCTCGTCCAAGAGGAGCTCCTCGGCGGCCAGGGCGAGCGCCGCGGCGGTCGTCCGCTCAAGGAGGCTCGCGAGCGACAGGCGGACGCCGAGCTCCTGCTCCAGGCGATGGCGGACACGAGGGAGGAGGAGCAAGCGGCCGCCCAGGGCGAAGAAGTCGTCCTTCCGCCCGACGCGCGGGTCGCCCAGGACGTCGCGCCAGACGTAGGCCACCGCCTCCTCGGCCGAGGCGATGTCTAAAGGCAGCAAGAACGCCTATGAAGCAGATCGGAATAAAACCATAAGCAAAAGCCTTCTGCTCTCCTAAAAGGGAGGTCAAGAACATGTTCGACGGGGTACGACGTTTTTCCCGCAGAGTCTGTGAGGAGCATCCGATCGTTAAGCGCGTGGTGGCAGGGTCAGCAGGGCCTATTGCGGGTGCTGCGGGTAGCCCTGCACTGGGCATCGTCGTGTCAGCTATTAGTAGCGCCTTTCCTGATGAGACAGCGGAGTTTATGATAAGCGCGGCAGCCGTCGCTTCAGGTGCCGCGCCGATCTTGGAGGATCTTCCGGACGAATAACGGGGAGCAACACACTAAACCCCCACTGCCCTGCTCGAGAACGGCGATGCACCGGGGCAGATTGAAGATGCCCCTGTTCCGATTCGATTCCGGCAGGGGCGGATTCGATCCGGAGCAGGGGAGGTCCAAGATGCCCTCCCGCGCGTTCAAACGCAAGCCCTGAGCTTCTTCCCTCGGCTCGTTTCGCAGAGACGACAAGCCTGCCCGGCGCGTCTCTCCCGGCAGCGTGCCCACGTCCGATTGGCATATTCACGATGCCAGGGACTATGCACAAACTCCGAATCACGAGCTTGCACCTCCGTGAGAAATCCGGGCGAGCTCGCGCTCGAGCTCGTCCAAGAGGAGCTCCTCGACGGCCAGGGCGAGCGCCGCGGCGGTCGTCCGCTCGAGGAGGCTCGCGAGCGACAGGCGGACGCCGAGCTCCTGCTCCAGGCGATGGCGGACATGAGGGAGGAGGAGCGAGCGGCCGCCCAGGGCGTAGAAGTCGTCCTGCCGCCCGACGCGCGGGACGCCCAGAACGTCGCGCCAGACGTACGCCACCGCCTCCTCGGCCGGCGTCGCCGGCGCTTCGTAGCCGCCGGCCGAGGTCGCCTCGAGCTTGGGGATCGGAAGAGCCCGGCGGTCGAGCTTGCCGCTCGCGTTCCGCGGCAGGGCGGGAAGCAGGGCGAAGAGCGACGGCACCATCGGCTCGGGGAGGCGCTCTTTCAAGAACCCGCGAAGCTCGGCCGCCGTGGCGCCTTCCCCCGGCCGCGCCGCCCACCAGGCGACCAGCGCGCGCTCGCCGGCGCGCCGCTCGTCGACCCCCACGGCCGCCTCGGCGACCGCCGGGTGCTGCGCGAGCGCCCCCTCGATCTCCGCCAGCTCGATGCGGAAGCCGCGCACCTTGACCTGGCGGTCGATGCGGCCGAGGTACTCGAGCGCGCCGTCCTCCCCTCCATCCAGACGATGGCGCACCAGATCGCCGGTCGTGTACATCCGCGCGCCGGAGCGGCCTGAGAAGGGGTCGGGAAGGAAGGCGCGGGCGGTCAGGTCCGGGCGCCCCAGGTAGCCGCGGGCGAGGCTCTCGCCGCCGATCGAGAGCTCGCCGGGGATCCCCGGCGGGCAGAGCTCACGCGCGCCGTCCAGGACGTAGGCGCGGGCGCCGGGCAGCGGCCGGCCAATCGGGAGCTCGCGGAGCGGGCTCCGCGGGCCGTCCGGCTCGCCATGGAAAGCGTGCGAGGTGGCGACGACGGTGACCTCCGTCGGCCCGTAGGTGTTGATCACCCGCACCGCGGGGCCGAGCTGACGGCGGAGGCGCGCGACGCGTTCCGGGAGCGCCCGCTCGCCGCCGATGACGAGGAGGCGGAGGGAGGGCGGCCAGGCGGCCTCGCCGGCGTCGACCCGGTCGACCAGCTCTTGCCAGAAGACGGTGGGCAGGTCGCAGACGGTCACCCCCCAGCTCGCGCAGGCGCCCAGGAAGGCCGGCGCCCCGGCGAGCATCGCGTCGTTTCTGAGGATCAGCGCCGCGCCGCTCGCCAGGCAGCAGAAGATCTCCTCGACGCTGGCGTCGAAGGAGAGGGAGGCGAACTGCAGCATGCGATCGGAGGGGGTGAGCGCGAGGTCCCGCCGCGCCGCGAGGACGTAGCTCGCGAGCCCGCCGTGGCGGATCATCACCCCCTTGGGCGCGCCGGTCGAGCCCGAGGTGTAGATGACGTAGGCGAGGCCCTCGCGGCCGGCCTCAAAAGTCGGGTCAACCGTCGGGTCGCTCGCCGGCTCGCCCGCCCGCTCGACCACCGAAGCCGGCCCGGCCTCGAGGGCCGGCCAGATCTCGTCGAGGTCAATGACGTGCAGACTGGGCAGGCCGGCGAGCTGGGCCGCCTCGCGCGCCGCCGCGCGCCCGCCGCCGGTGAGGAGCGCCGCAGCGACGGTGCCGCGCCCACCGCGCCCACCGCTCCCGACGATCTGACCGGTGTCCCGCCCGATGTCGCCGATGTCCCTGAGGATGACGGCCAAGCGCTCGACCGGGCTCGCCGGGTCGAGCGGCACGTAGGCTCCCCCCGCGGCGAGCACGGCGAAGACGGCGGCGACCATGCGCGGTGAGCGCTCGAGGGCGATCGCCACCCGGCTCTCCGGGCCGATCCCCTGGGCGACGAGCCGGCGCGCCAGGCTTCGCGCGAGGCGGGCGAGCTCGCCATAGGAGACCTCCCGACCCTCGGCACCCTCTGCGACGACGGCCGGCGCGCCGGGCGTGCGCGCCGCCTGGGCGAGGAAGGCGCGATGGGCCAGCGGCGGCTGGGCCCCAGCTTGGCCGTCCTGGCCGGTCTGGCCCTCTTCGCCGGCCTCACCGGCCTGGCCGCCGTCGCTCCAGGCGAGGAGCTGGCGGCGCTCGGACGGCGAGAGAAGGGGGAGCTCGGCGAGCGGCCGCTCCGGCGCGGCGAGCGCGGCGGCGAGGAAGGCCGCCAGGTGGTCGAGGAGGCGCGCCGCCGTCGCCTCGGTGAAGAGGAGGGCGTCGTAGGCGAGCCGCAGCCCGATGCCGCCATCGCCATCTCCCTCGCCGCTGGGATCGGACCTCTCTTCGGCGATGAGGCCGAGCTCGAAGACCTCCCCCGCCAGGTCCGCCGCGGGATCGGGGGGCGAGACGGCGATCCGGAGGCCCGCGAAGGAGAGCTGCGACGCCGGCTGGCTCCGGAGGAGGAACATGACCTGGAACGGCGGCGCGCGGCGCGGGTCGCGCGGCAGGCCCAGGGCCGTGAGGAGCCTCTCGAGCGGCAGGTCCTGGTGCGCGGCGACGGCCGCCGCCTCCTCCCGGACCTCGTCGACGAGCGGGCCGTAACCCCGGTCGAGCCGCGGGCGGGCGCGGAGGACCAGGGTGTTGCGGAAGGGACCGATCAGCCCCTCGGCCTCCGGGCGGCGGCTCTCGATCGGCGTGCCGACGAGGAGGTCCTCCTCGCCGCCGGTGCGCCCGAGGACGGCGGCCCAGGCAGCCAGGAGGGTCGAAGAGAGCGTCGCCCCGCACCGGCCGGCCAACTCGCGGAGGGCCGCGGCGAGCGGCGCCGGCAGCACGCGGTAGACCTCGCCGGCGAGGAACCCATGCGCCGAGGCGCGGTCGAAGTCGGCCGGCAATCGCAGGACGGGAAGCGGCGGGGCGAGCTCGCGCCGCCAGGGATCGACCTCGCCGGCGAGCGTATCGCCCGCGAGGCGCAGCCTCTGCCAGAGCGCATAGTCGGCGTACTGCGAGGGGAGCTCGGGGAGCGGCGACGGCCGTCCCGCGGCGAAGGCCTCGTAGAGCGCCGCGACCTCTCGCCAGAGAACGAGGCTCGATCCGCCGTCGAAGACGATGGGGTGGGCGGTGAGGAGCCCGGCGTGCCGGCCCGCCGGGAGGCGCACGAGAGCGACGCGGAAGAGAGGCTCCGCCGCGAGGTCGAACGGGCGCCGCCGCTCCTCGGTGGAGAGGCGCGCGACCTCAGGTCCCCACGACGGCTCCGAAAGGCCGGCGAGGTCGACGAGCGGCAGCGGCCGGCGCGCGGCGCGGGCGACGACGGGCTCCGGTGCGCCGCCTGGCGCGGCGAAGGTGGTGCGCAGGGAATGGTGCCGACGGACCACCTCGTCGAGCGAGCGGGCGAGGAGGGCGGGGGCGAGCGGGCCCGAGATGTCGACGGTGTGAAAGAGGTTGTAGGTTGCCGCGCCGGGGTCGATCTGGTCGAGGAGCCACATCCGCTCCTGGGCGAAGGAGAGCGGGCGGACCGGTTCCTCCTGAAGCGCCGTCACACCAGGTCGCACGTTTGGTCGGGGCAGCGTGCAGGTGGGTCGCTCCGCCAGGGTTCCCATGACCCGACAGCTTCGCATGGGGGAGGCCCGGCGGGCTACTGTCCGCCCCAACGGCTGACAGGTTGTCTTCAGTTGACTCGTTGAATTCGACTCGATGCTTGCCGGCTGGCGACTTGGAGCCTCAACTTTCGCCGAGTGAGTGCCGCAGGCGTGCGAGCTCTTCCTCCAGCGCTCGACTCCTCTCCTCTGCGGCGGCGGCTCGCTCCTCGGCTTTGCGACGGGCAGTCACCTCGAGGTCAAGAAGCTCGTCGGAAGAGTCGGGATAGAAGACTCCGTCGTCCCAGGTCCCCATGCCGCTCCCCTCTTTGGAGTCTCAACTTCCGCCGAGCGTGCGCCGCAGGCGCGCAAGCTCCTCCTCCAGCGCTCGGCGCGCAATCGCCTCGGCGGCAGCTTTCTCCTCGGCCTGCCGCCGTGCAAGCGCCTCGGCGTCGGCTCTTTGCGCCTCGGCGTCGGCTCTTTGCTTCTCGGCTTCGACTTTCTCGTCGACCTCCTCCCGGCGGAGCAGGAGGGAGCCGGTCTTGGTGTCGGTGAGCCGCAACCGTTTTTCCTCGGCGCGGAAGAGGACGCCGAGGGTACGGCTTTCGAGGGCGCCGCCGGGATTTGGACGCATCGGCTCATACTGGCCCTTCACCAGGCGGAAGCCTTGCAGCGGCGGGCTCAGGTATTCGCCGAACGGATCGAACTGGAAGTACTCGGCGATGCCGAGCTGGGCGTAGGTCTTCCGCTTGTTCTTGTCCCTTTCGGCGGTGCTTTCCGAGGTCGTCTCGAGGACGAAGCAGGGGGCCTTGCCGCCCTCCTCCCAGAGCAGGTACTTGCGGCGTTGGACACCGCCGGGAAGCTTTGGCACGCCTTTGACCACGAAACCATCCGGCGCCACCACGCCCCGGGGATCGCCCTTGCGGTAGAACAGGAACATGTTAGCCCCCACGAAGACGTTGGGGTCGTTCCTGAACCGGCCGGCCAGGACCTCGAAGACGTAGACCATCTCTTCCAAATGGACCGGGGATTCCGCCACGGGTTCGCCGTCTGAGTCGGGATAGTAGGTTTCATCCTCGCGGAGAGGGATCGCGTGCATGCGTGCCATCCTTTCCCACAGAGTTGCTGGATCAAATCACAGAAGCCCTGCGGAGGCAACTGTCTCCTGGGAGATGGTACCACGAGGGTGCGTACTCACATTCGCAGCCCGCGAGAGGCGGTAACGCCAGGGTGCAGCGGTTGGCTGCGAAGAGGGCGGCACTTGTCTCGGCGGGCTACTGTCCGCCCCCAAGATCGCCATAACGCTTCAGCCGGCTATCCAGTCTGCAAGAGCTTCTCTTGCACCCAAAGGTTGAGCAGCGTTTCCGCCGTCACCCCGCGGCGTCGCGCGGCCTCGTCGATCTTGCGGGATAGCTCTCGGTCGAGAGGAAAGTAGCGATGCCGCGATTCAATGTCGACTTCGAACTCCACACGCCTCGTGGGATTCCAGGCATCCTCCACGTCGTGCTCGTCCCAGTACTCGCCGATCTCCCGATACGAGCCGGCGTTCGAAACCGAAGACTTACCGGCGCTCATACCGCCTCCTGTCTTTGCTTGTCATATCCCTTGCCGAGAGGATCAGTGCGCTCTTGTCTGCCTTGTAGACGAAGTAGACAACGAGGTACCTTCCTTCCCTTGATTGCCCGAAAGCGCCGTAGATGTTCTCTCCTTTGAGGTGTCCCTTCTCGGCGAAGAAGAAGTACGGGCGCCCGGCCAGAACCTCCTCCACCTCCTCTGGCTCGACCGCGTGCTTTCGCCGCAGTTTGTCGACGAAGTCATCAAGCCGGCGCGCGGCGGGGGCGACGACGGGCTCCGGCGCGCCGGCTGGCGCGGCGAAGGTGGTGCGCAGGGTCTGGTGCCGGCGGACCACCTCGTCGAGCGAGCGGGCGAGGAGGGCGGGGGCGAGCGGGCCCGACATGTCGACGGTGTGGAAGATGTTGTAGATTGCCGCGCCGGGGTCGATCTGGTCGAGGAGCCACATCCGCTCCTGGGCGAAGGAGAGCGGGCAGACCGTTTCCTCCTGAAGCGCCGTCACACCAGGTCGCGCGGTTCGTCGGGGCAGCGTGCAGGTGGGTCGTTCCGCCAGGGTTTCCATGACCAGAAAGCTTCGCATGGGGGAGGCCCGGCGGGCTACTGTCCGCCCCCAAGCCCTCCGTCGGCTGGCGCGACACCCCGCAAAGGCTCCGGCCGGCCCAGGTCGAACCCGCGGTCCGCTCCCGCGATCTCCAAGTGCTCAATCTGACCCAGTCCGGCGGCGAGCCGTTGGTGCATCCGGACTTCTTCCTCCTGGGCTCCCCGGCGCGGGAGCTCGGCTTCGTGGTGCGGGTGAAGTCGAACGGCCATGCTCTCCGTGGCGCTGCGCCGTGCCGTCTGCGCAACAAGGTCGGGAGCTGCGCCGGGAGCTCGCCACCTGGAAAGTCCCGCACGCCGAGGGCTCAGAGTGCATAGCGCCATGCCCTCTGTCGGCTATGCGCTTGGCGCCCCCGCTTCTGCCTGTATATCGCCGCGCGAGTGAGCTCCTCCCGCTTTCGAGAAGCGCAGGATCTCACGCTGCTGATTGGACTTCCGCTCTACTGTAGAAAATCGGCAATCTCTTTATTTTGTCGGCCAAGCCGCCGGCTCAGGCGGCGGGCCTGGAGACGCTTATACGTCAAAGCGAATTGCGTTGACGTGCATTAGGAAGAGGTGTAAGGTTCCGTAACTCTCGGATTCAGAAGCGATTAGCCGAAGGGGCTGCTGCTTCTTGCCGAGCTTAGGGGGAAGAAGGGTGACGCTAAGACGGCCGGTGATCGGCGCCGCATAATATCGACATAGAGGTTGGGTGCCTGTGCGAGCGGTAAGGGCTACTGCAGCCGGATCGAATAGGAGGAGAAATGATGGCGAGACTGGCCAGCAGTTCTATGCCAGTCAGCAGTTCTACTGAGCTGCGCGCCCTTCGGGCGCCGTCGAACCCCCAAAGCGTTGTGTGATTACGACCGGGAGGTAGACCATGCAAATGAGAAATCGGTTCATCAGTTTTGTGGCGATTGCTATCGTGTTGCCGATCATCGCGAACTGCGCCTGTCGTCCTCCAACAGCGACAATAGGATGGGACAGCGGGGAACTTCAGACTCAGACAGGTGACAAGAACAGCAATAAAAAAAAGCTGGTGATGAGAGTTTATTACAGCTATGCACAGCAGCGCAACGGATCCTACGATTGGGACGTCCAATACTCAATGAAAGCAGAAGACCACAATCAGTCTGGAAGCGGGTGGCATCAAGTCAACCAACTGTATTCATTCAGATTTAACGCAGTATTCGAGCTTCCAGCCGGAACTGCGACGATCAACAAGTCGAGAGATTTGACGGGGGTCGCCTCCCCCCATGGGGAGCTTCTGGTTCATTACAACACAGCCGCTCTGCCGGTTTTTAAATCTAAGACTGCGACCGGCAGTAGATCTGGAGGACCTTCCGGACTATCGATCACCTGGCCATGACGATGCCCGCGGACCCTGTGCGCGTGTGCCATCTTACCTTTATATGGCAGCCGAGTGCCCCGAAGAAGAGGTGCCAGAGGTTTCAAGAAAAGAAGAGCCCTCCGCGCCAACGTAGGTGCCTGGTAAGCGTAGATTGTCTGGGTTGAGGATACAGCATGGTGACGAGTTGTAACTGCATTGAACGCCCAACCAGACGCTTCCAGCGGACAGCCCGCTTCGCCGTCTGCACGCTGAAGCGCCACAGCGTTAGGCGACTGGAGGTACATCAGTGAGCGAACCCGCTGAAAAACTGGCTGAGGTCATTCCAGCCTTTTACTATGACCTGATCTCCCGCGTCGTGCCCGGCGGGGCAGTCCTATTCCTGTATTTCCTACTCAGGCTCGAAGGCTCCGAGCTCGCGGCAAAGGCCATCACATCCGGCTACACCCTCCTTCTTGGACTCGGCGCGAGCTATTTGATAGGCCTAATGCTCACTCCCCTCGGCTACCTTGTCGGCTCTCCAAACTGGCGCCTAGTCGCCAAGACTAGGAAGCTTCCCGTCATGTCACCCGCGACCCTATGGGAACAGATTGACCGCCTTGAACGTGACAAGCAGGAAGCACAAGCGGCAGTTCTCAGCAAGATGGCGGCTGAAGCCACTCTGACCGAGAGTCTGACCGCCGGAGTCATTCTTCTCTTTGCACTTGCGCTCCTGACGTCGACGCCTTCCCCACTCTCCCAAATCGCCCTTCTCCTCCTAACGGCGCTCTGCCTCCTTAACGCTTACTTCCGGAAGGCCGTGCTTGTCGGGCGAGCACACGGCATTGAACAGGCGCACAAGACCGCCAGGCAATGATCCAACTCGAGCCGCCTGTCTGCCAGGCGCCTAACCCGGCCGATCGAGCGGCCGGCAGGGCCGCCGCTCATCGGCAGCCTCGTTGAACGGACGGAGGGGCCGGGTGAGACAAGGCACGGCGGCTATCCTGATCACGATCGTGGCCTCAGCGGTATCTGTGGGCGCTTTCGCAAAACGGCTCCCACCGAAGCCCGTAGCGCCACTGGTCGCAGACGGCGTTCGGTACGAGGTTCCCCACTCGGTGCGTTCCACGGCAAAGAGCAGAACGGTGGATTCGTCCAGGCGTGGGACGCCAGGAAGAATCAGGTGCTCTGGGATCGCATGATCTATCGCATCCGATACGATCGGAACCTCGAAAGAGACGTGCAGGATGCCTTCATCACCGAGATCCATCTCGATGGGAAGACCCTCTTCGTGACGAACGAAAGCTCGGAGCGGTTCGAGATGGACTTGGCCTCTGGGAAGGTGCGGGCATTGACTCCGCTCGGACCCGGGAGGGAACTGCCAGTCGACTCAGCGAAGTGCTGACGCGTCCAACCCGCGGTTGCGGACGGTCGCGACCGCCTCGCGGACGGTTCCCCAAGAGCTTCGGACTCTTCCGCTCCCGATGTGGACGCCTGCGACCGACTTCCGGACGGTTCCGGAGGAGATCCGGACGGTTGCGGAGTGGGAGCGGACGGTTACGGAATCGGGGTGAGACGCTCAGTAAGAGAATTGAACCGTCTAGATCTCGGCCGGAACCGTCCGCTTCGTGAGCGCGACCGTCCACTTCGAGCCCGCAACCGCCCGGACGCCGGAGCGGGCCGTCCATTCCCCGGTTTGAACCGTCCGGATCTCGGTCGCAACCGTCCGGACGTCGGTCGTAACCGCCCGGATCTCGGTCGCAACCGTCCGGACGCCGGTCGCAACCGTCCGGATCTTGATCGGGGCCGTCCGTTTGCGTTCCATTGTGTCTCAGATCTCGATCGCAACCGTCCGTTTCCTCTTGCCGGCCGGCGGAGAAAGGGAGTACGCTGCCGCGGTTTCGAGGACGGAGGGTGCGATGCGACATGAGGAGTATGAGCGGCGGAGGCGTGCGCTCGAAGCGCAGTTCCGCGAGGATTTGGAGCTTCTCCGCGCGGGATATCAGGCGAAGCTGAGGGCTCTGGAGATGCTCTGGCTGGTTCCCCCCGGCGAGGCTCTGCCTCCGGCCGTTGCGGTGAGTGAGACGCTACGGTTGAGTGCGACTCTGGATTCGAGTGAGACACTACCGGAGACGACTCCGCCGCAGAGTGAGACGGTCACCCCTCCGGAGCCGCCGAAGGAGATTCGCCGAGGGCAGGTGAGAGAGGAGATCGAGGCGGCGTTCGCGGAGCTCCCGGAGGAGTTCGACCGCCGGGACGTCATTCGCGTCCTGGGGTATGAGCCGCCGCGGGCGACTCTCTTTCGTGCTCTCCAGCAGCTTGTCGTGGACAAGTGGATCTCCGTCGTCTGGTACAGCACCGGCCGGTCGTCCACGCGGTATGCCAAGCTGCCGGAGCCAGCCGAGGAGACGGTGTAGCGGAGCCAGCCTCGGCCTTCTCCGTCACCTTCCGCTCGCGCTGCTCGGCAACGATCTCGAAAGCAATCTCCGAACCGCCGGCGGGCTACTGTCCGCCCCCAAGCCCTTCGTCGCACTTCTATATACTGACTTTACGCGGGTGGGCCATGGAGGCTTTATCTTTTTCGCGTAAGTTTTTAAAGCGAGATGAACACCCTCCTGACCATGAACGCCGCCGCGCCCTGCCAGGAGTTGGAGGGAGAGCCTGTCAGCGCCATGGGCACGCCCTCGTACGGCCAGCGTTCGCTTTGGTTTCTCCAGCACCTCGCTCCCCAGGGCGGCGCCTACAACATCGCGGCCGCGGCCCGCGTGCGCAGCCCGATCGATGCCGGGGCCCTGGAGTGCGCGTTCCAGGCTCTGGTGGACCGCCACGCGGCCTTACGGACGACGTTTCCGGCTATCGACGGCGCACCCTACCGGCGGGTCGCGGGACGCCAGAGCTTCTCCCTGGTGTGCGTGGATGTCGGCGGTTGGAGCGAGCAGGCGTTGCGGGCTCGTCTGGCCGAAGAAGCCTGGCGCCCCTTCGACCTGGAGCGCGGGCCGCTCCTTCGCGCCACACTGCTGACGGGCGGCCCCGGCGGGCCGGTGATCCTCCTTGCCGTTCACCACATCGTCGCCGACTTCTGGTCTCTCGCCATTCTGGTTCGTGAGCTGCCGTTGCTGTACCGCGAAGCGACCGGCGCCGGGCCGGCGCAGCTCTCTTCTGCCGGGATGGACTACGAAGAGCATGTCCGGATGGAAAGGGAGGCCCTGGCGGACGGACGGGGCGAGGCCTCGTTGGCGTACTGGCGGGAGACCCTGGCAGGGCTCCCCACTCTCGAGCTCCCCCTCGACCGGCCGCGTCCGGCGGTGCAGACCGATCGGGGCGACTGCTGCCGGCTTCGGCTGCCGGGCGAGCTCGCGGCGGCCCTGCGCGCGCGCAGCCGAAAGCAGCACGCCACGCTTTTCATGACGCTGGCCGCCGCGTTCCAGGTGCTCCTGTGCCGCCACTCCGGCCAGGAGGACCTGGCGATCGGCGCGCCACGCGCCGGCCGGTCCCGGTCGAAGCTCGCCGGCACGGTGGGCTACTTCGTCAACCCGGTGGTTTTGCGGGGAGACCTGACCGGAGACCCCACGTTCGCGGCGCTTCTGGAGCGCACCAAGGCGACGGTGCTCGCCGCCTTCGAGCACGGAGACTATCCGCTGCCGCTCCTCGCCGAGCACCTCCAGCCCGTGCGGGAGGCCAGCCGGACGCCGCTGTTTCAAGTTTCGTTCGTGATGCAGAAGGAGACGCGCGGCGTCGAAGGGCTCACCGCCTTCGCCCTCGGCGAGGAGGGGGTCTTGGTGGGGCCGGAGGACTTCCGGCTGGAGACGCTCTCTCTGCCCCGGCCGCCGGCTCCTTTCGAGCTGATGCTCCATGCGGTGGAGCGCCAGGGAAGCTTGAGCCTCGCGCTGCAGTTCAACACCGACCTGTTCGACGCCGCGACCGCGGTGCGCCTGCTGGACCGCTTCGCCCTGCTGCTCCGGTCGGTCGTGGAGAGCCCGGAGCTCGCGCTCTCGGCGCTGCCGCTCCTCTCCGCGGCGGAGCGCCACCAGCTCCTCCATGCCTGGAATGACACCTGGAACGACACCGCGGAGGCCGGCCCGGAGGCGACCCTCTACGATCTGTTCGCGGCGCAGGCCGAGCGGACGCCGGAGGCGGAGGCGGTGGTGTTCGACGAGGAGCGGCTGACCTACCGCGAGCTGGCGGCCCGGGCGCAGGCCCTGGCGCGCCATCTGGTGAGGCTCGGGGTGGGGCCCGAGGTGGTGGTGGGAGTGGCGGCGGAGCGCTCGGTCGAGCTGGTCGCCGGCCTGCTCGGCGTGCTCGGCGCCGGCGGCGCCTACCTGCCGCTGGAGCCGGACCTTCCCCGGCAGCGCCTGGCGATGATTCTGGAGGATGCGGCGCCGGCCGTCGTCCTCACCCGCCGTGCCTACGCGGATACGCTGCCGCTCGACGCCGTCCCCGGCCTGCGCCTCGCCTGGCTCGACGAGGTCTCCGGCCTGCCGGCCGGCGCGGCGCAACGGCTCCCGCGGGCGGCGGCCGACAACGCCGCCTACGTCCTCTACACCTCGGGCTCGACCGGCCGGCCGAAAGGGGTGGTCAACAGCCACCGCGGCATCGTCAACCGGCTGCTGTGGATGCAGGAGGCCTGCGGCCTGGACGCGGGCGACCGGTTCCTGCAGAAGACCCCGTTCGGCTTCGACGTCTCCGTCCCCGAATTCTTCGCTCCCCTGATCCTCGGAGCGCGGCTGGTGGTGGCCCGGCCGGACGGGCACCGCGACAGCGCCTACCTGGCCCGGCTGGTCGAGCAGGAGGGGGTCACGACGATCCACTTCGTGCCCTCGATGCTCCCCTTCTTCCTGGCCGAGGACGGGGTGGCGGCGCGCTGCCGCTCGCTGCGCCGGGTGCTGGTCAGCGGCGAGGCCCTGTCCTGGGAGGTGGAGCAACGCTGCCTCGCTACGCTGCCGGTGCCGCTGATCAACCTGTATGGTCCGACCGAGGCCGCGGTCGAGGTGACGGCCTGGGAGTGCCGGCCGGCGGAGCGCCCGCGGCCAGGGGAAAACCCGCGCCCGGTGCCGATCGGCCGGCCGGTCCGCAACACGCAGATTCACGTCGTGGGCCGGCGGTTGGAGCCGGTGCCGCCGGGGGCGGTGGGGGAGCTGGCGATCGGCGGCGTGCAGGTGGCGCGTGGCTATCGCGGGCGTCCGGACCTGACGGCGGAGCGGTTCGTCCCCGATCCGTTTGGGCCACAAGGGGGCCGCCTGTACCGGACCGGCGACCTCTGCCGCCATCGGCCCGGGGGGGAGATCGAATACCTCGGCCGGCTCGACGATCAGGTGAAGATCCGCGGCTTTCGGATCGAGCCGCGCGAGATCGAGATCGCCCTGGCGGCCCAGCCGCAGGTCCGCGAGGCCGCGGTCGTCGTGCGCCAGGTGATGCGCCAGGACGGTGCCGGGGAGCGCTCGCTGCTCGCCTGCGTGGTGCCGGCGGCGGCGGACGCCGGTGTCGCCACGGCGGCCGAGCTGCGCGCCGCCCTGGCCGCCCGCCTGCCGCCCTACATGGTGCCGGCCTTCGCCTTCGGCCGGGCGCTCGACCGCCTGCCGAACGGCAAGCTCGACCGCCGGTCGCTCGCCCGCTGGAGCCCCTTGGCCTTGCCCGGCCGCCCCCTCGAGGCGCTCGAGGCGCCGCGGACGCCGCTCGAGGAGCTGCTGGCCGGCCTCTTCGCCGAGGTGCTGGGAGTCGACCGGCTCGGTGTGGAGGAGAGCTTCTTCGAGCACGGCGGCCACTCGCTGGCCGCCATGCGGCTGATCGCGCGGATCCGCGAGGCGCTCGGCACCGAGCTGCCGCTCCACCGCGTCTTCGAGGCGCCGACGGTGGCGGCCCTGGCGCGGGCGGTCGCGGGCGAAGCCCGGAGCGACCGGAGCGTGGCCCCGCCGCTCGTTCCGGTGTCCCGCGCGACACCCCTGCCGCTCTCCTTCGCCCAGCAGCGGCTCTGGTTCCTCCATCGGTTGGAGCCGGAGAGCCCGGTCTACAACATGCCTGCCGCGCTGCATCTGCCGGGCCGGCTCGACCGCGCGATGCTCGCCGCGGCTCTGGGGGAGGTGGCGCGCCGCCACGAGTCGCTGCGGACCCGATGCATCGCGATTGATGGGGAACTGGGGGAGCCGGTCCAGGTGGTCGATCCGCCCGCTCCGGTCCCGGTGCCGGAGATCGATCTCGCGGGCCTGCCTGCCGTCCGGCGCCTGGAGGAGGCCCGCCGGCTGGCGCGCGAGGAGGCTCTGCGTCCGTTCGACCTCGGTGATCCCGAGGGTGGACCGTTGCTGCGCACGGCCCTGGTGCGCCTGGGCGAGGCGGAGCAGCTCCTCCTGCTGACGATGCACCATGTGATCAGCGACGGCTGGTCGCTGCGGGTGCTGGCGCGGGAGCTGAGCGCCCTCTACGATGCCGGCCTGGAGCGCCGCCCGTCTCCCTTGCCGGAGCTCGCGATCCAGTACGGGGACTACGCGGTCTGGCAGCGCGGCTGGCTCCGTGGGGAGGTGCTGGAGGCCGAGCTGGCCCACTGGCGGGCCCGCCTGGCCGGTGCGCCTCCGGTGCTCGACCTGCCGCTGGATCGCCCGCGGCCGGCGAGATTGAGCTCGCGCGGCGCGAGCCGGGCCCTTGCTCTGCCCCCCGCTCTGCTGCCGCTCCTGCAGGCGCTGGCGCGCCGGCAGGGGGTGACCCTGTTCATGGCCGTCCTGGCCGCCTTCCAGGCTCTGCTGGGCCGCATCAGCAATACCGACGACGTGAGCGTCGGATCGCCGGTCGCCGGCCGCGGCCAGTTGCGGACCGAGGGGCTGATCGGGTTCTTCGTCAACACGCTGGTGCTGCGTACCGACCTCTCCGGCGCGCCGTCGTTCGCGGAGCTGCTCGCGCGAGTCCGGGAGACCTCTCTGGCCGCCTATGCCCATCAGGACCTGCCGTTCGAGAAGCTGGTCGAGGAGCTCCACCCGCAGCGCGACCTCGGGCTTGCGCCGCTCTACCAGGTCTCGTTCGTTCTGGACAGCGAGCCGCTCCCCGCGTTGCGGCTGGGCGACGTCGAGGCGTCCCTCTGGCCCCTGGAGACGGAGATCGAGAAGTTCGACCTGAGCCTCACGTTGGGAGTCGGTGCGGAAGGTCTCTCCGGAGCGATGGGCTTCCGCTCCGACCTGTTCGACGGCACGACGATCGAGCGCCTGGCCGGGTCTTTCGCACGCCTGCTGGCCGGTGCCGTGGCGGCGCCGCTGCTTTTCCTCCAGCAACGCCTGCCGGAGCTGCCGCTGCTCTCGCAGGAGGAGCGGCAGCAGCTCCTGCGGATGGGAGACGGGGAAGGGGAGAGCTACCCGCGGGAGGCGACGCTCCACGATCTGTTCGCCGAGCAGGCGGCGCTGCGGCCCGATGCCGTGGCCCTGGCCGGACTGGCCAGCCTGTCCGGCCAGGGCACCGGCACCGCCCTCACCTACGGCGAGCTCGCACGCCAGGCCACCCGTTGGGCGCACCGGCTGCGCGCCCTGGGCGTCGGTCCGGAGGTGCGGGTGGCCCTCTGTCTCGACCGTGCTCCCGCCCGGGTGGTGGCGACGCTCGCCGTGCTCGCGGCGGGTGGTGCCTATGTGCCGCTGGACCCCGCCGACCCGCGGGAGCGGCTGGCCTTCCTGCTGCGGAGCAGCGCCGCCACGGTGCTGGTCACCGAGGAGCGCTGGCTGCCGATGTTGTCGGAGCTGCCGGACATCAAGGCGGCGGTGCTCTGTCTGGACGGCACGGCGACGGAGGAGGAGCAGGAGGAGGAGGGGAGGGAAGCAACCCTGCCCGCGGTGGCTGCCACCGGCCTGGCCTGCGTGATGTACACCTCGGGCTCGACGGGCGAGCCGAAGGGGGTCGCGGTGACGCACCGGGGAGTGGTGCGGCTCGTGCGGGGGACCGGCTACGCCCGGTTCGGCCCCGACGAGACCTGGCTCCTGTACGCCCCCTATGGGTTCGACGCCTCGACGCTGGAGCTGTGGGGGGCGCTCCTCCACGGCTCCCGCCTGGTGATCCCGCCGCCCGGTGTGCTGACGACCGCTGAGCTGGGCGAGGTGGTGAAGAGAGAGGGGGTGACCACGCTGTGGTTGACCGCCGGGCTGTTCCGGCAAATGGTGGAGGAGAATCTGGGGGCGCTCTCCGGAGTGCGCCAGCTGCTGGTCGGTGGCGACGTGCTGCCGGTGGCGCACGCCGCCCAAGTGCTCGCCGAGCTCCCCGAAACCCGCCTCATCAACGGCTACGGGCCGACCGAGAACACGTGCTTCACCTCCTGCTACACGGTGCGTGCCGCGGCGGAGCTGGACCCCTCGGTGCCGGTGGGACGCCCGATCGCCCACACCTGGGTCGCGGTCCTGGATCGCTATCAGATGCCGGTGCCGCCGGGAGTCGCCGGAGAGCTGTGCACGGGAGGGGACGGCCTGGCGCGCGGCTATCTGGATCATCCGGACCGGACGGCGGAGCGCTTCCTGCCGGACCCGGAGGGGAGAGAGGCGGGCGGGCGCCTGTACAGGACCGGAGACCTGGTGCGTTGGCGCCGGTCGGGAGACCTCGAGTTCCTCGGCCGGATCGACGCGCAGGTCAAGGTGCGGGGCTTCCGGGTCGAGCCGGGAGAGATCGAGACGGCCCTGATGGCCCACCCGCGGCTGAGCAGCGCGGTGGTGCTGGCGCAGCGGGAGGAGGCCGGGGGGCACCGGCTGGTGGCATACGTGGTGGCCGCGGCTGACGCGGCCGACCCAGGCGTCGCGCCGGAGCCGTCCGAGCTGCGCGATTTCCTGCGCCGGCGGCTGCCCGAGTTCATGGTGCCGTCCGCCTGGGTCTCCCTGCCGGCCCTGCCCCTGACCGCCAACAGCAAGGTCGACCGCAAGGTGCTCGCCCTCTTGCAGCCGGACCGGCCGCGGAGCACCGGCGGAGTACCGCGCACGCCGGCCGAGAGGCGGATCGCGGGCATTTTCGCCGAGCTGCTGGGCGTCGAGCCGGTGGGGCTGGAGGCGGACTTCTTCGACCTGGGAGGGCATTCGCTGCTGGCGACCCGGCTGGTGTCGCGGGTGCGCGCGGTGTTCGGAGTGGAGCTGCCGCTGCAGGCGGTCTTCGAGACGCCGACCGTCGAGGGCCTGGCCGCCCGGATCGTGTGCTCCCCGTCGCTGCCCCGCTATCCCATCGTGCCCATCGTGCGGATGCCGCGCGAGCAGCCGCTGGCGCTGTCCTTCGCGCAGCAGCGGCTCTGGTTCCTGGAGCGGATCGAGCCCGGCGCCGCGTACCTGCACCTGCCGGCGGCGCTCGACTGTGAGGGGCGCCTCGATCCGGCGGCGCTCGCCGGGAGCCTCGGCGAGATCCTGCGCCGTCATGAGGGGCTGCGCACCCGCTTCGTCCTCTCCGGGAGACATCCGCTCCAGATTCCGCTCCCGCCGGCGGAGCTCGCCGCGGTCCCCCTCGTGCCGTGCATCGACCTGAGCGCCCTCCCCGCGACTGCGCAGGAGGGAGAGCTGGCCCACCGGACCGCCGCGGAGGCCGCCCGCCCCTTCGATCTCGCGCGCGGCCCCCTGCTGCACGCCGTCCTGCTGCGCCGCGGGCCGGAGAGCCACCGGTTGCTCCTGACCGTCCATCACATCGCCGCCGACGCCTGGTCGCTCGGCCTGCTCATCCGCGAGCTGGGGGAGCTCTACGCGGCCTGCGTCGAGGCCCGGCCGTCGCCCCTGCCGGAGCTCTCCGTACACTACGCCGACTACGCCGTCTGGCAGCGCGAGCGTCTGCGCGGCGACCGCCTGGAGGAGCTGCTGCGCTACTGGCGCGAGCGCCTGACTCCGCGTCCTCCCGCCCTGGAGCTCCCCACGGACCGCCCGCGGCCGCCGGTCCGGAGCCCGCGCGGCGCGCGCCGCCCGGTGCACTTCGACGCCGCGGCGGTGGACGCGATGCGGCGTCTCGGCGGCCCGACCGGCGCCACCCTCTTCATGGCGGTCCTGGCGGTGTTCCAGGCGGTTCTCGCGCGCCATGCCGGGCAGGACGACGTCGCGGTCGGCACCGCGGTGGCGGACCGCCCCGATCCGGCGCTGGAGGGGGTGATCGGCCTCTTCCTCAACATCCTGGTGCTGCGCGGCGACCTGTCCGGCGACCCGACGTTCCGCACTCTTCTGCTGCGCGGCCGCGAAAGGGCGCTGGGCGCTCTGGCGCACGCCGAGCTGCCTTTCGAGCAGCTCGTCGAGGCCCTGCAGCCGGAGCGGGATCTCTCCCGCGGCCCGCTGTTTCAAGTCTTGTTCACGCTGCGCAGCGAGCCGCTGCCGGAGCTCGCGCTGCCCGGCCTGGCGCTGCGGCCGGCCGATACGTTCCCCGGAGCGGTGCAGCTCGACCTGTCGCTCCTCCTCGAAGAGTCCAGGAGCGGGGGGATCGACGGCTGGATCGAGCACAGCTCCGACCTGTTCGACGGCACGACCGTGGAGCGCCTGGCCCTCCACTGCGGCCATCTGCTCGCGAGCGCCGCGGCAGACCCCGACCGCCGCCTGTCGGATCTTCCCCTGCTGAGCGAGGCGGAGAGGGCGGCGCTCCTGGTGCAGTGGAACGACACCCGGTTGGAGGTCCCCGGTCCGGAGGCCTGCATCCACGAGCTCGTCCAGGCCCAGGTCGAGCGCACCCCCGACCGGATCGCGGCGGTCGATGGGGAGGCCACGCTGACCTACCGCGAGCTGGAGGACCGGGCGTCTCGGCTGGCGCACCGTCTGCTTCGTCTGGGTGTGCGGCCCGGCGACCGGGTGGGCATCTGCGTCGAGCGTTCCGTCTCGATGTTGTGCTCCATCCTGGGGGTCTTGAAGGCGGGCGCCGCGTACGTGCCGCTCGATCCCGCCTACCCGCAGGCGCGTCTGGCGGCGATGCTGGAGGACTCCGGGGCCGCAGCGCTGGTCGCCTCGGTCGCCTCGACGGCGGCCGGCGCCTCCTTGCAGCATCTGCGCACCCTCGCTCCCGAAGCCCTTGCTCCCGAAGTGGCGGAGGAGCTGCCGGAGCTCCCGGCCGCCGCCGCCGCCTACGTCCTCTATACCTCCGGCTCGACCGGGCGCCCCAAGGGCGTCGTCGTCACCCACCGCAACGCCGTGCGCTTGTTTGCGGCGATGGACGTGGTCTTCGGGCAGCGCGGGCCGGGCGTGTGGCTCGCGGTGACCAGCATCTGCTTCGATATCTCCGTGCTCGAGCTGCTGTGGACCCTGACCCGCGGCTTCCGGGTGGTGATCCATGACGAGCGGCCCGCCGGCGAGGGCGTCTCCGTGGCGGAGCAGATCGCCCGCCACGGCGTGTCGCACTTCCAGTGCACACCGTCGATGGCCGGCATGCTCGCCGCGATCCCGGAGCGGTTGCGGAGCCTCGCGCCGCTCTCCCATCTGCTGCTCGGCGGCGAGGCCCTGCCCGGGCCGCTGGCGGATCGCCTCGCGGCCATCGTGACCGGTGCGGTCCGCAACCTCTACGGCCCCACCGAGACCACGGTCTACTCGCTCGGCCAGCGGATCGAGCGCGGGGAGGCGAGGCCGCTGATCGGACGGCCGTTGTCCAACACCGAGGTCTACCTGCTGGATGCCGCTCTGCAGCCCGTCCCGCTGGGAGCCTGCGGCGAGGTCTTCCTCGGCGGCGACGGGGTGGCCATGGGGTACTGGCGGCGGCCCGATCTCACCGCCGAGCGCTTCCTTCCCGATCCGCTGGGGAGCCGCCCGGGCGGCCGCCTCTACCGGACGGGCGACCTGGCGCGCCACCGCAAGGACGGCAGCGTGGATTACCTCGGCCGGTCGGACCACCAGGTCAAGGTGCGCGGAGTGCGCATGGAGCTCGGCGAGATCGAGGAGGCGCTGCGCGCGCATCCGGCGGTGGCGCAGACCGTCGCCGCCGTCCGGGACGATGCGCCGGGAGGCCGGCAACTGATCGCCTACCTGGTCCCGGTGGCGGGCGCCCAGGCCGGCGTGCTGGTCGGAGGCCCATCGGCGAGCGAGCTGCGGCGGTTCCTGGCCGAGCGGCTGCCCGAGGCCATGATCCCCTCCGCCTTCGTCCCGCTCGCCGCCCTGCCGCTCACCCGGAATGGCAAGGTCGACCGCAAGGCCCTGCCGGCGCCGGACACCGGCCGGCTGCGCCTGGACGGCGCCTACGCCCCGCCGCGGACGCCGGACGAGAAGACGCTCGCCGCGATCTGGCAGGACGTGCTCGGGCACGACCGCATCGGTGTCGACGACAACTTCTTCGAGCTGGGCGGGAGCTCCCTGCTGCTCGTCGAGATCGAGGCGCGGCTGCGCGAGGCGTTCCACCGCGAGATCCCGATCGTGGAGATGTTCCGCCACCCGACCATCCGGAGCCTTGCCGAGGCACTGAAAGCCCGGGGCCGCCAGCCGGCCACGGCGGCGGTCGTGGCCGAGGCGCGCCCGGCCCCGGCCCGGGTCCCGGTCGCGGTGGCGGCGGGCGAGGGGGGGACCCTCGACCGCCAGCGACAGGCGGTCGAAGAGCTGCGGCGGCGGCGCGCGAGCCAGCAAAGGAGCCGCGGACGGTGAGATCCGGAGAAGGAAGCACGAGATGAGCGAGCAGGATCCCCTCGAAGGGATCGCCGTCGTCGGCATGGCCGGACGTTTCCCCGGCGCCGACGACCTGGGGGAGCTCTGGCGCAACCTGTGCGGCGGAGTCGAATCGATCCGCTTCTACTCCCGCGAGGAGCTGGCGGCCGCGGGAGTCGCCCCGGCGCTGCTCGACGACCCGCGCTACGTCCGGGCGGGCGCCCCCCTGCGCGACGTGCAGCATTTCGACGCCGACTTTTTCGACTTCAGCGCGCGCGAGGCGGAGCTGATGGATCCGCAGCACAGGCTCTTTCTCGAGTGCTGCTGGGAGGCTCTGGAGAACGCGGGCTACGACACCCGGACCTGGCCCGGCTCGATCGGCCTCTTCGCCGGCATGGGGATGAGCGGCTACCTGATCCGCAACCTCCTCTCCCATCCCGACCTGATCCAGAACGCCGGACCGCTCCAGATCCGCATTCTGAACGACAACAACTTCCTGACCTCGCTGGCGGCGTACAAGCTCGACCTGCGGGGGCCGAGCGTCACGGTGCAGAGCGCCTGCTCGACCTCCCTGGTGGCGACCTGCATGGCCTGTCAGAGCCTGCTCCAGTTCCAGTGCGACATGGTGCTGGCCGGCGGCGTGACCGTGGTCGTCCCGCACGGGCTGGGCTATCTGGCGCTGGACGGCGTGATGTCGCCGGACGGCCACTGCCGCGCCTTCGACGCCGGCGCCCGCGGCACGGTGGAGGGGAGCGGCGCCGGCGTGGTGGTGCTCAAGCGGCTGGCGGACGCCGTGGCCGAGGGGGACACGATCCACGCCGTGATCCGCGGCTTCGCGACCAACAACGACGGCGGGTTCAAGATGAGCTTCACCGCGCCGTCCCCGGAGGGCCAGAGCGAGGTGATCGCGACGGCCCAGACCATCGCGGGGGTGCCCGCCGAGTCGATCACCTACGTCGAGACGCACGGCACCGGCACCCCCCTGGGTGATCCGGTGGAGGTCGCCGCCCTCTCCGAGGTGTTCGCGGCGGCCACCGAGCAGCGGGGGTTCTGCGCCCTGGGCGCGATCAAGACCAACATCGGCCATCTCGACGCCGCGGCGGGTGTGGCGGGCCTGATCAAGGCCGTCCTGGCGGTGGAGCACGGGGTCCTGCCGCCCAGCCTCCACTTCGAGACGCCCAACCCGCGCATCGATTTCGCGCAGAGCCCCTTCTACGTCAACACCGAATGCCGGCCCTGGCGGCCGGGGGGCTGGCCGCGGCGCGCCGGCGTCAGCGCCTTCGCGATCGGCGGCGTCAACGCGCACGTCATCCTGGAGGAGCCGCCCGCACCGGCGCCGTCCGCACCGGCGCCGCCCTGGCTTCTGCTGGTGCTGTCGGCGCGCACGGAGACGGCGCTCGAGGCGGCCACCGACCGCCTTCTCGGCCATCTCCGCGAGCTGCCGGCGGAGCCGGCCACCCAGCTGGCGGACATCGCGTACACCCTCGAGGTCGGGCGCCGCGCGTTCCCCCATCGCCGCATGCTTGCAGCCCGCGATCTCCAGGACGCCGTCGAGGTCCTGGAGAGGCGCGATCCGCGGCGGCTGCTGACCGGCACCGCTTCGGCGGGCGAGCCGCAAGTGGCCTTTCTGTTTCCCGGCCTGGGGACCGAGTACGCGGGCATGGCCCGCGGCCTCTACCGGGACGACGCCGGGTTCCGCGCGCGGCTCGACGACTGCGCGGAGCGGCTCGAACCGCTCCTCGGGCTCGATCTGCGGGACGTCCTGTTTCCGGAGGAAGGGGAGGAGGCGGACGGAGAGACGGGGTTCGATCTCCGCGCGCTCCTCGGCCGGGGCCCGCGGCCGACATCCTCCACGGAGGGACTGCTGCGGCGGACCGCGGTGTCGCAGCCGGCCGTCTTCGCGGTCGAGTACGCGCTGGCCTCCCGCCTGCTCGACTGGGGGATCCGGCCGCAAGCGATGGTGGGCTTCAGCATCGGCGAGTACGTGGCGGCCTGCCTCGCCGGCGTGCTGTCGCTGGACGATGCGTTGCGCCTGGTGGCCGGGCGGGCCCGGCTGATCGACGAGCTTCCCGGCGGAGCGATGCTCGCGGTGCCGCTGGGCGAGGAGGCGGTCGCTTCCTGGCTCGCCGAGGGTCTTTCTCTCGCCGCGGTCGCCGGGCCGGAGCTGACCGTGCTGGCGGGGACGGAGGAAGCGGTGGCCGCGGCCGAGGAGGGGCTCACCGCCTCCGGGCACGTCTGCCGCCGGCTCCAGACGTCCCATGCCTTCCACTCGGCGCTGATGGAGCCCGCCGTGGCTCGCTTCCTGGCGCTCTTCGAGGGGATCGAGCTGCATCCGCCGGAGATCCCCTATCTTTCCAACGTCACCGGTCACTGGATCACCGCCGGGCAGGCGACGGACCCCGCCTACTGGGCGGAGCACCTGCGCGGCACGGTGCGGTTCGCGGATGCGGTGAGCGAGCTGTGGCGCGAGCCCGGGCGGGTGCTGGTCGAGGTCGGGCCGGGCCAGACGCTGAGCTCCTGGGCGCTGCAACAGGCCTCGGCATCCGGCGGGGCCGATCCGGTGGCGCTGCCGACCCTGCGCCACGCCTTCGAGCGCACGGACGACCTCGCCTTCCTGCTCCAGACCGTGGGGAGGCTCTGGCTCACCGGCCTGCGCCTCGACTGGCCCGCGTTCTGGGCGGACCCGCCGCGGCGCCGCGTGCCGCTGCCGACCTACCCTTTCGAGCGCCGGCGCTACTGGATCGAGCCGCGTACCGAGCTGGCTGTGCCGCCTGCGGCCGCTCGTCCGGTCGAGGCACCGGCTGCCGCGATGGCCGCGGCGCCCACCCGGCGGCATGTCCGGCCGAGTCTCCGCGTCCCCTACGCGCCGCCGCGCGACGCGACCGAGCGGCGTGTGGTGGAGATCCTGGGAGAGCTGCTCCGCGTGGAGACGGTGGGCCTCCACGACGGCTTCTTCGAGCTCGGGGGCGACTCGCTCCTGGCCACCCATCTGGTGGCGCGCCTGAACCAGGAGCTGGGTGCGGAGCTGACGCTGCGGAGTATTTTCGAGTCGCCGACCGCCGCGGAGCTCGCGGTGGCCCTCGCGGCGCGCCCAGGGGAAGGAGCCGGCGCCTGGGGACCTGTCGCGCGGCGGGCCCCCGGCTCGACCCTGCCGCTCTCCTTCGCGCAGCAGCGGCTCTGGTTCCTCGACCAGCTCGAGCCGGGGAACCCGGCCTACAACCTGGCGGCCGCGGTCCTGCTCACCGGCCCGCTCGACCGCCCGGCCTTCGCCGCCAGCCTGGAGGAGGTGGTGGCGCGGCACGAGGCGCTGCGGACGACCTTCGGACTTGCGGACGATTCTAACGGAGAGCCGGTGCAGCGGATCGCCCCGCCGGCCCCGCTGCCGCTTCCCGGCATCGACCTCGCGGGCCTGCCGGAGGAGGCGCGCGAGGCGGAGGCCCTGCGGCTCGCCGCCGAGGAGGTGATGCGCCCGTTCGACGTGGCGCGCGGGCCGCTGCTGCGCGCCGCGCTGCTGCGCCTGGACGCCGCGCGCCACGTCGCGCTCCTCACCCTGCATCACATGGTGGGCGACGGCTGGTCGATCGACCTCCTGGTGCGCGAGCTGGCGGCGCTCTATCCGGCTTTTGCCGCCGGCCTGCCGTCGCCCCTCCCGCCGCTGCCGGTGCAGTACGCCGATTTCGTCCTCTGGCAGCGCGCGAGCCTGCGCGGAGCGGAGCTCGCAACCCAGCTCGCCTTCTGGCGCGGCGCGCTGGCCGGCGCTCCGGCCGTCCTCGACCTGCCGTCCGACCGGCCGCGCCCGGCGCGGGCGAGCGGCCGTGGCGGCGTGGCCGCCTCGGCCCTCTCCGCGGAGCGTGCCGAAGCGTTGAGGGCGGTGGGACGGCAGGCCGGCGCGACGCCGTTCATGACCTTCCTCGCGGCCTTCTACGCCCTGCTCCACCGGCTGACCGGCGAGGCCGACCTGGTGGTAGGGACGCCGGTCGCCAACCGCCGCCGTCCCGAGCTCGAAGGGCTGATCGGCTTCTTCGCCAACACCTTGGCGTTGCGCGCCCACATCCCGGGCCTTCCGGCGGGAGAGCCGACCTTCGCCGGCCTGCTCGCCGTGGTGCGCGAGGCGGCGCTCTCCGCCTACGCCCATCAGGACCTGCCGTTCGAGCGCCTGGTCGAAGAGCTGGCGCCCGAGCGGAGCCTCGCGCGCACGCCGCTCTTCCAGGTGATGTTCCTGCTGCACGGCACGCCGGTCGAGGAGGGCGAGCTGGCGGGTCTCACGCTCGCTCCGTTCGGCAGCCTGGCCACGGCCGAGCGTGCGGCCAAGTTCGACCTCACCCTGGAGCTGATCGAGGGCGGGCCGGATCTCGCGGTCCTCCTGGAATTCCGCCGCGACCTGTTCGACGCGGTGACCGCGGTCCGCCTGCTCGGCCATTTCACGGCACTGGCCGGCGCCCTGGCCGCGGCGCCGGAGGCGCGGCTCGCCGAGCTGCCGCTCCTCACCGCCGCGGAGCGGCAGCAACTGGTCGGGGAATGGAGCCAGGCGGAGACGGTGCCGCGGCTTTCGGGCACGCTCCATGGGGTGTTCGCGGCGCAGGCGGCGCGGACGCCGGCGGCGACGGCGGTGATCGCGGGCACCGAGCGGCTGAGCTACGGCGAGCTCGCCGAACGGGTGCGGCGTCTGGCCGGGCGGTTGTCGCAGCTCGGCATGGGGCCGGAGCGGATCGTCGGCGTGCGCCTGGGGCGGACCGCGGAGCTGGTGGTGACGCTGCTGGCGGTGCTCGAGAGCGGTGCGGCGTATCTGCCGCTCGATCCGGCGTATCCGGCAGAGCGGCTGCGCTTCCTGCTGGCAGACACCGGGGCGGCGCTGGTGGTGGCGGAGCGCTCGCTGGCATGGCCGGAAGGCTTCACCGCCGAGATCCCCGAGCTCTACATCGACGAGGCGACTCTCGGGATTCTCGGGACTCTCGGGACGGCGTCGGCGCCTGCTTCCGCGCGTGTTCCCGCGCTTGTTCCCGGCACTGCCGCGGAAGAAAACCTGGCGTACGTGATCTACACGTCGGGATCGACCGGGGTTCCCAAGGGCGTGGCGATCCCGCACGGCAGCGCTCTTCGTCTGGTCGAGTGGGCGCTCGCCCGGTACTCCGCGGCGGAGCTCGCGGGGGTTCTGTTCTCGACCTCGACCAGCTTCGACCTGTCGATCTTCGAGATCTTCGTGCCGCTGTCGTCGGGTGGCGCGGTGATCGTGGCGGACGACGCGCTGGCGCTGAACCGGCTGCCGGCGGTGTCGGAGGTGACGCTGGTCAACACGGTGCCGTCGGCGCTGGCGGGCTTGCTCGACCTCGGCCCGCTGCCGGCGGCGGTACGGACGGTGAACCTGGCGGGCGAGCCGTTGCGCGGCGCCTTGGCGGAGCGGATCCACGGGGCTGGCGTGGCGCGGCTGTGGAATCTCTATGGACCGTCGGAGGATACGACGTACTCGACGGGAACGGAGGTGGCGCCGGGGATCCCGGGGACCCCGGGGACCAACCGCGAGCCGGACATCGGCCGCCCGCTGGCGGGCTCGACGGCGTTCGTGCTGGACGGGAGCCTCGGAATGCTGCCGGTGGGGGTGCCGGGCGAGCTCTGCCTGGGGGGCGAGGCGCTGGCCCGGGGCTATCTCCACCGGCCGGAGCTGACCGCGGAGCGCTTCGTGCCGGATCCGTTCGGCGGTTTCGGCGGATTGTGCGGCTCCCGTCTCTACCGCACGGGAGACCGGGCACGTTGGCGCTCCGACGGGGCGCTCGAGCTCCTGGGGCGGATGGACCGCCAGGTGAAGGTGCGGGGCTTCCGCATCGAGCTGGGCGAGATCGAGGCCGTACTGACCGGGCATCCGGCGGTGCGGGAGGCGGCGGTGACCGCCCCGGCCACCCCGGCCGACCCGTCGGGGGACCGGCGGCTGGTGGCGTACGTGTCGGCCACGGAAGGGGGCGGACCGCTCGACGTGGCGGCGCTCGGCGTCTATCTCGGTTCGCATCTGCCATCGTTCATGGTGCCGTCGATCTGGGTGGAGCTGGCGGCGCTGCCGCTGACGCGGACGGGGAAGGTGGACCGTAAGGCGCTGCCCGCACCGGGGGAGACAGCGACGGGGGCGGCGTACGAGGCACCGCGTACGGCGACGGAGGAGATGCTGGCGGGGATCTGGGGCGACCTGCTCCGCCGCGAGCGGGTGGGGGTGCACGACAACTTTTTCGCCCTGGGTGGGCACTCGCTGCTCGCCACCCAGGTGGTCTCCCGGCTGCGCCACCGGCTGGGGGTCGAGCTGCCGGTGCGCGCGCTCTTCGAGCAGCCCACGGTCGCCGGTCTGGCGGTGCTCCTCGCCGATCACTACGAGGGAGGGGGCGTGCCCGTTGCCCAGGCGCCGCCGATCGTTGCCCTGCCGCGGGACGCGGAGGGCGGCGGCACGTTCCCGGCGTCGTTCGCGCAGAGACGTCTGTGGCTCCTCGATCAACTCGAGCCGGGGAGCGCGGTGTACAACATGCCGCTCGCCCTGTTGCTCGAGGGCAAACCGATCGAGGGCGAATCGCTCGAGGGCGAGCTGGCCGAAGAGCAGCTCGCGGCGGTGTTCGGCGAGCTGGCGCGGCGCCACGAGACGCTGCGCACGACGTTCATCGCGGGGGCCGACGGACCGCTGCAGGTGGTGCACCCGATGCCCTCGATGCCCTCGATTCACCCGGCGGCCGCGTGGCCGTTCGCGCTCCAGACGATCGACTTGTCGGCGCTGGGGGAAGAGGAGCGCCGGCGGGAGCTGACGCGGCGGGTGGCGGAGGAGTCGCTGCGCCCGTTCGATCTCGCTCGCGGTCCACTGCTGCGGGGGACGCTGGTGCGGCTGGCCGCCCGGGAGAACGCGCTGCTGCTCACCCTGCACCATGTGATCTCGGACGGCTGGTCGATGGGAGTGCTGGTGCGGGAGGTGACGGCGCTCTACGCGGCGGCGATGGCTGGATGGCGGGGACGGCCGCTGGGCGAAGCGCTGCCGCCGCTGCCGGTGCAGTACGCGGACTTCTCGGTGTGGCAGAGCCGCCGGCTGTCGGGGGAGACACTGCAGCGCGAGATCGAGCACTGGCGGGAGAAGCTCGCGGGAGTGCCGCCGTTTCTCGAGCTGCCGACGGACCGGCCGCGTCCGCCGGTGCAGACGTTCGGTGGACGGAGCCTGCCGCTGTGGCTCGAGCCGGCGCTGATGGGCCGTCTATCGGCGCTGGCGCTCGCGACGGGGACGACGCTGTTCATGGTGCTGCTGGCGGGCTTCGAGACGCTCCTGGGGATCTATTCGGGGGCGCAGGATCTGGCGGTGGGGACGCCGATCGCGGGCCGCAACCGGGCGGAGCTCGAGGGATTGATCGGGTTTTTCGTCAACTCGCTGGTGCTGCGCGGTGATCTGTCGGGGGATCCGTCGTTCGTCGATCTCCTGGGCCGGGTCCGCGAGGACACGCTGTCGGCTTACACGCACCAGGACCTGCCGTTCGAGAAGCTGGTGGAGGAGGTCAGGCCGGAGCGCAGCCGGGCGCACTCGCCGATCTTCCAGGTGATGTTCGCGTTGCAGAACGCGCCGATGGGCGGGGGCAGCGAGCTGCCGGGCCTGACGATGCGGCCGATGCCGCCGACACCGGGGAGCGAGACGGCGGCGAAGTACGACCTGACGCTGGCGTTGTCCGAAGGGAGCGGCGGGATCGGCGGCACCCTCGAGTACAACGTCGATCTGTTCGACGCGCCGACGATGCTCCGCATGCTCGATCATTGGCGGGCGTTGCTCGCGGGGGTGGTGGCGGACTCCGGAGCCCGGCTATCGGCGCTCTCCCTGCTGGGGGCGGTGGAGCGGCAGCAGCTTCTCCGCGAGTGGAGCGACGCGGCGCCCGTCGGCGGCGGAGCGGCCCCGGTGCACGAGCTCTTCGCGGCGCAGGCGGCGCGGCGTCCGGACGCGGTGGCGCTGGTCTGCGGTGACCAGGCGCTGACCTACGGCGAGCTCGCGCGCAGGTCGAGCCGGATGGCGCGCCGGCTGGCGGAGCTCGGGGTCGGGCCGGGCATGCTGGTAGGGCTCTGCGCCGAGCGCTCGCCCGAGCTCGTCCTGGGAGTGCTGGCGATCCTCGCGGCCGGCGGGGCCTACCTGCCGCTCGACCCCGCCCATCCCATGGAGCGCCTGGCGTACACGCTCGCCGACGCGGGGGCGCCGATCCTCCTGGCCGAGGAGCATCTGCACGAGCGCCTGCCGGCGGGCGCCGCGGGGGTGGTCGGTCTGCACGCGCTTGCCGGCGGCGAAGAGGTCGCCGGCGAGGTCCCTCTGCCCGCCGTCCGGGTCGATCCCGGCGACCTCGCCTACGTCATCTACACCTCGGGATCGACCGGCCGGCCGAAGGGCGTCGAGGTCAGCCACGCGAACGCCGCGCGCCTCTTCGCCGTGATCCGCCAAGCCTTCGATTTCGGTCCCGACGACGTCTGGACACTCTTTCACTCGATCGCCTTCGACTTCTCGGTGTGGGAGCTGTGGGGGGCGCTCGCCTTCGGCGGGCGGCTCGTCGTCGTGCCGGGAGAGACGGTCCGCTCGCCCGAGGCGTTCTACGAGCTGCTGCGACGGGAGCGGGTGACGGTGCTCAGCCAGACGCCCTCGGCCTTCCGGCAGCTCCTCTGGGCCGAGGAGTCGGCCCTCGCGCGCGGCGAGGCGATGGTGGCGGACCTGCGCCTGGTGGTCTTCGGCGGCGAGGCGCTGGATCCCGCGTCGCTTAGCCCCTGGTTCGAGCGCCACGGCGAGGAGCGGCCGCTGCTGGTCAACATGTACGGCATCACGGAGACGACGGTGCACACGACCTGGCGACGGCTGCGGCGGAGCGACCTGGCGCAGCCGGGGAGCGCCATCGGCCGGCCGCTGTCCGACCTCTCGCTCCACCTGCTCGACCGCGGCGGCCGGCCGGTGCCGATCGGCGTGCCGGGGGAGATCTACGTCGGCGGCGCGGGGGTGGCGCGGGGGTATCTCGCCCGCCCCGCCCTCACCGCGGAGCGGTTCGTGCCCGATCCCTTCGCCGTCGGGGTGGGCGGGCAGCGGCTCTACCGCTCCGGCGACCTGGCGCGCTGGCGCCGGGACGGCGATCTCGAATACCTCGGGCGGATCGACCGCCAGGTGAAGGTGCGCGGCTTCCGTATCGAGCTCGGGGAGATCGAGGCGGCGCTCGCCGAGCACCCGGGGGTGCGGGAAGCGGCGGTGGTGGCGCGCGAGGACCGCCCGGGCGACGTGCGGCTGGTCGGCTACGTGAGCCTGGCGGCCGGGCCCGATCCTTCGCCGCAGGCGCTCGCCGCCTTCCTCGCCGAGCGGCTGCCCGGCTACATGGTGCCGGCGGCCTGGGTGCTGCTCGATCGGCTGCCGCTCACCGCCAACGGCAAGGTGGACCGCGCGGCCCTGCCGGCGCCGGAGGAGCACGGGGAGGGCGGCGCGTACGTTGCGCCGCGCAGCCCGGTCGAGGAGGTACTCGCCGGGATCTGGGAGGAGGTGCTCGAGCTGCAGCGGGTGGGAGTGGAGGACGACTTCTTCGCTCTGGGCGGCCACTCGCTCGTCGCGGCCCAGGTGACCTCGCGGGTGCTCAAGGCCTTCTCCGTGGACCTGCCGCTGCGCTTCCTCTTCGAGCACCCGACCGTGGCGGCGTTGGCCGCGGAGGTCGAGCGGCTGCGGGGGAGCGGCGCGGCCGCCGCGGCACCGCCGCTCGTGCGGGCGCCCCGCGGCACCGAGGCGCCGCTGTCGTTCCGCCAGGAGTGGCGCTGGCTGATCGACCAGCTCTCGCCGGACAGCATTGGCAACCGGGGCCACAACGTGCCGCTCGCGCTGAAGCTCCGCGGCGCGGTGTCGGTGCCGGCGCTCGCCGCGGCGCTCGCCGCGGAGGTCGAGCGCCACGAGTCTCTCCGCACGCGCTTCGTCGCGGTCGGGGGCAAGCCCGTGCAGCGGATCGACCCGCCCTGGCGGCCGCCCCTGCCCTTCGTGGACCTGGGCGGCCTGCCGCCCGCCGCGGCGGAGCGCGAGGCGGCACGCCTCGCCGAGGCGGAGTGGACCTTCCTCTTCGACATCGCGCGCGGGCCCCTCCTGCACTCGTTCCTCCTGCGCCTCGAGGAGGAGGTCTTCGTCCTTCTCCTGACCCTCCACCACATCATCTCGGACGGCTGGTCGATGCTCGTCCTGGGGCGCGAGCTGCCGGCGCTTTACAGGGCTGCGCGGGCCGGCCTCCCCTCGCCGCTCCCCGAGCTCCCCATCCAGTTTCGCGACTTCGCCATCTGGCAGCGCGGGTGGCTCCAGGGCGAGGCGCTCGAGCGTCTCCTCGGCGCTGCGGTCGCGCGGCTCGCCGGCATGCCGCGCCTCGACCTGCCCCTCGACCGGCCGTATTCTGCGCAACGCTACTCCTCCAGCTCGGGCCTCCTGCCGTTCGGGCTCGACGTCGCCTTGACCGACAGCTTGAGCGTCCTGTCGCGCCGCCAGGGGGCGAGCCTCTTCATGACGGTCCTCGCCGCCTTCACGGGCCTCCTGCGCCGGCACACCGGCCGGGGCGACTTCCCCGTGGCGATCATCAGCGCCGGCCGGACCCGCGCCGAGCTCGAGCCGCTGGTCGGCTACTTCACCAACACCCTGGTCATCCGCGCCGCGGCGGAGGGCGACCCCAGCTTCGGCGAGCTCCTCGCACGGACGCGCGGGGCGACCCTCGCCGCCTACGACCAGCAGGACCTGCCGTTCTCCTTCCTCGTCGAGGCGTTGCGCGCGGGGGGGTCGGGGGGACCGCCCCGCTTCGAGGTCCTCTTCCTCCTGCAACCGCAGGGGTCGGAGGTCGCGGCCCCCGACGCCGAGGTCGCGGCGTTCCCGGTCGTGGGGACCCAGGCCCAGGACTTCCCCCTCGTCCTCGACCTGGTCGAAGCCGGCGGCGGCCTGATCGGGACCTTTTCCCACAACCAGGCGCTCATCGACTCCACGACGGCCCTGCGCTGGCGGGGCCATCTCGAGGCGCTCCTCGCGGGCGTGGCGGCGGACCCGACGTGGCCGCTCACCGAGCTGCCGCTGCTCTCGGCAGGCGAGCGCCATCAGGTGACGTTCGAGTGGGGGGAGGCCGTGCACGTCGACGGCGGCCCGGCGCCGATCGGGATCTGGGGCGAATTGACGGGCGCGCCGGCCGCCCAGCGCGTCCGCCGCCTCGCCGACGGCACCCTGGAGGTGAGCGCGCCGGCACCCGCCGGTCTTGCCGAGCCCGCCGAGGCGAAAGCCGCGCCCGCCTTCGTGGCTCCCGCGCCGACCGCGCCCTCCGAGCCGGCCCGGAGCCTCGATTCCCTCTCGGCCGCCAAACGGAAGCTCCTCGCGAAGCGCATCCGCGGCGAGAGGTGAAAACACCCGCCGGAGATCACTTCCTCCGAAGGATCGTGGCGATGTCGTGCTGATCCAGCGTGAGGTTCGCCGCCGCCACGATCGGATCGACCTGTTCAGGGCGCCGGCCCGGGTGAGGCCGAAGTCGCTGCCCAGGAAGCCGCCCTGGACGAACCGGAAAGCAAACGGCAACCGCCCCGAGGAGGCAGTCACCACCGGCTCCTCGCCGTCCACCGGAAACGTCAACAGCCGGTCGCCGCGCGGGGGTGGCCAAGTCGGGGGCGCCGACGCTATGATGGTCGTCATGAGCGAGCCCGCACAGCCCATTACGCTAACCATCCCTCTCCACGTGGTGGCCGAGCTGCCGCAGCTCTCGGCGGAGCTGAACGAGCGCATGCACGAGCTGCTGGAGCGCAACACGGACGGGGCCTTGAGCACGATCGAGCGTCGTGAGCTCGACACGCTGGTTCGGATGGCCGGGTTCGGGCAGATCCTCAAGCTCATGGCCACCCGGCAATCGGCCGCATGATTACTCGCAGGCCAACAGCAGCTCAGAACGCCTAACAAACTGAACCGGTTGCCGGCCCAACGGGCCGGGAGAATCTAGCCCAGGGCTGAGGCCGAAGGCCGATGCCCTGGGTCAACGGGCACCACCTCCGGGCGGCCTGAAAGGCCGCGAGAGCTCCCGCTTGACAGCTCCCTAGACAGGTGCTGGAGTCACCGGCGTCATGGCTCAATCCCTCTCCAAAATCTACGTCCACCTCATCTTCTCGACGAAAAATCGCGAACGAACCCTGCCTGACGAGATTCGCCCCGATCTCCATGCCTACTTGGGCGGCACGCTCAAAGGCCTCGGCTGTCTCCCAATCGAAATCAACACCGAGCCCGACCATTTGCACGGTCTGTTTCTCCTCGCACGGACCGCGGCGCTGAGCGACGTTGTCGGCCACCTCAAGAAAAGCTCGAACGACTGGCTTCGGGGCCGAGGCCCGCAGTTTGCGAGCTTCTTTTGGCAGGCGGGATTCGGTGCATTCTCGGTGAGCCAATCGCAGGTCGAAGACGTTCGAGCCTACATCCGCAACCAGCGCGAGCATCATCGAGTCAAGTCGTTTCAAGAGGAGCTCCGTGCGTTCCTCAAGGCTTATGAAATCGAATTTGACGAGCGCTACGTGTGGGACTGAAGACTCTCGCGGCCTTTCAGGCCGCCGGGAGGTAGCGCCCGTGAACCCAGGGCATCGGCCTTCGGCCTCAGCCCTGGGCTATGCTCTCCCGGCCCGTTGGGCCGGTTTTGTTAGGCGCTCTAACCCATGAGTGGTGGAACCGGCGCCAGCTGATGGACCACAAAGCCCGTGGGTGGATCCGATCGTCGCCGAGGTCCGGGCGACGCGCGAACGAATCGTAGCAGAGGTCGGTGGGGATCTCCACCTCCTATGTGAGCAGCTACGCGCTCGTCAGGCCGACGCCGCAGGAAGGATTCCCGTGCGACACGCTCCAAGACCACAGAGATTGGAAGCCGGCCAAGCGAAATAGCAACGGGGAGCGACAGGTCCGGCCGGAAAATCGCCACGGCCTCGATCTCAGCTCTCCCTCCTCTCCTGACGGCGAACGGCGAGCGCTGGGCATAAGCGGGGCGCCAGCCATCCGCTTGATGCCCGGGTTATGCGTCGCCTTCCGCTCCGCTAAATGGATAAAGCCGTTCCGGCCACCCGGGAGTCCCGTAATCCGTATAATACCCCTTATAGCCGATCACGTTAAACATAAGACAATAAGCCAGAACCAAGACGCGCCAGCAAAGGCTAAGGAATTCATTATTGAGTTCATGAACCTCGGCATGAGCGCTGGTATTCCGAAGCCTATTCCAAGCATCGTATTGGGCCCGAGTAATGACCTTGGCATTCACAAGAGCCAAGAGGCGGTCTTTCGCTCGGCTCTCCTTCATCGCGCCCAAGGCTCCTATTATGCGGGAGGTTGTCGATTGTGATAGCGCCGCTTTCTCGATTAAGGCCCTTGCACTCTCAATCTCGCGAAGAAACTCCTCTGCGGGGGGTGCTATGTTAGGGTAGACCTCCTTAAGCAAGCCTTCGACTGCGACCCCGAGCGCAAGAGCCTGCGCGTCAATGGTAGAGTGATTCATCTGTACTATGTACCGCAGAATTCTGGATAACGGAGGGCGTACGGCACCTACATGCGGCTCATGCGGCTCAATAAAGTGAAAGAAGCATTCAAAGAGCCGCCAAGCTTCATTCTGATAACTTGACGAAGATCGCTTGAGCGGGGACATCGCTTTCGCGGTAATCGGTTCGGTCAACTCTCTGATGGAAGTTTCCATTCCTTCCGCGCCAAACACCTCAACGACCACGGCACGGGCCGGGTGTGATAGCATGAATTCGATGCTCTCTTCCACTTGGTAGCTCAGCGTAGCGGGAAGCTTAGAAACTTCCTTTGAAACTTCTATGGTGCTCCAGCCCTTGCTAGTCCTGACAAAGAAGTTGAAGCCGGAACATTCAAAAATTGCAGAATCGGAAGTCCATGACTCGGTGAGCGTCTTTCCTTCTACTTTGGTTTCTGAGTATGTTGACTTGTCGAATGGAAGTTCAAGATCGCCAAGAAACCAGAGCCGCATCAACGGTTTACTGATTGACCACGCACGCTGCTCAGAGACTTTAATCTCCGCAACTGAGCCTGAAATCACGATACCTGCGCCAGGTCTGAAGTGCGGTAGTAAGTTACTTGACTTCCAGTTGCGACCGCTAACATCGGTTGCGTGGAGTACGTAGTAGTCTAAATCCTCAATTAGCTTGCCCGCCTTTGCCGACCTGGGGAGAAACTCCTTGAGTCTGTAGGCCTGGTCAGCATACAACTTATATTTCAGGCCCTTTTCTCCAAGCGAAATGAACCCTGAGCCCCGATAGGAATTGTGGCTATCTTTGTCCACCGGGACCAGTTCCATCAACGGACAGTCAAGATTGAAGGTCCGCTGCTGAATGGCCTCAAAGTCTTTTTCACTAAGTGACATTCTTCACAACCGTGCGCTTTCTCGACGCATAACGATACTTGAGTTCAGCGGCGCGCAGCTTTTCGCGCGTCCGCTGCAACGAGGGGGTTGGGCTGTCATGTCGTATCCGGTTGCGCCAGGATTTCATAGAGCATCGCCCGGATTGCGATTATGCTGTCGTAGAAGTACGAGCTATCAACAACTAGCGGTGCTCCAAGAGGTGCCCGCGCAAGGTTGCCGGCTTGCTTAATATAACCCTCATCTGCGACAAGCTGACTCCTATGGACGAGGACGTTCCTTGTGGCTACAATCTCTCTTAACTCCTGCCAGTGGGGGCCTGCAACGAAGGTGAGCCCAAGCTCATTGAGACTCTCCAGGTAGGCCGCTGGTGATTTGCGCATTATCTTCTTCGCCTCTTTAGCAGCCTCCTCGGAAGGCAAACCGCGACGTGCAGCGAGCTCAATCACAGCAATGTCTTCGAGGCAGGCTTCTATGATCGAGATGAGCGAGATGCACAAGAGGCGCGGTAGCCTGTTGTCGGCGACCTCCCGGAACGCAGCTTCTATCATGGTATCAGGTGCTTCATTCTGAGAAACAAAGTCAGACGATCGAATCTGCGCGGCTAGCTTGAAGAACCACTTTTCGCTCTCGAAGCCGGGGAACTCAGCCAAGACAATGAAGACAAGACCGTAGACGGTGTTTGCCTGATTGACGGCGTAGAGGGCTTCGCTGGTCCTGCGCCGCGTCTCCTCCTGTATTTTAGTCTTCATGGATAGAACCGCGCCGGCCAACCTAGCTTCGACGCCTCAGCCGCCTCACCGCCAGCCCGCGATGCCTCCCCTTCAGGAGTAGCAGCGGCGAACGTGGAGCCCCTAAAGCGTCATTGGGCTTCAACTTACGGCTTTTCAGAGTCTGTGTCAATCATGTCGGCCAACGACCTTCAGGGAGGTGTCGGCTTACCTGCCGGAGGTGTTCCTTCCAGGGGCCTGGAATGCTTAGGATCTGCCACGTAATAACCTGGGCACCGCCACCGGCCCAACGGGCCGGGAGATCGGAGCCCAGGGCTTCGGCCACAGGCCGATGCCCTGGGTCACAGGAGACCGATCTACTCCGCGGCCTGAAGGGCCGCGAGAGGTTTTGTTCGAGACGGCTCCGCTCCCTGGTGAAGGCTCCCGCGGCCCTTCAGGCCGCATGATCGTGGCGGCCCGTTGGGTCCCAGGGAATCGGCCTGCGGCCTCATCCCTGGGCTCTGTTCTCCCGGCCCGTTGGGCCGGAAAGGACGGCCGTCAGCAGCTTCATTTCAAGCTGCGAGAGAAAGCCGAGACGAAGGCCGCGCCCGCCTTCGCGGCCCCCGCGCCGATCGCGCCGAGGGGGGCCCCACCAAACGGAAGCTCCTCGCGAAGCGCATACGCGGCGAGAGGTGAAACACCCCCGGCGGTCTCACTTCCTCCAACGGATCGTGGCGATGTCGTGTTTGTCCAGCGTGAGGTTCGCCGCCGCCACGATCGGATCGACCTGTTCAGGTCGCCGGAAGCCGACGATGGCCCCGTTCACGGCCGGGTTGCGGAGGGTCCAGGCCACCGCGACCGCCCCCGGCGTGATGTCGTGGCGGGCGGCGACCAGCCGCAGCCGCTCCACCAACTGGGGGTGTCGGGTGAGTTGGGGCTCGCGGAACTCCTCGCTGTGCCGGCGCCAGTCGTCCGCGGGCAGTCGCGCCGATCACGAACCGCACGGACTTTCCACGTCGTGGCCGGTGAAGAACATCCTGGCGCCGCCGGGCAGCGTCAGGTCGGTGACGTCGCCGTTGGCTCCGGCCGAAGGGGTGCCCACGAACTTCGTGCCGTTGGCCGCCTCGTAGAAGAGGCCGCTGTGCTCGGACTGGCTGACGGCTTGTGTCTCGGTAGTTGCCCCTAGAACGCCCGGCCAATAACCTGCAGCGGCCGGATTCAGGAGATCGCGCTCGCTGTAGGCTTCTTTGTCTTCCAGTACGGCGTGTTGTGGTTCACTTACCTTCCCTTCTTCCCTCACGGCTGAGCTTGGCTACTGGTGTGGGTTCAAGGTCGTGGCGGAAGGTTCCGGAGTCACCCTGAAAGCTTCCAGCGTCATGATGGAAGACTCTGGAGTCAGGAGGCGAGGTTCCAGAGTCAGGACGAAGAAATCCGGAGCCACCACGGAAGATTCCAACGTCACGGCGGAAAGAGAGAAAGAGTCTTCCCCCCGATCCAACGGCTCGCCGGAAAGTTCCAACGTCACGTAGGAAGGTTTCAACGTCACGACGGAAGGAGGGAAAGAGTCTTTCCCCCGATCCAGCGGCTCGCCGGAAGCTCCAACGCCAGGTTGGAAAGTTCCAACGTCACGACGGAAGGAGGGAAAGAGTCTTTCCCCCGATCCAGCGGCTCGTCGGAAGCTCCAACGTCACGTTGGAAAGTTCCAGCGTCACGACGGAAGGAGGGAAAGAGTCTTTCCCCCGATCCAGCGGCTTGCCGGAAGCTCCAACGTCACGATGGAAGGTTTCAACGTCACGACGGAAGGAGGGAAAGAATCTTTCCCCCGATCCAACGGCTCGTCGGAAAGTTCCAACATTACGTTGGAAGGTTCCGAAAAATCGCCGAGCACCTCCCCGGTCACGACGACCGCAAAGAGTACCTCGCCGGGATCGATCTGATTCTCGGCGGCATTATGAAATAGTATCGCCCGTATGGGCCTCCTCACCTTCGGCATCAACATCACCCTCGACGGCTGCATCGATCATCGCGAGGGCCTCGCGGACGACGAGCTTCACCGGTACTGGACGGCGCTGATGGATGGCGGAGCGGCGATGCTCTGGGGCCGAGTCACGTACGAGATGATGGAGGGCGCATGGCCCGCCGTCGCCCGCGACACCCAGGCACCCGCCGCGATGCGCGAGTGGGCGGTCAAGCTCGACGCCAAACCGAAGTACGTCGTGTCGACCTCGCGCCGCGACTATTCGTGGTCCAACACGCACCTCGTCGAAGGCGATCTCCGCGAGGCGGTGACGAAGATCAAAGAACGGACGCCTGGCGGCATTCTTCTCGGCGGACACAAGCTCGCCGGCGCGCTCGAGGCCCTCGATCTGATCGACGAATATCGCTTCCTCGTTCATCCCGTCATGGCCGGCCATGGTCCCACTTTGTTCGAGGGAGTGACGCGCTCGAAGCGCCTCGAGCTCCTATCGACCGAGTGCCTGGCGTCGGGCGCAATCTCCCAGCACTACCGGCGCAAGTCGGAGAAGGCGTGAAGCGCGCTCCCGCGACCCACGCATCGCGGACCTTCGCTTTCGGGACGTTCACGCTCGTTCCGGAGCGCGTGCTGAAGGGTGCCTGGTGATTCGCGGCGGGACGTTCACCCTCCCTCATTCCTTCGTATCGCCGGAAGGAGGGAAACTCGTCATCCCTCCTTTCCTTGAAGCGCTGGAAGAAGGGATGGTCGTCATCTCTCCTTCTCTTGAGGCGCTGGAAGAAGGGATGGTCGTCATCTCTCCTTCTCTTGAGGCGCGGTAAAGAGGGAAGCTCGTCATCCCTCCCTCCTTCGAGGCGCGGGAAAGAGGGAGGGTCGCCATCCCTCCTTCCTTCGAGACGCGGGAAAGAGGGAAGGTCGTCATCCCTCCGTCCTTTGAAGCGCGGGAAAGAGGGATGGCCATCATCCCTCCGTCCTTCGAGGCGTGGGAAGCAGGGAAGGTCGTCATCCCTCCGTCCTTCGAGACGCGGGAAGCAGGGAAGGTCGTCATCCCTCCCTCCTTCGAGGCGTGGGAAGAAGGGATGGTCGTCATCTTTCCTTCCTTCGAGACGCGGGAAAGAGGGATGGTCATCATCCCTCCTTCCTTCGAGGCGCGGGAAAGAGGGACGGTCCGGCGGTCTTACTTCCGCCGCAGGATCGTGGCGATGTCGTGCTGGTCCAACGTGAGGTTCGCCGCCGCCACGATCGGATCGACCTGTTCGGGGCGCCGGAAGCCGGCGATGGCCCCGTTCACGGCCGGGTTGCGGAGGGTCCAGGCCACCGCGACCGCCCCCGGCGTGGTGTCGTGGCGGGCGGCGACCCGCCGCAGACGCTCCACCAGCTCGAGGTTCTGGGTGAGCTGGGGCTCGCGGAACTGCTCGCTGTGCCGGCGCCAGTCGTCCGCGGGCAGCGCCGCGATCCGCTCCCGCGTCATCGCGCCGGAGAGCAGGCCGGAGGCCATCGGCGAGTACACGATCATCCCGATCCCTTCCCGCTCGGCGATGGGGAGGAGCTCCACTTCGATCCGGCGGTCGATCAGCGAGTACGGCGGCTGCAGGGTCTCCACCGGCGCGATGGCCTGCGCCCGCCGAAGCTGTCTGGCGTTGAAGTTCGACACGCCGATGTGGCGTACCACCCCGCGCTCCTTCAGCTCGGCGAGCGTCGACCAGCCCTCCTCGATCTCCTCATCGGGGACCGGCCAGTGGATCTGGTAGAGGTCGATGGCCTCGACGCCGAGGCGCTCGCGGCTGCCCTCCACCTCGCGCAGCAGCGAGTCGCGCCGGAGGCTCCGTGTCTTGGTCCTCCCCGGTCCCTCGGGCAGCCCGCCTTTGGTGAAGACGTAGGGGCGCGGTTCGACACCGGCCAGGGCGCGCCCGATGACCCGTTCCGAGTGCCCGAAGCCATAATGCGCCGCGGTGTCGATCCAGTTCACCCCAAGAGCCAGAGCGTGGCGGATCGCCGCGATCGAGTCCTCGTCATCCTGCGGTCCCCAGCCCCCCTCGTAGCCACCGCCTCCAATCGCCCAGGCGCCGAAGCCGACGCGGGTGATCTTGAGACCGGTGGCGCCCAGCTCAGCCGTCCTCAGCGCCGTGGGCGTCATGGCGTCTCCTATCAAACTGCAGTTTCATCGGGCAATGATGGCACGATAATCCGGCCCGCCGCGAGGCGCCGAAGGTCTAAGGAGCTGTCCACGCCCAAGCCCTCGGTCGCACTTCTATATACTGACCTTACGCGGGGGGGCCGTGGAGACTTTGTGTTTTTCGCGTACGGTTTAAAGGTTTTAAAAGCGAAATGAAATCCCCCGAGCTGGCCGAGGCACCGAGCGGGCTGGAGCTGCCGGCGGACCGGCCGCGTCCTCCCGTCTCGAGCTTCTGCGGCGCGACCCGCGAGCTGCGCTTGACGGCGGCTCTGACGGCGAGCCTGCGGCAGGCGGTGGGGCGAGAGAGAGCCTCGCTCGACGTGCTCCTCCTCGCCGGCCTCGCCGCCCTTCTGGCGCGCTACAGCGGCGCCGAGGATCTCGTCCTCGGGGCCGCCGGCCTCACGCCGGCCGAGGAAGGAAAGGAACGGCCTCGCGCGAGCCTCCTGCCATTGCGCATGCTGTGGACCGGCGATCCGTCCTTCAAGCAGCTGGTGGCGGCGGCGGATGGCGCCCTCTCCGCGGCGCTCGCGAATGCCAATCTGCCGTTCGAAGCTCTGGCCGGCGAGCCGGGGTCCGACGATCCGGAGCGTGGCCTGCCTTTCCAGGTGCTCTTCACCGGTACGGGTGCCGAGGGACTGGCGCGCCTCCCCTCCGGCGAGCGGAAGCTCGCGGTGGATCTCGCCCTCTCCGTCTGCGAGGTCGAGGGTGGAGGAAGGGAGCCGCAGCTCCTCCTCATGCTCGACTACGCTGTCGACCTTTTCGACGCTGCGACCGCGGCGCGCCTCCTCGTGCACTACGCGGCCCTCCTGGCCGGTGCCGCGGCGGCGCCGGAGCTGCCGCTCTCGCGCCTGCCGCTCCTCGGCGAGTCCGAGCGCCACCAGATGCTCGTCGAGTGGAACGACACGGCGTCAGCCTTCCCGCGCCGCGCGCTCCACAAGCTCTTCGAGGAGCAGGCGGCGGCGCGGCCGGACGCGGTGGCGGTGGTCTGGGACGGGGGGGCGCTCACCTATGGCGAGCTCGACCGTCAGGCGGGCCGCATCGCCCGCCGGCTGCGGCGGCTGGGGGTGGGGCCGGAGTCGCGCGTGGCCCTCTACCTGGAGCGTTCGGCGGGGATGGTGGCGGCGGTCCTGGGCGTTCTCAAGGCGGGCGGCGCCTACCTGCCGATCGACCTCTCCTATCCGCGGGAGCGCCTGGAGCTTCTGCTGGAGGACGCGGCGCCGGTGGCGGTCGTCGGCACGACCCGCTCGCTGGCGTCGCTGCCCGGCAAGGCGCCGCAGCTCGCGGTCGACCTCCTCGCCGTCCATCCGGCGACGGCCCGGGACCTCGCCCGCCGGCTCGGCGGCCGCTTCGTCCCCGATGAGCCGGCGAAGGCGCTGGTCGATCGGCTGGCCGGAGTCTACCGCACGACCGGCGGCGACACGCGGGCCATGATGCGGACGATGGCGCGAGCGATGGCGCCGGCGGCCGGGGAGGATGCGGAGCCGGCGCCCCAGGCACCGGCCGCGGAGGAGGAGCTCTCGGCCGACGTGCCGCCGGAAAGCCTGGCGTACGTCCTCTACACCTCGGGCTCGACCGGGACGCCCAACGGCGTCGAGGTGACCCATGAGGCGGTGGTGCGGCTGGTGCGCGAGACGGGGTACCTCTCCTTCGGCCCCGGGGACGTCTTCCTCCAGATGGCGCTCCTGTCTTTCGACGCCTCGACGCTCGAGCTCTGGTGGCCGCTCGCGAACGGCGGCTGCGTGGCGCTGCCGCCGCCTGGGCGCTTCGCGCTCGACGACCTGTACGAGCAGGTCGAGCGCCACGGGGTGACGGCGCTCTTTCTGACCACCGGGCTCTTCCACGTCGCCGTCGAAGAGGGCCTGTCGGGGCTCGCGGGGTTGCGCTCTCTCGTGATCGGCGGCGACGCCCTGTCGCGATCCCACCTGGAGCGGGCGATGACGGCGCTGCCGGGAGTCGAGCTGATCAACGGCTACGGACCGACCGAGAACACCGTCTTCACCTCCACCTACCGGGCGAGCCACCCGTTGGCCGAGGGAGCGGTCACCATCGGCAGGCTCATCGCGAACGGCCGCGCCTACGTGCTCGACCCGACGCTCGCGCCCGTGCCGATGGGCTCTGCCGGCGAGCTCTACCTCTCCGGCCCGGGGCTCGCGCGCGGCTATCTCCACCGTCGCGAGCTGACGGCGGAGCGCTTCCTTCCCAACCCGTTCGAGGAGGGGAGGCTCTACAAGACCGGCGACCTGGTGCGATGGCGCCCCGACGGCACCCTCGCGTTCCTCGGGCGGCACGACTTCCAGGTCAAGGTGCGCGGCTTCCGCATCGAGCCCGGCGAGATCGAGGCCGCCCTACTGCGCCACCCGCAGGTGCGCGAAGCGGCGGTGGTGGGTCTCGCCGAGGGCGGCCGCGACCACCGCGTGGTGGCGTACTACGTGACGGAGGCGGGCGCGGAGACGACCCGGGAGGACCTGCGCGCCTTCCTGCGCGCGCGCCTGCCGGAGCCCATGGTGCCCGCCGTCCTCGTGCCGCTCGCAGCGCTGCCGCTCACCAACGTCGGCAAGCTCGACCGGCGGGCGCTGCCGGCACCCGAGGCGCTCGAACCGGCGGCGGGCGAGCCGGCCACGGCGCTCGGCGCCGGCGCCCGCGATTCGAGCGACCTGGGCGATCTGGTCATAGAGATGCTCGCCGGGCTCTGGGAGGACGTGCTCGACCCCGATCCGCAGCGCGGGCCGGCCGCCGACGGCGCCTTGCCTTTCGAGAGGAGCGCCTTCGAGAGGAGCCGGCGGATCGGCGCCCACGACGACTTCTTCGACTTGGGCGGGCATTCGCTCTCCGTCATGCGCCTGCTGTCGCGCATCCGCCAGACGTTCGGGGTGGAGCTCGGCGCGCAGACGGTCTTCGCGTTCCCCACCCTGGCCGCGCAAGCGCGCGTGGTCGCCGCGGCGCAGCGGGGGGCGGAGAGCGCCCTGCCGCCGCTCGCGCCGCTCTCGAAGGCCGCGCGGCAGGGGCCGCCGGCGCTCTCCTTCGCCCAGCAGCGGCTCTGGTTCCTCGACCGCTTGGCGCCGGAGAGCCCGCTCTACAACGTCCCGACGACCTGGCTCGTCGCCGCACCGCTCGCTCCGGCGGCGCTCGCCGCCGGCCTCTCCGAGATCGTCCGCCGGCACGAGACGCTGCGCACCCGGTTCGTCGAGGTGGACGGCGAGCCCCGGCAGGAGATCGGCGCCCCCTGGCGGGTGCCGCTGCCGCAGGTCGACCTGCGCGCCCTCGGGCGGGAGCGGCGGCTCGCCGAGCTCGCGCGCCTGCGCGCCGAGGAGGCGGGCCGGCCGTTCAGCCTCGCCCGCGGCCCCCTGCTGCGGGCCGGCTTGGTGCGCCTGGACGAGGAGGAGCACACGCTCCTCCTCACCGTGCACCACATCATCTACGACGGCTGGTCCGAGGGGGTGCTGACCGCCGAGCTCACGGCGCTCTACGCGGCGGCCCTCGCGGGGCGCCCCTCGCCGCTCGGCGAGCTCGCCGTGCAGTACGCCGACTTCGCCGCCTGGCAGCGCGCCTGGCCGCCGGAGGTGCTCGGGCGGCAGCTCGCCTACTGGCGCGACGAGCTCGCGGGGGCACCCGCGGCGCTGCCGCTGCCGGTCGACCGGCCGCGCCCGGCGGCGCCGAGCTTCCGCGGCGCGAGCGCGATGCTCCGCCTGCCGGCGGCGGCTCTCCGCCAGGCGGCGCGGCGAGAGGGGACGACGCTCTACATGCTGCTCCTCGCCGGCTTCGCGGCGCTCCTCGCGCGCGTCACGGGAGAGGAGGACCTGCTCGTCGGCACGCCGGTCGCCGACCGCCCGCGGCCGGAGGTCGAGGGGCTGATCGGGTTCTTCGTCAACACGCTGGCGATCCGGGCGCGGGCGGCCGGCGATCCGTCCTTCCGCGGCCTGCTCGCGGCGGTGCGCGACACGGCGCTCTCCGCCTTCGCCCATCAGGACCTGCCCTTCGAGATGCTGGTCGAGGAGCTGCGGCCGGAGCGCGAGCGGTCGAGGAACCCCCTGGTCCAGGTGCTCTTCACCTTCCAGGGTGCCGGCCAGGCCACGGCGGGCACGCCGGATGACACCACGGGGCTGCATCTCGTGCGGCTCCCCTGGAGCGAGCGGTCGACGGCGAAGCTCGACCTCCTGCTCTCGGCGATGGAGATGCCGGTCGAGGGAGACGAGGCGGAGATCGCCCTGGTCCTGGAGTACGCGGCGGACCTCTTCACCGCGACGACCGCGGCGCGCCTCCTCGGCCACTACGGAGCGCTCGTCGCCGGGGCGGCGGCGTCGCCGGAGCTGCCGCTCTCCTGCCTGCCGCTCCTCTCCGCGCCCGAGCGCCACCAGCTCGTCGCGGAGTGGAACGACACGGCGTCGGGCTTCCCGCACCGGAGCGTGCACGGCCTGTTCGAGGAGCAGGCGTCGGTGCGGCCCGACGCGACGGCCGTCGTCTGGGAGGGCGGCGCGCTCACCTACGGCGAGCTCGACCGGCGCGCCGGCCGCGTCGCGCGCCGGCTGCGGCGGCTGGGAGCGGGTCTCGAGTCGCGGGTCGCCGTCTGCGCCGAGCGCTCGGCGGAGCTGATCGTCGCGCTCTTGGGCGCCCTCAAGGCGGGCGCCGCCTATCTGCCGCTCGACCCCTCCTACCCGCGCGAGCGGCTGGAGCTGCTGCTGGCGGACGCCGCGCCGGCGGTCGTGGTGGGGCCGCGGCGCCTGCTGGCGGCTCTCCCCGCTACGGTGCCCCACCTGGCGCTCGAGGACGCCACCCTCGAGGACACCGAGGACACCGAGGCGGACGCCGCACACACCGTCCTGAGGAGTGCCGACGTGCCGCCAGCGGCCCTCGCCTACGTGCTCTACACCTCCGGCTCGACGGGCGCGCCCAAGGGGGTCGAGGTCAGCCATGGTGCGGTGGTGCGGCTGGTGCGCGAGACGGGCTACGTGTCGTTCGGCCCCGGCGAGGTCTTCCTCGAGCTGGTGCCGATGTCGTTCGACCTGTCGACCTTCGAGATCTGGGGGCCGCTGCTCAACGGCGGCCTGCTGGCGCTCCTGCCGCCCGGGCCGTACACGCTGGCCGACCTTTACGCGGCGGTGGCGCGCCACGGGGTGACGACGATCTGGCTGACGTCCGGCCTTTTCCACCTCGCGGTGGAGGAGGGGATCGCGCCGCTCGGCGGCCTGCGCCAACTGGTGGCCGGCGGCGACGTCCTTTCGCGCTCCCACGTGGAGCGGGCGCTCGCGGCTCTGCCGGACGTCGACCTCATCAACGGCTACGGCCCGACGGAGAACACGTCCCTCTCGACCACCCACCGCCTGCGCGGTGGTCTCGGGGCGGGGGAGACGTCGGTGCCGATCGGGCGGCCGATCGCCGCCAGCCGCGCCTACGTGCTCGATCGCTCGCTCATGCCGCTGCCGATCGCCAGCGTGGGGGAGCTCTACGTGGGCGGCGCCGGCGTGGCGCGCGGCTACCTCGGCCGCCCGGCGCTGACCGCCGAGCGCTTCCTGCCGGATCCGTTCTCGACGGACCCGCGGGGCGAGGACCGGCTCTACCGCACGGGCGATCTCGCGCGGTGGCGGCCGGATGGGACGCTCGACTTCCTCGGCCGGCGTGACTTCCAGGTCAAGGTGCGCGGCTTCCGCGTCGAGCCCGGGGAGGTGGAGAGCGCGCTCCTCCGCCATCCGGGGGTGACCGACGCGGTGGTTACGGCGGTCGCGGAGGGGAACGGCGGCCACCGTCTGGTCGCCTACTACGTGCCGGAAGGGGCGGATGGGCCGTCGCCGGCCGAGCTGCGCGCCCACCTCCAGGGGCGCCTGCCGGAGTACATGGTGCCGTCGCTCTTCGTGCCCCTCGCGGAGCTGCCGCTCAACGCCAACGGCAAGGTCGACCGGCGCGCGCTGCCGTCGCCGGAAGCGCGGCTGGCCGGCGAGTCGGAGGACGCGCCGCGGACGCCGCCCCGCAATCCTGTCGAGGAGGTGATCGCCGGGATCTGGGAGGATCTGCTCGGCCTGGGCGATCCGGTCGGCGTCGACGACGACTTCTTCCACCTCGGCGGCCACTCGCTCCTCGCCATCCGCCTACTGTCGCGCCTCCGCGCGGCACTCGGGGCCGACCTGCCGGTGCAGCAAGTCTTCGATTCGCCGACGATCGCCGGCCTCGCCGAGGCGGTGGCTCGGGCTCTGGTCTCCGGCGACGCGGCGGCCGGGCCTGCCCTGCCGCCGCTCGCGCCGCGCCCCTTTGCGGACGCCGCCGCGCCGCTCTCCTACGCGCAGCAGCGGCTCTGGTTCCTCGACCGCCTGGCGCCAGGGAGCCCAGCCTACAACGTACCCTCCGCCTACGGCCTCGCCGGGCCGCTCGCGCCGGCGGCGCTCGCCGCCGCCCTCGCCGAGGTAGTGCGCCGCCACCGGGTTCTCCGCGCCCGCTTCGTCGAGCGCGATGGCGAGCCGCGGCTGGAGGTCGGGGAGGCTCCGGCGCCGGGGTTCCTGCCGCTGGTGGATCTGAGCGCCCTGGCTCCCGTCCGCCGGAGCGCCGAGCTGGCGAGCCTGCGCTCCGCCGAGGCCGAGCGGCCGTTCGACCTCGCTGCGGGACCCCTCCTGCGCGCCGGTCTCGTCCGGCTGGGCGCCGAGGAGCACGTGCTCCTCCTCAACTTCCATCACGCTGTCTACGACGGCTGGTCGGAGGGGGTGCTCCTGCGCGAGCTCGCGGCACTCTATTCTGCGGCGGGGGCGGCGCGGGCGGGGGCGCCGTCGCCCCTTGCCGAGCCGGCCCTCCAGTACGCCGACTTCGCGGCCTGGCAGCGGGCCTGGCCGCCGGAGGTGCTCGGCCGCCAGCTCGCCTATTGGCGCGGGCAGCTCGCCGGCGCGCCGACGGCCCTCGAGCTGCCGACGGACCGGCCGCGCCCGGCGGTCGCGAGCCTCCGCGGCGCCGGCCGCCGACGGCTCCTCGGGGCGCCGGAGGTTGCGCGACTCCGCCAGGTGGCGCGGCGGGAGGGGGCGACGCTCTACATGCTGCTCCTCGCGGCCTTCGCGGCGACGCTGGCGCGCCACGGCGGCCAGGAGGACCTCCTGGTCGGCACGCCGGTCGCGAACCGCACCCGGCCGGAGGTCGAGGGGTTGATCGGCTTCTTCGTCAACACCCTGGCCCTCCGGGTGCGGCTCGCCGGCGACCCGGAGCTCCGCCGCGTGCTGGCGTCGGCGCGCCAGACGGCGCTCGCCGCCTTCGCCCACCTGGACCTGCCGTTCGAGGCGCTGGTCGAGGAGCTGCGGCCGGAGCGCGACCTGTCGCGCGCCCCGCTGGTTCAGGCGATGCTCTCGTTGGGGAGCGCCGCGCCGGAGCGGTCGCTCGGCGGCGGTCTCCACCTCGCACGCCTTCCTTCCGCCGAGCGGACGACGGCGAAGCTCGACCTCTCGCTGGCGGCAACCGAGCTCGCGGCCGGGGACGGCGGGCAGAGCCTGCTTCTCGAGCTGGAGTACGCCGCCGATCTCTTCCACGCGACGGCCGCGGAGCGGCTCCTCGCGCACTTCGCGACGCTCCTCTGCGGCGCCGCGGAGGCGCCGGATCTGCCGCTCTCGCGCCTGCCGCTCCTGGCGCCGCCCGAGCGCCACCAACTCGTCGCGGAGTGGAACGACACGGCGTCGGGCTTCCCGCACCAGAGCGTGCACGGCCTCTTTGCGGAGCAGGCGGCAGCGCGGCCGGACGCGGTCGCCATCGCGTGGGAGGGGGGAGCGATGACCTACGGAGAGCTCGACCGGCGCTCCGGCGAGATCGCCCGTCACCTCCGGCGGCTGGGGGTCGCAGCCGACGCGCGGGTGGCGCTCGTCGTCGAGCGCTCGCCGGAGATGGTGGCGGCCCTCCTGGGCATCCTGAAGGCGGGCGGCGGCTACCTGCCGCTCGACCCCGCCTACCCGCGCGAGCGGCTGGCGCTGCTGCTGGCGGACGCGGCGCCGGCGGCCGTGGTGGGGCCGCGGCTGCTGCTGGCGGATCTCCCCGATATCCCCAATGGGGCGCCCCGCCTGGCGTTCGAGGACGCCCTCTCCGAGGCGGACACCGGGGCGGACGCCCCCGTCGGCGCCGACGTGCCTCCGGCCGGCCTCGCCTACGTGCTCTACACCTCGGGCTCGACGGGCACGCCCAAGGGCGTCGAGGTCAGCCATCGTGCGGTGGTGCGGCTGGTGCGCGAGACGGGCTACGCGTCGTTCGGCCCCGGCGAGGTCTTCCTCCAACTGGTGCCGATGTCGTTCGACGCGGCGACTTTCGAGATCTGGGGGCCGCTCCTCCACGGCGGCCTTCTGGCGCTCCTGCCGCCCGGGCCGTTCACGCTGGCCGACGTCTACGCGGCGGTGGTACGCCACGGGGTGACGACGCTCTGGCTGACGTCCGGCCTCTTCCATCTCGCGGTGGAGGAGGGGCTCGCGCCGCTCGGCGGCCTGCGCCAGCTCCTCGCCGGCGGCGACGTCCTGTCGCACCCCCACGTGCTGCGGGCGCTCGCGGCCCTGCCGGGTGTCGAGCTCGTCAACGGCTACGGCCCGACGGAGAACACGACGTTCTCGACCACCCACCGCCTGCGCGGTGGGCTCGCGGCAGGCGAGGCGTCGGTGCCGATCGGGCGGCCGATCTCCGGCAGCCGCGCCTACGTGCTCGACCGCTCGCTCGCGCCGCTGCCGGTCGGCTGCGTCGGGGAGCTGTATGTGGGTGGCGCCGGGGTGGCGCGCGGCTACCTCGGCCATCCGGCGCTGACCGCCGAGCGCTTCGTGCCGGATCCGTTCTCGGCGGACCCGCGGGCCCCGGGGGTCGACGACCGGCTCTACCGCACGGGCGATCTCGCGCGGTGGCGGCCGGATGGGACGCTCGACTTCCTCGGCCGGCGCGACTTCCAGGTCAAGGTGCGCGGCTTCCGCGTCGAGCCCGGGGAGGTGGAGAGCGCCCTGCTCCTCCATCCCGGGGTGCGCGAGGCGGTGGTGACGGCGGTGGCCGAGGCCGGCGCCGGCCGTCCTCCGGAATCGGCCGGCGGTCACCGTCTGGTCGCCTACTACGTTCCGGAAGGCGCGGACGGGCCGGCGGCGGCCGATCTCCGCCGCCATCTCCGCGAGAGCCTGCCGGAGCACATGGTACCCTCGCTCTTCGTGTCCCTCCCGGAGCTGCCACTCAACGCCAACGGCAAGGTCGACCGGCAGGCGCTGCCGTCGCCCGAGGCGATCGGCGAGGCGGACACCGCGCCGCGGACGCCGCCCCGCAATCCCGTCGAGGAGGTGATCGCCGGGATCTGGGAGGATCTGCTCGGCCTGGACCCTCTGGACCATCCGGTCGGCGTCGACGACGACTTCTTCCACCTCGGCGGCCATTCGCTCCTCGTCATCCGCCTGCTGTCGCGCCTCCGCCAGGCCTTCGGCGCCGACCTGCCGGTCCAGCGGGTGTTCGCGGCGCCGACGGTCGCCGGCCTCGCCGCGGCGATGGCGGCGGCCGGCCGGCGGGAAGAGGCGCTGCCGCCGATCGTGCCGCTCCAGAGCCGGCACGGCGTGCTGCCGCTGTCCTACCCGCAGCGGCGGCTCTGGTTCATGGACCGGCTGGCGCCGGAGAGCCCGACCTACAACATCCCCTCGGGCTACCTCCTGCGCGGGGCGCTCGCGCCGGCGGCGCTCGCCGCCGCCCTGGCCGAAATAGTCTGCCGCCACGAGGTGCTGCGCACGCGGATCGTCGCCGTCGCGCACGGCGAGGCCGGGCAGGAGGTCGGCCCGCCGCCGACAACCCCGCTGCCGCTCGCCGACCTCTCCGGCCTGCCGTCGGCTCGCCGGGCGCCGGAGCTCGCCGCGCTCGCCGGCCGCGAGGCCCGCCACGGCTTCGACCTGCGGCGCGGCCCGATGCTGCGCTCCACGCTGGTGCGGCTGGAGGAGGGCGAGCACGCCTTCCTCTTCACCCTCCACCACATCGCGTCGGACGGCTGGTCGGAGGGGGTGCTGCGGCGCGAGCTGTCGGCCCTCTACGCCGCCGCGCTGGCGGGGGAGCCGTCGCCGCTCGCCCCGCTGCCCCTCCAATATGCCGACTTCGCGGCCTGGCAGCGCGCCTGGCCGGAGGAGGCGCTCGCGGCGCAGCTCGCCCACTGGAAGGAGCGGCTCGCCGGCACGCCGGCGCTCACCCTCCCCGCCGACCGCCCGCGGCCGCCGGTCGCCAGCTTCCGCGGCGACTCCCTGCGGCTCGATCTGCCGCCGGAGCTCGCCGGGGCTCTCCGCCGCCTGGCGCGGCGCGGCCAGGCGACCCTCTTCATGACCGTCCTCGCCGCCTGGCACGCCCTCCTCCAGCGCCTCTCCGGGCAGACCGACTTCGCCATCGGCACGCCGGTCGCGAACCGCATCCGGCCGGAGCTGGAGCCGCTCATCGGCATCTTCCTGAACATGCTCGCCCTGCGCACGGATGGCGGCGGCGATCCGAGCTTCGCCCAGCTCCTGGCGCGGGTGCGGCACACGGCCCTGGCGGCGTACGATCACGCCGACATCCCCTTCGAGCGCATCGTGGACGAGGTCAGCGTCGAGCGCGACCGCAGCCGCCAGCCGCTGGTGCAGACGATGCTCGCGCTCAACAGCACGCCGGGGGTGCCGTTCGCCCTGCGCGGTCTCGCGGTCGAGCCGCTCGACACGTCCGCCCGGGTCTCCCGCTTCGACCTGAGCCTCGGTCTTTCCGACCAGGGGGGAGAGCTCGGCGGGGGGTTCGAGTACAGCACCGACCTCTTCGACCGCACCACGATGGCGCGCCTCGCGGAGCACCTCGTCCACCTGCTGGCGGCGGTGGCGGACGACCCGTCGCGCCGGGTGGCGGCGATCGAGCTGCTGTCGCCGGCCGAGCGGCAGCAGGTGGACGTCGAGCTGAACGACACGGCGGCGGACCTCGCGGCGGTGTTCGGCGGGTCCGGCGGCGGCGAGCCCCTGCTGCACCGCTGGATCGAGCGGCAGGCGGCGCTGACGCCGGACGCCACGGCGGTCGTCGGCGAGAGCGAATCGCTCACCTACCGCGAGCTCGACGCCCGCGCCAACCGCTTGGCCCGCCGCCTGCGCCGGCTGGGGGTGCGGGTCGACGAGCCGGTCGCGATCTGCGCCGAGCGCTCGCCGGCGCTCGTCGTGGGTCTCCTCGCCATCCTGAAGGCCGGCGGCGCCTACCTGCCGCTCGACCCGTCCTATCCGTCGGAGCGGCTGGCCTTCATGATCGAGGACGGGCTCGACGGCCTCGCGAAGCCGGTGCTCTTGGCGCAGGTCGACCTCCTCGCCGCGTCCGTGGCGGGCGCCGGCGCCCGCCTGATCGACCTCGATTCTGCTGCCGGCCCGGCGGGCGACGCCGACAACCCCCTGCTGGCCCCCCTCGACGGCGGCGCCGGGGCGGACAACCTCGCCTACGTCATCTACACCTCGGGCTCGACGGGGCGGCCGAAGGGCGTCATGAGCACCCACCGCGGCATCGTCAACCGGATCGCCTGGATGCAGCGGGCCTACGGCCTCACGCCCGCCGACCGCGTGCTGCAGAAGACCCCCGTCTCCTTCGACGTGTCGGTCTGGGAGCTGTTCTGGCCGCTCGCCGTCGGCGCGCGGCTGGTGCTGGCGCGGCCGGGCGGCCACCGCGATCCGGCCTACCTGATGCGGCGGATCGAGGAGGCTGAGGTGACGACGCTCCACTTCGTGCCGTCGATGCTGCAGGTCTTCCTCGCTCAGCCCGGCCTCGGCCGCTGCCGCTCGCTCCGGCGGGTGATGGCGAGCGGCGAGGCGCTGCCGGCGGAGCTCGCGGCGCGTTTCCACGAGCTGGTCGGAGGCGCGCTCGGGCCTGCCGGGCCGGAGGGGATCGCCGAGTTGCACAACCTCTACGGTCCCACCGAGGCGTCGGTCGACGTGACGGCGCACCGGACGCTGCCGAGGCCGGCACGGCGCGCGGTCCCCATCGGCCGCCCGATCGCGAACTTGGGGCTCTGGCTGCTCGACGCGGAGCTCCAGCCGGTGCCCCTGGGAGTGCCCGGCGAGCTCTACATCGGCGGGACAGGCCTCGCGCGCGGCTACCTCCGCCGGCCCGGCCTGACGGCGGAGCGCTTCGTCCCCCATCCGCTGGGCCGACCCGGCGAGCGGCTCTATCGGACGGGCGACCTGGCGCGCTTCTCGGTCGACGGCGAGATCGAGTTCCTCGGCCGCACCGACGACCAGGTGAAGCTGCGCGGCTTCCGCATCGAGCCGGGGGAGATCGAGGCGGTGCTGGCCGGCCATCCGGCGGTCCGCGAGGCGGCGGTGGTGGCGCGGGAGGAGGGGCCGGGGGAGGTGCGGCTCGCCGCCTACGTGGTGCCGGCGGGACCGGGACCCAGGCCGGAGGCGGGGGAGCTCCGCGACGCCCTCCGCCGCGTCCTGCCGGAGCATATGGTGCCCGCCGACTTTGCGCTCGTCGACGCCCTGCCGCTCACCCCGAGCGGCAAGGTGGACCGCGGCGCCCTGCGCGCCCGCCTCCCGGCCGACGAGCTGGCGCCCGCGGCCGAGCCCGAAGGCGATCTGGAGAACGAGATCGAGGAGCTCGTCGCCGGCATCTGGCAGGACCTCCTGAAGCGCGGGCAGATCGGCCGCGACGACAACCTCTTCGACGTGGGGGCGCACTCGATCCTCGCCATTGAGTTCACCTCCCGTGCCTACGACGCCCTGGGCCTCGAGATCCCCCTGCGCCTCCTCTTCGAATCCCCCACCGTCCGCCGGCTCGGCGCGGCGATCCAGGAGCTCTTGATCGAGCAGATGGCCAGCCTCACCGACGAAGAGGCCGAGCTTCTGGCGGAGTAACATGACCCACGACTACCCCATCCTTGAATTCGATCCGGAGAGGTCGGCGCTGATCGAGCCCCACCGCACGATCACACCGGTATCGATCCCGGAATTGGCGGTGGCGTGTTTCTTCAAGGACGTCATCGACGACATCGTCCTGCGCGACAACCTGGTTCCGCTGACCACGCAGCGCAGCGAGATGGGGCAGCATCCCATCTATGAGATCGCCTATCGCAAGCGCCGCATCGCCATCTTTCATGCGGGCGCCGGGGCACCCCTGGCCGCGGGCCTGCTCGAGGGGGTGATCGCTCATGGCGCCAGAGTGATCATCGCTTGCGGCGGCGCCGGGGTCCTCGATCCGGCGATCCCCTTGGGGCAGATCATCGTTCCCACCGCCGCGATTCGTGACGAGGGCACCTCGTATCACTACCTCCCGCCCAGCCGCGAGGTGGCGGCGAATCCCCTCGGTCTCGAGATCCTCCGGGAGGTGCTCGAGTGCCAGGGCCATCCGTACCTGTTCGGCAAGACCTGGACGACCGACGCCATCTTCCGCGAGACGCGCGGAAAGATCCAGGCGAGGCGGGCCGAGGGGGCGATCGTCGTCGAGATGGAAACCGCCGCGCTCTTCACCATCGGCGACTTCCGCAATGTCCTCGTGGCCCAGCTTCTCTACGCGGGAGACAGTGTCGGCGGCGAGAGCTGGGACCATCGAGAGTGGAGCGCGCAGAGATCGATCCGGAAGTCGCTCTTCTTTCTCGCTTGCGACGCCTGCTGCGAGGCGCCGAGCGTCGGGACCGAGGCAAAGACGTAGGAGCCGTCGGCCAGAGCCACAGATCCCGAGTCGAAGCTACTTCCCCCAACCTGGAGACCCGGGACTCCGGGTTGAAGCTCCTTCCCCCAGCTCGAAGACATTGACTCTGAGCTCGAGCCGCTTCCCTCAACCCGGAGACCCGTGACTCTGGTTTGCAGCTCCTTCCCGCGGCCTGGAGACATCGACTCCAGGTTGCAGCTCCTTCCCCGGCCGGCAGACCTATAGAAGCGGGACCGTGAGGAGGGAGTGTGAGGTACTCTTGTCCGTCACCGGATACGCTTTCGCCCCCGAGGCCGATCAGGGGCGCGACGGAGGTTGCTCATGGCGATGACGGGGGGGATGGACTGGTAGCACGAGGCGGGGTTCGCATGTTGTTCTCGCGCAGGATCGAACGGATCTTCTCAGCTTCAGGGATCTTCATTGCCTCTGCTGACTGGAGGGCTAGGTGAAGCAACCTCTGAGCAGTCTCGCGGTCGCCAGCTTTGTCACGCTTGAGATAGGTCAAGGCTAGTTTTTTCGGCCTAATAGGAGGTCGAGAAGCAGGCCACACCGTTCGTAAACAGGCAACTCCTCCTCATGTCGAATGCGCAGTGCCTCCTCCGGCTCACTACGGGCTTCGAAAACGTCTGCGATCTTGCCCATCGTCTTTGCCCGCGCGCGCACGTCGCCAAGCCGTTCGTAGACAGGCAGCTCCTCTTCACGCCGGATTCGCAGTGCCTCCTCCAGCTCACCGCGCGCTTCGTAAACGTCCGCGATCTTGCCTCTTGTCTTCGCCCGCGAATACACATCGCCGAACCGTTCAAAGACAGGAAGCTGTTCCTCAATCCGGATGCGCAGCGCCTTCTCCAGGTCTCCGCTCTCTTGGAGAACATCGCCGATCCGGCTCATCGTCACTGCACGCGCTCTAACGTCGCCAAGCCGTTCGTATACCGGAAGCACCTCCTCGCGCCATATGCGCAACGCCTCCTCCAACTCACCACGTATTCGGAGTACGCCGGCGATGCTGTCCATCGTCGCCGCCCGCGACCGTACTGCACCGAGTCCGGCGTCAACCGGAAGCACCTCCTCACGCCATATGCGCAATGCCTCCTCCAACTCACCACGCATTTGGAGAACGTCGGCGATCCTGCTCATCGTCGCCGCGCGCGACGGCTCGGCGCCGAGCCGTTCGTAAACCGGAAGCACCTCCTCGCGCAATATGCGCAACGCCTCCTCCAACTCACCACGAATTCGGAGAACGTCGGCGATCCTGCTCATCGTCGCCGCGCGCGACGGCCCGGCGCCGAGCCGTTCGTAAACCGGAAGCACCTCCTCGCGCCATATGCGCAACGCCTCCTCCAACTCACCACGCGTTTGGAGAACATTGGCGATCTTGTTCATTGTCGCCGCACGCGACCGTACGTCACCGAACCGCTCGTAGACCGGGAGCTCCTCCTCGCGCCATATGCGCAACGCCTCCTCTAACTCACCACGCAGCTGTAGAACTTCTGCGGTCTTGCCCATCGTCACCGCTCGCGGCTGCACGGCACCGAACCGTTCGTAGAGCGGAAGTTCCTCCTCGCGCCATCTGTGCAGTGCCTTGTCCAGCTCACCCCGCTCTTGGAGGATGCCGGCAATCTTGCCCATCGTCACCGCCTGCGACTGCACATCACCGAGACTTTCGTAGACCGGAAGCACCTCCTCGCGCCATATGCGCAGTGCCTCCTCCAACTCGCCGCGCTCTTCGAGAATACCAGCGATCTTGTCCATTGTCACAGCTCGCGACCGCACTTCACCGAGCCGTTCGTAGATCGGAAGCACCTCCTCGCGCAATATGCGCAATGCCTTCTCCCACTCACCGCGCTCTTCGAGAACGGCGGCAATTTCGCCCATAGTTAGTGCCCGCTCCCTCACGTCACCGAGCCGTTCGAAGACCGGAAGCACCTCCTCGCGCAATATGCGCAGCGTCTCCTCCAGCACACCACGCTCATGGAAAACTGTGGCGATCTTGCTCATCGTCAGTGCCCGCTCCTGCACGTCACCGAGCCGTTCTAAGACCGGAAGCTCCTCGCGCCATATGCGCAGTGCCTCCTCCAACTCACCGCGTGCGTATAGAACGTCGGCGAGGAGACTTGCTGCGATAGCGGCTTCGCGCTCTCCATGGACACGGTCGAGTTCGATCTTTCTGCGTGCTACCGCCTCAGCATAGTTAAGGTCTCCGCTCCTAGCTGAGACGCCAACGAGAGTCCACATTGCATTACTACGTTGCAACTGGTTTAGAGGCCGACGGAGTAGGTGCTCACAGAATGCTTTCCAAGCATGGAACGGCCCGTTCACGACAGCGAACATCGCCGCAGCGTTCTCCACCCGAATCGCAGCTTCCTCAGGAACCAGTTTGAGCCAGGCTGTGAGGGCGGCTGACTCGGCATGGATCTCGCTCCACCACTTTCGCTGCTCCTCCTGCTGCTCGTTGGCGAGCTTCGGCAGCCGCGAGACGAACCACTCCGTCATCCGCTCCAGGACTCGGCGTTGCGCCTCTTCACCGCTCCATGCCTGGAGGAACTCCGCGAGCAGAGGGTGGATTCTGAAGGCGCTGTCCTTCCGCTGCGTCTTCGGTACTGGCTCAAGGAGCGACAGCTGGCAGGCCGTGACCGCCAGATGCTCGAAAACCCCGGGGGGCAGACCGGCGAGCGCCGCACCCAGGCTGGTACCGAAGCCGGAAGCCGGCGCTTGGCCGAAGTCGAAGAAGGCGGCGAGGAGAGCGGCTCGATCGCCTCCAAGCGCATCGCCCAGAAGGTCGAGCGAGAGCGCGAACGTACTCCCCAGGAGAGCGCGGGTCTTCTCTCGGGTGAGGGGAAGATCGCCAGGATCGGCAGGATCGAGGGACCAGCCGCTCCCACGCAACCGATTCAGGAAGCCATCGACCGAGCGGCCCGCCCGGAGATGACCGGCGGCGAGGTGTACGGCGAGTGGAAGAAAACCGAGGGACCGCACCAGGCGCCGGTAAGACTCTTCCCCTTCCCGCCCGCCTTCCTCCCCCATCTCCTCCATCAGCTGCGCGAGCGCCGTGTGCTCGTTGAATGGTTGAAGCGGTATTCGAAGCCATGCCGACGATACACCGAGCCCCTGGAAGCGCCCGGTCGCGAGCACCGTGCAACCTGATAGTCTGTTGACCATGCCGCCCACCGCTCCCGCGAGACCCGCGCTGTCCACGTTCTCCACGTAGAGCAGGCTCGCCGGAAAGCGCAGCCGCTCCGCGACCCTCTCTCCCAGCCCACCGGGAGCGGTCGAGAGCCGCAAGCGGTCCGCCAGATCACCCAGGAGCGACTCCGGCGTGTGTGCCGTCCCACCCTCGGCGTCCAGCACAAGCCGGTGAACGCCCCCCCGGAAACGGTCGCCATAGAGATAGATGAAACGCTCGGCAAGATACGACTTGCCCACCCCTGGCATCCCCTGGACGGCGCAGATCGCGACCTGCCGGGTTCCGCCCTCGCCGAGCAGGCTCTCGCGCAACGCCTCGAGCTCCGGCTTCCGCCCCACGAAGAGCCGCGCCACCCGTGGATCGGCCGACGCTGCCGCCGGCCGCTCGTGCCGCCAGCGCAGACGGCCATCCACAGTCTTCTTGTACAGGCTGTTGTCGCTGAACCAGTGCCCGCGCTTCGACCAGCCGCGGAACCAGAGGTCGTACCCCAGCGGCCGTCCGACCTCGTTGAGCGTGACGCGGACGACCTCGCAGGCGTTCGGGTACGTGTCGTTCTCGTATAGACATCCGGCCGCCACCTGCGCGAGACTCCGTTCCGGGTCCTGCCAGGTCTGCGGCTCAGGGTCGTGGAGGTGGCCGCGCAGCAGGAGATCCGCTCGCTCCGCCAGGAGCCTCCGCACCTCGCCGTCGTCCGCCAACTCGTCCAGAGGATGATGAACGAGGCAGAGGCGGAAGCCTTCGAGGGCGTTGCCGCTCGCTTCCGTCGCCAGCCGCATCACCTGCTCGTCGGTCACCCAGAGCCTTCTCGCGTCGTTGTCGTCGCCGCACATCCAGGCCGAGTCGAGGCCAAGGATATGGATGTCGAAGGGGTGGCCGGGCAGACGCAGGGTCTGCCGATAGCCCAGGAAGCCGTGGGCAGACTTCGCCGGATCGAGCTCCGGCCGGTCGAGCGCTGTCCTCACCCACTCCCGGTAGGCCGCCTGGCGCGCGACGACCTGCGCCTTCTCGCGCTCCCGGAAGCCCAGCGGAGCCTTGCCGCCGCAGAGCCAGGAGGCAACCTCAGGGGGCTTCCCCTGGGGTAGCTTCTCGCGCAACTTCTTCCACGCCGGCTTCTCGATCGCGCGGTCGATGTCGTGGTTCCCGGGCACGAGGAAGAAGCGGTCCCACCCCAACCCGAGCCGCTCGAGCAGCGCCTGGAAGAACTCCGTCACACGCTCATACTCGTCCGCCTTGCCGGAGAACGCCGCATCCCCCGTGAAGCAGACCAGGTCGAGCGGGCCATCCGCCCGGATCTCGTCCAGGTTCCGCTCCCAGGCGTCCCCCAGCACCCGCCGGCGACGCCAGCTCTCCCGCTCGCGGGGACCACGATCGTGGAGATCGGAGACGTGGAGGAGCGTCAGGGTGGACTCGGGCATCGTGCTTTCGCGACCGTTGCGGACATTCTACCAGCCAGCCCCTTCGCTGCGGGACCGCGCGCTCCGAGGAAGGAAGTCGGCGAGGAGCGCCCGCCGCGCAGGCGCCTCGAGCGCACGTGGGTCGAGGGCGCTGCCGCTCTCCGTCTGACGGCCGCGGGCGCTCAGACCTCGTCCAGCTCGGCGAGCAGGCTCGCGAGGTCGTCGGCCGCGAGATCGGCGTAGGGTGAAGTCGCCCGGCGTATAGGCGGGCCCGGCGGCCCTGCCGCGCGCTCCAGCGCCACGAGCGCCTTCGCAGGATCGGCGAGCGCGCCCGCATACCCGAGATAGATGTCGTCCACCGTGCGCTGGGCGTCCAGGAGCTCGAGACGCCGCGGGATCTCGTCACCGCGTCCAGGGACCCCGACTCCCGATCCCCGGATTCGGTGACGCTTACACGATCATCCCGATCCCGTCCCGCTCGGCGACGGGGAGGATCTCCACTTCAATCCGACGGTCGATCAACGAGTACGGCGGCTGGATGGCCTGCGCTCGCCGAAGCTGTCTGGCGTTGAAGTTCGACACGCCGATGTGGCGCACCACCCCGCGCTCCTTCAACTCGGCGAGCGTCGACCAGCCCTCCTCGATCTCCTCATCGGGGACCGGCCAGTGGATCTGGTAGAGGTCGATGGCCTCGACGCCGAGGCGCTCGCGGCTGCCCTCCACCTCGCGCAGTAGCGAGTCGCGCCGGAGGCTCCGTGTCTTGGTCCTCCCCGGTCCCTCGGGCAGCCCGCCCTTGGTGAAGACGTAGGGGCGCGGTTCGACGCCGGCCAGGGCGCGCCCGACGACCCATTCCGAGTGCCCGAGGCCATACTGCGCCGCGGTGTCGATCCAGTTCACCCCGAGCGCCAGCGCGTGGTGGATCGCCGCGATCGAGTCCTCGTCATCCTGCGGTCCCCAGCCCCCCTCGTAGCCACCGCCTCCAATCGCCAGGCGCCGAAGCCGACACGGGTGATCTTGAGACCGGTGGCGCCCAGCTCAGCTGTCCTCAGCGCCGTGGGCGTCATGGCGTCTCCTATCCAACCGTAGTTTCAGCGGGCAATGATGGCCCAACAATAACTCTGATAGCCTATCTTCAATCGAAGTGAGCGCGAGAGATCGACCCGCGCCGGCATCCATTCGGATGCGGAGCTCCCTACTTCCGCGATGGAGCTCCCCAATCCGTCGAAACAGCCCCTCTATCCCCGCAGGAGTCCCAGTGTTGTGCTAGAAGCGTGACCGTGAGGAGAGAGTCTGAGATATTTTTGTCCGTCACCGGATACGCTTTCGTCCCCGAGGCCGATCGGGGGCGCGACGGAGGTTGCTGATGGCGATGACGAGACGGCAGGCGATCAAGAGCGCGGCGGCGTTCGGGGCAGCGCTGGCGTGGCCTTCTATGGTCTTGGGTAAGGGACGGGCGGGGGATGGCAAGCGCGGCGCGGTCGAGAGGCGGGACCTCTTTCCGCAGGGCGTGGCCTCGGCCGATCCCCATCCCGACAGCGTCATCCTGTGGACCCGCCGGCCGCCGGTCGGGGAGAGCCGGGCGGCGCTCCTCGCCGTCGAGGTGGCGGAGGACGCGGCGTTCGCGCACGTCGTCTCGCGCACCCGCGCGGCGCTCTCGGCCGACGCCGACTGGACCTGCCGCGTGCTCGCCGCGGGCCTTCGTCCGTCGCGGGTCTACTGGTACCGCTTCGTCGACGAGCACGGCTTCGCGAGCCGCACCGGCCGCACGGTGACTGCCCCGGCGGAGACCGACGGGCAGCCGGTGCGCTTTGCCTTCGTGAGCTGCCAGAACGTGACGCAAGGCGCCTCGAACGCCTATCGCCGGATGATCTGGGAGGACGAGCGCGCTGCCGAGGCCGACCGGCTGGGCTTCGTGCTCCACTTGGGCGACTTCGTCTACGAGATCGTCTGGTACCCCGAGGACCGCCCGCAGGGGATGTACGACCGCCGCATCCGGGACGTGGTGCGCTATCCGAACGGCGAGAAGATCGAAGACTTCCACGTACCGACCGACCTCGAAGACTACCGCGCCCTCTACCGCGGCTACTTGACCGACCCCGACCTGCAGGACGCCCGCGCCCGCTGGCCGTTCGTCTGCATGTGGGACAACCACGAGTTCTCCTGGAAGGGTTGGCAGAGCCAGCAGAACTTCGGCAGCGGGGTGCGCCCGGCGCAGACCCGCAAGGTGGCGGCGAACCAGGCCTGGTTCGAGTACCAGCCGGCGCGGGTGGAAAAGGTGCTGGGAGCCGCCGCCGGCGCCGACCGCTTCGCCGCCCCCGCCGTCCGCAACGTGCCGATCGAGCGCTTCGACGACCACGGCCTCGGCCTCGAGGACGGCAACCTCGCCGCCATCTCGAGTCTGAAGCTCTACCGCGCTTTCCGCTTCGGCGCCAACGTCGAGCTCCTCCTCACCGACAACCGCTCGTTCCGCTCCGAGCCGATGGGCGACTACCCCGAGGTCGCCGCCTTCGATCAGCCGAACGTCCCCTACTTCGACTCGCTGGAGATCGCCGAGGTCCTGGATGCCGGGCGCAGCTTCGCCGGCGGCCGGCCGCCGGCGACGATCCCCTTCGGCGGCGCCGAGAAGGCGAACCCGCGGCGCACGGCGCCGCCGCAGTCGATGCTGGGCGCGGAACAGAAGGTCTGGTTCCTCGCGCGCCTGCGCGCCTCGACGGCGCGCTGGCGGCTGTGGGGCAACTCCGTCGCCATGCTCGACTGGCGGACCGATCTGCAGAACCTGCCGCCGGAGCTACGGGCGAAGTGGCCGTTCGCCGGCTACGGCCTCATGGGCACCGGCGACTGGGCCAGCTATCGCACCGAGCGCAACGAGATCCTGGACCTCGTTCGGCACGAGAACCTCGCCGGCTTCGCGACGCTCGCCGGCGACCGTCACGCCTTCGCCGCCGGCCTCCTCTCGGCGGCACTGCCGCCGTCGCCCCTGGCGCCCGTCGGCGTCGAGTTCATCGTCGGCTCGATCTCGGCCCCCGGCCTCTTCGAGGCGATGTCGCACAAAATCTCCAAGGACCACCCCCTGCGCGCGCTCTACCTCCACCAGCCGCCGGCCCCGGCACCCCTCGAGCCGGCGATCAACTGCACGCTCCTCCACGGCGTCCGCGCCAGCCTCGAGCTGCAGCGCACCCACGACCGCGAGCAGGCCTTGAAGGCGAGCAACCCCGAGGTCGCGCCGCACCTCGCCTTCACCGACGTCGGCGGCCATGGTTACGCCGTCGTCCGCGCCGGCGCCGACGACCTCGAGGTCGAGTTCGTCTGCGTCGTCCGCCCACTCGAGAAGAGCGACCGCCCCGACGGCGGCCCGCTCGCCTACCGCATCACCCACCGCGCCCGGCGCTGGGCCGGCGGCGCCGCGCCGCGCCTCGAGCGCACGCGGGTCGAGGGCGCGCTGCCGCTCTCCGTCTGACGGCCTGCGGGTGCCGGCGGCGGTTGGACGCCGGCACCCCCCTTGCCGCCCTCACGGATCGGCATCCAGGAGCAAGAGCGACGCCGGCGTTCGATGTCTCATTCCTCCCGCAAAGCCACCATGGGATCGACACCAGCAGCCCGCCGGGCGGGGATGGAGCAAGCCGCGAGCGCTACCGCCGTCAGGATCGCTGCTACCACCAAGTAGATCTTCGGATCGCGCACTCCAACGCCATACACGAGGCTCTCCACCGTGCGGCCCAAGGCGAGTCCGCCGGCCAATCCGATCACCAGGCCCAGCAGCACGACGCGCATGCCCTCCGAGACGATCAATCCCAGGACGTGGCGCGGCGTTGCGCCCATTGCCATGCGGACGCCGATCTCGCGCGTACGCTGGCTGACGGAGTAGGCGAGCACGGCATAGATCCCGATCGCTGCGATGAGCAGCGCGACCCCGGCAAAGGTGCCGAGCAGGATGCTGGTCAGCCGCGGCTGCGCGGCGCTGGTCGTGAGCCATTGCTCCATGGTCTTCACGTTGGCCATCGGCAGGTCAGGGTCGAGCGCTTTGATCTGCTTGCGGATGGCGGGCAGCAGTGATTCCGGAGACGCGTCTGTCCGCACCACGACGTCCATCAACGGCATGGTCCGCGTGGTGATGGAGTAGTAGAAGGCAGGTGACTCCTGACTCAGTTGGGTGCTGCGCACGTCACCGACCACGCCGACCACGGTGAAGGGAGTTTGGGGGTCGGCCGAGCGGCGAAGGGTGCGTCCGAGAGGATTTTTGTCTCCCCAGAAGGTGCGGGCGGTGGCCTGGCTCACGATGATGATGTTGGGCGTGCTCGCGTCGGAGTACTCGAACTCGCGGCCCAGCAGCAACGGGATGTGCATGGTCTTGAAGTATCCGGGGTTCACGATGCGCCAATCGACGGAGATTTTGGCGTCGGGCGGAAGGATGGAGTTTTCGGTCGCCATCATCGGGTGGCTGTACAACGCGCCGGCGCCAAACGGGATGCCGCTCGAGACCGACGCACTGCGCGCGCCCGGCAGCGCTGCCAATGATTCGATCATCTCGCGGAAGAACAAGGGCGCCCTAGTCTTGGGGGGATACTTGCCCGGAGGAAGCGACACTTGAAAAGTGATCAGGCCGTGCGGTTCGAAGCCGAGCTTCACACGCTGCAGATTGACCAGGGTCTGGATGAACAGGCCCGCTCCGATCAGCAGCACCGTCGCAAGAGCCAGCTCGATCGCCACCAGGGTGTTGCGCATGCGCGTGCGAATGCCGCCGGAGCCGCCGCGTCCACCGGTCTTGAGCACTTCATCGACCTTCACCTTCGCCGTACGCAGGGCAGGCACGATGCCGAAGATGAGCCCGGTCAGCACCGTAGTCCCCAGCGCGAACAACAGAACACGGGAATCCACTTCGATCGTGGGGATGGGCAGCGTGTTCGGCGGGAGCCACTGATTCATGGCGCGTACCGACCACCAGGTCGCCAGCAGTCCGGCAAGACCTCCGCTGCAGGAGAGCGTCACGCTTTCTATCAGGAGTTGGCGCACCAGCCGGCCCTGGCTGGCGCCCAACGCCGTGCGCACCGCCATCTCGTGTTGCCGGGCCGCGGTCCTCGCCAGCAGAAGATTGGCGATGTTGGCGCAGGCGATGAGCAGCACGAAGCTGACGGCGGCCAGCAGCACCAGCAATTCGGTCTTGAGCTGCGGGTTGACGAACCCATCGAGCATGCTGATCGGATTCACGCCCCAATCGCGCAGCTCCGGATATTGCTGCTTCATTCCGTCGTAGATGGTGTTCATCTCCGCCTTCGCCTGCTGGCTGGAAACGCCGGGCTTGAGCCTTCCGACGACAACGAGGGCGTGGCTCAGGCGCAGCTCCTTGGCAGGGTCGATGGTCAACGGGGTGTAGATGTCTCCGGGCTCCAGGAGGTCCAGAGTGGCAGGGGCGATGCCGACGATGGTGGTGGCGTTGCCGTCGAGCTCGATGGTGCGGCCCAGGGGGTTGGCGTCCTTGCCGAAGTGGCGTCGCCAGAACGCCTCTCCGAGGATGGCGACCCGTGCCGCGCCGGGTTTCTCCTCCTCGGGGGTGAACGGCCTTCCCGCGATCAGAGGGACCCCGAGAACGCGCGGCAGCTCCGGGCTGATGCGGTTGCCGGTGAGCTGCTCGGGGTCACCCATTCCGGTAAGGATGTAGTTGTTGGGACTGACCGCGCCGAGGTCGAAGCTTTTCGTCTGGGCCCGCCAGTCGAGAAAATTCAGTACCGAGACGTTGTATAGCGGCGCGTTCAGCTTGTCGTTCTTCTCGAAGACCAACAACAGCCGGTCCGGATCTTTGAAGGGCAGCGGCCGCAACATCTGGGCATTCACCACGCTGAAGATGGTGGCGGTGGCGGCGATGGCCAGGCCAATGGTCAGCACCACGGCTGCGGTGAAGAGCGGGGCCTTGCGCATGAGCCGCAAAGAATACGCAACATCCTGGGTGATCGACATAGAGACCTCCATGAGACGCACTGCCGGGCGCGAGTTTAGCAAAGCGATGGGCGCCTGCGCCGGATCGAGCGGCTCCTCGAATCGCATCCCGCCGTGAAGGCCGCGGCCGTGGTGCTGGTCGCGTGGCGCGGCCGCGACCGCCTGGTGGCCTGGGCCATGGCTCCGCAGGATAGCGCGGAGGAGCTTTCGGCCTTCCTCGCCGGGACCTGCCCCGCCTTCTGCCTGGTGCCGGACCTCCTGATCTGCACCTCCGGGCTGCCGCTCGCCGGAGACGCGGTGGACCGCGACCGGCTGGCGGCTCTCGGGCGGGAGCGGCTGGAGTCGGAACGGGCTGCCCGGTCCGGACCCGTGGCTCCCGAGCTGCGCCGGATCTGGGAGGAGATCCTCGGCTGCCCGGCCGGGGACGAAGAGAGCTTCTTCGACCTCGGCGGCACAAGCCGGGAGCTGGAGACGTAGAGAGTGAGGGGGCGGCGTGGATCCACCACCAGGAGATAGGGAGATCCGAGGTCGAAGGGACGCCGGGTCCAAGTCTCGCCCCGATCGGCGCTGAAGAACAGGCCTGTATGCGTGGTGAGGAAGAGGCTGCCGGGCTGTGCCGGAACGACGGCCACGGCGCCTTGGAGCCGTGGTGCGAGATCTCGGCGTGGTCTCGGTACACAGGCAGCCGTAGCAGTAACGTGTGATGCCGGCCGGTCACCCAATCGTTCCAGGCGATGCAAATCAGGCCGCCCAAGGGAGTCGCCGCAGGGTGTCCATCCTGCGGAGGAAGTCGGTTATAATGTCGCAGGTGTTCACAACTGGTTCCCCGTTAGGGATACCAGAAGGACCGGCAATGCAGGAGGGTAGCCGCAATGAGCCTCGTCCTGGAGATCCCCGATTCCGTTCAAGAGGCCCTGCGTCTCCCGGATGGGCAACAGATCGCCGAGCTGCTCAAAGAGTTGGCAGTAGCGCTCTACTCGCGAAGCGCTTTGTCCTTTAGCAAGGCTTGCGAGCTCTCAAAGATCGATCGGCTTGAGTTCGGGCGACTTCTCGCCCGGCGCGAAGTGCCGAGGCATTACGGCGAGGAAGAGCTGGAGAGGGACTGGCAATATGCCAGTGGTGAGTAACACCTCACCTCTTTTCAACCTTGCTGCGATCGGCAAACTCTCCCTTTTGCGCCAAGCCTTCGACGAAATCCTCATCCCTGAAGCCGTTCTCGCCGAGCTCGAGCCTGTCCGCGAGTACTCCGGGGTGCAGGCGATTCACGCGGCCATCGCTCAGGGGTGGATCGTGGTCAGAGTTCCGCATGACGTTTCCAAGATCCGGAGCCTGGAACAGGATCTAGGACGCGGAGAGGCGGCGGCAATCGCTCTCGCTCTGGAGCTCAAACTTCGGCGCATCCTGATCGACGAACGCGAAGGCAGTCGTACGGCCGAACAGTCCGGATTGGAGCCGGTGGGAGTCCTGGGCGTCCTGCTGCGCGCGAAACGCGAGGGCCATCTGGAATCGGTCAAAGAAATGATGATGGCTCTGCGTGACGAGGTGGGGTTCTACATCCGTCGCGACCTCTTCACTAAGGTTCTTCAACTGGCCGGAGAGGATTGACTCCCGCGAATGAAGGCTCACTGCCGTTTCTCTTTCCCATACTTTCCTGGGCACCTATCCCGGTCAAGAAGGGGCTCGCTGTGGCAGCTGGAGGAGGTGCAAGGCGCGCCAAGTATCCCTGAGGCCACGACTTCGTCGCCGTTGACCCTGCATAGGACTCGTGCGACGCTCTATGCATGAGAACGACGATCGAGATCGACCGCGATCTGCTTGAAGAAGCAGTGCGGGTCAACGGTGCGGCCACCAAATCGGTCGCTGTCCGGCTGGGTCTGAAAGCGCTGGTGGACGAGGCGGCCCGCCGAAGGCTGGCGGCGCTACGCGGGAAGGTGCCCGAGGTTGAGGCCTCTTCGCGGCGGCGGCCTCCGATCCGGAATGGCGCACAGTGATCCTGGCCGACACCTCTGTATGGGTGGCGCGAGATCTCGGCGTGGTCTCGATACACGGATAGCCGTGCAGTAGCCGTCTGAAGCCGCTCGGCTTCCCAATCGCTCCAGGCGATGCAATCAGGCCGCCCAGGGGAGCCTCCGCAGGGTGTCCATCCTGCGGAGGAAGTCGGTCAGCCGGTCGCAGGTGTTCGAACTCGTCTCCGTTGGGGATATTCGTCAAAAATCGCCACTTGTTTCTACATTTCGTAACAGGAAGGTCGGTTTGAAGCCGCGTGGTAGCGGATAACGGTGTCTCCCTCGTCGCCGTTGACCCTGCATAGGATTCGCGTGACGCTCTATGCATGAGAACGACGCTCGAAATCGACCGCGACCTCCTCGAAGAAGCAGTGCGGGTCACCGGTGCGGCCACTAAATCGGTCGCCGTCCGGCTGGGGCTGAAAGCGCTTGTGGACGAGGCGGCCCGCCGACGGTTGGCGGCGCTACGCGGGAAGGTGCCCGAGGTCGAGGCCGCTTCGCGGCGGCGGCTTCCGACCCGGAATGGCGCACAGTGATCCTAGTCGACACCTCTGTATGGGTCGACTTCTTTCGCGGTGCAGACCGCGTGACCGATCTCACCGAGCACCTCGAATCCAATCTGGTCTTGCTTCATCCCTGGGTTCTCGGGGAGCTCGTCTTGGGCGGTCTCGGCCCGCGACGGAAAACAGTGATTGCGGACCTGAAGCGGCTTCCTGCCTCGCCATTGGTTCCAGATGAAGAGGTGTTGGAGCTGATCCTGACGCGCCAACTCAGGGAATTGGCTGGGTCGACGCTCATCTGCTGGCCTCTGCGCTCGTGGCTGGGGGCGGCCTCTGGACGTTCGATGGGCGTCTTGGAGCCGTGGCGCGAGATCTCGGCGTGGTCTCGGTCCATGGGTAGCCATAGCAGTAACATCTGAATCCGCTCAGCTTACAATCGCTCCAGGCGATGCAGTCACGCCGCCCAGGGGAGCCGCCGCAGGGTGTCCATCCTGCGGAGGAAGCCGGTCAGCCGGTCGCGGGTGTTCGAACTCGTCCCCGTTGGGGATACCAAATGAGAATAGCCCTCCTCGGATTAGCGCGATCTCCCTAAAAATAAGGGGTCTGTCGGTGTTCGAACCAGCCGGTTTTCACGGCAGATGAGGGCCCTCAGGGAAGAGGGCCTGTTTTGAAGATCCTGCGCGGCATGCGCCGGAGCGCCGGTCATCCAAGTCCAGAGCAGTAAAAGGGAGGCGGCCGAGATGATGGCCGTGGTCAGCCAGCCCAGGATGTTCATGCCCAGTCCGTTGACGCGGTCCCCCATGATCTTTCGGTTGTTGGTCATCAGCATGATGAGGAACATCAGGGGAGGCGTCGAGAAGCCCTGGATCACTCCAGACCACACCAACGCCTTCATCGGATTGAAGCCCAGGAAGTTCATCGCGACCGCCGCGAGGGTGAAGCCGAGGATGGCCCCGTAGAACTTCTTGCTCTTGCCCGGCTTCTTGTGGAGGCCATGTCTCCAGCCGGCCGTCTGCGCGAGGTCGTAGGCGGCCCCGGTCGTCATGACCGGCACGGCGAGGAAGCCGACTCCCACGACTCCGAGGGCGAAGAGGACCTTCGCCGCATTGCCCGCCAGAGGACGCAGGGCTTCCGCCGCCTGTGCCGCCGAGTTGATGTCGGTCTTTCCCGTCTTGAAGAGCGAGGCGGCGGTCGAGAGGATGATGAAGTACATCACGAGGTTCGAGAAGAGCATCCCGAAGAGGACATCCTTGCGGCTCTTTGCCAGCTCGTCATCCGTGGCTCCTTTTCTCTGCTCCAGCCTGGTGCGGCCCTTGGCGATCTCCTCTTCCACCTCTTGATTGGACTGCCATGAGTAGAGGTACGCCGAGAGCGTCGTGCCGATGACAGCGACGAGCAGGGAGAGAAAATGGCGGTCCAGGCTGAAGTGGGGGATGAGGCTTCCCCGGATGACGTCCCGGAGCGAGGGCTTGGCGAGGATCGCGGACCCGACGTAGGCCAGGAGCGCCAGCGCCAGCCAGCGGAAAGTATTTCTAATGAAGGTGTACGAGCCCCAGATCTGCACGGCGACGATCGTCGCCGCCGTGCCGACGACAATCCAACCGATGGGAATCGGGATCAAGAGATTGAGGGCGGCGGCCATGCCGCCGAGATCGGCGCCCGCCTCGATGGTGTTGCCGATCAGCACTCCGGTCAGGGACAGGTACAGAATCCACTTCGGGTAATGCTCCCGAATGACGGCGAAGAGCCCTTTTCCCGCCACCTGTCCCAGCTTGGCGGACAGATACACGACGGCGAACATCATCGGCAAGGTGGCCGGGGCCGTCCACAGGAACGACGGACCCAGGGAGGCCCCGGCGCTTGCGTAGGTTCCAATGGCGGAGGGGTCGTCGTCCGCGGCTCCGGAGATCAGGCCCAATCCCAGGGCTCTGAAGGTGTCTCTTCTCGGTTTTTTCGATGTCTCTGGATTCTGATCCGCCATGTGGCTTGCCTCCGGACTGGTCGTCGTAGAGACGGCTTAGTGTTCAATAGGCATGCCATATTCCTGGCTCGCGGCTTGCAATTACGTAACGACCATGGCGGGCCTGATGTTGTCGCTCAAGGCGATCTTTCGCGTCTCCGGCGAGGTTGACCGAAGGGGGAGTGATCCTTTCCCCTGGGAATCGCTCGCCCCGGAGTTTCCTCAGATCTCGTTCGGAAGCGGAGACTCGGCGGCTGAGTTGCCCAGCCTCTTTCTCGCATTGGAAAAGTGGGAATCCCAATCTTTCAACTTCTATAAGCTGGACGGGCAGCTCGACGCGCTTGCGGAGAGACAGGACGGGCCTTTCGCTCTCGTTCTGCTTGGAGATGCCGAGCAGCTGGCCCTGTCCGCGCAGGGGGTGTTAACCCGCTGCCAGCGGTGGATGGACCGCCGCAACGAGGCGTCCCGAAGTCCGCTCTTCGATCGCCTCCTCGCAAAGCACCGGGAGGCGCACGATCTCGCCAAGCCTCTGGTGCGCGCCGATTACAACCATGCCCTGGACACTTGGCAATGGCTGCTCCGACTGGCGCCGGACGCCGGCCTTGCGGTGCAGCTCGCGGCCCTTTTTCACGATATCGAGCGCCTGATCTCGGAGGCCGATGCGCGAGTCGAGCACCGGGCCTCCGATTATCAGAGGTTCAAGGACGCGCACGCGGCGCGCGGCGCGGAGCTGGCGGATGCGCTTCTCGCCGCGGCCGGCGTCGACGAGGAGACGCGCCGGGGAACGGCCCGGCTGATCGCGGTGCATGAGCGGCGGCCGGCGGCGGGGGATCGGGACGCCGAGGCGATCTCGTTGCTGAACGACGCGGATGCGCTCTCGTTCTTCTCGCTCAACAGCGTGGGCTATCTCGACTACTTCGGCTCGGAGGCGGCGCGGGAAAAAGTGGAGTTCACCCTGCGGCGGCTGCGCCCGGTGGCCCGCCGGTATCTCGGTGGAATGCGTTTGCCCACGAGGGTCGCGGAGATGCTGGCATGACCAACTTGCGAGAGGGGCGATGGCAATGAGCGTCTGGGGTCTCGTTCCCGCCGCCGGCCTGGGGACCCGCATCCAGCCGCTCGCGTTCTCCAAAGAGCTGTTGCCGGTGGGGAGCCGCGTCGACGGTGGCACTGAGCGCCCCAAAGCGGTCTCGGAGTACCTGATCGAGCGGATGATCGTGGGCGGGGCGACTCACATCTGCATGACGATTTCGAGAGGTAAATCCGACATCGTCGAGTACTACGGCGGCGGCATCGGACCCGCGCACGTCAGTTTCGTGGTGCAGCCGGAACCGCGGGGGCTCTGCGACGCCCTGTTCCGCGCCCTGCCGCTGATCGGCACCGGTGACCAAGTGCTGATCGGCCTGCCGGACACCGTCTGGTTTCCGGAGGACGGCTTCCGCAGACTGGGTGAGGACAGGCTCTCCTTCCTTCTGTTTCCCGTCGAACATCCCGAGCTGTTCGACGCCGTGGTGACGGATGGCGACGGCCGGGTGCGTGAGATCCAGGTCAAGCAGCCCGGGGCCGCCAGCTCCTGGATCTGGGGAGCGTTCCGCATGCCGGGCCGCGTGCTCCATGAGCTCCACGCTCTCTGGCGTGGGCGTGGCGGGCAGGACGTGTACGTGGGAACCCTGATCAACGAGTGGCTGGCGCGAGGCGGCGAGGCCCGCGGCGTCCGTGCCGGCGAATCCTATGTGGATGTTGGGACGCTCCACGGCTACCGCGAGGCGATTCAACTTCTGGAGAGGCGGGAGGTGTTGGTGTGATCGAAGCCGTGAAGCTGTGGAACGAGCCGAACAACAAGTCGCATTGGGATTTCGAGATCGATCCCGAGTGGAAGATGTTCGCCCGCATGGCCTCAATGGCGGGAGACGCCGTGCGGGGGGAGAACGCCACGATCACCCGCGTTCTCGGTGGCATGTCGCCGATCGACGCCGGGTTCGTGCTCAACATGAAGGCTCAAGGGGTGCTCGACCACGTCGACGCCATCGCCGTCCACGGCTTTCCGCTCGACTGGAATCACTGGCAGATTCATGAGTGGCCGGAGCGGCTGGCGGAGATCCAGGCGTTGACGGATCTCCCCGTGTGGGTGACGGAGGTGGGGGTCTCGACCTTCGGCGCCGAGGAGGTTCAGGAGTGGGGATTGCAGCGCACCGCCGAGCTTCTCCTCGGCCGAGCGCCGCGCATTCACTGGTACAGCCTCTACGACCTGCCGCGCGCCTGGCCGGCCACCACCCGCCACCGCGAGGCGGAGGGCTCCTCCTACTTCCGTCACTTTTACCTGGGGCTCCTGCGCGAGGACGGGACTCCCAAGCTGGCCCTGAAGCATTTTGCGGACTACACACCGGAGCTGGGCATCTGCCAGTGGTTCCACTTCGAGGACCCCCGGCTGGACGACGCCGTGCGCTGGCTGCGCAAGCTGGGGGTGAGGAAGCTGCGCACCGGCCTCTCCTGGGCCGACAGCTTCCGTCCCGGTGCCGACGCTTGGTTCGACCGTCAGATGCGGGCGCTCGACGATTTCGAAGTCACGATCACCTACTGCTTCACCCCGGAGCACTGCGGATTGCAGCCGCACCACACGAGCCCGCCGCGGTGTCTGGAGGAGTATGCGGAGTTCTGCGGGCGGATGACACGGCGGTATGCGTAGGGGTCAATCCTCCGCGTAATAGTCCAGTCCCAGGTGGGTGATCTGCTCCTCGCCTTTCAGGTAGCGCAGGGTGTTCTTCAGCTTCATCTGCTGGATGAACAGGTCGTGCTCGGGGTAGAGCTGGGGGAGGGTCATGGGGCTTTTGAAGTAGAAGGAGAGCCACTCCTGGACGCCGTGCATGCCGGCACGGCGGGCGAGGTCGAGGAAGAGGGCGAGATCGAGCACCAGAGGGGCAGCGAGGATGCTGTCGCGGCAGAGGAAATCGATCTTGATCTGCATCGGGTAGCCGAGCCAGCCGAAGATGTCGAGGGCGTCCCAGCCTTCCTTGTTGTCGCCGCGCGGAGGGTAATAATTGATCCGTACCTGGTGGTGGAATCCTTCGTAAAGATCGGGGTAGAGGTGCGGCTGGAGGATGTGCTCCAGCACCGAGAGCTTGCTGACCTCCTTGGTCTTGAAGCAGTCGGGATCGTCCAGCACCTCGCCGTCGCGGTTGCCCAGGATATTGGTCGAGAACCATCCCTGCAGGCCGAGCATGCGGGCCTTGAGGCCGGGAGCTAGAATGGTCTTCATCAGCGTCTGGCCGGTCTTGAAATCCTTGCCGCAGACCGGCACCCGCTGGCGGGCGGCGAGCTCGCGCAGCGCCGGCACGTCGAGCGTCAGGTTCGGGGCGCCATTCGCGAAGGGGATACCGAGCGACAGGGCGGCGTAGGCGTACACCATGCTCGCGGAAATCTCGTCGTCGTTCGCCTTCAGCCCCGCCTCGAAGGCGTCGAGCGTCTCGTGGACGGCCGATGGGGCCATGTGGATCTCCGTCGAGCCGCACCAGACCATCACCGAGCGGTCCACGCCGCGCTCGCTCTGGAAAGCCTCGATCTCCTCCATGAGCTGGCGGGCGAGCTGCCACTTGGTGCCCTGCTTGACGTAGGTGCCGTGCAGGCGTTTGACGTAGCGGGGATCGAAGACGCCCTGCATGGGCCGGATCGCCTCCAGATCGGGGCGGAGCTGATCGAGCAGGCCGCGGTCGAGGACGTTCGCCTCGCAGGCGGCCTCGTAGGCGTCGTCGGGGAAGATGTCCCAGGCGCCGAAGACGAGGTCCTCGAGCTTCGCGAGCGGCACGAAGTCCCGGATGCGCGGGACGCGGTTCTCCGTCCGCTTGCCGAGGCGGACCGTGCCCATCTGGGTGAGCGAGCCGATCGGCTTGCCCAAGCCGCGCTTGATGGCTTCGACCCCAGCGATGAAGGTGGTGGAGACGGCTCCCAATCCCACCAGCAACACTCCCAGCTTTCCTTCGGCGGGCTCGATGTGGACGCCTCTCTGACTCATGAAGACTTTCCTCCTGGATGACAACCAGCCGCCAGTAATGCAACCTCTGTGCCTTCAAGGTGTAAGAAAATCTCCGGAATGAGTGACTCGCGTCCCATCGTCTGCGTCGACTTGAACGGCGTGCTCGACCGTTACACCGGCTGGCAGCACGAGAAGCACTGGGATTCGCCGCGGCCAGGAGCGGACGGCTTCCTGCGCCGGCTCCATGAGCGCGGGTTCCGGGTGGTCGTCTTCACCACCCGCTGGGCGGACGACGCCCGCGCCTGGCTCGCCGAGCACGGCCTCGACCGCTGGGTCTCCGAGGTGACCGACCGCAAGCCCGCCGCCCATGTTTTCGTGGACGACCGCGCGGTCTGCTTCCGGGGGGATTACGAGGCGACGCTGGAGGAAATCGCCCGGTTCCGGGCGCATTGGGAGGTGGGGGAGGACGGCTAAGGAAGTCTGAGCCGCTCGGCGTAGATCTCCGCCGCCGCACGCATCCTCCTGGCCTCCTCGGGTGCCGAGGAGGCCAGCGCTTCGGCGGCTAGGGTGTGGCGGCCGGTCTGGAAGGCCAGGTAGGCCCAGGTGTAGAAGTCGAGCTGGAACCGCTCAGGGGGCGGCGTGCCGCTTCGCCGGGCCACCTCTCTCGCGAGATCGTCGAGCTCTCCTTCGTCCAAATCCAACTCGACGGCGGAGCCGGCGAGATCCCAGGCAATGTCCTGCGGTCCCACAAGGTCGTTCGTCTGGTGGTGGTCGAGGGCGTCGGCTTTGAGGATCTTTCCGTCAGGCAGCACCAGCCACTCCCAGGCGTGCGGCTTGTTGTCGGTGAGGACGAGACGCTCGCGGCGGGCAATCTCGGGGAGCCGGCCCTGCCAGTCGCTCAGAGCCTCGGCGGCTTCGGGTCCCAGGGCTTTCTCCGTGTTGTAGGACATCATCTCGAATAGTTGAGAGGGCGTGGCGCCTCGGTCTCGCGGATCGGCGGGTAGACGTGCCCGGCGGGCGAGATAGGAGGCGACGGCTTCGAGCAGGGTCTTCCGGTCGATCTCGGGCACTAGGGGGAGCGGGCGAGCTTCCTCCAACCAGGGGCCTACGAGGAAGCCGTGACGCAGGCCGGAGACTGGGGGGATCAAGCCTTCCAGCTCTTGGGCCAGTGCCAGCTTGTCCCGCCCGTAGTGGCCGAGGCCGGCGAACTTGAGTAGCCAGGACCGGCCTCCGGCTTGGAGCAGGTACTTTCGCCGTTCTCCCTGAACGTCCGCAGGCGGCCAGTCGGAGCCGTTCGGGATGAGCCTTTCCCGCCAGCGGCCAGCGCTCAGATCTTCTAGCGGTCCATCGGCCGGCCCTGTCAGGTCCGCCACCCAGCTCGCCAGCGGCCAGCGGGCCTCCGGAGAGGTGAAGACGTCCTCGAACTCGGCGACGCAGCGGCGGGCTTGATGCCAGCGTTCGCGGTGGCGCGGGCTGGCGTAAGGGCCGGGGTTGCCGCGATGACTGGGGAAGAAGGCGATGGACTCCGGCGGCACGCCGCGGTCCTCCAGCCAGTCCGCGACGCAGCCGAAGGAGCTGCCGGAGAGCCCAGGTCCCTCGTCCACGATGGCAATCTCGGGCGTTCCATTCAGGATCGCGGTCTCCAGCGACGCGTTCAGGGTCAGCCGGCGATCGAAAGGATGGCCCTGGGGGCGGACGCTGAAGACGGTCGATCCCTCGCCGGCCACTGCCGCGACCGCCGCGGCGAGCCCCGTGCCGATGCTGCGGATGCCGATCACTGCGGCTCCGTCCTGGAGTGCGCCCTCCGCGGCGACGAGGTAGGTCTCGGGGTAGAGGCCGTAGAAGGCGTAGCCCTCGGGCGTGGAGACCTCGATGGTATCGGGGAGCTGATGTGCAAAAAGCTCGTCGAGCGCGCTCTCGATCTCAGCCGGCTCGTCTTTGGAGTCGCCAAGGGCACGGAAAGAAGAGAGCAGCAACTTCGCGACGGCGCGGGTCAGCCGCGAAGCCGCCTCTTCGCAGGCGAGTCGTGCGTCGAGGAGTCCCTGCTCCAGTTCTCCCGCCTCGACTAGCAACTCCGTGAGAAGGGCGTGCCGTTCGATGGGGAGGGCGGCAGCACTCCAGCGCTCAACACCCTTGCGGATCGCCTTGGCCTTCTCGCGCGGGTCTTCCAGGCGCCGGGCGTCTCCGTAGACGAGCACAGCTCAGCTTGCGAATCTTGCCGAGTAGGGGAGGGGCGGCGGAAGTGGCGCGCGATGGCGGGGCAGACCGACCTCACGGTAGGCCTGGAGGTAGCCTTCGGCCATTCGCTCCGGCGTGAAGTCGCCGGACCGCCGCCGGGACTCGCGCGCCAAGCGACGGCGTTGGACGGCATCGAGGATCAGACGGTTCAGAGCCTCCGACAGCGCGCCGTCGTCCTCCGGCGGTACGAAGAGCGCGCAGCCGTCCCACAGCTCGCGCAGGCTGTCGATATCGCCCAGCACCAGCGCGCAGCCGGCGAGCGCCGCCTCCAGGATCGACAGGCCGAAGGGCTCATAGCGCGCTGGCAGGGCGTAGATGGCGGCGCGGCCGAGCCAGGAGGCGAGGTCGGCAGGCGCGAGGCGCCCGAGGTGGCGCAGGTTCTCCAGCTCACCAGCGCCGCCGCCCTCCGGATGCTGGCCGTCGCCGGCTACCAGTACCGCCCAGGGGACGCGCGGTGCCACCCGCGCCAAGGCCTGCACGTTCTTGGCCTCGTCCCAGAGGCGGCCGGCACCGAGCACGAAGGGCTCCTTGGACAGAGGTGGAAACAGCGCGCGCTGCCGGCCGTTGGGGATCACTCGCGCGTGCTGGAGCGGTCCGTAGAGGTACTCCAGCCAGCACAGCATGGCGGAAGTGGGCGTTACCACCAGGTCGGCGGCGCGCAGCCCGCGGGCCACCCGATGGTAGTAGGTCTCCCATTCGAGAGGCGCCGGCTCCCTCCTCACCGCCCGCCACCAGGAGAGCACGCAGGAGTGCCCCACCACCAGCACCGGCGCGGCGAACGGCAGGCTGGCGTGGCTGTAGCCGTTCAGGTGCACGATCTCGGGAGCCACTTGGCGTTCGAGGTCCTGCAGCCAGGCTCCCGACTCGTCGACGTCGTCCCAAGGCTCCCGCATCCACTCCAGCCGGCAGTCACTCTCGTAGACCTGGAGGCCCGGCAGGCTCGCCGCCTCCGCCGCCTGGGACGCGTGGAGAGGCCCCCCCATCGTGGCGAGCGCCACCTCCACCCGGTGACGCTTCAGGGCGCGGCACAGCTCCAGGGCATACGTCCAGACCCCGCCCACCGTGTCCGTGGTCATCAGGACGCGGCGGGTCATCGTGGCCTCCCCGCGGAGCGCGGCGCCAGGGCCGGCAGGGCCTCCCGGTAGGGAGCCGCCGGCTGGCCATGGGCCGGCTCGCAGCAGAACATCTCGTCGCCCGGCCGCGCAGTCACCTTCAAGCCGGCGGAGCGCAACAGCGCCTCGCTGCAGGCGCGGTTGGGGACCCACCAGTTGGTGGGATCGCCGGCCATCTTCCCTTCCACGAAAGCCATGTGCGGCCAGCCAGGTTCCAGCAGCCGTCGGCGGTCCTCCAGAGGAAGATCCGGCGGAGTCTCCAGGACCTCGTCGCCGGGCAACGACAGGGTCTGGAAGATCAGCAACCGCTCGACCTTCTCTGCCACCATCTCCAGCGCCAGGAGAGGGTAGCGGAGGTGATAGAGGACGCCCATGAAGAGCACGAGGTCGAAGCGGTCCGCGAGATGAGGCAGGTCGTAGACGGTGCGCTGCTCGAACCGCACGCGTCCCGCCTCGTCGAGATGGCAGCGCGCCCACTCGGCCTGTCGCAGGTAGCGTGGATCGGCATCGATGCCCAGGACCTCGGCGCCGCGGCAGGCGAGCTCGAAGCTGTAGAAGCCGGCGTTGCAGCCGATGTCCAGCGCCTTCCAGCCGCTGAGGTCCGCGGGGAGGATGGAGGCGATCTGCTCCCATTTGAAGCGAGGGAAGTCCCCCAGGGGATGGTCCGGCGCGGTCTGCAAATCTCCCGGCAGATGCAGATTGTGGAACCAGGGGCCGAGCGAGCGCACCTCCCGGGCGATCGGGCTGTCGCCCGGCGCGCCCGCCGACTCCAGGGTCTGGAGGCTCACCCTACGGTCTCCTCGGCCATTCCTGCCGTCACGGCCACCTCGCGCAGATAGGACTCCAGCGTCGCCGCGCGGTGCGCCGCGGTGTGCTCGGCGAGCACCCGCTGGCGAGCCCGCCGGCCGATGCGCCTTCGCTCCGCTTCGGGAACCTTGCATAGGATCGTTTCGACATCCTCCGGCGTGGCGGCGAGGAGGATCTCGCGGCCGGGTTTGAAGAACGTGGCGAGACCCGGCCACTCATCGGAGACGATCGGCGTACCGCAGGCCGCGGCCTCGAAGAGGCGGATGCTAGGGGAGAAACCCGCCCGCCGCATGTCGGTGCGGGTGACGTTCAGCGTGTAGCGCTGGCGGTTGTAGAAGGATCGGTGGAGTCCGGGCGCCAGGTGCTCGAAGCGGTCGACGTTGGCGGGCCAGGCGATCTCCGGCGGGTACACGGCTCCGGCCACGGCGAAGTGGCGACCCGGCAGGCGGCGAGCCGGCTCCAGTAGCAGAGACTCCACGGCTGGCTGGCGGTCGTCGCTGTAGGTGCCGAGGTAGCCGAGATCCCAATCCGTTGCCTGATCCTCCGGAAAGTAGTGGGCGGGATCGCACGAGCAGTAGAGCGGCAGGGCCCGTTGCGCACCGAGCTCGCGCTCCAGCCGGCCGAGGGTGGGGCCGCCGGTGAACGAGAGGTAGAGATCGAAGCAGGGAATGAGGCGCGGGTGGAGGTACTCGTAGTCGCCCCGCGCGAGCTTGGCCAGGGTGACCGGGGTGTCGATGTCGTAGAAGGCGGTGACGCCCCGGGCGTTGTGGAGCATCCAGTCGGCCACCGCCTCGCCCTGCTGCACGTAGGAGCCGAGGATCACGGCATCGGCCTGCCGCACCCGGTTGCGGAAGCGGCGGTCGAGATCGGCGAGGTCGCGATACAGCTCCGTGGTGCCGTAGGGAGGGAACGGCAGGTCGCGATTTTCGGCGTACCAAGGGACGTCGTGCTCCAGGAACAGCACCCGGTGCCCGCGCTGTACCAGCTCGCGGACCAGGCCGCGGTAGGTGACGGCGTGGCCGTTTCCCCAGGACGAGGTGATGGAGAGGCCGAGGATGACGATGTCCAGAGACTCGCTCAAGCCATCACCTCCTGCCCCTCCAGGATCGCTTCAACCTGGTCGGCGCGATGCCGGTAGGTGTGCTCACCGAGCACCCGCCGCAGGGCCGCTTGACCGATCGCGCGAGCCCGCTCGGGCGAGAGCGACTCCAGCAGGGCAGCCACCTCGTCGCCGCTCTGTGCCAGCAGCACCTCGCGCCCCGGTTCCAAGAAGTCCTCGATGCCCACCCAGGCGTCGCTCACGATGCAGGCGGCGGCTCCGGCGGCCTCGAACATGCGGGTGGCCGGCGAGTGGCCGAAGCGGGCCATGCTGTCGCGGTTGACGTTGAGCACCGCCCGCGGCGTGCAGTTGAAGGCGTTGTGGTCGTGGGTGGAGACGTGCCCCAGGGGCCGCACGTTGGACGGCAGCCCGCCGGGCTCCCAGCCGCTGCCGCCGAGCAGGAACGTGCGGTCGGGAAGGGCCGACGCCGGCCGGCAGAGGAACTCCTTCACACGCTCTTCGCGGTCCGGCAGGCGGTTGCCGAGGAAGGCGAGATCGCAGGCGAAACGGGGGTCCGGCGGCACCGGGTGGTGCGTCGTGGGGTCGAGGGCGTTGTAGACGGGGATGCAGTCGCGCGCTCCCAGACGGCGGTAGGCGTCGACTACCCGGGGCCCGCCGCCGTAGGTGAGGACGAGGTCGAAGCGCGGCACGAGGGGGCGCAGGGAATCGTGGAGATCGGCCGCCATCCGCTCCAGAGTGGCGGGCGCGTCCACGTCCCAGAAGACGACGCGGGTGACGGGGCCTTGGAGGGCGAGGGTCTCCCGCTCCAGAAGCTCGTCGAACACTCCCACGCCGCTGGCTTTGACCACGAGGTCGGAGCCACGGGCTGCTTCGAGCGCCGCCTGCACGCCGTTTTCCCCGTCGGCCGGATAGACGACCACTCGCGCCCAGTCGGGATCGGGCATGTCGCGGTGTTGCTGCCGCTCGAAGGCGTCCGGCTCGTAGAAGGTGATCCGGTGTCCCCGCTCCCCTAAAGCCCGCAGGAGGCCCCGGTAGTAGGTGGCGGCGCCGTTCCAGTAGGACGACACGAGGCTGGAGCCGAAGAAGGCGATGCGCTGGCGGATCATACTGCCGCCTCCTGGAGGGCCGCTGGAGCTGCCAGCTCATCATGGATCGCCAGCAACTCGTTCACCCGGTGGCCGCAGGTATGGCGCGCCAGGATCGTCGCTCTTCCGTGCGAAGCCAGCTCCGCGCTCAGGTCCGGGTCCTCCATCAGTGCCCGCATCGCGTGCCGCATCTCCTCGCTGTCCCGAGCTACGAGGTAGTCACGGCCAGCCTGGAACAACCCTTCGCTGTCGCGCCAGGGGGCGGTAATGAGCGGGATGCCGCAGGCCAGGGCCTCGAAGACGCGGATGGTGGGGATGCCCGGCAGCGCCTCCACGTACGGCCGGCGGGGGACGTGGATCGTGAAGCGGTGACGGGCGAATTCCTCGGGCACCCGGAAGTTGGGCAACCAGCCGCGATAGCGCACACCCGCCGCGAGCAGAGCTTCCAAGGCCTCGGCGGGATAGCGCACGCCGTAGGCGTCGGCCCGCAGCTTCAGATCGCGCACCGGCTCCAGAAAGAACTCCTGCAACTCGGCGGTTCGCTCGTCGTCGCCCCAGTTGCCGATCCATACGATGTCCCGGTCATGACGGTCGTGGGTGATCGCCGGGAGCGGTTTGAAGACCGTCGCGTCCGCGGCCTCGTGCCACACCCAGACCCGGTCGGCCCAGCCCCGCTTCAGGTACTTCTCGCGCACTGCGGCCCCGAAGGCGAGGACGCCGTCATAGCCCTCGAGATCGTAGGCCGCGAGGCTCGCCGGCTCCGATGCCGAGCGGTGATGGGTGTCGTGAAAGAGGAGCGAGTAGCCGCCCTGGTGTTTGCGGTACTCGCCCAGCCGGCGCACCAACTCGGGAGGATTCCATTCGTGCACCAGCACCAGGTCGGCACCATCCAAGGCGCGATCCAGATCGAGCGTCTCCAGGTCGTAGAGGTGGCTCTCGAGGTCCGGATAGACGCAGTGAAAGCCGCGGATCTCCGCCTCACCTCCTCTTTCCGCAAGGAGATGAGTACGGCTCCAGCCATCCCGCGGCTCGTAGGCGGTAACGCGGTGCCCACGCTCCTGGAGAGCCCGGCAGACGCCGCGCAGGAAGTGGGCGTTGCCGTGGTTCCAGTCCGACTCCAGGGAATGGCAGAAGAGGACGATGTCGAGCGGGCTCATCCCAGCGCTCCCAGCTCCTGTGCAACGATTTCCGGGCGCCGGCGATCGGCCGCCGGGGCGGGCAGGGGCGCAGCGATCTCGGCGGGCTCTGAAAGCTGGCGCAGCCACTGGAGAAGCTGCCGCACTCCCAGCTTCACCCCCACCTGCGGCCGCCAGCCGGTGAGGCTCTGCAGGCGCCGCGTATCGGAGACGTAGTAGCGCTGGTCGCCGGCGCGCCAGGAGGCGAAGTCCACCGCCGGCCGCCGGCCAGTCAGCTCGGAGATGAGGTCGAGGAGCTCCAGTAGGCTCAGCGTGTTCTCAGGGCCGCCGCCGACGTTGAAGGCCATGCCGGAGACGGCCGGCAACTGGCGCTCGGCGGCCAGGAAGGCCTCGACGAGGTCCTCGACGAACAGCACGTCGCGCACCTGCCGGCCGTCGCCGTAGAGCGTGATGGACTCGCCGGCCAGCGCGCGAAGGAGGAAGTGGGCGATCCAGCCCTGATCCTCGGTGCCGAACTGGCGGGGACCATAGATGCAGCTCATGCGGAAGACCACGGTTTCCAGGCCGAGGGTGCGGGAGTAGTCGAGAACGTATTGGTCCGCTCCGCCTTTCGAGCAGCCGTAGGGGCTGTGGAAGTCGAGCGGCCGGGCTTCCGAGATGCCGTGCCGGCGGATCTCCTCCTGCGCCGGGCTGTAACGGCTGGCGCCGGGGCTCAGCTTCATCATCTCCACGTCAGGGAGGGAGCCGTAGACCTTGTTGGTCGAAGTGAAGAAGAGGCGCGGCGGGCGCGGGCGCCGGCGGATCGCTTCCAGCAATCCGAAGGTCCCTTCGAGGTTGACCTGAAAGTCCTCCGTCGGATCGTCGAGGCTGGTGGTCACCGCCACCTGGGCAGCGAAGTGAAAGACCGTCCCCACGTCCCGCAGCGCCTCTTTCACCGCGCTCCGGTCGCGCACGTCGGCGCGGACCAGGTCGACCTTCCCGTCATGACGTTGCCGCAGCCACTCCGCGTTGCGCTCCACGCCGGGGCGGGAGAGGTTGTCGAGGATGCGCACCCGGCGCCCCTCCCGCGCCAGCCGGTCCACGAGGTTGCTGCCCACGAAGCCCGCGCCGCCCGTGACCAGGGTCCACCGCTCGTCGTCCCGCTCCTTGCTGCTGCCACCGTTGCCTGCTTTGCTGCTCACGGTTCCCTCCTGACGTCAAAGGGTGAGGCCGCGGGACGCCAACTCGTCCCGGGCCGCGGAAACGCGATCGACGGCTTGCTGCCTTGGCAGCCACTCCGCCAGCTCCTCCAAGCCGTCTTCGATCGCGATGCGGGGCGCGTAGCCAAGTGCCTGGCGCGCCCGCGAAATGTCGGAAAAACAGTGGCGGATGTCTCCCGCCCGGTACTTGCCCGTCACCTCCACGCCGACCTGGGACAGACCGAGCACCTCGCCCATGCGCTGGGCCAGCTCGCGGATGGAGAACGACTCGCCGCTGCCGACGTTGAAGACCTCGCCGGCGACTTCCTGGGTCTCGGCTTCGTAGGCCAGACGGCAGGCCTGGACCACGTCGTGGACGCTGACGAAGTCCCGCCGCTGCTCGCCATCCTCGAAGATCAGCGGCGGGTTGCCGTTGAGCAGACGCGAGGCGAAGATCGCCAGTACGCCGGTGTAGGGGTTGGAGAGCGCCTGCCGAGGGCCGTAGGCGTTGAAGAAGCGCAGGGCGACGACGGGGATGTCGTAGGTCTCGCCGATCATCAGGCAGAGCCTCTCCTGGTCGTACTTCGAGAGCGCGTAGACCGAGGAGAGGTCCGGCGCCTTGGTCTCCGGCGTCGGTACCGGAGAAAGCCAGCGCCCCGCCTCGTCGCGCACCTCCCAATCCGCCCGCTGGAGCTGGGCGCGATCGCGGCGCAGGCCGGAACGGATGCGGCCGGTCTCGTCCTGGTACAGCCCCTCACCGTAGAGGCTCATGCTGGAGGCCACCACCAGGCGCTCCACCGGCCGCTCGACGAGGGCTTCCAGCAGCACCGCGGTTCCCAGGTTGTTGACGCTGGTGTACTCGGCGATCTCGTACATGCTCTGGCCGACGCCGACGGCGGCGGCGAAGTGGAAGACGCCGTCCACTCCCTGGAGTGCCCGCCGCACCGCCTGCGGGTCTCGCACGTCGCCGACCATCAGCTCCACCTCGGGATCCAGGTAGTCCGGGGGCCCTCCCTCCGGATGCACCTGCGGCGTCAGGACGTCGAGGGCACGCACCCGGTACCCCCGGCGCAACAGCTCGTCGGCGAGGTGCGAGCCGATGAAGCCCGCGCCTCCTGTGATCAGAATTTTGCCTTTCATGTCATGCCACCCCTTCCTTCCCTATTTGCTTCGCTGTTTGGCCATAGATGCGGTCCACCACCTCCGCCACCCTTACGGCCGACTCCACCTCGAAGTCGAAGCCGCGGCTGAGGCGGCGCGCCCAGTGCTCGAGCGCCCGCCCGCCCCAGGCGTCGGGAGGCGCGGCCAACGTCTCCCGCGCCGTGCCGCGGAACCGCTCGGCGACGAAGTTGTAAAAGGAGCCCTCGACGTTGCGCAGCTCGGCGCCGCCGGCGGTGCCGTAGAAGGAGGCGGAGATCACCGCGTCCTGCCCGGCCGGCAGGTTCCACGAGCAGGCGATCTCCGCCACGGCGCCGCTCGCCAGCTCCAGCCGCGCCACCGCGTAGTCCTCCACCTGGCTCTCGGGATCGCAGGGCGCGCCGCCGGCCAGGCAGCGGGCAGTCACCTCCGCCACCGCCGGCTCACCGAGAACCCAAAGCAGGAGGTCGATCAGGTGAGTTCCGAGGTCGATGACGCAGCCGCCGCCGGAGCGGGCGCGGTCGTAGAACCACTCCTTGTCCGGGCCGTAGGCGTTGTGGAAGACGAGGCGCGCGGCGAAGATCGTTCCCAGCTCGCCGGAGGCCACCAGCTCGCGGATGCGCCGCGCCCCCTCGACGAAGCGGTAGGAGAGGTCGACGCCGAGCCGCAGGTCCGCCCGCCGCGCGGCTTCCACCACCTCGCGCGCCTCCCCGGCGTTCCTCCCCAGAGGTTTCTGGCAGAACACAGGCAGCCCGGCCGCAAGCGCCTGGAGGCTCTGGGCGGCGTGCAGGGCGCTGGGCGTGGCAATTACCACCCCGTCGAGGCCACCGAGCTCCAGCAGCTCGTCCAGACTGTGGCACCCCCGCGCGCCGGGAGCCGTCACGAGAGCCATGGCGAGAAGTGCGGGATCGGGCTCGGCGATGACAGCTGCCGTCGCGGCGCCGCTGGCGCAGACGCTCTCCATCCGGTGACGGCCGATCCAGCCGGCGCCGGCGAACCCCAGGCGGGACACGGAGCCATCCCCCTTCACATCTCCACCCAGCTCTTCATGAATCCATCGGGCCTCGTTTCGGTGATCCGCAGGGCGTCGGCCAGCCGTTCCAGGGGAAAGCCGTGGGTGAGCAGCGGGAAAGGATCGAGCCGCCCCTCTTCCACCGCCTCCACCGCCTCCCGCAGCCCCTGGGCATAGATCTTCGGGTCCCGCTCGTGCGCGTTGATGACGTCGAGCCCGCGCCAGTTCCACTGCTGCATGTCGACTTGGCGCAAGCCGTCCTGGTGGTAGCCGGCGATGATCAGCCGGCCGCGGACGCGGGTGAGCTCGCCGGCGAGGTCGAGAGGGGCCTGCTTGCCCACGCATTCGATCACCCGCTCGCACCCCTCGCCGCCCGTGAGGTCCATCACCTCGGCAGACACCGTCGCCGGGTCTTCCAGCGAGAAGGTCCGCTCGGCGCCTTGAAGCCGCGCCACCTCCAGGGCATAGGGGCGCCTTGAGATGGCCAGCACGCGGGCTCCGAGGCGGGTCGCCAGTCCAGTGAGCAGAGCACCGAGGAAGCCGGCGCCGATCACCGCCACCGTCTGGCCTGGCTGGATCTCGCTACGCCGCAGGATGTTCATTACGCAAGCCAGGGGCTCGCCGGGGAAGGGCCGGTTGGCGAGCCCGGCCGGCAGCGGCACGACGGCCTCGGCGCCGGCCACGTCATAGTCCGCGAAGGCGCGGTCGGAGAGCAGTGCCACCGGCTGGCCGGGCTTCAAGCCGGTGACGCCGGAGCCTGTCTCCGCGATCTCCCCCCATCCTTCATGCCCCGGCTGGCCGGGTCGAAGGGGGTACTGGAACCATTCACGTCCTTCGAAGACCGGCAGGTTGGAAGCGCAGATGCCGCAGCCCCGCAGACGCACCAAGACCTGACCGGGGCCTGGTTCCATGAACGCCACTTGTTGCATCTCGATGGTCCGAGGAGCGGAGATCGTCGCAGCTCTCACGGAGACCGTACGACTTCAAGAGTTGTGCCAAGAGAGGATAAAGGAGCGTATCTAAAGGACGGAAGCGCCGGAGACCTCATGTCTGGACCTACTGTGCCGCGGATCTCAGGAACCACGAAAGAGTAAAGGAGGGATAAAAATCTTACATTGCTACAAACCTCAATGGAGCCTGCTTCCAGTGCGGCTCCAATCTCTCATCCTTGAAAGCATCGGGCGAGCGATCCCGCCGATTCGACTGGCGAAAGAGCTGGCCTGATTCTTGCTGAAGGTTGCTTGAAGACATGACTGTCTCGGGCAGGGGGCCGGAGACGAGACCTTGGTTGACGCATTCTGGAGGTTGACTCATGCAGCTCTATCCAGTTTACCTGAGCCTGGCAGGACGTCACTGCGTGATCCTCGGGGGTTGTGCCGTGGCGGAAGAACAGGTGCGGAACCTGCTTGGAATGGAGGCCAGGGTCACGGTGGTGGCTCCTGAGATCACCCCCGGCCTCGGCGAGCTGGCCGTGACCGGGCAGATCGGCCTCATCGACCGGCGCTACCGCCGGGGAGATTTACGCACGGCCTTCCTCGTCCTGGTCGTGGGCCAGCCGCCCATGGTGACCGATGGCGTGTGGGAGGAGACCCGGGGACGCAACATCCTCGTCAATACCCTGGTCAATACGCAGGACGACGTTCCGCACTGTGATTTCCTCGCTCCGGCAGTCATCCGCCGCGGTGACCTGGCCGTCGCTATTTCCACAGGAGACAAGGCCCCGGCGCTCGCCGAACGCCTGCGCCAGCGGCTGGAGTGCGAGCTCGGTGACGAGCACGCGCGCTTCCTGGAGATCGCCGGAGCCCTGCGCGGTCCTCTCGCCCGCCGCTGGCCGGACTTCGAGACCCAGCGCACCCTTTGGTACCGCCTCATCGACTCCGACGTGCTCACCCTGTTGCGCCGGGGGAACGAGACGGCGGCCCTGGCCCGCATCGAGGAGATCCTCGGCGTGGCACCCGAGGCTCCGGAGGTTGTCGCACCAGAAGTCCCGGTGGAGATGAGATCCTCGGAATCGAGACGAGCGGCTTGAAGGTCGCGGCGGCAGTTGCAGCGAAAGCGACCGATCCCCTTTAGGAGATGTCTGATGACGAAGGTGCCTCGTAAGAACAACAAGTCCGCCGCCAAGTCGACCGTGAGCAGCTCATCTCGGGGCGTTGCAGGTCCCACCGATGACCCCGCAGGTCGCAAGGCCAGGAAGACCGAAAGCCTCGCCGCGGCCTTCCCTGCCAACGCAAATAAGGCCTACGAGTACGGAGAGGCCACGCGCACGCCCAAGCCTGGGGCTACCGCGGAGCCGGCCGATCGGGAGGTGACCGGCAGCACCTTGACGGAGACGACCACCTCTGCGAAGACGGGGACCCAGGCCCAGCCTGGTTTCAACCCCGGGAACGATCCGCTGGACCGGGTGCGCGTCGATTCCGGTGGCCAGGTGATGACGACAAACTTCGGCAACCCGATCGCCGACAACCAAAGCTCACTCAAAGTCGGGCTCAGGGGCCCGGCCCTGCTGGAAGATTTCATCCTCCGCGAGAAGATCACGCACTTCGACCACGAGCGGATCCCCGAGCGGATCGTGCATGCGCGGGGCTCGGCGGCTCATGGTTACTTCGAGTGCTACAAGTCGATGGCCAAGTACACGCGTGCCTCGTTTCTGGCGGCGGCGGGAAAGCGCACCCCCGTTTTCGTGCGGTTCTCGACGGTCGCCGGCGAGCGCGGCTCGGTGGACACCCCTCGCGACGTCCGTGGTTTTGCGACGAAGTTCTATACCGACGAGGGTAACTTCGACATCGTCGGCAACAACATCCCGATCTTCTTCATCCAGGATGCGATGAAGTTCCCCGACCTCGTACACGCTCTCAAGCCCGAGCCGCATCATGCAATGCCGCAGGCGGCCAGCGCCCACGATACGTTCTGGGACTTCGTTTCGCTGATGCCGGAGTCGACCGCCATGCTGATGTGGGTCATGTCGGACCGTGCCCTGCCGCGCAGCTTCAGCAGGATGCAGGGCTTCGGCGTGCATACGTTTCGCCTCATCAACGAGCAGGGGCAGGCGACCTTCGTCAAATTCCATTGGACGCCGAAGGCCGGCACCCATTCCCTCGATTGGGACGAGTCGGTCAAGATCGCTGGCGCAGATCCGGACTACACGCGCCGTGACCTCTGGGAATCGATCGAGTCGGGCGTGTTCCCCGAGTACGAGCTCGGCTTCCAGCTCTTCACCGAGGAGCAGGCGAAGGGGTTCAGCTTCGATGTGCTCGACCCCACGAAGATCGTCCCTGAAGAGCTGGTGCCGGTGACGCCGGTCGGGCGCATGGTCCTCGACCGCAACCCCGACAACTTCTTCGCCGAGACCGAGCAGGTGGCCTTCGGGGTCCAGAACCTGGTGCCCGGAGTGGACTTCTCCAACGATCCGCTGCTCGCCGGGCGGATCCACTCGTATTTCGACACCCAGCTCTCGCGCCTCGGCGGGCCCAACTTCCACGAAATCCCAATCAACTCACCCGTCGCACAGTCCCACAACAACCAGCGCGACGGCCTGCACCGCCAAGCGATCCACCGCGGCCGCGTCGCCTACGAGCCGAACTCCCTGGGCGGCGGTTGCCCGTATCAAGCGGGCACGGCAGGCTTCACCTCGTTCCCGGAGCCGATTGCCGCCGACAAGATGCGGGGGAAGCCGGAGAAGTTCGCCGACCACTACACGCAGGCGACCCTGTTCTGGAACAGCCAGACTCCGTATGAAAAGGCGCATATCGTTCGGGGCTTTCGCTTCGAGCTCACAAAGGTCCAGGTGCCGGCGATCCGCCGGCGCACGGTGTCGATGCTCCGCAACGTCTCCGATGAGCTCGCTCAACAGGTGGCCGACGGGCTCGGCATTCCCCTCCCCGAGCCAATGCCCCGGGCCGCGGAGGCGATCAAGCCGGAAGTCACCAGCTCGCCATTGCTTTCGCTCACCGCGAGGCCCGGAGATGGCGGCATCCGAGGGCGGAAGATCGCGGTTCTCGTCGCCGCCGGTACGGACGGCCGTTCCGTCGCCAAGGTGGTGAAGAGGCTTGGGGATGCCGGGGCCGTTGTTCGGCTCCTCGGGGCGCGTCTGGGCTCGATCGAGGCGAAGGGAGGCGGGCTCGAAGCGGACGGGACGCTTGAGACGATGCCCTCGGTGCTGTTCGACGCTGTGGTCATTCCCGATGGCAAGGGTGCAGCCGAAGTGTTGAGCAACCTCGGCCAGGCGCTCGAGTTTCTCAAGGACCAGTATCGTCACTGCAAGCCGATCCTGGTCCTGGGGGCCGGAGAGGCCGTGGCTTCAGAAGCCGGCATTCCCCTCGATGATCCGGAGGATTGGGCGATCGTCCGCGAGTTGCCGGCCTTTGTGGCAGCGATAGGCATGCATCGCAACTGGGATCGGGCGACCGATCCTCCGGTGGTTTGAGACCACGGCAGACGGCGCATCTGCCATGGCGGACGGAGAAAATGCCGTGGCATATGGCGCATCTGCTATGGCAGACGGAGAAATTGCCACGGCATACGCCGCGTCTGCCACGGCACACGGTCCATCTGCCATGGTCGACGGAGAAAATGCCATGGCAGACGGTCCATCTGCCGTGGCAACGGAGCATCTGCCGTGGCAGACGACCCATCTGTCGTGGCAAACGGCACGTCTGCCCTGGCAGACGGAGCATCTGCCGTGGTCGACGGTCCATCTGCCACGGCATACGGTCCATCTGTCATGGTCGACGGCGCATCTGCCACGGCATACGACCCATCTGCCATGGCATACGACCCATCTGCGATAGTGGGGGATAGTTGTGTGCCCGGAGGGAATTTCCCCTAAAGCCTTGAATCTGCTGTAACTTCTCCCCCGAAGGGGGGAGCGTTCCCCTCATTCCGAAGCAAGCGGCCCGGCGGGGTGTCTGACCACTTCCGCCGAGCCTGACCCGAGCACAGGGAGACCCTATGCGCGAGCTGCCCGATTGTACCCCGCCACCCGTCCCCGTTCCTCCCGCCGTCCTCGCATCCTCACCACCCGGCCCGACTGGCCCACCACCGGAGGATGAGCCGCCCCCGTTCCCTGCCATCCCGCCGGAGATCGAACCGGAGCGCTGGGAGGACTTCGTAGCCTTCCGGGAGACGTTCCTGCTCCACTTCACCGAGCCCCACGACAACGAAGCGCTGCGCGGGGTGGGGCACCTGCTCTATGAGCTGGTGCTTGAATACAGCCACTTCCCGGACCAGCCGGAGGGGTTCATCCGGAGCAACCTCCGGGCCGCGGTAGCGGACCTTCGCCACCTGGAAGGCTACCTCGCGACGGCGGGAGAGAATCCTCCCGAGCATGAGCCCTACGAGGCGGCCCTATGCCGCACGGCTGTGCGGGTCGCCCGTGAGGTCGGCAAGGCAGCGGACGCATTGGAAAAGACCCTCGGAACGTGGCGCGGGGAGGAGGAGGTCTCATGAGCTGGGATTCCAAGCGCTCCTATCCCGTGGACGCTCGCTGCAACGTCTCGGTGAAGGCGACAACCTTCCAGAAAGGACGATGGGAGAAGGCCGCAAAGCTCCGCGGCATGGCCACGGCTGGCGCCTTTGCCGCCTATGCCGCGGACATGTACCTGACCCTCCAACGGGCCTTTGAGGACGCGAACCACGAGCACCACGAGGGACTAGAACGGGGTGTCGGGTGAAGACGGCGAGCTTTACCGTCCGCGCCACCATGCCGCAATCCATCGCCTGGAAGCGGGCGGCGGACGCGGAAGGCTTCCCCTCCTGCGGAGCATGGCTTTCTCGGGCTGCTGACGCCTACCTACGGCTCCGCGCAAAGGCCGGCATTCCCCTGCCCCTGGCTTGGCACCTGGGACGGTTCCGGGTGAGGCTTGAGGACGGCACGGAGCCGGAGCTGCGGGGCTTTGTATCGCCGCCCTTCGGGATCTTCCACGGCTCCGGAGCCGGCCCTATCCCGCAGGGCTCCACACACTCTCAGACGTTGGTCTATCTTCCAGGACGGCGCATCGTGGCGACGTTTCGTGTTGCGCGCCAAGCAAAGGCGCTCGCCGCCGAGCTGGCGGGTGTTTGGGCGCGTAGCGGCGGAGAGGCTGAAGACATCCGGGCGGGACCGCTGATAGAGCGGCACGAGCGGGAAGCGACGTAAGGCCGGGCCGGCTCCGCGAGGGGCCGGCCCTTTTATGCGGCACCCCCCAAACGGCCATACCTGATGTCAACTCGGCCATATGAACGGTGCTTCTTTGGCAAGCTCCGACGTCTTCTCTCGATTTCCTCTGCTCCCCACTTACTTGCGCTGAAGTCCACTACCTCTTGTGTGAGAAGAAATGGGCTTTCTGCATAAGTAGGGATCTTGTCGGAATACTTTTGGTTCCCTATTGCCACGTTTTGCTTTGCCCCCAGTAGACACATATTGCCGAGCCGCTTGTAGTATGCGCTGGTTATTTCCGGGGGTATGTCCCATGCGGTTGTCGCGCTCCCTGGCATGATGTGCTCAAGGTTCTCCTGCCTTTCTGGTGCCTCAAATTCCGCGAGGTGCGGTGACTCTTCTTTGCGCCGCCTCTTCTCTAGACAACGAAGATAGTACCGCGCGAGTTTCGCTTTAGTCACCCGTAGTCGCTCAAACGCGACCTTAAATTCCGTATCCTTGGGGACGACATCGACCATCGCTTTGGCGAGCGCGCTTGCTGATTTTACTGATCCGCTGGTTATTTCCTGAGCTCGTGCACCATAATGCTTTTCCAAGGCACCACCACCACCGCCGCCGGCGATCAGGAAGCGCACGGACCACGACAGCAAAAGAAAAAAGGCGCGCCGTGCCTCGCCCACCTCGAACGATCTTAGTATGGCTAGCATCAGAGGCCGGATTTGTTCGATTTCGAATAATGACGCAACCACATAGATATTATTGCGAGTCTCTTGGCCGTAGCGCGCTAACCCGGGTGATTGTAGCGAAGTAAGGATCGCCAAGTAGTTGTTGGCGGTATCGTCCAACTCCATTACTATCTCGAAGAGCCGCTCGCTCACCCGCAATCGTCAAAAAGCCAGATGCCAGCTCGGAAGCCCGTATCGGACCGTTCTTAGAAATCCAAAAATGCCTAACGTAATCAAGCACAATCTCCGCATCGTGACTTTCGATTTTCGACACCATTGACAGCCAGCTCGCCTCGATCTCGGCTTTCCGGTTGACTACTTGGGAAAACAAATAGTTTTTCAGAATGTCTATTTGGGATGCCTTCAGGCCGCGATCATTAAGCGTCTCGAACATCTTGTAGGCATCGATGTTGCCGGTTGTCTTGATGACGATCACGGCAACTTTTTGTTCGAGGAACCTTACCCACTCCAGCAATAAAAGACGGCCCTCCCTTTCGGAGTGCGGCGAGACAAGATGCCCAACAAATTGTCGGGCTAAGTGCGACGCATCCCGAAGTCGTTCATTCGAGCTACCTTTGGGCTCAGCAAAGGCGCTTTGGCGGTCGGCTGAATCCGGCTTGGAAAGGATGGCCCGGAGGAAGTATTCGTTGTCTTGTGTGTTCAACTGAAGCTTCGGGACGGAATCGGAGACGAAGGGATCATACTCAAGGAGAAAATCGGAGCTGTATTTCTCTGCGGCTTCCCTGTCGCGCGTATACAGATAATCGCGAATGGCGGCAATAAGCAACGATGTCGTAGCAAGGCGTTGTTGACCGTCTGCGACCTCCCGGCGCTCTTCTCTTTCGTCGCCGCTGCGCGTGAGTACTATGGTACCAAGAAAGTACGGGTGCTTGTCACGGGCAAACGTGGCGGAGAGGTCTTCAAAAAGCGCTGCGACATGTTCACGTTCCCAGGCATAAGAACGCTGGTTGGGGGGCACAAGTAGCTTGTGACGTTTGAGGGCGGTGCCTATTCCGTAAGCCTCGAATTCGATCCCGAGGTCAGCGAATTCCATGTTGGCCGCCATGGCGCAGCGCCTGAATGAATGGTATCTGGAGACCCGCGGCCTCAAGCTCGGCCGCGGCAGACTTGCGGAGACGCTCTCTTACCCAGGAAGACAGAGAAGCCCCGGCAACGGCTGCGGCCTGTTCAAAGGTCGCCTTTTCATCGGGCGACAACCTAAGTTTGATCCAGTCTGACTTCATCGGCTCGCTCATTGGCGTAGTGTACCCCCGTTGTGCCCACAAAACAACCGGCAGCTTGCCGATGTGGGCACAAGGTGGGAACAGCGGCGATTGCCCGTGCCCCTAGCTCGCCTGTTTCAACACCTCCCGCGCCGCCTGGAGCATCGTGGACCGCACCCAAGCGGCACGGCTGAGCCCCAAATGCTCGGCGGCACGGTCAATGATCTCCAGGTGGGACGGTTCAAACCGCAGGAGGACGGGTTCTGTCTGGGTCCGGTTCTGGGGGGCTTTCGCTGTGTCACTCATGCCCATAGGATAGCAGCAATCTTGCCTGAGTCAAGACTTACCCCTCGACACAGGATATACTTCTGCTATACTAGGGCCATGAAAATGGCTCCGGGGGTTGCTACCAACAACCTCCGGAGCCTGGAACCGCCCGACCAAAGCCGAACGGACCTCCATCCTGATTATGGCTTTCGGCCGGGCTTACCGCAAGGGAGCCCCGCTCATGGAATGCACCGCCTGCCCGTCCCCCTCACGTACGAAGAAGATGGGAAAGGACCGCAAGGGTAACCAGCGCTTCCGGTGCCTGACCTGCCGCAAGACCTTCTCCGAGCGTCCGGTCCGCCCCCTGGGAGCCATGCAGCTCCCCCTGGACAAAGCCCTGCTCTGCCTGAATCTCCTGTGCGAGGGCAACGGCGTGCGGTCGATCGAGCGTATCGTCGGCGTCGACAAAAAGACGATCCTCAAGCTGCTTGTCCAGGTGGGCGAAGGGTGCGAGCGCATGCTGACCGAGACGATCCACGCCGTCCCCGTCCAGGACGTGCAGGCGGATGAGCTCTGGACGTTCGTCCACGCCAAGCAGGGCACCTGCACGCGGCAGAAGATCGCCAACCCGGACGCCGGGGATGCTTACTGCTTTTTCGGAATCGAGCGGACCTCCAAGCTTATCCTCGCGTGGCACCTGGGACGGCGCAACGGGTGGGACGCGCACGATTTCATGGAGAAGCTCGACAAGGCGACGACGGGCAAGTTTCAGCTCAGCACGGACGGATTCAACGGCTACCCGAACGCCGTCGAGTACAACCTCGGAGCCCGGGTGGACTACGCGCAGGTCATCAAGGAGTTTGGAAACGTAGGCGGGGAGGAAGGCCGGCGGTACGCTCCTCCCCGCCTGACAGGACAGGAGAAAATCGTAATCAGTGGCACTCCTGACGAAGACCGGATCTGTACCTCTCACGTCGAGCGCTCTAACTGGACGCTCCGCGGTCATCTTCGCCGGTTCACCCGGCTGTCGAACGGCTTCTCCCGGAAGAAGAGCAACCTGCGGGCGGCACTGGCGCTCTACTTCGCGTACTACAACTTCGTGAGGATGCATCGGTCCATCCGGATGACGCCGGCGATGAAGGCCGGCATCGCCCGCAAGCCCTGGAGTCTGGCCGACCTTCTCGGCGCGGCTCAGGCGACGGCGGCATAGGAGAAGGGCAGCGGGGAGGGATCGGACCTCTCCCGCTGCCCTTGCTGGTTGTATGGGACCGGGGCCAGCAGACGCGCAGCAACTTGCGCCACCACCGGAGCCCGATCCCCATATACCTCCCGCTCGCGAGGTTCCTCATACGAGGTGCCTCCTTGACGGGCGCCCGCTAAAAGACTACTGTCCTAGATACAGCGATCCCCTTACGGGCGTCGTCTGTCGGGCCTCGAAACCGGGTTACTCGCGAAAGTAATCCCCCGGTTCCGGGGCTTTCCGTTTTTTAGGTCTGACAGGGAGCGTCCCCGTCTTCGCGGCGTAAGTGCAAGAAAAGAAGAGGCTTCTTGGACTCGCTCCATTGCTGAATTTACCAGTTTGCCGCTCCTGGAGTCAAATCCGACGACATAACGTCGTGCATGCGAGCCGATTCCAGTTTCAATGTTTCCTGATTCCATGCCTTCAATAGGAACTGTAATAGTTACTAAGGCGGGAACTGCCGCGAGGGCGGAGCGAAACTCAGGCACACAAGATTCCCCCACTACCCCATCTGCCATGGCTGACGACCCATCTGCCATGGCTGACGACCCATCCGCCACGGCATACGGCGCATCTGCCAGGTCCGCTCGTGGATCGGGGATGTCTCGGTTGGGGAGGGGAAGACAAAAAAAGGGGGCGTGCACTTGGCACGCCCCGAGGGAAGGTAACTACTTGTTGCCGGGCGGGGTGGTGGGGGGAGTGGAGCCCGGCGTGCCGAGCTCGGGGGCCGGAGTCGTGGGCGGCACCACAGTGGGCTTGGGGCGGCTGCGGAGCGGCTGGATTCCGAACTCCACCAGCTTGTCGCTGCCATGGCCGTAGCGCTCCTTGGCGATCGTCTTCAGCACGGTGGTCAGCTTGTCTCCCTGGCTCACCAAGGTCCGCAGGCGCTGCGAGGCCACCTGCTTGTTCGCCTGGAAGGCGCCCTGTTCGGAGACGATCTTGTCCACCTCCACGATCACCTTCTCCAGGTCACCTCGCTGCACCTCCGACCCCGGCAGGTCGACGGCGTGGGCGGCCGCCGACGTCGCGACCTGCCTCCACACCTTGGACCGCTCCCCTCGCCGAGTGAACCTCGTCCGCTTCGTCGTCCCATCTTCATTCTTCTTCTTAGCCATTGTCCTACTCCTTTCTCGAGCCCTTTAGGGGCTCGTTTAAGTCCGGAGCCTTCATGGTCCCGGAAACACGAATTCTTCTGAAACTGACAAGCCATCGACCAACATTCGAGTCTAGTCTTTTGGTATACCGGAATGGATTTGCCGTCCGCCTCATTGTTCCGTATCCACAAGAGAGATACTCCGATAGGTCCATAGAAAATGTCAAGAGGGAAAATGGCCAAACTTTTTTGGAGACATCCTGCCTGGAAAGCACCTTCGATGCCGGAGATGACAGAGATCTCGGGAATTCGGTAAAAAATCGGCGCCGGGTAAAATTTTTACATCGACTCTTCGCGGCAATCGCCGGCTCAGGGATCGGCCGGTCGCGGGAAAGGATGCCCGCGGCCCCGCCTGGCCTGTATCTTGCTGCGATAGAGCGGCCGAGGAGGGAGTTTTCTGAACATGAAGCGAGGAGGATTGACCCGCTCAACCGGGCCGCGGACCTGGAGGATCGTTTTTTCCGCTCTCCTCCTCTTCGGGCTGGGGGCCGCCGGCTGCCAGACGAGGACGGAGAAGGCGGGTCCAAAGCCGGAAGCCGCTCCTGGCGCCGGGATCACCGGGGTGGCACGACCGGCAGGTGCGGCCGGAGGGGCGGCGGCGGACGACGGCCAGTGGTTGATGCCAGCCAAGAGCTACGCCAGCACCCGCTTCAGCGAGCTCGGGGAGATCAACGCCGGCAACGTCGGCAATCTCAAGGTCGCCTGGACCTTCTCGACCGGCAGCACGCGCGGGGAAGAGGCGGCGCCGCTCGTCGTCGGCGGCACGATGTACGTCGTCACGCCGTTCCCCAATTATCTCTACGCCCTCGATCTCGCCAATTCGGGAGCGACGAAGTGGGTCTACAAGCCGCCGGTGGACGCCGCGGCCCAGGGCGTCGCCTGCTGCGACCAGGTGAATCGCGGCGCGAGCTATGCCGGAGGCAAGATCTTCTACAACACGCTCGACGGCCAGACGGTCGCCGTGGACGCCGAGACGGGCAAGGAGGTCTGGCGCACGCCGCTGGGCGACATCAACAAGGGCGAGTCGATCACCATGGCGCCGCTGGTGGTCAAGGGCAAGGTGCTGGTGGGCAACAGCGGCGGCGAATTCGGCGTCCGCGGCTGGCTGACGGCGCTCGACGCCGCGACCGGCAAGATCGCCTGGAAGGCCTTCAGCACCGGTCCGGACAAAGAGGTGCTGATCGGCGCGGGCTTCCATCCCTTTTACGCGGCGGACCGCGGCAGCGACCTCGGGGTCTCGACGTGGCCGCCCGATGCCTGGCACATGGGCGGCGGCACGGTCTGGGGATGGATCTCCTACGATCCCGAGCTCAACCTGGTCTATTACGGCACCGGCAACCCCGGCCCCTGGAACGCCGATCAGCGCCCGGGGGACAACAAGTGGACGTGCGGCATCTTCGCCCGCGACGCCGACACGGGCCAAGCGCGCTGGTTCTACCAGATGAACCCGCACGATCACTTCGACTACGACGGCGTCAACGAGGTGGTGCTGCTGGACCTGAACGTCGACGGACGTCCGCGCAAGGTGCTCATCCACCCCGACCGCAACGGCTATCTCTACGTCCTGGACCGCGCGACCGGCGAGGTGCTCTCGGCCGATGCGTTCGCCTACATCAACTCCACGGCCGGCGTCGACCTGAAATCGGGGCACCTGCGCGAGGTGGCGTCGAAGCAGACGGGCGCCGGCAAGACGGTGGAGATGATCTGCCCGGCCGCGCCGGGAGCCAAGGACTGGCAGCCCTCCTCCTTCTCGCCGCGCACGGGGCTGCTCTACATTCCGCACAACAACCTCTGCATGGACTTTCAAGGGATGGAGGCCAACTACATCGCCGGCACGCCGTTCGTGGGGGCCAACGTGAAGATGTATGCCGGCCCCGGCGGCAACCGCGGTTTCTTCACCGCCTGGGACTTCGCGGCCCACAAGCCGCGCTGGCAGCTCAAGGAGGATTTCCCGGCCTGGAGCGGCGCGCTGGCCACGGCCGGCGACGTCGTCTTCTACGGCACGATGGAGGGCTGGTTCAAGGCGGTCGACGCCCGCACCGGGAACCTGCTGTGGAAGTTCAAGACCGGCTCCGGGATCATCGGCCAGCCGGTCACCTACAAAGGCCCCGACGGCAAGCAGTACGTCGCCATTCTCTCCGGAGTGGGCGGCTGGGCCGGCGCCGTGGTGGCCGGCAAGCTCGATCCGCGCGACAAGACCGGAGCCCTCGGCTTCACCGGCGCCATGGGCGATTTGCCGAAGCATTCGACTCCGGGAGGGGAGCTGTATGTGTTCGGGTTGCCGTAGGGGAAAGCCCCTCATCACCCCGGCCCTCTTCTCCCATCGCCCTCCCCCCAACCGGGAGAAGAGGGAGCAAAGCGGGGAAGCCCCAGGGGTACCCCTCTCCCGGGGCGGCGGATGGGGTGGTCGGGAGAGGGGCAGGGGTGAGGGTCTTGGGCGGGGGAACCTCCCAGACCACGTTAAGTTAGCGCCTATGGGGCTAGGGGGTGAGGGTCCGCCCCGAAGGGGCGCTGCGGCCGGTCTCGCCGGCCTTCTGCTCCTGCTCCTCGCCGCAGCCTGTACGAGACAGAGCAGTGCCCCTCCGCCCCGTGAGCTGCGGGTGTGCGCCGACCCCAACAACCTGCCGTACTCGAACCGCAGGCTGGAGGGCTTCGAGAACCGGCTGGCCGAGATGGTGGCCCGCGACCTTCACGCCACCGTGCGCTACACCTGGTGGCCCCAGCACCGCGGCTTCATCCGCAACACGCTGAAGGCGGGGACCTGCGACGTGCTGATGGGGTTGCCGAGCAGCGTCGAGCTGGCGTGGACGACCCGTCCCTATTACCGGTCGACCTACGTCTTCGTATCTCGCCGGGACCGCGGAATCACGGTCCGCTCCTTCGACGATCCGGCCCTGCGCAGGCTGCGCGTCGGCGTGCAGATGATCGGCGACGACGGCACCAACTCGCCGCCGGCCCACGCTCTCGCCAACCGCGGAGTGACTCGCAACGTCGCGGGCTACTCCGTCTACGCCGACTACTCCCAGCCCAACCCGCCGGCCCGCATCGTCGAGGCGGTGGCGCGGGGGGACGTCGACGTGGCCGTCGTCTGGGGGCCGCTCGCCGGCTACTTCGCCCCGCGCCAGGGGGTGCCGCTGGCGCTGGTGCCGGTGTCGCCGCAGATCGACCGGCCGTTCCTCCCCTTCGTCTTCGACGTCTCGATGGCGACGCGGCGGGGGGACGACAGGCGACACGCCGAGCTCGAATCGTTTCTAGAGCGGCGGCAGCCGGAGATCGACGCCCTGCTGAATCGCTACGGGATCCCACGGGTGGGAGTGTAGACACCATGCGACGCCATCTCCTCTCGGTTTCCATCCTCCTGGCCCTGGCGCTCGCCGGCTGTCCGCGCGAGACGCGGAGCTTCCACGCGCCGGCCTCGGAGAGCGCCCGGCCCGAGACTGTGCGGCAGGTCAGCCTGCAGCCCGGGGCGGCTCTACCCAAGCAGGCGGCGAGCGGCCCCTACGAGGGCAATGCCTGGGCCATCAGCCAGGGAGAGCGGCTCTACGAGCAGTACAACTGCGTCGGCTGCCACTTCCACGGCGGCGGCGGGATCGGGCCGCCGCTGATGGACGAGCAGTGGATCTACGGCGGCAGCGGCCAGAACATCCACGACACGATCGTCCAGGGACGCCCGAACGGCATGCCCTCCTATGGCGGCCACATCCCGGACGGCCAGGTGTGGATGATCACGGCCTATGTGCGCACGCTCTCGGGCCAGGTGCCGAAGCCGGAGCGCCCCACCCGCAACGACGAGCTCTTCCCGCACCCTTCCGAGCAGGCCATGCCGCGCAAGACGCCGAAGCCGGCCCAGGCGGATCATCCGGGATGAACGCCGGGATGAACGCCGGGATGAACGGCATCCACTGGATCGGCCGGCACTCCGCCCTCCACGCGCACGGCATCGAGGCCGCCCGCATCGGTCATCTCTGGTGGCTGATGTTCTGGGTCTGCTCGACCGTCTTCGTGCTGGTGATGGCCGCGACCGGCTTCGCCATCACGCGGCGGCCCGATTCGACGGGCCTGCCGGGTCCCGTGGCGCCCCGCTCGCGCCTCTGGATGACCCGGGTGGTGGCCGGTGCGGTCGGTTTGACGATCGTCACCCTGTTCGTCCTGCTGTTCGCGAGCGTCGCGACGGGCCGGGCGGTCGCCTCGCTCGGCGCCCCGAGCGCGGTCGTCATCAAGGTCACCGGTCACCAGTGGTGGTGGGAGGTGGAGTATCAGGACCCGCAGCCCTCCCACATCGTCCGCACCGCCAACGAGATCCACATCCCCGCCGGGCGCCCCGTCCTCATCCGGCTGGCGTCGAACGACGTCATCCACAGCTTCTGGGTCCCCAGCCTGCACGGCAAGCGCGACCTCATTCCGGGTCACGACTCGCAGCTCTGGATCGAGGCGGACCGCCCCGGGACCTACCGCGGCTTCTGTGCCGAGTTCTGCGGTCATCAGCACGCCCATATGGGGTTGCTGATCATCGCCGATCGGCCGGACCGGTACGCTGCCTGGTACGCCGCCCAACTCCAGACCCCGCCGCCGCCCGCGAGCCCGCTCGAGCAGCGCGGCCGGCAGGTCGTCGAGGCGGCCCCCTGCGCTCTGTGCCACACCATTGGCGGAACGACGGCCTCCGGCAGCCTGGGGCCCGATCTGACGCACCTCGCCAGCCGCCGCACGCTCGCCGCCGCGACGCTGCCGAACACGGCCGCCAATCTCGGCGCCTGGATCGTCGATCCGCAGGCGGCCAAGCCTGGCAACCAGATGCCGGCCAACAGCCTCGCCCCCGGTGACTTGCAAGCCGTCGTGGCCTATCTGGAGAGCTTGCGATGAACGCCGAGCCGATCGACAGGGAGCTGGTGCCGGACGAGGAGGCCGTCGCCGACGCGGCCGCCGCCGAGGACCGCCGGCTCCTCGAACGGACCTGGAAGTACGCCTCCGGGCTCCGCGGCTGGTTCGCCGAGGTGGACCACTCGAAGATCGGCGTGCGCTACATCGTCACCGCCTTGATCTTTTTCGCTCTCGGCGGGATCGAGGCGCTGATGATGCGCGTCCAGCTCGCGCGGCCGGAGAACCGTTTTCTCGGGCCCGACCTCTACAACCAGGTGTTCACCACCCACGGCTCGACGATGATGTTCCTCTTCGCCGTGCCGATGATGCTCGGGCTCGCCGTCTACCTGGTGCCGCTGATGGTCGGCACGCGCAACCTCGCCTTTCCGCGGCTGAACGCCTTCTCCTACTACATCTATCTGATCGGCGGCCTGTTCCTCTATACCGCCTTCTTCCTCAACACCGGGCCGGACGCCGGTTGGTTCGCCTACGTGCCGCTCTCCGGTCCGCAGTTCAGCCCCGGCAAGCGGGTGGACGTCTGGGCGCAGATGATCACCTTCACCGAGATCTCGTCGCTGGCGGTGGCGCTCAACCTCATCACGACGATCTTCAAGCAGCGGGCGCCGGGCATGTCGCTCAACCGCATTCCGCTCTACGTCTGGGCGATGCTGGTGACCTCGTTCATGGTGGTCTTCGCGATGCCGGCGGTGATGCTGTCGAGCCTCATGCTGGCTCTGGACCGGCTGATCGATACCCACTTCTTCAACCCGGCGGCGGGCGGGGACGCGCTGCTCTGGCAGCATCTCTTCTGGTTCTTCGGCCATCCGGAGGTCTACATCATCTTCATTCCGGCGACGGGGATCGTCTCCTCGATCCTCGCGCCGTTCACCCGCCGCGAGGTCTTCGGCTACATGCCCCTCGTCCTCTCGCTGGTGGCGACCGGCTTCATCGGCTTCGGCCTCTGGGTGCACCACATGTTCGCCACCGGCCTGCCGCAACTCGGAGCGAGCTTCTTTACCGCGGCGAGCATCATGATCGCCATCCCGACGGGAACGCAGATCTTCTGCTGGATCGCGACGCTCTGGGGCGGGCACCTCCGCTTCAAGACGCCGCTTCTTTACGTGCTCGGCTTCCTCTTCACCTTCGTGATCGGCGGCTTGACGGGCGTGATGCTGGCCGCCGTGCCGCTCAACCTTCAGGTGCACGACACCTTCTTCGTCGTCGCCCACTTCCACTACGTGCTGATCGGCGGCGCCGTCTTCCCGCTCCTCGGGGGCCTGTTCTACTGGTACCCCAAGATCACCGGCCGAATGCTTTCCGAGACGTGGGGAAAGATCTCTTTCGGGCTCGTCTTCGTGGGCTTCCAGGTCACCTTCTTCCCGCAGCACATCCTGGGGCTCGAAGGGATGCCGCGCAGGGTCTACACCTACCTGCCCGGTACCGGATGGGGGAGCCTGAACCTGCTGTCGACGGTGGGAGCGTTCATCCTGGGGCTTGGCGTGCTGGTCTACGTCCTCAACGGGCTCGTCAGCCTGCGGCGCGGGGAGCCGGCCGGCAACGATCCCTGGGGGTCGGACACCCTGGAGTGGTCGGTCTCCTCGCCGCCGCCGCCCTACAACTTCCAGTTTTTACCGACGGTGAGCGGGCGCTCGCCGCGCTGGCTCTGGCACGACCAGCATCCGGTGATCACCGGCCTACGCAGCGACCGCCGGGAGTTCCTCATCACCAACCTGATGGACGCCGAGCCGGACCACCGCCAGGTGTCCCCCGGTCCCACGCTCTGGCCCTTCATTCTCTCGCTCGGCGTGGGGGTGACGTTCATCGTCGGTATCTTCACCCCTTGGGGCCTGCCGATCGGCGCGGTGCCCGTCACGATCGCGCTCATCGCCTGGTTCTGGCCGCGTGGGGATCAGGGCCACAAGCTTCTGAAGGAGAAGTCATGAAGCGGCCCCCGTCGATCGACGTCTCGGAGCTGCCCACCACCGCTTTCGGCCAGAGGGACCCTCTCTGGTGGGGAGTCACGGGTGTCATGTGCATCGAGGGGACGATGTTCGCCCTCATGGCGGCGAGCTACTTCTATCTGCGCGGTGGCGCCTACGTCTGGCCGCCGCCGGGCGTGCTCCATCCGGGCCTCGGAATCACCACCCTCAATCTGGCGATCCTGGTCCTCAGCATCGTCCCCATGCACCTTGCGGCGCAGGCGGCGGAGCGCGAGGATCTGCCGAAGATCCGCCTCTGGCTCGCCGTGTCGACCGTGCTGTTCGTCGCCTTTCTCTCGATTCGGATCTCCATCATGGCTCACCTCACCTTCCGCTGGGACAGCCATGCCTACGGTTCGCTGGTCTGGGTGACGGTGGGGCTCCACACACTGCACGTCCTCACCGGTATCGTGGAGAACCTGATGTTCATCACCGTGCTGACCCGCGGGCCGGTCGAGGACAAGCTGATGGACGATCTCCGGCTGAACAGCATGTACTGGTACTTCGTCGTCGCCTGCTGGGTTCTCTTCTACTGCATCTTCTACCTGGACCCGGGGCTGCTGGGCACCCGCGGGGTGTAAGAGACCGCTGATGGCCGACCGGGGCAGCGAGATCCGAGGGCATCGTCCCGAAAAACGAGACGTCGTGCTCTGGATGGCGGTGCTCGCCGGTCCGGCCGCCTGGGTGCTGGCCGAGCAGGTCAGCTACATGACGGCTGCCACCGCCTGCTGGCTCGGGCGCCCTCTTCTCCTCTATCTTGTGGAACTAGGCACCCTGGGAATCGCGGGCCTCGGAGCGGCGATCGGCTGGAGCCGGTGGCAACGGCAGCCAGAGGGATCGAGCGAGAAGGGAGACCCCAAAGACTCCCGCCGCCGGTTCATGGCCATGGCCGGCTTCTGGATGTGCCTCGGCTTCGCGCTGGCGATTCTGGCCTTCGCGGTGCCTCCTCTGCTGCTGCGGGTGTGCGACTGATGATTGCTCTGCTCCTCCACGCCGGGCATCACCTTGAGGCGGGCACCGTCCTCTCCTGGTGGTCGTGGGAGCCCTTCACCATCGTCTTGCTGGCGCTCTCGGGAGCCCTCTACGCCGCCGGCCTCGCCCGGCTGTGGCGGCGGGCCGGGGTGGGGCAGGGGATCCGGCGCTGGGAGGCGCTCTGCTTCGCCGCCGGTTGGCTGGCGCTGATCGTGGCACTGCTCTCGCCGGTCGATGCCCTCGGCGGCATCCTGTTCTCGGCCCACATGGTTCAGCATGAGCTGCTGATCCTGGTCGCGGCGCCGCTGATGGTCCTCGGCCGGCCGCTGGCGCCTTTCCTGTGGGCGCTGCCGCCGGCCGGCCGGGACGTGGCGGCGGAGTGGACGCGGAACCCGGCCTTTGCCGCAACCTGGCGCCGGCTCACCGCGCCGTTCGCCGTCTTCGTGATCCACGGACTGGCGCTGTGGATCTGGCACCTGCCGAGCCTCTATCAGGCGACGCTGGACGACGAATTCATCCACGCGCTCCAGCATCTGAGCTTCTTCCTCAGCTCCGCCCTCTTCTGGTGGTCGCTGATCCACGGCCGGTTTGGACGGCTGGGCTATGGCGCCGCCGTGGTCTACGTCTTCCTCACCTCGCTGCACAGCGGCGTCCTCGGAGCGCTGCTGACCTTCGCTCCGCGTCTGTGGTACCCCATCTACGAGGCGCGGACGAGCCGCTGGGGGCTCTCCCCTTTGGAGGACCAGCAGCTTGCCGGCCTCCTCATGTGGATTCCCGCAGGCGTGGTCTTCATCGTTTTAGGGCTCGGACTCTTCGCGGCCTGGCTGCGGGAGGCGGAGCGGCGGGTGGCCCGCACCCAGAGCGAGATGATGCTGCGGGCGATCGAGCCCAAGGAGAAACAGGCATGACGCTGCATCGCCGGGCCTTCCTCCAGTCCCTCCTTGCGACGGGAGCGCTCGCCGGGGCCGGCCGGTTGTCCTTTGCAAAACAGGCCCGCCGGGTCTCCCTGGGCCTCCTCCTCGATCCCGAGACTCCCGAGGGGCGGGGCGCGACCCTCGGCCTCGACGAGGCGCACCGCGTGGGCGAGCTTCTGCACGTGGAGATCACGTCCGGCCCCACCTCCGAGTTTGCGCTGATCGGTCTCGAGCCTCCGAAGCAGGAGACGAAGGCGGTGTTCCTGGCAGCCACAACGCCATCCTCGGGACTGGCCTGGGACGTGACCTCCAGCCCGGCTTTCCGGCAGCAGGCTCTCGGCCGCTCCAAGGATCGCAGGGACCTTCACGTCGCCGACTGGCACTCCGGCCTGATGAAGTTCGGCGCCGAGGAGCTCAACGTCCGCTTTCGCCGCCGCTTCGGCCAGCCCATGGACGAGCGCTCCTGGCACGGCTGGGTGGCGGTGAAGTGTGCCGTCGAGCTGGCCCTGCGCTACCCGGGCGGCGACCCGAGGGAGAGGATCGGCGACCTTCGCCTCGACGGCCACAAAGGGATGATGCTGAGCTTCGATCCCCAGGACCGGCACCTGATCCAGCCGGTCTACGTGGTGGACTCCCAAGGGAATCTGGTGGATCAGGTGGAGCCGGAATGAAAGTCTGGATCTTTCTCCTCCTTCTCCTCGGCGCCCTGCCTGCCGTCGCGGCCCCGCTCGCCTACGTCACCAACGAGGTCGCCGGCACGATCACGATCATCGACACCGCCACCAACCAGGTCGTCTCGACGGTCTCGATGACTCCGGCCGGTGCCCGGCCTCGAGGCCTCCAGCTCACCGCCGACGGCAAGCGCCTCTATGTCGCCTTGAGCGACCTCGCCCATCTCGCGAAGGGACCGGCGGACGCCGTCGTGGCGCTCGACGCCAAGAACTTCAAAGAGATCCAGCGCTTCGACGTCGGCACCGATCCCGAGCGCTTCGTCGTCACCCGCGACGGCTCCCGGCTCTACTCCGCGAACGAGGACGCGGGCACGGCGACCGTGACGGAGGTCCGGAAAAATAAGGTGCTCGCCTCACTGGTGGTGGGCATCGAGCCCGAAGGCGTGGCCCTGAGTCCGGATGGGCACTGGGTTTACGTGACGGCCGAGACCAGCAACACCGTCTCGGTGATCGATACCCGCACTCTCCAGGTGGTCACGACCTTTCTGGTCGATCCCCGCCCGCGGGTCGCCGCCTTCTCGCCGGACGGTAAGCGCTGCTACGTCACCGCCGAGGTCGGCGGCACGGTGGCGGTGGTCGACGCCGTCCATCATCAGGTGCTGCGCACGATCAAGCTGCCGCAGCGCTCCAAGCCCGTTGGCGTCGTCGTCTCTCCAGATGGCCGCCGGATCTACGTCGCCAACGGCCACGGCAACTCGGTCTCGGTGATCGACGCCGCCACGGAAACGCTGACCGCCACGATCCCGGTGGGCAAGCGCCCCTGGGGAATCGACGTCACCCGCGACGGCCGGCGGCTTTACACCGCCAACGGCCTGAGCGGCGACGTCTCGGTGATCGACACGGCGACCCTCAAAGTGATCGCGACCATCCCGGCGGGGAAGGGGGCGTGGGGCGTGGTGATTGGGCGGTAGAAAACCGGAACAGGGTAGGCCTAGGTGCGCTCTGCGAATAAACCTTTCAGAGCTGCGGTAGCCTCCGTCAAAACCTTGGCGGAGATCCACAGTGAGGAGCTGGACAAGGCTTCGAGTGCTTCTGTGGCACTCGGCGAATCGAGAGTCCCCGTCGCGGCTGCCCAAAGGACGATTCCCAGCGAGCCATGGACTTCCTGCCTTTGACGCTGCGCCAGCATCCGCGCGGCTGTGTCGTCTGTCAGGAACCAGTCCGCCGTGAGTTGGGAGGCAAGAGCAAGCGCTTGGGCTTCTCCTTGATCCAGAAGCCCGGCCCGCAGCCAGTTCGAAGCCTCTGCGGCGAAGGCCGGTTCAAGTGGCACGATATCGACCCAAGCCGGCCGTTCGACTGCCCAGCGTGGGTCGTGGGTAAGGATCTCGGACTGCACGGCCGGTGGGATGTGGACACGGCCGGCGCGCCCAAGGATTGGGAGGATTCCAGCTTCGCGGAGATGGAGCAGCGGCCCTGTGTCGCAGACGATCCGCATCAACGGTCGGCATCCTTGAGGCTCAAGGCCCACCGGATGTCGTCGCGCTGAAACTGCTCCTGGAGTTCGAAGGGATGGCGCTGGACGAACTCGGCCAAGGCCAGGCGAGTCAACTCCTCCGAGCTGGCAAACCAGCCGGCTGTGACGAGATCCTCAACCTGTTGCGCGAGCCGCTCCGGAACGTCGATCTTGAATGTCTTCAAGGACATGATCCTCCGCGACCATCGTAGCAGAGCCGGCTGATTTGGGTCCCATCAGGAGATAGGCTCGGCATATGAATGCTTCGCTTCTCCTTCTCTTGGCCTTGCTGGCCCAAGCCGATCCCGTTCCCGCGTCTCCGCCACCTCCCCCATCCTTCGGCGACACCCTCGTCGTCACCGCTTCGCGCAGCGAGGAGCGCCTGACAGACGCCGTCGCTCCGACGTCCGTCCTCACCCGCGACGATCTCGACCGTTCGCCCGGGATGACGCTCGACGATCAGCTCCGGCAGATTCCCGGCTTCAGCCTGTTGCGGCGGTCGAGCAGCCTCACCGCCCATCCCACCTCCCAGGGCGTCTCCCTGCGCGGCCTCGGGCCCAGTGGCGCCAGCCGCACGCTGGTGCTCTTCGACGGTGTGCCGCTCAACGATCCCTTCGGCGGCTGGGTCTACTGGAACCGCTTGCCGCTCTCCAGCCTCGAATCCGTCGAGGTGGCCCGGGGCGCCCTCTCGCAGCTCTACGGCAGCGCGGCCATGGGCGGGGCCATCCAGCTCCTGCCGCGCCCACCGCGACCCGATACCCTGGAGGTCACCGCGCGCGGCGGCGACCGCCGTACCGGCGACGCCGAGGTCTTCGCCAGCGATGCCGCGCCCAGCGGAAACTGGGGCTACTCCCTCTCCGGCCGCGCCTTTCGCACCGACGGCTTCTACATCCTCTCACCGGAGAATCGGGGCGCCGTGGACCGGCCGGCGACGGTCGACTTCGGCACCCTCTTCGGCCGCGTCACCTGGGGCGGCTACCATCTGGGAGTCAATGCCTTCCGCGAGGAGCGGGGGAACGGTACCGCGTTGCAGGTGAACGACACCAGCCTGCAATCGCTTCAAGCCGGCTGGGCCGGCGAGCACTGGCAGTGGGACGCCTTCGGCCAGACGCAGGATTTCCGCAGCACGTTTTCGCGCATTCTGCCCGACCGTTCGCGGGAGTTTCTCACCGCGAAACAGGACTTCGAGACCACCGGCTTCGGAGCCTCGACCGCTTGGCGGTCCTCCGGGGGCCTGCTGGCCGGCGCCGATGTGCGCCGCGCCTCCTGGGACGTGCAGGACCAGACCCTCGGCGGTGTCTATGCGCAGCAGACGTTCGACGTCACGCCGCGGCTCGATCTCCTGGCGGGAGCGCGGCTCGACCTATGGGCGAGCAGCACGACGCGGACGAGCTTCAACCCCCGGCTCGGCGCCGCCTTCCGCGCTGCCGACGATCTCACCGTCCGCGCCTCGGCCTACCGCGGGTTCCGGGCGCCGACTCTCAACGAGCTCTACCGCCCCTTCCAGGTAGGCAACGTCGTGACCCTCGCCAACGCCGATCTGCGCGAGGAGACCCTGACGGGTGCCGAGATCGGCGCCGACCTCACGCCTTCGCCCCGCCTTTTCGCCCGCTTGAACGTCTTCCGTAACCGGATCGACGGCGCGGTGGGCAACGTCACCCTGGCGGTCACATCCCAGGGCATCACCCGCCAGCGTGAGAACCTGGACCGGGTGAATGCCGACGGTGTCGAGGCCGAGTTGCGCCTGCGCCCGTCGCAATTGCCGCGCTGGGAGCTCCAGGCCTCTTATCTCTACACCGATTCGCGCGTCGATCGTACCGGCCTTCGCGTGCCGCAGGTGCCGCTGAATCAGGGCTCCCTTGGAATCGCGTTCGCGGGATCGGTCGCCATGCTCCTCCAGGGGCGCTGGGCCGGCCAGCAATTCGACGACGACCTCAATCAGCTTCCCCTGCGCGGCTACGTCGTGGCCGACCTCTCCCTGCGCCGGCCCTTCGGCAATCGGCTGGACGTCTTCCTCTCCGCCGAAAACCTGTTCGACAGGAAGGTGGTGACCGGCCGCTCGCCGATCGAGACCCTTGGGACGCCACGTCTCGTTCAGGTGGGAGTCAAGGTCCGCCGGTAGCGAGGCCCGGCCGGCTGCCGAATTCTCGGGCGTCCTGTGTCCTTGATCGCCATAGGCTCTACGGACAACCTCAGGAGTGACGTCCTGCCTCCTTCGGCGGCAGGATCAACGGTAATGTAGTAGTCCGCTTCGCCATGAAAGTGGTCCAATGAAGCGACTGTAAATGGACCTTGGGAGGCGGTCAAATTTTCGGTATCTTGCACCTGTCAAAGACAAGGAGATCCTATGAAAGCACGCTTCAACTACGCCAAGACGGCTCCCGGCATCTACGACGCCATGGACCACCTGGAGACCTACCTCGGGGATTGCGGCCTCGAGAAGTCGCTTCTTTTCCTGATCCAACTGCGGGCCTCGCAGATCAACGGCTGCGCCTACTGCCTGGACATGCACTGGAAGGACCTGCGCGCGATCGGCGAGACCGAGCAGCGCCTCTACTCGCTCGACGCCTGGCGGGAATGCCCCTACTACACCGACCGCGAGCGGGCCGCCCTCGCCTGGGCGGAAGCCGTCACCCGGATCACCGAAGGGCACGTCCCGGACGCCGTCTATGAGGAGGTCCGGCCGCACTTCACCGAGAAGGAACTCTCCGACCTGACGTTCGCCATGGCCACCATCAACGCCTGGAACCGCTTGGCGATCGCCTCCCGCACCGTGCCGGGAGGGTACAAGTCGCAGCAGAAACCCGCTGCTCCGGCAACGGCTCCAGGGGATGAGAGGCCCGCTTGAGCCGGAGGAGAAGGGACCGGCGAGCGCCGGCGGCTGTAGGATACCAAATGAGAATGGCCTTCCTCCTGCTACCGCATTTTCTGGCCGTGATCGGTACGGCGCTTGTCGTGTTGAGTGCGATCTCGTTCGTCAAGACCCGGCGATTCGTAGACCGCTGTATCGACACCGATGGCAGAGTTGTCCGCTACGCGGATGATCTGGATGGAGAACCCATCTTTCCGGTCGTAGCTTTTGAGGATCGGACCGGTCAGACTTACGAGATCACTCGCCCTTCGGATGGCTCGAATCCAGCACTGGGCACCCTCGTGCGAGTGACCTATTATCCTCCAGACCCCACCAACGCCTGGGCAGCGGGAACTGTGACCCCGTGGGTGATCCCATCGGTCGTGACTCTGGGCGGTGTTGGACTGATCGTTACGGCGGTGGTACTGGCAGCGTAACCGTAAACTCCGCCCCCCGCCCGCTCCGGTTCGCGGCTTCGATCCGCCCCCCATGCGCTTCCACGATCCGCTTGCAGATGCTCAAACCCAGACCGTATCCGCCGCTCTTCTTGGAGCGCGAGCGGTCGACGCGGAAGAAGGGCTCGAAGAGATTGTGGAGGTCGTCGGCGGGAAGCCCCGGGCCGTCGTCGGCGACGACCAGGGTCACCGCTTCGCCGTCCGTCTTCACCACCACCTCGACCGGCCGGCTGTCGGCCAACGAGTACTTGAAGGCGTTCTCCAGGAGGTTCCGGAGCACGACTCGGATCTTCTCCCCGTCCACCTCCGCCCAGATCTCCGGCGCCGCCGCCACGAACCGGACACCGGGCGGCCGATCCTCGAACCCCTCGGCCACCTGCCGTAGAAGAGCCACCAGGTCCAGCCTCTCCCTGCGCAACCCCTGGCCCCCGCGCAGCCTCTCCAGCTCCAGCAACTCGGCGATCATGGCTTCCATCTCGGCCACGTCGGCCTCGATCCGGCGCTGCTTGTCCCCCTCCGGCAGGAGAGCGAGGGCCACCTTGATACGCGTCAGCGGACTGCGCAGCTCGTGGCTCACGTCGAGCAGGAGCTGGTCGCGGGCGCGGAGCATCTCCGAGATCCGGCGCACCATCTGGTTGAAGGCCTCGGCGAGAGCGCCGAATTCGTCCCGCGTCCGGCTCGGCACGGTGACGTCGAGCTCGCCTTCGCTCAGCCGCGCGACTCCCTCGTGGAGCGCCCGCAGGGGCCGGAGCGAGCGGCGCAGGACGAGGTACGCCAAGAGGACGATCATTGCCATCACTGCATGGAGTACCCACAGGAGGTGCGAGTGCGCCCGGCGCATCCTCCGGCCCAGCTCCCAATAGATCAGGTAGGTGCCTCCCTGGGGAGCGGGGGCGAGGGTGAGGGTGAGGTCATCGTGCCAGTGCATCTTCCGGACCTCGGAAACGTGGGGGAGGCCGGGCGCCGTCTCCCAGGTCCCGCCCGGGCCCTCGTAGCGGACCTGCAGGCCCAGCCGATCTGCGATCTCCCGGGCCTTGGCCTGGCCGGGCGAGGTCGAGGCCAGCGCGCGGGCATACTCGGCCACCAGGCCGCGGGACATCGAGAGGCTCGGGCCGAGGATGGAGTAGAAGAAGCCGCCTACGAAGAGGATGAGGCTGACGGTCGTGGCCAGCATGATCGCCAATTGCCTGACGAAGATCGACCGGTACCAGGCCACGGGGTGCGAGGCTTCACTCATCGTCGCCGCTCCCTCCGATGAATCTGTAGCCGGTACCCCGCATCGTCCGAATGTACCGGGGACGCCGGGCGTCGTCGCCCAGCTTCTGGCGCAGCCGGCTGACCAGGATGTCGACCGACCGATCGTAGGCCTCCCAGTCGACGCCGCGGGTCTCGTCCAGGATGCGCTCTCTTGTCAGCACCCGCCCTCGGCTCCGCGCCAGGAGGCCGAGGAGAGTGAATTCCGCCGTGGTCAGGGCGAGCGGGCGCCCGTCGAGGCTGGCGGAACAGGCCGCCCAGTTGATCTCCAGCGGTCCGATCCGCAGGCTCTCCTCGGCTTCCGGCGGCGTCCCTCGCCGGAGCACGGCCTGGATGCGGGCCACCAGCTCGCGCGGCTCGAAGGGCTTGGGCAGGTAGTCGTCCGCCCCCAGCTCCAGACCGAGAATGCGGTCCATCACGCCGCCCCGGGCGGTGAGCATCACGATCGGCACCCGGCTGGTCTCGCGGATCTTCCGGCAGACTGCCAGGCCGTCCATTCCTGGGAGCATGAGGTCGAGGACCACCAGGTCCGGCGGATCGCTCCGGATCGCCCGCAGCCCCTCCTCCGGATGCGCGACGGCACGGACGGTGAAGCCGAAGCCCCCGAGGTACTCGATCAGGAGCTCGCCCAGGGCCTCGTCGTCGTCGAGGACGAGCACGCGCGTTCCGGTCATGACGTTCTCATGATCTCTCATTCCGTGCCGAGGGCGCGGATCGGCGGCAGCCGAGAGGCCCGGCGGGCCGGCAGGGCGCCGAAGCCGAGCCCGGTGATCAGGGCCATGGCGAGCGAGGCAAGCAGCGCGCCGGCCGGCACCGCGACCTTCCAGGACGTCCCCAGGGCGAGGCCCACGGTGCCGAGCGCCGCGAGGGCCACCCCGGCGAGCCAGCCGCCGAGCGCCAGGGCCGTGGCCTCGGCCAGGAACTGGATCAGGATGTCCCGCGGCCGGGCACCGACCGCCAGCCGCAGGCCGATCTCCCCGGTGCGTTCCTTCACCGAGAGAAGCATGAGGGCGAGGATCCCCGTGCCGCCGACCAGGAGCGCGAGTGCTGAGAGCCCGGCGACGAAAAGGGTGAGGGTGCCCACCGTCTCCCGCTGCGAAGAGAGGAGCTTGGCCTTGTCCTGGACGGCAAAATCGTCCGCCTGTGCGGGGCCTTGCAGCCGGTGGCGCTGGCGCAGGAGCGCGCCGATCTCGGCCTGCGCCGCGTTCATCCCGTCGCGCCCGCCCGGCTCGCGGACATCGCGGACAGTCACGAAGACCGTGTTGAGGTACGCGACGTTGAACACCCGGCGCAGGGCGGTGCGGATGGGAATGACGATCGTGTTGTCCTCGTCCGAGCCGTCGGCCAGAGCCCCTTTGGCCTCCAGGACGCCGGCGATCTCAAAGGGGATTCCCCGCAGACGCAGGCCGCGGCCGATCAGAGAGGCCGCGGGCTCGTCGCCGAACAGCCGCTCGGCCACCCGGGCTCCGAGCACGGCCACCCGCCTAGCGCCGGCCTCGTCCTCCGCGTCGAAGAAGCGGCCGGCCTGGAGACGGAAGCGGCGGACCCTCGGGAAGGCCCGGGTGGCGCCGAGGACCGTGGCAGTCACCGAGCCGCCGCCACCCTTCACCCGCACCGTGCCCTCCATGCCGGGCATCGCCTCGTCCACCCTCTCCAACTCGTCGAGGGCCGCGGCGTCCGCCTGAGTGAGAGTGGTGACGAAGCCGCGCACCTCCTTGCGGGCGACCAGGCGCTTGGCCGGCGCCGGCCGCACCACCAGGAGGTTAGTGCCCATCGCCTCCAGGCTGCCGTTCACCTCCCGCTGCGCCCCCGCGCCGAGAGCGCTGGTGAGAAGGACGGCGGCGACGCCGATCGCCACCCCGGAGAGCGCGAGACCGACCCGCAGCCGATGGGCCGCGAGCGCCCGGAGCGCCGGCCGGAGAGAGCGCGCGAGCTTCATCGCAGCGACTCACCGCAGGGCGTCGGCCGGCTCCAACCGGGCGGCGCGCCGGGCCGGAGCGACGCCCGCGAGGAGACCGGTCAGGGCCGAGGCGCCGAGCCCCAGGAAGATGGCCTGCCAGGAGAAGACGCCGCCGAGAGTGAACCGCTGCGCCGCCCATTGGGCGAGGCCCAAGCCGGCGACGAGCCCGAGGACGCCGCCGCCGAGGGAGGTCACGGCGGTCTCGAGGAGGAACTGGAGCTGGATGTCCCCGGGCCGGGCGCCCACCGCCCGGCGCAGGCCGATCTCGCCCACCCGGGCGCTCACCGACGCCAGCATCAGGCTCGCCGCCACCACGCACCCCACGACGAGCGAGACCGCCGCCACCAGCGGGAGGAAGACGAAGAGCACCCGCTCGACCTTGCCGACCATCTTCTGCACCTGCGTGGCCGTGATCACCGTGAAGTCGTTCGGCTGGCCGGGCGCCAGGGCGTGGCGCTCGCGCAGCAGGGCTTTGAGCGCCTTCGCCGTCGCCTCCACCCGCGCCGGGTCCCGTACCAGGAGCTTGGCGCCGCTGATCGTGTCGACGTTCATCACCCGCCGCTGGAGGGTCGTGAGGGGGACGACGATCTCGGCGTCGCGGTCCATGCCGTGGGCGTCGGTGCCGAACGGCTCGAGCAGGCCGGTGACCCGGAAGTGGACCGAGCCGATCTGGATCTCCGCCCCCAGCGGGTCCTCGGCGCCGAACAGGTCGCGCGCCACCGTCGAGCCGATCAGGGCGACCCGCGCCGAGCCGGCCACGGCCGCGGCGTCGAAAGGCTCCCCCTGGATGACGCTGCGGTTCCAGACCCGCTCGAAGCGCTCGGACTCGCCGAGGACTCTCGCGGTCGTGGTGGCGCCGCCGGCTCGGACCGGCTCACCGGTGAGCCCCTGCTGCGGGTCCCAGGCCTCGACCTCGGGGAGCTGGCGAACGAGACCCGCGACCTCGTCGAGGGTGAGGCGAGCGGCTCCGGGACGCGGGCCGCCGAGGATCCTGCCGCCGCCCGTGATCAACAGGATCGAGGAGCCGCCGAAGAGCTGACGGACGGTCGAGAGCATCTTGCGCTCCGCTCCCTTGCCGACCGAGACCACGAGCGTCAGCGCCGTCACGCCCACCAGGCTGCCCAGCATCAGGACGGCGGAGCGGAACCGGAAACGGTTGAGGGCCTTGAAGCTGTGGGCAACCAGGCGCGCGGTGGTGCGGCTCATGCTCCCTCCCCGGCGGCGATGGGCGCCATGCGGTGCTCCGAGAGGCGGGCCGGGCGATGGTCCGAGATCAAACGCCCCATCTCCAGCCGGCAGATGCGGTCGCAGTGGGCGGCGAGGTCCGGGTCGTGGGTGACGAGGACGATCGTCCGGCCGGCGGCGTGGAGGGTGTGGAAGATGTCCATGATCTCCCCGGCCGCCTGCTCGTCGAGATTGCCGGTCGGCTCGTCGGCGAGGAGGAGGTCGGGCTCGTTGACCAGAGCGCGGGCGATCGCCACCCGCTGCTGCTGGCCCCCCGACAGCTCCGACGGCTTGTGGTCGACGCGGTCGGCGAGCCCCACGGCTTCGAGGGCGCGTCGCCCCAGCCCCGATATCGAGGCGCGGTCGGAGTAGAGGAGTGGGAGCTCCACGTTCTCCAGGGCGCTGGTGCGCGGCAGGAGGTGGAAGGATTGGAAGACGAAGCCGATCCGCCGGTTGCGCAGACGGGCCTGGGCGTCGATCCCGAGATGCGAGACGTCCTCGCCGTCGAGAAGGTAGCGCCCGGCGTCCGGCCGGTCGAGCAGGCCGAGGACGTTCATCAGCGTCGACTTCCCCGACCCGGAGGCGCCGACGACGGCCAGGAACTCGCCGCGCTCGATGCGCAGCGAGATCTCGCGCAGCGCACGCACCGGCGCGCCCCCCGGGCGGGTATACGTTCGTTCGATCCCTTCGAGCTCGATCATGGGCCCACGGTCTCCTTTCCTTCAGGTTTAGTCTCAGCGATCAGCACTTCGTCCCCCTCGCGCAGGCCGTCGGCGATCTCCCAGAAGCTCTCGTCCTGGCCGCCGGTCTTCACCCAGCGCCGCTCCGTCTCGGCGCCTCGACGGAGGAGCACGTACTGGCGCCCTCCCTCGCGCAGCACGGCCCGGCGGGGCACGGCGAGCACGGCACGCCGGGTCTCCAGGGCGATGTGCACCGTCGCCGTCATCTCCGGCCGCAGCGTGTGGCCGGGGGGAGCCTGGAAGCGGATGACGGTGATGTAGTTGACGACGTTGTCCCGGATTTCGGCCTGCGGATAGACGGCCACCACCTCGCCCGCGAACTCCTGGCCGGGATAGGTGTCGACGGTGAAGCTGGCCTTCTGCCCGGTGCGGATGCGGCCGATGTCGGTCTCGTCCACGTAGGCGCGGACCTCCAGACGGTCGAGGTCGAGGAGGGTGACGAACGTGGGCGAAGCGAAGCTCGCGGCCACCGTCTCGCCCTCCTCGGTCGAGATCGAGGCGACGACGCCGGCGATTGGCGCGGTGAGCTTCGCGTAGCCGAGCTGGGTGACGGCGAGGTCGAGATTGGCCTGCGCCTGCCGGAGCTGCTCCGCGGCGACCGTGGAGGCCCGCTCGGTGAGATCGAGCTCGTTCCTGGCGAGGAGCTGTGCCGCCGCCAGCTCCCGCTTGCGCCGCAGATCGGCCAACGCATAGTCGAGGTCGGCCCGCGCCGAGGCGACGGCTGCAGCGGCTTGCGATCTGCGGGCGTCGAGCTCGCCGGTCTCGAGCTCGGCCAGGAGCTGCCCCTTTCCGACCGAATCGCCGATCCGCACCAGAAGCCGGCGGACCACCCCCGAGGCACGGGAGCCCACCCGGACCTCCGCGCCGACGCGAGGCTTGATGACGCCGGTGGCGGTGACCACCCGTTCGAGATTGCGACGGGCGACCCGCACCACCTCGGCGCCGCGCAGAGGGTCCTCACGCCGCGGCGCCATCCGCATCAGGAGGAGGGCCGCCAGGGCGAGGGCGGCGGCGGTCAGGGCGATGACGGTGAGTTTCTTCATGGGACGGGCCTCTTCTTGGCACCGTCGACTCTGAGCCCTCGGCGTTTCTCGGGAATTTCGGGAATGTAACGGATTGCAACGGGGGTCTCGGGACGTTCCCTGCGGGTCGTGGGGCTCTCAGGCCCCTCAGGGACGCCGCTTGGCGTTAGGACAAGGTGCCTGACTTGTTCCGGTGGCTCAGGTGCGGCTACAATGGCCACAGGAGGCAATCATGTCCACCGTGAGCACCCGGGTCCTTAAGGACCAGCTTTCCAGCTACTTGCAGCGAGCCGCGACCGGTGAGCGGATCGTCGTGTTGCGCGATGGCCATCCTGTAGCCGCTTTGGTCCCGCTCTCCGAGCTTCCCGAGGCGACCGAGCAGCAGCGGCTCGCGGATATGGAGGCCCGTGGCCTAGTCACATTGCCCCGACGGGCGGAGCGAACCGCCTTTCAAGGCCCAACGGTTCCGAACCGGGGCAAGCTGGCCTCGGAGATGGTCAGCGAAGATCGGCGTTGATTCTTTTTTTCGACACCAGCGTCCTGGTCAAGCTCTATATCGCAGAGCCCGGCTCAGAGCGAATGCGCGAAGCTGCGGGACAGGGGGAGCCCGTGGCTGTTTCGGTTCTGGCCTTCGCTGAAATCCACGCGACTTTCTCTCGCCGAAGACGAGAAGAGCTTCTGGTGGACGCCGAGCTTGAGCAACTCCGGCTGGGTTTCGCCAAAGACTGGGACGAGCTCAAGCAGGTACCGGTCGGAGCCGCAGTGCTCAAGCTCGTGCCTGATCTCTGCAAGAACCATCCCCTCCGGGGGGCCGATGCTGTCCATCTCGCGAGCGCGCTGCTTTTGTACCAGGAAGGGTTGGAGGTTCGCTTCGCTTGCTCCGACCGCCATCTTGTCGCAGCGGCAGCCGCGGAGGGACTTGCCACCTTCAATCCTGTGTCCTCATCGTGATCCGGCTAGACCCCGGTGGCTTGCGGCTTGCGAGGCGGGCTGTTCCGGTACAATTCCTTCATGGAGAGTCTGCCCTATATCGATGAGCATCGCACACGCGTCGGCGCGTCGCCCGAGCGCACTTGGGACGCCGTCGTGCGATTGGCGCGCGGTCGTCTCGCCCACCCCGCTCCAGTGGTCTTCGCTGCGCTCTGGCGATTGGAACCCGCGAGTGGCTTCGCGGTCGCCGAGGAGACCGCGCCGCGGCACCTCGCGCTGCGGGGCCGCCACCGGTTCTCCCGCTACGAGCTTGCTTTCGACGTCGCTCCCAGTCCGGACGGGGTCATGCTGAGCGCGCGCACCTCCGCGGTATTCCCGGGGATCGCCGGCCGCGCATACCGCGCGCTTGTCATTGGCAGCGGGGGCCACCGGATCATCGTGCGCCGGATGCTGGCGCAGATCGCGCGTTCCGCGGAGCGGGTGCTATGACCGTCGCGAGAGCTGACCGGGAGATGTGCCGGGCACGTGGCGAAGTTGGATGCCCGAGCGGCGTTCCATACCCGTCCTTCGGAGGAAGTCGGTTATGATGTCGAAGGAGTTCGAACTCGTCCTTGTTGGGAAATACCAAAAGGACTGGCAACGCAGGAGGTTGCTGCAATGAGCCTCGTCCTGGAAATCCCCGATTCCGTCCAAGAGGCCCTCCATCTACCGGCTGGACAGCAGACCGCCGAGTTGCTCAAGGAGTTGGCGGTAGCGCTCTACTCGCGAAGTGCCTTGTCATTCAGCAAAGCCTGCGAGCTCTCAAAGATCGATCGGCTCGAGTTCGGGCGACTTCTCGCCCGGCGCGAAGTGCCGCGGCATTACGGCGAGGAAGAGCTGGAGAGGGACTGGCAATATGCCAGTGGTGAGTAATACCTCACCCCTCTTCAACCTCGCTGCCATCGGCAAACTCGCCCTTTTGCGCCAAGCGTTCGCCGAAATCCTCATTCCTGAAGCCGTTCTCGACGAGCTTGAGCCCGTCCGCGAGTATCCGGGCGTGCAGGCGATTCATGACGCCATTGCCCAGGGATGGATCGCGGTCAGGGTTCCGCAGGACGTCTCCAAGATTCGGAGTCTGGAGCAGGATCTAGGCCGCGGAGAGGCGGCCGCCATGGCTCTCGCCCTGGAACTCAAGCTTCGGCGCATCCTGATCGACGAACGCGAAGGCAGTCGTGCGGCCGAAAGGTCCGGCTTGGAGCCCGTGGGAATCCTGGGTGTCCTTCTGCGCGCGAAACGTGAAGGACACTTGGAATCGGTCAAGGAAATGATGATCGCCCTACGGGACGAGGTAGGGTTCTACATTCGTCGAGACCTCTTTGCCAAGGTTCTTCAACTGGCCGGAGAGGATTGACGCCTGCCGAGAAGACTCAGCCCTTGCATTGGGCTGCAGCGCTGGCGCCGGCTCGTTGAGATCGAGCTCGCTTTTGGGAAAGAACTGTGCAGGCTCGGGCCGCCAATGGATTTTGGAGCGAGGACCAATCCAGAAATTCGGCGAGCGGTTCTGGAACAAGGAGTGGCCCGGCGCCCTGCGGCCCCGGGTCTTCTACGATCCGCGCTCTCTCGATCTGGAGGGGGCGACAGGGTGCTGCACAAGGCTCTGGCAGAAGGAAGGCTCAACAAATCTCAAGTTTTCGGGTCTTCCGAACAATGCCAGGACAAAGAAAGTCTCTGCTCTAGGAATCCGGAAGCCCATGGATTACGTCGATTTCGTCGTTAGCTTCGAGCCGCCAGGGGCAGACGGCAACCCGGTCGCTGCGGTGGACTCTCCCGCCGGTCAGGCTCGCAGCCTAGTGCGGCTCCCTGTCGCGCAACTCTCTTCTTACATACCGGATCTCGGTCGGCAGGTCCGCCGCTCGGCAGCCGATGCCTGGGGTGTGCCACGGGACCTCTGTTCGCCTCCTGGCCGGGCCCCATCGCAAAGCGGCGCAGAGCTTCATCGCGCCCTGTTCACGGGCGAGGTCCACCGGCTCTTTGCGATGTCCCGCGGTGTCGCTGCCGCGCGAGGAGCCGGGATACGCCTGGGTTTGAGATTTGACCTGGGCAATCCGGGGCTGGCGCAATTGGCCCGCCTCCCTTGGGAGTTGCTCTACGACGAGGATAAAGGCCGTTTTCTCGCTCGCGGCGACCGCCGCCTACTGATTGTTCGGTCACTCTCCGTCCCGGAGTTTGCTTCGGAGCTCGGGGTCGAGTCGCCCCTTCGAGTCCTCGCCGCCGTCGCGAGCCCCGCCGATCTACCGTCCTTAAACCTCGAGGAGGAGAGGCGTCGGATCTCACAGTCCCTCGCTGGCAGAGGCGGGATCGAGATCGAATTCCTCGACCAGGCAAACCTGTCTTCCCTACGCGAGCGGGTGCTCGCCTCGGGTTGCCAGGCGCTGCATTTCATGGGTCACGGCCAGTTCGAGCCAAAAACTGGAGAGGGTATGATCGCCCTCACCGGAAAGGACGGCAAAAAGCAACTCGTTCCCGGCGCTATCCTCGCTCAGCACCTCGGCGACCTCGGTCTACGGCTCGTGGTCCTGAACGCATGCAGGACCGCAGAGGTGGCAGATGGCAGCATACCGGATCCCTTCGCTGGGGTCGCCGCGGCGTTGGTCCGGGAGGGGCTGACAGCGGCCGTGGCTATGCAGTTTCCAATCTCCGATTCTGCAGCGATTCGGTTCAGTGAGGTCTTCTATCAACGACTCGCGGCCGGCGATCCCGTTGACGTCGCGGTCTCCGAGGCGCGGCTCGCCCTCCAAACGGACGAACCCGGTTCACTAGAATGGGCGACTCCCGTCCTCTATCTGCGCGGCCGGGCCAACCAGCTCGTGATGTCACCTCCACTGTTGGGCCAAGCGCGGGTTCGTTTGTTAAGTTGGTTCCGCCCAGCAAAAGGAGAGGGGTGGGTCGAGCGCTTGATGCAGCTTCGCCCGTGGCGGCTGCCGATAGGCCGCTGGCTGGTGACCTCCTTGTGCATCGGCTCGCAGGCGCTGGTGTGGTTTTATCTTGGGCTGCTCGCGCATCGCGCGCCCGGGCTCTTCGAAGGGCTCGGCGCCGTCCTGACTCTATTCGCCCTGTTCGCTTCGCTGCTCGCGCTGCGTTGCGGTCTTGCCTTGCCGCCACGCCTTGGACGCTGGACAGCGGCATTCGCCTTCCTGCTCGCCGCGAGCGTGTGGTTGTTTTTAGACAACAAATTCCGGCCTTCGTAGAAGAGGCAGGATGTCGGTTCGCCGAGGTTCGGCGCCGTAGGATCTCGCCTTTTCGGTCCTGTCCTTGGCGGCTCTCAAAGCGATCCGTAGCGGCTTCCCCCTCCCTGCTGCCCAACAAGAGGGCAGATGGGAGAGGGTAGACGGAGGCACGAGGAATGGGGTAAAAAGCGAGGATTCCGCACGACTTCATTGCATATTTGGAGGCATGTACCAGTTCGGGTTGCGATGCATAAAGTCGAGCATTCGATCGGCTTTATCGATCGCGTCCCATGCAGCTTGATGTACCTGCATACGTTGCAACACTAATCCCCCATCTTCGGGCTGTGCCCGGATCGTCTTCATCAGCCCGATGAGGTTGTCGCGAGTTACAGGGATGTAGTGATTTCCCGTAACCCGCTGGTAGCTCTCCTCTTGCCAAGCTACCGCATGTACAATCTGTTGTTGGTGCAGCGTAAGCGAGTTCCACCAGAGGTCCCACGCCTCGTGGGAAAGCCTTTGCATCTCCGGGATGTTGATATACGGGTTGTCTGCCCGCAGAGATATGACACCGACGAGGCTCCCGGCAAGGGCCACCGTCAGTACCATCACAGGGGTGCTCAGTTTGTGCATTGTCTATCTCCTTTCGAGAAGCTCGGAAATCTTCGATCTGTCCTATGATATCGAAGCCTAGAGTCCTTAGACACGGAACGTGGTGGGTTGTTTAGCCGTTATCGGCAGCTCTTCCGCTTTCCCTCAACGCTCCCTCAACAATCTTGCGGCAAGCGTGTCTTCTTGGAGCTGGATGATGTCCGCTCGACGAATGCAGCACGCCGTCTAACTGGAGGGTTTTTATATGTTGCGCTATCAGAGCGGGATAACGCTATGCGCGTCTGTTCTCTTGGTCTCAGCCTGCTTTGCTTTCGATCAGCAGCCATTGGCTCCAGAGACGCCTCCCCCTTTTGAGATCGTCTCGATTCCTCCAGGAGAGCAGATACCCCAGGTTCTGGAGCTGCGTCGGGTGGAAAGGCAGATGGGAGGGCCGGATAGATCTATCGTTGAGGGGTCGGTTTCGGTCGACCGCGGGATTGCGCACAGGTTGCTCCCCACCTCGTCCGTAACACCAATCCTCCCCAAGGGTTCGAGGCTCTACGTCATCAAAGTGGATTTCACGTTGAACAAGTTGGAGGGTAAAAAGAGTTGCCGCAAAATGACTCTCCTACTGGCCGTCGATGAGCCAGGCTCGACAGTGATTGATTTTTTCCCCCGTCATCTCAATTCGAGTCAGCAGATCCCCAAGAGCTTGGCTGTCACCCCTTCTGCGGAGCTGATCGGGTTGCAAGGTTCTCAAGGGGCTTTTCCGGTCGACGCGCTAGAGCCGAAGATCACCGGTTTCGGTAAGCACGAGCACAACATTTACTGGACCTTCGAGGCTGCCGAAGGGCGCTCGATCGCGGAGGGCGCAAGGAGCGTTTTCCTCGTCCTCACCATGCCTAGCGAGCGCGCGAAGGCACTGCTCTCGGTCGAAGGTGAAGCCGATATCGGTTCCTATGCCTTCGGTCGTTGGTGGTGGCCCGACACGTCGAAGAGCGATATCTCAAAGCTGGCCGTTCCCTTGCGATAAGCGAGAGGAGAATCAGAGATGGACAGACAACTTCAATTGCAGAGCGGCGTTCTCTTCATCGGTTGGATCGCCACGGCAGCCTGTGCTGGGGGGCTACCATCTGGTCCCGCCGCGCTCACGCTGACCGGGGCGCCCCAGGTCGAGGTCCGGCTGCTTCAACCACCACGCCTGTCGGGAAGCGGGGTCGTACCAGGGATCGAGTCCGCTGACGCTTTTCTTGCCCTTTCACCTGCGGAGGAGAGGAGGGCGAAGGACGCGCTCACCAAGCTCTTTGCGCAGGCGCGCTGGGTCTTCCTCCCAGATGGATCATTCCGCTTCATACCGTCTACGGCAGCCGACGTGCGGAATGACCTGTACCCGCTGATTGGGAGCTACCACCGACGCAACGGGACGATCGAGTTTCGCGCCTCGCGCCGCTCTCCCTTGGGACCAACCGCTTCGCTCGACGGTGTGATCCGAGAGACGAAGGCGGGTGGGCTTCTCGATGCCGTGCATGCTGTGGCGGGAAACCAAGTGCGAATGGCGGGCTTCTACCAAGAGCTATCGTCGCTCGCCACCGCTGAGGAGGGACCCAGCCGGATCGGCGGTGTGCCGGCACCTGCGGCCTTCTCGGTCATTCTCTCTGGACAGGTGGACGGTGAGGCCCTGCCGCCCCGGACCGCCGACCTGCGCATCCTCCGTCCCGAGGCCGGCAGTGCGGCTTCGGTGACGGTCCAGCTAGACACGGCAGGGGCGATCGACGCCGGAACACTCAACTGGTGGAGCCCTACCAAGGGGACCGCGCGGCATCGCCTTTCCGTCGAAGGCGGCAGGGTCTCGGTCGAGGTCGAGGGAGCGGGAGGGGATGCCCTTGCCCCAACCTGGTGGGCGCCTGACCGCGAGGCTCCAATAGCGACCCTCTCGACCCCCCATGCCGCCGACCGCGGCCGGCTCCGCTTCTCCGTCCAGGGCGATGAGGTCACAGGCGAGATCGAGGCGGTGGGTGCCTCGAACCTCGATCCGGCGCACCGTGAGAAGACTTACCATGCGCGTTTCCACGGGAGGCGGCGAGATCCTGCGGATTCTCCGTCTCCAGCGATCCAGGTTGGTCAGGCGGTGCTCGTGCCGGCTGGCGAGACCACCGGACCCGACCCAGGCCCACTCGAACTGGCTGGCCATTTCGTGCTGGAGGACGGGGCGGGCAAGGGCGAGGGGGATCTCATTCTTGTACGTGACGGCTCGCTCCTCCGAGGTACCCTAGAGACCGCGGGGCAGCGGCGCTTGTATACGGGGCACGAAGAGAGCGGGCGTGTGGATCTCGTTCGGAACGACGGCTCTGCCGCCTTCTCGTTGCGCTCGGTCGCCGGCGGTGAGCTCCTGGTCGGCCTCAAGGACACGGATGCGAAGCGGCCGAAGGCCGTCGTCGCTCGTCGTTTGCCGACAGCTACCCAGGCCGGTAAGGTCGCGGTGGACGTGGACGATGCCGACGAGCTAAGGCGGCAGGGGATGGACCTCGTCCTGGCGGGGCGCTATGGCGTGGCACGGGCGCCGCTTCAACGATCGCTTTCGATCTACGGCCACCAAGCCGAAGCCACCAACGGCAAGACCTATAAACCTCTCATCTTGACGCAGATGGAGCAGGTTCTGATGCTTCTGGCCGCCTGCGACCTCCGGCAGGAAGACTACACGGCCTACCTCGACGACCTGCATCAGGGAGCAAAGCTCCTCCAGGCCTTGCGCGCGGCCGAGGTGGCGCAACCCCTAGTGTCGTGGCGGGCAACGCCATCGGACGGTTCGGGTGCAGGTGAAAGGCAGGGAAACATTAGTGACTCGGCCATCCAGGCCGCGAATCGCCTCGCGCAGCAGCCCGAGCTTCTCTGGGCACGGGCCGTAGGGGATCCAACCAAGGTCGACCTTCTCGAAAAACTCCAATCCTTCTTCGGTGAGCTTGTGCTGGTGCTCCTCGAAGCGAACCAGAAGGGAGCTGCACTCGTTGTTTCCGAGACCGCCCGCTCACGCGCTCTGATCGATCTCCTGGCTGCGCGGAAAGAAATCAAGGCCGGGTTTGCCATGTCGTCCATCGCCGCCGGCAAAGGCCTGCCTAGCCCCACTACTGTCGCTCCTCTCTCGCTCGAGGAATTGCTCGAAATCGTCCGCCGGCGGGGGAGCACGACGATCGAGTACTTTCTCACCGAAGAGACCCTCGCGATTTGGGTAATCTCCCCGCGCGGCGCCATTGATGCCGTCACCGTACCGCTCACCGAGCACTTCCCAGCGAACGGAGCCTCTCCGCGTGCGGCGCTCGCGAAGGCGATTGACGAACTCCACGGGCTTCTCGACTCCACGCCGACCAGCAGTGCTATAGCGGACGCTTCTGGCCGAATGCGCACCGCAGAGCTGCTGCGCCAGCTCCATGGGCTACTGATCGGATCGATTCCGGAGCGGCTTCTGCCGAACTCCGCAGAGACGCCTATCACCATCATCCCACATGCAGAGCTACTAGGTGTCCCCTTTGCCGCTCTCCGGGATGCGTCCAGTCGCTACTTCATAGAGTCACATACCCTTGTCTACGGCCCTTCGCTCGCGGTTCTCAAGTACAGCCGGGAGGACCGGGAGCGCCTGGGGCATCGCGAGCCGCGACTCCTCGCTCTGGTCAATCCCAGGCCTATGCCCATAGCGGAGGACGGCAAGCGTTGGACCGATCTCGGAGAGCTGGAAGTAAATTTCCCCACGATTGCAGGCTTCTACACTAAAGCCGGCCGTCGAGTGCTCGTTGGGGAGGAGGCAAGCAAAGCGGCGCTCTTCGCTCATGCCAAGGAGGCGAGCGAGCTTTGCTTAGTCACCCACGCCAAGTTCCTCGATAAGCCCTCCGACCCTCTTGACTCCTATATTGCTCTCGCCGCCGGAGCGGCGCCAGAAGACGGCTATCTCAGGGTGCTAGAGGCGTTCCGACTTGAGCTACAGGCCGAGCTGGTGCTCCTTTGGGCCTGCGAGACCGGCCGGGGGCAGTTCTCCGGTGATGGTGTCCAAGGACTGAGCCGGGCGTTTATCTGGGCGGGCTCTCCCAACCTGATGCTCAGCCTTTGGTCAGTGGCGCCGAAGGCGAGTGCGATGCAGATGTACGGCTTCCACCAGCTCTGGCGCCAGAAGGGGCGCGCACTGGCTCAGGCTCTGCGCTTGGCGCAGCTCGAACAGATGGAGCTCTATCGCGACCAACCCGGCGTCTGGGCCGCCTTCGTGCTCTACGGGGAGGGGAACTGAGGCGAGCGCCGCCCAAAGGAACAGAATAAGGGCTTTCTTGAAGATCGTCTTGGCTGAAGCGATGAGTAGGCCCAGGCACCGGGCGGGCGATGAGGCTGTCAAAGAGCGCTTGAGTGTCCTCTATCCAGCCACGAAGGGTAGGGCTGGCGGAAAGCTGCCGCAGGGGAAGGGCGCGTCGCGGTCACCGCGGCCTAGCCTTTCGGACGCCTCCCGGAAGGCGCAAACGAAGGCGGCATCGATTTCGTAGAAGGCTCTTCGGAGAGGGGCCCTGCCCGATCCGCCCGCGAACCCGCCCCCTCTCTCCGCGGCCCTGCCCAATGACACACAGGACGTTTCCAAAAAGGAGCCACCCATTAGAAGGCTCTTGTCAACGACCCACACCTCTCCCTACCGGGAGTTGTTTGCTTCCGGGGGGGCGGGGGGAAGGTGCACGACGAGCTTCTCTCTTGGTTTGCGCGCCCGTAGTCTCAGTTCTTTGGGTGCGGAGGATCCGCACCAGCCACCCATCGGGATTAAGGCGGGGCGAAGCCGGTGAAGACTCCGTCCACCCCTGGCACGGGTCTCGTGCCCCCAGAAAATCTTCGGTTCCAAGTCGTGTCCAAACATAAAGGACAGGGAGAAAAGCTGCCCTCTTCCGAAGGGCGCCAGCACCTTAGGGCTCACGACTTGGGCGCATCCCGCAAGAGAGCCCAAAAACGGTGGGAGGCAGGGTCCAATCAGGCTCAAGGGGTCTGGCCCCAGCACCTTTTGCGGGCTCCCTGCCTCCCACCTGACATCAACTGAAAACTTTCTCCGGCTGGAACTGTACCTGGTCGTGCAGGACGTAATAGCAAGCGCGAGCGAGCTTGTTGGAGATCGTTCGCAACGCGACCAACTCGTTGGTCCTGGCCTTTTTGCGCTCGTAGAAACGTTTGGCCAAGGGCTCGTAACGGATGACGAAGTGAGCGGCCTCGGCGAAGGCCCAGGAGAGATAGGGATTGCCATTGCGCACATTGCCGGTTCCCTTCACCTTGCCGTTGCTGGTGTGCTGACTGGGCACGCAGCGGCAGTAGGAGCAGAAGTGTCCGGCATCGGCAAAGCGTGCTATCGACCCAGCCTTGTACATGATGGTCAGAGCCAAGGTCTGGCCGATTCCCGGAGCGCTCTCGAGCAACTGGAATTCAGGCCGCAGCTTGGAGTCTTTCATCATGGTTTTCTCGATGCGAGCAATCTCCTCGTTGAGGACACGGATGACGGCCAAGTTGCTGGTGATCGCCATGGCGAGGTGCGGGTCTGAGAACTGTTCGACCACCTGTTCCGCGGTCAGACGTTTGAGCTCGTTGGCCGGCACCTGGATTCCGGTGTTACGGGAGAAGAGATTCTTGACACTGAGCAAGCTGGCCGTGCGTTGGCGCACCAAGAAGGCTCGGCGGCGCAAGAGATCGCGCAAGGCGCGTTCTTGCTTGGGATAGATGTGGCCGGTAGGGAGGATGCCGAGATGGAGCAGTCTGGCCAGCCAGCGGGCGTCATGGCGGTCGTCGACGTATTTCAGTCCCTCATACTGCCGCACGGCGGAGGTGTTGACCAGTCGGACCTGGTAGCCGGCCTGCATGAGGCCATCCACCAACCAGTACCAGTTGAAGGTGGACTCGACGGCGATGGCCTGGAGCTGCTCCCGGAAGGGCTCCAAGGCTCCTAAGATCGCCTCCAGGCGGTTGGGGACTCGGAGACTCAGAACCGGTTGCAGTTGCTCGTTCAGGACGGCGAGATAGCTGTTGTTTGAATGTAAGTCGACTCCGCAGTACAGTCCCATCTGCTCCTGCTTTCAGGGTTTGGTCACCCGAAGAGCCTATCCTGGCTCCTCAGAAGGGAGGAGCCTTCTAGAGGATCATCAGGGCATTCTGCCGGTGCTGAAGGTGGTGGGGCTAGCGTCAGCCGGCGGCGGGGATGAGCCCCGTGTCATCTGGAGTTGTTGCGCCCCCTGCTCGGAATGGGTCGTCGGTAAGCGACTCAACGAAGTAGCAAAAGCGCTCTCGGTCGTCGGCACTGACCTTCTGGAGAATTTGGTAGACCTCGTGGCGCACGAAGCTCTCGTACGAGAGCTTCATCCATGGTTCTCACGAAGCGCCTTGACCTTGGCCAAGCTCACCCAATTCGCCGGATCCCGGTCGGCCAGGCGCCGGGTCAGCTCCTGCGCGTGATCCGAGGATCTCTCCAGGCGGAGAATGGTTAAATACGCGGCAAGACGATCCTGATCTTCCGGTGCCCAGGTCGCGACTTCCTTTTCAACAACGTTCAGGTCCATGACGCCTCCATCGTTGCGTCTCTCGGTAAATATTCTAGCATGCGCCCAGTATAAGCCACCGGCTTAGTCCGGGAAGCCCTTCTCGGCGAGGATAAGGAGCCAGGGCTTTCTCTGGCCGCTTGCTTTGGCCCGGCAATTGCCTCCAAGTGTGGATCGGAGATCACCTATGCGCCATCGGAGCCTCGCGACCGTCCTATCGCTGCTCGCCCCACTCGGCCTCGCAGCCGCTCCGCCGCCGGAGAGGCCCCTCTCTCCTTCCTGCCCTGGCCCTGCCCTGGCCCTGCCCTGGAAGGAGCCAGGGCATTCCTAGAAGATCGCCTAAGCTGCCCTCGGAATGGACGGCTTGCTAGCCGTCGTCGGCTTCTTTTACCTCTGCCGAGGCCGTTTCTTCCCCTGTCCGGGCACACCTTCCCCCTCCACAAGCCTCAGGCTCGCAACGATGGCCCTCCAGCGGGCTGTGAAGCTGTCAAAGAGCGCTTGGCACGCTATCCGGCCACGAAGGGCAGGGCCGGCGGGAAGCTGCCGCAGGGGAAGGGCGCGTAGCGGTCACCTCGTCGGAGCTTTTCGGACGCCTCCCGGAAAGCGCTGACGAAGGCGGCGTAGGCTTCGTGAAAGGCCCTTCTCGCTGCCTTGGTGGCGGCATGGACGCGGGGCGCCGGTGAGCGGGCAAAGGGCGGATGGGCGGTGCAGGGGATCACGTGCAAGGATCGCCTTGACGCCCAGCACCGAGGCGCCGGTGCGCTCTCTTTCGTGGGCCGCTTCGGTCTCGATGGTCTCGACCAGAGTCGCGATGCGAGCTCGATAACACTCCGGCGACAGATGCGCCTAGCAAGGGATGGGGGAGAAGGTCACCGTTTCGACGGTCGCGTAGCGCATCGGACCGACATCCTCTCCTCGCAGGCGAGCGGCGAATTCCTGGGTGCGGTCGAGCCAGTGGCCGGTGAGAGGCTTGCCATCGAGTAGCGCTGCCGCCGAAGGTACCCCGGGCCATTGGCGGACCCATTCGACAAGCCCTTCTTTCACGATTGCGCGAGGACATACTTGAGCCGCTCGATCTGGGCGGCGTCTTCGTCGGTGACGACGGTCATCTCGTAGCGCCGGTCGAAGACGGACCCCGCCAGCCCGTCAAGCCGGTGACCTCGCGGGCGAGCTTCGACTGTTACAATGTTTGCATAAGCTGCCCGCGGGCTCCGGTCCCGGAGTCCTCGGGCTCCTCATTCGCCCTGAGTTGAAAGGAGATTCCTATGAAGAAGATAACTCTGAAGCTCGCGTTGGCCGCCGCTCTCGTGACGGGGACTCTGGCCCTGCCGGCACCGTCGCAGGCGGTGTTCACGGGCTGCAATCCCAACGTCCTGTGTCCCGACGTCTACAGCCCAGTGATCTGCTCGAACGGTCACGTCTACTCCAACGGTTGCTACGCCTCCAAGGCCTGCGCCACCGGGTGCGTGCCGTACGGCCTCGATTGAGACCAAGCCCGGCGCTTCCCCCCCTCTCTCCGGTTTCCTGGCGAGGGGAGAGCCAAGACGGCTCAGGTAGGCGCCGCAGCCGCGCCGATCCGTGGCCCTGCTGCTTCGGCCGGCATCGCCGCCGGTAAGCTCCGCGCCGCTGCCATCTCCGCTGGAGTCACTGCCGCCGCGACCGGCGTCGTTGCTCTCTTGCCGTGCTTCGCTGCGTTCCCGATTTGCGGCATGACCGGCTTGGCCGGAATCTCTGACGCCGCGGTCTGCGGTACTGCAACTCCCCCGTGAATCGCCATCCTGGCCGTCATCACTGCTGAGCCTTCAGGCATCACTGCTGAGACGGGAGGCATCACAGCTAAGCCGCTAGGCGTTACAGCTAAGTCGGGAGGCGTCACAGCTAAGTAACTAGGCATCACTGCTGAACCTTCATGCATCACAGCTAAGCCTTCAGGCATCACTGGTAAGCCGGGAGGCGTCACTACTAAACCGGGAGGCGTCACAGCTAAGCCGCTAGGCATCACTGCTGAACCTTCAGGCATCACAGCTAAGCGGATAGGCATCACAGCTAAGCCCAATGCTGTTCACATAACGATGGCCGCCCGAATCTGAGTCCAGCGTGGCCGGGTTCTTTTGGCTCGACTACGGGTGGGAAACTTGCTGACCTTTCGCTTGATGGCCCTGGGATTGTGGCGGCCTCGGCTGGAGCTGACT